>CAKSMF010000003.1 GCA_934474025.1 uncultured Ruminococcus sp. | reverse complement strand
TCTGAAAACTTGTATTCCAAAGTCCAAAAACGTCTTTCTGAAAAGGTTTTCGTCCGACAGCTTTATTATTATATCATGAAAATCAGATTTTGTCAAACAAAAAAATTCCCACACTATTTCATTTAATTTGTCGTATTTTTACAAAGAATTATTTTATTGTATAAAAAAAGCCGACAAGCATAAACTCATCGGCTATTTAAGTTTACCAGTTAATCACAGAATGGCTGTGAATATAGAATTCTTCCTGACTTGCCTGCCATTTCTTTTGTTTTGGCGGAAAAAGCCTGTCAAATTCTGCTACTGCCTCCGTGTCATCGCAAAGATTTTCGACTTCACTCGGATAATAGAACCACTTTCTGCCGTCAAACGCATCATCTTTCAAAGCTTTCACAAGCAGAGCAGTTGGAAAAACATTACCTTCAAGGCATACATTGTACTTTTTACAGCTTTTGTAACCTCTTGCAACGTAATTGTCTGGATTTCCGAAATTTATAATAGTATCATATCCAAGCTTCAAAGCTTTTTCAAAGGTATACTCAAGTAAAAGCTTTCCGTACCCTTTTCGCTGATAATCCGGACGAACACAAATAGGACCCATAGTTAAAATAGGTTTTTTTGTATTATTTTCATCAATGAGAACTGCTTTTGTATACATAATGCTTGCGATAATTTCGCTATTGATTTCAATGACAAAATCCAGTTCAGGCACAAAATCCTGATGATTTCTCATAACATGAATGAAATAGTGTTCATGACAGCCGGGAACGCTCAGATTCCAGAATGCTTCACGGGCAAGGTTTTCCACCTCATGATAATCTTTTGTAGTTTCTTGACGAATAATATAGTCAAATTTATTCATTATTTTACCTCCTGAAAATTGTTGACCTGCAATACGGGAGATTTGTGTAAGAATGTATTCGCAAACCTCCCGTTTACGCTACAATCTCCATATTATTTAGTTTTTTCAAAAAAAGCCTGCTCCTTTTAAAATGTTTTATCAACTTTCATTCAGTTGATACGAATATAATAACATGAAAAATAAGAATTGTCAATAATTTTTTAAGATTCCAGTAATTTTTGTTTCATTAAGCAAAGGTCAAATACATCAAGTAAGCCGTCTGCATATAAGTCTCCGGCTTTCCAGTTGTTAAGACTGCTACCGCCGAATAT
Source organism: uncultured Ruminococcus sp. (assembly GCA_934474025.1). Classification (GTDB taxonomy): domain Bacteria; phylum Bacillota; class Clostridia; order Oscillospirales; family Ruminococcaceae; genus Ruminococcus. The sequence goes on along the minus strand of CAKSMF010000003.1, from coordinate 262,541 downwards.
ATAACGTTGCATACAAACAACATCAGCTATATTGTATACACCGTCCATATTCACGTCTCCCGAAACTGAAAGTTCAGCTTTCAGAATAATAGGATTATTTTCTTCCATGTTTGGAGTAATATAACAAATAAGATAATTCGATTCTTGGAAAGCATTGCTGTTTGTGTAACTCCATTCATCTCTGGAATAATTATAATAAAAGTTACCATAGACATTATACAGAATAGCATTATATGATTCCGGAATAGGTATCTGTACTTTAATTTTATTTTGCGGAGTATATAATTCTCCGTTTTTGTACCATAAAATATCATATCCGCATAAGAAAGTTTCTCTTTCATTAACGCCAAGTGTTTCCCAGCCTGTTGTCCAGCCATACCTGTCATTAGGTATATATGAATTAACAGCTTCAACAGAATCCAGTTTCACGATTTTCATTGTCAGACCGCTTTCTGCGAATACATGGATACCTGTTGCTGAATCTATATATTCTTCACTCAGTGGAATATCCTGTTTACTGTTTGCCACTTTGTAAGTCAAATTATTATCTGATGCATAATTTTTTGTAGCTTGACTATTTCCATAAAGTGTAAAACCCTCCATTACACCTGAATAATAACCATCAACTTCAATTCCCATGCTTTGTGTGCCAAGAGTTTCTACATTTTCAGGAACATAAATATTCTTGGCAGGATTATTGACAAAGGCTCTGTTTCCAATATCAGTTACATTATTTCCGATAGTAATATCCTGTAACTGATTGTATGCAAACGCCCCACTCAATATAAATTCCACACTGTCCGGAATAACAATTTCTGTCAATGCACATTCACTGAATGCATCATTGCCAATGATAGTTATTCCGTTTTCAATTTCCACATGAGAGAGATTCAGACAACCATTGAATAAATCATCAGGAATATTTCCTATCCGTGCTGGAATTGTAGGAATTTCCAATAATTTACCGCACCCACCAAAAGCAAATTTTCCTATGCTTTCAAGAGATTCGGACCAATTTTCAATTTTTCGCAGACCGTCAATATCATAGAAAGCATTTTCACCAATAGTTTTCACAGAATCAGGAAATTTCAGATAAGAAATATTGGTAAATTGAAATGCACTTTCTTCAATAGATTCAATATTTTCTCCAAAAGTAACATCTGTCAAAGAGTAGCAATTGCAAAATGCCGACGGAGCAATTCTTTTAACACTGTTCGGAATAACCAGACTTTCTATTCCGCATTTTTCAAAACAAGAGGTTGGAATATATTCTATATTAGCAGGAAGTTTAACAGATTTCATACTTCTGCACTCATAAAAGACAGCACCGCCAAGAGTTTTTACTGAATCCGGAATTTCTATCTTTGTCAAAGGCAATGCTGTAAATGCATAAGCGTCAATTTCCTCCAATGTTTCCGGAAGTGTAACTGATGTTATTTCTGTTCCTGCAAAAGCATATTCTCCTATTTTTTTAACACCGGACGGAATTGTTAATTTTCCGATAAGCCCAGTACCACTAAATGCATCTTTTCCGATTTCCGTTAATCCTGTATTCATTTTTACTTTAAGCATATTCGGACAATTAGAAAATGCATAATCCTGAATAATTTTCGTTCCGCTTCCGAGTTCAAGAGAGGTAATTCCATCGCAGTAAGAAAACGCACCATAACCGATATTTTCAAGACTGTCAGGAAGTTTCAACGCTCCTGAAATAGAAATTTTGCAAAATGCATCTCCGCCTATTTCACGCAAACTATTACCAAGCTTGAGAGTAGTAATAGGAATTCCGTTAGGATAATCATAAAAAGCTCTGTATCCAATAGTTTCAACACCGTTTCCAATGTCAACATAAGTTAATCCTGTGCCATAAAAAGCATAGTCACCAATTTTTTTCACACTGTCGGGAAGAACAATTTTTGTCAGTGAAGTACATCTTTCAAATGCACTGTCACCGATTTCCGTTATGCCATTAGAAAACGTTACAGTTTTAAGAGCTGTCATTCCCTCACACATTCTGCTAGGAATTATTGTTGCTTTTTCTCCGAAAGTGATTGATTCAATGGTATCACTATCAAAAGATGTGAAAATGCCACTTGAAAGACTACTGTTAATTACTAATGACTTAATGGGACAACCTGTAAATGCACTACTTTCTATTTGTGTGAGTGTAGTAGGAAATGTAACATCTGAAAGATTAGTACAATCTTTAAAAGCTTCATATCCTATTTGTGTCACTCCCTCCGGAATCACAACAGAACGCAAAGAAGTACAATTCTTAAACGCTTCACGATAAATTGATTTCAACGGAAGTGTTTCATTACCAATTGTAAAACTTGACGGAAGTTTCAGATTTGTATCATTGCCATTGTACTTTATGATTTCACAATAAGCATTTCCGTCACTATCTTCTGATTTTTCCACCTCAAAATCCCCGGATACTTCCGCAGCATAAACCGTAAGTGCTGTTGGAGTGTATTTCGGTATAGCAGTCTGAATGCCAGCACAACATACTGTAGAAACCAGAACTGTAGTAGCTGTAGCAACATAATGATATAATTGATTTTTGTACATCATAAATGCTTCCCCCTTTTCATACTGACAAAAAATGTATTAAAAACCTTATATAATATGTATATTATAACATATCAAACTGCAATAATAAAGTCGTTTTACCAGAATGTCATTGCCAAAATGGTAAAATTGAAAATATTGTTTTCAAAACTTGTATTTTATGCTATAATAAAAAAAACTTGTTTCAATCCACAGGGCATTCTGTCCATGACCTCCCTGACTTATAATGTCATATTCAGTATATTATATTTTGAAGAATCTGTCAAGCGGATTGATTTCATGTCAGTGGGAGATACCAATTCTTTCCGCTCCCACTGCCGTTTTACAATGTCCGCCGCTTAAAGAAGCGGGGGATTCAAAGTTTTGTTGAAAAGGAGCAATCCTATGACTTTTTCAGAACAATTAAACGCTTATTTAAAACAATTGCAGTGTACTGCAAGTGAACTTGCAGAAGCATCTGGATTGACTTCTGCATCTGTAAGTCGGTATCGTAGCGGGCAAAGAAATCCTGATGCTGACACATTAAAAAAACTTTGTGCTGGCATTGCTAAAATTGCCTTGCAAAAAGGAAAAACTGATATCACTTATGAATCAGTTACATTATCCTTGACTGAAAATCAAAAATTTATAGAAATAAATGCTGTACAGTTTTCAAAACAATTTTCTGATTTGATTACCACATTTGGTATTAATCTGAATGAACTAGCAAAAAATATGAAATTTGACCCTTCCTATCTTTCAAGAATCAAAAATGGTCAACGTGTTCCCACAGATGTTCAGTCGTTTTCCGAACAGATGAGTCAATTTTTAATAAGAAAATACCAGAAATCAGAAGAATTGAAGGTACTTTGTGAGTTTATTGGTTTTTCAGCCAATCCGGACGATATTGTTTTATCTGATTTTATAAATGCTTTAACATCTTATCTTTGCAATACCAGCACAACAGAATCCAAGTCTGATGATATTGACGAATATCTGAAAAAATTAGACGAGTTTGACTTAAATGAATTCTTTACAAAAATCAAATTTGACAGATTAAAAGTACCAACTGCACCATTTCACTTTCCGACGTGTAAAAATTATTACGGTATAGAACAAATGAAACAAGGTGAACTTGATTTTTTTAAAGCAACTGCACTTTCCCGTTCAAGAGAGCCATTATTTATGAACAGTGATATGCCAATGGCAGATATGGCACAGGACATGGAATTTAATAAAAAATGGATGTTTGGTATTGCGGTCTGCTTAAAAAAAGGACTTCATCTTAATATGATTCATAATATTGACAGACCTCAGCACGAAATGATTTTAGGATTGACAGCATGGATTCCTATTTATATGACAGGACAGATTACACCATATTATTTCAAGAAAGTGGATAATAGCATTTATCATCATCTGAACTATGTATCAGGAGCCGTTGCACTCACCGGAGAATGCATTAACGGACATCACAATGACGGAAAATACTATATCACAAACCACAAAGCCGAACTTTCATATTATCGAAAGAAATCTGATATTCTTTTATCAAAAGCTCGTTCCCTGATGGATATTTTCACAGAAAAAACAAAAGAACAATTTTATTATTTTCTTTCACAGGAATCAGAAAAAGAAGGTTATCGCTATAATCAATATACTACGCTTCCCCTGTACACAATGTCAGATGAACTTTTTCACACTATTTTGAAACGAAACAACATCAGTCATGAAAAAGAAACTATATTATTAAAAGTTTTGCACCAGATGCGAAAAAATTTTCTACATACATTAAAACACAGTATAACAGAAGACTGGATACCGATTATCTCTCTGGAAGAATTTAAGAAGAATCCTCTGAAACTTTCCTTGTCAAAAGCTTTCTGTAAAAACGATATTTCATACAATATTGAAGAATATACAAAACATTTGGAAGAAACACAAAAATTTGCCCAACAACACAAAAATTATAAAATATCATCACAAAGAAACAAAACTTTTCGTAATATTCAAATCCAGATGAAACAAGGAGACTGGGTAATGATTTCTAAAAATAAAAGTCCTGCAATACATTTCATCATACATCATCAAAAAATGATTCAGGCAATTGAAAAGAGTTTGTTTTTATAATTATTGTATTTTTAATAAAAAAAGAACTATCCGATTCCAATATAAATCAGATAGTTCTTTATTATACAATAATGTAAAAACATTGCTATTTTTTTAAATAGGAATATTATTCCCACTCGCTCCTTGAACCGTAATCTTAACCGGTTCTAGTTAAGTTTTATCGCTCGTGGTATCTCTATTATCTCAGTTGTCTGTCAGATTTGGAGTATCTGAATTTTTGTTGCCATTGTGTTGCCGGTAGACGTATTGAGTATAGCGCAGATCAAAGTAGCTGTCAAGCATATACAAAGACATCTAATCTACATAATATCTCATCATAGCATCGTATCGTCTGTCAAAATCGCTATAACTTACAAAAGGATCTTTAGTATTAGAATATTCCTTAGGAGCACTCAACCTAAACTTATCATGGAAGCCATCGGCTCTTAAACCAACATAAGCCGGTGTTGTGAACATTAACGCTTTATATTTATACTGATCACCCGTAATATCAATAACTATTCCGTTATATGTTTCAAGCCAAGCATGACTTTCGCTGTTGAAACCATATCCATACTGTCCAGACATATACCATGTGAATATTCCTCTTTCTGACAAATACCTTTGAAGCAGATTGGAAGCATATGTACAGCATCCAATTGGAAATGATAACATTTCTCGAATTGTTCCAGAATCAACTGCTTCAATTATAGCTTTTCTGAACTGAAAGGCTATTCTTTCTAATTCATCTTCAGAAATCATGGCACTTAGCTTTTCGTAAGTTGACATAACATAGGCTCTCCTTCATCCCTTTATTCGGATACATTCTCACCCAAATCAAAAGAACTATTGAACTTGTTCATACTCTTCATGGCAATTTTCATAGCTTGTACAGCTTCCTCAGTGTTCTTGATCTGCTTTTTGAGCTGTTTCTTTTCTTCCTTGTCAGCGACATCGGCTTTGAGTTTGAGTTCTACAAGTCCTTTTTCAATATCAGTTATGTTCTGAACATACTGCTCATATACAGTATTAGAGTATTCTATATCATGTTCGTCATTAAGGAATATTTCCCGAACAGAAACCATAAGTTTAGTTGATTGCAGAATAGCATCTTTCTTTCCGAGGACGCCTGTAGCACCTAATGCACCACCGATACCTGCACCAACTCCAAGTCCGAGTACTGCACCACCGCCTACAATTGCCATTGTGCCTCCTGCCATTCCTAATCCACCTGCGGCGATCGCTCCGCCACCGAGATACGCAAGGCAGGCACTTGTTAGTGCAGCTCCGCTTAATCCTGCAAAATTCGAGCCTACAAGAGCCACGGCAATAGCGGGAGCGAACGCTCCTGCGGTTGCAATTGCAACAACGGTAACTATCGCAGTGATAGAAATACTCTTAATAGCGGTCTTTAGCACTTCATTCAATTCACGGAGAACCTTATCATGACATTTCCGTAGCCTTGCGATATAACCTTTCTGATAAAAGCTCTCATTGAAAAAGCTATCAAGGAACTTGTCACCGTCTGATTTACTATATCCAACCAACGGCAGATGTAGTTCCTTATACTTTGTACTCGGAACTTCATTTCCCTTCTTGTCGATTTCAGTACTGAGAGGATAATACGGTTCAAAGAGCATTGTTTCCAACAGCACCAATCTGAACCAAGGCAACTCAGGCGAATTGACGCCGATTGCATCATGAAGCTTCTGGACAGTATACCAATGAAGAACGGCATCTTTATCTCCCACAAAAGAAGAAAAGCCTTCTTCCATATAGTGTTTCCATTCTTCCAACCATTGCCCTTTCAGGTCAGCTTTCTTTCCGTTGCGATTAACATCATTAACGGTTTTGTACATTTCAAGGTTATATAATATCTCTGTCTGCTCTAAGGTCAAACCGAATTTGTCGATGTCCATACCGTCTCCAATCCTATTATAAATGTTATTATCTGTTTCTGTAAAAGTATTGCGACGAATATCCTCGTACATCTGCTTTATCAGCTTGACATTACGCACTTTAAGATAATTCGTTATCTCGCTGCCGATCGCAACGGCAAATCTTCCGACACCAACATAATTAACGGATACAAAGTATTTTTGTGAGATAACTGCTTCTGCTATATCAATGGTAGAGAAAACAGCACTTGAAATAGTCAGCATTCTTGTGATAGTCGGATTACAAAAAGGCTTTACGCTATCCCAATCTATATCTTTCAAGTGAATATCTCCTATAGATGAGCAATTCAGTGATTTCAAAGCAAGTGAGAATCTTCTAATAAAATAGAAGCTCCGAACGATACAATCATTTGCAATAACAGGCAACGCCTGTTTTCCAAGCTCCACAACTGCACCAAGTTCTCCTCGCAGATCAAACTTGATAATCGTATCTTTAATGATCTTTCCATTCTCATCGTGCTGGGCGAATAATGTTCCGTTAAACACCTTTGACAGAAAAACAGACAACCTATGGTCACCTATTTTCATATTTTGAAAGATAGGCAATGCTGACAGTTCTTTTGCAAGAGAAAGTATTGGTCCTGGTATACCTGTACCGCCTGTGATACCTGCCGTACTGCTCGAACCTGCCATATCGCTGACAAGATGAAAGAACCATACAACGGTACCTTTAAACAGCTTATCAGGAACGTCCTTGCCTATGAAAAACTTGCTCTTATCAAGTACAGGCACTACCTTGAAAACGCCGTTTGCATCTGTTCCATACGACATTTCCGTAAACTGTGTCAGCAGAGAAAAGATAAGACCAACAATCGTAGGGTGATGAGCGAAATCACGGAGATGATGCTGCAACCCTCCTCCGAAGTCAGGTGTGTTCCCGTCGCTGGGTATAGGAAACTTTTCTTCCAGAAACTTAACAGTATCTTTCAGATCATCGCCCTTAAAACCGAGTATATTCGCAGTTTTTTCTACAAACCCATCAACTTTATCGCTTGCGAAAGCTCTGCCATTTTCAAGGCTGAAATCTCCAACCCATATTATATCAAGCATACCACACAGTATACCGGAAGCAACAGCCACAAGATAATCCCATTTATCAGCCTGACTCGAAAGAAGTTCAATCTGCTTATCAAGGTCATATATGACAGCATCAAGATCATTACGAGCAACCATTTCAACCGAGGTTACTTTTACTTCAATTGCATTATTATCCATGATACCCCTCCTTTAGTGCAAACGCCAGTTTATTATCTATATTATACTGTATTTTTGTGAATAAGTCAATCGAAATAAGCGTAATTTTACAAAAAAGACAGTGCCTGATATATTCAAACACTGCCTTTCCGTTAAATCACATCACACATACACCATAGCCGCATACACCGGATCTCTGGCGATCAAGCGATCCATATTCTCCAGACCTCTCGCCTTTGCAAGATCCCTGACCGCCACGGCTCTGATATACTCCACATCATTTTCAAGCATCTTTCCGACCTGACGCTCAATGGCTTCCGTTATGGAACAGTCGAGTTCGGTCAAGTAACTGAGTATCGTACCGTCGTTAACGAGCTTTTTCAGTCTTGCAGGACGGTACTCCGCTGAATAGTGCAGGTGATACTTGATGTGATCGGAGCTGAATGTTGTTACGCTTGACTCTGAATCGGGTGTGTTGTAGGTGACGGTCAGTGCATCGGTGTCGAGCACCCATACGGGCTTGTTCTTGCCGCCTACCTGAACCTTGTCTTTGCTTCTGATAATCATAGTGTTTTCCTCCTTATTCCAGCACATTCTTTCTTGTGGTGCTGTTATACCTAAATTGCTGATAATCGGCACTCAGTCCGCAGGCAGAAATAAAAGCCTTAGCCTTTTTCAGTTCACGTGACAGCTCGTCCTCACGGCTGATTCGGGTTGCTTCTTTTTTCATCTTCTCACGGGAGAAATAACGAGCATCCTCCTCTTTCTTCTTATATGTAGCAAGCTCCGAGGAAACTGCCGATAGCTTCGCTTTCAGTTCGTCACGCTCCCGAACAACTTCATCACGTTCCTTGCGGAGCTTCTTGGTCTGCTTCTGCGTTGCAACTTCTTTCTTTGCAAGATCAGTGACGTTTTGCCAGTCCTCCTGCGACACTGTGACCTTACCGCCGAATACGGTCTTGCCTGTTTCGATACCGTCTATCTCTGTAAGTTTAGCAGTTTTCTCCTTGACAACTTTGAGTATTTCACGCTTCTCGCCAAGCTCCGCTTCTACCTGAGCGTTTTGCAAAGCAAGTTCATCTGCCTGTCTGCGCTTCTCCTTGTATTCAGGTATCTCTAACGTCCCTCTCGCCTTTTCGGGAGCAAGAGGCTTGATACCATGTTCAAGGCAGATTTTATTCAGCACCTCGACCTCGGCAGCCCGCCAACGGGCAATTGCCTGTTTACCCTCGCCATACCCCATTTCTTTGAGAGCCTGAGTGATACTGTAATCTATCAAGCAAAACATAAAAAAGTTGAATAGGCTTGATTGAACTTGAAACAACTGGATTAGTCTAAAAAATGCCTATAATACGTGATATTTAAAGTTGAATCAAGGAAAAAATCAAAAATCAAATATTTTAACGTGAAACTTAAAAACCCTCGATTTTGGACAAATAATCCAATTTCGAGGGTTTTCAATTTTCTGCAACATTCAGCGTTTCAAAGCGTTGCAAAATTTCAATAAAGTGTTGCAAATACCTAAATATAGCGTTTAAATTGATTTTGAAAATTTTTTAAGGTTTTCTGATATCTCAGAAAAAATCAATTTTTACAAGCTGAAATTATATGGGAATATGGGAACTAAAAAACATTTTAATGGGAACAAGTTCCCATTATTTTTTTATACAAATAGTAAATATTCATCTTGTTGGTTTATGTTTGGAATTACAATCTATTTTTGTAAACAGTTTCATCCGACGTTCTCTTCTAGCTTAGCCTGTTCTGCTAATACTTCGGCTCTGGCAATAAGTCTAATTTGTTCTTCATTTGATAACATTTTGAAATATTTCAACAATTCTTTTTCACGACTATTAATCTGTTGAAAATTTTGCGATTGTTGTATAACAGGTTTTTCTTCTTCTCCAGTAAGCAAATAATTTATAGTTACTCCTAAACAATCTGAAATTTTAGATATTTTGTCTACTGGGGGCAAAGAATTATTTTTTTTCCATGCAGATACAGTTTTTTCATTCACCTCTATTCTTTTAGCAAATTCTTTTTGAGATAGTTTTTTTTGTGCTAAAGCAACAAAAATTCTTTCTGTAATCGTCAAATTAAGCACTTCCTTTTGTGTAATTTTAACAATAATCTAATATTTAAGAAATTGTCCTTGATAAATCTAAAATTTTAGATTATAATATAAATGGTGGTAATATTTGAGGGTATAAAAACCCATATTTATTTTATCATAACGAATCTTAAAAGTAAATAGAAAGGAGTGATTTTATGACACTTGGACAGAAAGTAAGACTCCGCCGTAAAGAACTTGGCTATACGCAGGTAGAACTCGCAAAGAGAACCCAGACATCTCAGCCATACATCTCACGTCTTGAAAAAGATGACTTTAATCCATCGACACAGATGATTGTAAGCATTGCCGTAATACTCAGAGTAAGCATTGATTACCTGCTCATCGAGGATAAGCAAGCAATCTAAAAAAATAAGTCCTTCATAGGACTTGAAAGGAAGTGATTATTATGATTCGAGCGTTTCTTGATTATGTTATCAGCAGATACCTTGGAGAAGATACTCAAAAAGGCGACCTTGCCAATGACATGAAAAAAGTCAAAGATTATTTATTGAAATATGCCTGTTATAATCTTAATATTTTTTCAGACTTTGAAGATACCTTAATGGAATGCTGGAACGAATTCAAAGATTCAGAAGAATTTTCTGATGACGAATGAAAGGAGGCGGAAACATGGAAAATAAGAAAGAGTTTGTAAAAAAACTCAGTACAATCCTTGTGATGTATTCAAGAGAAAAAATTAAAAAAATAGAATACATTAATACGAACGGTGAAGAACTTGTATGTATAACTTATGTAAACGGACGCAAACAATATATCAATGTATGGGGTGATTCTTGCGTTGCGATAATGAACGATATTTGCAGAGCATTAATGCGTTGATTATTACTATAAGGCTTCTGAGCGACTGAGCCTGAATCAGTTGCATCCCACAGCCGAAAGGCTGAAGAATCTTGAAAATCGAAAAGAGGTGAATAATATGAACTACTTATGCAAGGCGCAGGCGAACCTGAACAGCGTGGCTTCAACGGTTAATTCTCTTGCTGGAATGGTTATGAGCGACGAACTCCGTGAAAATATTGATGCACAGTACAAGATAATCAGAACACTTACTGAACTTGAACAGTCAACATCTGAATTTATTTCAGAAGTCAGACTGGACAGTGAAATTCCACAGTTCGTGAAAATCAGCAAGCAGAAGTTTGCAAAAATCAACAGCCGTCTGATTAAGCACTTAGAAAAAATCCAGTTACAAGGTCACAACTTTGATGAGTTAATTCACACCTTGAAACTGGAAAACGCCACATTAAAGGAAGAAATACTCTATCTTTAATGTACGTTTTAAGTGTATCACGAAATGAAAAAAATGTCAATACCTAAAAGAAAATTTTTGTCGGGGCATACCTGTTCCGACAGAAAGGAGAAAATATTTGGACTATATTACAGCAAAAGAAACAGCAGAATTAAAATGTTGTTCTGAACGTTATATAAAGACGCTTTGTAAAGATGGAAAAATTCAGGCTAAACAAGAACTCAACTTGGCGACAATTCTAAAGTGCAGATTAATAGCGATGATGTTGAAAATGAAATTCGCATGGAACTTTCCAAAATCATTAAATCTCTTCCACTGAAAGAACGTTCTAAATTAATCACAATGATTTATGACTTTGAAGAGCAATATAACAAATCTAATACATAAACCATCGTCACTCAAGTAATACAATTTGTATAAAAATAGCCCTTGAACCAGTTCAAAGGCAAATGCACTTTTGTTCAAAGGTTCAAGAGCTATTTTTCAACTTTTCAAGTTGTTTTTTACAGATTTTAAAAAAGTCTGTTTAAATTTATAAATTTAATTTAAACGCTATATTTAGGCATTTAAACGACTTTTTAAAATTCTAAAATACTTTTTAAACGGTATTTAAACAATTTTTAAAGGAAAATTAAAAAAACCTCGAAAATGGATTATTTGTTCAAAATCGAGGTTTTTATTTTTTCAGATTAAAATATTTAATTTCAAGTTTTTTCATTTTATCCCACTGAATATTCGGCTATGTACCGCAGTTTTTCATACTTTTCACGCTTTTTCACGGCTTTATCCGGCTTTTTTCATTTTTGACGTTTTGCTTGAAAATTTACAACTGGTTTGTCCATCATGACCTCGGAAAACTGCTTGTATTCCTCCTGCATCCAAAAGAGCATCTCACGGTTCTTCGCCTTTCCCATATTTCCTGCCTTGGCTGCGGGATTGCTCGGAAGTCCGTAAAACTTGACCGCATAATTGAACACAGCACTGAGCTGATTGTGGAGCGTTTTCAGATACACAGGTGAATACGGCTTGCCTGTCTTGGTCGAGCCTTCAAGCATTTCGTTCTGCCACGCTATCACGTCCTTGGGCTGAATGTCACACATCTTTCTTTTCCCGAAGAACGGTATCAGCTTTGTGCGGATAATATGCTCCTTGGTGTGCCATGTGTTCTCTTTCAAACGCTTCTTCATATCATCGAAATAGATGTCCGAAAAGCTCTCAAAGGTCATATTAAGGCTCGATTCTGTCTTGTTCATCTGCTCACGCTCCCACGCCTGAGCTTCCTTCTTTGTGGAGAAGCCACGCTTCTGTGTCTGTTTGCGTTCTCCACGGCTGTCGGTGTAGCGGTAGATCACACGCCACTTGCTGCCGTCCTTATAAACTGACATCGTATCACTTCCTTTCGCTGTCCTCGGCAGAACCGCCGTAGCAAGTCCTTTCGAGGAAGTATTGTCTGTTCACTCTGCCTGAGATCGTGATATATCCCTTGGCTTCAAGCTCCTTGTTGAGCTTCTGCACTATCTTATAAGCATAGGACTTGGATACATCAAGCTCCCTGGCAACATCTTCTACTCTCATAAAATTTTTATCTGTCATTAAGAGCATCTCCTTCCTCCGACTTAACTCTAATTCGTTAAGTTATATTTCTATTATACTAAACATATGCCGTTATGTCAAGTATAGAATCACTAAACATTTTTATTTCTACTATCTTGACAAACACTAAACATATATGTTATAATTGATTTGTGAAATATGGCAGCGCAGGTATATCCTGTGCTATGCTTTTTGAAAATGGAGGAGACAATATGGCGATTGGTGAAAGAATCAGGTTTATCAGAAACCTCAGAGGTATGACACAGAAGTTCTTAGGCTTGCAGGTCGGCTTCTCGGAACGGACTGCCGATATTCGTATGGCTCAGTATGAATCGGGGTCGAGAACGCCTAAAGCTGATCTTGTGGAACTGCTTGCCGACGCACTTGACGTATCGACCGAAGCTCTGAACGTCCCGAACATCGACAGCTACACAGGTCTTATGCACACGCTGTTTGCCTTAGAGGACTTATACGGCTTCAAGATCGACCGTCTGGACGGTGAGATCTGTATCCGCATCAACAGGCAGAACGGCTCGACCTTTGCGAAGATGACAGGTCTGCTCGAACCCTGGGAGGAAATGGCTCAGAAGTACCGGGGTGGGGAGATCAGCCGTGAGGAGTATGATCAGTGGAGATACAGGTATCCGAGGTCGGAAGCGGAGCGGAATGAAAAAGAAAGATTTAATCTCAAAAAAGAGGAGGAATAATCATGAAACCAATCTCAATATCGGAACAAATGATGTTTAATACAGTAAGACTACAAGCTGGCAGTTCTTTTGGTACGGGATTCTTCTATGATTTTAAAATTGATGATAAGATTTATCCAACAATTATCACAAATAAGCACGTTGTGAATAATAAAGAAATTGAAGTAATATCTTTTCATCTTCATTTATCAGATGGAGATAAAGGGTCTGATGAAAATTATAAAGTCACAATAAAAACAAAATGGTATTTCCACTCATCAAAAGATCTATGCTTTTGTTTCATTAATCCAGTTTTTGAAAGAGTAAAGATGGAAACAGGAAAAGATGTTTTTTATATTGGAAACGATGAGTCTATTTTAGGTAGTAGAGAGAAACTTGAAAAGCTTAGTGCACTTGAAGAGGTAACTATGGTTGGATACCCTATTGGCTTGTGGGATGAGAAAAACAATTTTCCAATATTCAGAAGAGGGTATACTGCTTCACATCCAGCTTTTGACTTTAATGATTCGGGAATAGGCGTAGTCGATATGGCTTGTTTCCCTGGTTCATCTGGTTCTCCAATATATGTATTAAATGAGGGAAGTTATAAAGAAAAAGAAGGAGGGTTATGCATTGGAAGCAGAATAGTTCTTTTAGGAATTCTTTTTGCAGGACCTCAATATAATGCTCAAGGAAACATAGTTGTTCAAACAATTCCTACGCAGCAGACCGTTGGAACGGCAACTCCAATTATGACTAATTTGGGATATTACATCAAAGCAGAAGAATTACAAGAGTTTAAAGCACGAATTCAATCAATTGTATAAAACAAAAAGAGCTATCCGATTCAAATACGAATCAGATAGCTCTTATCTTTTCAGACAATTATTTTATCACTGTTGCCGATAATCGAGAAATGTTGCCAAATCGTTGCCATTCAGCAACAGTAAACGGGAAAACTCACGTATTTACACCATTCCAAAAAGGGTGTTTATTATTCCCACTCAACAGTTCCAGGTGGCTTAGAAGTTATATCATAGACAACTCTGTTAACGTGTTCAACTTCATTAGTAAGACGGTTAGAAATTCTTGCAAGGACATCATATGGAATTCTTGCCCAGTCAGCAGTCATGAAGTCATCAGTAGTAATTGCACGTATAGCAATAAGGTGGTCATAAGTTCTGTGGTCACCCATAACGCCAACAGTTTTAACATCTGGAAGAACAGCAAAGAATTGTTTAAGCTGACTTTCGATACCGCTCTTTTTGATTTCATCACGGAAAACAGCATCAGCTTCTTGTAAAACCTTGATTTTTTCTTCTGTAATCTCACCAATAATACGAACGCCAAGTCCTGGACCTGGGAAAGGTTGTCTCCATACGAGTTCGTGAGGTATTCCGAGTTTTTCACCAACCTGACGAACTTCATCTTTAAAGAGGTCGCCAAGAGGTTCAATAGTGCCATCAAATTTTATATCATCAGGCATTTTAACCATATTATGATGAGTTTTTATAACTGCTGTACTGCCATGACCTGCGGAATTACCATGACCGGATTCAATACGGTCTGGATAAATAGTTCCCTGTGCAAAGAAACCGTCCGTACCCTCTTCACGAATTTTATTCCAGAAAACGTTATAAAATTCAGTACCTATAATTTTACGTTTTGTTTCGGGGTCAGAAACACCCTTGAGTTTTTCGAGGAACTGTTTTTGACAGTTAATTCTTACAAAATTCATATCAAAGAGTTTTGTAAAAGTTTCTTCAACGAAATCCCCTTCATCTTTACGCATAAGACCTTGGTCAACAAAAACACAAGTGAGTTGTTTACCGACAGCACGGCTAAGAAGTCCGGCTGCAACAGATGAATCAACACCGCCTGAAAGTCCGAGTATAACTTTCTTATCGCCTATTTGTTCACGGAGTTTTGCAACAGTTGTTTCTATGAAGTCGTCCATAACCCAGTCGCCAGAGAATCCGCATACTTCATAGAGGAAATTGCGTAACATCTGCTTGCCGTATTCACTGTGAGTAACTTCTGGGTGATACTGTACAGCATAAATTTTTCTTTCAGGATTTTCAAATGACGCACATGGACAGTCATCAGATTTTGAAGTCACATAAAAACCGTCCGGCAATTCGCTTACAAAATCAGTATGACTCATCCATACAATGCTTTTTTCAGGTACTTTCTTGAAAAGAAGACTTTCTTTGATTTTATTTATTTCAATTTTACCATATTCGCTTTTTGGACATGATTCAACTTTACCGCCAAGAGTGTATGCAACAATCTGACAGCCATAGCATATTCCAAGAACAGGAATACCAGTTTCAAAGAGTTCCTTAGAAATATGCGGAGATGATTCGTCATAAACGCTGTTAGGACCTCCAGTAAAAATAATTCCCATAGGATTGAGCTTTTTAATTTCCTCAATTGGAGTATCAAATCTTTTTATTTCACAGTAAACACCGCATTCACGAACTCTTCTTGCAATAAGTTGATTATACTGTCCTCCGAAGTCAAGCACAATACAAAGTTGATTTTTCATTTAATTCCTCCGT
Organism: uncultured Ruminococcus sp.; assembly: GCA_934474025.1. Lineage (GTDB taxonomy): Bacteria > Bacillota > Clostridia > Oscillospirales > Ruminococcaceae > Ruminococcus. The sequence continues at coordinate 246,507 of CAKSMF010000003.1, read as the reverse complement.
CATACATTATCAATTTTTATAATGCCGTTTCTTTCAAGATTATGCAGGAACATAAAATATGCTTCATCACGACATTCCGGTTTAATAAGATAGTACATATAATCTTCAATAACTCTTAATCTGCCTGCTCCTCTTCCCTCTATTTTGAAGTTATTAAAGCCTCTTGGTATGTATTCATTCCATATGGAATCGGGACTTATATGGTGCGGAAGTTTACGAGTTTCAAACGGAAGTCTATGAGTAGCAGGACAGCTAAAGAACTCATTCATTTCGTCGATGATTTTAAAGGAAGTTTTTCCCTCATTAAGAGCTTTATTAAGCTGTATATGATTTTTTCCCACTGTTTCATATTCTCTTGAACGTTTTGGACAGTTTGGAAAACAGCTTGAATTTAAAAGAAATTCGCATTTTTCCTTATCAGGAAGTTTTTCAAGAATATCCCATTTATTATTCAAATCATAATCGACTACCACAAGATTATAATTTTTTTCAAGTTCGCTGTTAAGAGTATCTGTATCAGTTATACGCTTACAGGTGGAACTTGTTATTTTATAATTCGGATACATTTCACGGATATAATTTTCTAGTATTTCGGATACTACAATAACTTCATTCATGCCGTTGTTAGCTAACTGCATAACCATATTGCAATAAGAATCACCAAGATGTTCTTTTGTTATAAGGGGATTAGTAAATGTAAAGCGTAACGGTATACCACGTTCATTAAGAGCCAGAATAACAGTTTTAATCTGGTCAGGACTGTTTACACCACCAGAAAGTACACGTCCACCCGCCCATATTGATGGAGTAAACGCTCCATAACATGATGCTATTTCAACACCGTCACGAAAATACTGGGGACAATTTTCAAGCATTGTTATAAGAACCATATTAAGCTTGAAATTTTCAGTAAGTCCGGGAAGATGAAATCTTGCTTTAAGATTTTCCATATAATAATATTCTCCTTGTTTCACTTCACAGCCGATTAATTTAATACTAAGCTGTTATATGATTTAATGGCAGAAAGAAATAAATCTTTTCTGTTTATGGATTTTTAATTCATTAAATTAAAAATCAGCCTGTCCCGCCTTGAAAAAATCCGACAGGAACAGGCATATTATTTTTTTACCAAACCTTGTAATCGTCTGTACCTACTCTGTAGGAAGTTCCCGGAACAAAAAGGTCTTTAGCTTCGTGACCTTGTTCATGAGCCTTTTTAAGTTCTCTGAAAGCCACGCTGTTTGAAACAATTTTCATAACCTTTTCCTGCTCCGGCTTTTTGCTGAAATATTCAAGTACAACCTGCTGGAGGTAGAAATAAGAACGAAGCTGAGTTTTCTTAAATTCAATAGTTGAATCACCTTCAATAAGGAAAAGACTGTCACCTTCACGATAGCCAAGAGTAAGCTTTGCAAAGATTTCTGGAATAAATATTCTTATTTCAGAAGCAAGATTCTTATCGCCGGTAATTTCCTCAAGATTTTTAACAAGCTCCATGTATTCTTCACGTGAATTGCAGTTTTCCATCATTTCAATGCACTTTTTAGCACAATCTACAACGTGTTCTTTCTTGTAAGCTTCCGGCGCTTTATCGTCTTCACGCTGAACAAAGATAGCATACTGTTTTTCCATCATAAACTTGTCTTTACTGTTCCATGAATCAACATAAGCCTGATAAAAACGTGAAAGCTCTGTACATACAGAACCATTTACACGCACTTCAACAACCTTTCTGTCATTGAACTTTGAAAGATAAATTCTTACCCAGTAATATTTTTTTGAACCAATGTACTTAGGAATTTCAGATTTAATGTAATTAATAAGCATAACAGGCTGACTGTCATTTCCGCTTGCTCTTACAACTGACTGAGCATACATATCAAAGTCATAATGTTGCTGAAGATAGTTTATAGAAAGATGTATACCATTCTTTTTATTCATGGACTGGTCAAGCGGGTGCCATACTGCACCGTAGAACATTTCAACAGCCATAGTAACAGCTTCATCTTCTGTAAGACCCTGAGCGTCAACAGGTTCAATAAGAGCTTCATCGAAATCATCATTTTTAACAACAAATATAACCTGTAATAATTTTACCCCGTCTCTTTCTTCACGCTTACCAACTTGTACATCAATTGTAAAACCTCTGGGCATAATTACGCATTCATCGTAAAGATTGCCGTTAAGCTTTTGGTTAAGTGCTTCAAGAATTTTAGTTTTAATTTCCTTAGCCGGATTGACTTCTTCCGGAGCAGGCTGATTTTTTTTCTTAAAAAGTGCCAATGCAATCATTCTCCTTTATAAAAACTGATATATATATATTATCACAATTTTTCATATTTGTCAACAAAAAACTGTAAAAATAACAAAAAACAAGCCGGCAGAAATATTCTTCCACCGGCTTTAATTTAATTTTTGATAAATTTAACAGCAGCCCAACCCTCTTTGGTATTCACTTCAAGCATTTCAAAGCCGACTGAACTTATAGCGTTTATAACTTCGTCCATGCGTTCAGTAATGATACCAGAAACTATAAGAATACCATTATTTTTAATATAGCGTACAAAATAATCTTTCATAGCAATAAGAACATCTGCAACTATATTAGCAACAATAATATCATATTTCGAGTCAATTTTATCAGCAAGCTTGCTGTCTGTAAGTATATTTCCGAAATAGGTTGTATATTTTTCTTTAGGAATGTTATTTTTCAAAGCGTTTTCCATTGCAGTAACAGAAGCATTTTCTTCAATGTCAACTGCAACAGCGTTTTCAGCTCCTAAAAGCATTGCACCTATTGAAAGTATACCGCTTCCGCAACCCATGTCAAGAACTCTGTCACCCTGATTAAGACTTTTTTCAAGTAATTCTAAACAAAGTCTTGTAGTATGATGCTGACCCGTTCCGAAACTTGAAGCGGGGTCTATTTCAATAATTTTTCTGTTATCATCATTTGAACAGTTTTCCCATGAAGGTTTTATAATAAGTTTTTCACCTATTTCAATGGGTTTGAAATATTTTTTCCAGTTATTAGCCCAGTCTTCTTCACGAATACTTGAAAGTTCAGCAACAAGTCTTCCATAGGAATTATCAGTATCATTTGCTTTTAATTCGGTAAGCATTGAACGTATAGCTAAAAGCATATCCTTGCCCTGATTGTTGTCAGGAAGATAAACTGTTATACAGGTTTCGCATTGAGAAAGCCCCATAAGGTCATCATCAATATAATCCCACTGACCATTTTTATTCTGAAGAAATTCATTAAAATCCTCTGCATCACGGATAGCAAAACCTTTTATTCCGATATCTTCAAGCTTTGAACACAGTAAATCTATTGCTGGTGTTGTAGTATAAATGTTAACTTCTGTCCATTCCATTGGTAAAACCTCCTTTATTTGCAGATGATTGAAAGGTATTCAATAACATCATTGTTGTCAGTTACTCCGTCTCCGTTGATATCAGCTGTTTCAATTTCAGACTTACTGAGAATTGAAACGCCCTCCGGAAGTGTTTTCAGGCTTTTTAAATAGTCATTAAGTAAAGAAAGGTCATATAAATTAATTTCGCCGTCTCCGTTGATGTCGCCTTTCATGTGATTGTCTCTGCCAAAATTAAATGCCATCTGACTCATATCAATCCAACCGTCAACGCCATTAATGCTGACAAGACCATAACCGTTTCTTATTTCTCTTACATCAAGCATATAACCGTTTTGAATTTCGGCAATAACCTCACCGGAAGTAGTATAAACACAAGTGGTTTCTTCTCCGGAATAGTAAAATTCAGATGAACAGTCATTTTTTGTAGTCTGAGAACTTGAAGAAGTAGTTGTAGTTGTTGTTTCTGTTTCCGGAACTGTAGTGGTTTCAGTTGTAGTAGTTTCGGTTGTTGTGGATTCAGTGGTAGTTGTAGTAGTTGTTGTTTCAGTGGATTCAGTAGTTGTTGTATTTTCTTGTATATCGGTTTCAGTAGTAGTAGTAGTTTCCGTAGATTCGGTAGTTGTTGTTGTAGTTTCAATAAATTCAGTAGTAGTTTCGGAAATATCCTCTGTAGAATAAGTAGTAGTTACTGCTTCAGTAGTAACAAAAGAAGTAGTTACTGCTGAAGTTGTCTGGTCTTCAAAAGAAAATGACGGAAGATTTTTTCCTGTAAGAATTTCATATTGAGTAATATTATAGTTATTATATGCGTCAAACATTAAAACATCATCTTTGGCAGGGTCAATCATGTATACATCATTTCCGGAAACGTCTTCAACAAATACCCAGTGATTACCAACATAACAGATTACATAATAGCCGTTTTCCATAGCGGAACGGATTTCTTCGGCTTTTCCTGCTTCATCGTATGACTGAAACTGATTAACTCCAACTATCTGAACATCAGGTACAACTGCCGGAACAGCTGACCATTTAAGACCGCCGTAAGCATCAAAACCGTTTATACCATTAATAGCAGAGGCAAATAAACCAGGATTAAAACTATCGGGATTTGCTGAACCGGAATGCACTGCCATAATAGCTATTGATGTTACAAGACAACCAGAAGCCCCAATAGTAGTGTTACCAATCGGAATATTTGCCCATCTTTCATCCATCTGTCGCCATGAATGGTAATCTTCACTTGCATACACATTGTAAGAAGGTCTGTATAAGCCGTTTAATGTACCCATAAATACAAGAGTAGCAAGTGCAATACCTGAAAGACCCTTCCTTTTTTCGTTAAGCATAAATACCTCCATAAAAATTTTTAAATCCCGTATAAAACAAACTAAAGAACATTTTCCGGAATAAATAACTGCTATCGGAATATGAAAAATAACAGTTATTCATTTTCCGGAAAATATTATTTTGTTGTTATACAGATTTTTTTATTTTCTTGTTCTGATTCTCTTTTTTTCTTTAAGCTTTTCATAAACAGCTATATATGCGGACATAGCATTTTCTTTATCAGTATCATTCAATACAGCTTCACCGTAAACAGCTTTATCAAAAAGTTCAGCAACAGAAGATATATCAATTTTCCATTCAGAAAGTACAAAATCCGCAAGTTCATGAGAAGTATAATTGTTTTCCTTTCCGGATAACTTGTATATCCGGCGTATAACTGCTTCAACAGTATCATTCGGAGCTTTTTTATTGTATTTGAAAACAAACAACTTATGCGACACAAAAGGATAAAACATTATACAAATCATTGTTATAACTGCTATTATCAGAATTATAATACCTGCTCTTGCAAGTGATTCAGAGGCTGTAGCAGTTTGTTGTATTGTTTCATCACTGGCAACAGTAGGTTCAAAAGATACCCAGCCAAAACCTTTTATATAGAGTTCCGGAAAACCATGGGCATCATTTCCGGTAATAATAAAGTTGGTATTAATTGCCTTGTTTTCGTATACCTGTGACATATTGTAACCTTCACAATACCTTGCCGGAATTCCTGCCGCACGTGCAAGAAGTACCATTGCGGTAGCATATTCATAGCAAACGCCTCTTTTTGATGTAAAAATAAAGCTTGCAGCATTTTCTGTATTAGTTTTTTTATAATCAAGGTCATATACATAATCATTGTCACTGAAATAACGTTCAATAGCGGTGGCTTTGTCATAATCAGAAGTCAAACCATCAGTTATTTCCTGTGCAAGACTATAAATTCTCGGATTATTACCATAATCCAAAAGAATGTCATTATAAGAAATAAAATTATTAAGTTCATCAGAAATTATTCCAGAATCATCACCCGAAAGCGATATAGCTTCTGAAAGCATCTGTTCATAATCGTCAACTGAAAGTGCATCAATAGCAGATTTATTTTGTTGATTCATGAAGAAAGTTTCAGGAGTATAACTAAATGCAAACTTTTCATCATATGAAAAATAATTAGGTTTGCCATTAGCATAAATTATTCCGGAATATATGAGTGCCATTTCCTGCGAATAAGAAGTTGACCAGAAATTTTGAACAAGAGGAGGAACAGGTGCAAACTGCGAACCACCGGAATTTGAAAATATTGAAATCCATCGTTCTTCCGGAACTTCAATCTGCGAGGAAGTAAGTCCTGATAAACCGTATTTTTCTGCAAAATCCGGATTTGTTTCAGCAACAGAAAGTAAAGCTTTAGTAATGCTTGCTGTTTCTGTAAAACTATAAATACCGTTTTTATATTCTGAGGTGTTACCAGTTCTTTCAAACTTTTCAACGAAATTTTTATCCAGATATTCAACAGACCATGAATCATTACTGTATTTATAGGTTGAAAAAGTTTTCAATTTAAGACGCATTGGTTCACGTGAATTCACATAATATATAGGTGAATTGCTGTTTGAACGAAATTGTCCTCCGTCAGTTGTATCCTGAAATACACCTAACATTGCGGTAAGCTTATCTGTAAACTGGTCAGCGGAAATAAGAGTATCAAGTAAATCTCTGTTAGCTTCAATTTCAGGCTTTGGAATCACAGAAGCAATTGAAGTAAATATAACTGCATAAGTTGCTATTGACTTATATATATTTTTCTTTTCAACGATTTCAATTTCTTCAGAATTTTGCATTTGCCTGAAATTTATCATTATAATTATATATGATGTAGCAAGAAGTATTATAAAATAAGTTGGCATTTTTTCATATTCCTTACCATATATGGCAAATGGTATTATGAATATCAAAAATCCCATGAATATTCTATATCGGACTCTTGTAAAATAATATATTACTGACATCATAAATATCATAAACAAAAGAAATATTGCTATTGTATACCATTTACTATAATCAAGTACGTCCTGAGGTGTGAGAAACCAGACTCCGAAATTAAGAGGATATGATTCACTTCCTTTATTTACTGTAAAACCAATGGCATACATAAACACTGAAAACAATGCTATATATCCTAGCGAACCTATGATTTTATGTTTTGTCATATAGTCGAAAAAACGAAAAGATAATCCGCCTATAATAAATGACGCTAAACCATAAATCAAAGTGTGTTCGCTTTTATAGTGATACATTATTGACATCATTATAATAACGGTATATATAAGTACAGGGTCGCTGACGGTTTTGATTACAGACAACTTGAATTTATTATTATTTTTCTGCATAATCTACACCATTACAAAGTTGTTGTTTTCGTCAAGATACCAGAGAGGAATGCCTGAAATATTCGGAGAATTCTGCGACACACAAAGAATACTTGCATTTTCTTTATCTTGAATAGTATCTGTCATTGCTGTAAAACCTTTTCCTGTGTCTGTTGTAGCGATTACACAAGCTACAGAGTTTTCAGAAGGAATAACTATTCTTCTGTCTGAAACTACTTTAACCGACAGAACTTTCAACAGCAACTGAACAGGATAATCAGGATTATCAACACTTTCTGTTATACTATCACCATTTGAATCATAGTATGTAAAATTACAAGCTATTCCCTGTTTCAGCATGAGGGAAAGCAATCCAAAAACAGACATAAGAATTTTTTCCTCATTTAAGACAGCTTTTTCAGTGGAAACAGTACTATCACGGAAAAGGTCAAGCACAATTGAAGGCTGTACAGAAGATGATGCTTCATCAAGACGAACCATAAGCTTTGTTTTTTTTGTAGAGAGTTTCCAGTTAATGCGTTTAAGAGGGTCACCCATAATATATTCTCTGTGTTCATAACCCGGTGTGGTATTTGCTGAAAACATCATAGCAGTATCGTTTTCTTCATCATCGTCACTTGTCATAACAATATCGGAAATCGACCTAAAAAGCTGTGATGATGCCTTTATCTCGGGAATTTCCGGAATTACTCCTACACTTTTCGGCAATGGTAACTGTAATTTTGATTTCAGACGCAAAAAACCTAAAAATCCACATGAATAAACTGAAACTATAGATATTTCGCCGTTACCACCGGTTAAAGCATTAACAGAAAATGTGAAACTTTTTTCATGTTCATTCAGCATTGAAAGACGATATGTTTTTGTATGTTTTTCAAAAACATCTGATACAGCCGGTTTAACGTCTAAAAATGCAAACGGCAAACCGCTTTTTTTCTCAACTGTTACAGTTACTAATAGTTTCCCTCCTTTTTTTACATATCCGTCACAATCAAACGAAATTTTAATTTTATCTCTGCCCCACACTGTAAAAATAAGTGAAACCAACGGGGCAATTATCAGAAAAGACATCAATATAATGCCCATTTCTCCGTCAATATAGAATGTAAATACATACAACAAAAATGAAACAGCCAATATATTTAATAAATTTTTAAATATTTTCATCAGCGTCCACCCATAGACGGAACTTCACAGTTTTTCAATAGACTTCTGATATATTCCTCACTTGTTCCAAAAGTTGTTTTTCCCTGCGGTGAAAGTATAATTCTATGTGAAAGCACTGACACAGCAGTATTCTTAACATCATCAGGAGTGGCATAACTGCGTTCATGGATATAAGCGAAAGCTTTTGAAGCTTTATATAAAGCTATACTTCCACGGGGACTGATTCCCAATGTTGTATTTCTGTCATTGCGTGTTACCGAAACAATTTTAACAATATAATTTTTAACTTGTTCAGTAACTTTTATACGGCGTACTTCATTCTGCAAAACCACAATGTCATCGAGGCTCATAACAGGCTGTTCAATATTGTTTATCGGATTATGCATTTCAGTACGTCCAAGGATTTCTACTTCTTCTTCCGGCGAAGGATACCCCATAGAAAGTTTCATAAAGAACCTGTCCATTTGAGCTTCCGGCAGATGAAAAGTACCATACGTTTCAACAGGATTTTGAGTTGCCATTACAAGAAAAGGTGTAGGAAGTTTATGGGTGACACCATCAAGACTGATTTGATGTTCTTCCATAGCTTCCAGTAAAGCGGACTGTACTTTAGGTGAGGCACGATTTATCTCGTCTGCGAGCAGAAAATTGCACATAACAGCACCTTCACGGTAAATAAAGTTTCCTGATTTTTGGTCAAGCATTGTAAAACCAGAAATATCAGACGGCATAACATCGGGAGTAAGCTGTATACGATTAAATTTGCCTCCGATTGAACGTGACAAAGCGGTAATAAGCTGTGTTTTTCCGACACCGGGAACATCTTCCAGAAGTACATGACCTTCACAAAGCAAGGCTGTAACCAAACGCATTACTGTATCATTTTTGCCGACAATAACTCTGCCAATTGAAGAAGTAAGTATTTCAATATTTTTATTCATAAAAGTACCTCATAAATTGGGTAAAATATCCTATTTATATCATTATATCATATATTTTTTCATATTGCAAGTGGAATATACATAAAAAACATTCCGGGCTTTTGTAAGTATTATACAAAAAATCCGGAATGTTTTGATTATATTATCAAAAAATGATTACTTAATCATCTTAGCAACTTCGTCAGCGAGGTTATCTTCTTTCTTTTCAACGCCTTCGCCACGTTCATAACGAACAACTTCAACAACGCTGATAGAACCGCCAAGCTTCTTAGCTTCTGCATCAACATAGCCCTTTACAGAAACCTTGTCATCCTTAACGAAAGCCTGTTCAAGAAGACAATTTTCACTGTAATACTTGCCAACCTTACCTTCAGCAATCTTAGCCTTAACCTGTTCAGGCTTTGATTTCATCTTAGGGTCTTCAGCCATCTGAGCAAGAATGATTTCCTTTTCCTTTTCAAGAACTTCTGCCGGAACATCTTCACGACGGAGATAAGGAGCATTAAGAGCAGCAGACTGCATAGCTACGTCCTTACCGATTGCAGAAACCTGTTCAGCAGAAAGGTCTGTATCAAGCTTAACCATAACGCCAATGCTACCGCCGTTGTGAATATAAGAAGCAAGAACACCTTCAAGTCTTGTGAAACGACGAATAACAATGTTTTCTCTAATCTTCATGCCAGCAAGTTCTGTGAGAACTTCGCCTACAGTAGAATTGCCACCGCTGATAGTTTCAGCCTTGAGAGCTTCAACGTCAGCAGGATTCTTTTCAATGATTGTCTTTGCAACAGCGTTTACAAAGTTCTTGATATCATCTGTGTTAGCAGCGAAATCTGTTTCAGTGTTTACTTCGAGGAGAACACCAACATTGCCTTCTACGACAGCAGCAACGATACCTTCAGCAGCAGCTCTGTCAGCTTTCTTTGCCTGAGTAGCAAGACCTTTTTCTCTGAGGAATTCAATAGCCTTGTCCATATCGCCCTCGTTAGCTTCGAGAGCCTTTTTGCAGTCCATCATGCCAACGCCTGTGGACTTCATGAGTGCCTTTATATCAGTAACGGAAACCTTTCCCATTTTAATTACCTCCGATTTATTTAGTAAAAACCCGAACCATAAAAAATTCGGGTTTTGATTTCATCTGAAAATTATTCAGCTTCAACAGTTTCTTCAGCAGAAACTTCCTGAACATCTTCTGTATTGTCATCGCCCTGCTTGCCTTCGATAATAGCGTTAGCGATAGTACCAGCGATAAGCTTAACAGCTCTGATAGCGTCATCGTTACCCGGAATCACATAATCAACTTCATCTGGGTCACAGTTTGTGTCAACGATTGCAACAATCGGAATGTTGAGCTTCTTAGCTTCAGCAACTGCAATCTTTTCTTTTCTTGGGTCAACAATAAAGAGAGCAGAAGGAATCTTCTTCATATTCTTGATACCGCCAAGGAACTTTTCGAGCTTTTCGATTTCGAGGTTAAGCTTAACAACTTCTTTTTTAGGGAGAAGTGCAAAAGTGCCGTCTTCTTCCATAGTGTGAAGCTGTTCAAGTCTCTTGATTCTTGTCTGGATAGTTTTGAAGTTTGTGAGCATACCGCCGAGCCATCTTGCATTAACATAATGAGCACCTGCTCTTGTAGCTTCTTCCTTTACAGAATCGCCAGCCTGTTTTTTAGTACCTACGAAAAGTACTTCACCGCCGTCAGCTGAAATGTCACGAATGAACATATAAGCTTCTTCAAGTTTCTTTACAGTTTTCTGTAAATCGATAATGTAAATGCCGTTTCTTTCTGTGAAAATGTACGGAGCCATTTTCGGATTCCATCTTCTTGTCTGGTGTCCAAAGTGAACGCCTGCTTCAAGAAGTTGTTTCATTGATACTACTCCCATGTGTAGTTCCTCCTGATTGGTTAAAATTAATCCTCCACCGAACTTGACTTGCAGACAACATTCATATGAATGCACCAATCCACAAAAGTACCGATGTGCGAATTGCCTTAACATTATACCATTTTCAAGAAAAAAAGTCAATAGTTTTTAAATTGTAAGATTTTACAATGTTTCAGATTTATTTTTCATTAATTCTGTAAAACTTGCTGTTTCAGAGTGTTTTATAAGGACGACATCATTGCCGACAACTTTTATTTCGCTGCATGGAATAACAACATCATCTTCCCTGCCAAGAATACCAAAAAGCCTTTCCCTGCCGTATATAACAAAGGACTGTACAGCAGATTTTTCGATATTCATTTCTGCATCATCAATATATCCGAGACGTTCACCTGTGAGAATGTCAATTACTTCTTTTTTGCGTAAATCTTCAAGTCTGCAAATCATAAAAAACTCCTCCGCATAAGGTACTTAATAAAGTATATGCGGAGGTTAAGTTTTATTATTTCTTTTTCTTTGAAAGAATAGTAGTTACAACGGCAAGTACTACTGCAATAACACCTATTATAATAAGTGCAGTTGTCGGAAAATTGTCACCGGTAAGAGGGATATTTTCTGCTAACATCATAAATCCATACATTTTCAATCTCTCCTGTTCATAATGTTATATTTTATAGAAACATTCTACCACATACGACATTATTTGTCAACCAAAATTATTTTTTTACAGAATCTTTTTCGGCACGGTCGCCTGCTGATTCAAAGTAAAGTTCTTCATCAGCCAAACTGCCTACAAAATTAAGTTGCTTTACTGGAACACGTTTCAAAGGAGAATAAACAAAGCTTCCGCAAGAATGGTCAGGAGAAACAAGACCATTTTTTTCACATATAATTTTGCTGTCATTTTTAGAACGCTTGCCATATTGACAGTAGTCGCATTTTGGCGGAATTTTACTGTCAAAATATTTAGGTTTTCCAAAAGATGAAAATAAACCCATAAAATCACCTCAAAAAATCAAAATCTTTAATTTTATTATAACATATGGAAATATTTTTGTAAAGTATTTTTCAAAAAATATTTGCCTTAAAATCCAATTTTTATTATTAAAAATTCACAATAAAACCATTGACATATAAAAAATATTGTGATATAATTATATAGTTACAGGTTTTATCCTGTTAACAAAACGAAAAAACAGATATTTTATGTAAAATCTGATTTTGCCGGAAATTCTTATCACCGTCTGTTTTTTTGACAGGCGGATTTTTTATGCATAAAACGGCATCGTCAAAGATATCTGTTATTTCATTATTAAGTCAATCTATAGTCGGAAATTTTCGGCTACATAATACTGTGAAATCACCGACTGTGGATTGAAACAAAAATCAAAACGGAGGTATCGCATATGTATAACCCAAAATCCCTTATAGCTGAAGAATTTATAAGTGATGAGGAAATACTCGCCACTATCAAATATGCAGAAGAAAACAAAAATAACATTGAACTTATAGAACAGATTCTTGAAAAAGCATCTCCTAAAAAAACAGGCAAAGGCGTTGAATGTTCCGGACTAAATCACCGTGAAGCAAGTGTATTATTAGCTTGTGAGATTCCGGAAATGATTGAAAAAATGTACACTCTTGCCAGTGAAATTAAACAGGCATTCTATGGTAACCGAATAGTTATGTTTGCACCGCTTTATTTGTCAAATTATTGTGTCAATAAGTGTGTTTACTGTCCGTACCATTACCAGAATAAAGAAATTCCCCGTAAAAAACTTTCACAGGAAGAAATTATAGCAGAAGTTACGGCATTACAGGATATGGGACACAAACGCCTTGCAATTGAAGCAGGTGAAGACCCTATAAATAATCCTATTGAATATATTCTCGAATGTATAAAAACCATATATTCGATTAAACACAAAAACGGTGCTATCAGACGTGTAAATGTCAATATTGCTGCAACTACTGTTGAAAATTACCACAAACTCAAAGATGCCGGAATAGGTACATATATACTTTTTCAGGAAACATACCACAAAGAAAGTTATGAAAAACTTCACCCATCAGGTCCTAAACACAATTATGCTTATCACACAGAAGCTATGGACAGAGCAATGCAAGGCGGAATTGATGATGTAGGATTAGGAGTACTTTTCGGACTTGATATGTATAAATATGAATTTGCCGGACTCCTAATGCACGCTGAACATCTTGAAGCAGTTCATGGAGTAGGTCCTCATACAATAAGCGTACCACGAGTTAAAAGAGCTTCCGACATTGACCCGAATGTTTTTGATAACAGCATTGATGATGATATTTTTGCTAAAATAATTGCCTGTATAAGAATTGCAGTTCCATATACCGGCATGATTATTTCAACCCGTGAAAATGAAACTTGCAGAAACAAGGTTCTTAATTTAGGTATATCACAGATTTCCGGAGGTTCAAGAACATCTGTAGGAGGTTATGCCGGATATTCAAGCGACGAAAGACCACACGATACAGAACAGTTTGACGTATCAGACCAGCGTTCACTCGATGAGGTGGTTAAATGGCTGATGGATATGGAATATATACCATCATTCTGTACAGCCTGTTATCGTGAAGGAAGAACCGGTGACAGATTTATGTCATTATGCAAAGTAGGACAAATTCAAAACTGTTGTCACCCTAATGCCCTTATGACTTTACAGGAATTTCTTGAAGATTATGCCTCTCCAGAAACAAAATCCGTTGGTGAATCTCTCATATCTCGTGAAATAAACAACATTACCAATCCAAAAGTAAAACTTAAAACTATTGAAAATCTTGATGCTATAAAAAACGGTCATCGTGATTTCAGATTTTAATTGTTTCAATCCACAGGGCATTCTGTCCATGACCTCCCTGACTTATAATGTCATATTCAGTATATTATATTTTGAAGAATCTGTCAAGCGGATTGATTTCATGTCAGTGGAAGATACCAATTCTTTCTGCTCCCACTGCCGTTTTACAATGTTCGTCGCTTAAAGAAACGGAGGATTCAAAGTTTTGTTGAACAAGCACACGGAGTTTTTTAACTGAAAATTCCGTGTGTTTATATAAATTATTATTTTCGTTCTTGAATATAAATTTTTTCAAAAAAGTACTTGACATTCTTCAAAAAAACTGTTATAATAAATCATTAGATTTTTCCAATAATCATATACGCCTGTGGTGAAACTGGCAGACACGCAAGATTTAGGTTCTTGTGCCGAAAGGTGTGCAGGTTCGATTCCTGTCAGGCGTACCATGTAAATAACTATTCCAAAAAGTCCGAGTATTCGGGCTTTTTTTACTCATAAATAAAAAGTTTATAGTAGCACAGAAGAAGCAGATACTTATTATATATAAATATCAAAGTTATGTTAATACTGCTTATTCCTATTGTCGATTTTCTTTATGATAAAATTCACACATTGAAATTATTGACATATGATGATATATAGTTGTATTTTTCGATATAAGGAGCATATATATGAGAAAATCTTGTACCTGCAATCAACAGGAAATCATAAATAAAATACGTAAGCTATGGTCGCAACATGTTTATTGGACTCGTTTTTTCATAATCAGCACAGCAGAGGAATTACCAGATTTAAAATATGTGACAGACAGATTGCTTGAAAATCCAATAGATTTTGCAAATATTCTGAAAAAGTTTTATGGTAAGAAAAAAGCAGAAGAATTTAAAAAACTGTTAACAGAACATTTGAATATTGCCGGCGAATTGGTTAATGCCGACAAGGAAAAAATACTGCAAAAGCTGATATGTTGCGTAAAAAGTGGTATGCCAATGCGGACGATATTGCAAAATTTTTATCTTCAATTAATTGTTATTGGCGTGAGCAGAAATGGAACGAAATGATGTACAGTCATTTAAGTATGACAGAAAAAGAAGCAGAATTCATGCTAAAAAAAAGAATATCAAATGAACATCGAAATATTTGAATTCATAGAAAAAGAAGCTCTTGAAATGGTAGATTACATGGCTTCTGGTATTATTCGACAGTTTTTCTGTAATTAATATGTTTATTTTGAACCACAGCAAAATGTGGCTCTTTTTTTATAGAAAGAAAGTAATAAAAATGATACAGACACAAAAAATCACAATGATTCATAATAAAAATCTCTTGAAAGCAGGAAACATCTGATATAATATATAAAAAATTATTGATTTGTTAAATTATTGTAAATATATATAATCAGTTCTTCTGGAGTCGGAGTTATACCCGTTTCAGATATAGATTTCAAGATTTTCTTAGCATTAGGAGAAGCATTTTTCATTGCCGTTTCAATAGAAAAAGCAATTTCCTCTCTAACATTTTCAACACTTGTATGATGCCTTTAGCTATTTTTTTGAAAACCTTTTCGATATTTTTCATTGTTAAAAGCTCCTTTCATAATAACTAATAGTTATTATAACATACATTTAGCTATGATACAAGAACAAAAATAAAAAAAGTCTGTTGTAAATCAACAGGCTTTTGAAATAAATTTTTAAATCCATAGATTGTACTGTCATTCCTTAGAAAAATGAAAATCCCTATATATTTAGTTAAATAAACTTAAAATTATTTATTAGAATATTTAAGCATTGTTTCAACAACAGCATAAATTTTCTGCTGTTCTTTTGAGGATAGCTTAGAAATCCTGTCCATCAAAACTGAATTTTTAACACAATATGACCTTGTAACCAAATCGCACAAAAGCATATCAGATGTAACTTCAAGAGCATTTGCAATTCTGATAAGTGAATTTAAAGACGGTATTTTTTCCCCACGTTCTATCATTCCAATATAATTTGCACTTAAATCAGTTTTTTCAGCAAGAACTTCTTGTTTCATATTTTTATCAGTTCTAAAATGGCGGATATTTCTGCCAATTGAAGTCATATTTATTTTTCCTCCCACCTGATAGTTATACTTACATACTATTAGTATACATCATTATAACTTAGTTTTACACAAACTATATGGTTATCAGAATGACTACTAGTTATAAAAAATTTCAATTTAGTATGAGTTTAAGATATAAATTTGTATAACTTCTGATAGAAAATTTTCCGGTAAAATAGGTAAAATTCACTTTACATTCAGCCATTTGGAACAAAGCTTTTTCAGTTATTTAACAAAAGCGAAATTTATAAGAAAGAATATTGAAAAAATTTTCACAATAGAACCACATACTTTCAAACTATATATCATCAGTAAAATATTTTTGATAAAAACCACTATAAATATAAATCTGGTCAGTAGAAATAAAAAAATTCATAGTCTTCAGAATTTGAAGTCTATGAATTTTTGTTTTAATATGAAATAATTTTCAAAACAAAAAAGTCCGAAACATCGGACTTTAATCAGTGAGACATGAGGGATTTGAACCCTCGACCCTACGCTTAAAAGGCGTATGCTCTACCGGCTGAGCTAATGTCTCATATTCAATATATAGTACAATTGAAAACAAAAAAATCCGAAGTCATCGGACTTTCGCAATTAAAAATGTTGGTGAGACATGAGGGATTTGAACCCTCGACCCTACGCTTAAAAGGCGTATGCTCTACCGGCTGAGCTAATGTCTCTCACAACATTATCAATTATATCACAGATTTCATGAAATGTCAATAGATATTTTGTGTTTCTGCTATTTGCATATAAATTTCATATAATTAGGATAAAAAATATAAAATATTACGTTTTCCAAAAAAAGTGTTGACAATTTCAAAAAGTTGTGATATAATATCTATTATCAATAGGTGATGTGCTTGTAGCTCAGCTGGATAGAGTGACTGGCTACGAACCAGTAGGTCGGGGGTTCGAATCCCTCCAGGCACGCCATAATGTTGAATGAATAACATTGTAAAAGAAGTTCAAGTGTTTGAGCTTCTTTTTTGTTAAAAAACATAATACTTATATCAGAATCTGTTCACATTAAGAAATCACAGCAAGATAAATAACAGAAATATAAATAAAGTCAAGTTTATCATAGCGGGGAAATATTTTTCTGAAACGTTATTTAATTTTTCAGACAATGACTTCCATTTGTTATTTTCTATGATATAAAGCATTCACATATAAACTTATAATCTTACAACAAGAATTATTTTTCCATATTTTTTTTATATAAATACTTACCCTCCTAATTTACAGCTGATGTAAGGTAGTGATAATAATAAATCACAATACACATGTAAAAATGCTGGACTATGCATAGATATTTTGTGTTTCTGCTATTTGCATATAAATTTTATATAATTTTGCTAAAAAAAATATAAAATATTACGTTTTATAAAAAAAGTGTTGACAATTTCAAAAAGTTGTGATATAATATTTATTGTCAACGGGTGATGTGCTTGTAGCTCAGCTGGATAGAGTGACTGGCTACGAACCAGTAGGTCGGGGGTTCGAATCCCTCCAGGCACGCCATAATGTTGAATGAATAACATTGTAAAAGAAGTTCAAGTGTTTGAGCTTCTTTTTTGTTAAAAAACATAATACTTATATCAGAATCTGTTCACATTAAGAAATCACAGCAAGATAAATAACAGAAATATAAATAAAATCAAGTTTATCATAGCGGGGAAATATTTTTCTGAAACGTTATTGTGTGTCATTTACTGAATTTTTCAGACAACGATTTCCATGTGAAGACTATAATAAAAACAGCACCATTCAAATTGAATTGTGCTGTTTTTATACAAATACTTACCCTCCCAATTTACAGCTGATGTAAGGTAGTGATAATAATAAATTACAATACACATGTAAAAATACTGGACTATGCGTTATGAAACGAGGATTTGAACCTCAAAACCTGTCCTGATTTTACCAATTAATCAACATATTCTCTGCTGACGGAGATGCATCCACTCTGTAAATATCCCACCCACTATATTATTTTAGTTCCGTAGTCCAGTTCAGTTCTTGAATTTTTTCGTCAACAATTCTCAGTTCTTTTGAAAGAATGTCAACTGTTTTCTGAATATCTGATACTGGTATAGTGCTTATAATTTTGATTTCAGTTCTTGTCATTCTTGTGACACGATTGCTCGCATTGTTCAGAAAATTTCGCATTATTTCGATTTTATTCTTCAAACAATCTCTATGTGCAAGCAAATCTGTAATTGTTTTTCCATTATAGAATGTACTGCTGTTTGTCAGATTAATACGAGCTATCAGAGTTTCAAGACGTTCTGTCATGCTGTCAAGCTCTTCAATTAACACTATAGGGTTTTCAGCCGGAATATCCCCCTCTTGTACCTTTGCATTATTGTTTAGTCTTACCGATATTTCACTGATTCTATTCTGAATATCAGAACGTTCAGCCAATGCAGTTGCAAGTTTCATATATAATTCCCCCTATCCTTTGACAACTCCGACTGTAAACAGTTTCTTAATCGGTGTGGTCAGGTCACTTTGATTTTTCATAACTATGTCAATATCCTTATAAGCAAAACGGCACTCCTCAGCTACATCTTTTTTGGAATTTTTTCCGAGCACCACATTTCTTTGCTTAAGGTCAATCATAACTGATTCAATGGAAAACTTCTCCATTGCACTGGTACGGGAATAACTTCTGCCTGCTCCGTGAGAAGATGTAAAGAAACTTTCAGGATTTCCTATACCCCTGACAATATAACTGTTTGAACCCATAGAGCCTGGAATGATTGCAATTTCTCCATTTGTGGCACGAATAGCACCTTTTCTGTGTACCCATACATCTTCTCCGAAGTGATTTTCAAGTGATGCATAATTATGATGACAATTAATTATATTACCATAATTTGAAGTGATTCCTGTATACTTTTCAACTTGTTCAGTGAATATCTGTTTCACTTTTTCGAGCATTACAGCTCTGTTTTCATAAGCAAAATCCATTGCAAGATGCATCCAGTTCAGATATTGCTGACCTTCGGTTGTATCCACAGGCAGAAACGGAAGATTATACTCTGACGGAACAACAGAAAAATACTTATCATTCATTTTATGGGCAATTCTGTTAAAGTGCTGTCCAATCATATTGCCAAACATTCTGCTTCCTGAATGAAGCATTATACAAGACATTCCATTTTCATCTTCCTGTATTTCGATAAAATGATTTCCGCCCCCCAATGAACCTATTGAGCAATAGCTTTGTTCAATAAATTTAAGCAGGTCGCTGTCAGCCTTATATTTTTCTATTTCAGCCTGTGCCTTATCCAATACTTCTGATGGCTGTGGCTTACTGTAATGGCGAAATCCCACAGGAATTGTACGAAGTATATTTCCGATAATCACTTTAATAAGTTCTCCGCTTCCCGTCATGGTTTCACGCAAAATATTTACGGGAATATCTGTCTGTACAAATGCCATTCCACAACCGATATCCACACCAACAGCATTAGGGATAACGGCATTTTTGCAAGCAATAACACCACCAATGGGCATTCCTCTTCCTGTATGGGTATCGGGCATAAGAGCAATGTGGTCATGTGCAAACGGAAGGTTAGCAAGGTGAATAGCCTGTTCAAGACAGTTTTCCTCAATATCATCAATAGATTCAGTCCAGATTTTAATTGGTATCAGCATTTTGTCCTTGTCATAATATTCAAACATATTCTTTGCCTCCTGTTTGTAGCTGTTATATGTATTATATCAGATATAGGCAAAAGAATCATATAAAAAAAGGTGCGAGGTTTTATTCTTTATTGCAATATAAGCAAAAATCTGATATAATAACATTGGAAAGGAGATGTTCTGAATGGCTATATATTCTGAATTGATAAAGAATTTTGATAAGATACGTGAATATGTTCGTGACTTTTATATTTTCGGATTTCATACAAGAGACAGCTTTGATGAAAAAAGTAAACGCACATATGATAACGAAAAACGCAGAATTGAAAGCTGGCTTTCAGATTACATTCATATATCTCTTGAAAGACATAAAAAGAAAGTGTCTATTCAGATTGACAGCAGTAATATATATGAAAATCCGTTATATCAATGCTATAAATCTAAGTCTTATACCGATAATGATATTCGCCTGCATTTTATTTTAATGGACATTCTTGAAAATAGTACTATGACAGTATCAAAAATTGCTGACTATATTTCGCAGTATTACGGAATAGTTATTGATATTCAGATTATTCGCATCAAATTAAAGGAATATGTAAATGAAGGCTTGATTTCAGAAATTAAAAACGGAAAATCCATACTATACACAAAATCTGATTGTTATGCGAGTTCAGTCATCAGTCGTTTTAAAGGAACAGAAGACATGATAAAATTTTTTTCAGAAGAAAATCCTTTTGGAGTAATCGGTAGTTTTATCATGGACAGACTTGATATAAAAAATACAATTTTCACACGCAAACACGCTTATATGGTGCATACTCTTGATGACGAAGTATTACTGGATATCATAGATGCAATGCAACAGAAAAAGTTAGTTTTATTATCATGTGTAAGCAGAAAAAACAGGATTAATCATGAAATTACAGCAATCCCCTTAAAACTTCATTTTTCTGTTCAGACAGGCAGAAATTATCTTATTATGTATTCAGTTAAGCAGAAACGCTTATTGTCTGTAAGAATTGATTCTGTAATGAAAGTAAAATCACTTGATGTGATAACGGAATACAATAAATATTATCAGTATTATAAAGATAATCAAAAATATCTATGGGGAACAAGTTTCGGAAATACACGAAAATACGGACAAACAGAGCATATCCATATGGAAGTATCAATCAATGAAAAAACAGAAATGTTTATATTAAAGCGTCTTGAACGTGAAAAACGCAGTGGTACAGTTACAAAAGTAACAAATGGACTTTATGCTTTTGATATTGATATTTTTGATGCAAATGAGGCATCACCATGGATTAAAACATTTATTGGCAGAATTGTCGTATTTGAAACAACAAATAATGAATTACAGAATAAATTCAATAAAGATATAGAACGATTACATAAAATTTACGGAGGTGATGTACCGTGAAGCTGTTTTCGGAGATTTACAGCACTTATTATTACATTACAGAAAAAATACTGAAAAAACAAACTGTCACAAAATCTGAGATTACAGATATTATCATGCAAAACGGATTTTCTGAAAGTATTCTTTTTCTTGAACCGAAACTGACAAATGAAAACGGATACAGATTGCTTCAAAAAAATGGAACATTATACCACTCTATTCTAAAAAAAGAGCCTGATAGCCCGTTGACAACTCTTGAAAAAAAATGGATTTGTACTATATTAAATGATACAAAGAGTAATTTGTTTCTTGATACAGAACAAAGAATACAATTGAAAGAGTTACTTGGAACTGAACAATTATATCAAAAATGCTTTATTCATTACTTTGACCAGTATTCTGATGGTGACGATTTTGAAAATTCACAATATATTCAGCATTTTCAAAATATCCTGTCAGCTATCAATGAGCGAACACTTATAAAAATTAGTTTTAATACAAGAAAAAGCAATCGTGTTACACATTATTTCTTACCTTTAAAAATGGAATATTCAGCCAAAAATAACAGGTTCAGAGTATATGTTAACCGATATAAAAAGAAAAAATTTATTGATAAAGGAATCATAAATCTATCGCAAATTACACTTACTGAACCTACGAATATAAAACCTGACAGAATTGTCACGATTTCGGATAAGAAAAAAATCGCTGAAATAAAAATCCTTAACGAGCGAAATGCAGTAAATCGATTTATGATGGAATTTGCTGAGTTTGAAAAAGAATCTGTATACGATGAGGATACAGGTGAATGTATAGTTACATTAAAATATGATAGAAAAAATGAAATGGAAATCATTATACGTTTGCTGTCTTTTGGTCCAGTTGTAGAAGCTGTTGCACCCATTGATTTTCGCATGAAAGTGAAACTCCGAGTAGATAAGCAATTTTCTTTAACAAATAAATAGAAGTTTAAAAATATCCAATCTCTTTATATCACGCAAAATCAGACTTTCTTAGTGTATAAATCATTCAGTTTTTCTGTCAAGAAATATATGTATTTCGCTATTATTAATCTTACTAAATAAATCTTTTCTCTGCTGTTCTGTCTTTACATCATAAAAAAACAGAAATACCTTGATTTTTCAAGACTTTCACGTTTTGCTGATGATTTTTTCATAATTATTCTTATCATTAACGTTCCGCGAATTATTCTTTGATACGCCAAGTTCACAAACCCAAAGGACGAATACGAATGATTGATATAATTTTGGAATTCAATTATGTCAATTTAACTCTGATGAGTTTCCAAGGCAAACTTTAAAAGCGATAATTGGTAAGACAAGTTCAAGAATAATACTATTATAACATAAGCAAAGAACTATGTTATACATATACAGTTATAGAAGGCATAGCTTATATTTTAAATTATTCATATTCATGAACCATTAAGAAGTAACTTTTATTATGAATATTAAAAGTAATTATATCAGTATCTCTATTATCCATCAGATTCTATGATTTAAAGAACTCCTTTGCAAGTGTTCTGCTTGCCGATGAAATAACTATCTATTCAATTCAAAAATTGCATAAACTGAAACTATTGCAAAGATATTCAATAATACTTGAAAAAATAAATAACTTTAACAACAATAGAAAATTTAGGCAAAAAATAAAATCGGGCTTCTAAAAAACCCGATTCTACATCACTTATAGTGCCGGAGACGGGACTTGAACCCGTACGATGTCGCCACCGGTGGATTTTGAGTCCACTGCGTCTGCCATTCCGCCACTCCGGCATAAGATTAAATATTAAAAATAAATCGTTATGTTTGAAAATTTTACTACAACGAATATTACTTTAATAGTATATCACAAACACCTGTAATTTGTCAAGAGTTTTTTGAAAATTTTTTATAAATCTAAATATTACTTATTATAATTTAATTCTTTTTGTCATAATATCTTGAAATCTGTCGGAAAATATGATATTATATATTCAAGGAGGATATTTTGAAATGAATAATATTTTTTCAATTATTTTCATGAATATATGGGGATATGATATGATTATTTTCATAGTTGCCATATTTACCGGATTTGTATATTATTTCCTCAAAAAATCAGCAGATGTTCTTTATAACAAACTTCACTTGACAATTTTTGTACCAGATTGCAATATTTCCCAGAAAGAAGCCAGCTCTGATATTTCAGAACTTCGTGAAACAGATATTGTCAATATGCGTAAAAAAACAGGAAGTCTTTATTCTGTCTTTATCAATCTGACTGGAATTTTCCCCTTGCTTGGCATTCTCGGAACAGTTACATCACTTCTCAACCTTGTTTCAGATATTTCAAATGTTACTGCAAATTTCTATGGTGCATTGACTTCTACATTCTGGGGATTGATTTTTGCAATTATATTCAAATTTCTTGATGGAATTATTTCCGCAAAAATTGAAGACAATGAAAAAAATGTTGCTTTGTATCTCGAACGCAATTCAAAAACAGTCACAGAAAAAGAAAAGGTTCTTATATGAAAAATAAAGGTATAGTTATTGAATTAACCGCCTTGCTTGATGTTATTCTTATAATGATGTTCTGGCTTATGATGAACATTCAAAACAACAACGATAATATACGTACAGATGCCGAACAACGAGTTTCACAGGCTGAACAGAAAGTTGCAGATGCAAATGAAAAGCTTTCACAGGCTGAAGAACGTGCAAACAAAGCTGTTTCAAACATGGAAGAGATGCAAAAAGAACTTGAAGAAGTTCGTCAAAATGCCGATAAGGAAATTACAGAAGCATGGAAAAAAGCAGCAAGCATAAATGAAAATGCTACTGCAAATCAATTTGCACTTGACAGATATGAACAAGGAGTCTTAATAACAATAAATCTGAAATATGATACAGATTCTGAAATAATTATATCGGATAATAATGGCATTCTTGAACAATCTGATATTATCACAGAAAATATTTCCGAAAAATTGATATCATCTTTTGAAAACTCCAATCTTACGCAAAATGATGTTATTTTATGTGCAATGGTTTATGACGGAAGCAAAGCACTCTATAAAGATGTAAGAGCAGTAAGAACAGCCGTTTATGATGTTAAAGAATATTATCCGAATTTATACTGTACATACATTAATACAAAGGAAAGGTGAATTATATGAGCAAAAAAAATGAAAATAATTCCGAAAACAAAAAAAGTAATTTTATCCACATACTTGTTGTACTTCTGTTGATTATTGCAATACTCATGATTATTGCAAGCCTTGGATTTGGCGGAGGTCTTGGCAACGAAAACAACGGTTCAGGAAGTTCTTCAGGTTCAAATTTCATAGAAAATACAGTTTCCGATTCTGAACAGGAAAGTTCCTCAGAAGAAACCGAAACTGTTCCGGAAGAAACTACTGAATCGGTAAAATATATAGATATAACGGTTTCTGAAAACACCTATAATATAAACGGTACAGAAAAATCCATTGATGACATTATATCGACTGCCAAAAACGATAAAAATACAGTTGTAAGAATTAAAGATGACAATGCTGTTGTCGATACGATGGACGCTCTTATTTCTGCACTTTCAGAAAATAATATATCCTATATCGAACCAACCACAGAATAACAAAAAAGCCTGAAAAGATTGTAATCTTTTCAGGCTTAACTTTTTATATGTTATAGAATCTTTTAAAATTTTCAGCAAGAATCATTTTATTTTCATTTTCATTGAATCCTAAATCAAGAAATCTTTGAAGTTCCTCTTCATGACTCCACATAGGGAAATCAGAGCCAAAGAAACAATTTTCCACGCCGTATTTTTTTATCATATGTATAGCACGTTCTGCCGGCATGAACGCCATAGAACTGCTTATATCAAAAACTACGTTTTTCAGACCTGAAAGGCATTCTTCTGCCTCTTCCCACCTTTGATATCCGCCAAGATGTGCAGCCTGAATTTTAAGTTTAGGAAAATTTTTATGAATACTTGCGATTCTCTGCGGTGCTGAATAATCATAGCGATTATCTCCGCAATGAATAAGCAAAGGCAGTTCACCTTGTATAATTTCATAAATTTTAAAAGCTTCAGGAGAATCAGCATTAAATTTCTGAAAATCAGGGTGAAGCTTTACACCATGAAGTCCAAGATTTTTAATTTGATTAATATCTTCCTCAATATTTTCTGAATCAGGGTGAGTAGTTCCTAATCCATAAAAACTGTCATTCTGCTGGCATTCTCTTGCAATGAATGAGTTTATTGAACTTATCTGATGCGGAGTAGTTGCCGTTGAGCAGACAAGATATTTTGAAACTCCTATTTTTTCACCGCTTGCAATAAGCTTTTTACTCATACCGCAGTTTTCCATTGGCAAATCGTAGAAATGCCCTATATTAACAGTAGCATTTTCTGCAATTTTTTCTGGAAAAATATGTGCATGAGAATCAATAATTTCGTATTTACTGTAAATTGCTGAATCCATATTTTTTCCGCCTCCTGAAATTCATTATAATCCTTTTTACATAATTTGTCAACAAGTGAAAAAAAACACCGAATTAAAGTAAACAATATTTGTGCATATCTGTTCACAAAAATTCAGAAAATATTTCACAAAATATAACAAGTATAAAAAAAGCTTCTTTTCAGGAAGCTGTCAATCCAATGTTAACCGGAAATAATTACTGTAATGATTTGTGCATCATTCTGCCGAATATATCCGTTAATATTTGATTATTTTACTGATAAATAACGTTTGTTGGTGAATTTGTTTTTATCTGTAATCTCAGCTTATCTGTAACAAGTGCAATAAATTCAGAGTTCGTAGGTCTTCCGTGATAACATTTAAGAGAATAGCCGAAAAATGAATTTAATGTTTCAACATTACCTCTTTCCCATGCTATTTCTATTGCATGACGTATAGCACGTTCAACTCTTGATGAAGTTGTGCTGTATTGACTGGCAACTGACGGATAAAGCTGTTTAGTTACACAATTCATAAGTGAAATATCATTAACCGCATTCAGAATTGCTGTACGTAGGTACTGATAACCTTTAACATGAGCCGGTACACCAAGTTTTCGTATCATATCAGTAACAATTATTTCCATATCCGTACAACTGGGAGGAACTGTTTTCTTACACACTGATTTGATTACAGAACATAAAGTTTCAGTCTCAAACGGTTGGGTAATATAATATGACGCTCCGTTTTCAATGACCTGACGTTCTATGAAACTGTTTTTCAGTTCTGACATGACGATAAACGCCGGAGGTTCTGCAAGAACGTTTTGTGACTGCTTAATTATGCTGATAACGTCAAATTCCGGAACAGTCAGACGTATAACAGCCACGTCCGGAACGTCCTTGACTATTGAGTTAAAGATGACCTTTCCATCATCTTTGCGGGTGTAGGCGTATACGCCCATTTCACGAAGTTCTGAAGCGAGTTTAATACCCTTTTCAGTGGTATTATCGCCAATCAGGACTTTAATTTTATCATTTTCCATAAATAATACTCCTTTTTTAATAATTCCCTACAAAAATATTTTACAATGTTATTACAATGATTTCAAGACCTTTTTATAGCATATTTTGTCGAATGTTATACTATTTGATAATAAATTATGTATTTATACTTATTTATGTTAAAATTAATCAGATTAATTATAAATTTTTTGAAAAAGTATTAAGTATAAGTTAAAATAAAAAAATATTTTTAAAGCTATTGACTTTTTGAATAAATTGTTGTATAATATAAAAGTGCTCAACGGTAGTACTAATGCGAGTGTGCTGGAATAGGCAGACAGGCACGTTTGAGGGGCGTGTGTTGCAAGACGTATGGGTTCAAGTCCCATTACTCGCACCATAAGCGATTTTATATCGCACATATAAGGTGGACAGGTGGCTGAGCTGGTCTAAGGCGCACGACTGGAACTCGTGTATACGTTAATAGCGTATCGAGGGTTCGAATCCCTCCCTGTCCGCCATCTTTGTATATTGACTGCATTAAAATGCGGTCTTTTTTATTTTAAAAAAGTTTTCCCTAATTAAAAATAGCCATATTACAGGAGAAAAATATGTACACCGGAAAATATGAAATTGCAAACGTAGTTATAGAAGTTAATTCTATATACAAAACTGTTCATGAATATTGCAGGGATTACAAATCCGATAAAACACCAGATTTTTCAATTAAAATAACTGAAACAGATATTAATTTTGAACGTCAAAAATCTTTTCGTGAGGATATCGCAGAAAATCGTCCATGCAGAGAATTTCCGGACAGTTATCTTGAAGAACTTGCTGTATACCGCAAAATTGCTGACCGAATGACAGATTATAATACAATTTTATTTCATGGTTCAGTTGTTGCAGTTGATGGACAGGGATATTTATTTACAGCAAAGTCAGGAACAGGAAAATCCACACATACTCGTCTTTGGAGAGAACTTTTTGGCGAAAGAGCAGTCATGGTAAATGATGATAAACCTTTAATCCATATCGGAAAGGAAACAATAACAGTTTACGGCACTCCATACAACGGAAAGCATAGACTTGGCTGTAATATTTCAGTGCCATTGAAAGCATTATGTATTTTAGGGCGTTCGGAATCAAATACTATTGACAGCGTAACCAAATATGAAGTTTATCCTATTCTTATTCAACAGGTTTACAGACCAGAAGCTCCCGAAAAGTTAAAAAAAGTCCTTGAACTCGTTGACCTCATGGCAGAAAATACAAATCTATACAGACTTAAATGTAATATGGATATTTCATCAGCTGAAATATCATACAATAAAATGAAAGGTTGATGTATTATGAAACTTAATAAAAAATTCCTTACACATGATGACGGCAAAGAAAAAATTCTTGTTCCAACCGGAAATGCAGAATTTTCCGGAATCGTCAGAGGTAATAAAACAGCAGGATTTATAATTGATTGCTTGATTGATGGAGCGTCAGAAGATGAAATAATATCTAAAATTCTTCTGAAATATGACGTTGATAAAGATATTGCATCTCGTGATGTAAAAAACGTTATTGCACGTCTCAAAAGCATAGGAGCAATTGACGAATAATTTAAAAAGGTAAAATAATGGAAAAAGAATCATTAATTAAAAATTCATATGACATGATGTACCTTGCAGGTTGTGCTGTAAA
Organism: uncultured Ruminococcus sp.; assembly: GCA_934474025.1. Classification (GTDB taxonomy): domain Bacteria; phylum Bacillota; class Clostridia; order Oscillospirales; family Ruminococcaceae; genus Ruminococcus. Next base: position 218,251 of record CAKSMF010000003.1, on the reverse strand, counting down.
TAATGAAATTCCGGACAAACAAAAAATAAACTCAATGAATTTGAATGAACTTTTCAGAGTATGTCAAGGAAACAGCCTTACAGCTTGCGTAGCATATGCCCTTGAATCCGCCGGAATAGCTAACAATAATTTCACGCAAGCAAAAGCAAAATCAATAAGAAAAAATATTCTATTTGATGCAGAAAGAAAAAAAATCCTTAAACGCTTTGAAGAAGAAAAAATATGGTATATGTCTTTAAAAGGTGCTTTGCTTAAAGAAATTTATCCTAAAATAGGTATGCGTCAAATGTCGGATAATGATATTCTTTATGATGCACAGTTCCGTAATAAAGTGCGTGATATAATGACAAACCTTGGATTTAAATGTCAGCATTTCGGAAAAGGAAATGATGACGCTTATTTCAAAGAACCAATTTTCAACTTTGAAATGCATCATAGATTATTTAGTGAATCCTCTCCCCTGCTTAATGATTATTACAAAAATATAAAAAAACATCTTATTAAAAGTGACAACTATGAATATCATTTCAGTAACGAAAATTTTTATATTTATATGATAGCACATGAATATAAACACTACAGTTTATATGGAACAGGTGTACGTTCATTGCTTGATACATATGTTTTTTTGAAATTCCATAATAATTCACTTGATTTCAATTATATAAATAATGAACTCCGAAAAATGAACATCAATGAATTTGAAGTTAAAAACCGTGAACTTGCTTTTAAAGTATTCAGCAACAAAAAACTCACCTCAAAAGAAGCGGATATGCTTAATTATTATATTTTTTCCGGAACATACGGCACATTTGAAACAAAAGTCAAAAATGATATCAATAAAACTTCAAAAAAATCTACATACATTTTCAGACGTATATTTCCACCTATGAGTGAAATAAAAGTATCTTTTCCATTTTTTTACCGATATAAAATATTAATTCCGGTATTGCTCTTTATAATTCGTCCTATAAAAGCCCTGACTGTTAAAAGAACTCAGTTAAAAAACGAAATAAAAATTTTAAAGAAAATTGATAAAAATTAATTTTATTATGTAAATTTTCTTTGAACGGACACCCCTATGTCTTGCACTGTAAGTATAATTATATTACAGGAAGGGGGTGGACAAGATGTCAAAAAACAATAATCAAGTTGAACCTTACTCATTAGGAGTATCCATAATTATTATTGCAGCTCTTGCATTATTGGATACTGTTGGTTGTGTTGTACTATTAGTAGGGTCAATTATATTTATAACAAAAGGGCATAAAGGACTCGCTGTAGCATTAGCCATAACTAATATAATTATTCCAGATGCTCTGCCGTTTGTTGATGAAATCTTTCAGGTTATAGTAGTTGCTATTCCTATTTGTAAAGGATATGCAAATGGCGACAGTGCTGAACAGATTACAAAAAATGTAATTGATTCTCAAAGGGAATATAACTCACAAAAAACAAATGCTTTAAATGAATCACAAAAAGTAACCAAAGTTATTAACAGTCAATATAATTATAATAATTACGATTCATCAGAAGACAACGAAGAATACATAGATACATATTATGACGATTAGCTATTAAAGAATAAAAAAGACAACTCTGTTTTTATACAAAGTTGTCTTTTTTTATAATCAATTCACCAATATAAATGAACTTCTAAAGGATTACTTCATAGCTTCTTCAACAGCAACTGCACAAGCAACAGTAGCACCAACCATAGGGTTGTTGCCCATACCAATAAGACCCATCATTTCAACGTGAGCCGGTACAGAAGATGAACCAGCAAACTGTGCATCTGAATGCATACGACCCATAGTATCAGTCATACCATAGGAAGCAGGACCAGCAGCCATATTATCTGGGTGAAGTGTACGTCCTGTACCACCGCCGGAAGCAACAGAGAAATACTTCTTGCCTGCGTCTGTACGTTCTTTCTTGTAAGTACCTGCAACAGGGTGCTGGAAACGAGTTGGGTTAGTGGAGTTACCAGTGATAGAAACATCAACGTTTTCTTTCCACATGATAGCAACGCCTTCTGTTACATCGTTAGCACCGTAGCAGTTAACCTTTGCACGAAGACCATCGGAATATGCCTTGCGGAAAACTTCCTTAACTTCACCAGTGTGGTAATCCATTTCAGTTTCAACATATGTAAAGCCGTTGATTCTTGCAATAATCTGAGCAGCATCTTTACCAAGACCGTTAAGAATAACACGGAGAGGCTTCTGACGAACTTTATTAGCCTTTTCAGCGATACCAATAGCACCTTCAGCAGCTGCAAAAGATTCGTGACCTGCAAGGAATGCAAAACATTCTGTATCTTCTTCAAGAAGCATCTTACCGAGATTACCGTGACCAAGACCTACTTTTCTCTGGTCTGCAACAGAACCCGGAATACAGAAAGCCTGAAGACCTTCACCGATAGCAGCGGCTGCATCAGCAGCCTTTGTACAGACCTTCTTTATAGCGATTGCACAACCTACTGTATAAGCCCACTTTGCATTTTCAAAACAGATAGGCTGAATACCTTCAACAAGCTTGTAAATATCAAGACCTTTTTCTTTGCAGATATCAGCACATTCTTCAATAGAATTAATGCCATACTGTGCAAGAACAGCAAGAATCTGCTTTTCACGTCTTTCATATGATTCAAATAAAGCCATTTTAAAAGTCCTCCTTATTGTTTTCTTGGGTCAACAATCTTTACAGCATCAGCAACTCTGCCGTACTGACCCTTAGCTTTTTCAAAAGCAGTGTTAGCGTCATCGCCAGCCTTGATGAAATCCATCATTTTACCGAAGTTTACAAACTGATAGCCAATGATTTCGTCATCTTCATTAAGAGCGATACCAGTAACATAACCGTCTGTCATTTCGAGATAACGAGGACCTTTAGCGAGAGTACCATACATTGTACCAACCTGTGAACGAAGTCCCTTACCTAAATCTTCAAGACCTGCACCAATAACAAGACCGCCTTCAGAGAAAGCACTCTGTGAACGTCCGTAAACAATCTGGAGGAAAAGTTCTCTCATAGCAGTGTTTATAGCATCGCAAACGAGGTCTGTGTTAAGAGCTTCAAGAATAGTTCTGCCAGGAAGAATTTCAGCAGCCATAGCAGCAGAATGTGTCATACCTGAACAACCGATAGTTTCAACGAGACATTCTTGAATAACGCCTTCTTTAACGTTGAGAGTAAGCTTACAAGTACCCTGCTGAGGAGCACACCAGCCAATGCCGTGTGTAAAACCGGAAATATCCTTTATTTCCTTAGCCTTTACCCACTTAGCTTCTTCCGGAATCGGAGCAGCACCATGAGCAACACCCTGTTTAACAGGGCACATTGTTTCTACTTCATGAGAATAAATCATATAATTACTCCTTTCATATTCAGGATTTTAATGAAAAATCCTGTCGTATAAAAGTATTATATCACATATTTCAGTATAAGTCAAGATATAATTTTTAAATAAAACCATCACAGACGGCTCTTGAAATCACTATATCCGAACTGTTTCAACACTTCAAAAGAGCCATTTTTCTTGTAAAGAAGAATATCAGGAAGAGGCATTCCGTTAAATGTATTGTTTTTAACCATAGAATATATAGCCATATCCTCGAAAACAAGTTTATCCCCTATTTCAAGCGGTTTATCAAATGAATACTCTCCTATTGCATCACCGCTCAAACAGGTTTGAGAACCTAACCTGTATGAGTATTCTTTTTCATTCAACAATCCAGAATCACGCAGGGGCGGACGGTAAGGCATTTCTAAAACATCAGGCATATGACACGCTGCTGAACAGTCGAGAATAGCTATAGGCATATCATTGCTGATAATATCAATAACTTCTGTTACAAGATAACCGGCATTCAAAGCGACCGCTTCACCGGGTTCAAGATATACCTGCAAATTATATTTTTCCTGCATACGACGAATACAACGTTCAAGGCGTGGAATGTCATAATCTTCACGTGTAATATGATGTCCGCCACCGAAATTTATCCACTGCATATTTTTGAGAACATCACCAAAATTTTTTTCAACAACGTCAAGAGTTTTTTCAAGGTCGTCGGAATTCTGTTCACAAAGTGTATGAAAATGTAATCCCGTAACCCCTTGTAAATTGCTTCTGTCAAAATTTCTGTTTGTAATGCCAAGCCGTGATTTAGGAGAACAAGGGTCATAAATTTCATGACCCTCCTGTGTGGAATATTCGGGATTTATTCGCAAACCTATTTTCTTTCCTGCTCCAAGAACTTTATTACGGTACTTGTCCAACTGTCCGAAAGAATTAAATATAATATCATCACAATATGAAATTATTTCGTCAATTTCACTCTCACGATATCCTGCTGAAAAAACATGATTTTCCTTGTGCATTTCCTCAAATCCGAGCTTTGCCTCAAAAAGACCACTGCAAGCAGTTCCGGAAAGGTATTCGCTTATAAGGGGATAGAGATGATAACACGAAAAAGCTTTTTGTGCAAGAAGTATTTTACAATCAGTTCTGTTCTGTACTCCCTTGAGAATTTCAAGGTTATTTATTAATTTTCCCTCATCAATTATATAACAAGGTGTTTTTATATTCATTTTAGAAAACAACTTTCTTTTTCCCCTTTTCGTTTTTAGGATAGGAACGCACTCTTATAATGTGTTCTTTATTCACAATGCTTTCGCTGTCTTTTTCGTCAATGCGTATAAATCCGTCACCTATTTCAAGGATTCTTGCAATAATCATTCCACCGGAAATATATATAATACAATCTTCCTTTTCATCAACAAAACGCTGTAATGCGTCCTCAAAATTCATAAATAACCTCCTTAACAGTATTTCAGATACTGCATATTTTTGTATTCATAATCCGGATTTTTACGATAAAACATTTTTTCTCTGAAATCCGATTTTTCGCAGTTTATTATATTATAAGTATGAAGTCCATAATACCATATTCCTGTATCGTGTTCAACAATTCTTTCGTTGAAAATAATTCTGCCATATTCATTTTTATGCAGTCTGAAAGCAGTTTCAAAAATTCTGTCAGTATATTTGAAAGAGGATTTTTTGTCCATATATGATTCATTATGTCCATGAAGTTTTGGGAGACTGTAAGAAAAATTTTCATCACAGAACATTATTCTATATATATTATCCTCTTTGAATATACGTATATTTGCTATAAGATTATGATAATTCCAGAAAGTATCACGTTTTCCCTCTGTAAAAATTTCATATCCAAATTTTTTGAATTTTTCTCCAGAAAGCTTTAATCCGTCAGTATTTTGCCAGTATATAAGCGACTGCAAAAACACTTCACAATCAAACATTTTATTATGATTTATTTCTTTCGGATAAAAATTTGCAAACTTTGGATTTATTCTGTCAAACTTAAATGAACTCCTTGCATTTGCATAATTAGAATATCGGACATCTTTATAATAATAAATCGAGAGACATTGTATAAAAAGCATATAAATTCAGTCAACAAGTACAGGATTGAAATCTTCTTCCCATGGAAGTCCCCATTTATTGAGTTCAGTCATGAACGGGTCTGGGTCAAATTCTTCAATATTATAAACGCCTGCTTTATTCCACTTTCCTGTTAAAATCATCATAGCACCAATCATAGCCGGAACACCTGTTGTATATGAAATAGCCTGTGAACCTACTTCTTTATAGCATTCCTGATGGTCACATATATTATAAAGATAATAAGTTTTGTCTTTTCCGTCCTTTTTACCTCTGAATATACAACCTATGTTAGTTTTTCCGACAGTTCTCGGACCAAGTGATGCAGGGTCAGGGAGTACGGCTTTAAGGAACTGGAGCGGTACTATTTCCTTACCTTCATACATGATAGGTTCAATGGAAGTCATTCCAACATCTTCAAGGCATTTGAGGTGTGTTAAATAACTCTGTCCGAATGTCATAAAGAAACGTATTCTTTTAATTCCTTTGATGTTGAGTGCAAGGGATTCAAGTTCTTCATGGTGAAGCAGATACATATCTTTTTCACCTACTCCCTTGAAATTATATACTCTCTTGATTTCCATAGGTTCAGTTTCAATCCATTTACCGTCCTCAATATAACTGCCTTTTGCAGATACTTCACGAATATTAATTTCTGGATTGAAATTGGTTGCAAATGGATATCCATGGTCACCGCCATTGCAGTCAAGAATATCAATATAATTTATTTCATCAAACTGGTGTTTCATAGCATATGCAGAAAATACACCTGTTACTCCTGGGTCAAAACCACTTCCGAGAAGTGCAGTAATTCCTGCCTTTTCAAATCTTTCACGATATGCCCACTGCCATTTATATTCAAATTTTGCAGTATCTAAAGGTTCATAGTTTGCGGTATCAACATAGTGAGTTTTTGTAGCAAGACAAGCGTCCATAATAGTCAAATCCTGATAAGGAAGTGCAAGGTTGAGAACAACATCAGGTTTATATGAATTGATAAGTGCAATAAGTTCATCAACATTATCTGCATTAACCTGAGCTGTTTCAATGACTGTCTTTGTTGTAGGCTGAAGCTTTTCTTTGAGGGCATCACACTTGGATTTTGTACGGCTTGCAATCATTATTCCCTCAAAAACTTCACTGTTCTGACAGCACTTGTGAATTGCTACGGAAGCTACTCCTCCGCAACCTATAATCATACATTTTTTCATTTTTTAAAATACTCCTTTACTAAATAATTTGGGAACTGCTCCCATTTTAACTCCATACCCGATAACTTTATATCAAAATAGCATGGATTTATTTTTTAATTATCAATCAACATTATTTCGCAAATAATGTTATCAATTTCAGAAAAATGCTGTTCACTTCTCGAAGAATAAAATATATCAAAAAATTCATCATTATTGTTCATAACAGCAATTATAGTATCCGGATAGGATTGAAAAAATCTGACACCATTATAAATCAAAGAATCTGCGTCAATGTGATAAAATTTTTTGCTTATTTCATCAATTTGCTTTATGTCTGCTTCAAAAAAGTCTTCTGAAGCATATTCAAATGAAAATACTGCTTGCAGATAAGCATGCGAAATCAGATATTGTGACACAGAATCACAAATTTTATTCCACGTTTCACCACTGTCATAAGTTTCATATACAGGAGGATTTTCCATATTCAAATCTGACTTTTTAATAGCCCATTCAACACAACATTGATTTTCTACATAAAACACACAATAATCAGAATAATTCCAAGTCTTTAATTTATAGGAATATATTCCGTCAGGAGTAAGCAGAAAATCCTGAGCAGAATTCATTTCTTTACACCCTCCGCAAAGACGGTAATAATCTTCAAGAGCCTTTGGAATTGCACCAAAATAATCTTTTATTTCAGTAATTTGCTTTTCCGGCAAAGAATTAGGAACACTCAGATTAAATAAATCTCGTATTTTCTGATAATCATAATTCATAGTTAATATTCTCCCTTATGACATTGCAAGTAGAATTTCCCTTATAATCTTACAAGCAACAGCCGTTGAAACTCCCGACTGGTCATAAGGCGGACTGAGTTCATTAACATCGCAAGCTACTATATTTAATTTACTGCATACTAATGTAAGAGCCTTTCTGAGTTCATCAAAAGTAACTCCACCAGCCTCGGGAGTACCTGTTCCAGCAAATATAGACGGGTCAAGAACGTCCAAATCTACAGTAAGATAAACATTTTTTTCTTTAAGATTATTAACTGTTTCTTCAAGGGTGTCAAGATTGAATTTATTCATATAAGTGTGCTTTTCTGCAAACTTAAATTCATCTCTGTCACCGCTCCTTATTCCAAACTGGAATATATGACCGTCACCCACTATTTCGTGACATCTTCTTAAAACGCAAGCGTGTGAAAGTTTTTGTCCTAAATAATCGTCTCTTAAATCGGCGTGTGCGTCAAAATGTATAATATATAAATCATTATATTTTTTGGAAACGGCTCTTACCTGTCCTAAAGTAACAAGGTGTTCACCGCCAATCATGAACGGAATTTTTCCGTCATTGAGAATAGTCTCAGAACGTTGTTGTATATCATCAAGAACTTTTTCAGGACTGCCAAAAGGTAATTCCAAATCCCCGCTATCAAAATAACTGTAATCTGTCATATCCTTATCCTGATAGGGACTGTATGTTTCTATTCCGAAAGACTCATTTCTTATTGCAGACGGGGCAAAACGTGTTCCTGCTCTGAAACTGGTTGTACCGTCATAACCTGCTCCAAAAAGAACTATATTGGCATTTTCGTATTCGCAATCACAAGCAATGAATGTCTGTATATTCTTATTCAACATCTCTCAGTAACTCCTCTACATAGTTTGGAAGTGCAAAAGCTCCTACATGAAGTCTTGTATTATAGTATCTTGTTTTAAGACCTAGAAGATTCCATGCAGATTGGTTAAGGTCATGAACAGGATGATATTTTTTTGAAGCAAAGCCGAAAAGCCAATGTCCAGAAGGATATGTCGGTATATGTGCCTGATAAACCTTACTTATAGGGAAACTCTCTGTTATACGTTTATGAGAACGTTGCATAGCGATAGCGTCTTCATCATAGAAAGGACTTTCATGTTGATTAACCATAATTCCGTCATCATGCAGAGCCTTAAAACAACTTCCATAAAATTCCTTAGTGAAAAGACCTTCACCTACTCCGAAAGGGTCTGTTGAATCCACTATAATAACATCATATTTATTTTCACAGCGACGAATAAATTTAACTCCGTCCTCATAGAAAATATGCACTCTTTTATCATCAAAACGACAAGCGGTAGTCGGAAGATACTTTTTGCAAACTTCAACAACAAGTTCATCAATTTCCACAATGTCTATATTATCAACACTTTCATATCTTGTAAGTTCACGAATAACTCCTCCGTCCCCCGCTCCTATTACAAGAATATTCTTAGGATTCGGGTGAACTGCCATAGGTACATGAGTTATCATTTCGTGATATATGAATTCATCTTTTTCAGTAAGCATCATATAGCCGTCAAGAGTAAGAAAACGTCCGAATTCCTTAGAATCGAATATATCTATCCTTTGAAATTCACTTTGTCCGCTATAAAGCTGTCTGTCAACTTTTATAGAAAAGTCAACATCTGGAGTATGTTTCTCCGTAAACCAAAGTTCCATAAAAAAATCCCTCCTAAATATTTTTCTCAATATTAATATATTTTCAGCCCATGTATTTGTAATGCATTGTTTTTTTTAAGATATTAACTGTAAGTAAATCTGTATCAATCAGACTATAATAAATTCTGTCTTCATATGAAAAATGCCCCATAGCTCCGGAATTGATTTCATAGGTCACATATGTGTATCTGTTGTTTTTCTTTTGACTGATAACTTTTCTGCTGTCCTCACGTATAAGGAAAATCACTCCTGTAGCCAGATAAATAAACAAAATAATACATATAATCACTGTATAAAAAGTTTTTCTATATTTTTTCAGAAATAATATATTCAGAACAATCGGTATACAAAATATACAGTATACAATAATACCTTTGATTTCAAGAAAACTTCCACTAGCAATCAATATTAAGACAACGTCCAGTAAAACAATCAGCTTAAAATAAATTTTTGACTTTGACATATTTTTTTATAAAATATCTTCTATATTATGACATTCAGATATTCAATGTTAATATCTTCCGTACCTGTCATTGAACAACCTTTGTCTTTAGCGTATTTTATATATTCTATAATCTCATCTGTTATGAGTTCGCCGGGGGCAAGTATCGGGATTCCCGGAGGATAACACATTACAAACTCACTGCATACACGTCCGGCAGACTTTTCAAGCGGCAAAGATACTTTATCTGCATAAAAGGCTTTTCGTGGGGTCTCTGCAACTATAGGAGTTATATATTCCTGTGTCAACATTCCGGCTCCTGATTTTCCAAAACGTCTCTTTATTTCAGACATTGCACTTATCAAACGTTCTATATCACGTTTTCTGTCCCCTACAGAAATGTATGCCAGTATGTTTCCGATATCGCCAAATTCTATCTGGATATCGTATTCATCACGGAGCAAGTCATAAACTTCTATTCCGGCAAGTCCGATAGGCAACGTATAAACAGAAAGCTTTGATACATCAAAATCATATATACTGTCACCGTTTATGAGTTCTTTGGAATATGCATAATAACCGCCTATTTCGTTTATTTCAGAACGTGCATATTCTGCCATTTCAACGGTTTCTGCAAAAATTTCACGTCCGCTGAGAGCGAGTCTCTTACGGGAAATATCAAGGCTTGACAGCAATAAATATGATGCACTTGTTGTCTGCGTAAGATTTATAACTTGTCTCATGTAATCAGCATTAATTTTTTCACCCATAAGCAAAAATGAACTTTGTGTAAGACTTCCTCCCGACTTATGCATACTTACGGAAGCAATATCTGCCCCTGCCTGCATAGCTGTTATAGGGAAATTCTCTCCAAAATAAAAATGCGTTCCGTGAGCCTCATCAACAAGGACAAGCATATTATGAGCGTGTGCAATTTCTGTTATCTTCTTTAAATCTGAACATATTCCATAATATGTAGGATTGTTAACCATTATCGCCTTAGCATCGGGATTTTCTTTTATAGCCTGCTCAACCTGTTCAACGGACATTCCGAGAGCAATTCCAAGTTGTTTATTAACATCTGGATTCACATAAACCGGTACAGCATCGCACAAAATAAGAGCATTTATTGCACTTCTATGAACATTTCGGGGCATGATGATTTTATCACCGCTTTTGCAGGCATACATAATCATGCTTTGTACTGCTGAAGTAGTACCTCCCACCATGAAAAAAGCGTTTGCTGCTCCGAACGCCTGTGCTGCAAGCATTTCTGCGTCCTTAATTACTGAAACAGGGTGACAGAGATTGTCAAGAGGTTTCATTGAATTTACATCAACACTCATGCAATCCTCTCCCAGAAATTCAGTAAGTTCCATGTTGCCACGACCACGTTTATGCCCCGGTACGTCAAAAGGTACAACACGCATACGTCTGAATTTTCTAAGAGCTTCATAAATAGGTGCATTAATCTGTGAAAGTCCCATTTTCAAACACATTCCTTCCGCTAAAAATTTCAATCATTTCTTTTCTAAGACCGTTCATTATCTCAAGACGATTACGTGGAGAGAGTTCACGAACATCTGTATTAAACAAATAATTTTGAAGTTCTATTTCTTTTATAAGCATTTTTGTATGAAACATATTAGCCTGATAAACGTTAATATCTACCGCATCATATCTGTCAAGAATCTTATTGTCAATATAATCCTGAATAGAAGTAATATAATGGTCTATGAAAAGTTTTTCACCGCTTACATTTCTTGTAAATCCACGAACTCTGTAATCCATAGTAATAATATCAGAGTCAAAACTTCCTATGAGATAATCAAGGGCAGTAAGAGGAGTTATTTTCCCGCAGGTAGCAACATCAATATCAACTCTGAATGTAGCTATATTTGTATCGGGGTGATATTCCGGATAAGTATGCACTGTAACATGACTTTTGTCAAGATGTGCAACAATTTCATTACTACCTGCCGGAATCATTGTATCATCAGATATAAGAAATGTTGCCGATGCACCTTGCGGGTCATAATCCTGCTTTGATATACTGAGAACTTTAGCACCAATCATTGTTGTAAGATTAGTCATTATTTCGGTTATTCGTTCTGAATTATAAACTTCATCAACATATGCTATATAATCAAGCTGTGCCTTAGGAGTTTTAGCATAACAGACATCATATATATTGAAACTGAGTGATTTTGTAAGATTATTGAAACCATAAAGTTTTAATTTATTTTCCATAGGGGATTCACCTCATAAGTTATAATATAAAAAAGAAAATGCACATACAGGTTTCATCAACCGGTATGTGCATGAAAAATACATATATAATGTATTAAAACTTCATATTGGTTTCAGAGTCTATATAAGCAAAGATACCTTTTACTACTCTTATTGACCTTTCACAAGCTGATGAAAACTTATAAAAATTTATTGGCAGAGCCTAATCAATAATGCAATCTAAAATTGCTGGCTAAAAAAATCTTGCTTAATACCTTTATCCTGACGGACTTCATGGTACATGAAACCAAAGTTTCTACTGCAATCTTGTAATATTTTATCATATCTTAATATATTTGTCAAGAGTTAATCAGAAAATTTTTCATTTTAGTTTCTGAATAATAAACAATTATTTAAGTTCAGCGATTGTAACGCCGTCTTCACCCTCGCCGTAAACTCCCGAACGGTAACTTTTCACTGAAGGGTGTGATTTAAGACGATTCTGAACAGCCTGTCTTAAAACTCCAGTACCTTTACCATGAATAATAGTTATCATGGAAATATTTGACATAACAGCCTTATCAATAAATGCATCAAGCTGATAAATACCATCATCACAGGCACAGCCACGGATATCAAGTTCCATACTGCCACGACGTTCAACTTTAACGCCAACTTTTCCGGTACGTCGTGTAGACTTGTTTTTGTAAGTAACTTTTTCAGGTTCTTCAAGTCTCAGACGTGAAATATTCATTTTAGTTTTCATTACTCCCATTTGCACAAATACAAAGTCACTTCCGTCAGGGTCACCGGAAACAATACCTTTTCTTTGCAGGTCAACTACATATACAGTATCACCACGTTTAAGTTTTCTCGGAAGTACATAACCGGCATTAGGGTCACGCCTGTCAACAGGATTAGCAGTATCATACATTTTATTGAAACTTTGTTTAGACTTTGCTTTTGCTCCCGAAACGCTATCCCCGAAATTCTTTTTATCTTTTTCTTTTTTAAGCTGTTCAAGTTCGGTGATAAGTTCATTGGATTCAACTTTAGTCTGTTCAATAATTGTCATTGCCCTTAAACGAGCTTTTTCGAGTTCTTCCGCCTTGGTTTTTTCAAGTAATTCACGCTCTTCACGGAGTGCCTTTTCATGTTCGGCAATCTCTGCCCTTAAACGTGAAATATCATCTTTTTGCTTTTCGAGTTCAATTCGAGTTGCTTCAAGTTTTCCTATAACGTCTTCTAAACGGCTGTCTGCCTCACTTACCTGTGATTTAGCATCTTCGATTATATCCGACGGCATACCGAGACTTTCTGAAATCGCAAAAGCGTTTGACTTTCCGGCAGAACCCACTATCAAACGATAAGTTGGTTTAAGAGTTTCAATATCAAATTCACATGATGCATTTTCGACATTCGGACTATCAATAGCAAAAAGTTTAAGTTCCTGATAATGAGTAGTAACCATAATTTTAGCACCAGATGACATAAGACGTTTTATCACGGCAACGGCAAGCCCTGCACCTTCAACGGGGTCTGTTCCTGAACCAAGTTCATCAAGAAGAACAAGAGAATTTTCATCTGCTGTGTTGATTATTTCAATAACTTTGTTTGTATGGGCAGAAAAAGTTGATAAATTTTGTTCAATGCTCTGACTGTCTCCGATATCTGCGAGTATATGGCGGAAAACAGATATACAGCTTCCGTCAGCAACAGGAATAAGAAGTCCGCACATAGTCATTGCACTAAGAAGACCGGCAGTTTTTAAAGCAACAGTTTTACCGCCGGTGTTAGGACCTGTTATTATAAGCGTACTGTATTCATCACCAAGAGTTATATTTATCGGTACAGCCTTTTTGCGGTCAATAAGAGGGTGACGGGCTTTTTTAAGATTCATTTTACCGTCATCAGTTATTACAGGAAGTGAACAATTAAGTTTTGTAGCAAGAGAAGATTTAGCAAAATACAAATTAAGTTCTGTACATATTTTATAGTTTTCACAAAGAATATCCGCATAATCACCGCATTCACGGCATAATTCACGTATAATACGTTCGATTTCTTCTTGTTCCCTGCCCTCAAGAATGCGAATATCATTATTAGCTTCAACAACAGCCATAGGTTCAATGAAAATAGTCTGACCTGTTGCCGAGGTATCATGAATAAGTCCGCTTACCTGACCTCTGTATTCGGATTTAACAGGCAGTACAAAACGACCGTCACGCATTGTAACAGTATTTTCCTGTAAATATTGATTTTTATTTTTAATCATTTTGTTAAGAGTTTCTCTCAACTGCATTCCGGCACGGTTTATTTTACGACGGATTGTTGCAAGTTCAGGGCTTGCTGAATCTGAAATTTCATTTTCCGAAATAATAGAACGTTCCAGTTTTTCAAGCAACCAGTCATTCGGGGCAAGCCTTGAAAATAAATAACTTAATTCTGTTTCAACATTTTCGCAATGACCGTACCAGTCAGAAAGGCTTTTTATCTGACGCAACATTCCGGCAATGTCAAGCAGGTCACGCAATGAAATAATTGCTCCGGATTTTGCACGTGTAACAACAGTTGTAATGTCTCTGAAATTACTGAACGGCGGTGTTCCGAACTGGACAGACAAATTAAATGCCTGTGAAGTTTTAAGGCATTCATAGCGTACACGTTCCAAATCGTTGTCTGGTCTTATTGCCAATGCCATACTTCTTGATTTATCATTTGAAGTAAGGTCGGCAAGCATTTCAAGAATTTTATCAAGTTCAAGTGTTCTGAGATATTTGTTCATAGATATTACCTTTATATATGTTTATTTCAGTGATTTATAAAAATCAAGCGTCCGGAAATTCCTTTCAAGACAGAACAACAAGTATTTTTCCGCAAAGTCCGAAAGAATATTCATAGTATTTTCGGACGTTCTGAAATTAAAGAGTCTGTCAAAGTCTGTCAGAACTATATGTCTTACAGAACTAAGCACAGAAATATTTATTTTGTAAAAATTATATGGATTTCCTGAAAAACATTCCTTACAGAAAAAACAGCCGTCTTTCATACTGAAAAAAGCCTCATTCGGTTCAAAAACTCCACAGGAATGACAACCGACAATATCAGGCATAAAACCTATTTCAGACATAAGACGCAATTCAAATATTGATTTAAGCATTTTTTCATTACGGAGGTCTTTTTCAAGAAAGTGCAAAGTATTCAAAAAAAGTCGCAGTATGTCATTATTTGGCTGAGGTTCGGCACAATACAGAAGAACTTCCGCAAAATAACAAGCTAAAGAAACTTTTGACAACGAATTACGGAGATTATAAAAAATTCTTATAGGTTCAGCACTGTTAAGAAAACGATATTTACCGTTTTCATTGTAGCAGAATTCCGAATAAGCAAAAAGTTGCGTTGAACTTAAAAATTCACTATTAATTTTTCTTGCTCCCTTTACAGTTAATTCTATAACACCGTTTTCAGCTGTAAGAACATCAATAAATTTTCCGTTTTCTCCGACAGCTTTTTCTTTCAGAACTATTCCTTTTACTGTTATCATTTTTCAGACAATCCGAAACTTCTTATAAGGTTTTCACGATTACGCCAATCTTCTTTGACCTTAACCCAGCATTTAAGGTTTACCTGTATCTGAAAGAAATCCTCAAGTTCGAGTCTTGCCATAGTAGAAGCTTTTTTCAGCATAGCACCGCCTTTGCCGATAATAATTCCCTTATGTGATTCTTTTTCGCAATATATAACTGCTGATATATCAAGTATATCCTTGTCATCACGTTCAGTCATCTGTTCAACTCCCACAGCTATTCCGTGAGGAACTTCATCTTTAAGGAGTATAAGTAACTTTTCTCTGATTATTTCAGAAGCAAGAACTTTTTCCGGCTGGTCTGTAATCATATCGTCCGGAAAAAAGTGTACAGATTCTTCAGAAAGATTTATTATTTCGTCAATAACTATATCAATACCGTTTCCTTGAGTCACACTAACAGGAATTACCGCCTGAAAGTTTATTTTTTCCGTTAAGGAAGATATAACCGGTGCTAATTCGTCCATACTTCTGAGAAGGTCTATTTTATTCAGAACCAGTATTACAGGCATTTTTGAACTATTAAGGGATTTCAGCAAATTAATTTCCTGTTCATTTATTTTTTTAGTGCAGTCCATAACGAATAACACAGCATCAATATCGCTTACGGATTCTTTTACGGTGTTAATCATATGTTCACTAAGTTTATTTACAGGTTTATGCAATCCTGGGGTATCAAAAAATACAAGCTGAACATCATCAATATTTCTGATACCTGTAATACGTGTTCGTGTAGTCTGGGGCTTATTGCTTACAGAGGCTATTTTTTCGCCTACTATAGCATTAAGCAATGAAGATTTTCCGGCATTTGTTCTGCCGGCAATTGTTATAAATGCAGTTCTTGACATCAGTCATTATCCTCCTGTACTACAAAAGTAGCATCTCTGGAAATACCTAATTTTTCAAGTACTGATTCTTCTTTTTCACGCATAATTCTCTGGTCAAGCTGACTTGTTTCATGGTCATAACCTAAAAGGTGAAGCATTGAATGAACTGTAAGGAATCCTACCTCACGTTCAAGTGAATGACCATAATTCTGAGCCTGTTTAACAGCTGTTTCGAGTGAAATAACAACATCACCAAGTTGTACCGCACTTGTTTCCGGATTAAGTTCAACAGTGCCGTCTTCACTTGTAAGAGGGAAAGAAAGTACATCTGTAACGCTATCTTTATTACGATAAATTTTGTTAAGGTTTTTAATTTCCTCATTGCTTACAAATGAAACACTTACTTCTGCGTCCTTACCGAAATTTTCAGTAGAAAGAACAGCCTGACAACATCTTCTTATAAGCAATCTTATTCCTACAGGAACTTTCACCTCTGTTTGATTATTTTTTACATAAACTTTTAATTTAGCCATGATTTTTCATTCTCCCTTCATTGTACTTTTCATACGCCTTGATAATATCTTGTACAAGTTTGTGGCGTACTACGTCTTTTTCAGTAAATCTGTGAATTGCTATGTCGTCTATTCCATGAAGTATTTTAACAGCTTCAACAAGACCTGATTTTCTTGCGTCCGGCAAATCAATCTGAGTTATGTCACCCGTAATAACCATACGGCTTTCATTTCCGAGACGAGTAAGAAACATTTTAATTTGTTCGGAAGTAGTATTCTGAGCTTCATCAAGAATTATAAAAGCTTCGTCAAGAGTTCTTCCCCTCATATATGCAAGAGGAGCGACTTCAATAATTCCCTTTTCCATGTAACGAGCAAAACTTTCTGCACCGAACATATCAAACAATGCATCATAAAGCGGTCTTAAATACGGGTCAACCTTGTCCTGCATATCTCCCGGAAGAAAACCGAGCTTTTCACCTGCTTCAACTGCCGGACGTGTCAGAATTATTTTGTGGACTTTATGTTCACGAAAAGCCTTTACAGCCATAGCAACTGCAAGATAAGTTTTTCCTGTTCCGGCTGGACCGATTCCAAGAACTATTGTGTTATCCTTTATCATATCAACATAACGTTTCTGTCCTACGGTTCTTGCTCTGAGAATTTTTCCAGATGATGTGAGACAAATACCATCGCCTTTGAGTTCTTCAAGCTGTTCTGAAACGCCGTCCGTTACCATTGATGTCACATAACGCACTGTATGTTCGCTAAGTGTCTGACCTCTTCCGGACATTCTGATAAGGATTTTTACAGCTTTTTCGGCTTCGGAAATATTCTTTTCCTCACCTATTATTTTTATAACACCATCACGGCTGACAATATTGACATTGTATTCTTTTTGTATACGTGTTATATTTCCGTCAAGCTGTCCGAATAATTCGGCAAGCTGTTCCTGACTGTCAACCGTAATAATTTTTTCTGCCATATAAAGCCTCCGTTTCTTTTTTACTGTTATGGAAATATTCCGGCATTGGCAAGTGAGATGTTTGAATAATCAGAATTTCCGGTAACTTCTTTCAGAATGCTGATGTTATCCGGAAAAGAAATCTCTTGTTTTTCAGAACTAAGTTCAAGTTCCATAGTAGCAAGATTTTCTGAAAAGGGATAAACATCAAGTTCAAAAAGCTGACCGTCATAATCAAAACAATATCTTGTCTTATTTATAGGCAAACATTCTTCCCGTGCCTGAAGTATAAGACGATTATATTCATTTTCATCAATTTCATACTCCATTTCTTTACGGGTAACAGCTGTTATAAAAAGCTTTTCCGTATAGATATACTGGGTATTTCCGTTTTCCGAAATACAACGCACCCGACGTTGAATATTATTTTCACCGTCTTTAAGATAAGTCTGAATGATATCCAGTTTTCTTTTAACATCAAGTGTACTAACATCGGGCATTTCTACGAGGAATTTTCTTTCAATTTCGTATCCTTTAATCATAATAGTAATTTCTCCGTGGCTGAAAAAAACTTTGATAAAATAACAGTAAAATCCACTGCATAATACTATTATACAATTTTTTTTGATGATTGTCAACAAAAAAATTACAAAATTATGTTTAATATTACTGAAAATCCTAACATACACATAGAGTGATAATTTAATCAAAATCAATATCATTAACTATATCTTCAAGCATTGTGTAATATTTCAAGAATCTTTCATCAGTATCTACAATTGACTCATTTGAAAGTTTATTAAACTTAGTATTCTTTGGAATTACAAGCGTCATTGAATTATTACTGCATTTGTATTTCATTCCTGATTTTTCAGATAAAGCTTCATTAATTTCACTAAAATAATCCTCAAAAAATTTAATAGCTGGTCTTCTTGGAAATTCGTTTTCCTGTTCTGGTTTTTCGACTAAAATTCCAATAACAATACTATCCTTTCTGTTTTCACATGATATTTTGAAATGAGTGTCTTTTCCATATTTTAAAGCATTAGAACGTATAAATTCAAGCATTGCATAGCTGATAACATTTTTCTGAACTTCTGCTTCAAACCCCTCTTCTCCTGAAAATTCAAGATAACACGCTGGTCCGATTATAGAATTACATTTTTCTGCAAAAACATTAAGAAATCTCTTAAAATTAACAATAGTATAGTTTGAGTCTTCAGCAAAACTTCGTAATGTAGCACTAAATTCCAAAGCTCTCATAAGTCCTGAACACTGTTTATTAATATATCCTACTATTTCAGAGACTTCATCAGGCTTGGGCTTGAAATTTTTCTTAGTCATCTCATCACAAATAGCTGAAAGAGTACTAACTGTATTACACAGAACTGATTCGTAATACTCCAGATATCTATGAACAAAAGGATTATTAAGAAATTCGTCGAGACTGTTTTTGTTATCCATTAAATTTCTCCCCTAAACATTTATTTTAAAATCCATATAACATTATACTATATATTTTATAAAATTGAAACAGAAAATACAAATTTTTTGCAAAATAAAAATTGCTAATTTTATCAAAATTTTAAATAATTTTATTGTGCAGTATATACATAATTTTTGAAAACCGTTATTTTTTTATCAAACCCCCTTGAAAATTTTTCCGATTTGAGTTATAATAAATATATAAATTTATTAGGAGGTAATTTTCCAATGTCAGTTAAAGTTGCTATTAATGGTTTCGGCCGTATCGGTCGTCTTGCATTCAGACAGATGTTTGATGCTGAAGGTTATGAGGTAGTTGCTATCAATGACCTTACAAAGCCTTCAATGCTTGCTCAGCTTCTCAAATATGATACAGCTCAGGGTGGTTACTGTGGTAAGATTGGTGAAAATCTTCACACTGTTTCTGCTGATGATGAAGCAGGTACAATCACTGTTGACGGTAAGACACTCACAATTTACGCTAAGGCTAATGCTGCTGAACTCCCTTGGGGTGAAATCGGTGTTGATGTAGTTCTCGAATGCACAGGTTTCTACTGCTCAAAGGCTAAGGCTCAGGCTCATATCGATGCTGGTGCTAAGAAGGTTGTTATTTCTGCTCCTGCAGGCAATGACCTCCCAACAATCGTATTCAGCGTAAACGAAAAGACTCTTACAGCTGATGACAAGATTATTTCTGCTGCTTCTTGCACAACAAACTGCCTCGCTCCTATGGCTAAGGCTCTTAATGATTATGCTCCAATCCAGAGCGGTATCATGTCTACAATTCACGCTTACACAGGCGACCAGATGATTCTTGATGGTCCTCACAGAAAGGGTGACTACAGAAGAGCAAGAGCTGGTGCTGCTAATATCGTTCCTAACTCCACAGGTGCTGCTAAGGCTATCGGTCTTGTTATTCCTGAACTCAACGGCAAGCTCATCGGTTCTGCACAGAGAGTTCCAGTTCCAACAGGTTCTACAACAATCCTCACAGCTGTTGTTAAGGGTGCTGACGTTACTGTTGACGGCATCAACGCTGCTATGAAGGCTGCTTCTTCTGCATCTTTCGGCTACAATGAAGACCAGATTGTTTCTTCTGACGTTATCGGCATGAAGTTCGGTTCACTCTTCGATGCTACTCAGACAATGGTTTCTAAGATTGCTGATGACCTTTACGAAGTACAGGTTGTTTCATGGTACGACAACGAAAATTCTTACACATCACAGATGGTAAGAACTATCAAGTACTTTGCTGAACTTGGTTGATTTCATTAATCAGACAAGCTTTATTAAACAAATTAAGGGACGGTTCTCAGGAATCGTCCTTTTTTTAGAGAAAGGCTCTTTATGACTGAAAACAATATCCTTTTAATAGATATGCGTGACCCTCTTGAATTTGAATACGGTCACATCGATAATGCTGTAAATATTCCTGATGTTCTTTCAGCAGACCTCCCCCACGATAAAAAAATTATAATATATTGCAAAAAGGGAATTTTAAGCCAGCCCATTGCCGAAGAACTATGCGAAAAAGGTTTTGACGCTGAAAGTCTGGAAGGCGGTTATATTGGTTGGCTTACAGAAAAAATGCAAAACCTAAATATTACAGAAAACGTTGAAAAAAGTCTAAGAAAAAAATTCAAAAAATCCATATGGTGTAAATTCACAAAAGCCATAAACGAATACAAACTTGTTAATCCTAATGATAAAATAGCTGTCTGTATTTCAGGTGGAAAAGATTCCATGCTTATGGCTAAACTCTTTCAGGAACTTAAACGCCATGACAAATTTCCTTTTGAAGTGGAATATCTTGTCATGAACCCTGGATACAGTCCTGCAAATCTTGAAATCATTAAAAACAATGCTAAATCAATGTCTATACCTATACATATATTTGAATCAGATATTTTCAACTCAGTTTTCAATATCGAAAAAAATCCCTGTTACATCTGTGCAAGAATGAGAAGAGGCTATTTATACAGCAAGGCTCGTGAACTCGGTTGTAATAAAATCGCTCTCGGACACCATTTTGATGACGTTATAGAAACTATTCTAATGGGTATGCTCTATGGCGGACAGGTTCAGACAATGATGCCTAAACTTCATAGTTCAAATTTTGAGGGAATGGAACTCATTCGTCCATTATATCTCGTTCGTGAAGATGATATTAAACATTGGCGTGATTATAATGACTTGCATTTTATACAATGTGCTTGCCGTTTTACCGATAACTGCACTACTTGTGACCCACAGGGACGTTCAGTTTCAAAACGTCTTGAAATTAAAAATCTTATAGCTGACCTTAAAAAAATCAATCCGCAAGTTGAAAAAAATATCTTCCGCAGTGTTGAAAATGTAAATTTAAATACAATTATCGCATATAAAAATAATACCGGAGTTCATAATTTTCTTGATGATTATGATGCATAAATTTTCCATAAATATTATTGACATGATGTGTTATAATACTATCACGGCATCAAAAATCATTTAAAAGGAGATTTAAAATCATGAGCAATAATAACAACAATAACAGTGAAATGACTCAGAAGGGCAGAGAAGCTCTCGAAAGATTCAAGGTGGAATCTGCTAACGAACTCGGTATTAACCTCAAGAACGGTTACAACGGTGACCTTACTTCAAGAGAAGCCGGTTCAATCGGTGGCAACATGGTCAAGAAAATGATTGATTCTTATAAAAAGCAGTAATATATTAAGGGAACGCTTAAAATATAAGCGTTCCCTTTGCTTTTACTTTTCTTTGCGACGAACTACTACTGCTACAACATCTGGTCCTATATTTGATGCAACCGCCGCACCAATAGGATTATACATTTCAGCTTTTCTTCCTGTTCGTTTTATAAGTTCTTTTTCAACTTCTTTCGCAAGAGTTATGTCTTTTCCGTGAACCATAATATAAGGAGTCTGCGGAGTCATACGTTTTTCAACACAGTCAACGAGTTTAGGAACGATATTTTTTTCTCCTCTTATTTTGTCAACTGTTTTAGTTCCGTTATCTGCAAATTCAATAATAGGTTTAAGTCCGAGAAGTTCGCCGGCAAACGCTGCTGCTGCGGAAATTCTTCCGGATTTACGTGCATATTTAAGGCTATATGGAACTGCATATATTGCACACACATTAAACCAGTCTTCAAGATATGCAACAATATCTTCAGCAGTTGCACCTTTATGAATCTTTTTTACAGCCTCCATAATAGGATAACCATAAAAAATAGTATAACATTTTGAATCAAGATTAAAAATTCTTACTCTGTTCATAGCATGGGGATTATTTATAAAAAAGTCATTTTTTCCCATAATTGAATTATTATAAGTTCCCGAACCCTGACTGTTTATAGAAACCGAAATAATATCAGTGTAACCCTGTTCAAAAAGTTCCTTGTAAGCATTCTCAAATGTCATTGGAAGAATCTGCGAATGTTTAGGAATTTCTTCGGTATGAGACATCATCTCATAAACTTCCTGTGTAGACTTATCAAAAATTTCTCTGAAACTCTCCCCTCCAAGAGTGAGAGTAAAAGGAAGTACTTTTATTCCAAGTTCATCAATAGTTTTTTTGTCAAGGTCACAACAGGAGTCCGTTAAAATAGCTATTTTCAATTTTCATTGCTCCTTTACCATGTGTATTTTGTAAGTTTTCCCTCTCTCGAAAGGTCAGGATAATCCCACTGTCTGAGAACTTCATATACTGCTATCGCTACTGAATTTGACAGATTAAGGCTTCTCAGTTCATTTCGCATGGGTATTCTTACGCAAGTGTCCGGATTTTTATATAGAAGTTCTTCAGGCAATCCTGCATCTTCACGACCAAAGAAAAGGAATGAATTATCCGGATATTCTGCATCACTATGGACATTTTTTCCTTTTGTCGTGAAGTAAAAATAGTTGCCGTCAGGATTTTTTTCAAAAAAGTCCTGTAAGTTGTCATAATAAGATATATCCAACTTGTCCCAATAGTCAAGACCCGCACGTTTAAGATGTTTATCTGAAATTTCAAATCCGAATGGTCTTATAAGATGTAATTTTGCACCTGTAACCGCACAGGTACGAGAAATATTACCTGTATTCTGAGGTATCTGAGGTTCAACAAGTACTATGTTAAGATTATGCATTTTATTTCACCATGAATAATATATGATTTGCGACAAAAAATATAACCGGAAGCAATTCCAAAACCGGCAAACCGTCAGCCGTAATGACGGTTAAAAAAAGGGAGATATTATGAATATGAAATCTGTTGCAAAAGGTGTTACTGTAGGAGCAGTAGCCGGACTTGCCTGCTATGCAATGACTACAGCATCACCGACAAAGAAATATAGTATCAAGAGAGATGCCGACAAAACTTTAAAGTCTGCCGGACGACTTCTAAATGACTTAAAATGTATGATGATTATGTAGGAGAAATCCCCTGATTACGTCTGTATCCCAGATAACTTTCAAGAATTATCGTGGCTGCTACAGCGTCAACAACGGATTTACGCTTTTTTCCTCTTGTATTTGTAACGTTAAGAATATTATGTGCTGAAACAGTTGTACAACGTTCGTCCCACAATCTAACAGGACAATCAACCATTTCAGAAAGCTTTTCAGAAAACAAACGGCATTTTTCAGCACGTTCTCCAACAGTTCCATTCATATTAAGAGGATAACCTACTACAATCTGTTCAGCCCGCTGTTCTTTTGCAAGGACAGCGGTTTTTTCTAAACATTTATCGAAATCTTTTTCATTAATGACACATACCGGAGTGGCAATCATTTCTGCCTTACCGCAAACTGCTATACCTGTTCTTGAGTCGCCAAAATCCACTGACATTATAATCATACTTTCACCAAACCTTTACAGTACCGATGATATCACGTACAGAAGATATATTTTTACTGTCAAGGAAATCATTCATTTCATCAATAATTTTTATAGGTGCATAAGGGTCAGTGAATATAGCTGCACCAACCTGCACTGCACTTGCACCAGCCATCATAAGTTCTATAGCATCACGACCGCTTGAAACTCCGCCCATTCCTATTACAGGAATTTTAACAGCGTTTGCGACCTGCCAAACCATTCTTACAGCAATCGGAAAAACAGCACGTCCACTCATTCCGCCGACATTATTTCTTAAAACAGGACGACTAGTATTTATATCAATTCTCATTCCAAGAAGAGTGTTTATAAGTGAAACTGCATCAGCTCCGGCGGATTCAACAGCCTTTGCAATATCTGCTATACTTGTAACATTCGGAGAAAGCTTTACAACAAGAGGTTTTGAAGTAGCTTTACGAACTTGTTTTACTACTTCTGATGCCATTTCGCAACTTGTTCCGAATGCAGCACCGCCTTGTTTTACATTAGGACATGATATATTTAGTTCAATCATATGAACATCTGTAGATTCAAGTTTTTCTGCAACCTGTACGCATTCCTCAACTGTAGAACCAGCTATATTGGCAAGTATAACTGTATCTTTCTGCAAAAGGTAAGGAAGTTCCTTTTCAATAAAGTGATCTATTCCGGGATTCTGGAGTCCTACGGAATTAAGCATACCTGATGGAGTTTCAGCAATTCTCGGAGCAAGATTTCCGGTACGACGGTGTAATGTAGTACCTTTTGTAGCAATGCCTCCCAATCTGTCAAGTGAAAAAAGTTCTTCATATTCTCTGCCGTATCCAAAAACTCCGGAAGCAGGAATTATCGGATTCTTAAAATCAATACCACATATATTTACAGATAAATCAGCCATTACCAAAGCACCTCCTCAGCATTATAAACAGGACCGTCTTTGCAGACATGAGAAAAATATTCTTCATCATTTTTCAAAGTACGGCAAGCACAACCTAGACACGCACCGATTCCGCAAGCCATACGTTCCTCAAGTGATATTTCACAGAAAACATTATTTTTCTTGCATATTGAGGAAATTCCTTTAAGCATAGGCATAGGTCCACAAGCATAAACGGCATCAATATTATCTGTAATAATTTCTTCAAAAGGCTGAGTTACAAATCCATGTATACCAAGTGAACCGTCATCAGTACACAAAGTAGTTTTTGCACCTGTTTTTTTGAAATCGTCCTGTAAAATAACAGCGTCTGCACTTCTGAAACCTGTTATAACAGTAGCCTTTTCTCCGTAAAGTTCGGCAAGCGGTAGCATCGGAGGTGTACCTATTCCGCCACCGATAAGAACAACTTTTTTGAAATCCGGATTAATTGTAAATCCATGTCCGAGAGGGGCGAGCATATCAATGACATCGCCCTGATTAAGACGGGATATTTCCTGTGTTCCCTCTCCCCTGACTTCAAAAACTATTCTTAAAGTTCCTTTTTCTTTATTGATTCCACAAATAGAAATAGGACGGCGAAGTGTAAAGTTACCTGTTCTTATATGTACAAACTGTCCTGCACTTGCTACTGATGCGATTTCCGGACACAATATTGTAAAGCTATAAATCTCACGGGCAATGGTTTTCTTGTTTAATATAAGGTATTTCCCTTGTGTGTATTTCATTTTTTCACCTCAGAATATCAATAGTCTTTTTTGATTTTACAATTAGGACACTTGCCATTTACAAAGCTGAATTTACTACCGCAATACTGACAAAGTGAATTAGCCTTGAAATAATTTGCAAGACAGCCATATTTGAAAACATCATTTGCATTATATTCAACCCCTTTGAATATAATTCTTCTAACGCCTTTTCCGCTTTCAGTTCTGTCAACGATAAATGATGCTTCTGCAAAATCGCTTTCCTGCTCCCATGTAGTGCGTGGATTGTTTATAACAATTTCTTCAAGTCCGCAGATCATTGAATCACATATAATTTCAGTAACATTTTCAGGAAGTGTTATAGTTTTAAGTTTTGTGCAACCATTGAAAGTTTTATAATTGATTTTTCTTATTTCATTTGAAAGTATGATTTCAGAAAGTTCAGTGCAATCCATAAAGGCAGAATCTCCGATTTCCTTTATATTGTCACCGCATACAACAGAAGTTATATTATTATTACCCTTGAATGCTCCTGAACCTATTCTCCATACATTACCCGGCAAATAAACTTTAGAAACATTATTATTTGTACCATTATACTTTACAAGAGTATGTTCATTCATTTCAAACTCTCGAATTTTTCCATCTGTTGGCTTTTTAATGGATTCAGGAGTTTTAGATAATATTGGCGGTTCAGGCTTATTTTCAAGAACTTCACTCATCTTAAAGGAATCATGATTTTTAACCGGAGTGGGTTCTGCTTGTTTCGGCTGTACAGGAACTGCCGGTTTAGGCTGTGAAACTTCCGGTTTTTTATTTGAATCAGATGCAAGATTTGTAAACTTCATTTCCGGATTATTAAGAACAGTATCCGGTCTGTTAAGAGTAGGAACAACTCCGTCAGAAACAGGACTTGCCTTGAATGTAGGAGCAACAGGAGCTTCCTTTTTAAGAAGTTCTTCACCATTTTCAACAGCCTTGATTAAATCTTCTTTTTCTTTGAGTTCAGCTTCTTTCTTTTTCAAAGCGTTTTCACGGATTCTAAGTTCTGCTTCTTTTGCTTTAAGTTTGTTTTCCTTTTCCAGAAGTTCGGCAGATGCTTTAATGTCAATACGTTTTCCGCATACACCACAATACCAATAATCAGCATTTTTATCAACATAAATAGCCGATTTGCATGACGTACATTCCATTTCTATCAAATCTCTTATATTCATATTTACCTCCTAAAAAAATAAAAACCTCTTTATTTATTATATCATATATGGATTTATTTATCAAGTCTTTTCGCTTTCAACAAAAAAATATTAATCAGATGTTCATATATTACAAAAGCCCCCTGTATATTCAGAGGGCTTATAAAGAAATTATTTTATATTTGATATTTTTTTATTTTATCAATTATTTCCTGTTCAATGGGCTGAGGTTCAAAGACAGGTCTGTTTATGAAATATCCCTGTAATAAATCAACTCCACTTGCAATAACAGTACGAAGTTCGCCTTCTGTTTCAACTCCCTCAGCAAGAACTTTTATATTCTTTGTTTTGGCAAGCTTAACAAGATTGCATATAATTGTGCGTCTGCTGATATCTTTGTCACAACCGCTTATAATTGAACGGTCAATTTTAATAATATTAGGGTGCATTGTAATTAAAGCATACTCACTGTTATAACCTGTTCCGAAATCATCAAGTGCAAGATGAGCATTCCATTTTTCAAGACGTTTTAATTTACGGTCATTGTATTCTTCATTAACATCTTCACTTTCGGTTATTTCCATAATAATTTTATTCATGACATCTTTATTTTCCTCTTCAAGAACATCAATATCTGAATTTTCAAGAACAGAATTTGAAATAGTATTCACAAAAATATAAGCATTTTCTGAAATATTTCCGGATTCACGCTGTTTTTTGAAAGCCCTGAGTGATTCAAGCCATGTAAGACGTTCTATTTCATAAAGCTTTGCACTGGTTTTAGCAATACGAAGAAGTTCTGCCGGCGAATGAAGTATTGTTGACTGTGGTCGCATAAGTGCTTCATAACCGTATATTTCACCGTTTTTTGCTGATACTATGCTATGAAATGCATACTTTATACGGCATTCATCAATTACTTTGTTCATTTCCTCAACGCCTGTTATAAGAACGGAATCCCTCATATAAGCATTGATATCAAATTCAGCGATTTCACCTTTTGTAGTATGTTTTATAGTATACATTGCAAAATCCGCATATTTCATAAGGAGTTTAGAGCATTTTGAATCGTCTGGATACCATGAAATTCCCGCACTTGCACGCAATTTATAATGAGTACCGTCCGACAAAAGACAATAGCTGTTAAGAAGGTTATTACGAATTTCCGAAATAACGGCACGAATCTTATCTTTTGACGGAAAACCATATAAGAATATATTGAATTCATCTCCTGATAATCTCGAAACTACACCGCCGTATTTCTGGAATCCTTTAAGGGCAGTAGCAGCGGTTTTAATATAGTCGTCACCGAAATCATGTCCATAAGTGTCATTTACATATTTAAGGTTATCAAGGTCAATCATGATAAATGCAGATATACCAAGTTTTTGCGGATTTGCAAAAAGTTTATTAATCTTTTTATAATATGCACGGCGGTTAAGAAGTCCTGTTGTACTGTCGTAATCACGTTCATATTCTATACGTTGTTTTTCAAGAACAGTATTTGTTATATCCTGTAATACACCAATAGTTTTATTTGCACTGCGTACAACACTAAGACGCATCCAGATATAACCGCCATTTTCCTGTGCTATGGAATATTCTTTTGAAAAACTTGTTTCACTTTTTGTATTCTTTGAAATACATTCAATAATAATATCTCTTGTTTCATCTGCAATGATATTATCAAGGAAATCTTTTCTGCCCATAACTATATCTTCCTCATACTCAACGGGAAGTTTAAGCAATTTAAGCATACTTTGTCCTACAAAAACACTTCCGTCCATGCTGTCATACATAAATGTACAAAGTCCTACATTTGCAATATTAAGTATCTTAGAAACCTGTGAAGAAAAATTCTGTACATTTATCTGAAGTTGTGTTATAGCATCTGTAAGTTCATCAAGTTCGTAAATTTTGGTTGACTGAAAAGAAATATCTTCATTGTATTTGCGTTTTGAATTCATAGTTTTGATGACTGTAGAAAGAGGCTTTACAACATTGCCACAACTTATTACAATTACAACAATACTTGTACAAACTGAAATCAACGCTGATATAAAAAGCATCTTTATAAAATTAGTAAAAACAAATAATACATCATCTTTTTCAGCAACCGAAATCAATGCCCAATGGTCATCAACATAAACGCTTTCCGAATTATATAATTTCATAACCTGTATGTTTCCTACAGAGTCTATACCGGAATCAAGATTGAAACTATACATATCATCACCAACACGTTGACCGGCAGATAAAGTATTCTGAGTTCCTATAAGTCTGTTGAAAGATATTCCAGAATGCATACATACATTGTAAGCATCTGAATTTTCCTCATCTTTGCAAAGTACATAACAAGCACTTTCGCTTACAAAGTCATTCGGAGGAAGATTTGCAAGCACTGTCTTTTCAGTAAGTCCAATACCAATTACGCCGTAAACGGTTCCGTCATCAGCAATCAAAGGTACTGTATATTTTATACTTCCTAAACTATTTTCGGAGATACTGGAAAAACCACTCCAATATCCCAGCCTGTCCAAAGGCAAAGTATTATTTTCCTGAGCGTTTTCAATAGTACGATAATAAAAATCATAATTCTGAGTATCGTTCGGGTCAGCTTCTAAATGAGCTTTCCAACCTGAATCAAGAATTATTTTAAATTTTTTTGAAATAGAAGAATAACCCATTTCCATAAGTAAATCCTTATATCCGGAATCTGTTGTAGGGTCAAGGTCTCTTAAATACATACCGACTTTAGCATTTTTAGAGGTAGGCTCATCATATAGGTCACCCGTTTCCAAAATAATAAAAGCATCATTTGAAAGGCTTCTACGCAACATATATATCAAATCATCAACAGATGCTTCCATTATCTCACGGTTAAGCTCCTTATTTGTTTTTATTTCTGATATATCCATGTTATTTTCCTGTAATTTTTCATGGACGATATCGTTTATTTTTCCAGCGGTTTCATATACAAAAACCGGTTTTTGACAAAATTCTTTTTCTATGTATTCTGTTCTGTTGCGTGTTTTTTCAACAAGAGTATCATAAGCATATTTTTTTATAGAGGAAAATTCTCCGCCGAATGCAAGAACAGAAAAAAACGTGATTAACTGAAACAATATAAGAAACAGCATGGGAACAAGCAACCGCATTAACATTTTCTTTTTTCTGGGCTTTTTTTCTTCCGGCTGGTCAAAATTTTTTGCCATATAAACTCCTTCCGGATTGTATAATAATTATTCTAAGCCTGATGCAGTCTGCAAACCAGTTGTAAACCCATTCAACCATTCTTCAAAAGCCTCGTCAGAAATATAATCTTCTAAAACTTTTTCACGTTCTTCACCATTAGAAATTCTTTCATCTGCTTCTGCAAAATTCTGCTGAGCAGTTTCCTGTATATAGTCTCCTATAAAAGCTCTTGTTTCAGATATGTTATCAAAGGGCTTTGCAACATAAAGTTTATAATTTTTAATTTCGTCAACTGCAACATTAAGTGCTTTTGAAAGAGTCTGATTTTCCATTGAGGAAGTTTCTGCTAAAACAATTTCTTCTTCATTAGCGTCTTTTTTAACTGGCATATATCCTGAACCTACTGAAAAAGATATGTTTCGTTCTTTTTCAGTAAACCATTTTAAGAATACTGTACACGCATATTCTGTTTTTTCGTCAGACTTTGTAACAACCATTCCTGCACCCTGCTGTACGATATATGGTTCTGTACCCTCAAAGTTAGGAACAGGCATTACAAGTGATTCTATCGGATATGTATAATCATCATCAATTGTTACAGTATCCGGAAAATATGTAGAACCGCTGGTTGAACAGATAAGGGCAATAATTTCACCTATTTTTGCATCGTCACTACGATAGCGACTTTGTGCAGAAAAATAACCTTTAACATATGGAACATAATAATTATCCCAAAGTCGGCGAAC
The DNA here is from genome assembly GCA_934474025.1 of uncultured Ruminococcus sp. Classification (GTDB taxonomy): domain Bacteria; phylum Bacillota; class Clostridia; order Oscillospirales; family Ruminococcaceae; genus Ruminococcus. The sequence continues at coordinate 187,415 of CAKSMF010000003.1, read as the reverse complement.
TACGTCCTTATCAATATTAAGAACTGCTTTTCCGTCTTTTTGTATCACAAATTCCGCACCAAGCTGTTTAGCACCAACAAGCATATAGTTGGCAATAGAATCACGTCCGAAAAACGCTTTACCGTCATTCTTGATATCGGGAGTAAGGTTATCAGTATATTCATAATATTTTTCTGCTGTATCAACAACGCTCTCCCATGTTTTAAGGTCGTCGGTGGAAACGTTTTCAGATTCTGCGAATTTTTCCCAGTCGGTAAAATTAAGTATCATAACTTCAGTACTTTTAGCAGTAGGAAAAATTTTAAGACTATTATCTGTACTTATTCTTCCCTCTTCTATATAACCGTCAATATATTCATTAAGTTCCTCATCTGTAAAATACTTTGAAATGTCAACAGCACAGCCCATTTCATCTACTTTATAAGCTGTATCAGAGTATGAAGCAAACATATCCGGAGCTTCATCTGCACCTGCATCATTTCTCATTGACGCAAGTATGCTTTCAGAAAGTTCATCAATACTGCCTTTGCTGTAAGCCTCAACAACTATACCTTTTTCACGACCTACAGTTTCATTGAAATTTATAATAGCATCATCAAATTTTTCCTGCTGTACGCCATTATAATAATGCCATATAGTAACAGCAACTGGATTTTTAGGGTCAAGATTGTACTTTTTATCATCTGACTTTTTAGAATCTCCACAACCAGAAATCACTCCGGCTGTTATACAAAAAGCAGATAACATAGATATAATTTTTTTAATATTCATAATAAACCTCCTGTACTATTAAACCAACATTATCATATTATCACAAATATAATAAAGTGTCAATAAATAAATTGTAGATTTATGCAAATAGCACATTAATAATTATTTTTTTCAATCTTCCACCAATAATCCAGCTTTTATAATATAAGAAAATATATTTATCCCCTTTTTTTGAAATACATCATCATTTCATTAGTCAGACTGTAATCATCATTCTGACCAGTGATATTATTTTTGTCAGTCCATACTGCACTACTCAATTCGCTGTGGTCAAGTGTTATAATATCACTTCCATCAACGTCACAAAAAAATCCGGCAAGTATTCCTCCGGAAAATCCCCACGGCTGTGACTTATAATAACGTATGTTTTTAACTTTAAGTCCAACTTCTTCCATAACTTCACGGCTGACGGTTTGTTCAAGAGTTTCTCCTATTTCAGTAAAACCTGCTACAAGTGCGTTAGTAGTAACACCTCTGTTTCGCACATAGTGAGTTATAAGAAGTTTGTCACCATTTATCACACCGGCGATTACAGCAGGATTGAGACGTGGATAAATTACCTTTCCACAGCCTGTACACCTCAAAGCACGTTGAGGATAATAAGGTTCTGTTTTCTGTCCGCAACGTCCGCAATAGCAGTTTGATATATACCATTCTGAAAGATGATAAGCAGTAAATAATGCAAAAAAATCCTCTTTACTTACATTCGGTGAACTGCGGAGTTTCTTTATATTCTGATATGAATAACTATCAGGAATTTCCACTTCCATATCACGTGCAAGAAAATATTTAATATTATCTATCGAAAACAGATAAATTGAATATTTTGATTTTAATTCATCATAAACCGGAAACGGTGATGCAGTATTATTTACAAGAACATCACTACCTTTGAAATGAAAGATTATACTGTCACTTTCAGGTATAGTGTTTGATAAATAATGATTATCAAGTTTTTTCGGCATAATATCCTGTAACATATTATCATTCCTTTTTTTAGAAATACATTAACTATATTATAACACATTTTCTCAAAAACTGCAATAAAAAAACTCCGGTATATAACCGGAGAGATATTTCATTCAAAATTATTTATAATTTATACAATACTTATTTTTTTACAGGTTTGCTTGACGGAACATTTGATTTGCTGTTAAGTAATTCGTCAATGCCTTGTGTAGCAAGACGATATTCTTCTGTAAGTCCCTTGAGGTATTCCTTACCACAATCAGTAATATGATAGTAAACTCTTGTACGTCTGCGACCAACAAGAACCTGTTCATCTTCTATAAGACCTTTGTCAATCATTCTGTAAAGAATCGGATACATAGAACCGTCCTTTATTGCAAACTGTCCGTTACTTCTTTCTTTCATTTCGTTAAGGATTTCGTAACCATACATTTCACGTTCACTGAGGAGGTGGAGAAGAACCATTTCAACAGTTCCACGCTTAAAATTTTCATGTATTTTCATTAAAAACCTTTCCTTTCTTTTTAATAATATTAATCAGATTTATTCTGATTTTTTCTATTATATCATATTAAAATACTTTTTTCAATACTTTGATTTAAAATATTTTTCAAACAATAAAGCCGTATGCATAATTACATACGGCTTTATGTTTATTACTTGGATTTTCCTTTATCAGTATGACAATTACAAGAATTAGCACAATGTTCACAACCGCAACCGCATGAAGATTTTCCGTTCTTCTTGTTTTTAATCATTTTCACTAAAATAAGGGCAATTACTGAAAAAAGAATTAACGCTGTAATAACAGTTCCTATACTCATAAATCATCACGCTCTCACAGATTTAACTTCAGCAGAATTTTCTTTATAAGGTTTTACAAGCATAAATATCATAAAGGCTACAAGTGCTATTGCAACTATAAGTCCTAATGGGTGAACGTTTCCGGAAAAAAGTGAACCTATCTGGTATATTATCAATGATATAGCATATGCAAATACGCACTGATAACCAACTGCAAACCAAGTCCATTTAGCAGAATTCATTTCACGTTTGATAGCACCGATTGCTGCGAAACATGGTGCACAAAGGAGGTTGAATACAAGGAATGAATATGCGGAAAGTGCTGTAAAGCAAGTCTTAAACTGACCCCATATTTCATCACCGTTTTCAGAAAGCTCTCCGGCAAAGTTGAAGAGTGTACCATAAGTTGCAACAACGTTTTCTTTAGCGATGAGTCCTGTAACAGCAGCAACAGCAGCTTTCCAGTCGCCCCAGCCAAGAGGAGCAAATATCCATGCGAAAAGATTACCGATTTTTGCAAGTACAGAATTTTCCAAATCTTCTACCATACCAAATGAACCGTTTTCAACACCGAATCCCTGTAAGAACCAGAGAAGAACTGTTGAAAGCAAAATAATTGTTCCGGCTTTTTTAATGAATGACCAGCCTCTTTCCCACATTGAACGTAGAACATTTCCTACTGTTGGTAAGTGATATGCAGGAAGTTCCATTACGAATGGAGCAGGGTCACCAGAGAACATTTTTGTTTTCTTAAGCATAATACCTGAAATTATTATAGCTGCAACCCCTATAAAGTAAGCTGAAACAGCTACTAATCCGGAATTGTCAAAGAAAGCACCAGCGATAAGTCCGATAATTGGAAGTTTCGCACCACATGGAATAAATGTTGTTGTCATAATAGTCATACGACGGTCACGTTCATTTTCAATAGTACGGCTTGCCATTATTCCAGGAACGCCACAACCTGTACCAATAAGCATTGGAATGAATGATTTTCCTGAAAGTCCGAATTTACGGAAGATTCTATCCATAACAAATGCGATTCTTGCCATGTATCCGCAAGCTTCGAGGAATGCGAGAAATATAAACAGTACAAGCATCTGAGGAACAAATCCCAATACAGCACCTACACCGCCTATAATACCGTCAACTATAAGGCTTTGTAACCAACCAGCACAATTTATCTTTTCAAGGAATCCATTGACAGCGTCCGGAATCCATTCTCCGAAAAGTACATCATTAGTCCAGTCAGTACACCATGAACCAACAGTTGTAATAGATACATAATAAACAATAAACATTACCAATGCAAATATAGGAAGTGCAAGGAATCTGTTAGTAACAACTTTATCTATCTTATCGGAAACTGTAAGTCCATTTTTATTTTTCTTCTTGTAACAGTTTTTGATTACTGATGCTATATAAACATAACGTTCATTAGTGATGATGCTTTCTGAATCGTCGTCCATTTCATCTTCAGCCGATTTGATATCGTTTTCAATGTGATTTTTAACACTGTCAGAAATCTGAAGCTTATTAAGAATCTTTTCATCACGTTCAAAAATCTTAATAGCATACCATCTCTGTTTTTCTTCTGGATAGCTATGTAATACAGCTTCTTCAATATGAGCTATAGCGTGTTCTACGCAACCACAGAATTTATGCTGTGGAATCATCTGCTTTTTAGCACGTGCAACTTCAATGGCTTTCTTTGAAACTTCATCTATACCCTTATTTTTAAGAGCAGAAATTTCTACTACAGGACAGCCGAGTTCTTTTGCAAGTACATCAGTTTTAATAACGTCGCCGTTTTTACGTACAACGTCCATCATATTTATTGCAACAACTACCGGTATACCGATTTCAACAAGCTGTGTAGTAAGATACAAGTTACGTTCAAGGTTTGTACCGTCTATGATATTCAGAATAGCGTCAGGCTGTTCATCTATAAGATAGTTACGGGCAACTACTTCTTCAAGTGTATACGGTGACAGTGAATATATTCCGGGGAGGTCAGTTATAATGACATCTTTATGCCCTTTAAGATGACCTTCCTTTTTTTCAACTGTAACTCCCGGCCAGTTACCTACAAACTGGTTAGAACCGGTCAGTGCATTGAAAAGAGTAGTCTTACCGCAGTTAGGGTTGCCGGCAAGAGCAATTTTAATTTCCATAAAACAAGTCCTTTCCATTAGTTAAAACTAACTGATTGCTAAAAAAATTATTCAACTTCAATAATCTGGGCATCAGCCTTTCTTACTGAAAGTTCATACCCTCTAACAGTAACTTCAATAGGGTCACCAAGAGGTGCTACCTTACGAACATGAATTTCAGTTCCTTTTGTAACTCCCATATCCATTATACGTCTTTTAACAGCACCAGTACCAGAAATTCTTTTTACGGTGGCGGTCTGTCCTACTTTAAGGTCTTTAAGCGTCATAATAAATCAACTCCTATATAATTATTTTAACAGCCATTTCACGACTTACTGCGACTCTTGAATTTTTTATATTCACGATAAGATTGCCGGAAATTTCACTGATAACGGTTACAGTACCTCCACATACAAACCCAAGACTTTCAAGGAATTTTTTTGTTTCTGGATTGCCTCCGATTTTTTTAATAATATTTTCTTTACCTATATCTGCCATAGTTAAAGGCATATATAAACACCTCCTGCAAGGTTAGCATTTAATAACATTATTATATTATCACTTGCTTACTAAAATGTCAATAGTATAAAAATATTTTCGGAAATATCTACAATATAAATTAGTTTATAGGCACTAACTTGTGCAAAAGTAAAAAACCGTACTTTTTTAGATAAAATACGGTTTTTTTGTATAATCAGATTTTTTCAAATCTCTTGTTAAGTATATGTATTATTATTTCCGAACGTGCATTATAAAACAATTCATAGTTTTCTGAATGAAACATTATTTCATTCTGAGGGATATAATTTCTGCAAATATAATTTTTAAGATTTTCCGGATTAATATTGTTATTCAACCAGATGTATAATTCCTTGTTTCTTTTAACATTTCTGTTAACTCCGGATTCAATAAGCTGATAGTTGATAATACAATTTATTTTTTCTTCACTGACTCCAATTCTTTTGAGAATACTTTTCGGGTGAATATGGTCTATATCTTCACTTCTTATTTTTTTCTTGTCTCCATAAAGCATGAACAACATATATTCAGTATCAAAGTGCAGTATACTTTCCTTGTCAATCTTTGTCGAAAAATTATGTATAGGGTGATTTATATATACGTTTATTATTCTGTTATATGGAAACGGCTTTCCCTTGCAATCACACAAAACATGATGTATCTTTCTTATTCCTGTTTTATAGGGAATCCAACCCGAACCATTACTAAATACTTTATTAAGCAGAGATATTCTTAACCATTGTGCCATTAGCAATGTATCTATATCATTTGTATCATAATTTTTGAACATATTTGGTATATCTTCTGTCTTAACGTCAGAATAAAAAATATGATATACCATAAAATACAATGGTGTAACAGGTCTTTTTTTGCTTGTACAGAACCAATAATAATTTTTGCTGATAATCAAAAATCTTTTTGTTGCTTCAATTGAATTTCTTATTCTATCAAAGTTATTTGTAGCAAAAAGCCCGTCTTCCTGCGTGATATCGGTTATTTCCTGAACTGGTTTATCATTGAGTATAAGAATAAGTTTAATTATCACATCTTCTGTAAACCCCATATCTGAATATTCGCTGACAAGGTCATCAAGAAACTTTTCCATTTTAAAATCAAATCCTTTAAGAGTAGAGGCAAGAAGGTCATATGATGAAAGACGTGTTCCTCCGTCATTAAGTCTACGGAAAAGTTCAACTATATTCTGTCTGTTTTCTACTGCTGATTTTTTCTTGTTAATAATGATTTTTGAAATGCCCACACTGTCAGAAACAAATATACTACTATGAAATTTGCTTATATTGCGTTCAATGCATCTTATTTTTACAGGATTATCAATTTTAAGTCTTTCACATATATTTTCAGCAACCATATATACATCATTTATTTCACAGAGTTCCTTGAAAAGATTACTTGCCGGATACCATAAACATTCTGCAAATCCTCCGTCTGATAACCGGTCATTATTATTTGACGGAAGTTCATTTGCTGTAACGGCAAAGCGGAAATCAAATTCTCCATGTTCAAAATCACTTAACAAATCAAAGAAAAGTATTTTTCCATTATAAGAACCGTCCAGCCCCATATAGAAACTTTGCAGACGTTGTTGACCATCTATTACAAATAAATGAGTATGTGTATTTACTTCAATTTCAATCGAATCAACATTATTTCCGTCACGAGTAAATTCTCTGTATGCAAAAAGAGGTTTTTCGCCTTTTTCTTCCTCAATACATATAATTGAACCAAATGAATTTCCTCTGAGCAGAGAATTAAAAAGAAGTTCCATTTTTTCTTCCTGCCAAACAAGTCTTCTTTGTATAACGGGTAAAACAATTATGTTTTCTTTGATGTCACGTATAATATTTTTTACACTTGATGTATCCCATTGAGCCATAACAAATCTCCTTAAAATGTATTAATATACATAAATTATACAATCCATACAACTATATGTCAATATATTCCAAATAAATTTGTAAAAAAATATCATAAATTATTCAGTAATTACAGTATGCCGGTAATTTGTATTACGATAAACTTTCGGGCTTGTATTATAATACTTCCGGAATGTTCTCGCAAAATGACTATAACTTGAAAAATTAAGTATATCTGAAATTTCAGTAAGCGAATAATCAGAATATTTAAGCATATTTTCTGCTGTTTCCATGCGTTTCAGAATGACATATTCCGTAATATTAAATCCTGTTTCACGCTTGAAAAGCACTGATAAATATGATTCATTAAGTCCGACCATGACCGAAAGTTCACTGACTGTAATTCTCTCATGCAGATGATACTGAATATAATCCATGCACTGAATAACTTGTTTTGAATAAATATGCTTTTTTTTAGCACTGGCAACAGCTTTTGTAAAATATTCAAGCATTTCACGACGAATTTTATTTAGTTCATCGCAACTTTTCGCATGGTCAAATTTTCTTATGTATAAATCACTGACATTGTATGCTTTTTCGGAATCCATTCCCCCTTCAATCGCAAATCTTGTAACAAGAGTTATATTACATATGCACAGATACAAAAGATTCTTGAGTGGGTCATCTGAAAGATGTCCTGCACTACCAGAATTAAACATATAATCTGATTCTTCAACTGACCTCATATCGCCGTTTTTAACATACTCATACTGAAGCATTTCCTTATCATAATCATGGTGGTGAAAATTATTCTCACGGTTGATAAATTCTAAATAAGCAACCTGTCTGTCTATAGTATCGTTCATAAAAAATCACCTCAAATATATTCTAACATATTTCTGAAATAATGTAAATATAAATGACCGAAAAACAAAATAAATGCTTTACTTTTTACGGATTATTATGTATTATATTAAGCAGAAAAATTCATAAAAAAGGAGTGAAAAAATATGTCCAAGTCATCAATGAACATGACAGAGGGAAATATTTTAAAGAGCCTTATATATTTCGCAATACCAGTACTTATCGGAAACATACTCCAACAACTATATAACGTTGCCGATACCGCAATAATAGGTAATATTCTTGGTGATAATGCTCTTGCATCTGTCGGAGCGTCCGCCCCTGTATATGGATTGATTACAGGTTTTGCAGGTGGTTTCACTAACGGATTGGCAGTAATAATTTCAAGATATTTCGGTGCAAATGACGAAATTTCCTTTAAAAAATCAGTGACAATGTCTTATGTTCTTTCAGCAATTATTTCACTTATTATGACCGTAGTTGGAATTTTCACCATTAAACCTCTCATGATTGTACTCAAAACTCCTCCCGAAATAATTTCCGATACTGTAAATTACATGAGAATAATAATAATTTTTTCAGTTGTAACAGTAGCTTATAACATGATTGCCGCAATGATGAGGGCTATCGGAAACAGTCAAGCTCCATTATATTTTTTGGCTATCGCAACTTTCGCTAATATAGGACTTGACTTTTTATTTATAAAAACCTTTAATATGGGAGTTGCCGGAGCAGGTTATGCAACGGTTATTGCACAAGGAATTTCAGTTATACTTTGCTTTGTATATGCTTCTAAAAAATGTGATTTTCTTATCTTCAAAAAATCCGGTCTTGTATGGGATAAAGAATTATTTTCTGACTTATTAAGCACAGGAATGTCAATGGGTCTTATGTATGCAATAGTTTCAATTGGTTCTGTAATTTTACAGGGTTCTGTAAATTCATTCGGAACAAGTACAATCACTGCTCACACATCTGCAAGAAAAATTGACGAAATATTCATGATGCCACTTTCTACAATGTCAATGGCTACTGCAACTTTTGTAAGTCAGAATTTCGGTGCTAAAAAAATTGACAGAGTTAAACAAGGTATTAAATACAGCTTAATAATCACAGCTGTATGGAGTGCAATTTCAATTATAATAACTATATTCTTCCGCAGACCTCTTATTCAAGCACTTAGTGGTACAAGTGATGTTTCTGTTATTTCCACAGCCTCACAATATGTTATATGGAATATTTCATTCTTCTTTGTATTGGGAATCCTCCTTACTTTAAGAAGCAGTCTCCAAAGCGTTGACAGAAAAATCATTCCAATAACTGGCAGTATTATTGAATTTTTATTAAAAATAGTTGCATCAGCTATAGTTGCTCCTAAACTTGGATATTTCGGAATATGCATTTTAGAGCCTGTTATATGGACTGTATGTGCAGTTATCGTTTTTGTTGATTATGTAGTGTTTATTAAACAATCAAATGCAGTCAATGAAAACAATTTCAACAAAAAACATTTAAAGTCTATTGTTCAGGTCTAATATGATAATTCTCACTGACATTCCCTCATCAGTGAGAATTTTTTTATAATTTGTAAATAATTTGTTAATGTTTTCTGATATTCAACTGTTTTTCGTTGAAAAAGTACCTTTTCCTGCTCTATTATGCGGATACATTCAAAAAATGGAGGTACTATAATGACAAATTCTTACAAGTCAAATGACAAAACTCAACTCACAGCACACTTTAATGTGAATGAATTTCGCTGTAAATGCGGACAAAATCATGACATTATTATCAATCCCGAACTTCCCGAAAAACTCGAACAACTCTATAAAAAATTAAATTGTTCAAAGATTATTATCAATTCTGGTTATCGCTGTGTCAATCATGATAAAGCTGTTGGCGGGTCTGGGTCTGGACATCATGTATATGGTAATGCTGCTGATATCGTTTGTTATGACCAATCAAACAATAAAATATCGTCTAAAAAAGTAAGCTGTATCGCTCAGGATATCGGTTTCGGAGGTATCGCCAACATTGATAACACATACACCGCAACTCATGTTGATGTACGCACTTCTAATTTCTGGCGTGGCGATGAAGTTAAAACTACTGCATACTCTGTTACGGACGACTTCTATAAATACTACGGAATATCCAGAGCTGACATTCAATCCAAAAAAACTAAAAATATCATTCTTACTATTGATGACATTACATATACCGGAATACTTACAGAAAAGTAAATCTTGATTATTAATACCATTTATGCTATAATGTAAAAAAATACATTCGCAAGGAGCATAAAATGATATTATTATCAGCACAAAATATTTCTAAAACATACATGGAACGAAAAGTTCTGAATAATGTGTCTTTCTTTCTCAATGAAGGCGATAAAGTCGGAATTATCGGAATAAATGGCACAGGTAAATCAACACTGTTAAGAATATTAGCCGGAGCAGAAGAAGCTGACAGCGGAAACATTATCCGTACTAACGGAGTAAGAATTTCATATCTTCCGCAAATACCAGAATTCGACAGTCATGGAACTATACTTGAACAGGTTATGAAACATCTTCCGGCAGATTTAAAGGAATCAAAGGAATTTGAAGCAAAATCCATTCTCGGCAAACTCGGTATTGATGATTATACCCATGATATAAGTACTCTGTCCGGTGGCGAAAAAAGACGTGCAGGCATTGCAACAGCTCTTATTCAACCGAGTGACGTTTTATTGATTGACGAACCTACAAACCATATCGACAATGAAACTGTACAAATCCTTGAACAACAACTTAAAAAATATCGTGGTGCAATAGTTATAGTAACTCATGACAGATATTTCCTTAACAGCATAACACAAAAAATAGTTGAAGTGGATAAGGGAAATATTTTTGAATATAACGGAAATTACAGCACCTATCTTGAACAAAAGGCTCAGCGTGAAGCCGATGAAGAAGCCAAAGAACGAAAAAATAAAACGATTTATCGTCAGGAACTCGCTTGGATAATGCGTGGAGCTCGTGCAAGAGGTACAAAATCCAAAGACAGAATAGAAAGATTTCATGCACTCGAAAACAGAGAAAAACCAGTTGAAACTGAAAAATTACAATTGCAGTCTGTATCTTCAAGACTCGGAAAGAAAACTATTGAAATAGAAAATATTTCAAAATCAATTGACGGTAAAAAGCTTATAGAAAACTTTTCTTGTATAATTCCACGAAACGCAAGAATAGGAATTGTTGGTCACAATGGTGCAGGAAAAAGCACTTTTATAAAAATGTTGACAGGAGAATTAACTGCTGACAGTGGTTCTATTACATTAGGTGATACTGTAAAAATAGGATACTTCTCACAGGAATGTGAAAGCATGGATTTATCTCTGAAAGTTATAGATTACATTCGTGAAACTGCTGAAAATATCCGCACTCCCGACGGAGTTATAACAGCGTCTAAAATGCTTGAAAGATTTCTTTTTACTCCCGAACTTCAATGGAACAGAATTGAAAAGCTTTCCGGCGGTGAACGCAAAAGATTATATCTTCTTAAAGTTATTATGACATCTCCTAATATACTTTTACTTGACGAGCCTACAAATGACCTTGATATTGCCACACTGACCATATTAGAAGACTATCTGAATAATTTTGATGGTGCTGTTATTGCAATATCCCATGACAGATATTTTCTTGATAAAATGTCATCTGAAATATGGGAATTTAAAGGAAACGGAATCATAAACCGTTACAACGGAAATTACAGTGATTATTCCGAAAAAATTCAGGAACTTGCCAAAGAAGAAAAGCCTGTAAAACAATCCGTAAAAAAAGAACGTGTTTATACAGGAAAGAAAAAACTTAAATTTTCATTCAAGGAACAGAGAGAATTTGAAACTATTGATGATGATATAGCTTGTCTTGAAAGTCAGATTTCAGAAACCGAAAAAGAAATCCTTGCGAGTTCATCTGATTATATAAAATTACAAGAATTATCCGACAAAAAGGACTCTCTTGAAAATCAGCTTGCCGAAAAAATGGAACGCTGGTTATATCTTAATGAACTCGCTGAAAAAATTGCCAATGGTGAAACAATCTGAATAACAAAAAAATCCGCTGTGAACATTTTCGCAACGGATTTTTTATTTTAAGAAACTGCTTTCTTACGTATTCGCTTTAGTAAAACTATAAATATAATAAGTTCTGTAAGGAATGTTACTGTCCATGATATAGTATAAGATATATAAAGACTTTGAAGTGTATGATATTCAGGTATTCTGAAAACTGTATATATCCATACTATTCTGAAAACACATACACCAACAATTGATATTATCATAGGAAGCATTGAATAATTTATACCTCTTAATAAACCGGTAGTAACGTCCATAAGTCCACAAAGAAAATACGGTATACAAATAAATGTCATTCTGGTGAGACCATAACTTATATCTGCCGGTTTGTTCGGAACATATATTGAAAGAAGATTTTCACCAAAGAATCTCGCTGTCAATCCCAGAGTAAGTCCCGTAACAAACACAGAACCTAAACACAACCACATTATTTTTGAAAGACGGTCATATTTACCTGCTCCGTAATTTCTGGCAGTAAAGTTTATTGAAGTTTGACTGAAAGAGTTCATTGAAACATAAACAAAGCCTTCAATATTTGAAGCAGCAGCATTTCCGGACATTACAACAGAACCAAATGAATTTATTGATGACTGTATAATAACATTTGAAATAGAAAAAAGTGACCCTTGAATACCTGCCGGAATACCTATCTGAATAATTCTGACAATCTGACGACGATAAAATCTCATTTTTCTAAGAATAAGTTTACAATCATCATTTCTTTTCATCATAGCTCTAAGTATAAGCAACGCTGAAATTGTCTGCGATATAGTGGTAGCTGTTGCAACACCGGCAACGTCCATATTAAGCAACACAACAAAAAAAAGATTAAGTATTACATTTATAATTCCTGCAACTGTGAGGTATATCAACGGACTTTTAGTATCTCCTGTTGCTCTGAGTATCGCTGAACCAAAGTTATATATCATACTGGCAGTTATTCCAATAAAATATATTTTCATATATGTGGCAGAAAGATTTATAACATCATCTGGTGTTCCCATAAGTTCAAGAAACAGACGTGAACCGCATACACCAACAATAGTAAGAACTATTCCGCTTACAAAAGCTATCGGAATGGCAGTGTGTACTGTTTTGTGAACATCTTCGGATTTTCCAGCACCTAAACTATGTGCTACTGCTACACCCGCTCCGATTGAAAGCCCTATAAACAAGTTGGTTATAAGGTTTATTATAGCAGTTGTCGCCCCTACCGCCGCAACAGAAGTATCAGAACCAAATCTTCCTACTACAATCAAATCAGCAGCGTTAAATAATAATTGAAGTACTCCCGTAAGGATAATCGGAATAGTATAAACAATTATCTTTTTAAGCAAAGGACCTTCTGTCATGTCCATTTCATTTGATACAACTTTTTTCACAATAAAAATACTCCTTTCGTGAATTTCTGCTGTTAAAAAAGACTCCTGAAAGGAGCGTTGACTTCTTTAACAAAGTTCATATAGATGATTATAAACCCGTTCTTATAATTTGTCAAGAAAAATATATTAAATAAATTCAAGCAGATTATTGTAAATTTTTTTTGAACGGACAAACATTTGTCTACATTAATAGTTATAATGTAATTATAGATTTGAAGCTTCAAAATCTGTAAAAAAAATATATGGAGGAAACTTTATGTTAAACAAAACAAACATTATTGACAAATTGCCAACAAGTCCGAAAATCAAAGAAAAAGTTAAAAAAATCATTCCCATAGTGGCGATAATCATTGTATTGCTGATAATTATAAAACTCATATTCTCAGCAGGAAATAATGGTAAATCAGTAAATAAAGATGCTATAAAACTTTTGCAAAAACAAAATCCTAAAAAAGTTATCTCTGTTATGCCTGACGGATTTGCAGAAGATGTTATTGATTATTATGACCATAATGTAAAAGACGAAAAACAGCTTAGAGATGCAATTAAAGCAAAAGAGTTATTTTCAAAGTTTCAGGAAATCGGTGTGAAAAATGTAAAAAAAGTAAAAATAATTGAAAATATTGATATAGATACTTCAAATATTCCAGATGCACCTTTAGATATGCATGAAGAAGCTGTTGTAAAGGGTATGATTTCAAGTATAAATAGTATATATCACGGAACTATACATGATGACGCTGTTCTTTCCATAGCAGAAATTACTTATAAAGATGAAGATGGCGAAAAACAAACAGAAGATTATTTATTACTCAGTGTAAAAATCGGCAAAAAATGGTATTCTGCAAACTGTATGCAATCTGTTATTCAATCAGCATGGGATTATGATCCTAAAATGGCAAACAGAAAAAATAAATAATATTTTTCTAAAATCGGTTTCTATATGAAGCCGATTTTTTATTGAAATATTTGACATTACAGGAAATATATGATAAAATACTATTAATCATATAAAAAGGCGGTAACATTATGAATGTTTATACAGTAAGCTTTTTCGGACACAGAATGATTGAAAATATTTCCACAATTGAAAAAAGATTGACCGAAATTATAAAAAATCTCATAGAAAATAAAGTTTACGTAAAGTTTCTTTTCGGAAATGATGGTGAATTCGACTGGCTTGTGTCCTCTGTAATAAGCCGTGTTACCTATGGACATTATAATAGCTATACTGTACTTGTTCTTCCATACATGAAAGCCGGCTACCGTGACCACAAAGAAAATTATCTTATGTTTTACAATGAAGTGGAAATATGTGATGAATCCTCGAAAGCATACTTTAAAAAAGCTTTTGAAATACGAAACAGAAATATGGTTGACCGTTCAGACCTTGTTGTATGTTGTATTCAGCACAAAAACGGCGGTGCATACAAAACTATACAATATGCTAAAAATCATTGTCCTGTTATCAATATAGGAGGATTTACTTATGAGTGAAGTTAAAAGAGGATTTGTATCAACTGATTATAAAGATTTCGGAATGGACAGTATTGACAAACTAAGGCGTGCCGGTGAAGAAATATATTTTCTGTTAAGCAGAAGTTATCCTATAAGAAATGTTGTAACATTTGTCGGAAATCACTATCAGTTATCAGAACGTCAACGAATTGCCTTATCAAGAATAGTTTCTCCTGAAATAAATATATGGATAAGAAAATACAAGGAACTTTCCACTGAAGAAATAGCCGGACAAACTTTATACATAGACGGTTTCAATATAATAATCACTCTTGAAACAGCTTTTTCTGATTCGACAATTTTTCGCTGTATGGACGGAACAATACGTGACCTTGCCGGATTAAGAGGTTCATACAGACTCATAGACAAAACTAATATGGCATTACAGGCATTAGCAGATGCTTTTGAAAACCTTAAAATCAAAAAAGCTGTATTTTATCTGGATAGTCCCGTTTCAAATTCCGGAAGACTTAAACAGAAAATTATTGAAACGCTTTCCGGAAAAAGTTTTGAAGTTGAAGCTTTTATAGAAAATGCTGTTGACCCTATTCTTGAAAAGAAAAGTCATGTTATTACAGCAGATGCAATAATACTTGATAAATGTCAGAGCTGGTATAATCTTACGGACTATATTCTGAGAACGTCCGAAAAATTAAAATTTTCAAGACCCATTGTTGTATTATAAAATCTACAGGGAGGTAAAAATAATGTCAGATAATTTAAAAAATGCAAGTAAATTCCTTTCGCTTATTCTAAGACATAAACCACAGGTTATCGGAATAACTCTTGATAAAAACGGCTGGGCTGATGTTGATGAACTTATAGAAGGAATAAACAAAAACGGCAAGTTTTCAATTGATATTGATATGCTTGAAGAAATAGTCAAAACTGATAATAAACAACGATACAAATTCAGCGATGACAAGAAAAAAATCCGTGCAAATCAAGGGCATTCAATTAATGTAGATGTTGAATTAAAAGAAACTCAGCCTCCTGAAATTTTATGGCATGGAACAGGTGAAAAATACGTTGACAGAATAAATTCCGAAGGTCTTAAACCTCAAAGCAGATTGTATGTGCATTTGTCAAAAGATTTTCAGACTGCCGAAACAGTTGGAAAACGTCACGGAAAACCTGTAATATATAAAATAAAATCCGGTGAAATGTATACGCAGGGATATAAATTTTATCTTTCGGAAAATGGAGTATGGCTTGTAAAATATGTGCCAACAGATTTTATGGAGGTTCAGAAATGATTGAAAATGTAAAAATCAGAATTGCAACTCCGGAAGATGCTGAAAATATACTTGCAGTTTATGCACCTTATGTGGAGAATACCGCAATAACCTTTGAATATACAGTGCCTGAAATTTCAGAATTCAAACAACGCATTGAAAATACTTTAAAAGAATATCCATATATAGTGGCAGAAAAAAACAATCATATTATCGGATATGCATATACTGGAAGATTCGTAGGCAGGGAAGCATACAGACATTCAGTGGAAGTCTCAATTTATGTAGATAAAGACTTTACTAAATCTGGTATCGGAAAACAATTATATAATATTATAGAAAAAATATCTATAAAACAAAATGTCTTCAATCTTAATGCCTGTATAGCAGTTCCAGAAACAAATGACGAATACCTTACAAGAAACAGCATATCGTTCCATGAACATATTGGTTATAAATTTATCGGAGAATTTCACAAGTGCGGATACAAATTCGGAAGATGGTACAATATGGCTTGGCTTGAAAAAATAATAGCTAGTCACCGTGAAAATCCTGAACCATTTAAACCATTCCCAGAAATTGACTGTTCAGAAATATAAAAAAGTTGGATAATTAAAAAATATCTTCAATATTAATGCCTATATAGCAGTTCCAAAAACAATGACGAATATATGGGTTATAAATTTATCGGAGAATTTCACAAGTGCGGATACAAATTCGGAAGATGGTACAATATGGCTTGGCTTGAAAAAATAATAGCTAGTCACCGTGAAAATCCTGAACCATTTAAACCATTCCCAGAAATTGACTGTTCAGAAATATAAAAAAGGTCGGATAACTAAAAAATAGTTTATCCGACTTTTCACTTATAAAAACTATAACATTATTCCAAGAAGCAACACTACAAAGACGTTAAGCCACGTGAAAATAACACTTTGCCGGCTTCCGCTTTTAATTTTTGCAAGACGTAAATGTTTTGCACCGAATAATACAGGTATTCCGGCAGGAGTAAACATATCAAGATACAAATGGGATACGCACCCTAAAAACAATCCCACCAATGACGGACAAAACATATATGACAATATAAGTCCAATAATATATACAAGCGGTTCATGAAGTATACCACGATGCATAGGACCTGTTTTTCCGGCAAATTCACCGCATTTTCCTATTACTGAACTTACAGGAACAGTAAGTTTTCCAATATAGCTTACAGGATTATCTATATCGGGAAAAATTCCTCCTATCAGACCGCCAAGCACAAATAATGTAGCTGTTTCCGGTGAATTAGTGATTTGTGGAAAAATTGGTTCAAGTTTATCCAGATTCATTGCAAAAGCTGTACCCAATGTTGCACCAAATATAAAATGACAATTTCCGTTCATAAAAAATCTCCTTTTTAGTATAACTAATTATACATTATATGTCGGATTTTGTCAAGTATGGATAATTATGGAAGATTTTCACCTATAGCATAACCTCTTCCATTTTCAAGCTTTATATATAAAAACTTGCTGTCGCTATCGGCGTTTCGGTAATCGAGGAATCTCGGACATATGTAAGTACCACCCAAATTATCACAAATATAATATGGGTGATGTCCGGTATCTTTTTCACGATAGCCGAAATTTCTGTAATCCAGTGTATATAAGTCATTCTCTATACATTTAATATCACAATTATGACCGAAATTTTTTCCGTATCCCTTTATAAATTCTAATATAAATATAATAACTCCAATAACAAGATAATATATAACATTTGCATCTAATTCACTGATTATCTGCGTCTCTTCTGTAAAATTACAATATTTGGCTTCAAATAACAATAAACTTACAAGTATAAATATTGACATTCCCGAAAACCATAATATCATTAAATTCATAAATCTTTTATCTTTGATATATTTTATAAGATATTGCTTTTGTTCCTCATAAAGATAAATCTGATATTCCATAATATTATTGATTACGTATTTTCATGTTACGGTCAATTTCACGTTTAGCATCACGTTTAGCAGAATCAGCTCTTTTATCATAGAGTTTTTTACCTTTGCAAAGTCCGAGCTGTACCTTAACCTTGGAATCTTTAAAATACAGACTGAGCGGAATAAGTGAAAGACCATCTTGTTTAAGAGTGCCATATAATTTATTTATTTCTTTTTTATGCATAAGGAGTTTACGCACACGTAATGGGTCACGATTAAAAATATTACCTTTTTCATATGGTGAAATATGCATTCCTCTTATGAAAAGCTCTCCCTTATCGACTGAACACCAGCTATCTTTAAGGTTAACGCCACCGTTACGAATGGATTTTACTTCAGTGCCAACAAGTTCTATACCTGCTTCGTAAGTTTCAAGCACAAAATATTCATGGCGAGCTTTTCTGTTTTCAGAAATTGTCTTAGTACCTTTTGAACGCATTTTTTAATGCTCTCCTCTCCAGAAAAATATACTAATATTATATCATAAAAACAACAATATTGCAAGCTTTTCACTATAAAAAGGAATATAACCGATTTACAAAAATTTTTTATTATGCTATAATAGACATATTGCCAACAAAAAGGAAGTGATTTACATAAATACAAAAATTATACAATGCATTTCAATAGGAATTACTATAATTGTATGTCTCTTGGGAAAATTCACAACAAAAGCAGAAACATTGCCAAAAATAACAATAAATGAAGTATGTCCCGAAAATAATTTCTATAAAGCTCCAAACGGAAATACATATGGTTGGGCGGAAATATGCAATAGTTCGTCACATACTGTGGACATAAGCGGTTGGGGATTTTCGGATGACCCTGAAAATTTAAGAAAATACACTCTTCCTGCCGGAACGGTTATAAAATCCGGTGAGAAAAAAATAATATACTGTTCTCCGGAATACGCTCCCCTTGATATTGACAAAGATGAGAATATCATAATTCTTACGGACAGAGCAGGAAATGAAATTGACCGTATAACGTTTGGTAAAATTCCGGTTAATACTTCTTATGGACAGTACCCTGACAGTAGCGGAAAATATTTCAATATGGAATGTACTCCCGAAAAATCCAATATTTCTCCGAATGAAAAAATAAAAGTAAAAGAACCTGAATTTTCATACGACAGCGGATTTTATGACAATGAATTTATGCTTTCAATAAACGTTCCGGAAGGCACAACTGTCTATTATACTCTTGACGGTTCAGAACCCGATATTAATTCAAAAAAATACAACGCTAATATAAGGGTTTATGATAAATCGGATACTCCTAATATATGGAGTTCAAGAACTGATATAAGTTCTTATGGTGCAGTCGCTCCAAACAAAACTGTTGATAAAGCTTTTCTGATAAGAGCAGTAGCAATTGATGAAAACGGCAGAAAAAGTTCGGTTATTTCGGCAAGCTATTTTCTTGGAAAAACAAACTCTTCTTATTACAAGGATATGAAAGTTGTATCACTCGTAACAGACCCTGAAAACCTCTTCAACTACGATACCGGAATATACGTAAAAGGAAGAATTTTTGACACTCAGAATACCACAGGCGTTGAAGCTTGGAACATGGTTGCTAATTACACTCAAAAGGGCAAAGATTGGGAGCGTCCTGCTTTAATAGAAGTATTCGATAAAGGTAAAAAAGTTCTTTCGCAAAACGTCGGAATCCGCATAAAAGGTGCTACATCACGTTCGACACCACAAAAAAGTTTTAATATATACGCCCGTGAAGAATACGGAAACGAAAAACTTGAATATGATTTTTTTGACGGTCAGGCAACAAATAATATAACCGGAAAAACAATAAAAAGTTATAAACAAATTACAATCAGAAATGCCGGAAATGATGTATCATATTCGTATTTTCGTGATAATATAAATCAAAGTCTTATCAGTGACCGCACACTTACTTCACAGGCTATGAATGCTTGTATATTGTTTATAGACGGTGAATTCTGGGGGCTTTACACTCTCACTGAGAAAACAGATGATAATTTTATAAAAAGTCATTACAACATAAAAAAGAAAAATGTTGCCATAATCAAAAACAATCAACTTGAAGAAGGTGAAGAAAAAGATTTAACTGACTGGAATTCCTTTATAGCAAAATCTGCCCGCACCGATATGACCATTGACGAAAACTATAAAGAGTTTTGCAGGTACATCGATACGGACAGTTTAGCAGAATACTTTGCAGTACAAATTTACTGGTGCAATTACGACTGGCCTTATAATAATTTTGCTGTATGGCGTTCTGATAAAATCGACAGTTCAAATATTTATTCTGACGGTAAATGGCGTATGCTTTTATTTGATACAGATTTCACAACAGGACTTTACAAAAACAGCAATACCTCTTATACTGCTGATATTTTTTCACAGCTTAACAGTTACAATGATAACATAAGCCGAACCTTTATGAACCTCTTGAAAAATCAGGAATTCAAACAAAAATTCTGCACTATATTCATGGATTTGGCAAATTATAATTTCAATCCAGAAAAAACAGACAAAACAGTTGAATATTACAGAAATAAATACTATCAGCAAATTTCAGATACAAATGAAAGATTTTATTCAAGTACATTTACTTCTTCAAATGGTATAAGCAGATTTGACAGTGAAATGAATACTATCGCAGATTTTTACAGAAACAGATTCACATATGCTTCAGACAGTCTCATGCGAACAACCGGTAGCAATTCATTATATAGTGTCACACTTTGCCAGAACAAAAACGGAAGTATAAATTTAAATACAATTAATCCGGATATTTCAAATAGTAACTGGTGCGGACAGTATTTTTCAGACTATAAAATAACTCTTAAAGCCGTTTCAAAAAATGGTTATAAATTCGACAAGTGGGAAATTTCCGGAACTGAACTTTCAACAACTGAAACAAAATCAGCAGAAATAAGTATAATTCCCGATAATGATATAACCATTAAAGCAATTTTTAAGAAATCATAACTTCCATTTTTCACAAAGTCTGTTAATAGCTTCTGCAAATTTACGCATATCTGCATTTGTGCGACCGTCAGAATTTTGAATAATTCTATAAAGTCTGTCGGAAGCAGTAAGCAGATTATTATAATATATGTTTTCATTTGTATGGGATTTTTTCGCAATTGGTCGGGGTTCTGCATCAATTGTGACAACATTTTCTATCATATCGAATTCTGCCCCACTGTATGGCACATAGACATCTGCTCCAAGTTCGTCACGGAGTTTCTGGGCGAATATTTCAGATGATGATGATTCACCATGATTAATAAAAAACCTTTTTACTCCGGAAATAGATTTAGCCCATTTCATTAATCCAATTGAATCAGCATGACCGCTTACTCCAGGGAGCTGTTGAATTTTTGCAGATACAGTAATAGTTTCACCGAATAACTTAACTTTTTTTGCCCCGTCAACAAGACTTCTTCCTAAAGTGTTCACTGCCTGATAACCGACAAAAAGTATAGTATTTTCAGGTTTCCAGAGATTGTGTTTAAGATGATGTTTTATTCTTCCTGCTTCACACATACCGCTTGCAGAAATTATAACTTTCGGGCGTGTGTCGTCATTGATAGCCCTTGAATCATCACTTGTAAGTGTTCTTATAAGTCCCTCAAAAGTTATAGGATTAATTCCATTGCGGACAAATGACAAAGCTTCTTCATCATAACAGCTTTCACGATTGTCTATAAAAATATCAGTTGCTTCATTTGCAAGCGGACTGTCAACATATACCGGAAATCCATTATGACCTTTAACTAAATTATCGGACTTTATCTGACGTATAAAATAAAGCATCTCCTGAGTTCTTCCGACTGCAAATGACGGTATAATAACACTTCCGCCCTTGTCAAATGTTTTCTGTAAAACGTCTGCCAATGCAGTGACATAATCTGTAGGACGGTCATGTATACGGTTTCCGTAAGTCGATTCCATAACAACATAATCAGCATTATCTATGTATTGAGGGTCACGAATAAGAGGCTGATTAGTATTTCCTATATCTCCGGAAAAGACTATTCTGCGTGATGTACCATTTTCCGTAAGGTCAATTATAATACTCGATGACCCTAAAAGGTGTCCGGCATCTCTAAAAACAACTGTTATACCGTCACATATTTCAACCGGAGTTTCATAAGGGTGAGGTACAAAGAGTTCAATAGCACCTATAGCCTCTTCCATAGTGTAAAGTGGCTGACATTCTTCATCACCACGACGACGACCTTTTCGGTTTTTCCATTCTGCTTCAAATTCCTGTATGTGAGCACTGTCACGCAACATTACAGAACAAAGATTTGAAGTAGCCTTTGTAGCATGAATTTTGCCACAGAATCCGCCTGCATACAGCAATGGCAACATTCCGGAATGGTCAATATGTGCATGAGTTAAAAGTACAAAGTCTATATCTGTTGGTGAAACTGGTATCTGAGCATTTTCAAAGGAATCTTCACCCTGCTCCATACCAAAATCCACAAGAAACTTTTTACCACAAGCTTCAATAAACGTACAGCTACCAGTAACTTCATGGTTAGCACCTATAAAAGTCATTTTCATAATGATGCCTCCTTTTTAATAAGTTCACAACAATTATAACATATTATTTATGAATTTTCAATAGTTTTTGTATATTTTATTGAAATTTTTTAAAGATATTTTTTTGAAAACGCCTTGACAAATCATCAAAAATATGATATAATATTATGGTGATTTATGGAAACGTATCGAAGTGGTCATAACGGACACGACTCGAAATCGTGATGCCCCTTGAGGGACGTGGGTTCGAATCCCACCGTTTCCGCTTAAAATTCCCTTTTTCAATAAAGGGAACTTTTTTTATATCAAATTATCAATACTGCACAATATTATATGATAACTTTTTTATGTATCATAATTTCTGCACAAAACTATAATTTGACATTTTTGATGTGATTGACAAAAGTTATAATCTCTGTTATAATTTTTTATGATATTGGGCTTACCTTTGTCAAAATATGAAATGGGTGATTTTTAATATGGACAAACCTTTTTTAATAGTTATGCTTACTCATGATGACAGAACTGTTTCTGACGCTTATGAAATTTTTGACCAGTGCAAAAATTCAAAAGCTACTTACTGGGGATTTAAAGAAGAACCTTTACCTCATCAGCGTATGAAGGAATTATATTCATACATGAAATCATGTGGCAAAAAAACAGTACTCGAAGTTGTTGCATATACAAAAAATGAATGCATACAAGGTGCTGAAATGGCAGTTGATTTTGGCTGTGATATCCTTATGGGAACGATTTTCTCAGATGAAGTAAATAAAATATGCCAAAAAAATAATGTAAAATATATGCCATTTGTTGGAGAAATCACTGAAAGACCGTCTATTCTTAACGGCAGTCTTGAAAGTATGGTTTCTGAAGCTGAAAGTTACCTTGCAAAAGGCGTTTATGGTATTGACTTATTAGGCTACAGATATACAGGTAATGCTACCGAACTCAACAGACAATTTGTTTCAAGCATAAAAGCTCCTGTCTGTATCGCCGGAAGTATCAATAGCTATCAAAGACTTGACGAAATAAAAAAAGCTTCTCCGTATGCTTTCACAATCGGAAGTGCATTTTTTGAAAAACGTTTCGGACAAGATTTCTGCCAACAGATTAATACAATATGTGACTATATAGCACAAGATAATTGAGGTGTATAAAATGCTGAAAAAATTTTTTCCGTCAGTTTACGCTGAAAATGTTTTTTCCATAGACTATGAAAGTCTATATAAAAAAGGCTGTCGGGGTATAATATTCGATATTGATAACACATTAGTACATCATGGTGATAATTCAAATGAAAATGTTGATGCTCTTTTCCGCCGTCTGAAAAAAATAGGATTTAAAACTATCCTTCTCACAGATAACGACGAACCACGTGTAAAAAGATTTATTAAGAATATAGATGTTCCTTATATATGTGATGCCAATAAACCTAATCCGGATGCTTATTACAAAGCCCTTGAAATTATTAACGTTTCCAAAAAACAAACAATTGTTATAGGTGACCAGATTTTCACTGATATACTGGGAGCTAACAATGCAGGAATTAAAAGCATAATGGTAAAGTTTATACGACTTCCAGAAGAAAAATACATAGGTAAAAGACGTTATCTTGAAAAGTTTATTTTGCTTTTTGACAGACGCAAAAAATGGAATACTCAAAGAAAACTTTTTTGTGAAATAAATCCTTTCTGTTATTCCCTTTCTGAAAAAAAAGGGATTATCAAACGCTATATAAGTGATTTTTTAAGTCATGAAAAATTTTCAAATACGATTATTTCCTATAAATTGCCTAATGTGGTTTCAAGTCATGATTGCGGACTTATAAAGCGTGGCAAAGGTATTGACATACGCTTACAGGAAAACAAAGCTGATAATATCCGTCTTGCTTGCAGTAAAATAAATGGTATTATAATTCGTCCTGGTGAAACCTTTTCTTTCTGGAAAACCGTAGGTAATACAACCAAGCGAAAAGGTTACAAAGACGGACGTGTTATTATTGGAAATCAGCTTATTGCAGGTATTGGCGGAGGTCTTTGTAATCTCGGAAACCTTATAAATTTGCTTGTTTTGAATAGTCCGCTTGAAATAACTGAATTTCATACACATTCTGATGCCCTTGCCCCCGATAACGGAAAAAGAGTACCATTAAGTTCTGGAACTTCCATAAGCTATAATTATATTGATTATAGATTCCGCAATAACACAGACCAGAATATACAATTACTTGTTTGGTGTGATGGCGACAGACTTTACGGAGAGCTGAGAAGTGAAAAAGAGTTTCCTCAAAGATTTGAACTTGTTGAAGAAGACCACCACTTCCAAAAAGAAGGTGACAAATATTTCCGTGTATCTAAAATTTACAAAAACACTATTAACCGCAGTACAGGAGAAATTACAGATAAAAAACTTATTCTTGACAATCATTCGGAAGTAATGTTCAGCTATGACCTTATACCGAAAGAACAAATAAGAGTCTGAATAATACATAATTCAGCGGATAGTATATTCAAACTGTCCGCTGTTTTGATTACATTAATGTACTGGAGGTGAAAAATTATGAATAAATACAAACAGCTTGCTTTTAATACAATTGTGTTTGCAATAGGAAGCTTTGGGGCTAAAATATTTTCGCTTCTGCTGAATAACCTTTACACAAGACATATTGACCCTGTAGGATTCTATACAAAAACTCTCATTGAAACAACTGCTCTTTTTTTATTGCCGGTATTTACCTTTTCACTTACAGAAGCAGTTGTCCGTTATGGACTTGACAGAAAATACAACAAAAAACAAATTTTTACAACTGCCAGTGTACTTATATTTGCCGGTCTTATGCTAATGATTATAGCCATGCCATTTATTGAAATGATACCATTTCTAAGTCCGGTAAGAGAATATACAGTAATGCTTACGGTTTATGTTTGTATATCATCGGTAAGGTCCTTGTGTTCGCAGTTTGTCAGAGCAAGAGGTATGGTACGTCTTTTTGCATTTGACGGAATTTTTACTACAATGACATTATTTATTTTCAATGTTCTTTTTATTTCTCGTATGGAAATGGGTGTACTTGGATTTATGATGTCAGTTATACTTTCTGATGCTTGTTCTTCTGTTTTTCTGTTCATATCAGCCGGACTTCATCGTTATCTTGATATACGACACTTCAAAAAAGACCTCGGAATAAGTATGATGAAATTCTCTGTACCGCTTATTCCAACAACTGTCATGTGGACATTTACAGGATTTTCTGACCAGATTTTTATAGGAAATATGTGCAGTGAAAAGTCCGCTGGAATTTATTCAGCAGCAACAAAAATACCTAATCTTTTGTCAATGGTATCAACTATTTTCTTTCAGGCATGGAATATATCCGCTATAACTGAAAACGAATCAAAAGGTCGTAATGAATTTTATGAAAAAGTATATTCCGCATATGAATCAATATTGTTTATAGGTTCAGCAGGACTCATTCTTTTAATAAAGCCTATATCTGCTATTCTGATTAACTACCAGACTTTCCCCGAATACAGTAAAGCATATCTTTATGCACCGGTATTAATTATAGCATCAATATTCACTTGCCTTGACCAGTTTTTATCGGGAATATATTCTGCCACAAAACACACTATAAATTCACTTGTCACGGTAACTGTTGCTTGTGTTGCAAATATCATACTTAATACTTATCTTATTCCGATATGGGGCATTCAAGGAGCGTCAATTGCAACTTTCCTTAGCTACTTTATATGTTTCTGGATAAGAATGGTTGATGCACGCCGATATGTACCTTTTAAATTTTCCGTTCCAAGAAACATCATCAACACAGTTATAATAATTGCTATGTGCCATCTCACCGTCCAGCAAACCGGATTTATTCCGATAATAATTATGACTCTTTTAATCATCTTACTGAATGTCAAAGCTGTATTTATAACTTTTCGTATGTTATTGAAAAAATAATTTTTAGTCCCTTTGATAACTAATCAGAGGGATTTTTTTAATATATACAATAACAACTCAATTTATATGACTGTCAAAAAAATATTGTTCATTTTAGTTGATTTTAACAAAAAAATAATTTTTTCATCAAAAAACTTGAAATTATGTGCAAATCATGATATAATGTAAATGAATTACAACATTCATTTTGTTGCAAAAAAAGCATGGAGGTGCATTAAAATGGATAAAAACAGCATAAAAAGATTAGACAGTATTTTTGAAACTTTTTCCATTTTAGCAGAAGGTAGCTATATCTATGTTTGTGATATTAAACACAACTATTCACGGTGGTCAGAAAGTGCAGTTAACTTCTTTAATCTGCCTAAATGCTATATGTATGATGCAGGAAATTTATGGGAAAAACATATTCACCCTACTGAACGTGAACATTATCACAAAAATATTGAAGATTTATTCGCTGGAAGGGAACAGCTACATAACATGCAATATCGTGCAAAAGCTGCTGATGGCAATTATGTTGTTTGTACCTGCAAGGGTGCTATTATGTATGATAACAACGGCAAACCGGAATATTTTGCGGGTTCTATCAAAAATAACAGTTCTTTGAATTACGTTGATACTATAACGGGATTAAGAAGCCTTTATGGCTTTTTTGATGATGTAAAGTCTATTCTCTGGAACAAGAAAAAAAGTTCAATACTCATCATAGGAATAAATGGATTTTCCTTTATTAATGATGTATACAGCTATAAATTCGGAAACAAAACTTTAAGAACATTTGCAAATAAATTAAAAGAACTTTTTTCAAAATACGGCAAAATTTACAGAATGGACGGTACAAAATTCGCTATAATCAGTCATTCCCTTGATGAAAACAAAGCTACTGAACTTTACAGAGAATTGCAGGAACAAGTATCTCATAATCTGTTTGTAGAAGATGAAAGAATATGTGTTACATTAAGTTCAGGTCTTATGTTGCTTGATGATTTTGATGCTGAAAGCCAAACTATATATTCATGTCTAAAGTATATTTATTATGAATCCAAAAATAAAAGACTTGGTGAAATGGTTGTTTTCAATAATTCCGAAAATAATAAAAATATAAACATCATAGAAACTATTAATGTTATCCGTAACAGCGTACTTGAAAACTGTAAAGGTTTCTATTTATGCTATCAACCCATAATGTATGCAAGCAACGAAAAGCTTAAAGGCATGGAAGCTCTTATAAGGTGGAAAAGTGATAAATACGGCACAGTATCTCCTATGCAGTTTGTACCGGTACTTGAACAAGATGTATTATTCCCTGAACTCGGCAAATGGATTATGCGTCAGGCAATGACAGACGGTAAAAAATTCCTTGAAAAATACCCTGAATTTATAATGAATATCAATATCTCATATTCACAACTTGAAAAAAGTGACTTTGTTTCAGATGTTTTCAGCATACTCAAAGAAACCGGCTTTCCTGCTCAGAATCTTTGTCTTGAAATTACAGAACGTTGTCGTCTGCTTGATATTAAAACACTTGACAATATGTTTAATATCTTCCGTACACATGGTATAAAAATTGCACTTGACGACTTCGGAACAGGATTTTCTTCAATAGATATTTTAAGAAGACTTCATATCGATACAGTAAAAATTGACCGTGAATTTGTCAAAAACATAGAAAAAAGCAAATCAGACCAGAATACAATAAAGTTTATATCATCTCTTGCGGATTCCTTTAAAGCTGAAATATGTGTTGAAGGTATTGAAACAGCTAATATGCGTGATTTTCTCAAAAACTATGATATAACAAGTTTTCAGGGTTACTATTATTCAAAGCCAATTACTGCTGAAGAATTTATAAAAAAAGATTTCTGAACTATTGCCGGATAGATTTTTTTCTTTCCGGCTTTTCTGTCTGTAAAAACAACAATATAATGGAGGAAAAAAATTTGATAAGAATAATGTTTGTATGTCACGGAAATATATGCCGTTCTCCAATGGCTGAATTTATAATGAAGAAACTCGTCACTGACGCAGGTTTACAGAAAGATTTCTATATATCATCAAGTGCAACAAGTTGCGAAGAAATCTGGAACGACATTGGAAATCCTGTTTATCCGCCTGCACGCTCCGAACTTAAAAAGCATGGCATTTCATGTGAAGGAAAAAGAGCAGTTCAGCTTAAAAAAGAAGATTATAATAATTATGATTATTTCATTGGCATGGATACATATAATATAAGAAATATGAAAAATATTCTCGAAAATGACAAAAAAATATATAAACTCCTTACATTTGCCGGACGTTCAGATGATGTGGCAGACCCATGGTACACCAATGATTTTGAAACAACTTACAATGATATTTATTCAGGCTGTAATGGATTGCTTAAAACCTTGATTTAAAATATCTCTATTCAGAAAGTCCTTTTACCGACAAAAAGGGCTTTTTTTGTCATTATTATACAATAATATCGATTTTTTGCGGAGGTATATTTTTGTACAGTCAATTGATTTTCACTAATAAAGATGATATAATTATTTATGATAAAAAATTATACTTGAGGTGTACATATGAGTAAATTCAGAAAACAACATATGCCAATTGCGTGGCATGAAATCATTGAAAGTGAAAATACTACTCCAGCAATTAACGCTTCCCTTAAAGAAAAAGCTACTTTAGTAGGACGTGTCGGATTAATGATGTTATCAGTTGGCACAGGTGCGTGGAGAGTAAGAGCATCAATGAATAAAATTTCCCGTGCTTTAGGAATAACCTGTACTGCGGATATAGGACTTCTTGCTATTGCTTATACCTGTATTGAAAACGGTGAAACTTATACTAATGCTTTATCGATAAATACTACCGGTGTAAATACTCACCGCTTGAATTATATGGAAGATTTTGCAGACAGTTTTCAAGAAAAAGCCGGAAAATATTCCGTTGAACAATTTCACCGTATACTCGATAAAATACAGAAACTTCCTCCTAACTACAAAGCATGGAATTTAGGTCTTGCCTCTGCATTAGCCTGTTGTGCATTTACATTTCTGTTAGGCGGAGGAATAGTAGAAATGATTTGTGCATTTTTTGGAGCGGGTATTGGTAATTTTGTGCGAAAACTTCTTCTTGAAAAACATATCACACTGCTTGCAAATGTAACTATCGGAGTAGCATCAGCTTGTTGTGTATATGTTTTGTTACTTGAACTTGCTGAAATAATTATGGGTGTTTCAAGCGTACATCAAGCTGGATATATCTGTTCAATGCTTTTCATTATACCGGGATTTCCATTGATTACGGGCGGTTTAGACCTTGCAAAACTTGATTTACGTTCGGGTCTCGAACGCATAACATATGCTTTATTAATAATAACTATGGCAACTCTCACTGGCTGGATTACAGCAACTATATTTAAATTTCACCCGTCGGAATTTACTGAAATGCAAATAAATCCAGTACTTATGCTTTTATTCAGACTTATAACAAGTTTCTGCGGAGTATATGGATTTTCACTTATGTTCAACAGTCCACGAAAAATGGCTTTTACTGCCGGAATAATAGGAATGATTGCCAATACTCTCCGTCTTGAATTAATAGACTTTACACCAATTCCCGTAAGTGTAGCTGCATTTATCGGAGCATTATGTGCAGGACTTCTTGCATCTGCTATCAAGAAGAAAATAGGATTCCCACGAATAACTATTACAGTGCCTTCAATAGTAATAATGGTTCCCGGAATGTTCATGTATAAGGGCATTTATTATATAGCTCTTAATGATACACAAACCGGAGCTTTATGGATTACAAAAGCTTTACTAATAGTTGCATCACTTCCTCTGGGACTTATTTTTGCAAGAATACTTACAGATAAAAATTTCAGACAGAGCAGTTGATTTTAAAAAAACTTTCCCCTGAACAGTTTATATACCGTCAGGGGAAGTTTTTATATATACTTTCTTTTGTTTATCTTTGTTTCAATTTACAATTCACCTTACCACTTATAGAGGTGGGAAAATTCTTGTTTAAAATGCGGATTCTCCTAAAATCTATAATCATATCCGTCAACAATGTTATTTATAGCTTCTTCTTCGGTCAACTTATCTGATTCCGTTTGACTTAAATCAGGATACATAATATAATAATTTTCACCGTCATTAAATACATTATTTGTAATGTTTTTATTTTTAGAAATTATTGTTATTACAGGATTTGATGCAGATGAAAATATCATTCCGGACTGTGAAAAATACATCTTCAAAGTTTTAAGAATTTCATTATCATACGGAACAGCAAGAGTACTTATATTTTCGGTTACTGTACCGTCATAAATTGTATTCAGTTCCAAAGTATAAAAATCTATATTATCGCTTAAAGAATTGTTATTATTTTCAGTAAAAATTTTTGATAAAGTTACATATCCATATAATAAAGTATCGTTTATAGATTCAGAACTATTAAAAAGTTCCTTGTGTACAAATAATGATTTATTCTTTTCCGGAATAGCTGAAAATCCATCAAAACAGACTGAATTTTTCCATTCGTTTTTTAAATCCGGAGCATTATATATATCATAGTAATAGATTTCTGGAATGCCATCATTTCCGTTTGCGTAATAAAGAACCTGTGATAAATATACTTGTATTTCGTCATCATCTGATTTGAAAATATTATTATATTCAAATGATGCCAACGAAATAATATTATAATTTTCATTATCTCTTATGACACTTTCTTCCGTAACTGCTGGTGTAAAATTTTTTCTTATTGCAGAAGAAACAACAGAATTTTCGGATTTAGTTTCAGAAATAACAATATTTTCAAGTTCATCATCAGTAAATTTGGCTTTAGTATCAGCAACTGCTATAAAATTGGATTTTTCATATTCGCCGGTATATTCTACCGCATAAATCTGATTTGTTGGAATATTATTATAAGTCCTTACAAAAATACGGACATTTATATTATTTTTTCCGCATTCCTTAAACGGACACGAATAAAATGGAGTTATCAATGTATCATATTTAATATAATCATCAACCGGCATATCATATATTTTATAAGTATTTTCAGAGGTTTCTTTGGATATTTCCTCAACAATCTCCAAATATATTTCTTCCGGATTTTTTCCTAAACTTGCCATAAAATTCTCGAAAATCGATGTTTCAGGCAAAACAACAATACATATTACAAAAGCAACTGCAACCGCTATCCATTTAAGAAACAATGGCTTTTTAGATTTTCCAGTAATGTTTTCAAGGTCACATACGGCGAATCCGCTTTCGGAAAAATCCTGATTTTTTTCGGGAAAAGCCTTTTCAGAAATTTTATTGAAGCAATCTACAGACGAAGAAAGTTCATTCATCTTGTCTTTAATCAGCTTTTCAAATTCCTGATTTATTTCAGGAGTCTTATTTTTCACTTGTCAGCACCTGCCTTTTCCTGTAAAATAGATATGGCTTTTTTGTACCTTGATTTTACCGTAGTTTCAGGGCATTTCATAATTTTTGCAATCTCCCTGAATGTAAGTTCTGAACAGCATTTCAGCACAACGACCTGACGCTGTTTGTCATTAAGATATTCAAGGAGCTGATTTATATAAATACTGTTTTCTACAGTCTTATCAGCCTCGCCGTAATTTTGAATATATATATCATCACTCTCTTTTTCTCTCTTATACCTACGGCGAAACTCCAATGCAACATTGCGGGCAATAGTAAGTATAAACCCTTTTCCGTCACCTTTTTTTGCTGAAAAACGCTTTACCTGAGTAAGTCTCACAAAAGTTTCGGTAACACAATCTTCAGAAAGATGATAGTCTGATGTTATTCCAAATGCAACTGCAAATACACTATCTTTAAACATGATGTAAAGTTTTTCCAGTTTATCTTTTGATTCTGAACAGCCGGCGATAAGTTCATTTACATTTTCACATGATATATCATAATGATTTTTCTGTTCACATGGATTTAATAGCATTGAAATCTTACTGTCACCTCCGGCATAAAATTTAGAATCAACAATCAAAATCTATCACTCCTTTCAATAAAGGTTTATATTATGAAAAGCTTTTCATATATAAGTGACTTAAAAAGGACAAAAAGACGAAATTTTTTTAAAAAAATTATAATTTTTTATAATGCCTGTTTCAAGGAAATTTTTCACGCCAACTATTCGGAAAAATCCGTTAACTCAGGTTAACTAAAAATCATATATATTTCGCTAAAAAACGCTTTTCTTAAAAATAAATATAAATTTTCCGAAAACTATTGACAAATGCTTCTAAATATGATATATTAAACATATGAACAGATATTCATATGATAAGGAGCGATACTATGAAAAAAGTTTACACTATAGAAAATCTTGATTGTGCACATTGTGGTGCTAAAATCGAGGGATTAATTGCTGATATGCAAGGTATTGAAAGTGCTGTTCTTAACTTTCCATTAAAAAAACTTACTGTTACAGGTGATATCAATGAAGATACACTTGAACTTATGAATGACCTCGCACAAGCTGTCGAAAATGAGGTTAAAATTATTCCGTTTGAAGAAACCTCACCTGCTCCAGCCGAGGAGAAAAAAGAAATTCCTGAATATGTTCCATTGATTGCAGGAACGATTCTGTTTGTTATTGCATTGTTAATTCAAAAACTTACTGATATGAATATCCTCTCACTTATTGTATTTATCGGAGCATATTTAGTATTAGGATTTAATGTTATAACTTCTGCTGTAAAAAACATCTTTTCAAAAAATTTCTTTGACGAAAACACTTTAATGACAGTAGCAACTATTGGTGCATTTGTCCTCGGAGACTATGCCGAGGCTGTCGGAGTAGTATTATTCTTCCGAATTGGTGAACTTTTTGAAGATTATGCTGTTTCACAGACTCGTAAAGCTATAACAGATATTTCAAGCCTTAAAACAGATTTTGCAGATGTTCTCAAAGACGGCGAATTTATACGTACTCCTGCTGAAAACATTAAAATCGGCGACATTCTCCGAATTAAAGCCGGTGAACGTATAGCTGTTGACGGTATTGTTAATAATGGTGAATCACGTATAGATACTTCCGCTATAAACGGCGAACCAGTACCGCTTACAGTACGTACCGGAGATGAAATATTATCCGGCTGTATAAACCTTTCTGAAACTTTTGAACTTCGTGCAACTGCAACTGCTGAAAATTCAATGATTTCAAAAATTGCAGAAGCCGTTGAAAATGCGTCTTTCTCAAAACCAAAAATAGACCGTTTTATAACAAAATTCTCAAAAATATATACACCTATAGTTCTTGTAACAGCATTACTTACAGCAATCATACCATCAATAGTAACTGGCGATTGGCATAAATGGGTTTATTCAGCACTTACATTCCTTGTAATAAGCTGTCCTTGTGCATTGGTTTTAAGCGTACCGCTTGCTTATTTCTCCGGAATAGGCGTTGCTTCAAAATTCGGAATACTTTTCAAAGGCGGTTCAGCTATTGAAGTTCTTGCAAAAGTTAAAAACATAGCATTCGATAAAACTGGAACTCTTACCAACGGAAACTTTACAGTAACAGATGTAAAAACTTTTGGTGATATGACAAAAGAAAACCTTCTTGAAATTTGTGCATCATGCGAACAAACTTCAACCCACCCTGTTGCTGAAAGTATTATAAAATACTGCGAAGAAAATTCCATTAATATAACTTCTCCTGAAAAAATAACAGAACTCGCCGGACGTGGTATTTCTGCAACACTTAACGGCAAGAAAATACTTTGCGGTAATGAAAGACTTATGAAAGAAAATAATATAACTGTTCCTGATTACAACATTAACGGAAGTATAGTTTATGTTGCAACAGAAGGAATGGTAAAAGGTATAATAACTGTTTCTGATACCATAAAGAAAACATCAGTAAAAACTATTTCACAGCTTAAATCAATGGGAATACATACAGCTATGTTAACAGGTGATAAATCCGAAAACGCTTTAGCTGTCGGAAAACAACTCGGTATAGATTATGTAAAAGGCGATTTGATGCCGGACGGTAAACTCCATGAAATTCAGGAAATACGCAAAAACGGTTCAGTAATGTTCATAGGCGACGGAATAAACGATGCCCCTGTACTTGCCGGTGCTGATATAGGAGGAGCTTTACAAAACGGTTCAGACCTTGCACTTGAAGCTTCTGACGCTGTTTTCATGAACTCCGAACCCGAAACAATTATATATGCTAAAAGAATTGCTGACAGAACACTTTCAGTAGCATATCAGAATATAATATTTGCACTTGCTATAAAAGCTGTAGTTTTAATTCTCGGACTTTTCGGACACCCTAATATGTGGCTCGCAGTTTTTGCCGATTCCGGAACAGCAATGTTACTTATACTCAATTCCATAAAAATACTCAATAAAAAGAAATATCAATAATTTCAAAAAAGGTTGCACAAATATCAAGTGCAACCTTTTCTTATTATTTTAAAATATACTTTACAAATAAAACATTTTATGATATAATTTTTTGTATAAAAATAATCAAAGGAGACAACATGAAAAGAATAATTACAGCTCTTATTGCTCTCGGTATGACTACCGGTTGTTCAAAGGAAGTACAGACACTTCCGGCAAATTTAATAACACAAGTTACTGGTACTACTGTTTCGGAAAGCATACCCGTAACCTCTCAAAACGCCAAATCCAATATTGACCCTCCGGAATATCTTATCCTTGACACTCTGGAAAATTTAGAAATTTATGAAGAAATAACAATATCCCAACTTGTAACCGAAACAAATGTTGAAATTCTCAACGGTGATGATACTGTAGACACTTCTGAAATAGGTAATTATGAAATTTACATAAAGTGCAGTTGTGATGACGGAAATTTCAAGAAAAAAATAAGTTATACAGTTAAGGATACAACTGCACCTGTATTGCTGAATATGGGAGTTTCGCCATATGTCACCAAAGGAGAAGAATTTGACCTGAAAAAAATAGTCGGTTATGCAGATAATTATGATACATCACCAGTTCTGACTTATGACGGAACAGTTGATACAAATACTATAGGTACTTATCCAATAACTGCACACGTTACAGACAGTTCAGGAAATGAAACTTCATGGGATATGACCGTTATTGTATTAAGTCATATACCTGCAACAGATACTCCGGCAGAAACTCCCGATTATAGTGACGGAACGCCTTTTGAAGAATTCGTAAAGGCAAATGCAGGAGAAAACAGAGAATTTGGTATAGATGTTTCAGCATGGCAAGGAGATATTGATTTCAATGCCGTGAAAAATGCAGGTTGCGAATTTGTTATAATCCGTATGGGACATTTTTATGATGAAATAGTGCCTGATGAATGGTATTCCGAAAATATCCGCAAAGCCCGTGAAGCTGGTCTGAAAGTTGGAGTTTATTTCTATACAACTCTTAATTCTGCTGATAAAGTAGACGAACTTGTTTCATACATTACAGAACAACTTGACAGTGAAAAACTTGATTTTCCAATTGCATTTGACTGGGAAGAATTTACAAATTTCCAGCAATATGGACTTAGTATTCATGGTTTAAACGAACTTTTCAACCTTTTCTGCATTGAAATTGAAAACAATG
This sequence comes from uncultured Ruminococcus sp., assembly GCA_934474025.1. Classification (GTDB taxonomy): domain Bacteria; phylum Bacillota; class Clostridia; order Oscillospirales; family Ruminococcaceae; genus Ruminococcus. Next base: position 151,092 of record CAKSMF010000003.1, on the reverse strand, counting down.
GTTATTCAGCCATGTTATACAGTAGCAAAAATTTTTTAAATAACTTCTGGATTAACAATTACAATAAACCCGTATGGTTAGCACACTTTATAGACGAAACTGACTATAACGGTGACTATTTCATGTGGCAAGGAAGTTCAACCGGACTTATTGACGGAATTGAAGGATATGTTGACATGAATGTTCATTACATTGACTGAAATTAAAGAAAACTGCCACTAATGGCAGTTTTTTTATAATTACTTTATAAGGTTATTTGATTTTTTAAGGATTTCTGGTTTTATATATTTACGCATAATATCCCAATCAGGAGAACGTGAAGTCATATTATGACAGTCGCTTCCAAAAATAACTTCATAATCTTCCTTTATAAGTTTTCGGACGAATTGTCTGCTTCCGAACGTTTTAAATGCATTATTGTTAACCTGTAAAACAACACCCATATCAAGAATTTCCGCCATTTGAGATTTACTGTAAATATCTTTGTATCTTTCAATATGGGCAATGATAACTTTAAGCTTGTATCGACAGGAAATATTATAAATTTCGTCTGTTATCCATCTTGAATAGTTGCCAAAAGGCAATTCAAGCAAAATATAATCTGTATTTTGAATAGCTAATTTTTCAACATCTTCTATTTCACTCAAACCACTTTCAATTGCAACTTCTGAACCTAATATTATATTTTCAACAGCCGGATTTGCATTCATAAGCATATCATATGATTTTTGACGTTTATCAAGATATTCCTTTACAGAAATTTCTTCATGGGCATAAAAGTGCGGAGTAGCAATTATTTTTCTTACGCCCTGAAATTTCATTTTTTGAATCATCAAAAGAGCAGTTTGTAAATTTTCTGCTCCGTCGTCCAGTTCCGGCAATACATGACAATGGTAATCTGTGATAATCATTTTTTCTTCTTATTGTTTTCTCCGTAACCGTATTTATAATATTTATAATTATAACTACTATAATATCCTGCTTTTTTCTTTATATTGACATTATTCAGAATAAATCCAAACATATTCATATCAGCTATTTTAATCTTTTTCATACAGCTTTCAATGTCGTTATAAGTGGTGTGTGCATAATTAACAACAAGCATTATTCCAGCGATTGAATTTTTTATAGTAAGAGCATCACTTACAATATTAATAGGCGGAGTGTCAATAATTATATAGTCATATCTGTCAGAAAGTGTATTTATAAGTTCTTCAAAATTTTTAGATGCAAGCAATTCTGAAGGATTAGGAACTGTCACACCTGATGTAAGAACATCAAGATTTTCAATAACATTTTTATGTACAGTTTCATCAAAATTTGTCATATTACCGATAACAGTTGATAATCCTGATTTATTTTCAAGCGAAAACGCTTTATGAACAACTGATTTTCTCATATCAGCATCAATCAGCAAAACTTTATTTTTAGTTTGTGCAAAAGCTATAGCTATATTGATTGTTGATGTTGACTTTCCCTCTGAAAGACTTGCACTTGATACAGCAAAAACCTTTTTATCATTTGTTGACAATGAAAATACTATATTAGTACGCAAGAGTTTATAGTTTTCAATTACATTGAATGGTACATCTTCATCTAAAATACTTATGCTATTTCCCAAACCAATTTTTTTCTGTGATGTAGTAAAATGTTGAATTTCACCAATAATTGGTTTTTTATATTTTTCTGTAATTTTTTCACTGTCTTTAATGGTGTTATCAAGAAAATCAATCAATAAAACTATCAAAACAACCAGCATAGCACCTCCAACGAATCCTATTATAGTATTTCTCATAACGTTCGGAGATACTGGTGTATAATAAGCTTTTGCAGTATCAATAGTTTTCAAAGCACCTACGCCAACCGCATTTTTTATGAAATCAGGCGAAATATCTGCCATAATATTACATATTGATGCAGAGATATCAGCGTTTTTAGTAGTGGAAACAACTTTCAAAGCACTTGTATCAGTAACAGTAGTTATGCTTATAGTGCTACGTAAAGAAGAGGGAGCAATATTACCATCTTCCATTCTAAAATTTTTGGATATAGTATCATAACCATACTGTTCAATAAGCTGTTCGCCAACTGCCCTCATGACAGCATCGTCTTTAAGAACTTCAATATATGTATTTATAAGCTGTTTGGAGTTGCTTATATCATTATAATTATTACTGTTATTTGTATTTATATTTTTGTAGCTTTGAACGTACATCGAAATATGCGAAGAATATTCAAACGGCAAACAAAATTTTGAATAGCAAAAAAGTGCTGTAGCCCCAATTACTGCTCCTAAAATAATCCACCATATTTTTCTAAGAAGCAGAAAGAATAAATCCATTAAATTGTATCCCTGTTCCATGTAAACCTCCATATAATAGAATATAATAAAAAACGTTTTTTCAGTCCAAGTATAATTATATCAAATTTATTCTTTAAAGTCAATTTATAAATTATTTTTTTTATTACAAATTCCATTATATTTTACGTCTATATTTTGTGGGAGTTACACCAACAATCTTTTTAAACTGTCTCATGAAATGTTCTTCATTATCATAACCACACATTGCAGACACCTGCGAAATTGTACAAGAGGTTTCGCTGAGGATTTCCTTTGCTTTTTCTATTTTTCCGTTTATAACGTCAGTAATACATGATACTCCAAACATTTCACGGTAAATATGCTGAAAATAAGAACGTGACATATTAACATCATTAGCCATTGAATCAACATTCCATTTCATTTGCGGATTACGATAAACTTTTTCTCTTAATTCAATCAATGCACTGTAGTGCGGGTCAACAGTTTGTTGTGTTTCGCCATTACATCCCGAAAAATCACTTATTTTAAGCAAAAGCGTTTTCATAAGAGTGTCAGTCATTTTTATGCGTCTTGCCCCCGATGAATAATATTCGGAGGCTATATTACGCATAATGTTACTTATAAATTCGGTATCTGCAAATTGTACAGGAGAATTAAAAACCAGTTCAATTGAATCAAAAAACTCATTATCACCGTTTTTATCAAAACATATCCAGTCACATACAAGAAAAGTTTCATCAGAGGAGTATTCTCGAATAACAGTATCATCATACAAAACAAAAGTATCCGGCGGTGTATGATATTCAATTCCGTTAATTCGAAAAACAGCTTTACTTTTTGTCAGAATAAGCATAAAGATATTTTTTTCCGGTTTACTACGAAAACTGTAATTACTGTCATAAATTGAATTATATCCTGTACAAATTATATTCATTTGCTACCTCCGTTAGAAATAAAACGCCATTTTATATTTTTCCAGTAATCTCCGGCATAGTCTATTCCAACTCTCGAAGCAGTTTTTACTTTCGGAATAAATCCGTCATCTTCAATCCATATATCAGAATTATTGCAGATACTTTCATTATTAAAACGTTTATCAATATGCATATACTTTGTAAGTTTAGCCGGACCTTGATGTATTTCTCCTGCCCGCAAAAGAACACATTGAGGTTGATTTATTTCACCGGTTGTTATATTCATAAGCCAATGCATACCATAACACAAATAAATATAAATTTTTCCACTTTCTCCATAAAGGATTTCAGTTCGTTTTGTTCTTCCCTTTGAAGCATGACAGGCTTTGTCCTCCTCACCTCTGTAAGCCTCAGTTTCAGAAATCCTCTCTTTTATTTCCTCACCTGACGGCAACCGGCAAACAAGAACTTTTCCGACAAGTTCAGGAGCGACTTCCAGACAGTCACGTTTAAAAAAGTCCTCTGTAAGTTTTTGAATCATGATTATACCCTCAGACTTTTTTCAAGTTCAGTATCAGGCTTAACAAAAACCGTCTTATAATTTGTGAATATTACTTTTCCAGGTTTAGCACCTGACGGTTTTTTAACATACTTTGCAAAACAATAATCTACTGGCACAAGATTTGAATCACGTCCCTTACTGTTGACAGAAGCTATAACAGATGCCTGTTCTAATGTGCTATCGGGCGGAGTCGCTCCCTCTGTAACTATAATAACGTGTGACCCTGTTATATTTTGTGTATGCAACCATATATCACCTTTTTCAGCAAATTTAAGAGATAATTTATCATTCTGACAGTTATTGCGTCCGACAAGTATCGTAAAACCATCTGTTGACCTGTATTCAATGGGAGGTAAAGCTTTAGGAGGTTTTGCTTTTCCATTGACGGATTTTATATATCCCTGTTCACGAAGTTCAAGACGCAACTGTATAATATCGTTTTCGGAAGTCGCACGGGTCAATGAATCAAATACGCTATCAAGATATTGTAATTCTTCTTCACCTTTGCTAATCTGTTCAGTAAGCTTTTGTTCAGCGGTGACGGACTTTTTGTATTCTCCATAATAATACTGTGCATTCTGGGAGGGAGTTTTCCTCACATCAAGTTTAATTTCAATTGTGGGATAATTTTCATCATAAAAATTCTCAACACTTGCTATTCTGTCACCTTTTTTTATACGATACATATTAGCTGAAATCAAATCACCGCATAATTTATAATAATCTCTGTCCGCACAAGCAGAAAGTTCTTCACGTTGAACTGCCATTCTGCGTGAAATTCTTTCAGTGAGATTCACAAGAAGCTTAAAAAGGTCATTAGCACGCTGTTTAGTACGAATAGCACTATCACGTTCAAAATAAAAGTAATCAAGCAATTCAGATGCAGAAGAGATTTCCTTAGTATACATAAGATTTCCGAATTGTGACAGTCTTATAAACGAAAAATCTTTAAGAAGTCCTTCTTTAGTACTTGCAACTGTAAAACAGCATTCATTATTAAGAAGTTGTTCACGAGTGCGTTTTATTATGAAAAGAAGTCTGTCAAGCTGGTCACCGGAAACATTTCCGTCAAGATATTCACCACGTCCAGCAAAAAAAGTCCATTCACGTGCAAGCACCGGTGAAATTCCTTCAAACACACTGATAAGTGCCTTTGATAATTCAGCCTGAGAATTTTCACTAAGCTTTTGAATAATCTGTTGTGGTTCAGCCTCAAGGAAATTCAGTCTGTCATTTTTCGGTGGCAAACTATAGGTCATGTTCGGCAAAACCATTCTTTCACGGGACATTTCGCTGTCAACTCGCTTAATGCTGTCCACTATTTTTCCGTCGCTTATTATGATTAAGTTTGAACAGCGTCCCATAATTTCGCAAGCAAGCGTTATAGTAACAACATCTCCTAATTCGTTTACACACTCAAAATCAAAAAATAAAATTCTTTCAAGTCCGTCCTGACGTATATTCAGAAGTTTTCCGTTGCCCAAACGTTTACGCAAAAGCATACAGAACATTGGTGGCGTTTGTGGATTATCAACATTCTTTTGTGTTATATGAACTCTCGCACTGCCGGCATTTGCTGAAATATAAAGTTTTTTACTTCCCTGCCGTGTGCGTATTGAAATAATAATCTCTTCACGGGACGGCTGATGAATTTTTTCGATACGTCCGCCAATAAGACAAGAAAGTTCATTTTTTACTGCAAAGAGAAACGCTCCGTCAAGAGCCATAAAATCAGTCCTTTACTATTTTTTTTGATAAGTAAGTAATTCAAAATCCGCTGTTACTTCCAGACCGTCAAGGAGTGCAAGACGTTCCTGCTGAATTTTTCCGGTTCTGTAATAATATGGTGTCATAGAAAACAATGATTGTATATCCTGCTGATTATCAAGCATAAACCTATAATTTATATGATTTTTTGACAACAAATTAAATCCGTCTAATTCGTATGGCTTGACTTCATTTTTATAAGGAGTATCATAAACAGATTTTTTCAGTTCCCAGAGATGCATTTCTGAAGGTATAGCCATTAACATTGTACCACCTTTTTTCAGAACACGTTGAAATTCATTTCCGCAATATGGTGAAAAAATAGTTATCAAACTATCGCATGAACTATCAATAACCGGAATATGAAATACACTGGCAGTTGCAAAATTAATACCTTTGTGAGTTTTAGAAGCAAGTTCAACAGCTGTCTTTGAAATATCTATTCCGTAAATTTCAGAATTATTCAAACATTCTCTTACTCCTGATGTATAATATCCCTCACCGCAACCGGCATCGAGAATAACTCCGTCTTTAATGCTTTCACAAACAGCATTACGCAACGGCAAATAAAAACCTTTTTCAAGAAAATTCCGTCTTGCCTGTACCATAAGTTTGTTGTCGCCATGAACAGTTTTTTTAAAATGTTTCGATAATAACAAGTTTACATAACCGCTTTTTGCTATGTCAAAACTATGATTTTGCGGACAAGTATATGCTTTTCCCAATATACTCAATTTCTGGTTACATACGGGACAAGTTAGAATACCCATTTTTTCACCTCACAAATAAATAGCCGGTTCAATAGAAGTCTCTCCGACAATTACTTCAAGCTGTGGGAATTCCTTTTCAATTACACAACGTAGTTCTTCAAGTACAATATTTTCAGTATGAAAATGGCCACAATCATACAGTGTAATATGACGGTTATTTGCATCAATCCATACATCATGCTTAACATCTCCAGTAATAAATGCATCACATTTTTTACTTATTGCAAGGTCAAGCATAGAACCTCCAGAACCCGAACAAAATGCAAAACGTTTTATCTTGCTTGTGCCAAAACGATTCATACGGATATATGAACAACCAAAAATATCCTTTAATACCTGACCAAATTTTTCTGGTTCGATATTTTCTTTAAGTTCACAAATCCAGCCAAGATTGTTACCGTTACCGCAATTTTCGAGATATTCCGGTTCAGAATCAAATTCAAAATGTTCTGAAAGCTTTTTCAGAATAACTCCGTTAGTACCACCCTTAGCTATATCAAGATTAGTATGCATACATATAGCTGCAATATCACTGTAAATAAGTCTGAATACGGGACTTTTATGGTCAATCTTCTTTAATGGTTTAAATATTACAGGGTGATGTGAAATCATTAATTCAGCACCTTTGCATTCTGCCTCATATATTGACGGAACTGTTATATCAAGTGTCAACATAACTTTACTGCATTCCATTTCATAGTTTTCAACAAGAAATCCTGAATTATCCCAGCTTTCCTGAGCATTAACAGGATAAATACTGTTCAGATAATTATAAACATCATTTATTTCAACTTTGCCTATACCTTTGGCGAGTTTATGGGCAAGTGCTGAAAAATGCACGGCTTCTGAATACATTCCGCCGTTTTCAAGAGCTGAACTGATTTTTTTAAGTCTTGAAACTTCATTGTTTCTGTATTTTTTTGCAAGGGGGTCATTTTCATCAAAGAAACCTGCAAGAGCTTCTGTTTCCGTCAATCTCTGAAACTGTCCGCTCCATTCTGCACACATTACAACATAAAGCTTATCGCCGTCTTCTGCTATCCTTTCTGAAGTAATAGCAAAATTACTATCATAAAGCCACTTACGAAGAACTTCTGACTTTGTCATAGGCTGAAGAATAAGTCTGATTTTGCTTTCTGTAAGAGCGGTACACTTATGCAAAATTTCAAGAATAGTTTCGCCACCCATTCCGGCAATAACTATATCTGAAACACCCTCAAGAGAAATATTTTCAAGACCGTCAGATTCAACAATGTCAACTTTATCTTCAATTTTATTTTTTTCAACTGTTTTTTGTGCAGCTCTCAAAGGCCCTTCACTTACATCAGATGCTATAACCTTTTCACATTTTCCACTTAAAATAAGTTCAGTAGCAAGATAAGCATGGTCTGTTCCCACATCACAAACAATACCATCACCTTTAACCATTTCAGCACATAATTTCAATCTGTTATCGAGCATAAATTTTTCCACCTTTTATACTATAAGTGACATTTCTTTAACAACTTCTGTCAATTATAAAAAATATGGGCGTGCCACATGGACACGCCACAATATCACATTACTTTTTAGAAGCGAAATGAGCGTTAAGTTTTTCAACAAGAGCGTCCACATCTGTTCCGTGAACAGCACACGCTTCTTCGATTGACTCACCTCTTGAGGCAGGACAGCCAAGACAATGCATACCGATTTCAAAGAAATACGGAGCTACCTCAAAGTCTGCGTCAAGGATATCACCAATAATAGTATCTTTAGTAATCTGCATGATAAAACATCCTTTCATTTAATAATAAAATCCGTAGTACAGCTTAATTGTCGTACTACGGATTTGTAAGCAATTAAGCCTCGTTCATCTTAGCGAAACACTCGCTACAGTAAACAGCTCTGCCCTCTTTTGGTTCAAAGGGAACTTTTGCTTCTTTACCGCAAGAAGCACAAACGGCTGTGTACATAACTCTTTCAGTTCTGCCAGCATTTTTTCTTGCATCACGGCAAGGCTTGCATCTCTGTGGCTCGTTTACGAAACCTTTTTCAGCGAAAAATTCCTGTTCGCCTGCTGAGAAAATGAATTCTTTTCCACATTCTTTGCAGACTAATGTCTTGTCTTCGTACATGGTTCAGTACCTCACTTAAAAAAATTTGACACACTTCCCACTATAATGTGAGCTAAACTCCGGTTGTCCGGCGGTGTTTTTCAGGTTTAGTTTCATGCTGGACTGCCGAGAATTACAAACGGTGTCAAATGAGGATAACCTGATTTAAATCCCTTGTCACGATAAATTATACCGCAACTTATATATAATATTCTTTTACCCGAAAGCAACAGAATAATTATATTACTCACCCATATTAGAAGGGTCTGCCTCAATAGCCTTGAGAATATCTGCCATATCATTGCCCATGTTCATAATAGGCTTTTTTGTAGGAGGCTTAGGCTGTGACTGTGGCTGGGCGGACTTTTCTGCCTGTGGCTTTATTGAAAATTCTTTCATAATATCGTCCATACCACTCATAACAGGTTTTTTAGGCTGTGATTTAGCCTGATTTGGAGTCTGAACGGATTCCGGTTTTATATTATTTGTAGGTTTTACGGAATTATTCTGATTTTTTTCAACTGGTTTTACTGGATTTATATTTGAAAGCTTTGGTTCAGCCGGTTTTGCAGGATTTTTTTCAACAGGTTTTTCCGGAGTTTTCTTTACCGGAAAAGGTTCTTTAACTTTTTCAGCATTGTTTTTCACATCAGCCATATTAACCTTTGGAGCCTGCATTTTCTTTATTTCGCTTGAAGTATTCTTATCAACTGACTTACGAGTTTCGCTGACAATATTTTTAGCTTCTGTAATACGTGTGCTTATATCGTTGAATTTTGAGCTTATGCTTTCAATTTCATTTATGAGCATTGTGCGGACAGTAGCAGACATTTCATTAACTGTATCAGCGTGTTTGTTAGCGTCATCAATTGTAGTTTTAGCCTTTATGTTAGCGTCATTTATGCAGGATTCAGCGGTTGTATTAGCTGCGGAAATAGTTTTTTCAGCTTCTGCCTTAGCATCACCGACAACTTTTTCAGCTTCTTCCTTAGCCTTTGAGATAACCTTTTCAGCTTCTGCTTTAGCATCTGCTTTTGTCTGGTCAGCGAGTTTCTGAGCACCAATCAGCATATCGCTTGCAAGAAGTGCCGGATTATTTGCTTTTTCACTTGCATTCTTGATTTCAATATCCTTGTTTGCAAGTTCAACGTTTTTCTTGGCGATTTCTTCATCTTTCTTAGCAATTATTGCAGCATTTTCCTTGGTAATCTGTGCAATTTTTGCGTCCTTAGATGCAGACTCACGAGTTTTTTCTTCAAGAGCTTTAGCACGGGCTGTAAGTTCAGCAGACATTTTAGCCAACTCCTGCTTAACTTTAGCAAGTTCAGCATCATTATTAGCAACCGGCTGAGCAACAGTTTTAGAAGCTGATTGTACAGCTTTAAGCTGATTTTTAAGGCTTTCAATTTCCTTTTTAGCAGATTCAAGCTGAGCATTATCTGTAGCCTGTAAAGCACCTGCCGGAAGAGGTTTACCTGCCTGCAACTGTGCAATAGTAGCCTTAGCAGCTTCAAGTTCTTTATTTTTTGCTCTAAGAAGATTATTAGAATTATTAAGTTTTTCTTGTAAATTCTCAATCTGATTTTGATATTTTCTTATTTCGTCCTCATCACCGAATTTCTGACCGGCTTTTTTAAGGTTTTCGTTTTCTTGAACAAGGTCACCGATTTTGGTATTCAATTCATCAAGATATTGCATAACATCTTCTTTAACAAATCCGTTACCGATTTTAGTTGTTCTTAAAACGGTTGTATCAGCCATAGTAATTAACTCCATTCTCCGCCATATGTGGACGGTAAATAATATTTTTTCCTGTTAAAACAGTTTTATTTACATCAACCAAAATACAGAAAAGTATTTGATTATGGCAAATTACAGAACAAAAACCGGCAATAAAAAGTTATGTAAAAACCGATTAAAATTATTTTAAAATCTGCAACACAATGCCATCATATAGATTATAACATAAATCGAACCACAATTCAATTATGAAAACGTAGAAAATTCACGTTAAAATTAGTGCAATATAACCAAATCAAAAAACAGCTCTCCTAAACATAAGGAAAGCTGTTTTTAATCATTTTAGTTTCCAAGCATCTTAAAAATATCATTTAAATCAGGTTCATCAAAGGATTTTGACCTTGTTGAATCGCCACTCAATCCAAGACCTTGAACAAGCGGGTCATCATACTGAACAGGATTTTCCTTTGGTGCAGGAGCTGGAGAAGGTGTTGGCTGTGATGCCTGTTTTGCAGGCTGTGCCGGCTTTTCAACAACTTCTTCCTTTTTCTCTTCTACCTCAGTATCATATTCATTATCCATTCCGTCAAAACCTGCTGCAATAACAGTAATATCCATTTCGTCCTGCATATCTTCCTTGAAAGCAGTACCAAAAATAAATTCAACGCCTTCAGCAGCAGTATCTGTAATCATCTTTGTTGCTGAATCAACATCTGATGAAAGAATATCTTCTGACATAGCGATATTAATAAGAAGTCTCTTAGCACCTGAAATGGAAGTTTCAAGAAGTGGGCTGGAAATAACTTGCATTGCTGCATCTCTTGCCTTATCCTTGCCTGAACCATGACCGATAGCCATATGAGCATAGCCTGCACCTTTCATGATTGTAGAAACGTCTGCGAAGTCAAGGTTTATGTAGCCTTCTTCAACGATAAGGTCAGAAATACTCTTTACACCTGTTTTAAGAACGTCATCTGAAAGTGCAAAAGACTGCATCATTGTAAGTGGCTTATCAAGACCTACAAGAAGCTTTTCATTAGGAATAACTATAAGGGAGTCAACATACTTTTTAAGTTCTGCTATACCTCTTTCAGCCTGAGCCATTTTTTGTTCTCTTTCAAAAAGGAAAGGTTTTGTTACTACTGCGACAGTAAGAATATCCATTTCCTTAGCAATTTTAGCGACAACAGGAGCTGCACCTGTACCAGTGCCACCGCCCATACCAGCAGTAATAAAAATCATATCAGCACCTTTAAGGTGAGTTTCGATTTCGTCACGGTTTTCTTCAGCACTACGCTGACCTATTTCAGGTTTATTTCCCGCACCTCTGCCCTTAGTAAGCTTAGCACCAATTGGTATTCTTGTAGTAGCTTTAGATTTATTAAGAGCCTTAGCGTCGGTATTGATTGCAATATATTCTATATTATTTACTCCCGAATCTACCATACAATTGACGGCATTACCACCGCCACCGCCTACGCCTATTACCTTAATGTTAACATCGGGTTCAAGTGTTTCCTCGTAATTGAAATCTGACATTTAAACTCCTCCTATTGCTTATCCTGAATTTTATATCAAAGATTGATTACACACTAAATACAATTATTATTTTACCATAATATCATCTTTTTTTCAAGTCTCCGAAAAAGATTTTTTATTTTCTGCAAATGCGACAATATAACCTTTTATTTTCAAAGTGATTTGTGCAAATTGCTATCACCACGCATCATTTCCCCAGTTAAAACCATCATTATTGTAATCATAATTATAGTCGTAATTGTAATCATATGAATTATAATCATTTCCATAATCCTGACTGTAATAATCATCTGTATTAGTATTATCTGAATTTGCACGTGAATTAAATTCGCTGAAAATAGCCTCTTGTTCCGGATTTGACTCACCATTTAAATTTTCCTGATTTTCGCCGGTAACAGTGGAAGCCTGTTCATTGCCAAGCACTCCTACAGGTTCATCGCTTGTTCTGAAAGTACACTGATTTGAGCCAATCATAGTAAGATAACCTTTTTTTCCGTTTATCGATTCATCATTCATAACGGTCTGAGCAAGATTAAATTTATATTCTGCATCATTCCAGTTTCCCATTTTAAAAACTGTTCCATTTGTATAACTGACAACTATTCCGAATTCGTCATTCATATCTATTGAAGATATACCGCTGTTTTCGGGAACACTTGACATAATTTCTGTAAGAGCCTCATTCTGATGTTCATTTGCAGAAACAAGCATTTTACCTTTTTCAGTGGCAGAAGGTTCAATACCATATATAGTTGGCAGACCGTCTGTTAAAAAGCTGTTATTTTCGAGAATTTTTCCCATTTTACTGACTACAAGCACGCCGTTGTCATATTCTATATTGAATGATGGAACACAATAAGTAACTCTTATTTCTATTGTTGACGGAAAACTTCTTTTCACTTCTGCTGTTTCTACAAAAGCAACTTCATTAAGAATTTTTTCAGCACTTTTTTTAGTATCAACACGTAAAAGATTATCACCTTTATATATGCCGGAATGTTCCGCAACCTCATCACCCTTGCGTTGAGCCTCTTCCTGAGAATCGCCGGGGTCACCCGAAACAATTATAACAACTCTGTTTTCAATATTAAACAGAAAAGTACAACTCATAGATATACCTATTATAACAACCAGAACAATAACAGCCATAATATAAAAATTCATTCTTCGCTGTCTGCGTCTGTTGCGTTTACCGCTGTTTTTTCTGTCAATGGTATATTTATCAATATCCTTCATATTTACTCCATAAAATCAGACTCTGCGAATATCACCGCCCAAAAGTCCTACTGCATTTTCTATTTTTTCGTAACCTCTGTCAATGTGAAAAACTCCTGATATTTCGGAAGTTCCCTCTGCCGAAAGAGTAGCAATAACCATTGAAGCACCGCCACGCAAATCAGTTGCCTGTATGTTAGCACCATAAAGTGCGGGAACTCCTTTTACCACTGCTATCTTGCCGAGTACCTGAATATCTGCCCCCATTTTCACAAGAGCATCAGTGTGTCTGTATCGGCAATCGAAGATATTTTCTTCAAAAACGCTCGTACCGTCCGCTATAGCAAGAGCTGACATAAGCACCGCCTGTGCATCTGTAGGAAATCCTGGGTGTGGCATTGTACGAATTCTTTCCCTGACCGCTTTAAGACGTGAACCGCTCCGGAGATAAATTTTGTCATCATAGGAAGTTATACTGCAACCGGTTTGTTCAAGCACGGATATAAAAGGTTCAATGTCAGAAACACAGGCATCTGTAAGTATAATTTCACCGCCTGTTGAAGCAGTCATAGCAAGATAAGTTGCACCTGCTATTCTGTCGGGCATAATTCTGTAAGTACAACCATGCAATTTATTTTTTCCTCTGATAACAATTCTGCTTTCACCGTCTCCAGAAATATCAGCCCCGCACTTTCGCAGAAAATTGCATAAATCGCATATTTCAGGTTCACGGGCAGAATTATTTATAATTGTTTCGCCATCTGCGGTAACGGCACACAAAATAATATTTTCAGTTGCTCCCACAGACGGAAACGGCAATGATATTTTAGCACCGTGAGCTTTTCCGGAAGTAGCACGGCAAATAATTTTACCATAACTTTCTTTTATATCAATGCCCATTTTTTTCATTGCCGAAATATGCATATCAATAGGACGTGAACCGAGTTCACAACCTCCGGGCATACTTACTGTGCATTCGCCTGTTCTGCCTAAAATAGCTCCCATAAAGATTATTGATGAACGCATTTCACGCATAAGTTTTTCAGGAATTTCAGTAACATTCACATCAGCAGAATCTATAACAGCCGTGTTATTGGAAAATCTGCATTTACAGCCAAGACAGTTAAGTATTCTTGATGCTGAATATATGTCTGTAAGTTCCGGACAATTATTAATAACAGATTCTTCACCGCACAGAATAGAGCTTGCCATAATTGGCAGACTGCTGTTTTTACTGCCCTGTAACTTCAATTCTCCTCTGAGACGCTTACCGCCGTTTACTATCAGCTTTTGCATTATACCACCTCACAGCATTTTTTGTATATTATGCAGTAAAGTGACTTTTTGTTACTTTTTTGATTTTTCGTATAGCTTATCAATAACGTCAAGAATACGTTTATCAGTATCTTTAAGATGAAGTTTTCCGGCATTATATGACATTATTTTAACTTTTTTGGGATTATTGTAAAGCTTTTCGATTTCAGAAATTATTTTTTCATTGGTGACATCTTTCTGTTCAATTACAACAGATGCACCGGCTTTTCCAAGAACCATAGAATTATGATACTGATGATTTCCTGCCACTATCGGTGACGGAATCAGTATAGAAGCTTTTGCAGATGCTTCAAGTTCAGCAAGAGTTGACGCTCCGGAACGGCATATTACCAAATCAGCAGCGGCAAGGCATACGTCCATATCGTTTATGTATTCAGTAATTCTAAGGCGATTGCTTTTAAGCGGAATACCAGCCTTTTTCATTTCCTGCGGGAATGTATCCTTGCCCATACCGCCATATCCATGGATATGATTTATATTAAGGTGATTTTTAGTGTGCCATTTGATAGTTTCGGACATTGTATCATTAATACAACCTGCTCCGAGACTTCCTCCGAATGACAGAATAGTAAAGTCATTATTGAAACCAAGTTTTTTCCTTGCCTCATCACGAGTAATATTGTTTATGTTGCTTCTCACCGGAAGTCCTGTAACACTGTATTCAAATTTTTCATTGCCCATAAAATCAAGGGCTTCTATAACAGTAAGCATTACATAATCAACTTCTTTTGCAAGAAGTTTATTTGTAACTCCAGGATATGCATTTTGTTCATGTATTGCTGACGGAATACCCATTCGAGCAGCTTTTCTGATAACCGCACCGGAAGCATATCCTCCTGTACCTATTGCAATATCCGGATTGAAATTTGTTATAATTTCCTTTGCACGCTTTCCGGACATTGCCAAATATGTGGCTGCTTTAATGTTACGCTTAATGTTTTCCAATGATATTTTTCTTTGAAAACCTGCTGCTTTGATAGTTTCCATTTTGTATCCTGCTTTCGGAACAAGTTTGGATTCCATACCATTAGGAGTCCCAACAAAAAGAAACTCTGCATCAGGGTATTTTGATTTTATTATATCTGCTATTGCAAGTGCAGGATTTATATGTCCTCCCGTACCTCCGCACGATATCAGAACTTTCATAATACAAATTACTCCCTTTCTATTGCCCGTGGCTTTTCTTTAGTATAGTATCTATGTTGAGAAATGTTCAGCATTATGCCCATTTCTGCCAACTGCATTATAAGTGCTGTACCTCCGTAACTAAAAAACGGCAAACTGATACCGGTATTAGGAGCAAGGTTACTTACAACGGCAAGATTAATAACAGTCTGAATACCTATTTGTGTTGTAATACCTACAGCTATAAGCATTCCGAAACGGTCTTTGCAACGTGAAGCAATAGAAAAACCTTCCACAACAAGCAAAAAGAATACTATTATTATAGCTAATGCTCCTACAAATCCAAGTTCTTCACATACAATCGGAAAAACAAAATCGTTTTTAGTTTCCGGAAGATACAGATATTTTTGTCTGGAGTTACCAAGACCAAGACCGAAAAGCCCTCCTGAACCTATTGCAATAAGTGAATTTGCTGTCTGCCATGTATCATTCAGAACATCCGCAAAAGGGTCACGCCATGATTTTATACGGGTTGAAACGTAGCTTCCCGGAATAGATGCCTGATAGCCAATTACAGATGCACCAACAATAATAGCTCCTATACCAAGCATAAGAAACTGTTTTTTGTTTGCACCTCCGCAAAGAATCATAGCTATTGAAATACTGCCAATAAGTATAATACCGGAAAGATGAGGTTCAAAATACAATAATCCCGCATAAATTCCCATAAGCAGAACATATTTCAGAATACCTATTTTAAAAGTATTCATGTACTTGCCGTCTTTTTCCATACTGTAAGCAAAAAATATAATAATAGCAAGTTTTGCGACTTCTGACGGCTGAAGGTTTATAGGACCTATATCAAGCCATCTTTTAGCTCCCATTGAACCGCCTTCATCATTACCGATTGCAAGAACAAGTATAAGAAGTATAACTCCGACCACATACAACAGTGCAGGAATATTTAATTTTTTCAAAAAAGGAAGTTTTATTTTTTTAAAATTATGATAATCCATTTTCATGAAGAATATCATTGCCACAAAGCCTATAACTGCATTTTTAAGCTGAGCCTTTGCATAATATAAACCGTCACCGTCATGTTCACTGTAAGCCCACGCATAACTTGCCGATGACATCATAACAAGTCCGACAACCAACAGTATCATTACATAGGCAAAAAAGGACAAACTCATATCACTTTGTTTGCTGTCGCCTACGAAAGTTTCAAAAAGTCCGGCTGAATTTTTCTTTTTTCTGCGTGTTCCCATTGAATCCTCCCTCACGTGTTATGAATATAAAGCATAATACTTTTTCAGAATACAAGCAATGAAATTATTCCCAGTATTCCGAAAATAATTCCGGCAAGTGAAAAAGTGATAACTATATCATATTCACCGAAACCGCTCATTTCAAAATGATGGTGAATGGGAGTCATCTTGAAAATTCTTTTTCCCTGATGGTCGGGACTGTGTTTTTTAGTGTATTTAAAATAGCTTACCTGTATAACAACTGAAAGTGCTTCCAGTATATAAACCATTGCAACCAACAGCAACAACAGATGATTATGAAGTATAAGACCAACTGCCGTTACAGATGCACCTAAAAACATTGAACCGGTATCACCCATAAAGCATTTAGCCGGATTGAGATTCCAAAGAAGAAAACCAAGACAACCTCCGGCAAGTGCCATTGTAAAATATGAAATTTCGTTCTGTTTGAGTATTGAACACGCTATTGTAAAAATAAGCATAGCAATAAACGTTACTGAACCGCAAAGACCGTCAACACCGTCAGTAAGGTTAACGGCATTTGTAAGATAAATAATTACTGGTATCATAAGCAGATAATAGAATATTCCCAGAGAAGGAGACTTCCAGAATCCTAAATCAATGATTGTAGATGTATCACCAAACTTATTAAGAGCAAAAAGAAATCCGACTGCAAATATTACCTGTAATATGATTTTCTGAATAGGGGTAAGACCATCATTATTTTTTCGTGAAACCTTGATAAAATCATCTATAAAACCAATAAGTCCGAACAGTGCAGAAAAAACAATACACGTAAGCAAACGATAGAATGAATAATGATTTTCAGGATTTGTCATATCTATACCGCCACGAAGTCTATAAAGCCAGTAGCCAGCTATTGCAGTAATTATTGTTGACACGATAAACATAAAACCACCCATTGTGGGAGTTCCCTGTTTTTTAGCGTGCCATTGAGGACCGTCCTTAGTTTTGATAGGCTGACCAAATTTCAGTTTATGTAGAAACGGTACTACCTTAAATCCTGATATTGATGCTATCAGAAATGATAACAGTGCTGTAAGTAAATTTATTATCCAAAATGACATTTTATAACAACTCCAATGTTGATTATTTCCGATGGTTAGAGAAGTTTAAGACCGTCAGCCACAACTTCACGCTCATCAAAGTGAATATGCCTGTTATTTTCAAGTATCTGATAATCTTCATGACCTTTTCCGGCAAGTACTATTATATCACCTTTTTCAGCGATTTTCAAGGCATGATAAATAGCCTCTCTTCTGTCGGTCACAACATCATACGATACAGCGGAATTTTCAAGACCAGTAAGTATTTCTTTTATAATTTCTTCTGGATTTTCGTTACGTGGATTATCTGATGTAACTATTATCTTATCTGCATACTTAGCAGAAGCAACCGCCATTTTAGGACGTTTTGCTGAATCTCTGTTACCTCCGCAACCAAAAAGACATATAAGACGGTTTTCGGCATACGGTTTAAGGGTTTTCAGAACGTTTTCGATTGCGTCCGGAGTGTGTGCATAATCGCATATAACTGTAAAATCTTTACCTGTAGGAATTATTTCACAGCGACCTTTAACTCCTGAATAATTCTGTACAGCTGATATAATTTCATCAATAGCTATACCTTCTGTAAGACATATTGCAATTGCACCGAGGATATTTGAAATATTAAAAAGTCCGGTCATATTGGTTTTAATGGGATAAGATTTTCCATTATATAACAAGTCAAATGTTGAACCATTGGCTTTTATGCAGATATTTTCAGCACGGAAATCCGATTTTGATTCTATGCTGAACGAAAATTTAGGACAAGTAATTTCATTATATAAACGCTTTCCGTAATCATCATCAATATTGCAAATCGCATTATCACACATACCGAAAAGGAGTTTTTTAGCCTGATAATAATCTTCCATATTTTTGTGATAGTCAAGATGGTCTTGTGTAAGATTTGTAAACAATGCAACATCAAAGTGTGAAGAACCTATTCTGTTCTGAACAAGACCGAAAGATGACACTTCCATGACAACATATTCACAATTTTCTTTTACCATTTTGTCAAGCAATGCCATGAAATCATAGGCAAATGGTGTTGTGTTATCCGTATGAAAAACTTCATCACCTATTTCATTTTGAATAGTTCCTATAAGACCGGTTTTGAAACCGCTCTGCATAAGAATATGCTTAATAATGTTTGTTGTAGTAGTTTTTCCGTTAGTTCCTGTAACTCCTATCATTCTGAGTTTTCTTTCAGGGTGACCGAACCATGCGGAACAAGCTTTTCCATAAAGACAGCGTGTGTTATCCGTAATAATCTGGCGTTCTCCTAAACCTAAATCATGTTCACAAACTACTGCTACAGCACCTTTTTCAAGCATATTGCCTGCAACTGTATGACCGTCAAAATTTTCACCCTTTACACAGAAAAACAAACTGCCTTTTTCAACCTTTCGGGTATCATCTGTTATGGAAGTAATATCATATTCCGAAAGACTTCCCGAATAGTTTTCAATTAATTCATTAAGTTTCATGTTAATAAATCCACCTCCAAGTTAATCCTGATTAGCATTTATAATAAATTCCAGTTCAATAGTAGTACCTACCGGAACTCTTGTACCAGCCGGAATAGACTGACTGCTTACAACTGCATTGCTTCTTTTTACGGAAGCACCTTTCGCAACATAGTTAAGTTGACAATACGTTATAGATTCATTGGCAACATCTGGGGAAGCATACATCAAATCGGGAACAGTTGTATATTCAACAGTATTTCCCTTTTCGGTGTAAAGATAAACGCAACCGTCCTGTGATACAGAAGAACCCGTTTGCGGTGACTGTGCAACAACTTCAATACCGTTTCCTATAACTTCATAATTTACACCAAGACCGTCAAGAGTTGCTTTAGCGTCATTTATAGAACCCTCTAAGAGAGGAATTTTTACATCAAGGTTTTCTACTTCATCATCTGTATACTCAGGATAATATCCAAGATATGGAAGAATATCTTCAAGAATATGTCTTGCAGTAGGTACTGCGACCTGACTTCCGTAATAACCTATTTCAGCGTTAGGCATATCGGCAAGAACCAATAAAATTATTTCAGGATCTTCAACTGGTGTAAAACATACATAAGATGCACCATATTCATCTTTATCAAGGCTAAGTCTTTCTGAAGTACCAGATTTTCCGCCTATTGAATAACCTTTGATTGTAACGTTACCGCCGTTATTGTCACTAACAACTCTTCCAAGTGCTGTGCGAATCTTTTCGGAAGTGTCTTCTGATACAACCTGTCTGCGAACTGTTCTTTCGTTTTTGAAAACTATATTTCCGTCTTCATCAACTACTTTGTCAACTACATATGGTTCTAACAGATAACCGCCGTTTATAGCAGCACAATATGAAGTAATCATTTCCATTGGAGTAAGTGTAACACCCTGTCCGAAAGCACTTACAGCAAGGTCTACTTCTGACATATCTTCTGCTTCAAAACCTATTCCCACACCCTCTGCCGGCAAATCTATACCAGTGCGTTCTTTAAGACCGAAAGCTTCATAGTAATAGCAGAATTTTTGTATACCTAAACGACTGCCTATTTCCATGAAAGCCGGATTACATGAGTTAGTAAGTGCCTGCTGGAAAGTCTGCGAACCATGACCGCTCCAGTCATGACAGTGAATAGGTTCAGCTCCGGCAATTGTTACTGAACCGGAACAATAAAACGAATCATTTTCCAGATTTATTAAATTTTCTTCAATGGCTGATGCACTTGTTATTACTTTAAAAACTGAACCTGGTTCATATATTTCTGTTATGCATTTGTTTTTCCATTGTGCTTCACGGGCTTCAGCAGTAGCTTTTGTAGCAGCATCTCCCGTAAGTTTTGAAATTCTTTCAATTGCCACTGGGTCGGCGACTTCATAAGGTTCATTGAGGTCAAAACTCGGATTTGTAGCCATACCATAAATTGCACCCGTCTTAACATTCATAAGAATTGCACAGGCACGGTTTTTGACTTCAAACTGACTTACCATTTCAGAAAGGTGTTTTTCAAGACAATACTGTATATCAGAATCTATTGTAAGATACACATCATCGCCGTTTTTAGCAGAATAAGTTTTTGAATATCTATAAGGAAGTTCATTTCCGTTTGAATCCTTGGCAGAAATAGTTTTACCATCAACACCTGCTAAATAGTCATCATAATATGCTTCAACACCATACATACCTTCACCGCCTGATGATGTAAAACCTATTACCGATGCAGCAAGTTCATTATGCGGATAGTATCTTTTTGTATCTTCCTCAACATTAATCGAAATAAGACCATATTTATTGAAAAAAGCAAGGACTTCATCAGCAATCGGTTTTTCCACCTGGTCTTGTAAAATGCTGTACTGATTATTTGCTTCCATAGCTTTTTCGACTTTTTCAGATGTTACCCCAAGTTTTTCTGAAAGAAAAGCTATAGCTTCTGTCTTAAAAATTTCTGATGATTCAGGAAGTGGATTGATTTCATTGCCGTCCTCATCATATTCAGGGGTGTAATTTCCGTCAAGCTTTTTTTTGTTTCTGCTGTCTATTGATTCCTGTAGGGATTCGAGTTCTTTTTTAAACTGACTTGGGTCAAGAAAAACTTTATAAACAGAGGCACTTTTTGCAAGGGTTGCCCCTTTGGAATCATATATTGAACCTCTGTGTGCTGAAATAAGTATAGAGCCGAAATGCTGGTCATTAGCCATTTCCTGATATTTTTCATTTTGGGTTACAGAGATATGAAAAAAATTTATTGCAACCACAAGAAACAGCAGAAAAAAGACCAGTGTCATTACGACTCTTGCTCGGAATTTCAAATTTTTAATTGGAATATGCTCTACTGCCATAAATGTCCTTCCTTTCTGTTGTAATTTAGCATAAAACAGAATAAGGCAGGGTGAAATAAGCCCCGCCTTATGAACATCGTTTATATTTTTATAGTGATGTCCGTTTCTTTCGATACGACGAAGGATTTCGCTGTTTCAGCGTGGAAAAAACGCCGTTCCGGAGTTTTATAGCAACAGTACCGGAAAAGAAGTTTTTTCCTGATATTCCGACCACTCGCTGTATCTCCGTTGTTCTACATAATAAGTATCCGGCATATATATTTGTCGCCGGAAAAATAATAACAGGCAGTCCATAATATATTTATATTGGAGTTACCCTCTGAAATATTCCACACAGCTTTCAAAAAAGCCCTTTACTTTAGCAAAAAAGCCTTTTTTCTGTTCAGGAATATTTACCACATCATCTGTCTGAGTTTTTATGTACTTGATTTGAGAGGAATCCATTTTTTTCATACCGAGTACATTTTCTGCATAATCTTCAACATTTTTTGCAGACATTTTACTTTCAAGCTCGGATTGCAGACGGACGTTTTCTGCTTCTGCAAGGCTCAATTGTTTGTTAAGTGAAGTAACCTTATTGTAAACAGTATTACGACTATCCAAAGTATAGATTACCGAACCAAACAAAACAGCAGCCATTAGTGAAACAAAAATTATAGTAAGTACAGAACCGTTTTTGGATTCAACGACCTGTTCTTTATTTTCATGAACAGATGTACTTTTTTTAAGTTCTATTTTTTTTCTTGCATTTTCAGCATTTGATTTTTCCTCATGGGATTCGGGTGGGTCATCTTCATGATAGTCATAATTTTCGGGGTCATTGTATTTGTAAGCTACATTACTTCCAGCCATTATTCTGCACTCCTTTCAATAATCCTTAATCTTGCACTTCTGCTTCTGTTGTTTTCCTCAAGTTCCTGCTGGTCAGCTTCAAGAGGTTTTCTATTAACAAGTATACCTTCGGGTTTATGACCGCAAATACACTGAGGGAAATCCGGCGGACATATACAACCTCTGCACCAACCTGCAAAGCGTTGTTTCACGATTCTGTCCTCCAATGAATGAAAAGTTATAACAGCAAGTCTGCCACCGGGTTTAAGGCTATAGAAAGCCTCATCAAGACCTTTGGAGAGATGTTCAAACTCTCCGTTTACAGCGATTCTGATAGCCTGAAAGGTCTTTTTACATGGATTTTTATCACGCCTTGCTTTTTGCGGAACGCTCTGCCTTATTATATCGGCAAGCTGTAGAGTAGTTTCGATAGGAGCGATTTCCCTTGATTTCACGATATTATCAGCAATTCGGCGTGAAAATTTTTCCTCACCGTATTCAAAAATAATTTTAGCAAGCTCCTGCTGTGAATATGTATTGACAATATCAAAAGCACTGATTCCCTGTTTTTCCATTCGCATATCAAGGGGAGCATCAATATGATAAGAAAATCCTCTGCTACCTTCGTCAAGCTGATAAGAGGATACTCCTAAATCAAGAAGAACACCATCTACTTTATCAATGCCGAGACTGTCAAGAACTTCTCTGATATTGGAGTAATTATTCTTTACCACTTGTGCCATGCTATAAACCGAAAGTCTTTCTGTTGCAACGGCTATAGCATCAGGGTCACGGTCAATAGCAATAAGCTTGCCATTTTTTCCGAGATGTGAAGCAATAGCAGATGAATGCCCAGCACCTCCGGCTGTACCGTCAACATAAATGCCGTCCGGACGTATGGCAAGACCGTCAATACATTTTTTGAGCATAACTGGAACGTGGCTAAATTTCATAAAAAACATCTCCTGACTTAATGGCATAGGAAAATATAGATTCAACTTTTTTCATATTGCCGTTTAGTTTCTTTTTTTGGCAATCCAACACACTACTTAATGGAAGTGGTGATAATTTTGCCTATTCTTGTTGAATAATAGAGCCGAATATTGACCATGAAAAAATCCTGTTCCTGTACGCTCTCATGTGGCAAAAAAGAATTTTCTGCCTATATTAATTATACATCTTAAATAATAAATTATCAAGATGTAATAATAAACAATTGTCAACCCGAAAATACATATATTTTTCAGCGTTAATAACAAAAAAACGTTTCAGGGAATGTACGTATAGAATATATGTTTGATAATTTTATTAATTGATTTACCATGTTCTTCAATAAAAAAATATTTCAATTAATAAAAAACAATAAGTCTTAAAGCATATGAAAATTTTCCGATATGCCTCAAGACTTATATAAACATTAATAAGTATATGTAAGATTGAATTTTGATGATTTAAGGTCAAGAACAAGCTTGAGTTCATATCCTCTTACTGATATCTGGTCATCTATATTGACATCGGTAACATAACCCGTTTGTTTTGAATAAACTGGCTGAATCCACTTTCCAGGGTCATCAGAAAGAGTTATATTGTATTCAGCTTCAATGAGTCTTTTTACTTCAGAAGCAGGATAATATGTAACTGTTCCGTAGTGTGGGTCATACTGTTCATCATAGTCACTCGGAACGCTTATAAGGTAAGGAATATCAGTATAGAATACTTCACCACAGTTTGCAGTACAACCGCCTGTTGATGCAGAAAACATTGTTAAAGCGTAACTGCCGTTATAATAGAGGGCTTCACCTAAAACATCTGTGCAGGCATCAATTACAATTTGTGGTGGGTCAGCTTTTCCCTCAAGGTCAGCAGAATCATCATTATGATATTTAAGATAGGTATAAACTGCAACAGCCTGAGCCTTTATAGCCTCATAATTCATTGAACCGCCAATTTCATTGTTTACAATCTGTGCAACTACTGAAACAGTATCGCCGGCAGGTTCGCCATTAATAGTGAGTTCTTCATAATCAGTAAGACCGGTATTCATTAAATAGGTATTCGGATAGTAGTGTGCTAAAATGTCCTGATATGACCAACCGGCATAAGTTGCATAGAAATTAGCACCATTCTGACTCATTCCGACACCGTGTCCCCAACCGTAAGTTACAAAGGTAAACTCTCCTGATATATCGGAAGAAACGTCCTGATTATGTGATACAGGAATTTCACCGACGTGTCCGACTTGTGAAACGTCTGCTCCCTCTTCTCTCTTGACGGAACTTACCGGATTTGCTGTACGGAAAGAAACTATAATATCCTTTTTAGCCTGTTCATATTGTTCATTGGAAGTATAGTTTGAAAAATCTTCTTCATAAGTGTATTCAGGATACGAAAAATCATAGCTTACAGCAGAAAGGCTGGAATCATAATCATTAATAACAGCTTTTTTTCTTGAGGAAGACTGTACCGAAGTAATATTTTGTGTTGTATCTGATGTCAATGAAGTTTCATCTAATAAAACATTTTCTGTAGTATTTTCCTGTAAATCATTATTTATCTGAGTATCATAATAATTAACTTCTGGTATATCATCAACAGCATTGACAATCTGTCCGCACATAGTTGTACACATTGCAACTGCTGATAAAAAAGCTGAAATATTTTTTAAACTCTTAATTTTCATAATATCTCCTTATTTTTTGGTAGGTTTGCGATTGCTCTGTATAAGCGGAGTAGTTTTCTGAATAGTGGACATATCCCCCGCAACCTCACCATCTCTGAGTCTTCTTGCAAGCACAATAAATCTTGAATTATCCTCATCTGAATAACAGGTGGACAATGTAAGCAGTTTGTCACCATATTTAATATCTATTCCGGTTTCATGGAACTGGTCACGTTTTATTCTGTTAACATAATAATCAAAATCTTCTTTTGTATCAAGTTCTTCCATATCCCAATAGCGAAAATCCGTATCAGCATTACCGCTTGTTATGCAATATGAAACAATAACATATTCATAGTCTTTGTAGTTTGAACTTAAATATACAAACGGATTTGTCCAATAATAACCGTCCTGCCTGTAAAGTCCCAGATTACCGAACTGCGAACCATTAAGCATATTATGACCATAAATAACTATGTTTTCTGACTGTTTATCCTCGTCACTACCGAAATTATCACGGCAATCCATAAATATATTACCGTCAAAAGTCCACTGTCTATTGAAATTATGTTTCAGATAATATTCATTGTATTCAACATATGCATCGCCATATCCTGTATTAGGAGTAATATTGCCGGGGTCAATAAGAACAGGATAGTCAATCTGAGTATTATTTATTTTCAGCCAACCTACAGAATCATTATTCTGACTCATAAGCATTTTTGCATAATCAGTCATTCCGGAATTTGAAGGCACATAGTCATATACCGGCAAATCCATTGTTACTGGTTCGGATTGTGATTCTTCTTCAATTTCAGATTCTTCATCAGTTTCCGGTTCATCATAAGCATAAGCGACAATTTCAGGATTTTTTTCTTTTTCCTGTTCAGCTTGTGAATTTTCCTGATTAATGGCATGAGTTGGTATATGTATATCATCATCTTTCTGTCTCATCATGAGAACAGAAGCAGATATCGAAACTACAGCAACACACGCTGAAAATATCGAAATAATCTTAGTTGAATTCATAGGCTATTCCTCCTATCAGCCATACGGAACAAATTCAGCATCGGGATTATATTTTTCATTAGGTTTCTGCTGATAATATATTGACGGCCACTTTACATTAGCATTTTGGACATTGCTTTCAGTACCCTGTTTAACGTCTTCACCATCTCTTAAAAGCCTGCCCATAACAATCAGCCTGCCCCTGTCGCCAAGAATAGTGTTACAAGTGGAAAGAGTCACCAGCTTGTCACCATACTTGACATCAACATCATTAAGTCCCAAACTTCTTTTCTTTGCTTCATTGACAAAATTGTAAAAATCCTCTTCACTATCAAAATCAAACTTATTCCAGCAATCATAAGCAGTTTCTGATTCATCGAGAGCATCAAGAATAAAATATGAAAAAATCTTATAAGTGTAGCACTCATAATTAGAATTGAGGTATATAACAGGATTTTCATTGTAATAATTATAGTTTCGCTGATAATATTTAAGACTGCCGAACATTGTATCATTAGCCATATTATGACCGTAAATAACAAGGTTATCGGAATTAGGCACACTTAATTTATTGTCAACTACCCTATCGAAGTTATTTCTATAATCAAGAAACAATTCACCTGCACGTGAACTGTCTCCATTAATGTTCTGGTCAAGATATTTGCTGTTGTCTTTAGCCTGCATAACGGGATTGGCTACCGGAGTTCCTGGAATAGTTATATAACCAACTACATCAGGGTTCATATCAAGAAGCTTTTTAGCACCGTCAAGCAATGTGTAAGTGCGTTCGTAATCCGGTTCATAAATTGTTGCAACATTAGTAACAGTTTCCGGAAGATATGGCTCATATATTTCAGCTATTTCTTCATGAAGATTTTTACTTTTTCCTAAGTCTATGTAATAATCTCCTACCATATAACCGCATACTACGATTGCACATATCGAACACATAAACACTACTTTACGAACTTTTTCAAGCGGTGGGTCTTGTTTTTGTGGGAAAAAGTCAATAAATTTCTGTTTAAAGGACTTTTTCTTTTTTACAGGTTTCTTTTCAGCATTTACATTGGCAGATTTTTTTTGTGGTACAGGTTTTCTGACATTTTCGTTTGGTGCAGAATATGCTGAACGTGTATTATTTCCAGAATATGCATTATTTGCACGATTTACAGAATTTCCGGAATGCGTTGCAGGTTTATTGTGGTCAACCCTGACTATTTTTTTGACAGGCTTTCTGACTTCTGCTACAGGAGCGTTTCTTACTGCCATTTTAGTCACACTTGCCGGAGTTTTTTTAGATGGTAAATTATATACAATTGTTTTTGATTTTATTTCATCAAGTGCAATTTTAGCAGTTGGCAATTCACTGTTATCCGTTTTGACCGGCTCTTCCGGAATATTATTTTTAACCAGTGATTTTTGCGGAATATCTTCTTTTATAATATCGGCAACTGTTTTGGCTTGTTCTGGAATTTCCTTTGGTTCTTCTGCAAGCAATTTCTTCTGTGAACTGAGTTCGCTGACTTTTTTTCCTACTGTAATCTGTTCAACAAGTTCCTGAACATCGTTTTCTGTTGAATCAGGTTCAGTAAGTTCCGGAATAATTGTTTCTTCCTTTTTCGGCGAAAACTCATTGAGAATCTCATCAATTTCTGACTGGTGGGAATGCTTTTCAAGAACGGAATTAATTTCGTCTTCCCAATCAGAAATATTGTTATTCGGTTTCAGCCTGCTGTCTACCGAATTAAGAATTTCATTAAGTGTATTATTTTTATCCTGAATGCCGTCAGGAATAACATCATTCAAATTATCTTTCATCAGACCGAATCTCCTCCACGGGTAAGACATTTTATTCTTTGTTATATATATTTTACTGCAAATAAGGTTATTTTGTCAAGATTAAAAGTAAAACATTCATTACAATAACCATTCAGCAATAATTAAGCTTCGATTTTTTGTGCATTTCAAACAAAACATCAATAAATAAAGTTGTTTATTATCACATTTTTCACACATTACAACAAAATATATTCACGTATTTAACACTTTGTTTTTCTAATGCATGGCTGGTAATTGCTTATTCAAATCCATACAATATTACTAATATGAAATATAAATGATTTTCTCAAATTACTTATATTCTGCACTTATTGACTTTTTTAATTTGTCGGATAAGTAAATGTTTTCATTTCAGTATTTTTAATAGCCTTCTGAATAAGCGGTTCAAAGTCAAAAGCACTCTGAGCCTTTTCAATATCTGCAAGATTTGGACGCACTTTAGGGTGACGTGGTGTAAATACTGTGCAACAATCCTCATACGGAAGTATAGAAGTTTCAAAAGTATCTATCTTACGGGCAATATCTATAATTTCAGTTTTATCCATTCCAACGAGCGGACGGAATACAGGCATTCTGCAAACAGCATCAGTACAAGCAATAGCAGACATTGTCTGACTCGCAACCTGTCCTACACTTTCACCGGTAATAAGTGCAAGACAATTATCGTTGACGGCAATTCTCTGGGCAATTTCCATCATAAGACGACGCATTATAACTGTGAAATATTCTTCAGGACAGTTATCTTTTATAGCCTCCTGCAATTCTGTAAACGGTACACAATAAAATGCAATTCCTCCGCAGTATGCAGTCATTTTATCGCATAACTGTTCAACTTTCATTCTTGCTCTTTCAGAAGTATACGGAGGACTTATATAATGTATAGCTGCGATATGAACGCCTCTTTTTGCCATCATATAACCAGCAACCGGACTGTCAATTCCTCCGGACAGCAATAACATAGCTTTTCCACTGCTTCCTACTGGCAAACCGCCTGCTCCCTTGAGGTTTTCTGCATGAACATAAGCATTTGTATCACGTATTTCAACAGTAACAGTTACTTCCGGATTTTTTACATCAACCGTAAGATTAGGAAACTTTTCAAGAAGTATTCCGCCAAGTTCGGTACAAATTTCAGGCGATTTCATAGGGAATGCCTTATCAGAACGCTTTGCATTCACTTTGAAAGTCTTTGCATTGCTTAAAACTTCATTAAGATATTCAAGACTTTTTTCTGTTATATCACTGAAATCCTTTTCACATACGCACGCACGGCAAAGTGATGCTATTCCGAAAATTTTTCTTACACGGTCAACAACTTCATCTAAATCTATGTCTTCATCAACAGGAGTTATATATGTAGTTGATTGAGCAGAAGTTATTTTGAATTGTCCTAAATTTTTAAGACGACGTTTAATATTTTTAGTGAGCATATCTTCAAAAGATTTCTTGTTAAGACCTTTAAGAACCATTTCACCATATTTTACAAGTATAATTTCTTTCATAATAAAAATCCTTTCAGTTTCTTATTTTTTGAATACCTTCACAAAGAGCATTAACAAATGTATCAAGTTCTTCCGTTGTTGTTTCGGAAGTCATACTTATTCTCAATGCACTGTCAGCATTTTTTCTGTTTACTCCGAATTGTTCTAATACACCGCTCTGCTGTCCTTTTGAACAAGCTGAACCGCTTGATATGTATATTTCATTTTGTTCCATAAAATGCAACATTATTTCTGAACGTCTTCCGGCAGATATATTCACAATGTATGGAGACGCATTTTCAGGTGAATTAACTGTTATTCCGTCAATTTCAGAAAGCTTTTCAAGTAAATACTTTTTCAATACAGAAACTTTTTCATAGCGTTCTGAAATAGTAAGAGCATATTTTTCAACAGCTGTTCCGAATGACGCAATCAACGGAACACTTTCAGTCCCCGAACGTATTCCTTTTTCCTGATGACCACCTGTCATTTGCGGTACAACACGTATACCTTTTTTAATATATATAGCACCTATTCCCTTTACAGCATGAATCTTGTGTCCGCTAAGGGAAATAATATCCGCATTTAAGGCATTGACACGTACGGGAAGTTTCATATAACCTTGTACGCAGTCACAATGAGTTATTGTTTCTGGAAAACGTTTTTTTACAGCCTTGAAAGTTTGTCCTACCGGAAGTATATGACCTGTTTCATTGTTTACAAGCATCATGCTTATAATGCAGGTTTTTTCATCACATGAATTTATAAAATCCTCTGCATAAAACTGTCCGTCTTCACGTGGACTTACTTTAACAACTTCAAATCCCTGTTTTTCGAGTTCTGAAACAGTTGTATCAATTGAAGCGTGTTCGACTGCTGAAACAACTATTTTATTTCTTCTTTTTCCGTATGCCCCGATAGTTCCACGCAAAGCAAGATTATTACTTTCCGTTGCTCCCGAAGTGAAATATATTTCCCCACTGTCTGCACCTATTGAAGATGCTATTATTTTCCTTGCCTTATCAACTATCAACTGTGCATTCAAGCCAACTCTATGAAGCGATGACGGATTACCAAAGTTTTCGGTTATAGTTTCCATAACTGCCCGTACTGACTCTTCACATGGTTTGGTAGTTGCAGCATTATCAAGATAAATCAATATTACACATACCTTTCTTCTGATTTTTTTAAGCATAATAATTATTATATCACATATTTCAACCGATTGCCACATTATTTTTACATTTTCTTAAATTTATTTATTGTGTATTATTTTTTTGAAAAAGGTCTTTTATTTTTACAGCAAATATGTTATAATTGAGTAAAGTTATATTTCCAACATCGGAGGCTATTTTAAAATGTCAAGAAAAAAAGAACCCCTTTATCAACACACAAATGAAAAATATTTAATGGCATTTCTTATGGGATTTTTCTGCCTTTTGATATCTATTATCCCTATAATGATTGCAGATGGCGGATACTTTATATATTACGGAGATTTCAACGCTCAGCAAATACCATTCTATAATTTAGCCAATGATGCTGTCCGTAATGGTCAGTTCGGGTGGAACTGGTTTACAGATTTAGGTTCAGACCTTATGACTTCGTATTCATTCTATCTGATAGGAAGTCCGTTTTTCTGGCTGTCAACTATTTTACCACGTTCGTTTGTCACTCTGTCAATACCATTCCTGCTCGCACTGAAACACGGAATGGCAAGTCTTACGGCATACATATATATAAGGCGGTTTGTGCAAAGCAAAAGTACTTCCCTTGTTGGTGCAATGTTATATGCATTTTCGGGATTTCAGGTATATAATATCTTTTTCAATCATTTTCAGGACGTTACAGCACTTTTCCCGTTAATGCTCATAGCTATGGAAGAAAACATCAACAAAAACCGCAGAGGTTATTTTGCGTTGACCGTAGCACTCATGGCATTTGTAAACTACTATTTCTTTACTGGACAGGCAGTATTTCTTATAATGTACTATCTTTTCAGAATGAAATGTCAGGATTTCCATACATCATGGAAAAAATTCTGGCTTTTACTTTTGGAAGCAGTTGCCGGAACTATGATAGCTTGTGTAATACTTTTACCGACAGCCGTTGCTATTCTGGGAAACTATCGTGTAAATGAACGTCTTTACGGTCAGTCAATGGTTCTTTACAGCGACAAAACACGAATAGCAAGAATTATTCAGTCGTTCTTTATGCCGGTAGATGTTCCGGCAAGACCTAACCTTTTCAATTCAGACCACGCCAAATGGTCATCAATAGGCGGATACCTTCCATTATTCTCTATGGTCGGAGTTATAACATTTATGCGTTCCCATAAACAACACTGGGCAGTAAAACTTTCACTTTTATGTATAGTGTGTGCATTTATACCAATACTTAACAGTTTGTTTTATACATTCAACGCTTCTTATTATGCAAGATGGTATTATATGCCGATACTCATATTTGCTATGATGACTGCCCAGACACTTGATGATAAAGACGCTGATACATCTTTTGGAATTAAAATATCTGCTGTAATGCTTGTTTCATATGGTCTTATATCGTGCATTCCAGAAAAAAAAGACGATAAATTATCATTTTTCACTATGCCGAGGGATATATTATACTTTTTACTGTCTCTTGGTATCGCCGGTGTATTTCTGATTATAACATTTTATATTTTCTACAGAAAAAAGAAAGGTCTTTCATACAAACGGCTTTCCGTATGGTGTACCGCCGGAGCGTCAGTTATATGCGTAATTACTGCTGTACTATACGGAGCTGTTTCACAAGATTCAGCCAAAGAATACATTAATTCAGCTATAAAAGGAAAAGACAGCATTTATGAAAGCGTTTCAGAAGATAATTTTTTCAGAGTTGATATTTCTGAAAATTATGACAATTACCCTATGTTATGGGGACTTCCGTCAATGAGAGCATTTCAGAGTGTTGTTGACAGTTCTATAATGAATTTTTATCCAGAAGTAGGCGTAACAAGAGATGTTGCTTCACGTCCGGATACTTCTCACTATACATTAAGAGGACTATTTTCTGTAAAATATTATTACGAAACTAAAAAATCATCAGAAGAAACTAACATATCTGAAGAACTTCCGGGATTTGAACTTATCAGTGAAAATGAATATTTTAAAATATATGAAAATAAACTTTATATTCCTATGGGAATGGCTTTTGATAGCTATGTAACCGAAGATGACCTCGAAAATAAAGGCGATTCAATGCGTGAAAAAACTCTTATTCACTCGCTTGTACTGAACAACAAACAAGCTGAAAAATATTCAGATATAATTAATAAAACTGAATTATCCGAAATATCATCACTTAACAAGAATGATTACAGGAATTTATGTAAAATACGTCAGAACAATGCGTCAACATCATTCTGTTATGACTCAAAGGGTTTTGAATCTGAAATAACTCTTGACAATGACAGTCTGGTATTTTTCAGTGTGCCTTATAATTCCGGCTGGTCTGCCGAGGTTAACGGAAAACCGGTAGATGTTGAAAAAGTTTCGTATGGATTTATGGCTGTTAAAGCTGAAAAAGGCGATAATACAATAGTTTTCCGCTACAGAACGCCTGCACTTACTGTTGGTATGATTATAAGTATTTCAGGAATCGTAATACTTGCAATATACATGATTATCTGTCGCAAAAAAAATAAAGACGATAATTATAATTTAACACATTACTATGATTACAATTCTTGCCACAGAATAACCGCTCATGACGATTACTGCAATCAACTTATACGAAAAAATAAGGAGGTCTGAAATTTATGCATTTACAGGAAGAAACTCTTACAAGCAACACCGTATATGAGGGAAAAATTTTCACAATTCTGCACGATACTGCCAAGCTTGAAAACAATGAAACAGCCACCCGTGATGTACTTGTTCATTCAGGAGGTGTCTGTGTAATTCCGGTTACTGAAAACAATGAAATTTTCATGGTTAAACAGTTCCGTTATCCGTTCAGGGAAGTAACAGAAGAAATCCCTGCCGGAAAACTCGAAAAAGGCGAGAATCCTTATGACTGCGGAAAACGTGAACTCCTTGAAGAAACTGGCTGTACTTGTACAGAATACATTCCACTGGGGGAAATTTATCCAACTCCGGCATATAATACTGAAATAATAAGAGTTTATCTTGCTAAAGGTCTGCATTACGAAAAACAGAATCTTGATGAAGATGAATTTCTTGATGTCGAAAAAATTCCTCTTGCTGACGCTGTTCAGCTTGTAATGGACGGAAAAATAAAAGATGCCAAAACTCAGATTGCCATACTTAAAACGGCAAGAATCCTTGGAATATAAAAAAAGCCCACTATATAGCAGGCTTTTTTATGGAAATTACTCCTCTGTTGTATCAGATTTTGAAGTGGCTTCCTTTTCCGCTTCGAGCATTACAATCTGTTTGTTATAGGCATCGAGTATAGTGTCCTCGAAAACTTTTCTTGACGAAGCTGAAATAGGGTGTACAATATCACGGAATATTCCATTTTCGTCCTTTCTGCTGGGCATTGCCACGAAAAGACGCTCATCACCCTGAACAACCTTTATATCGTGTATTGCAAACATATCATCAATAGTTACAGAGACTAATGCTCTGAGTCTGCCTTCAGACATAATTTTTCTAATTTTTACATCTGTAATTTCCATTTTTCAAAGACCTCCTTATGTTTGAATAAATTAGCAGAGAAGAAAACTCCTCTATCGTTATTATAGCGTATAATCTCTCAAAAATCAAGAGATTTTTATATTTAAACAAAAAAATTATGAAAGGTGATAAATTGTGGATATTAATATTCTTAAAAACAAAAAACACATTCATTTTATTGGCATAGGCGGTTCCGGAATGTACCCACTTGCCCAGATACTGCATTCTCAGGGATATTTTCTGACAGGTTCAGACAACAACGAAACAGAAACCCTTGAAGCTGTAAGAAAAATGGGAATTGAAGTATTTATCGGTCAACGTGCTGAAAATATCAAAGGAGCTGACCTTATTGTTCATACGGCTGCAATCATGGAAGACAATCCCGAACTTATGGCAGCAAGACAAAGTGGAGTACCGGTTCTTGAAAGAGCTGAACTTCTCGGTATTGTTACAAACTGGTATAATAATGCTGTATGTGTTTCCGGTACTCACGGAAAAACTACTGCTACATCAATGATTACCCAGATACTTTATACAGCCGGAATTGACCTTTCAGCGTATATCGGCGGAAAACTTCCATGCATCGGAGGAAGCGGTATTGCAGGAAAAAGTGATATTCTTGTTTGTGAGTCATGCGAATTTGAAGACCATTTCCTTAAACTCGCTCCGGATATTTCAGTTATCCTTAATATTGATGCTGACCACCTTGACTATTTTGGTACTATCGAAAATGTTATAAAGTCTTTCAGAAAATTTGCTGAAAAAACTTCAAAATGTCTGATTATTAACGGCGACGATAAAAATACCTTGACTGCCGTTGAAGGTCTTGACAAAAAAATAATCACTTTTGGACTTTCCGATAAAAACAACTGGTATGCCGATATAAAGAAAATATCCGGTCTTGAAACACTGTTTGATGTATACCACAATCATGAATATGTTGTTACAATAGAACTCCATGTTGCCGGAAAACACAATATTCTTAATGCTTTAGCTTCTATAGCCGTTGCAAATCAACTCGGCATATCTCCGCAGGACTGTAAAAAAGGTTTAGCAGATTTCAGAGGAGCAAAAAGACGTTTTGAAAAACTCGGTTATGAAAAAGGTATAACTGTTGTTGATGATTACGCACATCACCCTACAGAACTTGAAGCAACTCTTACTTCTGCTATGGGAATGGGATTCAATAAAGTATGGGCTGTTTTTCAACCGTTCACTTTTTCAAGAACTAAAATTCTGCTTGATGATTTCGCAAGAGTTCTTCAAATCCCGGATAAGGTTGTTTTAACTGACATTTTCGGAAGTCGTGAAAAAAATACTTTCGGAATATTCACAAGACACCTTGCTGAAAAAATTCCAAACTGCATATGGTTTCCACAGGACGAAAATGCAGAATGGACAGATGAAAGAAAATATTTTAATTTTGGTCAAATTTGTGACTATATATGCGAAAACGCTCAATCTGGCGACCTTGTAATAACTCTTGGTTGCGGAGATGCTTATAAAATCGCTAAAATGATACTTGCAAAATTAAAAGAGGAGGAATGACCATGTCAAAAGACAAAGAAATAGCGGTTTTTGACTATATAAAAAGCCGTTTAAGTAATGGTGTTTCTCCGTCCGTTCGTGAAATCATGGACGCTATGGGTTTTAAATCAACTTCAACCGCTCATCGTTATATAGGAAACCTCGTAAACAAAGGTCTTATTGAAAAATCCGGAAATATAAACCGTTCTCTTAAACTTCCAAACAGCCCTATAACTTCTGTTCCGGTTATAGGAACAGTTACAGCAGGTTTACCAATTACTGCAATTGAAGATATTACGGGATATGTTGGCTTTGAAGCTCCGGAAATCAATCCGAATGAACTTTTTGCATTGAAAATACGTGGTGACAGCATGATTAATGCCGGAATTTTTGATGGTGATATAGTTATTGTTCATAAAACTCCATATGCTGAAGACGGTGATATAGTTGTTGCCCTCATAAATCATGAAGAGGCTACTGTAAAACGCTTTTACAAAGAAAAAAATGAATACCGTTTACAACCGGAAAATGACTCAATGCAACCTATTATCCTAAAAGAAGTAGAAATACTCGGTCGGGTTATCGGTTTAAAACGTTACTATAAATAATTGTACAACAAAAATGTTTTATAATCTAAAATAAATAACAGAAAGGAAAGTTTAGTAAATGCTCAATGATGTAAAAGTAATTATATGTGGTAAGGAGTACAAACTCAAAACCTCCGAATCCCCTAACTATGTCTTTGCACTTGCAAGGGCATTAGAAGCCAAAATCAATGGTGTTCTCAATTCAAAAAGCGGTTCATCTCCGTATGACGCTGCAATAATGGTTGCTTTAACTCTTGTTGACGACCTCAATAAAGCAAATCAGCACCTTGACAATATCAGAAATCAGACAAAAGAATACGTTGATGAAGCCGGAAAATCAAGAATTGAACTTGATTCTGCACTTAAAGAAATTGAAGTACTTAAATCAAAAATCACACAGCTTGAAAGCATGGTTAAATTAAAACAACTCGGAGAAAGCATAGGATGAAAAACACAGAAATTCTTGCTCCTGCCGGCAGTATGGAAACTCTCTGTACTGCCTTGCGGTCAGGTGCAAATGCTGTATATATAGGTGGCAAACGCTTTTCGGCAAGAAATAATGCTGAAAATTTTGATAACAGCGAACTTATAACTGCTGTTCGTGAATGTCACAGATACGGTGCTAAAATATATCTTGCTGTAAATACAATTATTTCCGATGAGGAAACACAGGATTTCTGCGAATACATAAAATTTTCTGCACAAGCCGGATTTGATGCCTATATTGTTCAGGACTGGGGTTGTGCCGAACTTATCAGAAAATGTGTTCCTAATGCTGTTCTTCATGCATCAACACAAATGTCAGTACATACGGCAACGGGGGCTGAATTTTTAAAAAATCTCGGCTGGGAAAGAGTTGTTCCTGCTCGTGAAATTGACAGAAACGTTATTGAAAAAATTCAGCAGACGGGAATCGAAACAGAAATATTTGTACATGGTGCATTGTGTATGTCAGTATCAGGACAATGTTATATGTCAGCTATAATGGGTTCAAGGTCGGCAAATCGTGGCTGTTGCGGTCAGGCTTGCAGACTTCCGTTTTCGTCAGCCGGCAATAAAAATTTTTCTGCATTATCTCTGAAAGATTTGTCATTGATTCCGAGAGCAAAAGAACTTTCCGGAATAGATTCCCTTAAAATAGAAGGCAGAATGAAACGTCCGGAATATGTTGCCTCGGCAGTACATGAACTAAAAAAAGCTCTTGACGGTCAGACTCCGGATATGGACTTTTTAAAGGGAATATTCTCACGCAGTGGATTTACTGATGGTTATTTCACCGGAAAACGTGAAAATATGTTCGGAGTACGTGAAAAGGAAGATGTAGTTTCTGCACAGACTCTTCTGCCGAAAGTGCATGAATTTTACAGACATGAACCTAAAATATTTAATGTTGACTTCCATGCCGTAATAAAAAATAATACTCCGGTTGAAATAACTGCAATCTGTAATAATATTTCTGTAAAAGCAACAGGAAGTATTCCTGAAACAGCAACAAATCGCCCTACTGATATTGAAATCCTTAAAAAACAGCTTTCAAAACTTGGTGACACTGTTTTCAGTATGGGAAAAGTTACAGCGGATATTGAAGAAAATTTAATAGTTCCAGCCGGAAAAATAAACGAATTACGCCGTGAATTGTGTCAGAAACTTACTGAAAGCATAATTTTTAAAAATACACCTAAAAAAAATATAACAGATTATAAACCAGTATTCTGTAAATCGGACAAGCATTCTGAAAAAATTAAAATAAGAACTCTTTGCCGTACTATAGAACAGGTAAGAACAGCTATTAATATTTCCGAATATGTAATACTCTCTCCGTCAATGAGTGTATCAGAAACTATTCTCAATGAAGTCTCAAAATACAAGGAAAAAATTATTATTTCTCCGCCACGGTTCATAGCAGATGAAGAAAAAACTATTTTAAAGCTTTCTGAAATCAAAGACAAATACGGATTCAGTCGCCTTTTGTGTCACACTCCTGACTGCATAGCAATCGGTAAAAAAACAGGATTCAGATTACACGGAAGTTTTACACTGAATATATTTAATTCTTTCAGTGCTGAATATATGAAAACTCTTGGTCTTGAGGACTTTATTTTTTCGCCTGAAGCAAAATTACAACAAATTAACAACATATGTACTGATTTGCCTTTTGGTGCGTTGATTTACGGACAAATTCCGCTTATGCTTACAAGAAACTGCCCTATAAAAAACGAATCCGGCTGTAAAAACTGTTCTAAGCACATTATTGACCGCACAAACAGAAAATTTCCAGTAATATGTACTCCGGATTATACCGAAATACTTAATCCGGATTGCTTGTACATTCCGGCAAACAGTTTCAGCAATATATCATTTGGAGTTGTAATTCTGAATAAGGAAAACTCTCAGCAAACTATCGATACCATTCAAGGAAAAAAGCCAACTGGAAGCATTACAAAAGGTCTTTATTACAGAGGTATATAAAATATGAAAATTACTTTTAAAAAGATTGACGAAAAAGCTATTATTCCGTCAAGAGCCACTTCCGGAAGTGCAGGACTTGACATATCCGCCTGTCTTGATAATCCTGTAATTATAAAATCCGGTGAAATAAAATTAATTCCTACCGGACTTACTGCTGAACCTGATGAAAATGATGTTGCATTATTAATATATCCACGTTCAGGACTTGCTACAAAATTCGGCGTTACCCTTGCGAACTGTGTTGGCGTAGTTGACAGTGATTATCGTGGAGCATGGTTTATTCCTCTTATAAATAACAGCAAAATTCCTTTTACTGTTGAACATGGAATGAGAATTGCACAGCTTATTCCCACAAGAATACTTATTCCGGAAATTGAAGTCAGCGACAGCCTTTCCGAAACAAGCAGAGGTACTAATGGTTTTGGTTCGTCTGGCATAAAATAAAACGCTTTAAAGCAGACTGGAGAATGAAATGAAAAAAGTTTTATATCTTATACTGCTGATAATCGGAGGTATAATAATAGGTTCACTTATTACCGACCGTGCAGAATTAAATGAGTCTATGAGTTGGCTTGCATACAGGGGCGGATTTGAATTTCCTGCTGATAAACCACTTATTAATCTTTCTATAATCACAATAACAATCGGATTCAGTTTCAGCATAAGTATCGCACAGCTTTTAATGATATTACTGGCAATTTTTATTTATTATAAAACTGCTCCGAAACTTATTCCGTAACATATATTAAAAAACCGGATTTTTTCAGAAAATTTTACAGTTTTTCTGTTCATTCGGTTTATTTTGTTTTAGTGTTTATACAAAATTTCTGTAAATCCGGATTTCTGTTACAAAATTATTGTCTGTATCCGGTTTTGGTGATATAATAATATTATTGTGATTTAAATGTAAAAAAATGAATATACAGAAGTTAAGGAGTGCAGAATGTTTACAAAAGATATTGGTATAGATTTAGGAACTGCAAATACACTTGTTTATCTTAGGGGAAAAGGGATAATAATAAGAGAGCCATCAGTTGTTGCTGTAAACACTCATACAGACAAGTGCCGTTATGTCGGAAAAGAAGCAAAGGAAGTTATTGGAAGAACCCCCGGTTCAATAGTTGCCGTAAGACCTCTTAAAGACGGAGTTATTGCAGATTTTGACATAGCAACTACAATGTTGCAGGAATTTATAAAAAAAGCTCTTAAAGGCACTATTTTCACAAAAGCAAACGTTATAATTTGTGTACCGTCAGGCGTTACAGCAGTTGAAAGACGTGCTGTTCGTGAAGCTTGTACAAAAGCAGGTGCAAACAAAAATAATGTGCTTATAATAGAAGAACCTATGGCAGCTGCTATCGGAGCAGGATTGCCTACAAATGCACCCTCCGGAAGTATGATTGTTGACATTGGCGGAGGTACAAGCGAAGTGGCAGTTATTTCCATGGGAGGAATGGTTGCATCACGTTCAATAAGATGTGCAGGAGATGAATTTGACAACGCTATTATAAATTACATCAAAAGAAAATACAATCTTTTAATAGGTGAACCTACTGCCGAAAGCATAAAACTTGAAATAGGTTCTGCTTTTCCGAACGAAAAAGAATCATCAATGGAAATAAAAGGAAGAAATCTTCTTAACGGTTTACCTGAAAACATAATAGTAAATTCTGCTGAAATCCGTGATGCACTTGTAGAACCTCTTTCAAGAGTTCTGGACGCTATAAAATCTACTCTTGAAGAAACTCCGCCGGAACTTTCTGCCGATATAATAGAAAACGGAATAACACTATCGGGAGGAAGTGCTTTATTAAGAGGTCTTGACCGTCTTATAAACCGTGAAACTGGTATGCCGGTATATATTGCTGAATATCCTCTTGACTGCGTGGCAGAAGGTATGGGAAAAATCCTTGAAAACATCAATGACTATCAGGACGCACTTACCGAAAATATCCGTTACTATTAAAGGAGGGCGTTTATGCGTGATTTTTTCAAAAGCAAACGTTTCAAGGTTTTGCTTGCCTTTATAGCGTTTCTTGTGGGAATAATGATATATTCCGTTACAAAAGGCGGATATTCTATATCAGGAGAGTCAATAATAAATACAATCTCAAAGCCTTTCCGGAGTATTTCCAACAGCATAAGCATGAAATTTGAAAGTTCTGTTTACAAACTCGAAAATGCCAATAAAATTTATGATGAAAATCAGTCATTAAAAAAAGAAGTTCAGGAATTACAAGAACAGCTTACAGAATATGACACTCTTAAAACTGAATATGAAGAATTGCGTATGCTTATGGGTATTCAAAAAGCTCACCCTGATTTGACTACATCAAGATTCTGTAAAGTTCTTGGATATGTGACAAATGACCCATTCAAATCGTTTACAATAAATGTAGGTTCAGCGGACGGTATCGAACCGTATTGTCCGGTAGCAACTGCTGAAGGAATTGTCGGAATAACTATTGAAGTTTCTGAAAATGTAACAACTGTCCGGACTATTCTCTCTCCTGACCTTTCAATAGCTGTAAAATCCAAATCATGTGACGATGACACAGGCATAATTGAAGGTTCTGTTATATCAGCATCAGAAGATATGACAAATCTTATTCACTTACGCACCGACAACACCTTAAAGAAAAATGATTTGCTTGTTACTGACGGTTCAAGCGGACTCTTTCCGAAAGGATATTCTGTAGGCAAAGTTAAAAACGTTGACATGGATTCAAATGGTCTTTCAGCATATGCAGAAGTAGAACCTTGCGTAGATATATCAAGCCTTGAATCAGTCTTTGTAATAACCGGATTTACAGGAAAAAGGGAGGATACTAATGAGAATTAAACCATCACGTGAAAAACGTATACTATATATAAAAACTGCTTTAAGATGGTTACTGTATTATGTGATGATATTTTCAGAATTTATCTTTATGACTTCCGGAACGTTGCTTAAACCTATTATTCTCATTCCGACAGCTCTCTATATTTCTATAAACAATAATTTATTTGCATCTGCTGTAACCGGTGCTTTCTGCGGATTTCTGATTGATGTAAGTTGTGGTAAACTTTTTGGATATAATGCAGTTATTCTTACTGTATCATGTATAATGGTTTCATTGCTATTTGAATTTTATTTCAGAAGTAAATTTGTAACCTTTATAAGTATTTCCGCCATTGTTTCCTACATACAGTGCTGGCTTGACTATAAATTTTACTACGAAATATGGAATTATGACCATCTGGAAATAATATTTAATGATTATACTCTTAAAGTATGGGCATATACAGTAATATCTTCAGTATTTGTGTTCTTATTGCTGAAACTTGTCAATCATTTCCTTATGCCTAAAACACACTTCACTATCGAAGAAACTATCAAGGGTGAACAGCATTGACGCTTTCAGAAAGGAGTGATTCATATAAAAACATTATCGGAAACAATTAAGTCAATTATAATAGTAGTTGCAGTTGTTCTTGCAGTAATATGGAGTTCAATGCGACTTGTAAAATTACAGGTAGTAGGCGGTGAAAAAACAAAAGAAAACAATGTCACCGATGATGCACTTGTTTATCAAAAAGAAGTAAAGGCTACTCGTGGTGAAATAATAGACTTTAACGGAAATGTTATTGTTACAAATGACAAAAGATGTGATATTGTTTTGCAAAAAGCTTTCTTTACAGAAGATTTGACAGAGGGGAACAACGTTCTTATAAATGCATATATGGCTTTGCTTAAACACAGCTATAAATTCAATGACACTCTTCCCATAACAATGACTGAACCTTACGAATTCACAGAAGAAGACGTTTCGGACGTGCGTGAAAATCTGCACCTTAATGTTTATGCAACTGCTGAAAACTGCATTGACAAGCTTATTTCAGATTATGAAATATCTGAAAACTACAGTCAGCGTGAAAAACGTATAATTGCTGGTATGCGTTATGCAATGCTTGAAAAGGAATTTTCATACAGCAATGATTTTGTGCTTGCCGAAGACGTAGACAACACTACAATAACTGAAATGAAAGAACTCAGTAATTTATATCATGGTATTGAAGTTGTTGAGGTTTCCGAAAGACGTATAGAACGTGGAGATATTCTGCCACATGAAATAGGTACAGTAGGTCCTGTATACGCCGAAGAATATGAAGAATTAAAAGCAAAAGGCTATAAATTAGATGATACTCTCGGAAAAAGCGGTATTGAAAGTGCTATGGAAACCGAATTGCGTGGACAAAACGGCATTGAAGAAAT
Organism: uncultured Ruminococcus sp.; assembly: GCA_934474025.1. Lineage (GTDB taxonomy): Bacteria > Bacillota > Clostridia > Oscillospirales > Ruminococcaceae > Ruminococcus. The sequence goes on along the minus strand of CAKSMF010000003.1, from coordinate 108,197 downwards.
ATCTGTAAAAGATGGTGCTGTTTCCGATGTAAAAACAATCAGCAGAACAAATTCCGGAAACACCGTAAAACTTACTGTTGATGGTGCATATCAAATTAAATTGCAGGGAATACTTGACAACTTTCTTGACAATTTTCAAAGTATAAATACTAACTGGTCTCTTTCCGATGTTCATAAGGGAGCAATTGTAGTTCTTGACGCTAAAACAGGTGCTGTTAAAGGAATGGCTACTGCTCCTACCTACAATCTTAAAGACTATGCCACAAATTATGAAGAACTCATTAATGATGAGGATTCACCTTTGCTTAACCGCTGTACACATGGACTTTACAGACCTGGTTCAACTTTTAAAACTGTAACCGCTACTGCCGGTCTTAATGAAGGCATAGTCAGTGCGGATACTGCCCTTTATTGCAACCACTGGTATAATTTTCATGGCTCGACTTTTTCATGCACGGGAACTCATGGATATATTTCTGCAAGACGTGCTATACAGGTTTCATGTAACAGCTATTTCTATGAACTCTCAAGTCGTCTCGGAATTGACAATATAACAAAGTATTCCGAATTATACGGACTCGGTTCACATACAGGCATTGAAACTGGTGATTCTGCCGGATACCTTTGTAATCCGGAAACTTTCGCCGAACGTGGTCAGCCATGGTATGTAGGTTTCGTAATTCAGGCTGGTATCGGTAACTATGACTGTGGTATGACTCCTTTGCAAATGGCAGTTGTTGCAAGCACTATTGCAAATCATGGGGTGCGTTACAAACCGTATATTGTTGACAGTCTCTACAAATACGGCACAGACGAACTCGTTTATAAGACACAGCCTACAGTTGCTCAAAAAATAGACCTTGCCTATGATTCACTTTATGACCCGATTATAAACGGAATGATTGATGCTTCACACAACGTTCCCGTATATAGATATTCCCTTTCAAACCTTGGATTTGACGTTGCTATAAAAACTGGTACACCTCAGACAGACCAGAACAATCTTAGCAAACAAAACTCTTTCTTTATTGGATTTGCTCCCGCTGATGACCCGGAAATAGCTTTTGCCGGTGTTATTGAAGGAGGAGAATATTCAAAATATATGATTCGTGATATAATTCTTGAATATCAGAAATGTTATGGACTTAATGGCGTTGAACCCACTGCTGTTCTTCCGAATGAAGACGGAGAAATTCCTGAAACAACAGTCACCGGAACTGGTACGGGAACTTCTACAGGCACAAATTCCGGAAGTCAGACATCATCTTACAGTACAACGACAGCTTCCGGAACAACAACCACCTTACGTTAAAAAAATTCCCTCTCTTTTTAAGAGGGGGAATGAGAAAACTTATTTTTAAGTACATCATAAATCCGGATTATGATTATTGAAATTATTATCCCTGTAATAACACCGAATGTATCGATAATTACATCTTTAAATTGACAGGAACGCCCCGGAACAAAATATTGATGAAGTTCATCTGAACAAGCATACAAAAAGCCGAATCCTAATGTAAAAAGAGTTCCTGTACTTAAAAGTTTACGTTTTCCGACTGCAAGTGATGCAAGAAAACCAAGCATTGTATATATAGAAAAATGTGCAAGTTTTCGTATAATATATTCTGAATGACACAAAAGACTTTTCTTTTCCTTAAAGGACATCTCCTCATAGTCAGGAATAATGAATTTTAATATAAATTCTGTCACTCCCCCACTTCTGCCAGATGATTCCGACGAATTTTCCATAGAAAAATAAAATATCAAAACCATTACTACAATAGTACAGATTATAAATATCTTTCTTTTCATATCCTCACCTATTTCATTAGTTTTATAAAGATTATTATACATTCTTTTGTATTCTTTGTAAAGACAAATTTTAAAAAAAAATTTATTTTTTTCGCATTTTATGAAAAAATATCTTGTAACTTCGCCAAGAAAATGCTATAATGTACTTTGTAAACCAACTGGTTTTTGAATATTACCAATTTTGGAGGCTTCAATGAAAAATATTTTATCAAATGTATGGACAAAAAGAATAACAGCTCTTGTAAGTGTTGCATATGCTTATTTTGTCTTCCGTCTCTGTTACTTTTCAATTTTTTACGATATACATACAACATCAAGTGTATCGTTATGCCTTATGACGACAGGCATATCAATTATTGCACTCATTGCAATGCTCTATACCCGTAATCAGATAATCACACGATTAGTAAGCTTTATTATACTGCCGGCAATGTTGCCCGTCGTAATACTATACTTCGGTGAATGGGCACTCATACTTCCGATTATGATTACAGGGGCATCTATTTTACTGTTTTCCGGTGCGGGAGAAGGTGCTAAAACAGCATGGGGTACTATAACAATCCTTATGTACATCTTCGGAGCATTAGGATATTTTCTGTTTACGTCATTCTTTATGACAACTGCTAAAGAAACTGTTATAGCTTCCGGAGTATCACCATCGGGAAAATATCGCTATTCCATTGTAAACACTGAAGATAGTTCAAATGGCAGTACAACCGTTTATGTTGAACCGAATTATGCAGACAAGTTTTATTTCAGCAAAAATAAACCTATTGTAACATTCACCCTCAAAAATATGGAACGTGCTGTACACGTTGAAAGACCTATTGCAGAAAAAATTGACTTGGAATGGGAAACACAATCACGTTCTGAAATAACAGACGAACTTAATAAGATTTCCGACAAGATAGCATTTACAGTTTCAAATGAAGAACTTGAAAAATTTGGATATACATTTGATTCAAAACTTAATATTTCAATGTCTGATATTGACGCTGAAGATAAATTTGCTATCGGAAAAACTGCTCATGATGTTGACCCGCTCCCTCTTGATGAACTTAATGAAGAACAGCTTGCATACTTTGGCATAGGAAGAGACGGAGACAGATATTATGTTCTCAATCCCGATGCTGAACTTATAGCTGAACATGAAGATTCAACAGGAAACATTTATTTCAGCGAACTTACAGAAAAGGAAATGAAACAATTCAGCGTTGAAAAGAGTAACACAATATATCTCAATGAACTTGATGACAGTCAGCTTGCTGAACTTGGTGTATCAGAAGAAGGAGATATAATGAAATTCAATGGAAAAGTATGTTTCCGTTTCTATGTTGCTGAACTTGGCGATTATTATGACGTTGATTCAAGAAAACTTTCTCTTGACCTGCTCACATGATTTTCAATAATTATAAACGTCCGGAAAACTCTCTCCGGACGTTTTTTTAATAATATAGTGCATAACCGTCAGCAGTTGAATTTTCAATAAGTTCAATCTGCTGTTTTATTATATCTGGATTTTCAAGCCATTCATTTTCACCCGTAATCCCCGCCCATGTATCTGCTTTTCCAAGCTTGTAAGCCCCTAATCCTATAATTAGTTTTATATTATCATTTGAAACTATATTTTCCCATTGTTCAAGAGTCTGTTCAAAAGGACAGCTTTCATTTTTGAATCCAAAGTATATTTGCGGTATAATATAATCACAATATCCGCTTTCAGAACCCCATAATTTTACATCAGCGTATTGTGTTGTATAATTGGCATTTACATTTCCCTGCGGACTTATTCCGAAAGGTATATTATATTTATTGACTGTCTGATATATTGATTTTACAAGCTTTGAACAATTTTCAGTACGCCATTCAGAAAGGTTATTACTTCCACTTTCTGCAAAAGCTGTACAATCAAAATAAGTTTCAGTAGTCGGATAGAAATAATCATCAATATGTATTCCGTCAACGTTATAGTTAGTGATAATTTCTTCAATTCCCGAACATATAAGATTTATTGTTTCGTCATATGCCGGATTAAGATACCACCTGTCATTTACAATTTCTGCAAAGTGATTTTCTGAATTCTGAGTCCATTGTTTTATAATGAAATCATCTGATAAATTGTTCATTTGTTCAACTGTCTGGCAACGCAAAGGATTAATCCATGCATGAGCGGAAAGTCCTATATTATGGGCTTCATCAAGCATAATTTCCAAAGGGTCATAATCTCCGTCAAGATAGACTCCCGACGGAAAAATTTCAGACTTATAGTATGAATCTCCGCACGGGTGAATATGAAGATACACTGTATTGACATTTTCGGATTTGGCAGATAAAAATTTTTCATGCACAGCACTGCGAAATTCATCTTCACTTTTATTGTACATATATTCCTCAAAATGCATATACGGAAACCACATTCCTATTTGATTATCATAATTTATCGGAATGTAATCATTATTATCAATGTGCAAATGTTCCATTTCCTGAGTATATGATGTAGGCTGTATTTCCTGAAAAGAACTGTCTTTAACTGCACATGAAGTACAAACAAGCATTAATATCAGAAATATCTTTTTCATGAAATTCCTCTTTCAGATACAAATAACATTACAGATACTATAAACAACGGAAAAAATTCCCGACTATAAAATATACTTAATCCAAGCAGTACAATTGAAAATATAACCTTGATTACTGTAAGAACTGCATTTATAATACGTTCATTCAATGTTCCGTCAGTAAGTATGCATAATGCTGTTCCTCCGTCCAACTGTCTGTATGGCAAAAGATTATATATAGCTGTTGCAAGATTAAGCCACCGGAATATTCCAGAAATATTCAATATTCCAAGCAGAAAAAATACAATAAGATTTGCACCTGCTCCGGCAAGCATTATAAAAAGTTCATAATCCGGCTTTTTTATCGAATTAATTATAACACCCATTCCACTGAAAACAACAGATTTAACTTTTCCTCCAGTAATATATATTGCTAAAAGATGTCCCATTTCATGAACAATACATACAGCATAAAAATTCATAATAACGGCACTGTCCCTCAAAAGAAAAACAAGAGCATTGAAAACAAGAAATGAAAATTTTATACTATATTCAGTGTTTTTAATTTTCAAGCTGTTCAAATCAGTCCAGTTATAAGGTCAATAGGATTAGGAAAAATCTCATTTCCGGAAAAAACCATTTCATTAAGTTTATTGAAAATTCCCCCACCTATTTCCGGATATAAAATATTAATCCCGAATATAAATACAATCGTTATAATACAAACAGCCGTCTGCATTGCCGGAATATCATCTGCTTTCTTTTTGGAACGGTTGTCATATTTTTCAAGAAGTTCTTCGGTATTATCGGTACATATTTCAGTAGTGTCATTATTTTCTGTAACCTCTTCAATAACATCTTTATCCATGTTACCACTCCTTTTTAGAATGTATATGCACTGTTTCCGAAAAAAATTACAAAAAAACTGCCATACAGGATTACCTGTACAGCAGAAATTTTTTTAATGCATACCGCCTTTAGTATAGAAGTTCTTCTGAATGATAAGTGAACAACCTCCGAGGAAATTATTTTTTCCGTCAAGTTTACTAAGTACAACCCTGTCAGCGATTTCTTCACTTACAATATGAACCATTTCCCTTTTTATATAATCGAACTGCTTTTCGCTTAATCCGAAATTATGGAGAACAATTTTTTTAGCAAAGTGACTTACTGAAAGGTTATTGACAAGTACAGTATATTTTCTTATAAGGTCGTCAACAATATTTTTAACAGTTTCTTCTCCTCTCATAAGAGCCATGAAAACATTATCCATATTAATCTGACTCTTGTCACCCTCTGTGAGTTCATAAAGAACAGGAGTTTTATCTTTTGAGTACACTTCATAGAAAGAATTAAGCATAGCTAATCTTGAAAGTTCAGCTTTTACCGAACCATTAGGATAGCCTTCATAAGCTTTACCATTAGGAACTACTATATATTTTTCAATTGTTGAAGTGTATGAAATATAATCACTTGAAAGTTCGTTTTTATTTACGATAGCAAGGTTAATCTGATTACCATAGCATATAAAAGCCTGATTTGTCTGATAATTACTCGGTGTTCTGAAATCATTATTTGCAAGTGCCATAAGACCGATAGCGTTTCCGCAATGAATATCAACATCAAGACCTGATTTAAGCTTGTCAATAAAATTACTAAAATCAAGCACACCGTCTTTATAGAAAATTTTAAGTTTTCCCCACATAGACGGAACAACACCTACACCAAGACCAAGAATTTTATCATTTGTGAGACAACTATTATTAATCATTTCATTTCCGGTTCTGATTATATAGTTTATAATGTCCTTGCTTGTAGTTCTCTCATCAATAACCATGCTGGACTTATCAAGAATATCAGAATCAAGATTTGTAAGACCAACAGTCACTTCCTTTTCATCAACAGTAGCACCAAGGGCAAAACGGCTGTTTTCGTTGATATCAATAAGAATTTTTCGTCTGCCTTTCTGAAGTTTTTCAGCATTTACAGGAGCTTCACCAATTTCAATTAAAACGCCTTCTTCAATCATTTCATTGGTAATAATTGTAACGGCAGCACGTGTAATTTCAAGTTCACTTGCCACATCAACCCTTGAAATAGGACCTGATTCACGTATAACTCTGAGAATCTGCATTCGGTTACGTCTTTTCAAATCAAGTTTGCTTATACCTCTTTTTTCCATAGTGATAAAACTCAATCCTTTCTTAGTAAAGTATCAATTAACAGTATATCCACATTGAATGAATACAACTGTAATTTCTTATAAACCTGTGCTGTAATTTATATTAATTATAACACATATTTTATAAAATTGAAATGCTTTTTGTAAAAATAATTAAAATCAGCATTTTTGACAAACTTAACGAAACAAATTTGTTAATTTTTCCGTAAGATTTACAACCACCGGCGAGCTTAATACAGACAGTATAGTTCCTCCAGCAAATATTTCTGATGCATAAACAGAGTTTTTATTATATTTCAGACAGAATAATGTACACATGGCTGCCGGAGGTGAAGCAACAGCTACAATTACAGTCATTCTTACCTTTTCATCTATTGCTATAGGTGCAAATACAAGTGCTAATACTAACGGTATAATAAGTAACTTGACAAGACATATAAAATACACACGTATATTTTTAAGTAATTTCGGAATATTAGCAGTTGATATTGTGACTCCTGAAACAATCATTGCCATAGGAGTATTTACTTCCTTTATAAATCCAAGTGCCTGAGCTGGAACTTCTGGTAACTTTATTTTAAGGAAAAATGTTATTATTCCCAGTGCAATCGCTATCATTGTCGGCGAATAGAAAACTTTTACAACCTGTTTAAAATTTTTTTCACCGGAAATAGTTATTACACCATGAGTCCAGATTACAAGATTAAAAACAGTTATGAATGCTGTAAGGTAAAATACGCCTTCATCACCAAAAAGTGCCGATACAAGCGGTATTCCCATAAAAGCACAGTTTGAATAAATTGCTGAAAAACGTTCAATTTCCGTATCTCTGTCTTTTTTTCTGCGAATAAGCAAATATGCTACAGCAATCGTTATAGCAAAAGCAAGCAATGACATAGCAAATGTTAACAAAAGGTTTTTAACAAGTTTCGGTTCATAATCTTTCTGATATGACATGAAAATTACAACCGGATTGACTACTTGAAGTACAAACTGTGATAATTCTTTATTTGTAGCACTGCTTATAAGTTTAAGCTTTGCACAAAGTACACCGATTATTATAAGTATAAGCATTACAATAGTCTGATTAAGAATAATTTGTGACATTCCAGACAATATAAACCCCTCCAATATAAAAATATTTACATAAATTATTTTACTACAAATTTTTTATGTTGTCAATACGTGTTTTAATATTGATTTAATAGCAAAAAAGTTGTATAATATTTCTATAATAGTAAAAAAGGGAGGAAAAAATTTTGAACCAATCGGCAGAAATACTTAATATTCTTGAGAATGCCGGCTTTGAAGCTTATCTTGTCGGCGGGTGCGTACGTGATACCCTTATGAACCGCACTTTTCATGACACCGATATAACTACTAATGCACTGCCGGAACAGATTATAGAAGTTTTTAAAAACTACAAAACAATCCCTACCGGAATAAAACATGGTACTGTTACTGTTATTTTAAACAGTATCCCATATGAAATAACTACTTACCGGATTGACGGAAAATATTCAGATTCACGCCGTCCGGACAGTGTGGAATTTACCACAAGTTTGCGTGAAGATTTGGCAAGAAGAGATTTTACTATAAACGCCATTGCTATGAATTCTAAAGGGGAAATTTCTGACTATTTCAATGGTACAGACGATATCCGGAATAAAATTATAAGGTGTGTGGGCTGTCCGGAAAAACGTTTTGAAGAAGATGCATTACGTATTATGCGTGCTGTAAGATTTTCTTCTCAACTTGGATTTGAAATAGAACAGAAAACCGCCAAAGCAATTCACAGCATGAAAGACCGCCTAAAAAACATTTCAAAAGAACGTATCCGTGAAGAACTTGATAAACTTATTTGCGGAAAAAACTGTCTTAATGTTCTTTTGGAATACAGCGATATCATAACAGTAATTATTCCGGAATTTCAAAAATGTATAGGTTTTGACCAACATTCCCCATACCATAAGTATACCGTATGGGAACACATTGTACGTGCTGTCAGCTTTGCTCCGCAGGATAATATTCAGATAAGACGTGCATTATTTTTTCATGATATAGCTAAACCTATCTGTGCAAAATTTGACGAATCAGGCAGAGGACATTTCTATAATCACGCTAAGATAGGTTCAGAAATAACTAAGGATATTATGAAACGTTTACGATATGACAACGATTCTATTACAACTGTTTCAACACTTATTGCCTATCATAGTGATAAAATTTTAACCCAAAAAAATATTAAAAAACTCATATCCATTATAGGTGATAAGCTTTTCATTGAACTTATTGAGATGAAAAAATGCGATAATTCCGCAAAGAATGATTTTGTACGTGATGAAAATATTCAACTTGATGAAATCCTTTCAGAAACTTACAAAATCATAGAAAACAATGAATGCCATAATCTGCATATGCTCGCCATAAACGGAAATGACCTCATAAAATTAGGATTAAAAGGCGTTGAAATAGGAGATACTTTAAAAGAATTGCTTAATCTTGTAATTGAGGAAACTCTCCCCAATGAACATGATATATTATTAAATTACATTAAAAACAGAGGTGTTAAAAAATGATTGGTCACATTCATTCAACAGAAAGTTTCGGAACAGTAGACGGTCCGGGAGTAAGATTTGTAGTATTCTTTCAGGGCTGTCCTCTCCGCTGTAAATACTGCCATAACCCTGATACATGGGAATTCGGAAAAGGAAAAGAAATGACTGCTGAAGAACTCATGAAAGAATATGATTCTTACAAAGAGTTTTTCAAATCGGGCGGAATTACTGCTACAGGCGGTGAACCATTAGCACAGCCAGAGTTTTTAGCAGAATTATTTTCACTTGCCAAATCAAAAGGTATTCACACTTGCCTTGATACATCAGCAGGCGTTTATAATCCGGAAGAACATTCAAAAATTGACAACGCTTTGAAATACACTGACCTTGTAATGCTTGATATCAAACACATTGACCCCGTTGAACACAAAAAGCTTACTGGAGTTGACAATAAAAATATACTTGCTTTTGCTGAACATCTTCGTGATTTAAATATTCCTGTATGGATAAGACACGTTGTTGTCCCCGGAATAACTTACGATGATGACGAACTTTTCCGCTTAGGTGAATATCTTTCCACACTTACAAACCTTAAAGCACTTGATGTTCTGCCATATCATGACATGGCTAAGCCAAAATATGAAAATCTCGGCATAGAATATCCTCTCGGTGATACTCCTCCTCTTACAAAAGAACAAGCCGTTCACGCAAGACAGGTTATTATAAAAGGTATAAAATCCGGTCTTAAAGGCGAACATCATTAACAATATTTGATTTTTTCATGTGTATAAATTACCGTTAATCTGTACAGAATATTAACGGAGGTGTTATACGTGAAAAAAAATGTATTGACAGAAAACAAAATCAAAGGTTCAAAGGGATTTTATGTAGCACTCGGAATAAGTGCGGTAATGATTGGTACAGCTTGTCTTTTTGCATACGATGAGGGTGAAAAACTTACAGACAGCAAACTAAATGCAAGTGTATCTTCACCTGATACTGCTGTTGACAAAAAATACAATAATGTTCCAAAAGAAACTACTACTGCCTATGTTGTTGCAAATATTCCGATTACAACAACCGAAATCACAACCGCTGTACCGGTAATTATCGAAACTATCCCCGTTGAAGAAGTAATTATCGAAACTCCGGAAGATGAATTTAACGAAGTTATTGCCGATATTGACCCGATTGAAGAAGTAATTGCCCCTGAAAATGATATTGTTGAAACTGCTTCCCCAAAACTCGATAATGTCAAACCGCCACTTGCAGATATTTCAAATATTCTCACATCTTTCAGCGGTACAGAACTTGTCAAAAATGAAACAACAGGTTCATGGCAGACTCACAACGGCACTGACTTTGAAGCGGAAATCGGTTCAGAAGTTTATGCAGTCTCAAATGGTGAAGTAACTTCTGTTAAAAAAGACGCTTTATGGGGAATTACCGTAACAATTGACCATCATAACGGATTTATTTCAAAATACTGCAATCTTGCTGAAAATCTTTCTGTACAAGAGGGCGATACAATTATAAGCGGTGATATCATCGGTCTTGTTGGACAGACGGCTGATATTGAAAGTTCACTTGCACCGCATCTTCACCTTGAAATCACTCATAATGGTACTTTCACCGACCCTATGAACGCTATCAAATAATATCTTAACGGACGTATATTCTTATATGTCCGTTTTTTTGCTTGACATAAACTGCTGTTTGTGCTACAATACATTTAAACAATTTTTTTCCGGAGGTTCAGTTTATGCGTTTTTGTGGATTTTGCGGAAAGGAACTTCCCGACGGCACACTTTGTGACTGCCCAGAAAGTATTAAAGCACGTTCCCAACCTAATCAGGCAGTTCACGAAATAAAAGCTGCTGCTGTTGCTAACAAAAGACAGCTTATTATAGGCGTAATCTGCATAATAATTATTATTGTGGCTTTTATTAAAATAATTTTATTTATGTTCAGTGGAGGAACTGATAAACAGGTCGTCCGCAGTACAAGACCTGATTACGAAAAACCGATTACTGATTTTGTAAACGCTTACAATCGCAATAATTCAGAAAAAATGATGAAAATTATGTTGCCAAGCGAATACATAAACGAATTGAAACACGATTCCGGAAGTTCAGAAGACTGGGACGAATATATATTGACTTTTGATGATGCACTTGAAAAAGAAAAAGATACTTTAGAACTCGATTACGGCAAAAACATAAAGCTTTCTGCTGAAATTCTCGACAAAAAAGAACTTACTCAATCAGAAATAAAAGATATTACGGAATTATATAAAAATGATTTCGATGCAAGAGGTGTTAAAACTGTTTACAAAATAAAAGTCGAATTTCGCATAGAAGGCAAAGAAGATTATGATATAAACAAATACTGGGTTTATGTGGCTGAAGTCAAAGGTGAAGGTTGGTTGCTCTGTCCAAAAGGTGACGGCTATAATCCTGGATTATATATAGGTCTTGACGACTGATTCTCTCCCCTGCCAATCGGTAGGGTTTTTTATTATGCAGATATGAAAAAAATTTCCTCAAACCTATTGAAATATAATTTTCTATATGATATAATAAATTGTAAGTGTGCCTTATGACACTAATATTATCATGAAAAGAGGAATAATAATGCCTGCTAATATTGTTGTAGGAACTCAGTGGGGCGATGAGGGTAAAGGTAAAGTAATTGATATCCTTGCTTCCCGTGCTGATGTAGTTGTACGTTCACAGGGCGGTAATAATGCTGGTCATACTGTTGTAAATAATGGTGAAGTTTATAAACTCCATCTCATTCCGTCTGGCATTCTTTATCCGAATACTCTTTGTCTTATCGGTGCTGGCGTAGTTCTTGACCCTAAAGACTTTATAAGCGAACTTGACAATCTCGCTGAAAGAGGTATTCAGACAGAAGTTCATCTTAAAGTTGACCCAAGAGCTCACATTGTTATGCCATGGCATATCGCTCTTGACGGTCTTTCAGAAGCTTTCAGAGGCGGTAAAGATATCGGCACTACTAAGCGTGGTATTGGTCCTACTTATATGGACAAATACGAAAGATGCGGTATAAGAATGTTTGACCTTGTACACCCTGAACTCCTTGCTGAAAAAATTCAGGCTACAGGCAAACTTAAAAATAAAATCATTACCGAAGTTTATGGCGGTGAAGCTTTCGACCTTGATGCCGTTACTGCTGAGTACACTGAATATGGTAAAAGACTTCTTCCTTATATGGACGATGTTTCAGTACTCACTTTCGAGGCTTCAAAATCAGGTAAGACTATTATGTTTGAGGGAGCTCAGGCAACACTTCTTGATATTGATTTTGGTACATATCCTTATGTAACATCTTCTCACCCACTTTCTGCCGGCGTATGCATAGGTACTGGTATAGGTCCTAAGGAAATAACAAATATTATCGGTGTTGCAAAGGCTTATACAACCCGTGTAGGCAAAGGTCCATTCCCGACTGAACTCGATGACGAAATAGGCGACCAAATCAGAAATGTTGGCGGTGAATTCGGAACTACTACAGGCAGACCAAGACGTACCGGCTGGTTTGATGCTGTTATAGTACGTCATTCAGTAAGAGTAAATGGTCTTGACAGTCTCGCTATAAACAAACTCGATACTCTCGCTGGTCTTGATACTCTTAAAGTTTGTGTTGCTTACAAAAAACCAGATGGTTCTGTTACCGAAAACTTCCCTCCGGCTCTTGAAGAACTTGACGGTTGTATGCCTGTTTATGAAGAATTTGAAGGATTCAAGGAAGATATTTCAAATTGCAGAACCTTTGATGAACTTCCGGAAAACTGCAAGAAATATATTGCACGCCTTGAAGAACTCGTTGGCTGTCATGTAAGCATGGTTGGCGTAGGTCCTGACAGAAGCCAAGTTATAGAAAGATAATTATATAATATTAAACAGAGGTGTCCTGTATGAAATTTATTAAAACTATATTATCAATTACAGCAGTTTTTTCTTTGATGACTAACGCCGTTTCACTGGATACCTCTGCAATTAATCTTAAAATAGCAGAAGTACCAGCAAAATATGTTAGTTCTACTGAAACTGAATACTTTGATTCACTCGAAAACCTTGCCGATTATGTAAGGGAAAAAATGACAAATCGTGTTGAAAGCTTTGAATTTGCAGTACCTACGGACTGGAACGGATTTGATACAGTCAGACAGGTTATAATTGATTCCACAGCCGAAACAGACAAAGCAAATCAAGGCGACTATCTGCGTAAATCCATTAACGGCATCGGCTACAGCATAGGCAGTTACAGCAGTAGTACTATAATAACTTTTGATGTTGTATATCATACAAATGCTGAACAGGAAGAACTCGTTGAACAAAAAATTTCTGAAGTCCTTGAAGAACTGAATATTCAAAATATGGACGAATATGGAAAAATTTCAGCCATATACGAATACATTATAAATCATGTTACATACAAACTTGATGCTGAAGGATATCTGAAATATACAGCTTATGGGGCTTTATGTAATGAAGAGGCAGTATGTCAGGGAATTTCACAGCTTTTCTATCGTATGGCAAAAGAAGCCGGAATTTCATGCCGTATGATTATCGGAGATGCCGGCGGTGGTCATGCTTGGAATATTGCATCAATCAATGGAGTATACTATCTGCTTGACCCTACATTTGACTTGCATTTTCCAAAAACTGAATATTGTAATTATTTTCTTTGCGGTACAGAGGATTTTGACAGCTACAACAGCTATATAACTCATGTTATGGCATCTTCTGAACAGTCTTCATCAAGCCTTGATTATGATTACACATCTGAAACATTTAAAGCAAATTATCCGATTTCTGCAACAAAATACATTTCTCAACAAAAACTTGGCGATTTGAACAACGACGGATTAATAGATTCTGTTGATGCTTCTGTAATTTTAAATGCTTATTCTGTAATATCCACTGATAATTTAATTCCACTCACAGAACCCCAAAAAACTGCTGCTGATATAAACAGCGATGGGGTAATAGATTCTGTTGATGCCTCAATAGTATTACAATACTATTCATATATTTCAACTAACAATGATTCTATTTCCATGAGTGACTGGCTTAATTCAGAATCAAACAACTAAACATAAATTAAAACAGATAAATTCTTTGAAGAGAAGGTGATTTAATGCCCGATGACAATAATTTTGCTCCTGTTCTGGAAGATATAGAATATACAAATACATCTACAACAAAAGGCGTTCCCACTGGTGTTGATGCTCCTGTACTTGACAGTATGGAAAGCAATTACAATCCAGCTCTTGACATAAGAAAAGGTGCTCCTACCGGCGTTGAAGCTATTGTATTAGATGATATGCAATCAAATTATAATTCCGCTTTTGATGTAAGAAAAGGTGCTCCTACCGGCGTTGATACTCTTACACTGGACGATATGGGAACTATTTCTTCTAAGGCGGAAGAAACATCTTCAGACAAACTTATTGTAACTGATGAAGAAATAATAGCAAGTTTCAATCCGGAATTACGTGCAATATTTGATAATCTTTCTGACGTACAGCAACAACAGGTTCTTGATATGCGTCGTGAACAAATGGGTGCAGAAAAAACTCCGGCTACAGTTACCGCACCGGTACTGGACGAAGATAATTATAATCCTCCTGCTCCAGAAGAAAAAGAAACTACTCCCCCACCAGAAGAACCAGTTGAAGCCCCTGTACTCGACGAAGAACCGGAATTACCTAAATATGTTCCTAAATACGTTGATGAGGACGTTGAACGTGCAAAGCGTGAAGGTGCTAAACAAGCAGTATCATCACAACTTACGTCAAATCAAAAGGATTCTAAAGAAAGTCTGCGTATGATGCTTGAACTCAAAGAACAACGTAATGCTGAACTTGCTGAAAAAGGTTTCGTAATTACTATTGTAATAGCTATTATCGGAGTCGTTGGTGCAGTAGCATTTTACCTATTATACGGCGGAAAACTCGGTCTTGATTATAAATCTTCCCTCAGCGGAATTGGTGGCATAATTAAAAATTCTGCTATGTATATTGCAATTGTAAGTGCTGTAGGTTCACTTACTCTTATTACTGGTATGGGCGGTTTCAAATCGCTCGCAACATTTATACTTGTCGTCTGCGGAATAATACAAGTTTTCCCAGGACTTGCAATGATTCCACAACACAACGGAAGTTTTGCCCTTGCCGGAATACTTTATGTTATTTCAATAGTCTGTACAATTACTTCAATTGTTATGCTTTCTGCAAGTGAAGCAGTAGGGCTTTATTTCAAAAAGAATCGCAAATAACAGAAATAGACGCATACTTTTTTAAGTATACGTCTATTTTTCTGTTGTAAAGGTTATTTTGTTACCGTCACTTACTGCTGTAATTCTTCCATTATAACATGTAGCATAATATTGTATTTTGTATTTTTCTAAAAGACTTTCAGTTTCGTCCGCAAATTCTCCTTTAGAAGTGCAAATAACAGCATATTCCGGACTTACAGCACTCAAAAAACTTTCAAGATTATCAATTTCTCTGCCATGATATGGAACTTTCAGCAAATCACATTTACCTATATTCATGATTTCAGATAATCGCTGTTCCATAGCATCACCAGCAAAAATCATTGTTGTATCATGATAGCTTACTTTTGTAACAAGTGAAAAGTCATTGTCATCATCTTCACCATAAAAAGTTTTTTGCGGAGCGTAAATATTATATTCAACGCCGTCAAGTACAAAAGAAGTATCTTCCGTTATAAGAGATGGTGTTATATTTTTTTCGTCAAGGGCTTTAAGATATTTTTTCATTTCGGAACTGTCTTCTTCATAGTCAGGTGCTAAAACATTTTTAACTTCAATATCATTTATGAGCCTTGCCGAACCGCCAACATGGTCTTTATCATAATGCGTAATTATCAGATAATCAACGGATTCTATATTATTTTCATTAAGCAACTCAACTATTTCTTTGCCGTCGCCTTTTTCACCGCAATCAATTACAACCGTACTATTTTCAGTTCTTAAAATCATACAGTCAGCCTTTCCGACATCAAGAAAATCTATTGTAAAATCAGGATAAGTTTCAGTTTTTGCAGAACATGAAATCAAAGTAAAAACAGCAAGCAAAATTAATATAATTCTTTTCATAAAAAATTCTCCTTTCTGTTAATCCGACTTCATGAAAAAATAAGTTTCAGTTTTATAAATTTAATTCTCATAAAATTTTGTACATATTTGTAAAAATAAAGCTAAATTTCATATTTAATCCGGTGCTTTTCACAAAAATTGCCATACCCTCTTGACATATCCGACAAAATGTATTATAATATTATAATGTATCGATATAAGAAGAAACTTCTATTATCATGTTATTATATCACACCATAACGGGCTTGTCAAGAGTTTTTGAAAAATTTTTCCGTTCGTGTGATGCCACACACCAATTAATGACCTGTTTTATTAATCCGGACAGGTCTGAATATACAAAAATAAGGAGGTTCCGCCTATGGTGAATGTTACACCTAAGCAACTGGGAAAAAATGTCAGAATGAGTTTCGGTAAGATTACCGAACCCCTCGAAATGCCAAACCTTATTGAAGTTCAAAAGAACTCATATAAGTGGTTCAGAGAAGAGGGTTTACGTGAAGTTTTCCGTGATATGACCGCCATTACTGACTACAATGGTAATCTTGTTCTCAATTTCAAGGACTACAAATTTGATACCCAACCTAAGTACACTCTCGCCGAATGCAAATCAAGAGGTGCTACTTATCAGGTGGCTATGAGAGCAACTGCTACCCTTTGCAACAAGGAAACCGGTGCGGTTAGTGAAAGCGAAATTTATATGGGTGATTTCCCTCTTATGACCGACAGCGGAACTTTCGTTATCAATGGTGCAGAACGTGTTATAGTTTCACAGCTTGTCCGTTCCCCTGGTGTTTACTACGCCTTTGAAAAGGATAAAACCGGTAAAGACCTTTTCAGCACAACAGTTATCCCTAACAGAGGTGCATGGCTTGAGTATGAAATGGATTCAAATGACGTTGTTTATGTACGTATTGATAAAAACAGAAAAATCCCGATTACTACTTTTATAAGAGCCCTCGGAATAAGCACCGATGAAGAAATTTACGATATGTTCGGTGATGATGACCGCCTTAAACAAACTATCTTACAAAAAGACGGCACTAAAAACAATTCAGAAGCCCTTATAGATGTTTATAAAAAACTCCGTCCAGGTGAACCACCTACGGTTGAAAGTGCTATAACTCACCTCAATAACCTTTTCTTTGATGCAAAAAGATATGACCTTTGCCGTTTTGGTCGTTATAAGTACAACAAGAAATTAGGCATTGCTTCACGTCTTGCCGGTCATATTCTTGCTGAACCTGTAATCAATCCTATGACAGGCGAAATAATGGCTGACGCTGGTGAAATCATCTCTTATGACAGAGCTTGTGCAATTGAACAGGCTGGTGTTTATTACGCTTTCGTAAACGTTGAAGTTAAGGAATATTACAAAAACGACAGAGATGAAACTGATGTACGTATGGTTTCAAAAGTTGCTAAAATCATTGGCAACGGAATGGTTGACATTAAGCCATACATTAATTTTGATGCTGAAAAATACGGCGTAAATGAAAAAGTTTCTTTCAAAGTTCTCCGTGAAATTCTTGAAACTTCCGCTGATGATGACGAACTCGAAGAAAATGTAAAAAAACGTGCTGATGAACTTGTTCCAAAGCACATTATTCTTGATGATATTTTCGCAACTATAAGCTACTTCCTCAACCTCTGCGAAGGTGTGGGAACTGTTGATGATATTGACCATCTCGGAAACAGACGTATCCGTTCAGTAGGCGAACTTCTTCAGAACCAGTTCAGAATAGGCTACGCAAGAATGGAACGTGGTATCCGTGAAAGAATGAACATTCAGACACAGGATATTAATACTCTTACTCCACAGTCACTCATCAATATAAGACCTATTTCTTCCGCTATGAAAGAATTTTTCTGTTCCTCACCACTTTCACAGTTCATGGACCAGAACAATCCACTTTCAGAACTCACTCATAAAAGACGTTTATCTGCCCTCGGTCCTGGTGGTCTTTCAAGAGACAGAGCCGGATTTGAAGTACGTGACGTTCATTACAGCCACTATGGCAGAATGTGTCCTATTGAAACTCCTGAAGGTCCTAACATCGGTCTTATTTCCTATCTTGCAACTTTTGCACGTATCAATGACTATGGCTTCATTGAAGCTCCTTACAGACGTGTTGACAAAACAACAGGCGTTGTTACTAATGAAGTTGTTTATATGACAGCTGATGTCGAAGATAATTATGTTGTTGCTCAGGCTAACGAACCTCTTACAGAAGACGGAAAACTCAAGCGTCCTCGTGTTAACGCTCGTTACCGTGACCAGATTCTTGAATGCGAACGTGAAAAAGTTGATTTCATGGACGTTTCACCAAAAATGGTCGTTTCAGTTGCAACTTCAATGATTCCTTTCCTTGAAAACGATGACGCTAACCGTGCTCTTATGGGTTCAAACATGCAGAAACAAGCTGTTCCTCTCCTTAAAACCGAAAGACCTTTCGTTGGTACAGGCATGGAATACAAAGCTGCCGTTGACTCTGGTGTTTGTATCGTTGCTGAAAACAATGGTACTATCACTTATGTTGATGCTGACAGAATCCATATGATTGACGATACAGGCATTGAACACAAATACCAGCTTACAAAATTCAAACGCTCGAATCAGGGTACTTGTGTAAATCAGAAACCTATTGTTTCAGTCGGTCAGAAAGTCACAAAGGGTACTGTACTTGCTGATGGTCCTGCTACCGCTGACGGCGAAATTTCACTCGGTAAAAACGCTCTTATCGGTTTCATGACATGGGAAGGTTACAACTACGAAGATGCTGTACTTCTTAATGAAAGACTTGTCCGTGAAGATGTATTCACTTCTGTTCATATTGAAGAATATGACATTGAATGCCGTGATACAAAATTAGGTCCGGAAGAAATTACAAGAGATATTCCTAACGTTGGTGATGATGCTCTTGCTAATCTTGATGAAAATGGTATTATTCGTATCGGTTCAGAAGTTAATTCCGGTGATATCCTTGTTGGTAAGGTTACTCCAAAGGGCGAAACTGAACTTACTGCTGAAGAACGTCTCCTCCGTGCTATTTTCGGTGAAAAAGCCCGTGAAGTAAGAGATAATTCCCTTAAAGTTCCGCATGGTGCATCTGGTGTCATTGTAGATGTAAAGGTATTTACAAGAGAAAACTGCGACGAACTCAGTGCCGGTGTTAATATGCGTGTTATCTGTTATATTGCACAAAAGAGAAAAATTACTGTCGGCGATAAAATGGCTGGTCGTCATGGTAATAAGGGTGTCGTTTCACGTATCCTCCCTGAAGAAGATATGCCATTCCTTCCGGACGGTACTCCTCTTGACATCGTGCTTAACCCTCTCGGCGTTCCTTCACGTATGAATATCGGTCAGGTTCTTGAAGTTCATCTCGGTATGGCTTGTAAGGCTCTTGGCTGGCATATAATGACTCCTGTTTTTGACGGTGCTCATGAAGATGATATTCGTGAATGCTTCAAAGAGGCAAACGCTCATAGTCTTGCTCATAGAAATGACGACTTTATTCTTAATTCTATGGACAAAGTTATCAATCCTAATGCCCTTGAATTTACCGAAGACTGTAAATTTACTCTTTACGACGGCAGAACCGGTGAAAAATTCGATAACCGTGTAACTGTTGGTTATATGTACTACCTCAAACTCCACCACCTTGTTGACGATAAAATTCATGCTCGTTCAGTAGGTCCTTACGCTCTCGTAACTCAACAGCCTCTCGGTGGTAAGGCACAGTTTGGCGGTCAGCGTTTCGGTGAAATGGAAGTTTGGGCTCTCGAAGCTTATGGTGCAGCTTATACACTTCAGGAAATCCTTACAGTAAAATCTGATGATACTCTCGGACGTGTAAGCACTTATGAAGCTATTGTAAAGGGTCAGAATGTTCCTTCACCAGGTATTCCGGAAGCCTTTAAGGTTCTTATCAAGGAAATGCAGTCCCTCTGTCTTGATGTTAAGGTTCTTGACATTAATCAGGAAGAAATCGACCTTAAACAAAACTTTGATGATGATGACCCGATGCCGTCCCGTGATACTTCATTCTCAGAAGAAAAAACTGACGATAATACAGAATATTCCGATGACGATATAAGAGAAGAAGGCTTCACTTTTGACGAGGACGAAAACGATGTGGAAAGTTCCGAGGACTTCACCGATGACGAATTTTCATTCGATGACGAGGAAGACGACGAACTCGTTATAGATGATGACAATGACCTCTTTGACAGCTTTGACATTGACGACCCCTCCGATGAGGACTAATATTATATCCGTATCATAAATCCGTTTACAGAACTGTCAAAACGGCAGTTCTGTATTCCCTTTATTTTGCAGGAGGTAGCAGTTTGGAATTTAATACTTTTGAATCAATAAAAATCGGTCTTGCTTCACCTGAACAAATCAGAAGCTGGTCTTACGGCGTTGTTGAAAGACCCGAAACCATAAACTACAGAACTCAAAAACCAGAACGTGACGGTCTTTTCTGTGAAAGAATTTTCGGACCTACAAAGGACTGGGAATGTCACTGCGGTAAATTTAAAAAAATCCGTTTCAAAGGCAAAATCTGTGACCGTTGTGGAGTTGAAGTAACACGTGCAAGAGTTCGTCGTGAAAGAATGGGACACATTGAACTTGCAGCACCAGTTTCACATATATGGTATTTCAAAGGCACTCCGTCCAGAATCGGACAGGTTCTTGAAATATCTCAAAAACGTCTTGAAGAAGTTCTCTATTTTACGAAATATATAGTTACTGACCCAGGCAATACCGAACTTTTCAAGAAACAAATGCTTTCTGAAAAAGAATATCTCTCATATCTTGAAAAATATGGTGACGATTTCAAAGCTGAAATGGGTGCAGAAGCTATAAAAAAACTTCTTCAGGAATATGACCCGGAAAGATATGACGCTCTCAAAAATCGTCTTGTTGATATGGGAAAAATATACCTTGGCACTAAAAAAGTACATTGTACAAAAAAACCTACTGAATGTACTTGCGAAGAATGCATGAAGTTTGCCAGCCTTGTTGATGTTGACTGGAAAAATAATATTGAGCTTATTGCTGATGACCTTAAAAATGAACTTGTAGGACTTCCGGCAGGTCAGAAAAAAGTTAAACTCTTAAAGAGACTCCAGATTATTGAAGCATTCCGTCTTTCAGGCAATAAGCCAGAATGGATGATTCTTGATGCTGTACCAGTAATCCCGCCTGACCTCCGTCCTATGATTATGCTTGACGGCGGACGTTATGCAACTTCCGACCTCAACGACCTTTACAGACGTGTTATAAACAGAAATAACCGTCTTAAAAGAATGCTTGAACTTGATGCTCCTGACATTATCGTAAGAAACGAAAAGAGAATGTTACAGGAAGCTGTTGATGCACTCATAGATAACGGCAGACACGGAAGACCGGTTACAGGTCCTAATAACAGAGCTTTGAAATCACTTTCCGATATGCTCAAGGGTAAACAGGGACGTTTCCGTCAGAACCTTCTCGGTAAGCGTGTTGACTACTCCGGACGTTCTGTTATCGTTGTCGGCCCTGAACTTAAAATGTATCAGTGCGGACTTCCTAAGGAAATGGCTCTTGAACTTTTCAAACCATTTGTACTGAAAAGACTCGTTGACAAAAAAGCTATCGCAAACATAAAGAGTGCAAGAAAACTTATTGACCGTGCAGACAACAAGGTATGGGACGCTCTCGAAGATGTTATTAAAGACCACCCTGTTATGCTTAACCGTGCCCCCACACTTCACCGTCTCGGTATTCAGGCTTTTGAACCGATTCTCGTTGAAGGTCGTGCTATTAAACTTCACCCTCTTGTATGTTCAGCATTTAACGCTGACTTCGACGGTGACCAAATGGCTGTACATCTTCCGTTATCAGCAGAAGCTCAGGCAGAAGCACGTTTCCTTATGCTTGCAGCTAACAACCTCCTTAAACCGTCTGACGGTAAACCGGTTGCTGTTCCTTCACAGGATATGGTACTTGGTTCTTACTATCTCACTATGGATAAGCCCGGCGAACTCGGTGAGGGTAAAATATTCCGTGATGTTGACGAGGCTCTTATGGCTTACAACGAACATGATGTATCACTTCATGCTAAAATCAAAGTTAAGATTACAAAGGATATCGGTGACAAAAAGGTTTCAAAGATTATCGATGCTACTGTCGGAAGACTTATATTCAATGAAAACATTCCACAGAATCTCGGATATGTTGACAGAACAAATTCCGATAAGCAGTTTGACCTTGAAATTGCATTCCTTGTTGGTAAAAAACAGCTTTCAGACATTATCGAACGTTGCATAAAAATTCACGGTACAACAACAACTTCAGAAGTTCTTGACAGAATAAAGGCACTTGGTTATAAATATTCCACAAAAGCTGCCCTTACTGTTGCGGTATGTGACGCATCAATTCCGCCTGAAAAGAAACAGATTCTTGCAAGTGCTGACGCAGAAGTTGAACAGATTACAAACGAATATGAATTCGGTTATATTTCCGCACAGGAAAAAACTAAAAAAATTATCTCTCTCTGGACAAATACTACAGACGAAGTTACAAAGAAGCTTAAAGAGAATTTCGACCGTTACAATCCTATTTGGATGATGGCTGACTCTGGTGCGAGAGGTTCTATTTCACAGATTCGTCAGCTTGCTGGTATGCGTGGACTTATCGCCAATACTTCCGGTACTGTCATTGAAATTCCTATCCGTGCTAACTACCGTGAAGGTCTTAATATCCTCGAATACTTCATTGCTTCAAGAGGTGCGAGAAAAGGTCTTGCTGATACCGCTCTCCGTACTGCTGACTCTGGTTACCTTACCCGTCGTCTTGTTGACGTTTCACAGGACGTTATTATCCGTGAAGAAGATTGCGGAACTACTGAAGGTATTGAAGTTTACGAAATCAAAAACGGCAACGAAATTGTTGAACCATTTATTGAAAGACTTGTCGGCAGATATCTTTCTGAAGACCTCAGAGACGAATCAGGTGAACTTATTGTTTCACGCAACAAACTTATCACAGACGCTGACGCAAAGAAGATTATTGATTCTGGAATTGAAAAAATCAAAATCCGTTCTGTTCTCGAATGCAAAGCAAGAACTGGTGTTTGTGCAAAATGTTATGGTGCTAACCTTGCAAATAACAGTATTGTTTCAGTCGGTGAAGCTGTCGGCGTAATTGCTGCTCAGTCAATCGGTGAACCTGGTACACAGCTTACTATGAGAACTTTCCATACTGGTGGTGTTGCTTCCGCAGATGCCGAAGACATTACACAGGGTCTTCCACGTGTCGAAGAACTCTTTGAAAGCAGACGTCCTAAGGGTGCAGCTATTCTTTCAAGAATTTCCGGTACAGTTCATATCGAAGAAATAAAAACAACTCAGAATATTATTGTTACAAACGACGAAACAGGCGAAACAGAAAATTATATGATTCCTTACAATCTTAAAGTAAGAGTAACCGAAGGCGAAAAAATTGAAAAGGGAACTCGTCTTACTGAAGGTAATATTTATCCGACTGATATTCTTAATATACTCGGTACACAGGCTGTACAGAACTATATTATTAATGAAGTTCAGAAAGTTTATCGTTTACAGGGTGTTGATATCAACGATAAGCACATTGAAGTTATTGTAAGACAGATGCTCCGTAAAATCAAGGTTGAAGAAACCGGAAGCAGTTACCTTCTCCCTGGTACTCTTATTGACAGAAAAGAAATCGATATCATCAACGGAGAAATTCAGGCTCGTATTGATGCCGGTGAATATGACCTCCAGCTTGTTGAAACAAGTCCTGTACTTCAGGGTATTACAAAGGCTTCTTCCAATTCGGATAGCTTTATGGCTGCTGCATCATTCCAAGAAACTACAAAGGCTCTTACAGATGCAGCTATCAGAGGAAAAAGCGATAAACTCCTTGGACTTAAAGAAAACGTTATTATTGGTAAACTTATTCCTGCCGGTACTGGTATGGAATGCTACAGTCACGTAAAAGTCGTAAAAAACGAATCCTATGTTGAACACAATACAACTCCAATTAATCCAATAGTATAAAAATTTCAATCCCGAAAGTAGTTATTTTAAACTGCTTTCGGGATTATCTTAATTATATTTAATTATTCATGTTCACCAAAAATACGGATAGCTTTCAGCATAATTGCACAGCGTAAACGTATGCTTTAGCAAAATCGTTTTTTCATCTCCTGATTGAAAGTACCTTCATCAATTTTACCCATAAAGAAAACGTTATTATTGGTAAACTTATTCCTGCTGGTACTGGTATGGAATGTTACAGTCACGTAAAAGTCGTAAAAAATGAATCCTACGTTAAACACAATACAACTCCAATTAATCCAATAGTATAAAAATTTCAAGCCCGAAAGTAGTTATTTTAAACTGCTTTCGGGCTTATTTTAATTATATTTAATTATTCATGTTCACCAAAAATACGGATAGCTTTCAGCATAATTGCACATTCAAGACGTTTCTTTTCAAGCTGACATGAAAGTTTATGAGCTGTTCTTATATCTCCCATATACTGATAGTTGTTAGCATTACAGCCACCACTGCAATAGAATTTAGCCCAACACTTTTTACAATCTGGCTTTGCATAAACATGTGCTTTAGCAAAATCGTTTTTCATATCCTGATTGAAAGTACCTTCATCAATGTTACCCATTTTGTATTCATCAATTCCTACAAACTGATGACACGGGAATATATCACCGTCCGGAGTAATTGCTACATAGTCATTTCCGCAACCACAGCCTCGGAGTCTTTTTATAGCACATGGTCCTTGGTCAAGGTCAATCATAAAATGAAAGAAATTAAACTTTTTTCCGGCTTTTTCATTTTCAATGATTTTCTTTGCAAGTCTTTCGTACTCATTGAAAACAGCCGGTAAATCCTTTTCAGTAAGTGCATATTCGTCAGAATCTCCTACAACAGGTTCTACTGAAATCTGGTCAAATCCCTCATTGTAAAGTGAAAATACATCATCAGCAAAATCAAGGTTTTTATTTGTAAAAGTTCCTCTGACATAGTATTCTTTGTCGCCACGTTTTTCAACTAATTTCTTGAATGCCGGCAAAATTTTATCATAACAGCCTGTACCGTCAACTTTCACACGCATAAAGTCGTTAACTTCTTTTCTTCCGTCAATCGAAAGTACAACGTTAGACATTTCTTTGTTTATAAAGTCTATTTTGTCATCAGTAAGCAAAAGTCCATTAGTAGTGATTGTAAAACGAAACTTTTTATTAAATTCCTTTTCACGACTGCGGGCATAAGTTACAATTTGCTTTACAACATTGAAATTCATTAAAGGTTCACCGCCAAAGAAATCAAGTTCAAGATTCTGACGGTCTCCGGAATTTTCAAGCAGGAAATCAATAGCGTGTTTACCTGTTTCAAAGGACATAAGTTTTCTGCCCTTGCCAAAATCTCCGGTAGATGCAAAGCAATATTTACAACGCAAGTTACAGTCATGAGCAATATTAAGACACATAGCCTTTACAGGAGATACAACGGAATATTTTGCAAACTTTTCATAATCGTCATCTGAAAATAATATCTTATCATTATAAAGTTCAACAATTTCCTTATAACAGGTTTTAATTTCTTCTGTATCATAGACTTTTGAAAGCTTTTCAAGAACCTTTTCGGGACATTCTTCTGAAAACGGAGGTTCTACATTGTCGAGAAGGTCATAAGTAAGTTCATCAACAATATGAACACCACCACTATTCACATCAAGAACAATATTGAATCCATTTAATTTATACTTATGTATCATTTTAAATTTTCCTTTCATATTTTTTTCAATCCACAGTGGTAATTTTTAAGTTTATGCTTTACAATTCATCTCACCACATATAGAAGTGGAAGAATTATTATTAATACTTGTTAAATTTTTTGTTTATCTCTTCTAACTCTTCATTAAGTTGTTTTTTAATTTTTTTGTTACGCTTTATTATTAAAGCAATGCCAAAAGCAGGCAATATCAGAAAAAAAAGAAATCTGAAAACAGTCACAATAAACTGTCCGCCAGAAAATACCAGTATAACAAAACTCAATGGAAATTGTATAATCCAGCACCAGAGTAAATATAAACCAATTATTTGAGGTACTTTGAAATACTTTTTTTCATAATTTTGCATAACAGCTGTTCTGAGCATAATCAAATCATTATTCTGACTTCCATAGTCAAAACCGTCAGCATTTTCATCATATGCAAGACGGCGTTTAAGATTTTCATAAGCCTTTTTGTTACGCTTTTTAATGTAAGGAATCAAGAAAATCAAAGGCACTCCACAAATCAGTCCTATAAATATTAAAGTACTTCCTATAGGCAAACCACAGATAATTACTATACAGATGATTACAATGATAATAATACTTTCAATAAGAAACAATGTAAGCGGATTAAAATATTCCTTATTGAAAAGCTTTTTAGCATTTTTCTTTTCATAAATCATCTGCTGATGATGAACGTTTTCAAGCATACGTAATTTACTGCGTTCATTTTTTAACTGTCCCTCAAACTGTTCCATAAGAATATTAAGCTGTGATTTGGAACTTTCACTTGCTTTCAGGATATCCTGAACATTTTTCACTATGTTATCAAAAGCATTGATTTCTGATAAATCCTGTGCCTGAAATCCTCTGAACTGAATGGGCAGTTGATTTACAGAAATATTCGAATAACATGGAATAAGTATTTTTGACTTATCTTTTTTTATCAGTTCAACAAACCTGCTCCATTCGTTTCTAACCCATACAGAATCAAAATGTTCTTCAGAAGTGCCCACACAAATCATAATCTGTGCAGAATTTATCGCTGAATATATGTAAGGTTCAAACTCTGTTCCCAATTTGTCCTTGAGTGTTACAGGAGCAAAAAATACTTTTATATTCTGTTGTGTAAGTCTGGAATAGATTCTTTCAGCAAGAATGGAATCTTTAGAACGTTTTCCGTCAAAATCTGTTTCCTTATAGCATATAAAAACATCAAAAGGTTTTTCCTTAACGGCAATTTTAAGAATTTTCTGCTGAATATTGTCAATTACTTCTGCCAGTTGTGTATAAATGTTTCTTAAATTTATGTCTGAATATTCAAGAACTTTTCTGAATTCCGGAATATCCTGAATCCTCTCAAAAGACGTACGGTGACAAGTTGGAACTCTGTTTTGTGTTTCTGGGTCAACAACATATTCTATTCCGTACTTGCAAAGACAAAGTCCCCAATATGCTTCTGCTTCTTCCGGAAAATCGGATATAATTTCCTTATAAATATCTGATGCTCTGTCAAAATCACACGCAAAACGCAAGCTGTTAGCCTTGTTAAAAAGTTGCAGTTTCTTTTCACTGCTAAGGTCTGGAATTGTTTGTACGGAGTCACAATAATCGCACTTGCATATACGCATACCTGGCTGTACATTGAGATTAGCTCCGCACATCTTGCAATTGAATACCATGTTTATCACCTCATAAGCAAAAACAGAGGCAGTATTTTTTACAAACACTGCCTCATAGAAAATGCAAATCTTATCTTTCGCACTTCTGGTTAGCGACTGTACATGAAGTCTTGCAAGCAGACTGGCATGATGCCTGACACTTGCCACAACCGCCCTTTTTAGCAGATTCCTTGAGATTAGCCTTGTTAATTGTCTGAATGTGTTTCATGATAATAAACCTCCATAATTTTTTATACGGTTTAGAACCGTAAATATTAATTATAATTATACCATATAAAAATATATTTTTCAATATAAAATTAAAATTTTGGTGATTTGTTACAATAGCGTACACAATATTATGTGAAAAATTATTACTGTTCTTCAAGTTCAATCATTTTTTCAAAATTTTCTTCAATCTGTTGTTTAAGCTGGTCAATGCGTAAACATTTTTCATTCATAAGCTCGTAATTGCTATAAATTTTTTCATCAGAAATTTCAATTGTAAGAGCATCAATTTCCGCCTGAAATTCATCTATTTGTTTTTCAAGACGTTTCATTTCATTTTTTCGGGCAACGTCAGCACTTCTTTGTTGCTTATTGCGATATGCCTTAGCATTTTTTTCTTTAGTGAGTTCGGCATTACGAGCGAATTTTTCAGCGTCGGCTAATTTTTTCTGTTCTGCCTGTTCGTTTCGGAGTACATCAAGATATTTTTCAAATCCATAATTATGTAAACGATATGTACCGTCAGTGAGTTCAATAAGACGGTCAGCAATCTTACTTAATAAGTATCTGTCATGCGAAACAAATATAATAGTTCCGGTATATTCGGCGAGAGCCTCTTCAATAGCTTCCTTTGATGACAAATCAAGATGATTGGTAGGTTCATCAAGAATAAGAACGTTTCCATGTTCCTGCATCATAATTGCAAAACACAATTTTGCACGTTCTCCACCGCTTATAACTCCTGTCTGTTTGAAAACATTTTCTCCGACAAGTCTTACCTGTGCAAGAAGATTTCGCACTTCCAAGTCAGACATTGACGGATAACGGCTATGAATTTCTTCCATGACTGTAAGTTCACGATTAAGGTTAGTGCTTTCCTGCTCAAAGTATGATATTTTAATGTTACTGTTCCAGCGAACAATACCTTTATGAGAAAGTTTTTCCTGTATGATTTTAAGAAGTGTTGATTTTCCTATACCGTTATCGCCTATAATTCCGATTTTTTCACCACGACGAACTTCAAAATTTATTTCGTCAACGAGAGTTTTATGTGAACTTCCCTCACCTACTGAAATATCAACGCCCTTTACTTTGAGAACGTCTAAAGGAGGTTCAACTGCATATGTAAAGTGTATTTTAGCAGATTTTGTTTCATGAAACGGCTTTTCAATTACTTCCATTTTTTCGAGTTGTTTTCGTTTACTCTGAGCCATTTTTGTAGTTGATGCACGAACAAGGTTTTTAGCTACATAATCTTCAAGCTTTGCAATCTGTTTTTGCTGTAATTCGTATTCCTTAGCCTGACGGGTGTCATTTTCTTCACGCTGTCGCACAAACGCCGAATAGTTGCCCTTATAGCGTTTTAAGATACCTCTTTCTATTTCACATATCGAAGTACATAACCTATCAAGAAAATATCTGTCATGAGATACAATCAAAACCGCTCCCTTATATGAACGCAAATAATCTTCAAGCCACATAATAGTTTTAAAATCAAGATGATTAGTAGGTTCATCAAGAATAAGCAAATTAGGTTCTTCAAGAAGTAACCTTGCAATGCATAAACGTGTTTTTTCTCCTCCGCTGAATCCTGAAACAGTTCTGTTAAGTTCATTTTCAGAGAATCCCATACCATTCAGAACAGTTCTTATTTTAACGTCAGTATTATAACCGTCATTAGCCTCAATCCATGATGACAAACATTGATATTCGTCAGCAGATGAGTTGTCACCTGTTTCAATTTCGGATTCAATTTCACGTAAGCGTTCAATAGCTTTATGCATATCATCAAAAACACTCTGCATTTCTGCCATGACCGTTTTTTCTGAATCAAGACCGCCCATTTGTTCAAGATAACCTATAGTTGTCTTTGAAGCCATTGAAATAATACCATCTTTTTCAGTAAATCTATCTGGTTCAACAGAACCTGTTATTATTTTAAGAAGTGTTGATTTGCCACAGCCATTATTTCCGACAAGACCTATTTTGTCATTTTCGTCAATGGATAACGATATATTATTAAGTAACTGATTGCCATTATAAAATTTATTGATGTTATTCAAAGAAATAAGCATAAATAGTCTCCTTTTAAAAAATCATACTTTTATAATAACATATTGCAGGAAATTTATCAATAGTTAAATAAAAAATGGAACGAAGCAAATCCGTTCCATAATTTTTTATATTCCACATTCATCATAGTCTTTCCATTTTTCAAAGTCAAGCTTTGCACTCCAGCTTTTATAAACAATGTACAGTATGGACAATATTGCAACAAACACTGCACCAAGTACAGCTAAGCTTGTACCAAACACTTTACGTGGATAGTCTTCTTTCTTCTTTTTGCTCATATGAAAATCCCTCTTTTCATGAAAAAATCGGAACAACAGAAATGTTGTTATTTTAATTATATAATATATATAACAGGTTGTCAAGGTATTTCCCGAAATTTCACAATTTTTTCATTTCAACATAATTTTAGACAAAACTTAATAAAATTAATCAGGGGGAATATTATGAGGAAAAAAATAATTTATATAGAAGTTCTTTTGTTGGTATGTATAGCAATATTCTGTCTTATAAAAACAGATATAATAAATTGTGCAGTTTCGATAGCTCTTGAACGCTGTATATATGTAATTATACCGTCTCTTTATGCAATGATGATTGTACCGTCCCTACTTATAAAAAGTGGCATTATCAGCAAAATTTCAAATTTCACGGGAATTACAGGAAAAATTTTTTTCGGAATGGAAAAAGTAGTTTTTTCAATATTCTTATTCAGCATGATTGCAGGATATCCGGTTGGCACTAAAATGCTGTGTTCAGCATACGAAAGCAGATTGATTGAAAAAAAACGTGCTGAAATATTCAGCGGATTGTGTTTCGGAGCGGGTTCGGCTTTTATATATGGTTGTATAGCAGAACAGCTTTACGGAAATCATTTAGCAGGAAATATAATTTTTATATCGGCTTTGAGTGCAAATGTAATTTCAGCATTTATAATTTCGCTGTTAATGCGGAAAAACTGCAAAAATATCAAAGAAAAATCTGTAATAAGATTTTCTCCCGAAATGCTTACAGAATGCGTTATAAATGGCGGTCATTCAATAATGAATATATGTTTTATGGTAACAGCATTTGCGGTGGTTACTGAAATCTTAAAGTATTCCGGTATAATATCATTTATCGGTGGATTTCTTTCAAAAATAACTTCCCTGTCATTATCAGATTCACAACAATTTATTACTGCCATTATTGATGTTACTGCCATTAATGGTTTTTCAACAGATAATTATGAACTTTTACCATATCTTAGTTTTCTGGTAACATTCGGAGGAATATGCGTAATATTTCAGATTTCTGCAATTTCCGGAAAACTTTCACTTAAACCACTTATTATTATAAGAATCCTGACTGCTTTAATAAGTTTCGTTATATGCAGAATTATAATGCCATTCATGCTCGCCGGTGAAACCGTACCTACTTCAAAGCTTAATATATGTACACATCAGGCACATTCTCCCGTGCCGTCTGTAATTCTTATCATTATGACATTTTTTCTTTTCTGCGAGTACGAAAAACTAAAACCTCTTAAACTGGAGTGATATTATGTTTAAAAAAATTGCTGATAAAGCTCTTGAAACTTTTTATCTTACCCCGCTTATCCATATGAACAACAACAAGGAAATGCTTATTGAAAATTGTCGCAGAATTGAAGAATACAGCGAAATATTCATGCGACTGATATCCGGAAATCTCTGTATAAATATATGGGGAAGCAATTTAAGAGCGTATGACTTTCATAAAGACGGTCTGCTTATAAACGGAAAAATTTCTCATGTAGAATTTATAGAAAGGAACTCTGAAAACAATGAAAAATCAGTTGAAAGGGTGTGTGAAAATTAATGCGGAAGGAAGAAATCTATATAAATTTATAAACACTTTGCACGAAAGCAATATAGACTGTTTTGCACAATATTGCCGTAATAACGTTTTTTATGCTGAAATTTACCGATGTGACCTTAAAGAAATACAATCAATTGCCGAAAATCTAAATATAGATTTATCAAGTTTTGAATATGATACAATTTCATCAGTTATCATACGCCATAAAAAACGTTTCGGAATAATCGCAGGAATTATTATTTTGATTACTGCATCAATGTACCTTTCAAAAACAGTTATGACAATCGAAATTCAAGGAAATTCCAAAGTAAGCGATTCAACAATTATTTCAGCTCTTGAAGAACTCAATATTAAACAAGGAACTCCTATTAAAGATATAAACTTTCCCTATTGTGAAAATGAATTACGACTCATGGTTGACGGAATATCATGGGCTGGTATGCATATCACCGGAAACCGCATAGTTGTGGAAGTTACAGAAATAGTTGAAAAGCCACAAATGATTAATGAACGTATGCCTTGTAATGTGATTTCCGGAAAAGACGCTTACATAACTTATACTTCAATTTATGATGGTCAGCTTATGCATAAAGTTGGGGATTATGTACCTAAAGGAACTTTACTTATAAACGGCGTTACAAAAGACGAAACAGGTCATGTAAATCTGCATCATGCTATGGGAACGATTACCGGAACTTATTCGGAAACAGTTACTTTTGAAGAAAACTACACAACAGAATATTATAATCCTACTGGAAAAACTTCAACAGAAAAGTATCTTAAACTTTTCAGTTTTAAAATACCATTGACTTTTGGAAAAAATAAATATGATAATTATAATTCTGATGAAACTTTAAAGTATTTTAAAATTCTGGGGAAAAAAATTCCAATGGGTATTCTAAAAAACAAAATCACTGAAACTGAATTGACTGAAATAACATTCAGTGATGAAGAACTTTCACAAAAAATCATGGAAAAAATTTATCTATATGAAAAAAATTTTTTAAATGACGATATTACAATTCTTGACAGAACCATTGAAACACAAAAAAACGATACATCTCTTGTATATACTGTAACATACAATCTTGAGGGAGATATAGGCGTACAAAAAGAAATCTTTATCAAATAAAATTATTTTGAGAGTTCCCAGAAAGCCACAGCACTTGCTGCTGCTACATTAAGCGAGTCTACTCCCTCTGCCATAGGGATTTTAACAGTATAATCACATGATTCTATTGTGGATTGTTTCAGTCCTTCGCCCTCTGTTCCAAGTATAATGGCAGTTTTTTCAAAGGATTTAAGAATGGGATTATCAATATCAACTGTATTGTCATGAAGTGCCATTGCAAGTGTTGTAAATCCATATTCTTTAAGCTTATTTATATAGCTATTATTATCAAAATAAGTCCAGTTCATTTTGAAAACAGTTCCCATACTCACACGCAATGACCGTCTATATAAAGGGTCACTGCTTGCCGGAGTAAGCAAAACTGCCTGAATTTTCATTGCTGTTGCAGAACGCATTATTGCTCCTACATTTGTCTGATTCATAACGTCCTCTAATATTGCTATTCTGTCTGCCTTTTGAAGTATTTCATTAACTGTCGGCAAAGGTTTTCTTTTCATGGCACATAACATTCCCTGAGTGAGTTTAAAGCCCATTATTTTAGTGAGAATCTCACTGTCTGCTGTGTAAACATTAACATTTCCTAAACGTTCAATAATATCTTTTGCCTGACCTGTTATATATTTTCTCTCAGCAAGTACCGAAACCGGTTCGTAACCTGCATCAAGAGCAAGTCGAATTACTTTAGGACTTTCAGCTATAAAAAGTCCAAGTTGCGGTTCATAATAACGTTTTAACTGTATTTCTGAAGTTATCGTATATGGAACAAGTTCAGGAATGTCAAGTCTGTCTGTTTCAATTATATTTGGCATAATTTTTCTCCTGTAAGCTGATTAACTATTATTTCAGATTTTGAATTTTCATCATCACGAATTATTTCAGATACTTCCGGTACAAAAATTTTTCCAAAAAACGGATTTTTTATGCTTATTACCGGAGTTGTTATATATGCTTCAACATCAGATTTTTCAAAACAAAGGTCTGTATCAATCATTTCACAATTAATAATTTTAAGTTCTTTGCAGTAACATAACGGTTGAGTGCCTATGATTTTACAGTTTTCAAAAGTGAGATTTTTAGAATACCATGCTAAATATTCGCCTTTAACCAGACTGTTGCGGACAATTATATTTTCAGCGTGCCAGAAAGCGTCCTTTGTATCGAAAATGCAATCTTCAAAGACTGAATTTTTTATGTACTGAAATGAATATTTTCCATCAAGTTTAACATGATTGAATTTAAGTCCAGATGAACGCATCATAAAATATTCGCTTTTAGCTGAGCAGTTATTCATAGTTATATTTGTTACAGACCAGCCAAATTCCGTAGAAACAATATCACAATTATTCATTTCAACATCTGAACATTCACGTAATGCCTTTATACCATGAAGTTTTGAATTATTTATCTCAATATCCTTAGAATACCATAAAGCCGCACGGCATAACTCTGTCATTTCAGAATTGAATATTTTTATATTATCATCATGCCAGAAAGGATAACGCAAATTACAATAACAATTCTCAACTTTTATATCACTGCTTTCCTTTAATGCACTTTCGCCGTCCTCAATACCGTCAAATGAGCAGTTTTTAAGAATAATATTTTTGCTGTTATACAAAGCACGTTCTTCACCAAAGGTCATATCTGTAATAATTTCCATAATATTAATACTCCTTTATTTATTAATTATATTTTACAATTTTTCGGATAAATTGTCAACATATGAAAAACGCTCTCATTGAGAGAGCGTTTTTTATATTTTATTTGATAAGAGTTTTACGCATTTCTATGAGGTCAAATACATCAATTACACCATCTCCGGTAAAATCGCCGGCTTTCCAGTCTGCAAGAGAAGAATCACTCGAACCGATAAGCCATTTCTGCATAAGTACTGCATCTTCTGTACTTAATTTTCCGTCTTTGTTAACATCTCCTTTTATAGTCTGGGGTTTCTGATATGGAAGTGTATAATCTACCGGAATAAGTTTCCATTTCTGACAGTTGTTGTCATTCCATGTCCATTGCTGAACGTTTGCACCGGAATTTTTATCTGCTGAAGCAACTTCAACACATGATAAATCCTTTGAAGAACGTGTTACAATAGTATAAGTACCGTCTTCGTTATCAACAAATTTAAAATACTGATTGCTTGATTTTATAAAATCATTGATGTATATATTTGAACCGTCCTTGTTGTTATCACACTGGAGAAGTAAATTATTTCCTTCTCCTACTCCTGAATAAACATAATAATAACCCCAGTTGACTTTTTCAAAATGCCATACATTGTGCTGAGCGGGATTTTCTGTATCTGCTCCCCATTGCTGAACGTTTGCACCTGCTTCATTTTTGCCGTCCTGAACTTCAAGGAATTTTCCGCTGTTAACATTTTGAATCATGTAATTTTTAGTAGTATCTAATTCAACACCGTCTTTAATAGTAATTGTTTCAATAGTCCACTTCTGAGAATCACTTCCATTTGCAGTCCATTGAATTATATTAGCACCTGATGCTGTTGAATTGCTTTCTACACTTACACAACTTCCGTCCTTGCTTGCTTTTGTGACAATGCTGTAAGAACCGTCACCATTATCAAGGAACTTGAATTTAAGAGCATCTGATTCATTGAGAGTCCAAAGACCTATATTAGTACCGTCAGCAGAACTACCTTTTGATAAATCAAGGTAATATGTTTTTCCGTCTCCAACGCATGAACGTATATAATAATAACCGTCACCAGCATCTTTAAGCTTCCAGGTATTCTGAACCGCTTCGCCGTCCGCACCCCACTGTTGAACGTTTGCTCCAGCTTCAGCTTTTGCACCATCTACTTCCATATAAAGACCGCTACCAACGTTCTTAAACATATACTTAACAGAAGTATCCATTACAACAGCTTTCTTTTCAGGTTGTAC
This sequence comes from uncultured Ruminococcus sp., assembly GCA_934474025.1. GTDB lineage: Bacteria > Bacillota > Clostridia > Oscillospirales > Ruminococcaceae > Ruminococcus. The sequence goes on along the minus strand of CAKSMF010000003.1, from coordinate 72,280 downwards.
AACTGTACCGCCATTTGAATTATTTACAGTACATTTAGAACGTTCGGGCATTTCGTAACCCGTACCCAAGAAAAAGCTTGTATGCGGAGGTTGATTATAAGCAGTATTCTGTGCAGAAACCTGTGAACGATACTGCGGGTCATGCATTAAACATTGTACTCTGTAATCAGTATCATATGTAGTGGCATATATTCGGATTGAATTTCCGTCAGCCGAACGTACAATAAGTTCTTCACGCCAGTCACCGAAAATATCAGCAGAAAGACAAGGTGTACCTTTAGTTGTATTACAGGTATAATAGCCGTCAGTTGTAAGAAGTGTATCAAGAGTACCTTTATCGTTCATTTTGTAGATAGTAGCAGGAGAATCTGTATAACCGTCAAGTATTTCACGTTCTAAATCCCCGTCCCAGTAACTAAGGAAATTTATAGCAGGACGACGACAGGAAAGAGTTTCACCCTTTACATTTTTTACAGGTGTTGAACCATCTGATTCACGATTTCCCCAAAGTTCAGCACCAGGATTGCCAGCCCATATATTATCGGCACAACATCTTCCCGTATCGCCTGAACCGTTATTATGGAAAATAATTTTACCGGTATCACAATCTATAAGTGAAACACCATAAGGTTTATCTTCATGACAAATCCAAGCTTCAAGCCCTGGATTTTCTGGGTCAAGGTCTCCAACGTGCATAGCGTCACCATGACCCTGATTTGTATTCCAGAGAATTTTTCCGTTATCGTCTATGCAAGTAGAACCTGTTATAATTTCCTGTTTTCCGTCTCCGTCAACATCTGCGGGCATGGTATTGTGATTTCCATCACCATATCCGGCAGAACTACTGCTTGTTCCGGTATCAAAAAACCAAAGTTTAACGAGTTTTTTATTTTCGACTTTATAAGCTGTTGCAGTCATTCTTCCGTAATATCCACGACCGGTAACGACACAAGGGTGTACACCGTCAAGATATGCTGTAGTCCCCCAGAAACGGTCTACACGATTAGTGGCATCAGAACTTTTACCCCATGCTTTTGTGTTGCCACGTGACGGTTCATAAGGAATGGTATCAAGAGCCTTACCTGTTGCACCGTCAAAAAGCGTGTAATATTCGTCGCCTGTGATAATGAAACCATTGGAATTGCGATAATCCTTTGAAGCGTCACCGATAACATTACCGACTCCGTCTTTAGTGCCGTCTGCTGTTTTGCAACACATTTCTGCTTTACCGTCAAGGTCATAATCTGCAACAAAAAATTGTGTATAGTGAGCACCTGCACGAATATTAACACCTAAATCAATTCTCCATAATTTAGTGCCGTCCATTCTGTAACAGTCAATGTATACTTTATCTGTTTTACCTTTTTGAGAATTGTCCTTAGAATTTGCAGGGTCCCATTTCAAGAAAAGTTCATACTGACCGTCGCCGTCCACATCACCAACTGACATATCATTAGGAGTGTATTGCGAACCTGGTTTGTCAAGTTTTATATCAAAATAAGCATTATCGGATTTCAAAGAACAAACATCACTGCTGATAAGCTTTGAATCACTGTAACATTCTACTTTATATGCAGATTTTGAATTTCCTGATTTGTCAAGAAAACAAGTAGCACCTTTTGAATAGGAATTATCCTTGTCTGTACTTGTGTAAATAAGAGTGTTATCACGATAAAGCTTAAATACCGCATCATCTGGGTCTGACGCAAGAAAACGCCAGTTAACAAGCATACCCGAACCGGTATTTACAGCACTTATACCTCTGTCAAGGTATTCTACAACATTATTCTTAGTGTTATTAATATTAAGAGCGTTTGCATAAGGGACACACATCGGAACACTGTTAAGAGTAACCATTGAAAGTACTCCAGCCAACAATGCCGATACTTTTTTCTTCATACACATATAAAATCATTCCTCCGTTGTAAAAAGTTGACTAAAATTTATCCACAAATGCCTCAAATATAATGTAACATTATTGTAGCATACTTTTTAATAAAATGCAAGCAAATTTTAAATATTTCTTTAAAAAAATAAAAACTGTGCGGAAAATATCCACACAGTTCAGTATTAATTATTTTATATTTTTGAATTTTGTATAGCACCTTTGATACTTTTTTCAGAAGCTTCTTTTCCATACTTATCAACCTGAGCTTTGTTTTTTGCTCCATGAGTAAGACAGCCTGCTCCGCCTATGCAACCGTCTGTACAAACCATTCCTTCTATGAAATTTTCTTTAAGTACTTTTCTTTGAGCCTTTGTAAGTGCTAATTTACATTCATCTACGCCATTGCAAATACATGACTTCAATTCAAAACCTTCAAGATTGTTTTCTTTAATAGCCTGTGCAACTGCCTCAGAAAGTCCTCCACTTCTTGCAAAGATTCTTCCATAGAATGATGCATCATTCAAAGAACCCTCTTCCAAAGTGTTTATATCAATGTCACGACTATCAAACATAGCCTGAAGTTCTTCAAATGTCATAACTACATCTACATAAGGTTTTACAGTATCAAGTTTTATTTCAGATTTTTTAGCGGTACAAGGTCCGATAAAGACAACTTTTGCAGATTTGTCCTTTTCTTTAATATGCTTTGAAATCTCCGCCATAGGTGAAAGGTTATGTGAAATATTTCCAACCATATTCGGAAATGCTTTCTTTATGTACGATACAAAAGCAGGACAACATGAACTTGTTAAAAAGCCTTTTTCTGCGAGTTCCTGTGCTTCTGTATCTGCAACCATATCAGCACCTAATCCGGCTTCTACAACATCATAAAATCCAAGTTTTTTAAGTCCGGTGATTACCTGACCAATTTTTGCATACAAAAACTGACCTGATATAGACGGTGCAACCACTGCATAAACTTTATAATCGGAATTATCATTACTTTTCTTAATTATATCTATTACATCAAGTATATAAGATTTATCCACAATAGCACCAAATGGACATTGATACACGCAAGCACCGCATTCTATACATTTGCTGTTATCAATATTTGCTGAACCGTCTTCGTTAATTGAAATAGCCTTTACTTTGCAGGCAATCTGACAGGGACGTTTTCTGTTTATAATCGCAGAATATGGACATACTTTAGCACAAAGTCCGCATTCTATGCATTTTTCCTTATCAATATGGGCTTTATGATTGTAATCATAATAAATAGCACCTCTTGGACAGGCATTTTCACATCTATGTGCAAGACAGCCACGGCAGAAATCTGTTATTTCATAGCCGACAGTTGAACATTCATCACAGGCAATGTCAATAACTTCAATTACATTAGGATTTTCTTTATCTCCACCTATTGCAATTTTAACCTGTTTTGAAATAATTGCTCTGTCTTTATATATACAGCAATGCATTGTTGACTCTTTTCCGGGTACTATAATTTCAGGAATATTCATAATATTTTCCAATAACTTGCCGTTCCACGCCTGTCGTGCAACCTCACAGAGAACTCTATATTTAAGATATTGTACTTTTGTATCAAATCTTCTCATTTTTTCACCTCATAAAAAATTAAATTATTTTCCTGAAAATCCGTTTTCTACAAATTCAAGCAGATAATCACGTTCATCAGTATATCTGTTTATAGTCATTGCCGAGGCAACAATAGGAATCCACCTTTTTATATATTCCAAAGATGTACCGCTTTTTTCACAGAAAAGATTTATATATTTTTCAGCGATATCTTTGTTATGATTTAATATAAAAGTAAGATAAGTTATAGCTGTTTCTGCTGATGCATTTCCCTGTACAGCGTGTGACCAGTCAATAATATATGGCTTTCCGTCTTCTGAGATTATTATATTTGACGGGTTGAAATCTCCATGACACAGCTTGCTGTTTTTAGGAAAACTTTCAAGACGTGTATGCAATGCAAAACGGTCTGTAGCTGAAAGCACTGACTGTTCTATACGGTGATGCAACTTATCATCAAGACGTTTCAAAGTAGGACATCTCTTTGAATGAACATCTAACTGCAAATCAACAAACAAATTAAGATAACCTTGCATATTATCCGGATTTTCTTCCATAAGCTGTGAAAGGGATTTGCCGTTTATGTATTCAGAAACTATTGCCCACTTTCCGTCATAACTTGAAACCTCAATTATTTTCGGCACGCTAAGCCCTTCATTTTCCGCCATAGCCTGATTGAAAGCTTCATTAAGCACATCAGAACTTGAATACTGATTATTGAAAACTTTCATGCATTTATATCCGTCACTGTAAATGGTTTTGGTACTTCTTTCCGCAATAATTTTGTTCATTATTCCACTCCATTCGTAGTATTAGTTTAGTATAATTATATCATTTTGTGTTTAGATTGTCCATACCTATTATCCAAATCAATCAACTTGAATATATATTTTTTGTATTTCAAATAAAATTTGTTTGATTTTTCAATAGCAATTAATTTATATAGTAAAAATAAAAATATTTTTTCAAGATTATTGACAATTTATATACACATATGATATAATGTGAACAAATATAATATTTATTTTTTTTATTTACAGGAGTTATTAATATGAAATTAAAATTTTTAAAACGCATTGGTTCAGCACTTCTCGGAGTCGCAATGCTTGGAACTATTCCGGTAATTCTTCCGGAGAATATTTCAACATCAATACAGACCTATGCAAAAGATTTATCAATTGAGGATATGCCTCAGGATTACCAAACCGCTGCCGACTGGATTTGGAATAACAGAATAGTTGCTGAAAAATCCACAGAAAGACGTAATATTATTTTTGACCAGATTATAGCCGGAAAAGGTACTATAAACTATGTTGTTAAATGGCAGTCCCACAAACAGCTCACTCTTGAACAGCGTCAAAAAATGGAAAAACTTGTTTCCGACAGCATAAACGGTTGGAACAGTTGGCTTGCCGGTTATGAAAACTGGCCATATGAACACATAGATGTTAAAATAGTCGGCTGGGCTGTAATTGATGAAAGCTGTATACTTGACCGCCAACCTGATGAAATAGTTTATACGGATACTATTCCATATGATTCACAGTATGACAATGTACCAGACAGGGAAAACAATCCTGTTCCCGATAAAGAACCTCTTGCCCCGTCTTCTCTTTCACGTTTTGACCACTTCTCCGACCCGAATTATGAATATCCGGGCGGTTTAGACAAAAGATTCGATATGTATCTTTGGGGAACTCAAGGTTTTCCGTCAATAGGAGGTTGCGGTGGTGACTGGGGTCAGCGACTTTCGGACGACGCTTATATTAATATGCTTGACGGTTCAAATATTCACGTTCTCGAACATGAAATAGGTCACGGTTTCGGTATGACCGATTTTTACGGCGGTGAGGGTGAATCAAATGGTTTCCCACCAGGAGGTTTCCCAGGCGGTGAAAACTCTCTTATGATGGCTGGTTCTGCTACTAAGATAACCGATTTTGACGGCTGGATGCTCCGTTATATGTGGACTAAAATAAAAGATGAAGAAGGACGTTTTGATATTACACAAATGCCTGAAACAGACAGCATTTCATTCACTGATACAATAATTGAAACTAATGAAAATCAGGTCATTTTTCAAGAACACGGAACATATAATTTAACTAAAGATTACTATGATGATGATTCAAAAAATCTATTGAATTATGAATATGGTGATGTTATTGAAATAACTTTTGCATACCTCAAATCAGATAACACCATTATAAACGTATCTTCTCTTAATATGATAAAAAATATCCGTGACGACAAAATTTCAGGAGATGTAAACAACGACGGAGTATTCAATGTTGCTGATGTTGTTTCACTTCAAAAATGGCTTATCGGTGAAAGCAGTCTTGAAAACTGGCAGTCTGCGGATTTAAATAAAGATGATGTTATTGATGTTTTTGACCTTGTACTTTTAAAACAAATGCTTATCTCCTAATAATTTAAAAAATGACTTTCCAGATAATTCCGGAAAGTCATTTTTGTTATATTTAATCAAGTTTTTCAAGAGGAAGGTCTGATTGTTTTATAACATCTGCATTAATCATTTGAATTACAAGAGCATCTTTGCTTGTAACGCCGTCATTTCCTACAACGTCAGCATTTTTTTCGCCCTGTTCACTAAGCTTATACTCATCGGAATTCGAAATTGCCTGCATTATAATTACGGCATCTGCAATACTTATTTCATTGTCGCAATTTGCATCACCGTAGAAAATATCATCACTTCCGGAAGAAGTTTCTGAAGTGCTTTCATTATTTTCCGGTTTGCTTCCGTCAGGTTCAGTTCCTCCGACATGGACACCATTTGAATAAACGCAGATATTATCTGTTTTCACTTCATTTCCAGTACCGAAAAATGCGTCATTACTACTATAAATTTTAAGACCGTCATAACTCCAGTCATTTTCAGGATTCCACTTGTCACCATAGTACATTCCCACTGTAAACTGATACTTCTTTCCCGAATTTGCTATATTATAGTCGTCCCACTTTATTTCAATGTAATAGGTATCGGGCATTTTATCATATTTATAAGGCCCGCTTATTGTACTTGTTGCGCCGGCTTCAACTTCTGCCTGGTCATAAAGTTTGCTTGCTGAAACAAGATTTATATCAGATATTTCTGAACTATTGAAATAATATCTTACTGAAATATCATTGTTTACTTTTGTAGAATCAGTCATAACCATTAATGAAACTTTAGTTACTCCACAGCCATCAGAATTAAGGTCATCAATACCGCAAGCAGTTACCCAATAATTATTACCGCCGTTTTCATCTCCACCAAATTTTGGAGCAGGAGGAAAATTAGTAGTTGGTTTCATATCGTCAGTACCGAAAAATTCATACAGACCGGCACACGCTCCGACAAATGCAGCATTATAATCAATAGTTACTTCATTGTAAGTCCAGTCTTTTGTTATGTCATTATGCTTGTCAGTATCATCAGGACCACCTACCAATGCACCATAAAGAACATATCTGTGTTCATCTGGGTCTTCACATTTTGTAAGTCCGGAACAAGCTCTGTGATGAGGATATTTAACTGAATTTTCATTATATCCGACAATATAGGAACGGTTCAGCGGATTATTGCCCATAATATATTCCATTTGACTTTTAGCCCATTCACTGTATTTTCCGGCTTTTCCGTCATTGGCGTACTTATCATAAACTAGTGCCATAAGTTGTGCGGCAGTATTATATCTTGCTGAACCCCATGTATCAAGCCACCAATAACCTGCTGGTGTAATTTTTCCCAGTTTTCCGGACATATAAGCTTCAATTGCTTCAGATACTGAATTCCAACAGTTCATTTCTTCATAAGGACTTTTTCCGGCAGTTTCTTTAAATTCGTCTATGAAATTCGGATAAACATATTCACCCTCTTTAAGTGGCTTATCCATTGAAATTTCGCCAAGAATACACTGAACTCCGCCCCATACGTCATTCCAGCAATGAACATAGCATGGTGTAGCATAATAATCATAATTAGGATATATTTCTTCAAGGTATTTATGTTCACCAGTTATCTTATAAAGCCATGCAGCTGCCCAACAATAATCGTCTTGCCACTTTGCCGAATTATAATAAGATTTAGGGCCATCACTGTTATCACTTAATTGTTTTGGATTTTTCATTGCAAAATCAAACAGAGCTTTCGCATAATCAAGTGATTTCTGAGCATAATCCGGGTCAGTTTCCTTGAAATTAAGATAATTTATAGCAAGAGAGGCAGCGGCAGAAGCTACATAATCAGTCTGCGGTTTATCAGCCGTAAGAAAAAATGCTGGTCTTACCATAGTGTCAACTTCCGGAGAATTCCAGTAAGAATGGTCTATATCTCCGTCTCCCACCTGATAACAATGTGCTATAACATTACCATTATCATCACGGAAAGTACATTTCATAAGATAGTCATTAAAATATCTCAATATTGTTTCAATGTGTTCCTGCTGACCGGTTTTTATATATGAATCACGAAATTCATAATATCCCCAACCAACAGTTGAAGCTGCATAATTTTCAGGCATACCAAATTTAACATGGTCACCTGCATCATGAAAACCTCCGGAAACATTCACAAATCCGTCGCCGTCAGGGTCAAGGATATCCTTGTATTTGTCAATAAACTCCTGTGATAAATTTGTTCCGGAACTTTTTGAATCGGGCATAGGTTTAAGCGGTACTTCTGCATCATAGGTGTGACAATTTCCACGCCATGAATACTGATTGTTGTTTTCAACCTCAGTACCGCACATATTTGCATCATAAAAATAAATTGAATACTGCAATGCTCTTGCAAAATCGTAATCAAGTCCTGAATCGTTTGCAAGCGAATCTGCAATTTCTTCCGCTGAATACACCGGCGGAACATTTACTGAAAGCTGGCATAAAGCCGTTGTTGCACACATAATTGTAGCTAAATATTTTTTTAATTTCATAGCAACCTCCGTTTATTTATATAAAAAAATAAGTTCCCTAATATTAATATTATACATAAATTCTACTCTGTTTTTTAACATTTGTCAAGCTTTATGTACAAATTTTCCAAAACAATATGAAAAAAGATATTTTTCTAAAAGGAAAACCCCACCTTTAAAAGATGGGGTCAGAGGGATTATATGAATACATACTTATTTATTGTATGTTATCCACTGATAATGTGCTGTGAGAGGTGTTTTTCCGTCAAAAGGATTAAGCCAATCATCAACATTTATGCCATTCCAAGTGTTAACCATTATTCTGCCGGCTGTTGAAGGAATATTTTCCGTTGCTGTATAAACAGCTTTTCCGTCAACGTACCATGTAATATGGTCGGGTTGCCAGTCAAATCCATATGTGTGATAACCCTCAGAAGCATCAAAACCTAAATCATACATATATTCATGATTGCCAACACCATTGGTATAATAATTGAACTGTACTTTTGTTGTATCCTTACCAAGAATTTCAATGTCAATTTCGTCCCATGGATTATTATCGGACGGTCCTGTATAAGTAAAGAAAGATGATACTACACCATCATTTTTAATTGGTTGCATGGAAGTTTCATAATAGCCATAGCTATAGAAATCATTTGTTCTGTATTCAGCACCGGAATATTCATATTTTCCTGTAGTATCTTTATCAATTGTAAGACTCATATTTCCGTTATCAAATGAAACATTTTCCTTATACCAGCCACAATTGAAAACACTTCCGTTAGTCCAGCCGTCAGAAGCATAAAAATCCGAACTTGCTCCCTTTGTGAAATCAGCTACAAGAGAAGCATTTTTATTCATAGGTGTGCCATAGTCTCTTATTCCGGAAGTACCTGAATTTTGTTGAGTAGTGGTTGTTTTTTCAGTTTCGGGAACAGTAGTTAAAGTAGTAGTAGTTGTTGTTGTAGTATTTTCTGCTGTGGTAGTAGTTGTTGTAGTTGTAGTAGTCGGAGGCTGTTGACTATCCATATAGGATTCCGGTAAATCGGACTGCTTAATAAGATTTGCGATTACTTTCTGTATTGAAAGTGCATCTGCTGAAGTTATACCATCACCATTATTGAAAACATCTGCATTTATAGCTCCCTGCTCAGAAAGTTTATATTCGTCAGCATTTGCAAGGGACTGCATAATTAATACAGCATCGGCTACAGATACGCTTCCGTCACAGTTGGCATCACCCCAAAGTACATTATTATCTGATGTAAGTGAAAGAAGATATGTTAATGGGGAATTCCAGTAAATTGTTATTTCATTTGTTGAATAGCTTTCAGAATTATCAACATAACATTTTGCAACAGGCAATCCACGGCAATAAGCTTTCGCAGCACTGTCTTCAAGTCCGGAATTGACTCCGCCTACAAGCATACCTTTCATAGCATTATTTTTTGCCATTGACGGTCTGTGATGAGGATTCTGTGGCGAAACTGTACCATATCCCGTTACAAAACACTCTCCTACAGGATTTACACCAAGAAGATAATTAAGTTGTCCTTGTGCATTTGTAAGGTATTTTTCTTCTGATGTGAGTTTATAAGCAAGTCCAAGTATAATACCAGAATTTGCAATAGTCATATTACTGCCCCAGTTAAATTTATTCTGTGATACTCCGTAAGCAGTATTTTCTGAAACATTTACAAATTTATTTGCCTGTGAAATTATATTATTTTTAGCTTTCTTATAAATTTCTGATTCCTTGTCAATGCCTTCCATTGTAACTATGGCTATATTTCCGTAATCACCCACAGTTGCCCAATCAAGACCTGTATAATCTGAAATGTTTTCAATATACTTGCTGTCACCGGTTGCACGATACATCTGTGCTGATGCCCAGTAACGTTCATCAACGTCATATTTGTCTCCATAATCGCCGGTAACTATATCTTCAGGATTTTCAAAAATAAATTCGGGGTGTTCTTCAAGGAAAGCCCATGCTTTTTCAGCACATTCAAGACACTTGTCTGCAAACTCCTTATCAACATTTTTATAATACTCGTATGCAAGTGCCATTGCCCCACAGAAATCAGCCGTTGCAGTTGTTGAAATATCAGTAACTATAAGCGGTTCAGTTTCCTTTTCGGGCATTACATATGACGGAAAGCTTTCACAAGTTACTTTATGGTGAACACCGCCATTTTCATTCTGCATTTTCATCATCCATTCAAGTTCAAAACGGACTTCATCAAGAATATCAGGAATACCATTCTGACTTTCCGGAATACCGATATTATCACTATAAAGAGCAGGATTCTGACCATAAGCATAAAGCAAATCTGCAACAGCTTTGGCAGCAGGTACTACATAACGTCCATAATCTCCGGCATCATGCCAACCACCAGAAACATCAATTTTTTTATCTGTTCCATAAACGGTAGCAAGTGTATTATGACAAGCTACATGACCAAATGCTTCATCTTCAATTTCGACTCCACAACGCTGAAGATATAACATTCTTACAGTATCATCAAGCAAATTTGTATAGACATTTTCTCCGATTTGAAAAGTATATGAATCATCAAGATTTCCGCACTTTATATAGTATAATCCTTCTTTTTTGACTTCTGAAAAATCACCTGTCCAGTTATCCTCATCAGCTAAGGAATTATGACCTTTGTTTATAAGATTTCCTGTATAGACTGTTTCATTAGTGTTTGCATCTATTACTGAAAATTCTGTTTCATCGGTGACATTACGAAAAACTGCTGTTTTTTTGCTGTCAGGAGTATATCCTACCTGATTAGTCATAATATCCGGTTCATATGGACGTGTTGCACTGTAATCTACTTTGCTGTCGTCAACAAGTTCAAGTGAAACATTATCAATATATATTTTGTGTTCTGGTAAATCTTCTCCCTGAGTTCCGCAGTTAAAGACCAGCTTAGCCATAATATCGGTATCTTTTTCCATTGTAAATTCGTAATCTACAGTTTGCGGTTCAGAAGTCAATGAAAGACCTTTCCATGTATAAGCCTGATAAGTTCCGCCGTTTTGTTGAATCATTCCCTCAATATCTCTGTCCACACTTGACGAAATATCATATTTAAGACGATATACACCGTTTTGATAAAGAGGTACGATATCATAGAATACCTGTACAGAATAATTAAGTTTACCTACATTGCTTACTGTAAGAGCAAGTTTTCCGTCCTCAAGCCCTAATGAACAAGCTCCACCGCTTTCTTTGTAAGTACCCCAGCCATCAACATTACTGTCGAATGTTGAGTTTGATATGATATTAGTAGAATCTACTGCTAATATCGACATAGGCATTGCTGTTGCCATTATGCTACACATTGCAAAAACTGCTGTACAGCGTTTAAAAATATTTTTCATGTTACACGACTCCCATTAAGTTATTTGGTGATATCATTATAACATACTCCGAAACAAAAGTATACAATTTTTTTGACAAAAATAGCAATATTTTGACATCAAAGTATATGGTAGCTTTTTCGATACTGTTTAGGAGAACAACTCATATATTTTTTGAATACTTTTATAAAATAACTTTGAGTTGCAAAACACAACATATTTCCTATATCTTTTTCGCTGTATTCTGTGTTGATAAGCAGTGCAGAAGCCTCCTGAATTTTAAGTGAATTTACATATTCGCTGAAAGTAATTCCAGTTTCTTTACGGAAAAGTCTTGAAAGATATTCATGGCTTATATCAAGATATCTTGCCACATCTACAAGCAAAATTTTGCTATGTATATGATTCATTATATAATCAATAGCTCTGACCATTTGCTTTGAATAAATACCTTTCATTTTTATCAAACGCATTCTTTTGGTATAATCCTCTATCATCTCAACATGAACTTTTCGTATTTCTTTTTCTGTATTGCACTTGTCTGTTTTCATTATATAAAAATCACTCATTGTATAGGATTCTTCTGGGGTCATTCCTCCTTTAATACAATAACGTGCTATCAATGAAGCAAGTACTACCATATGATATTTGAAATTTCTTATTTTATCTTCACTAAGTATTCCACAGCCTTCATAACAAAGAGGTTTCATAAAAATGTGTACAAGTTCGAGATTTCCGGAACATATACTTTCGTAAAACGCCATTTCCCTATCAAATGAAGCATGAATGAAATCTTCCTGTGTCTTTAAGAAAGTATTCTTGATTGTATTTTTTTCTGTATTTTCATTCATAAAAACAAGCCCTCCTGTTTTTTCTAATTATAACATATAGCTTGAATTTATGCAATAAAAGAAATCACAATCAACTTATAAATCAATTTGCAGGCACAAACGGAAGTTCTATTACATCATTTGAAAAATCTGTTTCAGCTTCTGAGTGTTTTTCAAATCCTTCTGTTGGATTCTCTGTATCTGATATAATCGGCAATTCATTGTCAATATCACTATCTTCATATGTGAATATTTCCGATTGCTGAAGTTCTGCTACAGTAGTTATATTAGTAGTTGTTATTGAAGTGGATTCTGTAGCAGAAGTAGTTATTGTAGTTGTTACAGCAGACTTTGTTGTAACTGTTTCAGACTTAGTAACAGTTGTATCTGTTATAGATTCTGTAACTGCTTCGGTCTTTGAAACAGTCGCATCAACAGACGATTCTGAAGAATTTTTCGTATCATTTTTACAACCTGAAAGTGCCATAACCGCCAATATTATTATTATACCAATTTTTTTAAAATTTTTCATATATCCTCCTTAACACAAAAACAGACACTTTTTTTGCAGTGCCTGTTTTATATAAAAATTTTTTCTTCAAACAATCAAGTCATTGCAATAACATATTCACTGTCAAAACCTATTATTCAAGTTTTTTTAAATAGTTTTATGCTTTAAACTTCAATTGATTATACTATATTATTTTAAGTTTGTCAATATTCAGAATACAATCAACCCCCACCTATAAAGATGAGGGTTATTATTAGTTATGGTAAAAACATAATTCAACAAAGTATTCAGAAAATATCTGTTTCATTTTCATCAAGGCCTATTTTACTTGTTGTAATAACGTCTTCACTGTCGAACTCAATTATTTCAACTTCTGGTTTAATGTATTCTTCTCTCATTTTCAAACACCTCCATTATAGGCAACTGATGCCTGATTATAAAGATACAATGCCTTTACAAGAGTCTTTAAACTATCAGTTGCATTTTCATTGTTTACTACAGCATAAGCATAACTTAACGGACTGTATGAAATTGTATACTCTCCGATTGTTGTCTGATTAGCTTTATTCAGTTTAAGTGATGAAATATCAGAAATATCAATATAATAATAGTTGTCTTTATTTCCGCTGAAATTATAAGCTGATACTTCTGTACCATCTGCAACCTTGAAATAATGTCTTAATGTTGTCTGTGATTCGAGTAACAAACTTGAACCATAATATTCTATGCCCTTTGGAAGATTTCCGGAAGAACTCATCATAAAATCTGCGAGTGTTTCAGATGTAACGGAATCAGTATCAACTGTTGTTGAAACAGATGGATTAAAGTAAGCTTCTGCACATTCACCATAATTAACCATTGCTTTTACAACAGCTTTTGCTTTATCGTCATAAGAACCATTTAATATTTTGTCTGCATACTCACTTACAGAATATTTCTGAACAGCACTGCATTTTGTTCCGTCTCCGAGGAACATCTGAGAAGTTATATTTTCACTCATATCCTTTGCAGGAATTTCAAGCGGGAATACATAATATGTAACACCATCAATTACAGTGGTCTGAGCGTCTTTCATCTTGACAGTAGAGGACTTTCCGTCAGCAAGATTAAATTGCATATATGCTTCCTTATCATTTGCTACTTCATCATCAAGCAACATATGGAAGTTTACACCGATATTTCCTTTAAGACTTACTGTTGCACCACCAAACTGTGCTACACCTTCAACATCAGCATCTGACATATTATAAAGTGAATTTTTATTATTTATAAATCTCTGATAAGCAACAAGTGCATATGATGCCTGGTCAGTTGCCATACCATTTACAGCACCGTCCATTACATGACGGAATGTAAATGTAGTTGAACTGGAATCATAAAAACCAAGAAGTGCATCAACTGCTGATTTACCATTTTTAACAAATCTTGAATCTGTATTCGGGTCTATTCCCACAGATGTACAAGCAACAATTACCTGTGAAATACTTTCAGAGTTTACACTTCCCCAAGAAGCATATCCGCCGTCATCATTCTGCATTTCAGAAAGCTTATCAATACCTCTTTCAACAGCAGATTTAACATCAGCATTATCCATATAACGTGAAAGTGCCTGTATTGTCATTCCGGTCATATCGGGGTCTGCTGAACCAAAAAATGTCCAGCCACCGCCGTCAAGTTCTGCATCAAGAATATAATCAATATACTGCTGTCTTATTGTTGAATCTGTAGTTTTATAATTATTTGAATCAAGTGCAATAAGAGCAAATACAGGTCCATTCAATCCCTGCTTTGTAACAGCGTCGAAATCTTCAAGAGGTGCTAATATATCCCAATCGCCAACTGAATGTGCATTTTTTCCAATTGATGAAAGTGCTATTGTAACACGTGAATTTTCTGTATATTTATTCTTATTTAAAGCACCATTTTTATCTACAGAAGATGCTTTGCTGTTTACTTCTTCAGCAAGTCTGTTGTAATAACCTTTGAAATATTCGCTGTTTTTATCCAAATATCCGCCTCTTGCAAGTGAAATAACTGACCATTCATTGTTATATGTTGGTTCTGTCACAGTGTTTGCGAGTTTATCAAGGGTATCATAAATTACTGTATTCAATTCATAGTTTTCAAGAAGTTTAAGTGTATCATCTACTTCCTGCTGAGTTGCATCAAGCTTTTCCATAACAGAAAGTGCTTTTTCTTTAAGTGCTGAACCATTATTTTCAAATGCTCCGTCTTTTGCAAGCTGTGCATACTTCATATAAAGCTTGTCTTTATTTGCGTGTTCAAAATAAGCCGGTGCACCCCAACCAGTATCAATTCCAAGGTCTGCCCCCCAACCGCTGACAGTAAATTGTACACGAATCACATAATTATTATCATAATCATTGTAACCAGAATAATCCTGTTTAAGATTCCATGAACCCATGCCAACTGGTGTCAAAAGGTCATTAACGGTAATCATCCAGCCACTCATGCTATAATAATCAAATTCACCTAAATATTCATCATCATTCGATTCTATATCGCTTTCTGTCAAATTACCCTTATCATAGATAACCTGTGGAATATTCACATAACCTTTATCAACATCTTTTATCTTTCTAAGATAATAAGAACTGCTTTCAAAATCTTCAGGATTTAATACAATGCCATTATCAAGCATAGCAGCACCAAATGCAACACTGGCAGTAATATTATCTTCTGTGTAATCTGACGAATAATTATATTCAGCCAGAATGTTGTTGATTTCGGACAAAGTATATGTTTCAGGTTCTACATACATACCTTGACCAAGAGTTAAACCTTCTAATGAAACGGTAATAGTCATTTCATCAGATGTGGACGCTACTACCGGAAAATTAATTGCGGTTGTACCCACAATCATTGAAACTGAAAGAACAGCACTTAAAAGTTTTTTACTGATATTTTTCATTTTTCAAATCCTTTCTTTTTTACTTCTCTAAGACCTGCCGTTTCTAAAGCTCTGTGCCAAGTTCCAAGAAAAGCTTTAATTCGAGAACAGGTTGCACCGTCATAGTCTGATTTTTTAGGAGTTCTGCCAAGTTCATTGTATTTCATAATGAGTTGCTGAACCGCCCATTGCTTTTTTTCATCATCGGTCAATAGATTCACCTCCAAAACAAAAAAACTCCCCTGTTTTTTTCACAGGAGAGTACAAACGATATATCACACGATAAATAAAACCTTAAAATTGCTGACGAAAAAGTACACCAATCCAAAGTTTTAAAATCACTTGATAAATCGGTTGCACTCTTCACACCAAAGTTATGTTCACCTAAAAAAACACGGCAGGTATCCTGACTTATGATTTGCGTAGAACGCAGAAAAAATAACCTTCTCAGAGAAAAAAACTCCAATGGCATATAATTTTTTCTTTCGTCAAATACAGTAATGGCGGTTGTTCAGGATTCTAACCTGATTCCCTTTTCATCTACTCAGCGTACAACTTTTCAAACCGTATTTTCTTATATCAGCTATGCACGGACTAACCTAATCCGTAATTTTATTATAGCATATCTCTTTTTTAATGTCAAGATAATTTTTTCTACTTTTCAACAAGTCCATATTTAACTTTGATTCTGTCAAGCTTTTCAAGCATAGGTTCAGCAGTAAAATAAAGGAAAAAAACTGTACTGAACGCCTGAACACAATCCATAGGGAAACCGGTAATATAATATGTTATTAAAATTTCTTTGTTTAAAGTTTCAGTGCCCCATATAAGAGCAGAAGCAGGATTCATAATTCCGCCATATATGACAATAGCAACAATCGCTCCATATATGCACATAGAAATTCTTGTACGCCTTAAAAGACCTTTTCGGAATAGTATTCCTGCAAAAAAACCTGTAAGTCCCATTGCAAACATCTGCCATGCAGTCCACGGACCTTGAGAGAAAAGCACATTTGAAGCAAGCATTGTAACCGCTCCTACAAGGAATCCCGACTCTGCACCAAATGCCACTCCGGAAATTATTGTAATTGCCATAACGGGTTTAAAATGCGGTAACATAAAAAACGCTGAACGTCCGGCAACTCCTAAAGCACACATGACGGATATTATAACAAGTTCTCTTGCTTTTGGTTTTCGTCCTTCAAATATCATGAAAAACGGTAACATACATTCAAGAAGCACTGCTAATGATATAATATTATATTTTTTTATATCAAGGTAAACTATACTCACAAAAAGTGTTAATGGTATTGCTATAACTATCATTATAACTGCCGATATGGTACGTTTAGAAAGCTTTCTGTTTTCGGGAGCTGTCTGTATATGCAAAGGAATTTCCGAACGCCTGCCCACTGATAACGCCATAATTAAAAGCATACATATTAACAACAAATATATATATATCTGATTTTTTGAGAGTTCTGTAAGACCATTTGAATTTATTATTTTTGTTAAATCAGTATTTTTCACCGCATAAAAGAAAACTATTATTGAAATTATTCCCGAAATACAAGCAATTATTTTTCTCCATATCGGAAGTTTTTTTACAGTTTTTTCATTGACTGTAATTTTGTTGTATCTTTCAATAGGTTTTCTTTCCTTATATGGAATAACTTTTCCTCCACACGCCGAAACTACATCATTTACAGTAATTGCATTATCTATAATATGACGAGATATTCTGCTTGCTGAAGTTGTATAGAAACTATTTCCTGAAAAAAATTCTGTTGGTGTACCTTGTGAAGTAATTCCACCGTCAAAAAACATAGCACATTTATCACAATATTCAGCACAGAATTCAATATCATGACTGACCATAAGTACAGATTTTCCATTACTCAATAAATCGTTCAGAATTTCTGCAAACACTTTCTTAAATTCAGCATCAAGTCCTTTTGTTGGTTCGTCAAGTAATAGTATATCGGGTTCACATAAGAGGATTTTTGCAAGTGCTACACGTTGTTGTTCTCCTCCCGAAAGGTCATACGGGTGACGTTCAAAAAAATTGTCTATATGGCATATTGCGGAAATATAAAGTATCTTTTCTTTTATTTCCTGCTCCGGAAATTTTTTCCCTCTTAGAACTTCCCTTAAATCTTCATATACATTTTTCTTAACAAGAAGTGACTGCGGATTTTGCGGAAGAAATCCTATTTTGCCATTGTACTTAACTTCACCACGATAATTTTTTTTAAGTCCGGCAATAACTTTTAAAGAAGTAGTTTTACCTGTACCATTTCCGCCGAGTATCGCCATAAATTCGCCCTCATGCAACTTTATATCAAGACCTTTTACAATATCCGGACTATCTTTTTCATACCTGAACCACACATCTGAAGTTTCAAGGACTATTTTTTCTGAATTATATGATATATTTCTTTTCGGCACATCATAAATTTTATGTTTTTCTGCAAATTTACTAAGAAAAATATTTCCCTCACGAACTGTTACCGGACATTCTTCACTGTTTTCAATTGCTGACCATATACGCATAGCAACGGGCATTGCCAAAAACATACCATGACCGTATTCACGGAGTTTATTTCCGACTTCCTTAACAGTTCCGCTACAAATAACTTTTCCTTTGTCCATAAAGACTGTATCTGTTGAAAGCGGTAATGCTTCTTCAAGACGATGTTCTGTCAATATGACTGTAACTCCAAGTTCACGGTTGATTTTTGCAAGAATCGCAAGAAAATCTGATGCAGATATAGGGTCAAGCTGACTTGTAGGTTCATCAAGGATAATTACACTTGGTTGCATTACCATTACAGAAGCAAGATTAAGTAACTGTTTCTGACCGCCTGAAAGTTCTGTTACTTTTTTGTGAAACCAATTCTGAATACCAAAAAATGACGCCATTTCCGAAACTCTTGCACGTATTGTAGCAGTATCAATACCGAGACTTTCAAGACCGAAAGCAAGTTCATGCCATACTTTATCAGTAACAATCTGATTATCGGGTGATTGCGAAACAAATCCTATTTCTGAAGCTTGTCTACGTAAATCAAGGTCACTAAGCGGTACATTATCAAAAAATATTTCACCTGTTTTTATTCCATGAGGTGCAAGAACCGTTTTAAGCTGTCTTAAAAGAGTTGATTTTCCACAGCCGGAAGCTCCGCATATTACTGTAAATCCACCTTTATTTATTGACAGATTTATGTTATCCAAAGCCTTTTCGGATTGTTCCGGATAATAAAAATTCAAATTTCTGATTGAATATTTTTCCACTTGCGTTCCTCCATTATATTTATAAATACCGGTGTTATACACATCATAAAGTAAACAGCATGAAAACTTGCTGTAAATGGATTTATCGGGAATCCGGCTACACTCGGAAAATATCTCCATTCAAAAACTCCGGCAATTACTCCGCAAAGAACGTACACACCACAAAAAACAATCCATATTAATATATTTTTGTCACGTTCATCAAAACGATAAATTGAAAAAGCTGTCCTGCCTTTCAGTCCATAACCACGGCTTTTCATGCTGTCAGCCGTTTCTATTGCATTTTCGAGAGACCATGTAATTACAATCGACAGTACTGTAACAGCATTTCTTATCCTTTTAAAAACGCTTCCTTGTGAAACGTCACGTCCTATGCATTTTTGAGCTTCACTCACCTTTTCAATCTGGGACTTGAATTTTGGAATAAATCTTAATGTCATACTCAACAAAAGCGACAATGACGGAATTATTCTTCCAAAAAGATATATAAATTTATCAGAAGTTATAACTTCATTGAAACACATAAACCACCCCAAAATTGATGCCAGCATACACCCTGATGATATACCATACAATATGCTTTCAAGCGTTAAGGGATTTCCTGTTGGCAAATAAGTGAGAATAGTTACTCCTGCATGACTGAATGCCGGATTTATAACAGCTGTCAGCAACAAAACAGGCAAACTATATTTAAGATTGAAAAAAACTCCTTTTTTACCGCAGATTGACATTCCGCACGAAACAGCACATACAAGTGATATTGCCTGACTTATCGGGTGTGTGATAATCATTGAGAACAAAAATACGAATCCAAAATATATAAAGTTTACGACTGGGTGATATCGTGAAAATTCTCCGCCTGATACGTTATGATAACCAGTCACAACCTATGTCCTTTCCTAAATCGCAAGTATAACGCCATTCAACAACGTCACCTTCTGCAAGTTGATATCGACTACAGCCATAGTTAGGATACCAACCGTTTACACGGTATTGCCAACCTGACAGACTACCACAATCAAACTCATACAGATTGTTTATTCCCTCAATGTAAGCACTGTTATAAATTGGTGTATCTGTGTATTCCATGTGAATATTGTTTTCCTGACAAACTCTTTTCAGAACGTCAAAAACTGATTCACCTGACTTGAATTCAACTGTCTGCTGTGGCAGAATAATTCCATCAGATGGCACAACATCAAGTTTTTCGGGGTCAAGGTCGGAAATATTGTTTAGTATAGTTGTACATTCTATCGAAAAAGTACATACCATAATTTTTGAATCATCTATATTGGCATCTGATGGTTCAACCGGCATAGGTTTTCCCTCAGGTATAGGGTCAGTAAGAAATTTGTCTTGTTCGGTCTGAGAACCGTCTGAATAAATTCTTGAATTTTCCGGTTCTGTTTCAACTTCCTGTTCAGGTTCTTCATACTCTTCTGTGTCTTCCGGAATATCAATGTATTCTTCCTGTTCTTCCTCTACAATGGGCTGTTCAGTAACTTTTACAGTTGTTATATTTGCCTGTGTTATTGTTGTGCTTTCCTGTGCTGTTGTTGTACTTGTTTCAGTAATTGTACTTGATTTTGAAGTTGCAGTAGTTTTTGTAGTTGCGGAACTTTTGCTTTTAGTAGTTTTTGTAGTTGTAGCAGTAGTTTCAGATTCTTGTTCTTCATCGGCTTTTATAATGTATTTTCCATAAGTTTCCGACATTGAAATATTAAGAATACTTGTATCTTTTCCTGTTATCGAAACACTTCCAATAGAAGTCAATTTACCGTTATCATCTGAAAACGCCGTTGCACTCTGAGCGTCCCACCGTTCATCAAGGTAAATTGACAGCATTGAACTGAATCCGAATTTTTCAGTTGATTTAAATTCAAATTCTATTGAATCATCATCGGAATTCTTATTAATATCAATTGCCATATTCAATTTATGAGGGTCAGAAATATCACTGCCGAATACTGTCCATTCATATTTAAAGCCGTTTGACTCTCCTGTAAATATGCTTATGGAATTGTCCTTTTTTAATTGATTAAAAACACTTTCTTCAATTATGCCATTTTCAGGTATAGAAATTTTTTCATTTAAAGACCTTGGAGCAGTATTTCCGCAACTGCAAAAGCACATTGTAATAACTGCCAAAAAAATTCCTAATGACTTTCTTTTAAGTTTTTTCATTTTCGCCCTCCGAATATTTTTATGTTTATAAATAAAAATACTCCTCTATTCAATATAGCGGAGTCTTCTCACCAAAGTTATATTTAGTCTTATAATACGGCAGTTTTCTGACTTATGAAGTGCAGTTATATGCAGAAATAAATCCCATATGGAATTAAATTCTTTCAAATACAGTAATGGTGGTTGTTCAGGATTCTTACCTGATTTTCTTTTTCATCTACTCAGTTTACAACTTTTCAAACCGTATTATTTTATTTAATTGACGATTTATTATAACATAAAGTTTCTGTTATGTCAACAACTATAAAATCAAGTAATACATATAAAGTTTATAATAATAAGTTTCATTTGAATTTTGTTGATATTGTCCATATTCATTTAATAAAAAAGCTTATATAATATAAGTTTATACGAAAATAACAAATTTCCATTGACAAAATTCGCATAACCGTGTATAATCTCAACATAACCTATATGAACAATAGGAAATGAATTTTAAGGAGATATTTATTATGGCTTGTTTTATAGTACCAGTTGCAGAAGCTGTTGTTACTTCTGTTGCTACACGCATTCTTGAATCAAAAGAAAAAAAATCCGGAAATGAAAATAAAGTTCATTTTTCCAGTAAATTAAAGTGGCTCTCAAATCTTTTATGGGGTGGTTCATCACTGCTTGCTTTTGAACACCTTTGGCACGGCGAAATAAAACCATTTTTTCCATTCCTTACAGCTATGGAAAACGCTGACTCATTCAGTGCTATGATACACGAAATGTCAACTGTCGGTGTCGGTATGTCGCTTATGGTAACTGTCGCCTGGACTGGTATGTTAGCTGTTTCAAAAATCGCAGAAAACAATTATCAGGTTGCAAAGGAGGGCGAACAGCTATGACGCTTTTAATAACTCTTGTTGCAGCCGTTGTCTGTACTGTTATATGGTACAAAAACGCTCCGGAAGATAAATTGAAAGTTTCTACTCTGTGTTTTATATATTGGGGAGCATCTTTAATGTGGCTTGTAGACGCAATTTCTGAATACATGGAACTGAAAACAGAATTTTTTTCACCGTCCGCATACGATATGCTGAATGATACATTTTTAGGAATTTCCGCAGTTGCTCTTGGATTGGTCATATGGATTGCAAAATTACTCATAAATGACCCTAAACACATATTTAATAAAAATTCCTCCGACTTTTATAAGCAGTCGGCAGAAAAAAGGAGTATAAACAATGAGTGAACATAAACATAACCATATTCATTCCCATCGTGCATTGATAGGATTCGATAAACATGGTATTCCTACAATTGTAGCAAAGGCTGACCATCAAGAAGAACTCGATAATGACCCTAATTCCTTTGTACGTGACTATATGAATGCTGTATCCGAATACAAAAAAACTTTCCCGTCAAAACAGAATGTTATTGACCAGACTCCCGACCCTGCTGTAAAAGAAATGCTCTTGCGTTCTGAACAGTTGGGAATTGATACAGCTTTTGACCGATTTGACAAACAAAAACCTCAATGTAATTTTGGACTTGCCGGAATTTGTTGTAAAATATGCAATATGGGTCCTTGCAGAATTACCGCAAAATCTCCTCGTGGCGTATGCGGTGCAGATGCGGATTTAGTTGTTGCAAGAAATCTTCTCCGTTCCGCTGCCGCCGGAGCTGCTCAACATGGTATGCACGCAAGAGAAGTTATACTTTCTCTCAAATGGGCTGCTGAAGGTAAACTTGATATTCCAATTATGGGAGAACAAAAAATAAGGTCAACTGCTGAAAGTTTTGGTATTCCTACCAAACACCGCACTATAAAGAAAATTGCTGTTGATTTGGCAAATGTACTTCTTGAAGATTTATCAAGAACTGAACCTAACGAATACAAAACTATTAAAGCCTGTGCTCCTCTAGAACGTCAGGAAGTATGGAAAAATCTTGATATTCTTCCAATAAGTGCTTATCATGAAGTTTTCGAGGCTTATCACAAATCCGGTTGTGCTATCGACGGTGACTGGAAAAGCATTATGCAACAGTTCCTAAGATGCGGACTTGCTTTTACATTTTCAGGAGTTGTCGGTGCAAATATCGCAACAGACAGTCTTTTCGGAGTAGGTGACAGAGTAACTTCAAAAGTAAATATCGGTGCTTTGAAAAAAGGTTATGTTAATATCGCTGTTCATGGACATCTTCCAACACTTGTCAGTCAGATTGTACAGACAGGTCAGGAAGAAAAATTCATAGAACTTGCAAAATCCAAAGGTGCAAAAGGTATAAGATTCTACGGAATATGCTGTTCCGGACTTTCGGCAATGTATCGCTATGGCGGAGTAATCCCTCTTTCAAATGCTGTTTCCGCTGAATTGGTTTTAGGTACTGGTGCATTGGATTTATGGGTTGCAGATGTACAGGACGTTTTCCCGTCAATTATGGAAGTAGCTAAGTGCTTTAAAACAACTGTTGTAACAACAAGTGATTCAGCGAGACTTCCAGGAGCTGAACGCTATGAATATGACCATCACCATTCAAATATTGCTGGAACTAAAGCATTAGCCGAAAAAATCGTTACACGAGCAATTGAAAGCTTTGAACAGCGTAAAGGAATACCTGTATATATTCCACCGTATGAAGTCGAAGCAGAAGTAGGATTTTCTGTTGAATACGTTCATAAACGCTTCGGCAGTATGAAACCTCTTGCTGATGCTCTTAAATCAGGAAAAATTCTCGGAATTGTAAACATGGTTGGCTGTAATAATCCAAAAGTTTTATATGAAAAAGCTATTGTAGATGTTGCAGACGTTTTGTTAAAAAATAATGTTCTTATTTTGTCAAATGGCTGTGCATCATTCCCGCTTATGAAACTTGGATACTGCAATACTTCAGCACTCGAAAAAACAGGCGAAAGTCTTAAAGAATTCTTATCACCCGATTTACCTCCGGTATGGCACGTAGGAGAATGTATTGATAATACACGTTCAACAGGAATTTTTGCCGGAATCGCTAACGTTCTCGGAAAAAATCTTTATGAAATGCCTTATGCATTTGCATCTCCAGAATGGGGCAACGAAAAAGGTATAGATGCTGCTTTAGGATTCCGTTTAATGGGAATAAATTCATATCATTGTGTTGAAGCACAGATTTACGGTTCACAAAATGTAATAGAGTTCCTTAAGGACGGTACAAGAGATTTATTAGGTTCTGTAATGCACGTTGATACTGACCCTGTAGAACTCGGTAATAAAATTGTTGAAGATATAAAGGCTAAACGTAAAAAACTTGGCTGGGATTAATTAATTTACAGAAAAAAGAGTTGATATTTATGAAGAAAATAATTTCCGTTCTTACCGCCGGATTGTTAGGTGTTTCACTTGCATCATGCGGTAAAAAATCAGACAGTAAAGATACTATAAAAATTGCTTATCTGCCTATTACACATTCACTTGCTGTTCTTGAAACTGCCGATGAACTTTCTGAAAAGAGTAGTTTACAGGTTGAACTTGTAAAGTACGGTTCATGGAACGAACTCATGGACGCTTTAAATTCCGGACGTGTTGACGGTGCGTCAGTATTAATTGAACTTGCTATGAAATCCAAAGAACAAGGAATAGGTTTAAAAGCTGTTGCACTCGGTCACAAGGACGGCAATGTAATTGTTACATCAGATAAAATAAATTCCGCTGAGGATTTGGCAGGTAAAACAATAGCTATACCGCACAGACAGTCATCACATAATATACTTTTAAATGATGCTCTTGCAAAAGCCGGTCTTACTATAGATGATATAAATGTTACTGAACTTGCTCCAACTGAAATGCCTTCTGCACTCGCCGGAGGACAAATTGACGGCTATTGTGTTGCTGAACCTTTCGGAGCAAAAGCAGTATCACTCAATGCCGGAAAAGTACTCTTTACATCTGAAGAACTCTGGGAAGATTCTCTTTGCTGTGGACTCGTTCTGACTGATAAATTTATTGAAAGTAATCCTGAAGACGCAAAAAACTTTACAGAAAGCTATAAACAGGCAGGAAAAAATCTGACAAAAGACAAGGCTCTTGAAGTCGCTGAAAAATATCTGAATCAGGATAAAGATGTACTTGAATTGTCACTGCAATGGATTTCATATGATAATCTCGATATAACAGAAGAAGATTATGCTCTTCTTACCGAAAAAATAAAAGAATATGGATTATCTGAAAATCCTCCGTCATACGCTGATTTTGTAAAAAACGATTTCTGAAAAAAAGAGAGCTGATACAGAATGAAAAAAATACTTTCCATAAAAAATGTAATTATTTCACTTATATTATTACTCGGAATATGGCAACTGATATATACTTTAACTGATTTTAGTGATGCATTATTTCCATCGCCTTCACAGTCATTCAAAGCATTACTTGACATGATTTCAAGCGGAGTACTGTTTACACACATCGGAGCAAGTATGTACCGATTTGCAATAGGATATATAAGTTCCGTAATTGTTGCTGTTTTGCTTGGACTTGTTCTCGGAAGAATGCCTAAAGTTTTTCAATATGTCAATCCGGCAGTACAGTTATTGAGA
Organism: uncultured Ruminococcus sp.; assembly: GCA_934474025.1. Classification (GTDB taxonomy): domain Bacteria; phylum Bacillota; class Clostridia; order Oscillospirales; family Ruminococcaceae; genus Ruminococcus. The sequence goes on along the minus strand of CAKSMF010000003.1, from coordinate 46,217 downwards.
CCAATTTCGCCAATGGCATGGATGCCTTTTATAGTTCTTTGGTTTGGAATAGGAAACATTCCGGCAATTGTTATAATTTTTATATCAGCATTTTTCCCTGTACTGCTTTCAACTGTTTCTGCTGTGAATGGCATTGACCCTATTTATATGAAAGTCTCAAAGAATTTCGGTATAAAACAGCCTCAGTTAATGTGGAAAGTTATTTTTCCGGCAGCGTTTCCGCAGATAGCAAACAGTATACATTTAGCACTCGGTACAGCATGGGTATTTCTTGTTGCCGGTGAAATGACCGGTGCTCAGTCAGGATTAGGATATCTTGTCATTGATGCAAGAAATAATCTTCGTGCAGATATACTTTTCGCAGATATTATAGTAATCGGAATCATTGGTCTTATTCTTGACAGTCTTATAAAGCTTGCTGAAAAACAAATCCTTAAATCATGGGGAGGTACAGTTTAATGTATATTGAAATACAAAACGCTGGTAAAACATTTTTGCAGAATGGCAAAGAATTTACAGCATTTAAAGATGTTACACTTTCCATTGATAAGGGCGAATTTATTTGTCTGTTAGGACCTTCCGGTTGCGGTAAAAGTACACTCCTTAACGCTATGGCGGGATTTTCTCCTGTTACTTCCGGAAGCATAAAAATTGACGGAAAAGAAGTCACAGAACCGTCAGTTAAGAATGTAACTATCTTTCAGAATTATGGTTTGCTTTCATGGAGAACGGTTCAGAAAAATGTTGAGCTTGGTCTGGAATCACAAAAAATTCCTAAAGATGAACGCCGAAAAATTGCTGAAAAATACATAGAAATGGTAGGTCTTTCAAATTTCAGAAAGTATCACCCTAATCAACTTTCAGGCGGTATGCAACAAAGAGTTTCAATTGCAAGAGCATTAGCTGTAAATCCGGATATAGTCTTCATGGACGAACCTTTCGGAGCATTAGACGCTATAACACGTATGAAATTACAGGACGACATTCTTAATATATCAAGGCAAGAAAAGAAAACTATCATCATGGTTACTCATGACATTGAAGAAGCAGTTTTTCTTGCCGATAGAATTGTAATTATGACTCCTAATCCCGGTAAAATAAAAAGTGTTCTTACAGTTCCTTTAAGAGGTCACAGAGAACGTACAGCAAGTGACTTCCTGCAAGTCCGTGATGAAGTTTTTGACCTTTTCAATATGAAACACGAAGAAAACATTGACTACATAATATAAATTCAACCCCCCTTGTTACTCACAGTAACAAGGGGGGTAAATTATTTATTCGGATTCACATTAAATTAATACATAGTAGCTGTACGCTGATTAAGAAGATTTCTTATAGTAAATGTTTCAGAAACATCACCGGAAGTATAAGTGATATCCTTATCAGCACTGAATAATGATTCACTAATATCAGTTGCAAATGAATCAGAACCAACTTTATATGTCATGTTTTTACCGAATTTTTCGATACCGCCTGATTCGTTGGACATTGTGAATATTTCATTGCCATAGAGATTACCGAAAGTAATAGTTGTACCTGTATCTTCATCACTCTTTGCTGCCTGAATTATATTCAAACCTGACCTTGTCTGAGTGAAAGTTATACCATTATCAGTAGCATAAGAATCATTTATTCCGCCAGCTAAAGCAACTTTCATTTTATTTCTATACATAACAGTTTGGAATACCATATTATCAGGGTCATAAAGTTCATCAAGATATTCTATAAGGAGGTCAGGATTCGCTAAACCTTCATCTACAATGCCGTCCTGAGCATAATGTGTAGCAATAGTAGCTCTGTCGCCTGCTTCAGTATACTGTGCTAAAACACATTCGCCATTATCTCTGTCATATCTTACTAAAGCACACATCCAGTCACAAGTAGGGTCATACATAAGACCATATATATAATCATCTGTAACTACTGAAACTTCATTAAAATCAACATTTTCCTTACCGTTGTAAGAATTACGTACATCTTCGTGAATAAATTCAATACTGTCTTCATCTATACCCTTAATTATAAATGAACTTGTTTCTTCATCAAACCAGAATTCAGCACCGTCTATATTTGCATATTTATGACCGAGGAAAGAATTACTTGTACCTGTATTTTTAGAAATATTGTTACAGAATTCAAAACCCTCTTCCTTACGTGTAATAGAAGCGTTAAGTAATTCAACAGTTCCGCCAACGCTGTAATCTGTAGCCTTGAATAAATCAGCGTCCTTTGAAATGTAGTTCAAAGTTTCTCCGGCTTTCTGTACAACGGACTTAGAATTTTTGAAATATGTATCATTGATAGAAATATAACCATTATTAAGAACATTAGCAGTAATTTTGCCGTCATCATAATTTACTTCAGATGATGCAATATAAGGATTATATTTTAGACTCGCATTATCATTGTTGATACTAGCAAAGAAAGGATTTAAGAACATATTACTGCCATTTGACTTAGCAGTCATTGAATAAGCAGAAGTCTGGAAAGAAGAACCATTACTGTTATCAACATTAGCAGTCCAGCCGTTAGCATCGATTGATAAAGCAGAATTGCCATTCAAGAAGTGATTAACATTACCATTTTCATCTGCATCAACGGTGATTTCAGTAGAAGAAGCATTACCATTAATTATGTTATTAAGATAGATAAGGTCTACAAAATTAACGTGTAAATCGCCGTTAACATCAGCAACTGTACGCTGAACATCGTTCAAAGAAGCCTGTCCCCAAAGGGCATTTCTTAATAAAATACCATCTTCTATATCTACTACACCATCTAAATTAACATCGCCTGAAAGATGTGTAACAGAAGTTGCGGAAGAACTGATAGATACTGCTGTACCTGCAACACTAAGAATAGCAGTTAAAAGTGCAATCATTTTTTTCATAAAAACATTCCCTTTCTTAATAAAAATTTATTTTTTTACGGACACAATCGGCAACTACTCGAACCCAATGACACACCACATACCAATTGTTATATTAACTCTTAGCAGAAAGGAAAAAACTTTTTTTCACTCACTGCTATTTAATTTCGTGCAATTCACTCACTCATGTTAAATGATGAAATCTTTGTTTAAATTTTATGTTATTATAATTATAGCACTATTTTCCAGATTTGTCAACCCTTTTTTCTTAAAACGTATAAATTTATTCATATTGTTGAAATATTTTTATGCGTTTTGTGTAAATTTACAAATACAATCCCTTGTTAGCCTCAAATAATAAATATTACATTTAATTTAATTATATTTATTATTTTATAAGTTATGTGTTAACAAATTCCATTATTATGGGTTATACTTGAAATTTTCCAATTGACTTGAATTATATATTGTGATATAATCTTTCTATAAACAAATAAAGGGAGCGATTTATCTGGGAAACCATATAAAAAAATTTTTAGGTTCTGCATCGACTTTTATAAGAGCATTTCCGCACTTTGTTGTATTTGAATTGCTTGCCAAGCTTTTTCTTTCGGCAATAGGAGTACCTTTGCTTGCATATATGCTAAAATATACAATGAAAGTTTCTGGTGTCACGTACCTTTCAGATGAAAATCTGCTTATATATTTAAAAAATCCTACAACAATATTCGCATTTATAATAATCATATTTTTTGTTGCATTTTTCACTTTTGTGGAACTCTCCGCACTGGTAACATGTTTTGCTTGTCACTGCCGTCACCAAAAAATTACAGTAGGTGGAATGTTTATTGCTGGTCTCAAAGCCTTCAAAAAAGCTTTCCGATGGACTGGTATTCCACGTTTTCTGGTATTCATGCTGTTTATGCCGATAGTACAGTTTACATTTGCGTCAGGACAGTTTCTTGCACCGCTTATGCCGATTGTCCGAACAATTTTCAAATCTGTAAGCAGTTCATCAGCTATTATTGTTTATATCCTGATACAAATACTTTTAGTAATCCTGATAGTAGATAAAAGTTACAGTCTGCATTATCTTGTTCTCACTGAAAATAAGTTCAAAAAATGCATAAAGAAAAGCAAACAGATTATAAAAAAGAAAAAATTTAAAACTGCAATTTCATTGTTTTCATGGAGCATATGTATGCTTGTGGCAAGTGCAGTAATTACTTTTGGTCTGGCATTCATAATAATATTGATAATAAAAGGTTTTTCTGAACCTATAAAAGCTTTTCAGAGTGCTTTGAAAGTCCTCAGATATGCAAGTCGGGTTTTTATAATATTGTCATCATTTTTGTCTGTACCTGCAATAACTTGCTGGATTACTCAGAATTTCTTTGAAGATGCTGATTGTGATGAGATTATTATTCCTGATTTGAGTCAACACAAATTAAAAAAATCCACTCATATAATCACTATATCTATAATGACAGTAGCAGGACTTCTTCTCAATACGACCTATATAAAAGCTCTTTATGAGGGGAATATTAATCTTAATATGGGCATTCTTACAAGAACACAAATTACTGCCCACAGAGGATATTCCTCAGTAGCACCGGAAAATACTTTGTATGCATTCAAAGAAGCTGTTGAAATAGGTGCAGACTATATTGAACTTGATGTACAGCTTACGGCAGATGAACAATTAGTAGTGTTTCATGATAAAACTATTGAACGTACTACAAACGGAAAAGGTAAACTAAGCGAGTACACATACGATGAATTACAGAAATTTTCTGCTGGAAAGTGGTTTGGAAAAGATGATACTTTTGCCGATGCTAAAATAGTATTGCTTTCAGAAGTACTTGAAAATTTCGGTAATGATATTCTCTTCAATATAGAAATTAAAAATAGCGGAAATATCAAAAAAACAGCCGAAAAAACTGTGGAAGTCATTGAAGAATATGGAATAGAACGTTCATGTTATATAACATCATTTTCATATGATGCATTGAAAACTGTGAAAAAAATTAATCCTAAAATAAAAACCGGTCTTATAGCTAATGTAGCAAGTTCAACTTCATTTTCGCAACTCAAGTATATTGATGCTGTAAGTCTTAACTATATTTTCATCAATCAAAGTATTGTAAATATGGCTCATCAAAATGGTAAACGTGTTTTTGTATGGACAGTTGATAACCGTTCAGATATTCAGCATATGATTGCTATGGGAGTCGACAATATAATAACTAACCGTCCGGACAGAGTTTCCGAAATAGTAACATCAAAAAGCATAGGAGATACTTTCCTTACAATTCTTGAAAAAATTTTCGGGTCATGATGTATATTTTCTTGAAAACCGTCATATAATGTATATGAAAAGTGATTTTTATTACTTCTCTGATATTTTTTCTTAAAAGCAGATTTCACCGTTGAAATCTGCTTATTTTTTTGAATAAATATAGAACTGCTCGAAATTATCAAGCAAGCCTGTATTAAATGAAATATTATTCAACAAGTATATCAAGAACCTGTCGTAAATTCTTCTTTCCAAAAGAAACAATTTTACCATTGACTAAAAGACACGGAACACTCATTATGCGATATTTTTCACGAAGTTCTTTAAAGTAATTTACATCATATATTTCTGCGGAAACATTAGGATTTTCTACCGCTATTCTTTGTACTGCTGTTACAAGCTCCGGACACATTGTACAAGAAAGAGTCACTAATACTTGAATAAGCATAGGTTCTTTAATGCGTTCAATATCTGATTTATCCTGAATATCCAATTCCTGACCGCAACCACTTGCATTATACAATCCAAGCACAAACGATGTAAATTCATGTCCACTCGGAACACCATGAAATGCAAGACCTATTTTTCTGCCGTCTTCATAGCAAACGCTTACACATGGCAGATATTCTTCTGATTCTGAATTATCTGCAACTTCAACATAAAGATTTTCTGTACATTGTGCTATTTCCTCAATATAATTTTTAAGTTCTGCCGAAATCGGATTATCATCAAGAAACAGCTTTAAAATAAGTTTTTTCTTCATCTTCTTGAAAACTGATTCAAGCTGTGTATATATTTCTTCAGAAAAAAATCCGCTGTTTTGCTTTTTATGACTATCAGAAATTGACTTTTTGTGTTCCGGAATAATTCCTGTTTTCTTTTGAATTGCAGTAACATATTTTTCAAGTTCTGTTGCAACAATCGCACCATCACTGACAGCAGTCACTACCTGATGCAAATTCTTTTCACAGATATCACCGGCAACATATAAACCATTAATATTTGTTTTCCGGTTGTTATCTGTAATCACATATCCCTGTTCATTAAGATTAACTAATCCACGCAACAATGCGGTTTCCGGTTTATATCCTGCAAATATGAAAACTCCGAAAGTATCACCGTCTTTAGCTTTATATTCTGTAACTTCTCCTGTAATATTATTACGATAACGAATAGAATGCAATTCTGTATCTCCGGAAACAGATTCTACTTCAGTATTGTATAATATGGTAATTTTTTCATGATTTTTAGCTTTTTCAGACACAGATTCAGCACAGGAAAAATCTTCTTTACGGATAAGAAGTGTTATATGCTTTGCAAACTTTGTAAGAAATACACTTTCTTCGGCTGCTGCAAAGCCTCCTCCAACAACGAAAATTTCCTTATCTGTAAAAAATTCTCCGTCACAGGTTGCACAATATGCAACACCACGACCACGGAATTCATCTTCCCCTTTAAAACCAATCGTTCTTGGATATGCCCCTGTTGCTATAACTATACCAAAACATTTCAAATCGCCTTTTGTAGTATGAACTGTTTTAATATCATCATCAGAAGTCAGTTTCGTGGCATTTGCAACTAAAAATTCCGCACCGAAACTTTCTGCCTGCTGTTTTATAGTTTCAGTAAGTTTTGCACCGCTTATAAGTTTTACACCAGGATAATTCACAATCTCTGATGTAATTGTAATTTGTCCGCCGAACTGTTCCTTTTCAACAATAACTACTCTATATCTGGCACGGGCAAGGTACAAAGCAGACGTAAGACCGGCAGGACCTCCTCCAACTATAACAACATCATAAATATTCTTATTATCCATTATAATTTACCTACCAAATCAAGACTGGGTTTAAGAGTTTCTGAACCTGGTTTCCAATTAGCAGGGCAAACTTCATCGCCATGTTCCGCAACAAACTGACAAGCTTTTAATTTACGGAATAATTCTTCTGCATTTCTTCCAACATTACCGGAACTCACTTCATAAGAGACTATTTTTCCTTCCGGATTAACAATAAAACTGCCACGTTCTGCAATACCGTCCGTTTCAATGTAAACTTCAAAATCCTTTGATAATTTATGAGTAGGGTCAGCAAGCATTATATAATCTATTTTCTTTATGCGTTCGGATACGTCATACCATGCTTTATGAACAAAGTGTGTATCCGTTGAAACAGAATAAACCTCACAATTCGATTGCTGAAAATCAGTATATTTGTTTGCAAGGTCTTCAAGTTCCGTAGGGCAAACAAAAGTAAAATCGGCTGGATAAAAGAAAAATACACTCCACTTACCTAAAATATCCTTTTTAGTGACGTTTCTGAACTCTCCTTTACAAAATGCCATAACATTGAAGTCCGAAATTTCCTTGTTAATCATTGACATATTTTTTATCTCCTTATTTCAGATTAATTTTAATAATTTATTATCTGTATTTATTATTTCCATATCAGACTTACTTATGCAATATAGAACATTTTATCTTGTTAAATCGCTCCTATTTCTGAAAAACTTCTGTTTATAAACTTTTGGAGTATATCCGGTATGCTTCTTAAATACCTGAATGAAATGACTTTCTGAACTAAAACATAGATAATTTGCTATTTCTATACATGAATAATCTGAAAATCTAAGCATATTTTCAGCAGTTTCAATTTTTTTATTTATAATATACTCCGAAATTGTAATCCCTACTTCTTTATGAAAAAGTTTAGACAAGTGAGATGTACTGAGTTTTGTAATTTCAGAAAGCTTTTTAAGAGTAATTTTTGTATGCAAATTATCATAAATGTAATCAAGACACACAATAATAGGTTTTGGATAAAGATTTGCTTTATGCAATAACTGCATTCTTTGAGAATAATCGTCAACAAGTTCCCTATGCAGTAAATTAATCTGTTCTTCTGTACTGCACTTGTCAATAGCATAAACATAAATATCACTTAAATTATAAGCTGTTTCCATTTCCATACCGCCCTCAATACAGTATCTTGTAATAAAAGCAACTGTTATAATAAGATGATATTTAAGATTTCTGAGTTTATTATCACTAAGTTTTCCGAGTTCTTTGCTGTTCAGTGGTTTAAAAAGCCTTTGAGTTTCATTTATATCACCAGTTTTTATACTCTGAAAAAAAGCTATTTCCCGCTCATAAGGCATATGTGAAATATTGTATTCACGATTAAGAAATTCTGTATTAGAAAGTTTCTTTTTTATATCCATATAAAATCACCTCATAATCAATTATAAACTATTATAAAATAAAACACAACATAAATATGATATAAATCACATGAATATGATATTTTTATTTATAGAAATATGCTATTCTTATGTAAATTCAAAAAGAAAGGCAGGAATACTAATGTTTAAAATCAATGGTTTTCATAAAGGAATAAATTTGGGCGGTTGGTTATCACAATGTGATTACAGTAACGACAGACTGAATAACTTCATCAAAGAGGAAGATTTTAAAAAAATTGCTTCATGGGGATTTGACCATGTGAGAATTCCTGTAGATTACAATGTTCTTGAAAATGACAACAATGGTTTCAGAGAAGATGGATTTTCAAGAATAAACTGGGCTTTGGAAATGTGTCATAAATATTCACTTAATGTTGTGATTGACCTTCATAAAACAGCAGGATTTTCATTTGATAACTATGGTGAAAATGAATCAGGGTTCTTTGATAGCAAACAGCTTCAGGAACGCTTTTATCGCTTGTGGGAGGAAATCGCAAGACATTACGGACAATATCCAGAAAATGTCATTTTTGAACTTCTTAATGAAGTTACAGAAAAAAGTTATATTTATGCATGGAACAAAATTTCAAATGAATGCATAAGAAGAATAAGAATGATAGCTCCTGATACTATTATTCTTGTCGGAAGTTATGAAAATAACAGTGCATCAGCATTAACAGCCCTTACAGCACCCTATGATGATAAAGTTGTTTATAATTTTCATTGCTACGAACCTTTAAAATTCACTCATCAGGGAGCATATTGGACGGATATAATTAATCCTGAAAAACGTCTGACATTCGATGAAAGTAATATTACTCCTGAATTTTTTGAAGAATTGTTTGCTCCTGCAATCGAAAAGGCAAAAGAAAATAATACTCTCCTTTATTGCGGTGAGTATGGCGTAATTGATTTGGTGTCCCCAGAAGACACAGTGAAGTGGTATAAAACTATTAACACCATTTTCGAAAAATACGGTATTTCAAGATGTTTATGGAGCTATAAAGAAATGGATTTCGGATTTTCTGATAGCCGTCTTGAAAAAGTACGAAACGAACTTCTTAAATTTGTATGATAAAAAAACTCGTTCCCGCTTATTTATCAAAAAGGAACGAGTTTTTAATATTTGTTTCTGCAATCGAAAAAGCAAAAGAAAATAATACTCTCCTTTATTGCGGTGAGTATGGCGTAATTGATTTTGTGTCCCCAGAAGACACAGTGAAGTGGTATAAAACTATTAACACTTTTTTGAAAAATACAGCATTTCAAGATTTTTATAGAGTTATAAGGAAATGGATTTCGGATTTTCTGATAGCCGTCTTGAAAAAGTACGCAACGAACTTCTTAAATTTGTATAATAATTTTAAAACACATCAATTTTGATATAGTTTAAAACTATGGCAGATAATAAAAAACAGGAGTTAACACATATCTGCAAAAGTATGCTATAATAGGTACAGTAAAAAAAAGAAAGGCGATTGTTTATGAAAACCTCAATTATAGGATACCCACGAATAGGCTCTTTAAGAGAACTTAAATTTGCAAGCGAAAAATACTTCAGAGGTGAAGTTTCTGTGTCAGAATTGCAGAACACAGCTAAAGAACTCCGTTTTGCAAATCTCGACTTACAGCGTAAAAGCGGACTAGATTTTATTCCGTCAAATGACTTTTCATTTTATGATAATGTGCTTGATACTGCTTTCCTGCTCAATGCAATACCTGAAAGATACCGCAAACTTGATTTATCAGAACTGGAGACATATTTTGCAATGGCAAGAGGTTATCAAGGCGAAAAAGGTGATGTTAAGGCTTTTGCAATGAAAAAATGGTTTAATACCAACTATCATTACCTTGTACCAGAAATTGACGACAATACAAATATTAAGTTATCCGGTAGCAAACCTTTTGAATTATTCTCTGAAGCACTGGAAAATGGTATAAAAACAAAACCTGTTATTATCGGAGCATATACTTTCCTTAAACTTGCAAGATATACAGAAAATAAAACTGCTGTTGATTTTGTTGACTCAATTATTTCAGCATATATTGAAATTCTTAAAAAATTCAATAATTTATCTGCTGAATGGGTTCAGTTTGATGAACCTTGTCTTGTAATGGATATGACAGACAAAGACAAAGAACTTTTTGTACAGCTTTACAAAGGTATTCTTTCTGAAAAACATAATGTAAAAGTACTTTCACAAACATATTTCGGTGATGTTCGTGACTGCTATAAAGAAATTTGTTCTCTTGACTTTGACGGAATTGGTCTGGACTTCGTTGAAGGCAAGAAAAGTCTTGAACTCGTTAAAACAAATGGTTTTCCGGCTGAAAAAACACTTTTTGCAGGTGTCGTAAACGGTAAAAATATATGGAAAAATAACTATTCTAATACTCTTTCAGTTGTTTCAGAATTGAAAAAATATACTGAAAATATTGTTATAAATACATCTTGCTCACTTTTGCACGTTCCGTATACTCTCAAGAACGAAACAAAGCTTTCAGACAGCTATAAAAAGCATTTTGCATATGCAGAAGAAAAGCTTAATGAACTTGCTGAACTCAAAAAAATCCTTGATTCTTCAAATCCTGCTGAAACAGATGAATATAAGAAAAATTCACTTTTATTCAAAGAATCCAGAAGCGGTGCAAATAAAACTGTACAAAATAATATTTCAGCACTTTCTGATAAGGATTTTGTAAGACTTCCGGCATTTGAAGAACGTGAAAAAATTCAGAAAGATGCATTTAAACTTCCTTTTATTCCAACTACTACAATAGGTTCTTTCCCACAGACTGCTGATGTAAGAATTGCTCGTGCATCATTCCGTAAGGGCGAAATTTCAGAAGAAAAATACGAATCCTACATAAAAGATAAAATATCAGAATGCGTTAAATTACAGGAAAAAATAGGTCTTGATGTTTTAGTTCATGGAGAATTTGAACGTAATGACATGGTAGAATATTTCGGCGAGTGTCTGGACGGATACATTTTCACTGAAAAGGCATGGGTACAGTCTTATGGTACACGTTGCGTAAAACCTCCGGTAGTATGGGGAGACATTTCACGTGCAAAGCCTATGACAGTTAAATGGTCTGTTTACGCACAAAGTCTTACCAAAAAACCAATGAAAGGTATGTTAACAGGTCCTGTTACAATTTTAAACTGGTCATTCCCACGTGAAGACATTTCATTAAAGGAAAGTGCTTATCAGATTGCTCTTGCTATTCGTGAAGAAGTTCTTGACCTTGAAGCAAATGGTATTAAAATCATTCAGGTAGATGAAGCAGCACTGCGTGAAAAACTTCCTCTCCGTAAGTCTGACTGGAAATGCGATTATTTAGACTGGGCAATACCTGCATTCCGTCTTGTTCATAGCGGAGTTAAACCAGAAACACAAATTCATACACATATGTGTTATAGTGAATTTGCTGATATCATCAAGGAAATTGACGATATGGATGCCGATGTAATTACATTTGAAGCAAGTCGTTCTGACCTCACTATTTTAGATGTACTTAAAGAAAATAACTTCAGAACAGAAGTAGGTCCAGGAGTTTATGATATTCATTCTCCAAGAGTTCCGTCTATAACAGAAATTAAAAATGCTCTCAATAAAATGTTGAATAAAATTCCAGCAGACAAGCTCTGGGCAAATCCTGACTGTGGTCTTAAAACAAGAGGTAATGCTGAGACTATTCCAAGTCTTGAAAATCTTGTCCGTGCGGTAGAGGAGATTCGCAGTGAAAACAGCTGATTTATTTAATGACAAAACAGTTTTGTCATTTGAAGTATTCCCACCTAAGCCCACCGCTGATGAAAGCGTGATTTACAAAACTTTAGATAAACTTTCAGGTTTAAATCCGGATTTCATCAGCGTGACATACGGTGCAGGCGGTGGAAAAAATGGTGATAAAACTATTCAGATTGCATCGGATATAAAAAATAAATACGGTATCGAAAGCATTGCACATATGCCTTGTATCAATCTTTCTGAAACTGATGCAATTGAAATACTTGACAAACTAAAAAATAATGGTATCGAAAATATCCTTGCATTACGTGGGGATATTTCCCCTGATACCAAGCCAAACGGTAGATTCAAGCACGCAAATGATTTGATTTCTTTTATACGTGAACGTTATGATTTTAATATTATTTCTGCTTGTTATCCTGAATGCCACGCAGAAAGCAAAAACATTATTGAAGACATATTCTATCTGAAACAAAAAGTTGATTGTGGTTCATCACACCTTATTACACAGTTGTTTTTGGATAATGATGATTTTTATTCTTTCCGTGAACGCACAGAACTTGCCGGAATTAACGTTCCGATTGAAGCCGGTATAATGCCGGTTACTAATAAGGCACAAATTCAACGCATGGTTAAACTCTGCGGAATCAAATTACCAAAAAAATTCATAAGAATGATTGAACGATACGGAGATAATCCGGAATCTTTGCGTGATGCCGGAATCGCTTATGCTATCGACCAGATTGTAGACCTTATTTCACATGATGTTGACGGAATCCATTTATATACAATGAACAATCCATATGTTGCAAAACGTATTTATGAGGCAGTTTACAGACTTATTTCTGTTCACTGTTGATTTTCAGAAAAAAATGTGTTATACTAAGGTGAAATAAAGTTTACGGAGTGAATTTTTATGACCTTACAGCAACTTAAATATATAGTACAAATTGTTAAATATGGTTCTATAACCATGGCATCACAGAAACTATATATCACACAGCCGAGTCTTTCAAAGGCTGTCTCTGAACTCGAACAGGAAATGGGAATTACTATTTTTCTTCGCAGTAATCGTGGAGTTATACTTTCAGAAGAAGGAACTAAATTTCTTTCATATGCAAGACAAGTCGTTGAACAGGCTGAACTTCTGGAACAAACTTACAAATACAGCGAACCTATACGACGAGTTTTTGCTGTATCTTCCCAACATTATGCCTTTGCCGTAAATGCATTTGTAGCCCTTGTCAAAGAATACAATCAAGATAAATATGAATTTTCGCTCCGTGAACTTCGTACAAATGATATTATTGAAGACGTTTATACACAGCGTTCGGAACTGGGAATACTGTTTCTTAGCAAATTCAATCGTGAAGTTATTCTGCATATTCTCAAAAACAAGGATTTACAATTTGTATCCGAATTTACAGCAACCCCTCATGTTTTTGTAAGTCGTAAAAATCCTCTCGCAGACCGAAAAACTGTTACACGCAGTGACCTGACTAATTATCCAAGATTGACATATGACCAAGGTATGAACAATTCCTTTTACTTTTCGGAAGAACTACACAGCACAGATGAAAGCCCAAAAAGCATAGTTGTATCTGACCGTGCTACACTTTTCAATCTTCTTATTGGATTGAACGGTTATACAATTTCTTCGGGAATCCTGAGCAGTGACCTTAACGGAACGGATATTATATCAATTCCGCTTGAAAGCGATGAAATAATGGAAATAGGATATATTCATAGTATAGACCGTCCATTAAGTCAGATTGCCTTGCGTTATCTGGAACATTTAAGAACTTACATAAAAAATTATAAAAAAGATTCTGATTAAAAAACAGCCATACCCATTATTCAGCGGATATGGCTTTAATTATATTTTAATTAGTAAAAATATTTACGTAAACAATTTTTTTCAGAATGAAACTATCAACTGCATTTTGAATTTTTCTTCACCGTATACAGCATGAGGAATACCTTTTGGCATTATTAAAGTTTCACCTTGTTCAAGATAAAAAACTTCATCTGCAACTGTAAATCTTCCTTTTCCCTCAAGAACAGTTACCATTGCATCTCCTCCGGCAACATGAGTGGATATTTCTTCACCTTTATCAAATGAAAAAAGAGTCATACTTACTGCTTCATTTTGAACAAGAGTTTTGCTTACCACCTGACCGCTCTGGTATTCTACTAAATCTTTAAGTTCAAATTTAGTTTTCTTATCAATGTTTTTATACATTTTCAACATTTCCTTTCATGTTATACCACAAAATCACTTTAACAGTCAATATAAACAAATATATTTTATGACTTTTTATTGCAAAAATATTTTCCATATGATAAAATATAGATATAATTAAATCTGGCAAACCACACATTAAAAATCCGTGGGGTTTTGTCTTTAATCCGGAGGCAAAAAATGTCACAAATAACAAAACGTGCACTTGCGACTTCACTTAAAAATATGCTACTGAAAAAGCCACTTAATAAAATAACAATAAATGATATCGCTAATGATTGTGGTATTAATCGTATGACATTCTATTATCATTTCAAGGATATATATGACCTTATTGAATGGACGTGTGAAGAAGATGCTGCCAAAGCTTTAGAAGGCAAAAAAACTTATGATACATGGCAACAAGGTTTTCTTAACATCTTCAATGCAGTACTGGAAAACAAACCATTTATCATGAACGTTTACCGTTCAGTAAGCCGTGAACAAGTAGAAATCTATCTTTATAAAATCACATATGATTTGATGATTGGCGTTGTAAACGAACGTTCTGCAAATATGTCAGTCAGAGATGATGATAAAAAATTTATTGCTGATTTTTATAAATTCGCATTTGTCGGAATAATGCTCGAATGGATAAAAAACGATATGAACACTGACCCTAAAAAAATAGTTGACAGAATAAGTAATCTTATTCATGGTGATATTACACGTGCACTTGAAAATTGCCGTACTGATAAAACTATTACATCAAATCGCCCTATTTGATAAAAAAATATACAGTTTAATTTCTGTGATAAGATTTTTATCATAGAAACAATTTTATTTATTGTAAAATCGATTTTTTTGGTATATAATATAGCTGTAAACAAAAAAACTAAAACTTTATAGCGATTTGGATTTTCTTACACTATAAAGTGAAATATTATATTTTAGGAGGCTGTATTATGTATTATTCAAGCGGAAATTATGAAGCTTTTGCAAGACCGGAAAAACCAAAGGGTGTTGAAAGAAAATCAGCATATATCATCGGTACAGGACTGGCTGCACTTACATCAGCTTGCTATCTTGTAAGAGACGGTCAAATGAAAGGTGAACACGTTCACATTTTTGAAAAAGAACCCATTCCCGGAGGTGCTTGTGACGGATACGAATATCCCGGTTTAGGTTACGTTATGAGGGGCGGACGTGAAATGGACAATCATTTCGAGGTAATGTGGGATTTATTCCGTTCCATTCCGTCTATCGAAACTGAAGGAGTAAGCGTACTGGACGAGTATTACTGGCTTAATAAGCATGACCCTAACTATTCACTTATGCGTGCTACCGAAAAACAAGGCAAAGATGCTCACACTGACGGAAAGTTTGGTCTTTCTGACAAGGGAGCTATGGAAATAATGAAATTGTTTTTTACTCCGGACGAACAGCTTTACGATAAGCGTATCACAGATTTTTTTGATGATGAAGTGCTTAATTCAAACTTCTGGCTCTATTGGCGTACCATGTTCGCATTTGAAAACTGGCACAGTGCCCTCGAAATGAAACTGTATATCAAGCGTTATATTCATCATGTTGGCGGTCTTCCCGATTTCAAAGCATTGAGATTTACAAAATACAATCAGTATGAATCAATGATACTTCCAATGATAAAATATCTTGAAAGCTTTAATGTACAGTTCCATTATAATACAAAAGTAGTGAATGTTGAATTTGACATCACTCCGGAGAAAAAACAAGCAAAAAAGATAATTCTTATTCATGATGACAAGGAAGATTCTATAGACCTTACAGAAAATGACCTTGTATTCATTACAAACGGCGGTTGCGTTGAAAACTCTTCACTTGGTTCACAAAATACTCCGGCAGAATTTAACACAGAAATAAAACCAGGTGGTGGCTGGGATATGTGGCGTAAAATAGCTAAACAAGATTCTTCATTCGGTCACCCTGACAAATTCTGTAGCAATCCGGAACAAAGCAACTGGATGAGTGCAACTGTTACAACACTTGATGAAAAAATCGTGCCATATATAAAAAATATCTGTCAGCGTGACCCATTCTCCGGAAAGGTAGTAACAGGAGGAATTGTTACTGTTAAGGATTCCAACTGGCTTCTTAGCTGGACATTCAATCGTCAGCCACAGTTCCGCACACAGCCTAAGGGTCAGCTTGTGGGCTGGATATATGGACTTTTCAGTGATAAACCCGGCAACTATGTAAAGAAACCTATGCGTGAATGCACTGGTAAAGAAATCTGCATGGAATGGCTTTATCATATAGGAGTTCCTGAAAATCAAATAGAAGAACTGGCAGAACACAGTGCAAATACAGTTCCTTGTATGATGCCGTATATTACAGCATTCTTTATGCCACGTACTGCCGGAGACCGTCCTGACGTTGTACCAAAGGGAGCAGTTAACTTTGCATTTCTCGGTCAGTTTGCCGAAACAAAACGTGATACAATCTTCACTACAGAATATTCTATGCGTACAGGCATGGAAGCTGTATATACTTTACTTGACATTGACCGTGGAGTTCCGGAAGTATGGGGCAGTGTATATGATATACGTGATTTGCTTAATGCTACAATTCAGCTTCGTGACGGCAAAAAAATAACTGAAATGAATCCTACACTTCTTGAAAAAATAGCATTTAAAGCTATTTTCAAAAAAATTCAGGGAACAGATATTGAAAAGTTACTGAAAGAATACAATGTCATCTGACTGACATAAAACATCATTATAAAAAAAGACTGTCATTATTAAATGACAGCCTTTTTATTTTTACAGGATTATCATACACTGAAAAGAAGTTTTTCATAAGTCGGGAAAGGCCAGTATTCTTCAGCAGTAAGCTGTTCAGCCTTGTCAGCAGGTTTACGGAGGGTATCCATTTTCGGAAGTATTTCATCACGAACAAATGCAGAAGATTCAATTGCATTATCAATCTTTTTAAGTTCTGATACTGCCTTTTTAAGTTCTTCAACAGCCGTTTCAATTTCGTCCATAAGTCCGGAAATCTCACTTACAAGATGTTTTTCATAATTACCTGAACCCATTCCGGATTTAGCATTTACTCTTTCAGCAAGTTTTCCTGTAAATTCAGAAAGTGCCGGAAGTATCTGTTTCATAGTCATGTCAATCATTGTCTGAGCTTCTATATTAACAGTTTTTGTATAATTTTCAAGCATTATGTCACATCTTGATTTTATTTCACTCTCTGTAAAAATACCATGAGATGTAAGCATATCAATATTTTTCTTTTCGAGTAATTTAGGCATACAATCAGCAGTTGTCTTTAAGTTCAAAAGACCTCTTTTTTCTGCTTCTTTAACCCAGCTTTCATCATAGCCGTTGCCATTGAAAATAATTCTCTTGTGTTCTTTGATAGTATCCTTTATAAGACTATGAAGTGCTGTATTGAAATCATCAGCTTTTTCAAGAATATCTGCAAACTGTTTAAGTACTTCAGCAACTCCGGCGTTAAGGTGAATATTAGCACAAGAAATACTATTTGAAGAACCTAACATTCTGAATTCAAACTTATTGCCTGTAAATGCAAAAGGTGAAGTTCTGTTACGGTCTGTAGTATCCTTGCTGAATTCCGGAAGTACTCCTACACCAAACTGCATAGTCTGTTTCTGACCGCCGTCATATGGAGTATCATTTTCTATAGCTTCAAGAACTTTAGAAAGTTCATCGCCAAGAAAAATAGAAATGATTGCAGGAGGAGCTTCATTTGCACCAAGTCTATGGTCATTTCCGGCTGTTGCAACTGAAAGTCTAAGTAAATCCTGATAATCATCAACAGCTTTTATTACTGCTGAAAGGAATAACAAAAACTGTGCGTTTTCGTAAGGTGTTTCCCCAGGGGTAAGAAGATTAACGCCTGTATCAGTTGAAATAGACCAGTTATTGTGTTTACCTGAACCGTTTACGCCATCAAATGGCTTTTCATGAAGTAAGCATACAAGACCATGTTTCAATGCAACTTTCTGCATAACTTCCATAGTAAGCTGGTTGTTATCAGCAGCAATATTGGTTGTTCTGTAAATAGGAGCAAGTTCATGCTGTGCAGGTGCAACTTCATTGTGCTTTGTCTTTGCAAGAATACCTAATTTCCAAAGTTCTTTATCAAGGTCTGCCATATATTCTGCAACCCTTGGCTTAATTGAACCAAAATAATGGTCTTCCATTTCCTGACCCTTAGGAGGCATTGCACCGAAAAGTGTTCTGCCAGTTAAAATAAGGTCTTTTCTCTGTTCGTAAAGTTCTTTCGGAACAAGGAAATATTCCTGCTCAGGACCTACAGAAGTTTTTACACATCTTACATCATTATTGCCAAAAAGCTTTAAAATTCTAAGAGCCTGTACATTAAGAGCGTCCATTGAACGCAACAGAGGTACTTTTTTATCAAGAGCTTCACCGGTATATGAACAAAAGGCTGTAGGAATATAAAGAGTACCATCCTTAATAAATGCATATGAAGTAGGGTCCCAAGCTGTATAACCTCTTGCTTCAAAAGTAGCTCTTAATCCGCCTGACGGGAATGATGATGCATCAGGTTCACCTTTTACAAGTTCCTTTCCTGAAAACTCCATTATAACTCTTCCGTCCGGAGCGGGATTTATAAAACTATCATGTTTTTCAGCAGTAACGCCTGTTTCTGGCTGAAACCAGTGTGTATAATGAGTTGCACCCTTTTCAACAGCCCAGTCTTTCATTGCAGAAGCAACAGCATTTGCAACTGTAATATCAAGCGGAACTCCTCTGTCAATTGTTCTTTTAAGAGATTTATAGACTTTTTGTGAAAGAACAGCTTTCATGACTCTTTCATCAAAAACCATACTACCGAAATAATCCTGTACCTTTTCCATAATTAATACCTCCGTTTTTAATTTAATGACGCTTTTATGAAATCCGCAAACAATTTATGCGGTTTATTTGGTCTCGACTTAAATTCAGGGTGGAACTGCACTCCCACAAACCAACGCTTTTCAGGAAGTTCAACAATTTCCACAAGTTTTTCATCAGGTGAAACACCAGCAATTCTAAGACCATTTTTAATAGCTTTAGTGCGGTATGCGTTGTTGAATTCCCAGCGGTGACGATGTCTTTCGTATATAAGTTCATCGTTATAAATTGCTCTGCATTTTGAATTTTCAGCAAGCTTACAGGGATATAGTCCTAAACGCATTGTACCGCCTTTTTGCGAGATATTTTTTTGATTTTCCATAATATCTATAACGGGATTTGGAGTATCAGAAAATTCTGAAGAATCAGCATCAGTTATACCCATTACATTTCTTGCAAACTCTACTACTGCCATTTGCATACCGAGACATATTCCAAAAAATGGGATATCATTTTCACGGGCATAACGTATTGATTCAATCATACCATCAATACCTCTGTTACCGAATCCCCCCGGAACAATTATTCCACCGCAATCCGCAAATATTTCCGGAGCGTTCTCATAGGTGACTTCCTCAGAATTTACCCATTTTATTTCAACTGTTGCATCATTTGCTATTCCGCCATGCCGTAAAGCTTCTGCAACAGACAAATAAGCATCATGTAAAATTACATATTTTCCAACAAGAGCGATTGTTACTTTTTTATGAGCGTTTTCAGCACGCTGAACCATTTCAGTCCATTCTGTAAGGTCTGGTTGCCTGTCCTCGATTCCGAGATGATGACAAACAGATTTTGCAAGACCTTCATTTTCCAGCCACAATGGAACTTCATATAATGACGGTGCTGTAAGATTTTGTATAACATCTTCTTTTCTGATATTACAGAAAAGTGCTATTTTATCACGCATATCATCAGGAATATGCATTTCGCTTCTTAAAACAATTATATCCGGCTGTATTCCTATTGAAAGCAATTCCTTAGTTGAATGCTGAGTAGGTTTTGATTTAAGTTCTTCTGAACCTGCTATATATGGAACAAGTGTAACATGAATATATGCTACATTATTTCTGCCTTGTTCAGTTCCTACCTGCCTTATTGCTTCAAGGAACGGTGTTGATTCAATATCACCGACTGTACCGCCGATTTCAGTAATAACAATATCTGCATTTGCATCTCTGCCCGCACTATAAACTTTATTCTTAATTTCGTTGGTGATGTGGGGAATCACCTGGACGGTACCGCCCAGATAATCCCCATTACGCTCTTTGTTTATAACATTCCAGTAAATTTTACCAGTGGTTACATTGGAATTTACTGAAAGGTTTTCATCTACAAATCTTTCATAGTGACCCAAGTCTAAATCTGTTTCAGCACCGTCATCTGTTACAAAGACTTCACCGTGCTGATATGGTGACATTGTACCTGGGTCAACGTTAATATACGGGTCAAACTTCTGAATTGTGACTTTATAGCCACGCTGTTTAAGAAGTCTTCCGAGTGATGCAGATGTTATACCTTTTCCAAGTCCGGAAACAACTCCGCCCGTTACAAATATATACTTCATATGTATTATTCCTCTTCGTCTTTAAGTGCTTCATAACCTGTAGCACCTGTACGCACTTTAACAACGTCTTCGATATCATAGATAAAGATTTTTCCGTCGCCAATGTGTCCGGTATAAAGTGCTGAACGTGCTGAATCAATTACTTTGTTTACCGGAACAGAGCATACTGCAATTTCTACCTTTACTTTCGGAAGAAGGTTTACTTCAATTTTTGCACCACGATAATATTCTGTCTGACCCTTTTGTGTTCCGCAACCTAAAACGTGTGTTACTGTAATACCTGTTACGTCAATTTTTTCCATAGCAGATATAAATTCCTGTAATTTCTGCTGTTTGAAGATTGCAACAATCTTTGTCATTTTTGGCTTATCACTATCAAGTGATGGTGTTGTGTAGTTTTCTACCTTAACAGCCTTGTCAACTGTTACGTGTGTAACGCTCTTTGCGTCGTCTTCTGTATAACCAAGCATAGCTTCACTCATTGCTGGTGCAAAGTCTGCATAAGATGATACAAGACCATGTTCTGTAACGTCAAGACCAAGAATTTCTTCCTGCTTTGTAGCTCTGAGTCCTATTGTATGTTTGATAAGCTGGAATACACCAATCATTGTTATAGCTGTCCATGAACCTACAGAAAGTATACCAAGTAACTGTTTACCAAGAAGTTCAAAACCACCGCCATAGAAAAGACCAGTGTTACAAATGTTGCTTGCACCGCCTGCCTGTGCGATTGCAAAACCAGGAGCTTTATCTGTTGCAAAAAGTCCTACTGCGATAGTGCCCCAGAGACCATTCATCATATGTACGGCAACTGCACCTACAGGGTCATCAACATGAAGTACATAATCAAGGAACCATACGCCAAAGCATACAAGGAGTCCGGAAACTATTCCGACACATATAGCACCAAAAGCATCAAGAACATCACAACCGGCAGTAATTCCGACTAATCCGGCAAGTGAAGCGTTAAGACACATTGAAACATCAGGCTTGCCATATTTAAGCCATGTAAATATCATACAAGTTACTGTTGCAACTGCTGGGGAAATTGTTGTTGTAAGGAATATTGAACCAAGCATTTCAACAGACTGTGATGCAGCCGGGTTAAATCCGTACCAACCGAACCAAAGTATAAATACGCCTAATGCACCGATTGTAAGGTTATGTCCGGGAATAGCGTTTACTTTAACTTTACCGTCAGATGTCTTTGTAAACTTTCCTATACGTGGACCTAAAATTGTTGCACCTACGAGTGCTGAAATACCACCAACCATGTGAATTGCACATGAACCGGAAATATCATGGAATCCTAACTGATATAACCAACCGTCACTATTCCAAATCCAATGTGCTTCTATAGGATAAATCAATGCACTTATAATTCCTGAATATACACAATAAGAAAGGAACTTTGTTCTTTCTGCCATAGCACCAGAAACTATTGTTGCTGTTGTTGCACAGAACACTAAGTTAAATACAAAGTTTGAGAAATCAAAATTATCATATGCTGTGAAGATATCAAATCCAGGTTTACCTATCAGTCCGCAAACATCTTCACCTAATAAAAGTCCAAAACCTATAAGGATAAACATAACTGTTCCTATACAGAAATCCATAAGGTTTTTCATGATAATGTTTCCGGCGTTCTTAGCTCTCGTAAAACCTGTTTCAACCATTGCAAATCCTGCTTGCATGAAGAATACAAGTGATACTGCAATCAAAAACCATACACCGAAAATAGTGTCATTCGTTTGGTTTGTCACTTGCTCAAGAATTTGTTCAACTGTTTCTGTCATTGTCATTACCTCCAGTTTAAATTGCAAAAGGGTGTACGATACTCCGAAAGAACATTCCGGAACATCATACACCCCTTTGTGTATGGAATTATGTAACAAAAAAAGAGACTAAAGACTTTTATATTAAGTCTTCAGCCCCTTTGCTGTTCACAATGCAAGTATATAACAAAAATCGGTTTTTGTCAAGAGGTTTTTCAGCTTTTCGGGAAATTATATATATCTATACAAAAATTTACATAAATTAACAGCATTTTTTACAAAACAGCTTATTTTTATAAAATTTTTCTTGACTTTTCGGCATTTGTGTGTTAAGATATTGTTTGAGAACAAGGACGTTCATTATGGGTTGTTTTTGCCCGTGTGAACGTCCTTTTTTATTTTGAGGCAGTTTAATGCTGAACTCTTAGGAAAGGCGTGAAACATTATGGATAACTTCAGAACTGAATTTCCGTTTCAACAGCAGGGTCTCTATAGCCCTGAATTTGAACATGATAACTGTGGCATTGGTGCAGTAGTAAATATAAAAGGCATAAAGTCACGAAAAGTTGTTGAGAATGCTCTCGAAATCGTAGAAAAGCTTGAACACCGTGCAGGCAAAGACGCAGAAGGTAAAACCGGTGACGGCGTTGGAATCCTTGTACAGATACCACACGACTTCTTTAAAAAGGAAACTGAAAAACTCGGTTTTGATATAGGTGAAAAAGATGATTTCGGCGTTGGAATGTTCTTTTTCCCACAGAATGAATTGAAAAGAAATCAAGCCAAGAAAATGTTTGAGATTATTATTAAAAGAAATGGAATGGATTTTCTGGGCTGGAGAGAAGTTCCTTCTGTTCCGTCTGTTTTAGGACAAAAAGCTATTGACAGTATGCCTTATATAATGCAGGGTTTTGTTAAACGTCCTGATGACTGCCCGAAAGGTCTTGATTTTGACAGAAAATTATTCGTTGCAAGACGTATTTTTGAACAGTCAAATGAAAACACTTATGTAGTATCACTTTCAAGCCGTACTATAGTTTATAAGGGAATGTTCCTTGTTGATGAGTTAAGAAAGTTCTATTGTGACTTACAGGATAGTAATTTCACTTCTGCTATTGCTATGGTTCATTCACGTTTTTCAACAAACACTAATCCGAGCTGGCAGAAAGCTCACCCTAACCGTTTAATAGTACATAATGGTGAAATAAATACAATTACCGGAAACGCTGACAAAATGCTTGCCCGTGAAGAAACTATGTCATGTGAAGTTTTCAAGGACGATATGCATAAGATTCTTCCTGCTATAAATATTGAAGGTTCGGATTCTGCAAGACTTGATAATGCTCTTGAATTTATGGTAATGTCCGGTATGCCTTTACCGCTTGCCGTAATGATAACCATTCCTGAACCTTGGAAAAATAATCGTACAATCTCAAAAGAAAAATACGATTTTTACCAGTATTACGCAACCATGATGGAACCTTGGGACGGACCTGCATCAATACTGTTTTCGGACGGAGACATTATGGGAGCAGTTCTTGACAGAAATGGTTTACGTCCGTCAAGATATGTAATTACAGATGATGATTTCCTTATTCTCTCATCAGAAACAGGCTGTATAGATATTCCGGCAGAAAAAATAATCAAAAAAGACCGTTTACGCCCCGGAAAAATGCTTCTTGCCGATACAAAACAAGGCAGACTTATTGATGACAATGAAATAAAGAGTTTCTATGCATCACAGAAACCTTACGGAGAATGGCTCGATGCTAATTTAGTAAGATTACATGATTTGCATATTCCTAACAGAAATGTACACACATATTCTCATGAAGAACTCGTAAAACTTCAGAAAGCCTTTGGTTATTCATATGAGAATATCAGAACAAGTATTCTTCCAATGGCTGAAAACGGTGCAGAACCTATTGCATCAATGGGTTCTGATATTCCTCTTCCGTCACTTGATAATGAAAATATTCCTCTTTTTAACTATTTCAGACAGCTTTTTGCACAGGTAACTAACCCTCCGTTTGACGCTATCAGAGAAGAAATTGTTACTGATACAAGCGTATATATCGGTGAGGACGGAAATATTCTTGAAGAAAAACCTGAAAATTGTCATGTTCTTAAAATTGAAAATCCTATACTTACAAGTACTGATATGCTCAAAATCAAGAACATGAAAGTAAAAGGTCTTAAAACAGCAGTTATTCCGATAACTTATTATATGGGTACTCCGCTTGAAAGAGCTATAGACAGGCTTTTTATTGAAGCAGACAAAGCTTATCGTGACGGAGCTAATATATTGATACTTTCTGACAGAGATGTTGATGAATATCATACACCTATCCCGTCACTGTTGGCAGTATCAGCATTACAGCAACATCTTGTTTCCACTAAAAAGCGTACCGCAGTTGCAATGATTCTTGAAAGTGCTGAACCTCGTGAAGTGCATCATTTTGCAACACTTCTCGGATATGGTGCTTGTGCTGTAAATCCATATCTTGCACAGGAAACTATCCGTGATTTAATAGATACTGGTATGCTTGACAAGGATTTTTATGCTGCTGAAACCGATTACAATAATGCTATACTTCATGGCATAGTTAAAATTGCCTCTAAAATGGGTATTTCAACAATACAATCCTATCAGGGTTCTAAACTCTTTGAGGCAGTAGGAATTTCCCACGAAGTAACAGAAAAGTATTTCAAAGGTACTGTAAGCAGAATAGGCGGTATAACTCTTAATGATATAAGTCATCAAACAGAATCGCTTCATAATTCTGCATTTGACCCGCTCGGACTTTCTGTAAATAACAGCCTTGAAAGTTCAGGAAGCCACAAACTCCGCAGTAATAAGAGCAGTCATCTTTATACTCCGGAAACTATTCACTTCTTACAGGAAGCAACCCGCAAAGGAGATTACAGTATATATAAAAAGTATTCCGAATGTATCAATCGTGAGGACAACAACCTTACGTTAAGAAGTCTGCTTGATTTTAATTTTGATGCTAACGGCGGTATACCTATTGATGAGGTTGAAAGTGTAGAAAGCATTTGCAGACGTTTCAAAACCGGTGCAATGTCATATGGTTCTATTTCGCAGGAAGCACACGAGTGTATGGCTATTGCTATGAACCGCATCGGAGGAAAATCAAACTCAGGTGAAGGCGGTGAAAGTCCGGAACGTCTTAAATCAGATAAATGTTCAGCTATTAAACAGGTAGCGTCCGGACGTTTCGGAGTAACAAGTGAATATCTTGTTTCTGCAAAGGAAATACAGATTAAAATAGCTCAGGGTGCTAAACCGGGTGAGGGCGGACATTTACCGTCAAAGAAAGTTTATCCATGGATTGCTAAAACTCGCCATTCAACTGCCGGTGTAGGACTTATCTCCCCTCCCCCGCATCATGACATCTATTCAATTGAAGACTTGGCACAGCTTATTTATGACCTTAAAAATTCTAATGAAAATGCACGTATTTCAGTAAAGCTTGTATCAGAAGCAGGTGTAGGAACTGTTGCAGCAGGTGTTGCTAAAGCCGGAGCACAAGTTATACTTATTTCAGGATTTGACGGAGGAACAGGTGCAGCACCTAAGAGTTCAATTTATAATGCCGGACTTCCTTGGGAATTAGGCGTTGCAGAAGCTCATCAAACCCTTATTATGAATGGTTTGCGTTCACATGTTGTAATCGAAACAGACGGCAAACTCATGACCGGCAGAGATGTATTAGTTGCCTGTCTGCTTGGTGCTGAAGAATTCGGATTTGCAACCGCTCCACTTGTAACTATGGGTTGCGTTATGATGCGTGTATGTAATCTTGATACTTGTCCAATGGGTATAGCTACTCAAAATCCAGAATTAAGAAAGCGTTTCCAAGGCAAACCGGAATACATTATAAACTTTATGCATTTTGTTGCACAGGAACTCCGTGAATACATGGCTAAACTCGGTATACGTACAATCGATGAACTTGTAGGACGCACAGACCTGCTCAGAAAGAAAGATATTCCGGAAAACAATAAAACAGATTTTTCAGAAATTCTCTGCGGAATAAAAACTGATGACAAACAGTCATTCAATCCAGCTGATGTTTATGACTTCAAGCTTAATGAAACACTTGATAAAAAAGTTCTTATGAAGAAACTCGGTTCGGCTCTCAAATCCAAGACAAAGAAAACTATTGATGTTAATGTTACAAATACTGACCGTGCATTTGGTACACTTTTCGGTTCAGAAATAACACGCCGTTATGGTGACAATGTTCTTGATGATGATACATTCACTGTAAGATGTACCGGCAGTGGCGGTCAAAGTTTCGGAGCGTTTATTCCGAAAGGTCTTACCCTTGAACTTCATGGTGACAGCAATGACTATTTCGGTAAAGGTCTTTCAGGTGGTAAACTTGTACTTTGTGCTCCTGCAAAAGCCGGTTTCAAAGCCGAAGAAAACATTATAGTTGGTAACGTTGCACTTTACGGAGCTACTTCCGGTAAAGCTTTCATAAACGGTATTGCTGGTGAACGTTTCTGCGTAAGAAACTCTGGTGCTATTGCAGTATGTGAAGGTGTCGGAGACCATGCCTGCGAATACATGACCGGCGGACGTGCTGTAATTCTTGGCAAAACCGGTAAAAACTTTGCTGCCGGAATGTCAGGCGGTATAGCATATGTACTTGATGAAGACAGAAATTTGTATATGAATTTAAACAAATCTCTTGTATCGCTTGAATCAGTTACAGAAAAATATGATATCCTTGAACTTAAAGGAATCATTGAAGAACACGTTTTGAATACAGGTTCAGAAAAAGCAAAACGTATACTTGCAGATTTCGATAAATATATACCAAACTTTAAAAAGATTATTCCGCACGATTATGCTAAAATCAGAAGTGCTGTACTCTCCCTTGAAGAAAAAGGAATGAGCAGTGAACAGGCTGAAATTGAAGCATTCTATCTTATCACTAAGGAGGCATAAGCTATGGGAAAGCCTACCGGATTTCTTGAATATCAAAGAGAAAATAATAAATCTGTTTCACCTCTTGAAAGAATAAAAAATTATAATGAATTTCATTCCCCAATGAGCGACGAACAAAGACGTTTACAGGCATCAAGATGCATGGATTGTGGTGTGCCTTTCTGTCAGAACGGCAAAATGTTAAATGGTATGATTTCGGGTTGTCCTTTGAATAACTTAGTTCCCGAATGGAATGACCTTTTATATCATAATCAGGAAAAACAAGCTCTTGAACGCTTATTAATGACAAATAACTTTCCGGAATTTACATCAAGAGTATGTCCGGCATTATGTGAAAAAGCCTGTACCTGCGGACTTCATGGCGACCCTGTTTCCGTAAGGGAAAATGAAAATGCAATCATTGAAAACGGTTTTGAAAAGGGTCTTATAAATCCACAAGTCATTAAAATGAGAAGTGGTAAAAAAATTGCTGTTGTCGGTTCGGGACCTTCCGGACTGGCAGTAGCCGATACTCTTAATAAACGTGGGCACTTTGTTACAGTTTTTGAACGTTCTGACAGAGTGGGCGGTCTTATGATGTATGGTATTCCAAATATGAAACTTGAAAAGAACATCATTGAACGCCGTATCGAACTCATGAAAGCTGAAGGTGTACAGTTCGTTGTAAATGCAGATGTAGGAAATAACATTTCTGCTGAAAGCTTAACAGATAATTATGATGCTGTAATTCTTGCTTGTGGTTCATCAAATCCACGTGATATAAAGGCTGACGGAAGAGACGCAGAGGGAATTTATTTTGCTGTTGACTTCCTGAAAGCTACTACAAAAAGTTTGCTTGACAGCGGTCTTAAAGATGGGAATTATATTTCTGCAAAAGACAAGAACGTTGTTATAATAGGCGGTGGCGATACCGGAAATGATTGTGTCGGCACATCTGTAAGACATGGCTGTAAATCTGTTGTACAGCTCGAAATGATGCCTAAACTTCCGGATAGTCGTTCTGAAAACAATCCATGGCCTGAATATCCTCGTGTTTGTAAAACAGACTACGGTCAGGAAGAAGCAATAGCTGTTTTCGGACATGACCCGAGAATTTATGAAACTACTGTAAAAGAGTTCATTAAGGACGAAAACAATAAGCTTTGTGCTATAAAAACTGTTAAATTAAAGTTTGTTGTCAATCGTGAAACCGGTAAACGTTCCATGCAGGAAGTTGAGGGCAGTGAACAGATTATTCCATGTGAATTGTGCTTGATTGCAGCGGGATTTTTAGGGTGTCAGAACTATGTTACTGATGCTTTCGGAGTGGAACTCAATGAACGCACAAATGTAAAAACAGATACAGGACATTTTGCAACCAACATTGAAAAAGTCTTTACTGCCGGAGATATGCACATAGGACAGTCACTTGTTGTACGTGCAATTCGTGAAGGCAGAGACGCTTCTGCCGAAGTTGACAAATACCTTATGGGTTACACTAATCTTTAAACAGGAGGGCTTTTTGATATGGTTTATAGTGCAAATGAAATTCTGCAATATATTGAAGAAAATGACGTGAAATTTGTCAAATTGACCTTTTGTGACATTAACGGAAAACTTAAAAATATATCTGTTCTTTCCTCTGAACTTTCCTCAGTATTTGACCATGGAACAAGAATTACTGCAAAAAAAATTCAGGGATTTTCAGTAGCAAACGGAAAAGATTTATTCCTTTTCCCAGACCCGCAAACAATGACTGTTCTTCCATGGCGTCCACAGCAGGGACGTGTTATAAGAATGTTCTGCTACATAAAATATGCTGACGGCACGCCATTTGAGGGGGACGGAAGATATTTTCTGAAAACCGCTATAAAAACAGCTTATTCTAAAGGATATTGTTTTCAGTTTGGAACTTCTTGTGAATTTTGTCTTTTCAAAACCAATGAAATGGGAAGACCAACTAAAATACCGCACGATTATGCAGGTTATTGTGATATTGCTCCTGACGACAAAGGCGAAAATATCCGCCGTGACGTTTGTTTGACTCTTGAACAAATGGGCATACACCCTGTTTCATCACGCCATGAAAGCGGAAACGGTCAGCATGAAATAGATTTTAATCCGGCAACTGCCATGAAATCCGCTGATAACTTTATGAGTTTTAAATCCGCTGTAAAATCGGTGGCACAACAGCATGGAGTTCATGCAAGTTTCATGCCAAAGCCTTTACACAATGACTCCGGAAACGGTATGCATATAAGTTTCAGTATATTTAAGGATAGTGAATATTTTCATGACAGTAATGCAACAGAAAATAATTCTCACCTTTATGAAAGTGCATCAGCCGGAATCATGAAATATATTCGTGAGTTCATGACGTTTACAAACTCAACTGTCAATTCCTATAGTCGTTTAAGGGAATTTTCTGGACTGCGTAACATTGTATGGTCAAAAAATGAAAATGACCAGTTACTCCGGATAGATGACAGTGAATCTCCAATAGTTCTCAGAGCATCTGACTGTGCCTGCAATCCTTATTTCGTTTTCGGACTGATTATTTATTCAGCTCTTTATGGTATAGAAAATAACCTTGAACTTCCGGCTGAAAACAGCTGTAGTGGGGAAAAACTTCCATCTAATATTTCAGAAGCCACTGACCTTACTGAAAATTCTGATTTTATGAAAAAATATATTCCTGAAAAAGTTCTTTCACTGATAATTTCAGAACATCGTGCTGAATGGAAAGAATATTCTTCTGCATATGACAAGGAAGTCTTTGAAACTGAAAAATATTTTTATAGTCTGTAAACGGGGGTCTGTCTTTGGAAAATGTTCTTATAATTTCAAGCAGTAAAAGTGCCTGTGAAACGCTGTCAGACTTCATGCGTGAGGCTTTCCGCTGTAACATAAGAAACGCTGAAACCATTCAACAGGCTAAAAATATATTTGATGCAAATGCACCTTGTGACCTTGCTATAATATATTCTCCCCTATCTGACGGAAATGGCACTTCACTTGCTGAATACATTATTGAAAATACTGCATCTAACTGCATTTTTATAGCAAAAGCTGATTACGTTGAAAAAATTCATGAACGTGCTGAAAAAATCGGAATTATCACTATCAGCAAACCATTTAATAAAAACTTTCTGTATCAGACGGTAAAAATTATAGAAATTGCTATGAACCGTTCTTTCAAGCTTTACGAAGAAACAGTAAAGCTTGAAAGAAAAATAGACGAAATCCGCACCATTGACAAAGCAAAATTCCTGCTGATGCAGTACAAGAATATGACAGAAGATGAAGCACACAATTATCTTGAAAAATGTGCTATGGAAAAACGTAAGAAAAAAGTTATAGTTGCAACTGAAATCATTGACAAAATCAATGAACAATATCTTTAAAAGGCGGTAATATTTATGTTTGACAAACTGCACGAGGAATGCGGTGTTTTTGGCATTTATGAAAAAAAAACAACCGATGTTGCATCATCAGTATATTTCGGACTGTATGCCCTCCAGCACAGAGGACAAGAAAGTTGTGGCATTGCTGTATGTGATGATGGGGTTTTCAGTCATCAAAAAGCCGACGGATTGGTATCAGAAGTTTTCAGTCATGAAAAACTGAACAAACTCGGCAAAGGAAACATGGCAGTAGGTCATGTAAGATATTCCACAACAGGCGGAAATAATCACAATAATATACAGCCACTTGTTATACGTCATATAAAGGGAAATATGGCACTTGTTCACAACGGTAATCTTATAAACGCCACCGAAATACGCCGTAAATTTGAATTGTCAGGAGCTATATTCCATGGAACTTCTGATACTGAATCAATAGCTTATTCAATAGTTCATGAAAGACTTTCATGTGATTCTACTGAAAAAGCAGTTGAACAGGCAATGCCCTATATAAAAGGGGCTTACTCGTGCATACTTATGACCGCCACCAAACTTATTGCATTTCGTGACCCTAATGGATTCAGACCTTTGTGTATTGGAGAAACTTTAGACGGTGCTTATGTAGTAGCTTCTGAAACTTGTGCATTAGACAGCGTTGGTGCAAAATTTCTGCGTGATGTTCGTGCCGGTGAAATCGTTGTAATCAGTGAAAACGGCATAAACTCAATTACAACGCACTGTCATGAAAACAATAATATCTGTATATTTGAATACATATATTTTGCACGTCCGGATTCAATAATTGAAGGGAAATCCGTTCATAAAGCAAGAATTACCGCCGGAAAAATTCTCGCTGAAAAAAGTCCCGTTGATGCCGATATAGTAATAGGTGTACCAGATTCAGGACTCGATTCCGCTTTAGGATATTCCCAGCAAAGCGGTATACCTTACGGAACAGGATTTATAAAAAACAAGTATATAGGAAGAAGTTTTATACAGCCGTCACAAAATCAACGTGAAAGTGCCGTCCGTATAAAGCTTAACGCAATTCGTGAAACTGTTCAGGGAAAACGTGTTGTAATGATTGATGATTCAATAGTACGTGGTACTACCTGTGCAAGAATAGTACATTTACTGCGTGAAGCAGGTGCTAAAGAAGTTCATGTCCGCATATCATCACCGCCTTTTCTTAATACCTGTCATTTCGGAACTGACATTGATTCAAAAGAAAATCTCATAGCCTGCAAATACAACAATATAAAAGAAATATGTGATTTTATAGGAGCAGATAGTTTAGCATATCTTCCTATTGAAGAACTTGGCACATTAATTGACAGTGAAAATTTCTGTCATGGTTGTTTTACCGGAAAATATCCTATGGACATTTCGGGTGCAGGCGGAAAAAATAAATTTGACGAAAAAATTCACGGATAATAAAAAAGAAAAGAGGGATATTTTATGTGTACAATTATGGGTTACTGTGGTACAGGTGATGATGGTATAGAAAAAGTAAAAAAAGGTCTTGAAGCTACTATTTCAAGAGGTCCTGACGATTGTCGCATTATTGATGTAAAAAATGGTGTGTTAGGTTTTCAGAGACTGTCAATTATGGGACTTACTCCCGAAGGTATGCAACCTTTTGAACTTGACGGAAATTACGCCGTTTGCAATGGTGAAATATATGGTTTTCTGCCTGTAAGAGAAAAATTAATCAAAAAAGGCTATAAATTCAAAAGTGACAGCGATTGCGAAATATTATTACCACTATATAAGGAAATGGGAGTAAATATGTTTGCAACTCTCGATGCTGAATTTGCCTGTATAATATATGATTCCTCAACAGGTGAATTTATTGTTGCCCGTGACCCTATTGGAATACGTCCTCTTTATTATGGATACGACAACAAAAATATAGTTTTTGCAAGCGAACCTAAAAACCTTATAGGACTGGTTGAAGAAATAAAACCTTTTCCGACTGGTCACTATTATAAAAACGGTGAATTTGTATGTTATTGCGATATTACAGAAGTTAAAGAAGTTGTTCATGATGACCTCGAAACAGTTTGTAAAAACATTCATGACAAACTTATTGCCGGAGTTGAAAAAAGACTTTCAGCAGATGCAAAAGTAGGATTTTTACTTTCTGGTGGTCTAGATTCGTCACTTGTATGTGCTATTTCACAGCAGAAAAGCGACAAACCTATAAAAACATTTGCAATCGGAATGAACACAGATGCTATAGACTTGCGTTATGCTAAACAAGTTGCAGATTACATAGGCAGTGACCACACAGAAATCATCATAACTAAAGATGATGTATTAAATTCCCTTGACACTGTAATTAAAATTCTTGCAACATATGATATAACTACTATCCGTGCAAGTATCGGAATGTATCTCCTTTGCAAAGCTATTCATGAACAAACTGACATAAGAGTTCTTTTGACAGGCGAAATTTCAGATGAACTTTTTGGTTACAAATATACCGATTTTGCCCCCAATGCTGAGGAATTCCAGAAAGAATCAGTCAAACGTATAAAAGAATTACATATGTATGATGTTTTGCGTGCAGACAGATGCATTTCTGTAAACTCACTTGAAGCAAGAGTACCTTTTGGTGATTTGGACTTTGTAAAATATGTAATGTCAATTGACCCTGAAATGAAACTCAACAAATACAACAAAGGTAAATATTTACTTCGTCACTCCTTTGAAGGAAATTATTTGCCACATGATATACTTTATCGTGAAAAAGCTGCATTTTCAGATGCCGTAGGTCATTCTATGGTGGATTATCTAAAAGAATATGCAAACAATTATTATACTGATGAACAGTTTGCAGAATTATCCAAAAAATACACACACGCTAAACCATTTACTAAAGAATCCCTTTTATATCGTGAAATTTTTGAAAAATACTATCCACAGCAAAGCAATATGATTGTAGATTTCTGGATGCCAAATAAAAACTGGAAAGGTTGCAATGTAAATGACCCGTCAGCAAGAGTTCTTTCAAACTACGGCAACAGTGGAATTTAAAGATAATAAATGAAAATTTGAAAAAAAGAGATTTATTGACAGTGAAAACAAAAATACCTCCGTTATAAAAAAGCCCCACAAAACAAGCAGATTAAAATAATCCGCCTGCTTTGTGGGGTAATATTATTTCAGTAATTTTGCTAAATCTTCTTCAGGTGTTGAAATCGGAGCAATACCATAATTTTCTACAAGGAAATTCAGTACATTTGGTGAAACAAATGCAGGCAATGACGGTCCAAGAAGAATATTTTTTATTCCAAGATGCAGAAGTGTTAAAAGAATACAAACAGCTTTTTGTTCATACCATGAAAGCACCATTGAAAGCGGAAGTTCATTTACAGTACAGTTAAACGCTTCTGAAAGGGCAACAGCAACTTTAATTGCACTATAGGCATCATTGCACTGTCCCATATCCATGATTCTGGGTAAATTGCCTATTTTGCCTAAATCAAGGTCATTGAAACGATATTTTCCGCAAGCAAGAGTCAGTACAATGCTATCAGCCGGAGTCTGCTTTACAAATTCAGTATAATAATTTCGTCCTGTTCTCGCACCGTCGCAACCGCCTACAAGGAAAAAATGCTTGATTGCTCCTGATTTTACAGCATCAACTACTTTATCGGCAACACTTAAAACAGCATTATGTGCGAAACCTGTTATTACTTTATTTCCTCCGTTGATACCGGTAAAATGCTTATTTTCAGAATAACCGCCCAATTCCAAAGCCTTTTTGATAACGGGTGAAAAGTCTCTGTCATCTCCTATATGCACGATTTGAGGATACGAAATCACTTCTGTTGTGAAAACTCTGTCAGAATAACTTGCTTTAGGTGGCATCAAGCAGTTTGTAGTAAACAGTACGGGTGCAGGAATATCTGCAAATTCTTTCTGTTGATTCTGCCATGCTGTACCAAAGTTTCCTTTAAGATGACTGTATTTTTTAAGTTCGGGATAAGCGTGTGCAGGAAGCATTTCACCATGAGTATAGATATTAATGCCTTTGCCCTCTGTCTGTATAAGAAGCTGTTTTAAATCATACAAATCATGTCCGGAAATCACAATAAAAGGACCTTTTTCAACTGTCAGCGGAACTTCTGTCGGTACAGGATTTCCATAAGTTTCGGTATTTGCCTTATCAAGCAATGCCATGCATTTGAGATTGATTTCACCGACTTTCATTACAATGGGCAATAATTCTTCCATTCCAAAATCGTCCATACCAATTGAAAACAAAGCTTCATAGAAAAAACGATTTACTTCTTCATCAGTGTATCCAAGTACCATAGCATGATATGCATAAGCTGCCATACCTTTTATACCAAACAGTATAAGTGATTTCAATGAACGAATATCTTCATCAGCATTCCATAAATTACTCATATCATAATTATTATTTCTGCCACAAGAAGACTGACAACAAGCACAATTCGGTACAAAACGCTGTTTTTCATTTTCAATATTCTGTATATATTCAGAAATCCTTTGATTATTGAAATTTACATTTGTAACTGTTGTGAATAAGCCTTCAATAATCAATTTATATGTGTCATTATTGATAAGTTCTTCATTACCCTCAATTGCACGGGCAAGTCCGATTAAAGCCCCTGTCAATTTATCCTGAAGCTGTGCAGTATCTGCCTTTTTTCCGCATACTCCTGACGAACCTGTACAAGCTGTACAACCTGCGGTCTGTTCACACTGAAAACAAAACATTTTATTCATTTCATATCCTCCATTAATCAATAATTCTTCCATCTGTGGAAATTATAACAACTCTCCACGGAATAAATTTTCCACTTGCTTGTAACGCACTTTTTACAGCATTTTCAATGCCACTGCAACATGGAACTTCCATTCTTGCAACTGTTACGCTTTTTATATTGTTGACAGAAATAATCTGTGTAAGCTTTTCAGCATAATTTTCATCATCAAGTTTCGGACACCCTATAAGAGTAATATGATTCCGGATAAACTCATTATGAAAGTTACCATATGCGAAAGCTGTACAATCCGATGCAATAAGCAAATTTGAGTTATCAAAATAAGGTGCATTCACAGGTACAAGCTTAATCTGTACAGGCCACTGTGAAAGTTGACTTGTAACAGGTTCAGAAAATGCAGATGATGTATTACGCTTTATAGCTTTTGACTTTGTTCCCGGACAGCCACAAGGAATTACTTTGTTTGACTTGATTTGCTTAGCCAAAAGAACAGCCTGTTCATTATAAGCAGGTGCTTCACGTTCTTCAAAAGTTATAGCATTAGCAGGACAGGCAGGCAAACAGTCTCCCAATCCGTCACAGTAATCCTCACGAGTAAGTTTTGCTTTTTTGTTGACTATTTCTATAGCTCCCTCATGACAGGCATCAGCACAAAGTCCACAGCCATTGCATTTTTCCTCATCTATTTTTATAATTTTTCTTATCATTATTTTTCCTCCATTTTGTTTAATAATACTGATATATTTTTTTATTCCTTGACTTTCTGATGCTATTATACTATAATATTTGTGATAAGTCTGTTGTATTTACAACGGAAAAGAGGTTTTTATGAAGAAATATATTCCAATATTAAAAAAAACTCAGCTCTTTTCGGGAGTGAGTGAAGAAGAAATAAGTACAATGCTTAATTGCCTGAATGCAAATATCTGCACATATAAAAAAGGTGAATATGTTCTTCATCAAGGTGAAAGCATTAATAATATTCTGGTACTTGCTGAAGGGAAACTTCATATTCAGCGTGACGATTACTGGGGAAACCGCAGTATTATTAATATAGTAAGTGTTGGCGAAATGTTCGGAGAAGCATATGTTGCTCCTAAAAGCGAATCAATTATGAATGATGTACTTGCAATTGAAGAATGTACTGTTATTTCATTTGATATAAAACACATTATAACAGTCTGTTCTTCTGCCTGTAAATTTCATTCAATGGTTGTACAAAACCTATTTTTTGCAATTTCTGAAAAAAACAGAAAACTTGTACAGAAACTTACATTTATGTCCAAGCGTACAACACGTGAAAAACTTATTGCATATCTGTCAGAAGAATCCAAAAAACAAAAAAGTAATAATTTTTCAATTCCTTTCAACCGACAACAACTTGCGGATTTTCTTTCTGTAGACAGAAGTGCAATGTCAAACGAGTTATGTAAAATGCGTGATGAAGGAATGATTAAATTCAATAAAAACAAATTTATACTATTATAATATAAAATATTAATATACTGATACTTTTGCATTATAATTATTTAGTAATTTGAATACGCTATATAGGAACTGTGAAGATTTGTGCCTGAAAGCAGAAATATGATGAAAAATAACATTAAGACTTAATATTAAACATATCTATAAGAATAAACATAAGTGACTTAAAGAATATACTTTTAACCACTCCTTGAAAAAAATACTTGACAAACTATATTTTTTGTGATATACTAAAAAAGCAAGAGATGCGGATATGGCGGAATAGGCAGACGCGCTAGCTTCAGGTGCTAGTCTTCGCAAGAAGGTGCAGGTTCGACTCCTGTTATCCGCACCATTTTAAAAAAATTAATTAATCAATTATAAATAAATTTTAAATGCCAATTTTATTGATTTTTCATAAATTTTTATGAGAATTGAATAAAATTGGCATTTTTAAATTTTAAAAAATAATTATAGAAATTTTAAAGTTATCAGATATCCCCTAAAAACATATATACACAGATAATAAAACATTCTGTATAAGCAAATATTTCTGGATTTAATGAAACTAAAGAAATAATTTTCAAAAAATTTTGCGATATAATATCGTTATCCTTATATTTCAAAACACTCCCTTGTACTTTTGATTGTTGTTCCATGGTTCATAATAGTATATTGCAGGGATATTTTGATTTGAATTGATACTTGAAGGAAGTAAAATTAACCTATAATCACTTTCATATGAATCACATAAATCTCTTTTAGATAAATTACAAACATCGTCATACTTTAAAGGAAAAACACGGTCTTTTTCCTTTTTCATTTCGTATCTTTTCCTATCATATCCCAATTCATCAGTAAAATAATTTATATAAGGATAATTATTTTTAACAATTAAAATA
Organism: uncultured Ruminococcus sp.; assembly: GCA_934474025.1. GTDB lineage: Bacteria > Bacillota > Clostridia > Oscillospirales > Ruminococcaceae > Ruminococcus. Next base: position 8,073 of record CAKSMF010000003.1, on the reverse strand, counting down.
TGCTTTCTATCGGATTCTGAAAATTTTGAATCATAAAAATCCACATTCATATATCTTCTGACTTCTCTGAAAAAATCTTTAGAAGTTGAATAACTACAAGGTTTAAGATATTTTCCTTCATATCTACTTCTACTACATAATAAAATTTTTTCTGAATCTTTTTTTAGTACATACCAGTACCTATTTCCAAATTTTACTTTATGCATAAGTACACCTTCTGTTAAAAAAGAGAACATTTAATTAAATGCTCTCTTTTCATTAGCACTTAGATAAGATGTCTTTTTCTAAGTTCTTTTTCTGCAACGTCTATTATACGTTGGTCAACATCAGGGTCATAGCTTTTTTCGTCCCACCATTCCTGAAGTTTTTCGTCTGTAGCCTTTGCAAAAATAGCTTCATATTTTTTTATTGCTTCTGAACTCATATACTCACCGGCTGTTCTTAATGCATCAAAAAATCCCATATTTTTCACCTCCTAAAATAAATTAAAAGTAATTGATCTTCATCATAAAAATAGTATATCATATACTTTCCTTTTTGTTAGCCCCTTTAGAGATTATTTTTTAATCTCTAAGTATATTTGAAATTATTCCGGATAAAATGTAAAATAAAGTGGATAATATCTTTAAGGAAGAAAAGTGTTGTTATATGAAAGAAAATAGAGAAACTATATCTGCAATTATAGGCGAAAGAATCCGAGAATTCAGAACTAAACAGAATCTTAGTCAGGAAGAGCTTGCTTTTGCCTCAGAAATTCACCATGCTTACATCGGCAAAGTGGAACGTGGTGAAAAATGTCCTACTGTTGAAACATTATATAAAGTTGCAAACGGATTAAAAATTCCTCTGCATAAACTACTGGACATTGATTCAGAAACTGAAATTGAAGAAACTGTTGCATTTCATCGCATCAAATCTGCTATGAACGGTCTTAATGCCGATGAAATGCTGAAAGTTGCTCAGATAGTGGAACAGGTTACAGAACTGACGCATAATCACTCCTGATTTTTTCTTCTGAATCTTCAAATTCAAATCCAAAAATTTCATATAGGCGTATAAGAAGAAGAGCATTATTTTTATTAATATTTCTGATACGCTTTGCTTTTTCATGTTCTCCTATTTTTTCAAGGAAGATTCCCAATTCACCATTATAATAACTATAAATTAACTCATCAATACTGAAACAGCGTTTTAAATCTTCAAGATTTGTGAGTGTTTCGCCATTCATAAACATACAATTCACCTCCTGTTAAAAAAGAGAACATTTAATTAAATGTTCTCTTTTCATTAGCACTTAGATTAGATAAGATGTCTTTTTCTAAGCTCTTTTTCTGCAACGTCTATCATACGTTGGTCAACATCAGGGTCATAGCGTTTTTCGTCCCACCATTCCTGAAGTTTTTCGTCTGTAGCCTTTGCAAAAATAGCTTCATATTTTTTTGGTGCTTCTGAACTGATATACTCACCGGCTGTTTTTAATGCATCAAAAAATCCCATATTTTTTCACCTCTTTTCGTTGTGATTATATCTTATCACTAATACACGAAAAAATAAATACAAAACAGTTCTGAAATATTTTTAAAATTTCAGAACTGTTTTATATTGACATTTAATTTTTAAAAATATATTGCTGTTTGAATCATTTCTTCTTTTAATTTTTCTTCTGCTTCATCATATATCAGAATTTCATCTTCATTCAAACTGTTATAATCTTCATAACTTAGAATATTTGGAAATGATAATGGCATAACAGATAAAATTTTTCTACTTATAGTCATTGGTATTTCTTCATTTGGTTCACAGTGTAAATAATACCATTCACTCAAAGGAGAAAGATTTGCAAAACAGAAATCGCAAAAATCAATATCTATATCATTATCATCAAAATAACTTCTCCGTAAGTGGTCATATAATTCAATTTCGGATTGATATTGATTGAAATTTTTTCCATTATCTTTTAAAATACTATACTCTTGATACTGAAATATTGCTTTCAGATTCGGAATAAAATGTTCTCGTTTTTGCATCATGCCTGTTCTTCTTGAAAGCACTGCAAATATAATATATGGTTTAAGGATTTTCAATCTTTTGTCATTGTTAATATACATCAACAGAAATTTAAGGTTATCTTTATAGATATCATTTTTTATACTGTCATACAGAAAAGTATGCTGTATTGTAAGATGATACATAAAATCTGATTCCTCTGAATATTCTGAAACTTCTACTTTTATTGGTTTTTTCAGATATTCCAGTAATTCATGATATTTTTTGATACTTTCAGTTTGAGATTTTAAAAATTCTGTCAATTCCTGTATTGCTTCATTCTGACGAATATAATTTCTGATTTCCTTCTCTTCTGTTCGATTTGCTAAGATATTGTTAAGTAATCCGACATCTGTTACAATGCAAAAATACAAATATTGCAAATCAGAATTATCAGGTTGTTGTTTTATAAGTTCTATCAAATCATAGCAAGTAACAACAAGATTCTGAGTACCGATAGCATACTTTTCAAGCAAAGTATTAAATTTTTCTTTAAACTGTTTTACTTTTTGATTAGCTTCATTTAATGTTAATCGGTTTTGTTTTAATAATTCATCAAACATTATATATTGTTCAGCCTGCTCATTGATATATTTGTATATTTCATAATCAAAATCGTATTCCATATCAATTCTCCTTATCTGGTCTTGTATATTTCTTCATTTTCATGTAAAACATTTATATCATCAATTCGTTCAAGCATCAGAGCTTTCCACATATCGTCATCTTGTTCCTTACATAAATCAAGCATAGCTATCCAATGTTTTAATTTAAAGTTATATGATTTTTCTTCTTTTCTTTTAAATATACGTTTTGGTACAACTTTCACTTTCATCACCTATAATCTTTTTTATCATTATACATCATTAATTTTTTAAATTCAAGTCAGAAAATCTTTTAATCAAAATAGTTAGTTCCCCATAATATTGACATTTTATATTAACTTGATTATAATAAAATTAAAATTAGTTATAATTTAAAAGTGAGGCATAATTATGTTTTTAGATAATGAATTATTATATTTAATATACAGTGTAGTAGAAGAAATTCCTGAAGGATACGTTGCGACTTACGGACAAATAGCCGAACTTATTGGAAAACCTAAAAATTCCAGACTTATCGGCAGAGCATTGAAAATATCGTATATGTATGGAAAATTTCCTTGCCATAGAGTTGTAAACTACAAAGGAAGAATAACATCAGGTTGGAATGAACAAGTAATTTTACTTAAAAATGAAGGTGTTAAATTTAAAGATGAATTTCATGTTGACTTAAAGAAACACAAATGGACTATATGAAAAAAAACACATAATTAATATTTTAATAAAAATAGCATCAAAAATCATATCAAGATAAATAACAGAAATACAGACAAAATCATAATATCTATATGATTGTTTACATTCTTTTTAGAGAAATAACTGCAATAAAACCTAAATTCCTTATTTTCTCACCAATTGATACAGAATGAACAATAAAATCCTCGATAGTAATTACCATATTTATAGATTTATCACCTGTCTTTATTTTGCACATATAAATCAAAAAAATAACAGTTTCAGAAAGATTAAGCATTAATTTGCCATCAACATTGGTATTGAATGCATAAGTTCCTAGTGTTTCAATACACAACCCGATATGAATATAATCCAGATTATTACAGAAACAGAACATATTACAATGTATATTTTGAGCGTTTATATTTGCATATTTCAGTGGCATAACTTCAAATGCCAAACCTGATATTCCGAGTTCAGGACAATCAATTATCAATTTTTCCAAACCGGTATCAACAAATAAATCCACTCCTAAATATTTCAGATTTTCAGTAAAATTTACTTTTTTAAGATTTTTGACACCTGAAAATGCATATGAATTTATAAATTCAAGAGTATCAGGAAGTTATTGCATAATTGTCTACGGAGAGTCCTGATGCATTGCTGTCATCAATAACAGTGAAAGTATTGTCCGGACAAATTCCATAAATGATATTATTAACCATTATCAGATTTTTTTAAAGATACTTCTTGAATTTACATATGCCATAACGCATTCTTCCTGCGTGAAAATATCCTTTGCCTGAGATCAGTATATAGACTCTGTATAAAAACAATCATAAAGGCCTTAAATAACCCCAGTCCTGTTATTTAAGGTCTTTATATATATTTATATAACCAGTGGATATTATTTTTACAATTCCTCTATCTTCAAACCAATATTCATTATGACTTACCACTGAATCAAAATATTTTATATCAAGAACAACTTGTGTAAAATACTCCCTCTCCATTTTATAAGAATTTAACCTCAAGATAATAAGCCCTTGATAGAATAATGATTTTCTATTATAATGGAGAATATTATGAATTTTTAATATCTGAAAATACATTCAATCTTTACATATTGTAGAACATTTTTGACGTAGTTTACTTATCCATTTGCTCATGGCTCGCATAACGCTGTCTTTTTCACAGAATAAAAGCAAATTTCCTCACCGAAGAATTATGACTTAAGTGTCAGTTTCTTAAAGAAAATAATTTTGCCTGTCCCCTGTCTATACAATCCATTTCTTGTTATAACTCTCTTCTCCGTACTTGCTGGTAATATTCTAAATATGATGTATATTTCTTCTATATGTTCTTTATCATCTCATTAAATCAATAACAGAATTGAATTCATACCTTGTTGCATATCTGGTGATATAGTCGATGGTATCATGTCTTGAAACATCTTTGAACCGCTCTTTCAACTTTTCTCTAAGTATAAATGGTACGTTTTCCGCTAAATATTCTGCACCTTTACCTTTTTCAAAGCAGTAAAACTCAAAATTATATATAATCTTATTGTATTTTATGAAATATCCAAGTTTATTGATAAATTCTTCAAACTGTTCAAATTTTTCAAGTGAAATTTTATTTTTATTCTTTTTAAGTCCTTTGTCAGAAAAGTCTTGTTTGCATTCAATTGTATATTTAAACCATTGTTCTTTGCTCATTAACATTTTCTGAATGCTCCTTTAGATTTGCTACAAGTCTTTCACAAGCTTTGCTTGATAATTTGTTAGTGTTTCAGATGTCCTTAGAAGCAATTATATAAGGCTCATTGCGTTCATCACATTCATTGGTGTGAAAGCAGTGACAACTTTGTTGCTTGTCTTATCATTATCCAAAGCAATAACAAGTATGGTCTTTGAAGTGTCATAATTGAATATTTTTTAATGTTGCTTTTAGAACTTAAGTCAATACAAGCAAAATTGCATTCATAAACAATTATATAGTTAATTTGCTCATCAACCATCAAACAGTATGGAAAGTTGAAAGCGTATGGTTTAAGAATATGTACCATGTCACGTTTCTGCTCGATGTTCTCTGTGATACTCCGTCATATAAAAGAATACAACGATGTTGAAATTATTACTGCCAATGTTTCTCATACATACGTTGGGAACAATAATATAAGTGGAATTTCAATCCACACCCCCTGTGAAGAGAATGACTGACTACAACTCATATTATCACCTCCTTTGGTACAATATTAGCATAGTCTTAACTGCTGACTCAGTAGTGACGGACTATGCTTATTTTTGTATAATAAAAAGGTAATGGACTGACGATACCTCTTTGGAACTCAGCATTCGTAAAAGAAAGTATCAGTCGCCTTCTTATTATCAAATTCAATTAAGCAGGTTGTATCTGCTGTGTGAGTTCACAGTAGCGTTCGCATAACTAACCAAAATGAATTTTAATAAGCTCCTGAGCGGAAACATTACAAATCTTTTCAGAAAGCAGATATCATTATGATTAGTATAGGGGTATTGATGTTTCAAAAGGAAAGAGTACGGTTTGCATTATGAAGCCGAGCAGTAAAGTTGTCAAACCGCCTTTTGAAATAGATCATGCTGTTGAGAAACTTGATTCTTTGGTTTCTCTTATAAATTCATTTGACGAGGAAACTCTTGTAGTTTTAGAAGATGCAGGACATTGTCATCTGTCTGTTGCTTCCTATTTTTCACCGCACGGCATTTTTGTTTGCTGTATCAATGCTTTACGAATGAAGAAGTACTGTGCCTAAAGCATTCGCCGTGCCAAGACTGACAAAATCAACGCTGTACATATTGCCTCCTTTGGCATCACATACTGGTCTGAGTTGACCAGAGCTTATAACACACCGGATACATATGATGAGCTACGTTTTCTTGCACGGCAGTATTATCAATTCACTTCTATTCTTGTGAAGGCAAAAGTGAATTTAAGTAATCTGTTAGATTAAGTTATGCATGGTATATCAAATCTTCTTCAATGTAATAAAGAAACCATAAGCTGACTGAATTCGTAGATCGATATATTCATTTTCAGACGCTCCTCGATATGGGGAAAAAGAGATTTACCGCTAATTGTTACAAGTAGGCAAAGAAAATGGGATACCGCTGCAACGAACGAAAAGAAACAGAAATCCACGTCTTTGCTCAAAACGGTATCCCATCGCTTCCTAACTCCTAATCGGTCAAAATTGCCGTTAGAGAAACCATTAAGATGATTCACTCAACAGAGGAATCACGCAATGCCATTTTAGTACAAATGCAGATTCTTTGCAAGACATTGCCCGAGTATTCTGTTGTCAGAGATATGAACTGTATCGGCGATATTCTTATACCATGTATCATTGCAGAGATAGGCGATGTATGCCGTTTCAAAAACAAGCATTTTTTTATCGCTCATGCAGGCATTGATGCTCCGCCTTATCAGTCGGGAGCGTTCAACTCTTCGGAACGTAAGATATCCAAATGAGGCAACTCCTACCTTCGTAAGACCGGCTACGAGATCATGCAGTCACTTATCAAGCAAAAGCCTACTGACGATTCCGTCTATGACTTTATACAGAAGAAACGCAGCGAAGGCAAATGTGGCAAGGAAGCCATGATTGCAGGTTTAAGCAAGTTTCTTCGTGTTTACTACGGAGGCTCATGGAATTGTACTCTAAATTGTAATCTCTTTCGAAAACACATATACAACAGGTGTTTGAAACTCTGCTTTCATACGTCAGCTTTGTTATCCCCTGTTTTCAATACTGCATTTCTACAGCTTAGTTTTCAACACCTCAACTTTGGCTATTTTTGTCGATTGATTTTTCTTAGCAGGTTTCGCTTAATTTCAATCCACACCCTCTGTGAAGAGGGTGACAAGCAATAAGCATACCCGCAAAGCCAATAACAACTGTAGCTTATCATGCAAAATACAAAAAATCAGCTTGAAAAAATTACAAAATGTAAAAGAGTATTTAAATTCAAAAATAAAAAACGTTCCTCAAAGACTATTTAAAATGTCTTTAAGGAACGTTTTTGTGTTATTTGAGGAATTATTTTTTACGGTTTCCGTGGTCTTCTTTTATAAGGAATTCACCAGTTTTCTTTTGCTTGTTCGGAATGTACTCAATCAAATCCGTGATACTGCAATCAAGGTATTCACAGATCCGATCAAGATACTCAATATTCAGACGTTCGGTCATTTCATTGTAGATGTCGCTTATTGTCGAAGGTCTTATTCCGGTCTGACGTGCAAGTTCTGCCTGACTCATCCGCTTTTCACCAAGTATTCGGGAAAGATGTATTTTTATCATATTCTAACCGTCTTTACATATAATATAACTTTATATTATTATAGTATACGCAGAATACGATTATTTGTCATTGATTTGTTGTATTATAACAAGACAACTGTTGAAATCGTTGTAAACCTCAAGTTTTGCGTGATTATCCTTATAAAACAGCACTGAACCGCCTCCACCGAATACCTCAATATATCGGTCGATATCTTCCGGAAACTGTTCAACAATTTTCTTTGCAAGCAGGCTTTTTCCGCCCATCCATGGTATAAACCTCTTCATTTCTTAAATTCTCCTCTTTTTATAATGAACAGCCTCTTCATTCCTGAAAAGGCTGTTTTTAGCTGATTTTTACTTTTCTGTAAGTACTCCAGTATATGTAGTATCATCAATAGTGAGACTGATATTTTTAGTTTTTTTGGATTG
>CAKSMF010000002.1 GCA_934474025.1 uncultured Ruminococcus sp. | reverse complement strand
ACTTTTTTCAAAAAAACTTCTGAAAACTTGTATTCCAAAGTCCAAAAACGTCTTTCTGAAAAGGTTTTCGTCCGACAACTTTATTATTATATCACAATCATTCTAATTTGTCAACCCTTTTTCGAGAATTTTTTTAAAATTTATTGTCGAAAACAAATGCAGTGACAGTTATAAAAAGAATCAACTATCTGTATTGTCTATAACGAATTTGGCTACATGATAAGGAACTATAAATAATCCCAGAACACCAGATACAATAAACTTTACTGATACATATATCAACCAGCATCCCAATGGAAGCCACAAAAAAAATGCTGGTGTAATAAAATTGATAAATCTCCAACCGGCAATAGCCATTATTATTGCCAACGCATACATAAATATTGATAAATCCGTTTTATTGCTAAAATGAATAACCGCTGCCAAAATTCCAAATGCCACAGCATAAGAAATCAAAAATATTAATATTTTTTTCAATTAAAACTCCTCCTTTTTACATTTACAAAATTTGATTTTTTTGATACTATCACTGCTTTTGCTTGTCAATTATTAGTATACCATAGTATTTTGTATTTGTCAAGCAACAGTTTACAATAGTATTGTAAACTTTGATTTCAGAAAGGAGGCTATTAATTATGTTCAGCGAGCGTATAAAGGAACTCAGGCTATCACTTGGAATCAATCAAGTAGAATTCGGACGCAAAATTAACGTAACAAAACAATGTGTAAGTAACTGGGAAAACGGTAATATTCAACCTTCAATTGATATGCTTATCAAAATTGCATCTACTTTTTCTGTAAATACGGACTATCTTTTAGGACTTGATAATAAATGTATACTTGATGCAGAAGGTCTGACAACAGAGCAGATTCTTCATATAAGAAATATTATAAATGATTTAAAAAAACTTAAATAATAAAAAAACAGACAGTATTCCGCTGTCTGTTTTAATATACATTTGAAATTATTAAGCCATTAATTTAACCATAACAGCCTTTTGAGCGTGGAGACGGTTTTCAGCTTCTTCAAAAATTTCCTTTGCGTGAGCTTCAAATACCTTTTCAGTGATTTCTTCTTCACGATGTGCCGGCAGACAATGCAGAACCATAGCATCAGAATTAGCAACAGCCATAATTTCATCGTTAATCTGATATCCGGCGAAAGCCTTTTTACGAAGTTCAGCTTCACTTTCCTGACCCATAGATGCCCAAACATCTGTAATAAGAACATCTGCATTCTGAGCGGATTTTATAGGAGAATCAGTTATTTCAAAGTTATCATAAGCCTTTGCGAAATCAAGAATTTCAGCAGGAGGACGATAACCTTCGGGGCAAGCTACTGAAACAGCCATACCTACTTTAAGGCAACCAACAATAAGAGAATTAGCCATATTATTTCCGTCACCAATAAAGCACATTTTAAGACCGTCAAAACTGCCTTTAAATTCACGGATTGTCATAAGGTCAGCAAGAACTTGACAAGGGTGGCAGAAATCTGTAAGACCGTTTATAATCGGAATACTGCCGTATTCAGCAAGTGATTCAACTTCTTTCTGTTCAAAGGTACGAATCATAATTCCGTCAAGGTAGCGGGAAAGAACTCTTGCAGTATCCTGAACCGGTTCACCTCTGCCAATCTGTAAATCATTAGAGGAGAGGAAAAGAGGATAGCCTCCGAGCTGATACATACCTGTTTCAAATGAAACTCTTGTTCTTGTTGAAGCTTTCTGAAAAATCATTCCGAGAGTTTTTCCTTTAAGGTGTGGGTGAGGAATACCGTGTTTAAGTTCATATTTAAGTTGGTCAGCGAGATTGAGTATATCAATAATTTCCTCACTGCTCAAATCAAGCATTTTAAGTAAATGTTTCATAATGAGTTAAATCCTTTCGTAAAATTATTCTTTATCGTGTTTTTCTTCACGTTTTTCTTCTACAATCTGTTGAATAACCTGAGGTTGTCTGTTAGCATCGCCGAAAATTTTGTCGATTACAACGGCAAAAAGCGGTATATAATCATCAAATATTTTGTCTTCAATTATAATATCGTATTGAAGTTCTCCGGAAACTGAAACATTAGTTTTAATCATACCTTTTTCTTCATCGTTTATAATAATTGAGAAGTCACGGCTGTTTTTGCTTTTAAGAATGTATTTGAGTTGTTTACCCTCACAATCAATAGTAGGATCAAGGAATTTTGACTTGCAATTAATAAGCATAAAAGTATCATCATTCAAAACAATTGTATAAGACATTTCACCGGTTGTCATAAGAGTATAAAGATTGTAATTGCTTGCGTCAAGTAAATTAAGCTTTGAATTATTGAAACCTTTTTTTTTGATACTGTAAAGCAATCTTGATTTTTTATCTTCAACAGTATATTTGTTGTTTCCCTTTATGAGTACCATTAACTCCATATATCATTCCTCCAGTATATCAATTAAAATTTTCAATCCGTCCTCTATTTCTTCCTTTGATATGGTAAGAGGAGGCAGAAGTCTTAATTTAGTTTTTGCTGTAAGTACCAGAAGTCCGTTATCAAGTGCTTTTTTAGCTACATCTGTTGCTTTTTTGGATTTCAGTTCAATACCAATCATCATACCGATTCCGCTTACAGATGCAACTTCACTGCATTTTGAAAGCTCTTCTCTGATAATTTTGGCTTTTTCTGAAACAGATTCAAGAAAACCTTCACTTTGCAGTCTTTCAATAACAGCAATACCGCCTGCACAAGCAATAGGATTTCCTCCGAATGTAGAGCCATGAGTTCCGGCAGTAAGTACACCACTGCATTTTTTGTTAGTAAGACAAGCACCCATTGGAATACCGCCGGCAATACCTTTAGCCATAGTAGTAATATCAGCTTTTTTGCCGAAATGTTCACCAGCAAGGAATTTTCCAGTTCTTCCTGCACCTGTCTGAACTTCATCAGCGATTACAAGAACATCTTTTTCTTTGCAGAGTTCAAATACAGCATCTACAAAATCCTGATTAAGAGCGTTAACACCGCCCTCACCCTGAATGTATTCAATCATTACAGCACATACAGAGTCATCGAGTTTAGATTTAAGGTCATTAATATCATTGGCAGTAACATTTATAAATCCCTCAAGGAATGGGAAAAAATAATTATGGAACACTTCCTGACCGGTTGCAGAAAGAGTAGCCATAGTTCTGCCGTGGAAAGAATTAACAAGAGTTATAATATTGTGACGGTTTTTTCCGTACTTGTCAAAACTGTATTTTCTTGCAATCTTGATAGCACATTCATTAGCTTCAGCACCGCTGTTTCCGAAGAAAACAGAATCATAACCTGATATATCGCAAAGTTTTTCAGCAAATTCAGCCTGAACTGCCGTATAGTAATAATTAGAAGTATGTTGTACTGTTCTTACTTGTTTGCAAACTGCATCAGCCCATTTTTCATCACAGTATCCCAGAGAATTAGTACCAATACCGCTTCCGAAATCTATATATGTTTTTCCATTTTCGTCAATACAACGTCTGCCCTCGCCTTTTTGCATAACAAGGGGATAACGTCCATAGGAGTGCATAACGTGCTTATCAAATTTTTCAATAGTGTTCATAATAAAACAAATCTCCTTAACTATTTGTAATAATTTACGACAAATTCACAGTTCTATATAATTATAACTCTCTTTACAACCTAAAATCAATATATATGATAAGCTAATAAGTAAATTTTTTGTTTATCTGTTATTTATTTATACAAACTGTGTACCAATGCCCTCATTAGATAGAATTTCAATAAGAATAGAATGCGGAACACGTCCATCTATTATAACGGTCTTATGAACGCCACGTCTTACCGCTTCAACGCAACAGTCAATTTTAGGAATCATTCCGCCTGAAATAATACCTTGTCTTTTAAGGAAAGGTACTTCACTTACATTGACTTCCGGAATAAGAGTGGCGGGGTCATTTTTATCCATAAGAAGACCCGCAATATCAGTCATAAGAATAAGATTTTCTGCACCGAGTTCAGCAGCGATTCTTGCAGCAGCGGTATCAGCGTTTATGTTGTAGGAATTTCCATGTTTATCAGTTGCTACAGTAGCAATTACAGGAATATTTCCGTTAGCGAGGGCATCAAGAATAGGTTTTGTGTTTATGTCGGTAACTTTGCCAACCCAGCCTAAATCCTGACCGTCATCAGTAGTTTGTTTTTCGGCTGTAATCATTCCACCGTCGATACCACAAAGACCAACGGCATTGCCCTTATGTTCTGCGAGAAGTTGTACAAGTTCCTTGTTGACTTTACCGGCAAGAACCATTTTAACTACATCTATAGTAGCATCATCTGTATAACGCAAACCATTTATAAAACGGCTTTCAATACCGAGTTTGCCGAGCATATCATTAATTTCAGGGCCACCGCCATGAACAAGAACTACTTTAACGCCTACCAATGACAACAAAACAATATCAGTCATTACAGCATCTTTGAGTTCTTTGTTAGTCATAGCGTTTCCGCCGTATTTGATAACAAGAATTTTATTATTGTACTTCTGAATATATGGAAGTGCATTTATAAGTATCTGTGATTTATCACTGTTTGAAATTTTTTCCATAATTTCCTCCATTATGAACGATAATCGCCGTTAATTCTGACATAATCGTAAGTGAGGTCACAACCCCATGCAACAGCTTTTCCTGCGCCGTCGCCGATTGAAATATTAATAATAATTTCTTCTTCCTTGAGAATTTCTTTAGCCAGTTCTTCAGAAAATTCAACACCTGCACCGTTTTTGCAGACATCAATAGAACCCTTGTCCGAACTTATAGAAACATCTACTTTATTTATATCGAAATCGGCGTCCGCATAACCGACAGCACAAAGGATTCTGCCCCAGTTAGCGTCCTCACCGAACATAGCAGCTTTAAAGAGACTGGAAGTTATAACAGATTTTGCAACAATTTCAGCGGTTTTATCATCATCAGCACCATGACAAACGCATTCAATAAGTTTAGTAGCACCTTCACCGTCACGAGCCATTTTTCTTGCAAGATTCATCATAACTGCATATAAAGCATTTACGAATTTTTCAAAGTCCTGATTTTCCTTGGTTACGGGAATGTTTTCAGCAGTACCATTTGCCAGTACGCAAACCATATCATTAGTTGAAGTATCTCCGTCAACGCTTACACGATTGAGAGTGATTTTTACAACATCGCTTAAAGCTTTCTGAAGGAGTTCAGCGGAAATATCAACATCTGTTGTAATAAATGTAAGAGTTGTAGCCATATTAGGGTGAATCATGCCACTGCCTTTTAACATACCGCCCATTGTGCAAGTTTTTCCGCCAAGTTCAAATTGTACAGCAACTTCTTTCACTTGTGTATCGGTAGTCATAATAGCTTCAACGGCTCTTGAATTTCCGTCATAAGTAAGACCGCTGACAAGTTCTTTCATTCCGTTTGCGATAGGTTCAATAGGAAGAATCTGTCCTATAACTCCAGTAGATGCAACTATAACATCATCAACATTCAAACCCATTTCATCTGCAACAAGACTGCACATTTTTTCAGCTTTTTGAACTCCGTCTGCATTGCAAGTGTTAGCATTTACGGAATTCACAATAATAGCTTTAGCCTTACCGTTTTTTATGTGTTCCTTAGTAACGAGTATAGGAGCACCTTTTACTTTATTTGTAGTATAAACTGCTGATGCAGTGCATTCCTTGTCAGCAACAATAAGTGCAAGGTCATTTTTCTTTTTAGCAGGCATAGTATTAGCGGAATTTTCATCTGTATCATTTAAAGGTTTGTGAGCGAGTCCGCATTGAATGCCATTAGCTCTGAAACCTTTTGAAGCACAAACTCCGCCATCAATAAAAGTCACTCCATTGACTTGTTTTAAATTCATAATTTACAACTCCTTTATTAAGTATCTATACGCACCATTTCACAAAGAGCTTTATTACGATAGGCAATATCATCTCTTAAAGTAAATCCTTGTTTTTCCCAGAAAGCATTTCCGGCTTCATTGTATTTGAAAACAAGTAGTGCAACTTTGCTTATTCCCTCTTTTTTCAGAGCCGAAAGACAAATATTCACAAGATTTGTTCCTATTCCGCAACGTCTGTATTTTTCAGCAACGGACATATGATATATATAACCTCTGCGACCGTCATTTCCGCTGATAATTACACCAGCAATTTCATTATTTACTTCTGCAACAAAACAAGTTGACGGATTGCGTTCAAGAAAACGTTTTATTCCATCGTGAGAATCATCAACATTATTGAAACCCATATTCTTGCAGGACAACCAGAGAGCATAAACATTGTCATAATCTGAAATATTCATTGTACGTATATTCATTTTTATCTCCGTCTGAAACTTATACAAGACCTGTAGTTTCATCAATGCCCATCATAATGTTAAGACACTGTACGGCTGCACCGCTTGCACCTTTTCCGAGATTGTCGAGACGTGAACACAATAAAATCTGTTCATCGTTTCCGAAAACAAACACCTGCATTTTATTAAGACCGCTGAGAGTGTTTGAAGCAAGGAAAAATGCTTTCTGTTCTTCTTCTGACATTAAAGGCATTACTTCAACAAGTTTAGCGTTTTCGTAGTGCTTGGAATACATTTCATGAACTTTTTCAATAGTAACTTTCTTATCAATCTGTCTTGTCTGAATCGGAACGCTTACAACCATACCGCTGAAATAATCGCATACCATAGGATTAAACATAGGCTTGTATTTAAGACCTGAAATAACCTGCATTTCGGGTAAATGCTTGTGTTGCTGTGAAAGTGCATACTGTCTGGGACTATTAAATTCTTGTGGTTTCTGGTCGCTTTCGTAAACAGCAATAGCTTTTTTTCCTGCTCCGCTGTAGCCCGAAGTTGCATAGGCAAATACAGGAAAATCATTCGGAATAATTCCGTTGTTAACAAGCGGATATACTATTGATGCAAAACCGCTTGCATAACACCCCGGAACTGCTACTCTTTTTGAATTTTTAATTTTTTCCCTGTGAGCCTCGGAAAGTTCCGGAAAACCATAAGCCCAATCAGGATTTATACGGTGAGCAGTTGATGCATCAATAATTCGTACATGGTCGTTTTTTACGAAAGATACCGCCTCACGTGAAGCAACATCCGGAAGACAAAGAAAAGTATAATCAGACATATTTATAAATTTAGCTCTTTCAGCTGAATCTTTACGTTTTTCCTCGCTTATGCGGAGAATTTCAACATCGTTTCTGTTTTCAAAACGCTCTAATATTTTAAGACCGGTTGTCCCTTCCTGACCATCTATATAAATTTTTACAGACATATTATTTCCTCCGTTTTTTTTTGCGTTTGTTGGCTTTTCTTTCATATTTTACACGTTTAGGGTCTTCAAGGTCGGATTTGTCTTCAATCATAGAATGCCATACACTTATTACGAGTGTAACAACTACTATCAAAGCAAACCATAATATATGAGCTTTCGGGACAACTGCAATCCATAAACCCATTACGACTTCACCGGCAACCCATATAATACCCATGAGTATTGAAAGACCCATTATAAACATTACATCTTTTTTCTTCATATAAAATTATATTTCAAGAGCTTTTTTAGCTATGTTAATTTGTTCTCTTACAGCTTCCGGAGAAGGACCGCCTTCAGATTTTCTTTCACGCACACAGGTTTCAAGGTTAATAGCATCATATACATCATTATCGAAAATATCAGTCATAGCCTTGTAATCCTCAAGAGGAAGTGTTTCAAGAGTAAGATTTTTTTCAATGCATTGTGCAACAAGAGTACCTGTAATTTTATAGGCATCACGGAAAGGCATACCCTTTTTAACAAGATAGTCTGCACAATCTGTAGCATTTATGAAACCTTTTGCAGCAGCGTTACGCATATTATCCTTTAAGACTTTCATTGTAGAAATCATAGGAATAAAGGTTTTAACACAAAGCTTTACATTATCCACAGCATCAAAGATAGCTTCCTTGTCCTCCTGCATATCCTTATTATATGCAAGCGGAAGACCTTTCAACATGGAAAGAAGTGTTATTAAATCACCATTTACACGACCTGTCTTACCTCTGATAAGTTCTGTAATATCAGGATTCTTTTTCTGAGGCATGATTGATGAACCAGTAGCAAAAGCGTCATCAAGTTCAATAAACTTAAATTCCCATGAACACCACATTATAATTTCTTCAGAAAAACGTGAAAGATGAGTCATAATAAGAGATAAAGCACAATTAAGTTCAACGCAGAAATCTCTGTCAGAAACGCCGTCAAGACTGTTCGGCATAGGAGCGGTAAAACCTAATAATTCAGCAGTTTGTTTTCTGTTTGTTTTGTAGGTTGTTCCGGCTAAAGCACCACTGCCTAAAGGACAGTAATTCATTCTCTTGTAAACGTCGTCAAGCCTGTCAATATCTCTAAGGAACATAAAAACATATGCCATTAAGTGTTGAGCAAAAGTAATCGGTTGAGCTCTTTGAAGATGAGTATATCCAGGCATAATAGTTTCGGTGTGCTGTTCAGCCATATTAACAAGAGTAACAGCAAGTTTCTTGACAAGTGAACGTATTTCTTTTATTTCATCACGCAAATAAAGTCTAATATCAACAGCTACTTGGTCATTTCTTGAACGTGAAGTATGAAGTCTTTTTCCCACGTCACCGAGACGCTTAGTGAGTTCAGCTTCAATAAACATATGAATATCTTCAGCAGAGGGGTCAAGTTCGAGTTTACCGGAATCAATATCTGCAAGAATTTCTTTCAGACCGCCAATAATTTCAAGGCTGTCTTCTTTTGTAATAATACCGCAATCGCCTAACATAGTAGCGTGTGCAATACTGCCCTGAATGTCATGACGGTACATTCTGCCGTCAAATGCAATTGATGAATTGAAAGCATTTACAGTATCATCAATTTTTTTGGAAAATCTTCCTGCCCACATCATATCAGCCATAATTTTAAATCTCCTTTTTTATATTTATTTTACTGTTCCGACAAATTCAAGCCGGCAAGTATTTATTTTCAGAAACGGTTATATTTCCGTCATAATTCATATCATAGATAGTATTCGGCAATTGTTTCAATCCACAGGGCATTCTGTCCATGACCTCCCTGACTTATAATGTCATATTCAGTATATTATATTTTGAAGAATCTATCAAGCGGATTGATTTCATGTCAGTGGGAGATACCAATTCTTTCCGCTCCCACTGCCGTTTTACAATGTCCTCCGCTTAAAGAAGCGGGGGATTCAAAGTTTTGTTGAATTTTTCTCCAAAAAATTACTGCATATCATAAAAATTCTGATTCTGCTCGAATCGTTCTTTGTCAATTATTTCAACACTATATGTTATATTCAAGTCCTTGTCAACTTTAACATGATACACTTCAAATTTATTAATCTGCTCACCGCCGTATACAGCATATCCCACATATATATCAGATGTTCCGCAATTTACAGGCTTATATACTTTTCCGAAAACCGCCCCTACTGCACTTGAATGATAGATAGGTTTTGAAATTGAAAAATCCTCATCTTCTTTTAAGACGCTGTTATCAGAATTATAATACTCATCTGCCCAGCCTCCTGCACCCTCACACATATGAGATATACAAAGATTACCATTTTTCATAATGCCTGTTTCGTCATATTTTGAATATTCAACACTCCAAGACATAATAAAAAACAAAGATATCGAAATCAGTATTGTCACAAGAAAGAATATAAAACCAAATATACCTTTGATTACTTTCATATCTTAAACCTTATTTAAAGTACAACAGGCAGGAATTACCCTGCCTGCGGAAATTTATTTTTTATATCAGAAATTACTTGTTGTTTCTTTTCTGGTCGAGCTTAGCCTTAACGTGAATAGGAAGTCCAAAGAGATTGATAAAGCCTGTAGCATCAGCCTGATTGTAAACTTCATCTTCATCGAAAGTAGCAACTTCTTCATCATAGAGAGTGTATGGAGAAGTAACACCAGCATTAATGATGTTGCCCTTATAAAGCTTAAGTTTAACATCACCGGTAACAGTTTTCTGAGTTTCAGTAACGAAAGCACTCATAGCTTCACGGAGAGGAGTAAACCACTGACCATTATAAACGATATCAGCGAACTTAATTCCGAGATACTGCTTAACTCTTGCTGTTTCCTTGTCGAGACAGATAGTTTCAAGAACTTCATGAGCATGATAGAGGATAGCACCACCAGGAGTTTCATAAACACCTCTTGACTTCATACCAACAAGACGGTTTTCAACGAGGTCAGCAAGACCGATACCATTTTCACCGCCGAGCTTGTTAAGAGTTGAAACAAGTTCAGTACCGTTCATTTCCTTGCCGTCAATAGCGGTAGGGATACCCTTTTCAAAGTGAATTGTAACATAAGTTGGCTTGTCAGGAGCATCAATAGGAGATACGCCGAGTTCAAGGAAACCTTTCTTTTCATACTGTGGTTCATTAGCAGGGTCTTCAAGGTCAAGACCTTCATGAGAGAGATGCCAAATATTCTTATCCTTGGAATAATTTGTTTCTCTGTTAATTTTAAGCGGAATATCATGTGCTTCAGCATAATCAATTTCCTGGTCTCTTGACTTGATATCCCATTCTCTCCAAGGAGCAATAATAGCCATATCCGGAGCAAAAGCCTTTATAGCGAGTTCAAAACGAACCTGGTCATTACCCTTACCTGTACAACCATGGCAAATAGCGTCTGCACCTTCAGCGATAGCGATTTCAGCAATTTTCTTTGCGATAATCGGACGAGCAAAGGAAGTTCCGAGGAGGTATCTGTTTTCATAAACAGCACCAGCCTGAACAGTTGGATAAACATAATCCTGAATAAATTCTTCTTTAAGGTCAAGAACTATAAGCTTAGAAGCACCAGTTTTCTTAGCCTTTTCATCAAGACCATCAAGTTCTGTACCCTGTCCAACGTCAGCTGAAACAGCGATAACCTCACAGTTATTATAATTTTCCTTAAGCCACGGAATAATGATAGATGTATCAAGACCGCCGGAATAAGCAAGAACTACTTTTTTAATTTCCTTAGCCATTGTAAAAACCTCCTGAATGGATTTAATTAATAATTATATTATACACTTATTGCAGATAATGTCAAGGGGTTTGGAATAAATATTCACATTTTTCAAAAATATTCATATTCTAATGTATATTATACAAAAAATATAGACTTAATTTCCAGTTATAAACAATTTCAGTATAACAATGTGGAAAATATAAAAATTAAAATTGATAAAAACATTTTTCTATATTTTAATAAAAAAACTCTGACTTTCCTATTTAATAAATGATGAAGTCGGGAATATTCATATTTTTCATAAATATTCACATTTTATTGCATATTATACAAAAAATATAGACTTGACTTTAAGTTATAAATAATTTCAGTATAACAATATGGAAAATAGCACATTAAAATACCTTTAGTTTTGTGCGTTTTTACGATTTTTACTTAATTCTTATTATTTCCCTTGATATTTTCTGTTTTTATGGTATAATAAAAATATCTATAAATTCATACAGGAAGATACCGGCTGTTTTTTTATAGTCATGAAATAGGGTTTTTATGTATGAAAAATTTAACTTTATGGAGGCTTTTTAAAATGAAAAATAATAAGGGCAGTAAAATTTCTATTCTTGGTGCTGGTAATGTAGGTGCTACTATTGCATATACATTTGCAGTAAACGGCACTTGTTCTGACGTTGTTCTTGTTGATATCAACGAGGCTAAGGCTAAGGGTGAAGCTATGGATATCCGCCATGGTATTTCCCTTGCTCATAATATCGACATCAAAGACGGCACTTATGATGATATAGCAGGTTCTGATATTGTTGTTGTAACTCTCGGCATGGCAAGAAAACCTGGTCAGACAAGAATTGACCTTACACAGAACAATGTAAATATCATCAAGCAGGTTATGCCAAAAGTTGCAGAAATCGCTCCCGACGCTGTTTATGTAGTTGTAAGTAATCCTATTGATATTCTTACATACACCATTCTTAAATGTACAAACCTCAAGCCAAGTCAGGTTGTAGGTTCAGGTACAGTTCTTGACAGTTCAAGACTTCGTTCTGCTATTGCTGAAAAGGCTCAGATTAGCCCTAAGAGCATTCACGCTTATGTATTCGGTGAACACGGTGATACATCATTTGTTCCATGGTCAACAACTAATATCGGTGGCATGAATATCTTTGATTATTGGAAATCAGCACACAGTTCAGAAGAACTTGACACTAACGCTATTGAAGAAGGCGTACGTGTTGCCGGTGCAGAAGTTATCAAAAGAAAAGGTGCTACATTCTATGCAATTGCACTTTCAGTAAACAAGATTTGTGATACAATTATACGTGATTCAAATAGCATTCTCACAGTTTCTACAATGGCAAACGGCAGATATGGTATTGATGATGTATGTCTCAGCTTGCCATGCATCGTAAACGGGCATGGTATTGCAGGTGAAATAAATCCTCCGCTTCTTGATGAAGAACTTGAAAAACTTCGTAAGAGTGCGGATTCTCTCAAGAGTGTTATTTCACAGATTCAATTCTAATAGTGATGACAGCGAAAAATATTCAATGTTTTTCGCTGTTATTGTGGAAAGGAAGTAAAATTAATGAATTATGCAGAAGAATCCCTTAAAAAACACTATGAATGGAAAGGCAAAGTTGAAGTAATTTGCCGTGCTCCTCTTGAAACAACAGAGGACTTATCCCTTGCATATACTCCGGGAGTAGCACAGCCTTGCCTTGAAATTCAGAAAGACGTACAAAAAAGTTATGACCTTACACGCCGTTCAAATCTTGTTGCAGTAGTTACTGATGGTACAGCCGTTTTAGGTTTAGGAGACATAGGACCTGAAGCTGGTATGCCTGTTATGGAAGGCAAGTGTGCTTTATTCAAGGCTTTTGGTGATGTTGATGCTATACCGCTTTGTGTTCGCTCAAAGGAAGTTGATGACATTGTAAATACTGTAAGACTTCTTGCAGGTTCTTTCGGTGGTGTTAACCTTGAAGATATTTCCGCACCAAGATGCTTTGAAATCGAAAAAAGATTAAAGGAATGCTGTGATATTCCGATTTTCCACGACGACCAGCACGGAACAGCAGTAGTTACACTTGCAGCAATGCTCAATGCTTTAAAGCTTACCGGAAAGAAAATTGATGAAATCCGTGTAGTTACAAGCGGAGCAGGTGCAGCAGGTATTGCAATTATTAAGCTTCTCATTTCAATGGGACTTAAAGATGTTGTACTTTGTGACCGTAAGGGTGCAATTTACAAGGGACGTACCGAAGATATGAACCCTGTTAAAGAAGAAATGGCTGAAATCACAAATAAGCAAATGCGTAAAGGCAGTCTTGAAGATGTAATCAAGGGAGCAGATGTTTTCATAGGTGTATCTGCACCTAATTGCGTAACTCCTGAAATGGTAAAGAGTATGGCAAAGAATCCTATACTTTTCCCAATGGCTAATCCTACTCCGGAAATCATGCCGGAAGTTGCTATTGAAGCCGGTGCTGCCGTAGTCGGAACAGGAAGAAGCGATTATCCTAATCAGATTAATAACGTTCTTGCATTTCCGGGAATTTTCAGAGGTGCATTAGATGTTCGTGCAAGTGATATCAATGATACCATGAAAATTGCAGCTGCTAAAGCTATTGCATCATTTGTTACAGATGATAAACTTGCTCCTGATTATATTATTCCAAGTGTTCTCGATAAATCAGTTGCAAATGCGGTTGCTGAAGCCGTTGCACAAGCTGCACGTGATACAGGCGTTGCACGTATATAATTTTTTTCCGGACGGTTTTAAAAGGCTGTCCGGATTTTTATAGGAGGAAACTTTATGAGCCTTAACGATACACCTTCGGGAGAAAGAATCCATATCGGTTTTTTTGGCAAAAGAAATGCAGGAAAATCAAGTCTTGTCAACGCAATCACCAATCAGGAAATGTCAGTTGTTTCAGAAGTGAAAGGCACTACAACTGACCCTGTTTCAAAGGCTATGGAGCTGTTACCGTTAGGGGCTGTTCTCATTACCGATACAGCAGGTTATGACGATGAGGGAAAACTTGGTGAAATGCGTATCCGTAAAACAAAGCAAATCCTGAATAAAACAGATATAGCAGTATTAGTTGTCGATAGTACGGCAGGATTTTCAGAAACGGACAGAGAACTGACAGAAATTTTCAGACAGAAAAAAATACCATATATTATAGTATATAATAAATCCGATTTAAAGGAAATAAAGTGCAATGAAAATGAGATTTCCGTAAGCACTTTCAATAAAAACAGCATTAACGAACTTAAAGAAAAAATAGCCTCCCTAAACATTCAGAGAAAGAACAAGCATATTTTAGGAGATTTAATCAACGAAAACGATTTAATAATATTAGTCACTCCTATAGACGAATCCGCTCCGAAAGGACGGCTTATACTTCCGCAACAGCAGACAATAAGGGATATACTGGATAATAATTCAATGGCTGTTGTGACAAAAGAATATCAGCTTGCCGAAACTCTTAAAAAAATTCCATGTCCTAAAATGGTTATAACAGATAGTCAGGCATTCGGATATGTAAGTAAAATAGTACCTGAAAGCATTCCTTTAACATCGTTTTCAATACTCATGGCAAGATATAAAGGTTTTCTTGAAACTGCTGTAAAAGGAGCGTCCGCCATAAGAAATTTAAATGACGGTGATAGCGTTTTAATTTCGGAAGGCTGTACTCATCACAGACAATGCGGAGATATCGGAAGTGTAAAAATTCCCGCATTACTGGAAAAGTTTACAGGAAAAAAAATAAATATAAAACTAAGTTCGGGAAACGAATTTCCGGAAAACCTTTCAGAATACAGACTTATTATTCATTGTGGTGGCTGTATGCTTAATGAACGTGAAGTCAATTACAGAATGAAATCCGCAATTGACCAGAATGTGCCGTTTACTAATTACGGAATAGCCCTTGCATTAATGAATGGTATTTTAAAAAGAAGTATAGAAATATTTCCCGAATTATTAAAACTGATATGAGAAAAAAATATATTATAGGTTTTCTGATACTGCTTGTTATTGAAATTCTTATAGCCCTCTTTGTACATGGAGGGTTTATAAGAAATTATCTCGGAGATGTCATTGTTGTATGGGTTGTATACTGCTTTGTAAAGATGATTTTTCCTAAATTAAATAGTTATTTCACGGCTATTGGTGTAATGCTGTTTGCCTTTGTAGTGGAATTTCTTCAGGCTGTAAACATAGTTGACATTCTGGGACTTGGAAATATAAAATTTTTCCGTGTGCTTATCGGAACAAGTTTTTCAGTTATCGATTTAATTTGCTATGCCTGCGGTACGGCATTTATATTTATTGTGATATTTATACATAAAAAATTCCGGATAAATAATGATTGATTTTTTCCGATATAAAAACCATTTCTTTCCTGATTACATATAATAAAAAATAATCGTATAATCCTAACAATAACGTTAATAATAATATCAGCTTATGCTGAAAATCTAATACAGGAGTGAAATGTTATGTCAGTAAAAAGGGGAGAAATTTATTATGCAGACCTCAGTCCAGTTGTAGGCTCTGAACAGGGTGGCATAAGACCGGTACTTATAGTTCAGAACGATGTCGGCAACAAACACAGTCCGACAGTCATTGCAGCGGCAATTACAAGCCAGCGTGACAAAACTCATCTTCCGACACATATAGAAGTACAGGCGGATAAATGTGGTCTTTCAAAGGATAGCATAGTTTTACTTGAACAGATACGCACTATTGACAAAAAACGTCTCAAGGACAAAATGGGAGAACTTGATTTCAGTGCTATGAACAAAGTAAATACTGCACTTTCAATCAGTTTCGGACTCGGAATAACATGAAAAAAGTCCCTTAATCATAAGGGACTTTTTTATATTATTGTACAGTGGATTCGTAATTGCATTCAGATATTTTTTTAGTTACACATTCATTGAACATACTGTCTAAATCCTTATAACCTTTATATCTGTAGAAGTCTGCACCAAAGAATCCGTTTTTGCCGTAATCACTTTCAATGCTGTTATTTGTCATATAACCATTGCTTAAATCAACTGAACAAGTACCGTCCTCAAGAAGCATAATATCAGAATAGTGATAATATGTATAATAAGTTTCCTGACCGGATTCCTGTGTTTCACCGTCACCGCCTCTTTTGAGACCTGTAACATTGGAAGTCATTTTATATACGCAATACAATTCATTATTTGATGATGCATAAAATCCCTCTTTAGGAGTAAGGAAATAATATCCTAAAAATTCAGCATTTTCAAGACTATTTCCCTCAGCCCAGCCTGCTGAATCCGCATTAAAGCTGTCAATAGCCTGCTGTTTCATTTTTTCCTGCATATCTTCCGGAATTTCATCTATCTTTGAAACATAAGAGGAAAGACCTTCAACAGTAACTTCTTTTTCAAGTTCTGTGGGAACTTTTCCGTATTCAAGACAATAACTTTTAACATCATCGCCGTAGCAGTCAAGAGTAATTTTTATAACATCGCCGTTTTTAAGACCGGAAGTTTTATCAGCCTCAAAGTACAATGACGGTACATCATCGATACTTCCGCTTAAGCTTGCCGAACCATTAGGAGCAATTCCGCCGAAAGTTACTTCAAGATTTTCAAAAGGGTCAAATTCTTCAACCTTGTCAAGTGAATCAACTTTAAATTCTTTGTCTTCGCTTACAAATTCGACCTTGTATTTTTCTTTCAATTTATCTGTCATGGATACATTCCATTTGTATGAAACGCTGTCGCCATTTGAAAGGTCTGTTGTTTTGTCAAGAGAACCGTCAATAACGTCATCTAAATCTGCTTCAATCTTTAAAAGTTCTGAATCTGTAACATCGCCCTTGATACCGAAAGCTTCGGAATTATCCTTTATCATTTTGTCGATGTCAAATTCACTTGTAGCAACACCTGCACTATCATAACCGCTGTAACTTACATCAAGATAGTCATTAAGGTTTATTTCCTTAGCTCCACAGCCAGTAAATGCGATTGCACATGACATTAAACCTACCGAAAATGCCATTTTTCTTATCATTCCGAAATTTTTCATACTTACTCCTTTTTGACAAAATAATACTTTATACTACAGTTTTCATATTATACATGATGATTAAGTGAAACAAGTGACAGAATTGTGATAAAACAGTGATATAATCAAAAAGCAATATAATATCATAATATATTAAAATTTAGCATATTTGTCCGTAAACGCTCATATTCTGTAATGATTAAAAATGATTAAATCAGACATCTGAAAGGGTGATAATATGGGTCTTACGGAAAAAGAAGCTTCAGCAAGGCTTAAAGAGGAAGGCGAAAACGTTCTTGAAAGTGGCAGAAAAACTAATCCTGCCAGTATATTTTTCAGACAGTTCAAAGATGTAATGGTTATGATTCTTTTAGGAGCAACTATTATATCAGTACTTCTGGGTGAAATCTCTGATGCTGTAACAATTATATTAATAGTTCTCTTAAACGCTATACTCGGATTTATTCAGGAATACAGAACAGAACACACATTAGAAGCTTTAAAATCAATGACTTCTCCAACCGCTAAGTGTTACCGTGACGGCAATCTGAAAGAAATAGATGCATCAAAACTTGTTGTTGATGACATAGTGGAAATTGAAGCCGGTGACAGAATACCTGCTGACTGCGTGGTTTTAAAATCATTCGGATTCTTTGCAGATGAAGCAATGCTTACGGGAGAGTCAGAAGCCGTTGCAAAAATTGCAGGAATAACAAATGATATGGATAACTCTTTAAATAAGGATAATATAGTTTATTGCGGAACGTCTGCAACTAAAGGCGTTTGTCGTGCAAAGGTAATTGCAACGGGAAAACGTACTCAAATGGGCAGAATATCAGAAATGCTTACTGACATAGATAAAGAAATGACTCCCCTGCAAAAACGGCTTGCCGAATTGGGAAAAGTTGTTGCTATAATATGCCTTGTTGTATGCGTAGCAGTTTTTCTTGCCGGAGTACTCAGAGGTGAGGACGTTTTTGAAATGCTTATGACAGGTATAACAATTGCAATAGCAGCCATTCCGGAAGGACTTCCTGCAACAGTAACAATTGCTCTTGCACTTGCTGTAAACCGTATGTTAAAACAAAAAGCTCTTGTTAATAAACTACACAGCGTTGAAACTTTGGGGTGTGCATCGGTAATATGTTCAGATAAAACGGGGACTATAACCGAAAATAAAATGACTGTTACAGAATTAAGCACCGCAGATGAAAGTTATTATTTCAGCGGTATGGGTTACAGAATAAACGGAGGGCTTACAAAAGGTACAGAAAACCTTTCAGTAAATCCAAAGAATGAAAAATCATTAATCGAAACTTTAAAATGCGGAGTTATCTGTTCAACTGCAACTATAAGTACATTCAAACAGCCTAAAAATAGAAATCGTGGAAACCTTATCGGAAAAGGTGAATGGCAAGTTACAGGTGACCCTACTGAAATAGCATTGCTTATCGCTGGTGCTAAAGCCGGTATAACTAAAGAATCACTTGAAACAAGTTTCAGAAAACTTGATGAATACCCTTTTGACAGCGAAACAAGATTCATGGCAGTACACTGTGTAACAGGTTCGGAAAAGAGGATATATTTCAAAGGAGCTGAAGAAGTAATACTTCCACGCTGTACTCAGTACATGGACGAAAAGGGAAATATAAATACTCTTACTCCTAAAATAAGGCGTAAACTTTCAGAAAAAGTCATTGAGATGTCAAACAAGGCTTTAAGAGTATTGGCACTTGCTTATTGTGTTTCAGAAAGCTTAGACCCTAAACATAGTAATTTAATTTTTCTTGGACTTTCCGGAATGATTGACCCTCCACGTGAAGAAGCTAAAGTAGCTATAAGAAAATGTGCAAACGCTTCTATAAAAACAGTAATGATTACTGGTGACCATATAAATACAGCAGTAGCAGTTGCCAAAAAAGCAGGACTCCTCAAAGGCGGTAAAGCAATGACAGGTGCAGACCTTGACCGCATGAGTGATGAAGAACTTGACCGTGAAATACATAAATATACGATTTTTGCGAGGGTAGAACCTGTTCATAAACTAAGAATAGTAAGAAGTTTCAAAAGGCACGGTGAAATAGTTACAATGACCGGCGATGGTGTAAATGATGCTCCGGCTATAAAGGAAGCTGATGTAGGCGTTGCAATGGGAGTTACCGGAACAGACGTTACCAAACAATCAGCCGATGTTATTCTGCTTGATGATAATCTTGCCACCCTTGTAAATGCCGTTGAACAGGGACGCTGTGTGTATTCAAATATCCGTAAATTTGTAAGATATCTGTTATCCTGCAATATTGGTGAAGTACTCACAATGTTTTTAGGAATTTTAATGGGTATGCCTATAGTGCTTTTACCTGTACAGATTCTTCTTGTAAACTTGGTTACGGACGGTTTGCCAGCTATTGCCCTTGGTCTTGAACCTCCTGAAAAAGACATAATGACGAAACCTCCACGCAAATCTACAGAGGGATTTTTTTCAAACGGTCTTATGGGAAAAATAATTTTCAGAGGAGTGTTTATAGGATTATCAACACTTGCATCATTTGCAGTAATTATGAGAATGGGTGGTTCTCTTGAAGCCGGAAGAACAGCTTCATTAATTACTCTTGTAATGTCACAGCTAATACACGTTTTTGAATGTAAATCTGAAACAAAATCGATATTTAAAATAAACATATTCAATAATGTAAAGCTTATACTTGCAGTACTTGTTTCAACTGCACTTCTGGTAATGGCAGTAGCATTTCCGCCATTGCAGACGGTTTTTGAAACTGTCACACTTACTTCACATCAATTGCTGATTGCTCTTGGATTCAGTGTTGCTATACCAATTGTAAGTGCAATTTTCCAATGAATATTTGTCCTGCCTTGTGAAATAATACTACTATTAAAATCGGAGGTATTTTTAATATGGCGGAATACATTTCACAAGGCGTTTTCAGATTGATGGATACTGTAAAAATTGAAAGTTTCGCATCAGTAGTGAGTTCAAAAGAGGGAAAAGGTCCTTTAGGAGCGTATTTTGATAAAGTAGTTGAGGATAGTCATTTCGGAGAGGATTCATGGGAAAAAGCTGAAAGCCATTTCCAATTAGAAGCCGTAAGCCATGCCATAAGAAAAGCCAATTTAACAAAAGAAAATATTGATATTATATGTTCAGGCGATTTAATCAATCAATGTATCGGTTCAACTTACGGTCTGCGTGAACTTGAAATACCATTTTTAGGGATATATGGAGCTTGTTCCACTATGGCGGAAGGTTTAATAATATCTTCACTCATGACTGAAAATAATGTTGCAAATCATGCAATAGCTGTTACATCTTCGCACTTTTCTACAGCAGAAAGACAATTCAGATTTCCGCTATCCTATGGAGGTCAACGTACTCCCACTTCACAATGGACTTGTACAGCGTCGGGAGCGGTACTTCTTTCCAAAAGCGTAGGCGATATAAGAATAGTCGGCGGTTGTATCGGAAAAATTACTGATATGGGCGTTAATGATATCAACAATATGGGTAGTGCAATGGCTCCCGCAGCAGCCGGAACTATTCAGCGTTATTTGACTTCCACTGGTAGCAGTCCGGAAGATTATGATTTCATAGTAACCGGCGATTTAGGAATAGTAGGAAGTAAATTATTAGTCGAATTTTTACAGAAACAGAATATTGATATTTCGCAACAACATAGAGATTGTGGCTGTATGATTTTTGACGAAAATGAACAGGATACTCATTGCGGAGGTTCGGGGTGTGGTTGCAGTGCAAGTGTATTATGCGGATATTTTTTACCATCACTGCTGAATGGTACTGCTAAAAATATCCTGTTTACTGCAACAGGAGCTTTAATGTCACCAATGTCACTGCAACAAGGTGAATCCATTCCTACAATTGCACACCTTGTACATCTTAGAAAGGACTGAAAAAAATATTATGTTATGGGATTTGGTAAAAGCTTTTTTAGTAGGCGGTGCAATATGTGCTGTAGGACAGTTGCTTATTGATTATACTAAATTTACTCCGGCAAGAATACTTACAGGTTTTGTTGTAACAGGAGTTATTTTATCGGCTTTCGGAATTTATAAACCACTTGTAAATTTTGCGGGAGCAGGTGCATCTGTTCCTTTAACAGGTTTCGGAAATCTCCTCGCTGAAGGTGTCCGAAAAGCCATTGACAGTGACGGATTTTTAGGAGTATTCACAGGAGGACTTACTTCTGCTTCAGCCGGAATAACTGTAGCTTTACTTGCAGGATTGCTTTCTGCAATAATTTTTCCTCAAAAAGATAAAAGCTGAAACAAAAAAAGACATTTCCAAACAGGAAGTGTCTTTTTATTTTATATCATATTTGTATCCACAGTCGGGAATATCCTTGAATAAACTGTCATTCAGAATTTCCCTCATGGAAGAACAATCATTTTGACCTATAATAATGTGGTCAATTATAACCACACCTACATTTTTAAGAATTTTTATAAGTTGCTTTGTAGTAGCTATATCCGCCTGAGAGGGTTTTGATTCTCCTAAAGGGTGGTTATGTGCTATAATAATCATATCAACGTCATTACTCAGTGCAAATTTTGAAATATCACGACACGAAACTTTTACATCTTCATTAGTTCCTGACGAAATAAAACAATAATCCTTAATAATGAGACCGCTTTCCAAAGCAATTACAGCTATTTTTTCACTTGAAACACCTATATAATAGTTTTTAAGAAAATCTATTGCAGTCTGTACACAATCTATCCTGTTTATGTTGGATTTATCAATATTATAAAGACGACTCATAACTGCAATGAGTTTAATTAAAACAACGCTCTGATTGTTAAGTATATTGTCTTTAAGCAAAATTTTTGTATCAACCTTTGAAATATTGGATATACTTCCATAGCGTTTAAGGAGACTTTCAGAAATATCAGAAATATTTTTTCTTTCAGAAAAGGAAAGAAGCAATTGAAGTATTTCATTTTCTGACATTGAAACAAGACCATTATTAAGGTATTTTTTTGTTAATTGTTCTTTAAGGGATTTATCTTTTTTATTTTCGTCCATATGTTTTTATTACTCCGAAAAAAATATTAAAAACTAAACGCACCTTTTTCTTTCATGGAAAAAACGTTTGTTTTACTGCATATCATTATATCATATACAGGTATTTCAAGAACTTTCAAAACATCACTTATGCCTTTACAAAAACTATAATCCCTGTGGTTAGGAACTGCAAGACCTTTGCTGTGATATATTCCTATTACAATATTGTGAGGATTTCTTTTTAATATTTCATTTGCTAATTGTTTGTTTGATGTTTTCAATACATCTTTCATAGGAATAGATATTGAATTTATTATTTCAAATTTATAACTCATATTCATTATAACACAATAATCACACTGATAGGAAGTCATATTGTTCCTGAAATATTCTGCTATGTCAAGTCTTTCCCCTGACAAATCAGCTTTACCGGAAAAATTCGGATAAATTCTGCTCAGTTCAGAAATAAATTTAATAAATAAAGCTGTATTTTCGCCTATTCCCTTAATATCACAAAGTTCCTCAATATCAGATTCAAATAAACTGCTGATACTATTGTTATTATTTTTAAGAAGCAGATGAGCCATTTCATTTGTATTCATTCTCGGAATTATATAAAATAATAGAAGTTCGACAATTTCATGCCTAAAAAAGCCTTCACCTTCTGTTTCAATAAAACGATTTCTAAGACGTTCACGATGACCTTTATGAATTGAACTCATAAACCTCCTCCTATAATTAAAATAATTCCCCCCTGTATTATAGCAAATTTACATTATAGTTGTCAACAGAATTATAAAAATTTATTTGAATAATGTCAGTCCCATTCAATTTCATTTCCATGTTCACGGACTATTTCATAAATGTCATCAGGATTTTCAATAAGATATTCTATAATTTCCTTAAGCTTATCGACCTTTACAACATTTTCCGGAACATTTTCATAATATGCAATATACATTCCTGCTTCGGGGTCTGAATCCATATTTTCCAGAACATCAGGAGACTGTTTCTGAAGATAATAATTTAAAAACGCCTCCCAGTTATAACCATTCATATAAGCATCGGAATTTATTCTTTCAATTTTACTGCCGATTTCCATAATATTTTTATTTTCAATATAAAAAACAAGACTTATATTTTCTTTATCAGAATTAATATCTAAATATTCAGGCATAATATTTCCTCCTTTTACATTAACTTTTTTCATAATCATATCATATTTATCACTGTAAGTCAATACAGAACTAATAATATTATCCATATAATAGCAAAGTAGTTGTGATATGTGCATATATTTGTCGAAATATAAATTATTTGTTTTGTAGTTTTTCACAAACTTAAATTTTTTTGAATTTTCCTATTGACTTTTTTCAAAATATGAGGTATAATAATATCTGTCGTAAGGCAGTAATCGCAACGACGACAATTAATGGCGGCATAGCTCAGCTGGCTAGAGTACTCGGTTCATACCCGATTGGTCGTTGGTTCAAATCCTACTGCCGCTACCATTTCAAAAGGCCCGTTGGTCAAGCGGTTAAGACATCGCCCTTTCACGGCGGAATCATGGGTTCGATTCCCGTACGGGTCACCAAACCATATGCTCGGAAACAGTGTAAATACGTTGTTTCCGAGTTTTTCTTTTATACCGAAAATAGGGTTTGTCCGCTACTTGTCCGCTATTGCGATTTTGCAGCGGACATTCTTGTTTTATTTTGTGCTGTCCTGCGGAAGAAAACTGAACGCTCCGTCCATCGCCTGAGCCACTCTCGCCTGTGCGGTCTGGAACAAATGAGCATAGACGTTCAAAGTCGTTCCCGAATTGCAATGTCCTAATGCTCCCGATACCGTCACCACATCAAGACCAGCCGAAATTAAAGCCGAAGCTGCGAAGTGACGAAAGCTGTGGATTCCATAGAAAGGCATATCGTTCTTCTCGCAGAACTCTTTCAGCCAGCCGTAAGGGGTTTGATTGTTCATGGGTTCGCCGTTCCACTTGACGAACAGCCTGTCGCTCTCTACCCACTTGTCGCCCAAGCGGAGTGCTTCTTCGTCCTGCTCGTCTTTCAGTTCTTTAAGGATACCCATGATGTAGGGACTGATCTTCAATACACGCTTGGAACGCTTGGTCTTTGTCGTATCGGTGTAGATGCCACGCTCTGACGTGTAGTTGCTCGTTCTCCTGATGCTGATGATGTTGTTCTCGAAGTCGATGTCTTTCCACTCCAGACCGAGCATTTCGCTCCTGCGGAAACCGCTGTACGCTATCAGATAGAAGAAAGCACGGTACTTTGTGTCCTCGCCGTTGATAGCCGTAAGGAGCTGTGCGATCTCCTCCTGAGAGTAGATAGGCTTCTCCTTGACCTCGCCTTTCGGGATAGTCACTTTCCTGCAAGGATTGTCCGATACCAAGTCCATACGAACCGCATAGCTGAACACGTCCGAGATAAAGCTGAGATTGTGACGTATCGTTTTCGGCGCGAGGGGCTTGCCTGTCTTTTCGTTCGCACCCTCTTTGGCGAGAGAGTTCACAAAACCCTGCAAATGCCTTGCGGTTATCTTGTCGATACGCAGATGACCGATAGCAGGATAGACACGGTGGGTAAGCTGGAGCATACGCTCGTATGTAGTGCTTCTGAGGGCGTTTTTAGCGTAGTTCTCGAACCACTCCTCCGCAAGCTCCTGAAACTTCATAGCAGAAGTCTTAAAGCCGTGATTGACCGACTCCTCGAACATGACCGCCTGACGGTTCAGTTCCTTTTCGATCTGCTTCTTGGTCATACCCTCATCGGGCTTCCAAGTCATGGACTGTTCCTTGTGATTGCCGTTTATATCATAACCGCAGCTCACTCTGATAAGATAGCTGTCGCCACGTTTCTTTATGGTTGCCATAAATTACCTCCTGTATTTATGACATACCCTTGTACATCTATGATTGTAGCGCAATATTTCGCCGTTGTCAAGGGGGTTGACCTACTTTTTTCGGGTATGTCATAAACTTCATTCTTTTATTCTAACGTTCTCTTTTTTGTGTTGCTGTTATATTTGTACTGCTGAAAATCGGAACTCAGCCCGCAGGCAGAAATGAAAGCCTTAGCCTTTTTCAGCTCACGGGACAGTTCTTCCTCACGATTGATTCGAGTTGCTTCTTTTTTCATCTTATCACGAGAGAAATAACGTGCATCCTCCTCTTTCTTTTTGTATGCAGCAAGCTCCGAGGAAACCGCCGACAGCTTCGCTTTCAATTCATCACGCTCCCGAACAGCTTCATCCCGTTCTTGACGGAGCTTCTTGGTCTGCTTCTGAGATGCGACTTCTTTCTTTGCAAGGTCGGTGACGTTCTGCCAATCTTCCTGCGAAACCGTGACCTTACCGCCGAAAATGGTCTTTCCTGTTTCCACACTGTCGATCTCGGTCAGCTTGACTTTCTTTTTGGACACCTTTTCGAGTTCGGCACGGACTTCATCTCGCTCGGAAAGTGCCTGCTCCTTTTCCTCATTCAGCCGTCTAATCTCGTCCTGATGCTCGCCGTATTCCGCAACCGTATAGCTGTACCCTCTGGACTTCTTCGGCTCGCTGATTTCGATACCGTGAGCAGTGCAGATATTTTTCTGCACTTCCCACTCGGCTAACCGCCAGCGGTTGATCGCATTTGCACCCGTTCCGTATCCCATTTCTTCAAGAGCCTTTGCCATAGCATTTCTGGTATCGAGTCCTCTGCCGAAATGCCCTATGGGGATATAGTCGATGTGCAGATGCGGCGTGGCTTCATCGAGGTGCATCACGGCATTAAAGATGTAGAAATTTGGGTTTCTTTCCTGAAAGCCCTCTATGTATTCACGCAGACACTCCTTAGCGATTTCGGCATCGGGAGTGCCGACACCCGTATCGTCCTTCGTGCCGATCTGCACCAAATCCTCATAGAAGCTCTTCTGCTTGTTCGCTCCTGTGATAACGCTCTTGCTCGGCGGACGGTTGAACAGATGTTCAAAGTAGTCACCGATCCTTCGGTCATTTCTTTTCTGATGAGCGTTGTATCTCTCTACCGCTTCATCGAAAAGCTGATGATAAGCATCGCCCAAATCCTGCTGAATGAACACGATGTTATCCGCAGTTCTTGACGGGTCGATATTCTTGGCAGAGAACTCCCTGTTGTTATGTGAAAGGCTGCCCTTGCCCTGACACATCGAGATAGATTTTGTATTCATGAAAATGTCTCCTTTTATATCTGTATCTGAACCCTCTGACGAGGGAGAATCATACACACAAGGCTCACCGCCTGTGCGATGATGAGCGCCCTTGAAGGGCTTTGAAATTGGCTTGCAACGATAAGCATATCGGCAAACCAAACGGCTCGGAGAGCCGGATTTACTTGCGGAGCGCCGCCAGTAACCCCAAAGCACTTTTGACAGCCTACTCGGACTATCAAAAATGCTATTGGGGCTCTGCGAGGCTGAACGGCTGACGGAGCAGCCGAAAACGTGGGCGCAATTATTCAAAAATCCGCATTACAAAATATCGGAAATGCGATTCTGAAAACTGCGAAATCAGAACGGAAGCTCCACCTCAACACCGTACTTTTCGAGAAGCTGATCAAGCTCATTTTCGTAGAGCTTGATCTCCTCATTTGACAGGTAGAGGTAGTAGCGAGCGAGAGCATCACGGAGATGCAGTCCGCTTCTTTTCCAGAGGATAAATTTCAGCGTTTCGAGCTTACTCATATCTCACGCCCCCTTCCCCTGAAAATACTCCACAAGGTCAGCCTTGTTGACGAGTATCTTTCCGTTCCTGCCCTCGCCTGTGCGAACGGACTTCACCTTGCCCTGCTTCACAAGCTGACGGACAGTGTGTTCGGACAGTCCGCTGATGAGTGCGGCACTCTCCTTGATAGTTAGCATCTCGACCTTGTTGGAGGTCGGTGCTTTGGCGGTCTGCGGAGCGGAGTTCTCCCCGTCCTCGGTGAGCTGGATCAGCAGCTCCAGAATGTTGTCTACGATCTCTTTTTTCTGTATTGTAGTCATAGTATTAAACCTCTCTCTTTCTATGGTTTGTGTTTTATGAACTTTAAACATTTTAAGCACAATAGCTCCTATAATGTCTAAAATGTTTATTGTGTATGGATATGGGGATTGATATAGACCATTATCCCCGAACGATTACAGCCGTTTGCTGCCGGAATTGTTTCACGGTGGATATAGTTATATTCCTCCAACATATCCATTGTTTCTGCAAAGTCGGCGGCGTTTTTGAAAAGTGTGCATCGGCACAGCTTGTACAGGTCGTTCTGCCTGATCTGCTGAATGTGCTTGGAGCGAATCTTGTTCAGTATCCTCTCAGCCTTGACCGTTCCGAGGTCAACGTCACCGAGACTATACGCATAAATCGCCTGCTCACGGAAATACTCACCGATCTCGATAGCGTTACAGAACGTGTCAAGCGTGACACGGCTCTCCACAGGCTCAACACCATTCAACGCACACTTGATACAGTGAATGATACCGCACAGACGGAGCAGTTCACCGTGATACTTGCCGCCCCAATCCTTGCAAAACGCCATGTCCGTGACGAGGTGCGGTTCAATGTAGTTGTTGTAGTAGTCCACGAACTCGCCGTAAGCCTTGCCATCAAAGTGGAGATACAGCTCTTTTTCATCGTGATAGGTGAACTTCGTGCTAAGGAGCTTGTATATCAGCTTCTGATAACTTTCCGATACTGCTTCGGGTACAGGTGAGGTATCATATTTTCGTGAACCGATATTGCTTACTGGGAAACAATAAAGGAAACGAGCTATCAGACCGCTGCCCCTGAAAGCAGGATTGTTTATCATGCTATCAAACATATAGGGCTGACACGCAAGACAGATACTCATGTAGGGCTTTTTGAGAACGATGCACCCTCTGGTCGCTCTGTCGCTGATATACGTTTCTCCGTTCCACGATTTCAGGAGCAAATCAAGGTTCGGGATATTGCTGCTGTACCGTCCGCTGAAATTGCCGAGCATACCGGCTTCATCGGAGATCATCAGCAGAGTGCCGTTTTCTTCCAACAGATGCACAAGGGATTCGGGCGTGACATCGTCAACAGCTATTCTACGGAAGTTGCTCGGAGGCATATTGCTCATCTCCGTCTGGAGCTTGGCTATCTCCTCGGCGGTAACATCTTTCTTCTTTTCAAGTGCTTCGAGCTTGCCTGCAAGCAGCTTGTATTCTGCCTGTGCCGTGAAGATGTCCTGTTTGTTGTTCTCGTTCCAGTCGTGGGCGAACTGAATGTACGGTCGCTTTATCAATGAGATAACAGGAGATTTCTTGAAGCTCGGCTCTGCTATTGTGATGGTATCAAGTACCAGCGGTTCCGTATGGTCTCGCTTTGCCGACATTCTGTAAACGCCTGAAAAGCAGTAGCTCACCGCCGAGAGTATCGAAGTGCCTGCCATAGCAACATCCGTTGAAGTGGTAGTCGCTATTGCGTCCGCCATATCACCTATGATAGGCGGCAGTGTGTTCACGGGAAACGGTAGGAGATTTGTCCCGTCGGGACGGAGGGGTGTGGGTGTTGTCCACTGGTTTGATTCATTCAAGTTTCTATCAGTCCTTTCTGATGTTTTGTTATTGTTGCGGTCAACATAGGCTATGCTGCTCCGCTGTCAGCTATCTTTTTCCTGCTGACATGAACATTGTAACATTTCTTTCGGAGGTCTTGTGCGGATAATGCGTATATCTCCAATCAAATACGCAAATATTTTTGTGATACGAAACGCTATTATAAGAATACGCATGTTATTGACAACTTGCGTATTGTATGCTATAATAGAATAAGATACCAAAAACGAGGTGAGCGTATGGAGACTACCACAATTTACCGTATAAACGAAACAGACCGCACGATAGACATCGCACAGTCTGTACAGAATGATGAGGAGAGTATTCACGGCGCAGTGCTGAATACACGGACATATTCCTTTGATGAGCTTTTGTATCAGCATAAGATATTTAGGGAGCATACCGAGCCGTTTGACACATTTCGTGACAGGCTTCACAGTGCCTTGCGTATCGGTAGGAGCATTGAGGTCAGCACCGATGATATGATAGCAAGGTTTGTTGCCGAGTATGGGGAAAACATATTTTTCAGGAACTTTGTGTCAGCGGTCATTGACCTGTATGACACCGAGCGTTATCAGCTATTGAAGCCGAATGATGTGGTGCTTGCCAAGCTGAACAGGAACAAGATACAGACGGGCATATCTGAACGCATCAATGCTTTTTTCGATACGCAGCTCGGATTGCTGTGCAGTGAAGCGTATTTCAGTCACAAGGTCACTATGGAGCATTTCGTCCTTACATCAGGCAGAACGGTTATTGCTGCCGATGACTATACCTTTAATGTGTTCCACGAAAGCGACAACTGCCTGCTGACCGTACTTGCGGAGATTGGGCGGCTTGTTCATCACAACAAGTGGACTATCTGCGAGTGCGGTTTCTGTCATAAGCTGTTCCTCGGAACGGAAGGCGAGGTCTGCTGTCGCTCCGCCGAATGTATTGAAGCACAGAAGCAGCAGAAAGAAAAAATCATCGAGGAGAGTACGCAGGAATACTCGGCAATAAAGAAGGACTATGATTCTTTTGTCCGCAGATACAAGGGGTATCTCGATGTGGTGGAGATCGAGCGCTATCACCCTGATGATTACGATGACTTTATGCAGGCGAAGCAGGAGCGTATGGATAAAATGACCGCACTCAAAAAGAAGCTGATACGAAACGGCTTGCCTTCTGCGGAGTTGTATGAGCTGGGCAGACAGTATAAGGCGGAGATCAAGACTCTTGCCGAGGGGATACTTGATAAGTATGGGTTTGATGTGACGGCTGTGGCTAAGATCAAGAAGCCGAGGAAGAAATAGTGGGAACTTTGATTCCGGTGGGGGCAAAGTTAATACACTCCCAAAAATGAGGAAAATCCTGTCATAGCTACTTGCTTTTTCTCTTTTTTTGTAGTATAATATAAATTGGTATATTATAATGAATTGGAGTTTTGTACATGAACATTATTAGTTTGTTTTCCGGATGCGGTGGGCTTGATTTAGGCTTTGAACGTGCAGGCTTTAACATTCCGGTAGCAAATGAATATGATAAAACAATCTGGGAGACTTTCAAGGTCAACCATCCTAAGACACATCTGATAGAGGGAGACATCAGAAAGGTGAATGAAGCTGATTTCCCTTCTGATGTTGACGGCATTATCGGCGGTCCGCCTTGTCAGTCATGGTCTGAGGCAGGTTCTCTGCGTGGTATAGATGATGAACGAGGACAGTTATTTTTTGATTATATAAGAATACTCCGTAAAGTGCAGCCGAAGTTCTTCCTTGCTGAGAATGTCAGCGGTATGCTTGCGAACAGGCATAATGAAGCGGTACAGAACATCATAAGGCTCTTTGAGGAAAGCGGTTATAATGTTACACTTACGCTTGTAAACGCTAAGGACTACGGTGTTGCCGAGGAGCGTAAAAGAGTATTCTATATCGGTTTCCGTAAAGACTTGGGAATCGACTTTAAATTCCCTGTCGGTTCAACTGTTGATGATAAAAAGAAACTCACACTCAGGGATATAATATGGGACTTGCAGGAGACGGCTGTTCCTTCGGCAGAACGGAATCATCGCAATCCTAATGCTATCAATAATAATGAATATTTCACCGGTGAATACTCTCCGATCTTCATGAGCCGAAACAGAGTGAAGTCCTGGGACGAGCAAGCATTCACAGTGCAGGCATCGGGCAGACAGTGCCAGCTTCACCCGCAAGCTCCCAAGATGATAAAGGTTGGAAAGAACGATTGTCGCTTTGTCGAGGGCAAGGAACATCTCTATCGCCGTATGACGGTAAGAGAGGTGGCAAGAGTACAGGGTTTCCCTGATGATTTCAAATTCATCTACGAAAGCGTGAATGACGGCTACAAGATGATCGGTAATGCTGTACCCGTTAATCTTGCGTATGAAATAGCGACAGCAATCAAAAAGGAATTGGAGGCAGTATAATGAGTTCCAAGAGCAACGATCAGGGCAGAGCATTTGAATATGCTTGCATTATAGAACTGAAAGACAGAATAGAAGACAAGCGTCCTGTTGCAGTTGTTGAAGAATCGGTCATGGCAGCTCACAGAGCGTGGGAAACACAAAGCGAAGCCGAACAGCAGACATACCTTCGTGCTGCTGATGCGTTTATTGATACTTTATTTTCAGCCGAACCGCTTATCCTTGAATGTGACGGAGAAGATGATATTGTTGTCCTCTCTATCAATAAGGATTCCGATGCCGAGGGCGGAGATGTTCGTGACATCGTAATCACAAGAAAGACAATTCGCTGGGATATTGGTCTTTCCATGAAACACAATCACTTTGCAGCGAAGCATTCCCGTCTTAGTCCTAAGATCGACTTCGGAGCAAAATGGTACGGTCTGCCTTGTGATGAAAGCTATTGGAATATCATCAAGCCAATATTTGCAAGATTGCAGTCTCTCAAAGAAGAAAAAGTGGCTTGGCATGATATGACCGATAAAGAAGATAGTGTATACCTCCCGATAGTTGATGCCTTCATTAAGGAAATGAACAGAGCTTATAAAGCCGACAGCACCATTCCCGCAAGGTTGATCTCATATCTGCTCGGTATCCGTGATTTCTATAAAGTCGTAGCAATTGATAAGAAGCAGCTCACGGAGTTCCAGTCTTTCAATCTCCGAGGAGAACTGAACAAGGACGGTAAAAAGACAAAGGCAACGCTTATCATACCAAAAGCTGATCTGCCGACAGAGATCATATCTCTTCGATTCAAGCCCAATTCAAAGAATACGGCGGAACTGTATCTGAACAACGGCTGGTCACTGTCCTTCAGGATACATAATGCTTCAACTATCGTTGAGCCTTCGCTGAAATTTGATATTCAGTTCTTGGGTGTGCCTGCTAATATTATTACAGTTAATTGTATGTGGAGATAATCACAAAAAATATAGGAGTGCTTATGAAAGATAAAGAAACTATTATTTTCCTTCACCTGAGTGACATACACATAAATATAGAGAAAGATATAAGTGATGAACACATTAGAAAGATAGTTGATTCGCTAAAAAGCTACAAGTCTATAAATATTAAAAATGTCATTATCATTATATCAGGTGATATAACACAATCTGGTGAAAACTCACAATTCCTAAATGCTAGAAAAATGATTGGAAGCTTGATAACTGGGATAAGGAATACTTTTGGCTGTTATTTTAAAGTTTTAATTGTTCCAGGTAATCACGATGTGAATCATGCTGGCAAACCTTTAGATATTTCGTATCTCAAAGAAGGAAAATACACTGAAGTAGAATCTCAAGAGCATCATAAACTAAGTTCGTTTTATAATTTTGCCAGATTTAATAGATGTTTTAAACATTCAGAAATCTATTATGACACACAATTCTTAAATATTCAGGGCGTTAAGATAAAAGTGAATCTAATTAACAATGGTATATTCTCAACTCGCAATGAGTACAAAGGGCTTCTGTATTTACCTAATGATTACATTGATAAGCTTTCAGATAGAGAAGATGCTGATTTTGTTATATCAATAATGCATCATGCACCGGATTATTATAGAGATGATATAAAAAATCGATTAGAAGATACTATTGTGAAGAACAGCGATATACTTTTTCATGGTCACGAGCATTACAATTATAGTAAACAGACTTCATTTAATGGTTCAGATTGTACAGTCATTCAATCTGGCGGCTGTTTATGTAATAATGGGAATTGGGATGATAGTTCGTATTTGGTAGGATTACTGGATACCGAGTCTCTAAAATATGAATATTATAAGTATACATGGAATAGTAGTGCAAAACAATACGAACATGATAGTGGGAAAAAGGTAGAGGTCAAGCAAAAAAAGCCTGACTTGAAAATAACAGAAGATTTTCAGGAATTTATTCATGATGATAATGAAGGAAAGTATTATGTTTTTCCTTCAATCATTTATCATGGCAATAAATCTACTGAGAATTTTTTAATCGAAACATCCAGCTATTTTGAGGAAGAATTACAAAAACACAGATATTCTATTATTGTTGGAGCTGGAAATGTTGGAAAAACCACACTATTAAAAAATCTATTTTCTTCTTTTGCAAAAAGCCATTATGTTCTTTATGCCAGCCCTGAGAAACTTCTTGAAAAGAGTAAACATAAAAGACAGAATATCGATAAACTAATCAAGGCTCTTTTTGAGGATATATATGGTAGTAGTGAAAGTGAATGGCAGGCGTTTGAACAATCTGACACAACTGATTGTATATTTATGCTTGATGACTTTGAACAAATCGATGGCATAAACATTAGTAACTTTTTCAAATCACTAAGCGGTAAATTTGGCACAATCATTATAACTAATACTCGAATAATTGATTTTGACACATCTATTATCAATATTGACGAAAAAGAAACTATAGCAAAATTTGAGATTAAGGCACCTGTAGGCCATAAGCGCAGAGAAATAATAAGAGCTGTAGCGTTAGATAAAGCCGATGACAAATCAGAACAAAATATTGAGAATATTGTTAAGCAAGTGGATCGCATTATTAAAACACAACTTAACATCATTCCGCCAGAGCCATACTACATTATTCAAATGGCAGAAAACTTTATGAATCATGTAGGTGAAGCTATATATAAAAGCACTAATGCCTTTAGTAAAGTTTTTGAAGCAAATCTAACTAATAAGATTGATGATGCACTAAAAACTAATACTAAGAATAGAAATATTACAGTTGATCTTATGTATGTAATATTTAGAAAAATAGCCTATTACATTCATTTTAATAAAGCGTATCCTGTAAAAAGATGTGAGATTGATAAAATAATTAAAGAGTATAATGATGAATATGGAAATAATCTTGAAACTGAAGACATAATCAACATTGCAAAAACTGCAAAAATAATATCAGATACTGAAGAAAGTCGTGAAGAATACAGATTTAGAAACAAAAGCATTCTGGCATATTTTGTTGCAAAAGAGATCGTTGCGAGAAAAGATGTTGCTGGCTTGGAAGATGTAATAAATAAGGCTTGTATAAACATTTGCACAGATATCCTTTTATTCGTTATATATCTAACTGATGAGACTTCAATATTAAGTCAAATAATGTCTTCTATTAATAGAACAGTAGTCGAAGATACATCGTGGGATGAATTTAGTATACCTGATAAGGTTCCTATGTTCATCAAAACTTCCAATCAACTATCTGTTAGTACAAAATCAATAAATAAAAAAGAAGAAAAGAAACAAATTGAAAGATCGGAAGAAACAGTAGAGGAATCAATGGTAAAAGAGTTCAAAATAAGGGATATATATGATTGGGATGACTCTATTATTGACGAGTATAATAATAAATTGTTCCGAATGATGTCCTTACTTCAAATTATCGCAAAATCCCTTCCTTGCTTTGAACAT
This sequence comes from uncultured Ruminococcus sp., assembly GCA_934474025.1. GTDB lineage: Bacteria > Bacillota > Clostridia > Oscillospirales > Ruminococcaceae > Ruminococcus. The sequence continues at coordinate 245,605 of CAKSMF010000002.1, read as the reverse complement.
CTTTTGAAAAAAGATGAAAAGAGTGAACTGATTCGCTTATTGTATACGCTACCAAACAGGATATTTATGTTTTGGTGCAACTTTATTGAGAAACACTATGAAGACATCATAAAAGAATTAAAAACACATCCATATTTTACAACAAAGAAACCTCAAATGAGAGAAAGTGACATTGATCTAAAAGTGAGGTCATCATTTGCACTATATTCAATGGATTTACTATTGAACCTTTACTATATTCCCGTTTTGAATGCAGCCGGAAAAAACACTGTACAATTTTTGAACAGTGTTGAATTCTTCGACTACAGAGAAAACCCAACCTATCAATTAGAACATCTGATGTTTGTGGAGCAAATACAAGATTCAAATGAATTTGTATCATCTGCATTGACTTTACAGAAAGATTATAACGAAAAAGTTTCTTCGTATCTTTTACAATGCATTGTTCGTCATGGGCTTATAACACGTAATGATACACGTGAAAATACAGACAGACTGGAAAGCAAATTCTTTCCTAAAGCAAAGAAGTCCCTTCTAATTGAAAGGGCTAAAGATAAATATTCAAAAAAGTAGTAACGTGCAAGTCCTGCCCTTGCTGGTCGTTATTCACTGGGTAAACGACCTATTCCCAGTGAATTGAATGCATATCATCTCGCTACGCTGACGTTACTACATTATAAGTATACTCTAATGGTTGTGATTTTATTCATATATTACTTGGCTTTTTCAAAAAAGCGGCTGTACCCGAAGGCACAGCCGTTGAACATCAAATATAAACCATACACTCAAACACAGCTTCTCTCGCCATGTAGACGAAGCAATTCTCCAAACCGAGCATCTTTTCGATATCGTCTGCGAGTACAGCTTTCTGATAGCAACTGTCGGTCTGCTTCCAACGCTCCACCTGATGAGAGATAGCTTCAACGACTTTCAGTTCCATATCATCGAGGTACGGTATGATCTTCCCCTCATTGACGAGTCTGCGAAGCCTGTCGGGACAATGGCTGTCAGAATAATGAAGATGATACCTGATGAAGTCGGTGTGGTAGGTCTTGCTCTCCTCGGTCTGCGTATCGGCATTGAAGTGAGTAACGGTCACGGTATTGGTGTCAAGTCTCCACAGCGGAAAAAATTTCTTTTTCAGCTGATTGTAAGCGGTCTGTTCGCTCTTATATCTGCTCATACCGTTCACCTCACTTGATAGGCTTGATCATTTCAAGGACAAGCTGAGTGCCGACCTTGAAGCCCTTGCGGAACTCATTGCGATTGGAGATGTTGTGCAGGTCAATGTCCGCTGACTGATACTCATTGAGAATATCGGTGCTGTCGGGATAGGCTTTCTTCAGTTCGGCTTCCGCCTTGACGAGCCTGTCGAGGGCAGTTCTGTACGTTCCGTCAGTGTCCTCTATTTCGGTCAAATGAAACAGGTCATAGTCGTAAAGTTCATCGAGAATGTTTCTCATTTTTATATCCTCCATATCGAAAATTATACAAGGGTATGTCGGATATTTTGTCCGCTATTTGTCCGCTAAGGGTGCAAAAACTTAGCCAAAAACAGCATAAACGAACTTTTGTAGATTGTTCTGAAACACCGTATTTTCGGGCATTTCTGCATATCTCGACAAGTCACAAAAAGTGCGCCGAGATTTTCGATTCCCGTACGGGTCACCACGCATAAGGCTCAGAAATGACGTTATTTCGCCATTTCTGAGTTCTTTTTTTACCCTGATACGGCTTCTGTCCTTTACTTGTCCTTTATACAGCTTTGGACTGTCCTTTGCTGTCATCGGGCTTGTGAAAGTCGAGTACCGAAGCGATCGCTTCACTTGCCCTCGCCTGAGCCTGATTGAAGACATGACAGTAGATAGAAGTCGTGGTTGTGATCGTCGAGTGACCTAATGCTCCCGACACGGCTGCTGCGTCCACGCCCTTGTTGATAAGAGCCGAAGCATAGAAGTGTCACAGGGAGTGAATGTCACAAAAACGGAAATTGTTTGCTTCACAGAATTCTTTGAGCCAGAAATACGGTGTGTTATTGTTCATCGGCTCGCCATTCCACTTGACGAACAGGCGGTCGTGATCTACCCACTTCGTTCCGAGCTTTTCACGCTCAACGTCTTGCTCGTCCTTGTACTCATGAAGCATATCCATTACGCTCTGCGGAAATTTCAGCGATCGTTGAGATTTTTTTGTTTTAGTGGTGTCGGTATAGGTGCCCTTTGAAGCGGTGTAGTTGCTTGTCCTGCGGACGCTGATTACACAGTTGTCCCAGTCGATGTTCTTCCATTCCAATCCGAGCATTTCTCCTCTGCGGAATCCGCTGTATATCGCCAAAGTAAAGAAAGTGCGGTATTTCAGAGGTGCAGTTTCAAGGAGCTGAAAGAGCTGTGCGACTTCTTCAAGCGTGTAGATGTCCTTCTCCTTCTTCTCGCCCTTCGGAACGGTAACACGTCTGCAAGGGTTGTCAGTGAGCATTTCCATCTTCACAGCATAAGAGAATACATCGCTGATGAAACTCAGATGATGAACCGCTGTCTTTCTCGACAGCGGTCTGCCGTTTTTCAGGCTTTTGCCGTTAAGTGCCAGATCGTTGATAAACTGCTGAATATGACGGCTGGTGATCTTATCAAGTCTGAGGTGTCCGATCGCAGGATATACCCTCACAGTAAGCTGTCTCATACGCTCATAAGACGTATTGCGAAGGTTGAGCTTTGCATATTCCTCGAACCACTGCTCGGCGAAGTCCTGAAACTTGATGTTTGCCGTGACCTGACCTTTCATGCACTTGTCCTCAAAGAGAATAGCCTGCTTCTGAAGCTCCTTCTCGATCTGCTTCTTGTTCATACCGTCCGCAGGCTTCCATGACACGGTCTGTACGACCTGATTACCTGATGTATCATATCCGCAGGAAACTCTGATCTGATAGGAGTTTCCTCTTTTTCTTATCGTAGCCATAAGTTGATTCCCTTTCTGTCAACATAGATTTTATGGCATACTCCTGTTACTCTAATCATAGCGCGCATTCGGCTGTATGTCAAGTAACTTATCGTATCTTTTTGTCTTTTCGGGAGTATGCCCAAATCTATGTCCTTTGTTCTGTGGTGTTTGTGGATTTTCTGTCTGTTGACGCTCAAACAGCGTAAAATCGCAGTTCTCAGCGTACAGATTTATCTGTTTGCTGTCTGTCCGTTGAAGTAGGCAAGCAAGCCTGCCTTGTTGATAAGCATTTTTCCGTTCACTCCATCGCCCGTTCTCAAATACGGGAGCTTACCCTGCTTTATCAGCTTGCGGACGGTGTGTTCAGACAGCCCTCTAACCGCTTCGGTACATTCCTTGACGGTCAGCATCTCCATGGCATCAGACTTGACCTCAGCCACCTGGTCGGAATCATTAGCTTCGATAAGTTCGCTCAGAATGCTTACGAGCTGAGCGATAAGCTCGTTCTTTCTGTTTGTTGTCATTTGACTACCTCCATAGCAGGTACTTTCCCTGCTTTCTATCTTGTTTGTATGTTTATTCCAGCACATTCTTTCTTGTGGTGCTGTTGTACTTGTACTGCTGATAATCGGCATTCAGTCCGCAGGCAGAAATAAACGCCTTAGCCTTTCTCAGCTCACGGGACAGCTCGTCCTCGCGGCTGATACGCTTTGTTTCCTTTTTCAGCTTCTCACGGGTGAAAAGTCCCTTTTGCTCCTCGGCTTTCTTGTAGGTAGCAAGCTCCGAAGAAACAGCAGACAGCTTTGCTTTCAGTTCATCACGCTCCCTAACAGCTTCATCACGTTCCTTACGGAGCTTTTTTGTCTGCTTCTGCGATGCAACTTCTTTCCTTGCAAGGTCGGTGATGTTCTGCCAGTCCTCCCGCGACACTGTAACCTTACCGCCGAACACGGTCTTTCCCGTTTCAATGCTGTCGATCTCCGCAATTTTAGCAGTTTTCTCCTTGACAGCTTTGAGCATTTCTCGCTTCTCGCCAAGTTCCGCTTTGACCTGAGCATTCTGCTCTGCCAGTTCATCAGTCTGACGGCGCTGTTCCTTGTACTCCTCAACTTCCAGCGTCCCTCTCGCCTTTTCGGGAGCAAGTGGCTTGATACCATGTTCAAGGCAGATAACGTTCAGCACTTCGACCTCGGCGGCTCGCCATTTTGCAATAGCCATTTTACCCTCGCCGTATCCCATTTCTTTGAGAGCCTGGGCGATGCCATTCTGCGTGTCCTGCCCTCGCTTGTAGTGACCGACAGGAATGTAGTCGATGTGCAAATGGGGAGTTGCTTCGTCCATGTGCAGGACAGCATTAAAAACGTAAAAGTTAGGGTTGCGTTCTTGAAATCCTTCCATGTACTCTTTCAGGCAATCGGCAACGAGCTGAAAATCCTCAGTGCCGTATCCCGAATCCTCACGTTTTCCGATCTGAACAACGTCCTCATAAAAGCTCTTGCGTTTGTCAGCAGCAGTGCGGACAGTGTTGCAGGGCTTCACACCAAAAAGGTGTTCGTAGTAGCTGCCGTGTATCATACGATCATTCCTTTTCTGCCGAGCATTATATCGCTCAGTGGATTCAGCAAAAAGCTGCTCGTATGCTTCACCGATCGGCTGACGCACAAAGGTGATGTTCTGCGGAGTGCGGAGCGGATCAACATTGTCCGCCATGAACTCCCTGTTATTGTGAGTCAGAGAACCCTTTCCCTGACCGAATGAGATTCTTTTCTGTTTCATAGTTTTGCCTTTCTTGTTCATTGGATTTACTTCTCTCTTTCTACGAAATCCAATACAAAAATCATAGGCATCAACTCCTTTCTTGACCGCTGAGGCGGAAGGGCTATCGCCAGTCCTGACGGACAAATTTTTCCTGAACGACACAATAGAGGGTCGCAGGAAAAAAGCTGCGTAGCAGCGATTACAAGGGTGCAGAGCGCCGCTTGTAACTCCGTAGTACTTGCGGCAGCATAAGACCGCCACAAGAACTACTCCGCCCTGCGGGGCTATCCCTGACGGGAAAGAAACGGTTGTCGGAGCAGGCGGAAATGTGGGCGCATTTATTCAAAAATCCGCATTACATTTTTTCAAAATCAGCATTTCAAAAATGATGATTCTGCTCATGAACTTTCGCTCAAAAGTGAGCTAAAGTCTATGCGATTATCTTCAACTTTAACTCGGACAAAAATGTCCATGTTCAACATTTTGTTAAGCTAAAAATACTCAACCAACATCGACCTCCGGCAACCAACATTCAGGTCTGTCTCTTGCAAAAGTAGCTATTCCGCTATTTCAAAGTCAGCCACCACAAAAACCACAAAATCCAATGTGAATCAGATATAGGGATTCACATGAACCATCTGAGCCTTTTTGTTGTTGGCGACGGTCACATTTTCGTAAGCGATATATCCGTACTCTGCAAGAGTATCGAGAGCAGAATAGAAGTCAGTTGCTTTCGGGAAAAGATTGCATCGGCAGGCATGGTAGAGGTCGGATTTCAAACCCTGTCTGATATTCTTAGTCTTGAAGATCTGAATTATCTTCTCAGCTTTGACGATATTCCCGTCGGGAGCGTTTACACTGAAACCGTATATCGCCTGATAGCGGTAGTAGTGTGCGATGTTGAACGACCTCACAAGCGTATCATGGTTGACAGCTTCTTCGGACGGTTCGATACCTCTGGAACAGCAGTCCACACAATGAAGAATGCAGGCTATCCTCAGTATCAGTCCGTGGAACTTTCCGCCCCAGTCCTGACAGCAGCACATAGAGCCTTTTATATCTTTTTCGATATACTTATTGCAGTAATCTATGTACTCCTCGGAAGCATGACGGGACAAATGCAGTATCGTTTCCTCACCATTATGATCTTTCTTTCCTTTCAGGAGCTGATGAATAAATTCGTGATATTGCTCCCTGACTTCTTTTGATATAGGTGTGGTATCATATCTACGATTTCCCACATCGCTCTTGGCGAAGCAGGGAACAAAACGTGCGATAAGCCCGCTTGACCTGAAAGCCGTATCATTCATCATGTTGTCCCATATATACGGTTGACCTGCAAGGGCAACAGAAAGATAAGGACGGGGGATTTCCGTTCGCCCTCGTATAACTCTGTTGCAGATGTACTTCTCCCCGTTCCACGCTTTCAGAAGTAAGTCGAGGTTTGGGATACCGCCGTTGTACTTTCCGTTGAAGTTGGAAAGCATTCCAGCTTCGTCAGAGATCATCAGCAGAGAATCATTCTCACTCAGCTCGATCACAAGGGATTCGGGCGTTATATCGTCAACAGCGATACGAATAGGAGTGGTGTTTCGGATATTATCAGCATGGACACGGAGCTTTGCTATGGCTGCGGTATCAGGCTCGTCCTCTTTCTCCATTGCTTTGACACGAGCTTCCAGTGCCTTAACGTCCTGCTGTGCCTTGTAGAAGTCCTCTTTGTGATCTTGGTTGTACTTGCTCTCGAAGGTGTCGAACGGCTCTTTGATGAAGTGCATCACCGGGCTTTTCCTTTCAGAAGGCTGTGCTATGATGATCGAATACAGCACAGGCGGTTCTGTATGTTCTGCTTTTCCTGCAAGCCGATACAGACCTGTGAAACAGTAGCCCACGGCTGAGAGCATTGCTGTCCCTGCCATTCCCGCATCGGTGAAAGTCGTGACCGAGATCGCCTGCACCATATCACGCAGGACGGGCGGCAACGCTCCGAGGGGAAACGGGATAGTATCTGCCGTATGCCGTAGCGGACGGGGTTCTAACCATTTGATTTCATTCATAAGTTTTGTTTTCCTCTACTTTTGTAATTTTTCTTGTATTTCTATTGACAGATTGCGTTTGATGTGCTATAATAATCTAAGAAATGACACGTTGCAATCTTTGAAATGTATTATATGATACCTGAGTAGCATTTGTCAAGCAAAAATAATCAGAATTAAATAAGTTCTGCTCTTTGCACAAATTGGAGGGACACAAAATGACTGTCTTTTGGAGAAAATACAATGAACTATGTGACGAGCGAGGTGTGAAGCCGAGAGCGTTAGCCACAGAGCTGGGAATATCGGCTGCGACCGTCACCAAATGGGTGAATGACGGTATGCCGAACCTCGACATGATAACGAGAATTGCGGAATACTTCGATGTTCCGATAGATTACCTGATAAATGAGGACGATACGCCGATCATTCCGCAGGCAAACAAGAAAAGAAGTGTATTCAAGTCGGTAAGCTCCCTTTCACAGCGTTGGGTAAGCCTGCGCCGTGGAAGTGAGATCAGCCTGGAAATGCAGTTGAAGATCATTCCCTATGTGAATTGTACGGTGCAGTTTCTCAACAATGATAAGTATATCGAGTATGTCCCCGAAACCGAATACGATACCGAGCATTTGAAGGACACCGAAACGATTTTCGATATTCTTGGCATTCTTGACCACTGTGCCGACACCGAAAGTTACCGCATCGTTCAGGTGCAGCTCTCACGCATCGTGCTGTATCATCTGAAAGAAAAAGGATTTGACCGTGAAGCACTACGCACCGAGCATCTCGATCAGGAGAAAATGGAGTACCTCTACACGGGCAAGGACAGCGGTAAAACGCATAACTACGGTCTGAACTTCTCTGATATGGACTTTCTCAGGGAGTTTACGGGGCTGAGTTATCAGGTTATGTTTACGGGGGTTGAATGATAGTTTGGAGCTGCGGAGCTTGCTTCTTGGCTCTTTTCTTTTTGGGGAAATATGATTCTGGTGAAGTCAGAGTTTCAACTTAGCGAAAAATAGGTGAAAAGCTCGCAGGGCAACAGCATTTACTTTTATATATACTCTGTATATTTTATCCGTGTCAAGTGTGTTGATATAGTGCTTTTGCACAATAAAACAATGAGTTTGGAAAAATCACATTTGATTTCATAGCTTGATTTCAGCATCCTTCAAAAAATGATGCTTTACCTAATCGATTAAAACATCGCTTTATTTGGGAAATTCGAACAAAAAAGTAAATGCTGTTGCCCTGTGTTTACGGGGGTTGATGCTTGACAAATCCATAATCATATGATACAATATAATTGGGGGATTATATATAGGAGGCATAAAATGAAATTCTGGACTATTCAATCTAAGGAAGTAATGGATATTATCGATAATGAAGGTATTTATTATCCTGATAATCACAAAAGCAGATATGCGGTGCAAAGCAAAGAGTATAAGGCTTTTTATGATTGGCTTGTTAATGCATATAATGAGATTAATAAATCAAATTACAAGGGCTTGGTCTATGTTTTTTCTGAAGCATCAGCAAACACAATAAGGGAAATATCATCTTATAGTACGTTTCAGGAAATCATCCGTAGACACAAGGATATTGTATGGGGAATATGGAAATGTTTCAATAAAAATTACAAAGTAATAGAGTTGGATTTTAACGAAAATCTTAACCCTTTATTCATTGATATTAATGATTTTCAAGTAATAATGCCACCCCTTTTACCTATGCCAGAAATCCCTTATATTAAACGGGCGTTATCTCAAGGAAAACTAATTAAAACTCAGTATTCCTGTAATCTTCTTCAGGCACACGTACCTTATATCAATAAGAAAGACATCACTAACGTCTATCCTTTGTTTGAAATTTGATTAGGAGGTAAAGATATGTCTATCGATGAAATGTACTCAGATTATTTGAATCAAACTGAAAGATCCATATCCTCCAGCCACTATGACAGCCATACAGATTGGGGGAGAGACTACAACGACCATTCTGATTTTGGCAGAGACTATGATGATCATTCAGATTGGTCAAGAGATGACCATACAGATAATGGATATGGATATCCAAGAGACCACGATGATCACGCTGATCATTCTGACAAACATGATGATTATGATGATGAACGCCATGACGATACTATGCATACAGACTATGGAAGTTATGATAATCATACAGACTACGGCAGAGACTATGATGATCATTCAGATTGGTCAAGAGATGATCATACAGATAATGGATATGGGTATCCCAAAGACCATGATGATCACTCAGACCATTCTGATAAACATGATGATTATGATGATGAACGTCATGATGATACATCTCATGATGATGACCATACGGACGAAAGTCACGATGATAGCCATACGGACTGGGTTTAATTAAGTTTTAGGATATTTAAAACTATGGAAGAATAAGGAGAATTTGTTTATGTCAATTAACGAATTATACGAGGAATATCTTAATCAGTCTGATGTTACAAGTTTTAACAATCATACCGATCATCATTCGGATTGGGGACATGATCATAACGACCACACTGATGGTCATTATGATTACGGTGCTTACGACACACATGAAGATTCGCATAGTGACTCGAGTCATGATGACAGCTACACAGATTGGGACTAAACTATATGCCGAAACTATCAAATCATTTAAGCATTCTTATTATGCCGACGGATATCTGCAATATGAATTGTGTTTACTGTTTTCATAATTCTCATCATGAAAAAGCAGGAAAAATGTCATTAGAAACATTGCACCGTCTATACGACATTACTTTGAAAGAATATGAACAGGTAACATTCATATGGCACGGCGGTGAACCACTTGTTATGGGACTATCGTTCTTTCAGAAAGCAATTGAAATGCAGAAAGAATACAAAAATGTAAAAATTCAAAATCGTATGCAAAGCAATCTAACCTTGCTTACTGATGAATTAGCCGAGTTTTTGTCAGATAATCATATTGGTGTAGGCACATCAATTGACGGAGTATTAAACGATCAATTGCGTGGAAATGCTTCAAACGTATTGGCTAATAGGGACAAACTTTTGAGTAATGGTCAACACTGTGGATTTATAATGGTACTGTCTGCAAAGAATATTGATACTTTGATTCAAAGCTATGAATTGTTTAAGCAGTTGAATGCAAACTATAATATGAATCCTTATGTTTCAACCCCTACAGAACACAACACAGAGTTGCTATTGGATGCTGAACATACAACAGCGAAGCTAATTGAATTCTATGAATACTGGAAAAACGATTCATCATGTAATATTGAAGTAGGCTATTTTGAACGTATATTAAAGCATATCCTTTATGGCGAAAAAAGTGTATGCAAGTATAATTCTTGTCTCGGCAAATGGATGGGAATACGATATAACGGTGATATAGTGCCGTGTAATCGATATTTCCCGCCTGAATATTCCTATGGTAATGTTTGGAATCTCAATTCAATTAGTGAAGCATTTAATTCAGAAGGCTTCAAAAAGCTCCTTTCGGAAGCAATTGATAGGAGAAGTAAATGTGCTGAGTGCCCTATCTTTAATTTCTGTTCTGGTGGGCGTAATAACGTTGCACTGAATGAAAATGGTATATGCAATAATATGGGGACAAGCTGCAGAATAGCTATCTCTGTATACCAATACATTTTCAAAGATATGATTTCGATAAAATCTAATCCGACATTATATAACGGAAACAACCCACAAATACAACGATTATTGAGCAGGCAGAGAAAACCATCAGATAATCATCATGATATTCATACTGATACCTACAGAAGTTAAAACGGCTGCACACAAAAGCACAGCCGTTAACCCTCAAATATAAACCATACTCTCGAACACAACTTCTCTCGCCATACTGATGAAGCAGTTTTCAAGACCGAACATTTTTAGGCATTGCCTGCGAGGACAGCTTTCTGATAGCAACTGTCGTTTTGCTTCCAAAGCTCCACCTGACGTGAGATAGCTCCACTAACTTTCTGTTCCATATCATCGAGGTACTGTATGATCTTACCCTCGTTGACGAGTCTGCGAAGTCTATCATGGCAATGGCTGTCCGAATAATGAAGATGATACCTGATGAAGTCAGCATGGTAGGTCTTGCTTCCCTCGGTCTGCGTATTGACATTGAGGTAAGTGGCGGTCATTGTGTTGGTGTCCAGTTTCCAAATCGGAACGTATTTTTTCAGAGAGCTGTATACGGTCTGTTTACTTGTATATCTGCTCATGATGATTTCTTCCGTTATGCTTTTTCATGGTAATCAAAAACGGTTACCGTGGTGCGTATACATTTCACGGATAACAAATCTGTGATCCGTTATATAAAGTTGAATGATGTAATTTTACAATGATCTTTTGGACATTTCTGTCAGAAATCCTGTCACCTTCATATATTCTATCGTTCATCTAAAAAATAACAGGAGTATGACCATAACGCTGTCCTTTGTCTGTCCTTTACAAGTTCCGAAAAGTTAGAATCAAACAGCATGCAATTTTTGAAATAAATATTGACAGTTTTGTTTATTTATGCTATAATTATAGTCTGATATAAAATTTACAATGTGGATTTTTATTATTGAAGAAAGGAGGAAGTATCATGACAGAGAAAAATCAATATGTAAAGTTTGAGTACACTAAACCTGTAATCGTTGCTGAAAACGAAAAGAATGATTTGTTTGTAGATGGTTCTTTTGCAGAATCAACTTGCAACGAAGATGACCGTTGGTGCTAACTAATTAATTTTCTATTATTCAAATCGAAAAAAAGGGGGGAGGCTTGGACCTTCCCCCTAAAAGCATATTAATCTAATATTAACTCATGGAGGTTATAATATTATACAGACAAAAGTTGGATGTGTTTATACGCATTTATGATGAAGTGGGTTATATAATTAACAAGGGAACCCATAAAAGTCGTATTACAGACAAATCGGGTGCTATATTCCTTAAGGCTATATCAAGGCAACCAAAAGATCTTACGGAAATAGTCAATGAAATTGCAGAGGCCTTTGTTACAGTTGATTTAGATACTCTAAAAAAAGATGTAGTTGAATTTCTTGATATATTGGAAAAGGACGGATTTTTGGTTTCGGGTAATACTTTAGAGGAACTTGATAAAAATGATATTCGTTTTTCTTATTCTATTCTTGGCAACGAGGTAAGTACAGAAAATTTTTCTCAGGATATATTTCGAACTAATCAAGACATTGAAGATAAACTTTCTAAATATTTTGAGAATACACCCATACTCACACAATTTCATGTCGAACTTACAAGTCGATGCAATGAAAGATGTGTGCATTGTTATATTCCTCACGAGAATAAAGATACAGATATTGCCCCTAATCTTTACTATAGCTTATTGGAACAGTGTAAAGAAATGGGTGTACTTGGAATAACACTCTCGGGTGGTGAACCGATGTCTCATCCAAATTTCATAGATTTTTTACACAAGGCAAAAGAGTATGATTTTTCTGTCAATGTCCTAACTAACCTAACTTTATTAACAGATGAAATTATTGGAGAACTAAAATCCATAAGTCTTTCCGGCATACAGACTTCACTATACAGTATGCAGCCTGAAATACACGATTCTATTACAAAAGTTCCTGGATCGTTTTTCAAAACAAGGAACGCCATTTTAAAATTGATAAAAAATGATATTCCATTACAAATTAGTTGCCCGATAACGCGCCTTAATAAGGATAGCTTCGTTGATGTGACAAAATGGGCAGCAAAATATAATGTACCTACTGTAACCGATTATATTATGATGGCACGATTTGATCACACAACAAGTAATCTTGAATATCGACTTACATTTGAAGAAATAGAAAACATCATACGCTCTAACATTAATATTAATTTAGAGTATAGAAGAAAAATCGTTAAAGCTGACTTTGCAAGAGAATTAAAACGTGATATTAGTGAAGATCATTTATGCAAGGCTTGTACATCGTCAATTAGTATGAATTCTCATGGAATGATATATCCATGTGCAGGCTGGCAAAATTATGATTGTGGCAATTTAAAAGATACATCGCTTTATGAAATATGGAATCATTCTCCAAGAGTTTTGTATATTCGTAATCTACGAAAAAAGGACTTTTTTGATTGTGTAAAATGTCCCAATCGTCATTTTTGTGTTATTTGCATGGCAAGAAATGCCAATGAAGATCCAAACGGCAATCCTTTAAAAGTTAGTGGCTATTCCTGTAAGGTTGCTGAGATAAATAGAGAAATCGCTCTTGCTATTCATAATGAATCAAATCAATAAATATATTATGTATATCACAAATCTTTTTAAATACAGGAGTATGACCATAACGCTGTCCTTTGTCTGTCCTTTACAAGTTCCGAAAAGTTAGAATAAAGGACAGGATAATAAAACGAGTTAATGTTAAAAAACGCCGAAGATACGGGCCTAAGGCCATATCACGGCAAGTTAGAAAATCTGAAAAATTTAATTCAATTCCCGTACGGGTCACTATTTAAACTCAGAAGTAATGTTAATACATTGTTTCTGAGTTTTTTATTTTCTTAAAAGTATCACTTCAATCAATTATAACTTAATTGATGAAATGATACTTTTATATTTTATCTTCCGCCTTCTTTAATGTCACCTGAATAATATGCATTAAGCAATTCACGCAAATCATTTATCTGCGATAATAATTCCTCTCCCTTGTCGATATCCGAAATATTCGCACGGCGTTCAAGTTTTTCAACGAGGTGTATTTCTGGTGTATGTTCGCTCTCATCTACAATAAACGGTTTGTGTTCAGCAAGATTCAAACTGTGCGAATCATAAATCAATGTATAACCTACAATTCCGGTTGTATGCTGATAAGTGCTTGAAAATAAGAAAAATGACTATTTTGTTAGTATTGCAGGCATATAAAATAAATGTGGCAAACTCGGGTTTTATCTTCCGCCCTCTTTAATGTCTCCTGAATAATATGCATTAAGCAATTCACGCAAATCATTTATCTGCGATAATAATTCCTCTCCCTTGTCGATATCAGAAATATTCGCACGGCGTTCAAGTTTTTCAACAAGATGTATTTCTGGTGTATGTTCGCTTTCATCTGCAATAAACGGTTTGTGTTCAGCAAGATTCAAACTGTGCGAATCATAAATCAATGTATAACCTGCAATTCCGGTTGCCTGCTGATAAGCCTTTGAAATACCACCATCAATTACAAATAACCTTCCATTTGCTTTAACAGGACTTTCACCGTTTTTAATTTTTACAGGAACATGACCATTAATTATGTGGCTTTTTTCGGGATTAAGACCAAACATTTCTAAAATTCTGCCACATACTTCTTCCTGCTGTGAAAAATGATAGTAAGCATTATAATTTTCCTTGTGTAATTCTTTGTTTTCCAGAAAATAACGCTCAAAAAATGCCATTTTATCTTTTCCATAGAGCGGAGAACATTCACCGCACCACAAATACCAAAGGTAATCCACAGCATAATTTTTTTCTTCGCAAGGTTGCATAAAATAAGCTTTATTTGCTATTTCGTCAAGTTTATCAAGCATTTCCTTACCGGAATAATATTCTCCAGCAATATTAATGCTTTGTAAATCTCCATTTTCATCAAACGGAATACAACCATGAAACAACAAATTTCCGTTTATTGTTTTGTACATTGAACCTTTTGCATACAGAAAACGCATATGTGTATTGAGTCTTTCGCTATGCATAAAAGAATTAGCAAGTATTGTCATAAGTTCGTTTTCTTCATCTGTCAGCAAAAGAGGATTTTCCGGACAGACTGTCGGGAAATTTGTATCAAGCAATGAATATTCTTTTCCGTTAATCGTTACTATATCATTATTAAAATCCACAGTACGAAAAATATCACGTTTATTCATGTTCCATTCAGGGTGACGTTCAATAAGCTGTCCTTCAATTTTAAGCTGAATTATCGTTATTGCCTTGTGCATTTTTGCAACAAGTTTACTGTCAACGGGGTCATAAATATTATAATCAAGTGTATGCGGTATAAAAAGTCTGCAATCATCGTTTTTATAGATTTCATTTGCAAATACAGCCAATGCTCTGAGATTCAGTCCGTATCCATATTCAAGAACATCAAAATTATTATAACGCATAGAAATACGTATAACATTTGCAATAAGAGCCCAGTTTCCAGAAGTTGCTCCCATCCACGAAATATCATGATTTCCCCATTGAATGTCTACATCATGCATTTTCATAAGTTCGTCCATAATGATGTCAGCTCTTGGACCTCTGTCATATATATCACCAATAATATGAAGTTTATCAATGGCAAGTGATTGTATCAATTCACAAAGCGATTTTATAAAACGGTCTGCTATTCCGGTACTGATTATAGTTGTTATGATTTCATTGTAATAATATTCCTTTACCACATCATCAGTAACATTAAGCAATTCATCTAAAATATACACCATATCTTCCGGAATACGTTTTCTCACACTGGAACGTGTATATTTTGCCGATACAGCTTCACAAACAAGAATCAAGCGATATATAGTCAATCTACGCCATTCATCGCATAATGCACCCTCTTGTTGCATTTTCTTCAGCTTTTTTTCAGGGTAGTAAATAAGATACGCTAATTCTTCACGTTCTGAACGGGATACAGTTTTTGAAAGAGTCAAATCTATTTTTATTTTTATCATACCCGAAGCACTTTTCAGCATATGTAAAAATGCCTCATATTCACCATGCAAATCACTGAAAAAATATTCAGTTCCTTTCGGCAAACTGCGTATAGCAGAAAGATTTACAATTTCGCTGGCTGCACTGTCTATAGTCGGGAACTCCTTTGCAAGAAGCAGTAAAAATTTTTTATCCATAATATAAATCCTTATTTTTTAATTATATATTTTATGACGCAAGATGCAGGACGTAAAATTATATTCACATCCTGCATCTTAAAAAATCTTATTTTATAAAATTATTCGCCGAATCCGTTAGCAAACATTTCAGCAATTTCATTGAGTACTGCCTGTTCGTCCGCACCATTGCAAACGATTTCAACTTCACAGCCTTTCTTCATGCAAGCAGACATAATCTGCATTGGAGCTTTTGCCTTTACTGTTTTTCCGTTTGCGTTAAGTGTAACTTCACATTCTGGGTGTGCCTTTACAGCCTTTGCAAGAATGCCTGCCGGACGCATATGAATACCCTGTTCATTTACAACTGTTACTTTTTTTGTTACCATAATAAATTACTCCTTTATAAAATATTTTTTTCAACAAAACTTTGAATCCCCCGCTTCTTTAAGCGGCGGACATTGTAAAACGGCAGTGGGAGCGGAAAGAATTGGTATCTCCCACTGACATGAAATCAATCCGCTTGACAGATTCTTCAAAATATAATATACTGAATATTACATTATAAGTCAGGGAGGTCATGGACAGAATGCCCTGTGGATTGAAACAAAAAACTATGATTTATACTTCTGTGCGTTTTTTCTTGAGAACTGCAAGAAGTAACATTCCCACTACTGAACCTATTACAAGGGACAGTATATACATTGGCCAATGACCAACAACTGCAAATACAAAGATTCCGCCATGAGGTGCCATAAGAGTACAATCAAAAGCCATAGAAAGTCCGCCGGCTACTGAAGCTCCAACCAGACACGCCGGAATTACTCTCAACGGGTCAGCAGCAGCATACGGAATTGCACCCTCTGTAACAAAACTTAAACCCATAATGTAATTTACAGGACCGTTTTTTCTTTCTTCTTCTGTCCATCTGTTTTTGAAGAAAGTTGTAGAAAGTGCAATTGCAATAGGAGGAACCATTCCACCAATCATAACAGCTGCCATAATATCATAGCTTCCGGAAGCAATAGCTGCTGTTCCGAAAACATATGCAGCTTTATTGAAAGGTCCGCCCATATCAATTGACATCATACCGCCAAGAATACAGCCAAGAACAATTTTACTGGAACTTCCCATATTGTTCAGGAAGTCGGATAATCCTGTATTAATCATTCCCATAAATGGATTTACTGCACACATAATAACTGATATAATTCCCAGTCCCGCAAGCGGATAAATTAAAACCGGTTTTATACCATTAAGTGATTTCGGCATTTTGTCGCAAAGTTTTTCTATTGCAAGCATAAGGAATCCGCCTACAAATCCAGCAAGGAGAGCTCCAAGAAAACCTGATGGAATATCTCCCTTTATATTGGTGAATGTAGAACCAGTTGTTGCCAGATATCCGCCAACCAGACCTACAAGAAAACCAGGTCTGTCAGCAATGGATTTTCCGATATATCCTGCAAGAACAGGTATCATGAAGTTGAAAGCATAACCACCAATATTTTTAAAGAATGAAGCTAATGCTGTATTAGTACCAAATCCTGCATCTTGCGGAGCTCCTGCAATAGTATCAATCAGAAACGCAAGTGCTATGAAAATACCGCCTGCTACAGTAAAAGGCAACATATTTGAAACACCATTCATCAAGTGTTTATACATTTTTCTGCCAAAACTTTCCCCGTCTGAAGAATCATCTGATGCTTTCGCACCTGTATGCTGATACACAGGGGCATCACCGGATTCAATTCTGTTAATAAGTTCTTCCGGAATCTTGATACCGTCTGCTACTTTTGTACGAATGACTTTTTTTCCGTCAAAACGTGCCATTTCTACAGTTTTATCGGCTGCTACAATAATTCCGTCACAAGAAGCAATTTCTTCTTTTGTAAGAATATTTTTTGCTCCTCCAGAACCATTTGTTTCAACTTTAATAGTGATACCCAGTTTTTTTCCTGCTTTTTCCAAAGCCTCCGCTGCCATATATGTATGTGCAATTCCGGTCGGACAGGCTGTAACTGCAAGAACTTTAATTCTTTCATCTGTTTTTATTTCTTCTCTTGGTTCATCGGGATATTTTTCTTTTTCCATGTCATCAATGATTTTAATAAATTCGTTTTTATCATTAGCTGAAAGAAGTTTTTCCCTGAAATCTTCGTCCATTAAAAGAGTCATAAGGCGTGAAAGAACTTCAAGATGTACATCGCCGTCATTTGGAGCAGCAATCATAAACAATAAATTTGAAGGTTCATCGTCCATTGCTTCATAGTCAACGCCGTTCGGAACTGTCATAGCTGAAAGTGACGGTGCTTTTATAGCAACGCTTTTAGCATGAGGAATCGCAATTCCTTCGCCAACAGCTGTAGAACTCATTTCTTCTCTTGCAAGAATACCTTTTTTATATGCTTCCCTGTCCGCAATTTTTCCGCCCTTTACCTGTAAATCAACCAACATATCAATTGCTTCAATTTTGCTTTTCGGGTCTGCATTAAGCATAATACTATCTTTACTCAATAAATCAACAATATGCATAGTAAACCTCCATTTCAAAATAAGTATTACAGGTTTTTAAAGTTCTTTAAGAAGTCTGTAGATTTCTTCCTTTTTTGCGAGACCGTCTGAAAATGCCGTTGCCCCGCCTGTTGCAGTACCCAGTTTCAAAGCATATTCATAATCCTTTTCAACAGAACCTGCAAGAAAACCTGCTACCATTGAATCTCCTGCACCAACAGAATTTTTAACTTTACCTTTACAAACTCCACAAGTGTGTATATTACCAAATTCGTCAATAAGTATTGCTCCGTCTCCAGCCATGGAAATCAATACATTTATTGCTCCCATGTCTTTAAGTTTTTTTGCATATGTTATAATCTGTTCTTTACTTGTGAATGTTACACCGAACATTTCTTCTAATTCGTGATTGTTTGGTTTAATAAGAAAAGGTTTATATTTCAGAACGTTCAAAAGTAAATCCTTTGTTGCGTCAACAACTGTTTTTATTTGTTTTTCTGAAACGTGTGCAAGAATTTTTTCATAAATATCAGCCGGCAAAGAATTAGGAATACTTCCGGCAAGTACCAATGTATCACCGTCTTTCAGATTATCCAGTTTTTCATAAAGAAGTGATATTGCATCATCACTTATTTCAGGACCTTGACCATTAAGTTCGGTTTCTTCTTTTGATTCAATCTTTACATTTATTCTGGAAAAACCGCTATTAAGGTGAATAAAATCTGTTTCCACGCCGTTATTCCGGACTCCCTCTTCAATTGCTCTTCCGGTAAATCCTGAAACAAAACCTAACGCTCTTGATGTTATTCCAAGTTCGCTAAGAACAATTGAAACATTAATGCCTTTTCCGCCAAAGTAAATTTCTTCCGACTGCGAACGATTAACTTTTCCTACCTGCATTTCATCAGTATGCACTACATAATCGATTGCCGGATTGAAAGTAACAGTATAAATCAATTACAAAACCTCCTTTATTGATGCCTCGGACAAATATTTTTTATCAGCTAGCTTATCAGTAATAATTTTTCCGCAGTTAAGTCCGGCAAATCTTACTGATGTAATCTGGTCAAATTTAGAATGGTCTGCAAGAATATAAACTTCTTTACTGTGCTGAATTACTGTGCTTTTTACGATTGCTTCATTTTTATCGGGAGTAGACAAACCACCTGATATTGATATTCCATTTACTCCAAGAAAGCACTTAGTAAAATTATAATTCTGGAGAGATATTACACATTCTGCTCCCACAATAGCCTCGGTAGTGGATTTTATTTCACCTGCCGGAACAAATACCCTAAATCCATGCTGTGAAAGCTTTTTTGCATTCATGAACGCATTTGTAACGAATGTGACGTTTTTTGACGGAATATAATCGATAATTTTTTCTGTAGTAGTTCCTGCATCAATGTATATATAATCACCATCTTCTATCAGAGATGAAGCATATTTTGCAATGGCTGTTTTTTCCTCTATAAACAAATGCGATTTTTTAGCGATATCATCTTCATATCTGAAAAAATTCTCATTTAATGCAATTGCCCCTCCATGAACTTTATTAATTAATCCATGTTCTGCAAGAATATTCAAATCTCTTCTTATTGTAGATTCTGACGTATCTAACGCTGTACACAATTCATTTATTTTTACACTTCCCTGACGATTAACAAGTTCTAAAATAATTGAATGTCTTTCTTCTGTAAGCATTTTGTTCCTCCTTTTAAACGATGATGATTGTTTTTGACTTGTTCTGATATTATAATATCAGTTTTTCTTGCAAATGTCAAGCATTTTCTTTCATTTTCAATCAAATTATTTCATTTTTGGTCATATCAACAAAAACAACACTATTGTTTTATGCACATTGAACAAAACAGTTTAACAAAAATATTTCAAACTATCCAAAAAACAATTATATCCATTTAAATTATATAATGTCAGTATTATTTTTTCGGCATATAAAAAGAACTTTCTGAATATTATTCTATGATAACAGGAGGTGATATTATGGAAAAAAATAAATATCTCATCGCACTTGCCGGAAATCCTAATGTAGGAAAATCAACTGTTTTCAACGCTCTTACCGGAATGAACCAACATACTGGTAACTGGGCTGGTAAAACAGTTTCAAGTGCTGAAGGATATTTCAAGTATAAAAACATAGATTTCACTCTTGCAGATACCGCCGGAATGTATTCATTACGCAACAACTCCGCTGAAGAAACTTCTGCAAGTGATTTTATATGTTTTTCTGAATCAGATGCTGTAATAGTTGTCTGTGATGCAACCTGTCTTGAAAGAAATCTTAATCTTGTATTACAGATTATAGAAATATGTCCCAAAACTATAGTTTGTATAAACCTTCTCGATGAGGCAGAAGAAAAAGGAATTAAAATAAATTTTGATTTATTAAGTCAAATATTAGGTGTTGATGTCGTTGGAGTTACTGCAAGAAATAAAAATGGTCTTGATACTCTTCTTGAAACTCTTTATAATCGTCTTAATGATAATACCGAAACAAAAAAACAACTTATTCCTTTACCTGACGACATTCAGAATGCGGTTTCAGAAATAAGTTGCATAATAGAAAAAAATATACATACACTTCCATTAAAATTCGTTTCAATGTGCATACTCGAAAATAATACCGATTTTCTTAAAAAGGCTATACAATCTGAAAATATTGACTTTTCAGAAGTTCCAGAAATACAAAATATAAAATCAAGTCTTGCTGAAAAAGGTTTAACATCAGAAAAAATAACAGATATAATTACTTCCGAAACTATAAAAAAAGCTTCCGAAATATCAAATCAGACTGTACACTACAATGAATCTTCAATATACAACCGTGACAGAAAACTTGATAATATCTTCCTTAGCAAACACCTTGGAATACCTGTTATGATTATTTTACTTGGTTTTATATTATGGATTACTATTGTAGGAGCTAATTATCCGTCTGAATTGCTCGGAAAACTTCTTTTTAAACTTGGTGACATAATGTCCAACGGTCTCCAAAAACTCGATACTCCAAAATGGCTCGACGGCATACTTATTCAGGGAATATACAAGGTACTTGCATGGGTAGTTTCAGTAATGTTGCCTCCCATGGCTGGATACAATAAAAACCGAAAATGCAAAAAGTATGTAAAAACACCTGCTTTTTGCATTTCTTTTTAATTCAAGGAATAAATATCTTAATGTCAAATATGATTTGAATATAATAAAAGTATTTGAGGTGAGATATGGAAAACGAGCAAAAGAAGATAACACTTCCAAAAGAGTTGCAAATCAAGATGTTAAATTTCTTCTTAAAGACGTCTGTTCCACGAAAGAAAAAAGAATTGAATAAATCCGCTATCAGAAATCAATGATAGGAGCGATTTATCATGTTGGAAACTGGTATTTATGTAAGAGTATCAACAGAAGAGCAAGCTAAAGAAGGCTTTTCAATCAGAGCTCAGGAACAGAAACTTAAAGACTATGCACGTATTAAGGAATGGGCTATACACAAAATTTATATTGATGAGGGTATCAGCGGAAAAAACATTACAGACCGTCCGCAGATTAATCAACTAATCAAGGACATTAAAAAAGGACTTGTGAAAAATGTATTGATTTTCAAAATTGACCGTCTGACAAGAAACACATCTGATTTAATATATTTAATAAATCTGTTCAACGAATATAATTGTGCTTTCAATTCTTTATGTGAAAGCATAGACACACAAACACCGTCAGGACGTATGTTTATAAAAATAATTGGTATCTTTGCTGAATTTGAACGTGAAAACATTGTTGAAAGAACAAAATTAGGCTTTGAAAGAAAAGTGAAAGAAGGTTACAGCCTTTGCACAAGAACTGCAAGTTATGGATATACCAGAAATATAGGTGACAAAATTCAAAAAATCAACGAAAAAGAAGCCGTTATTGTAAGAGAAGTTTTTGATATGTTTGTACATCATGGAAAATCATTTCTTGATATTGCTAAAAACCTTAACGAAAGAAATATTCCTACAAAAGAAAATTCCGTATGGATTGCAAGAAGTATAAGAAATATGCTTACAAATTGCAATTACATAGGAAAAGTAAGATACGCAACCAAAGATGAAGAAAGAAATTTTGAAGTACAAGGAAATCATGAGCCTATTATTTCCAATGAACTTTATGAAGAAGCACAAGAATTAATAAGTAAAATATCCAAAAAAAGCTATACTAAACGTCCGAAAGAAGAAAATTATTTTTCAGGAGTTCTTTATTGTGCCAAATGTGGTGCAAGACTTGTAACACATAATGATTTATACAAAAATAAAAGCGGAGAAAAAATATTTAAGAGCGGTTACCGTTGCAGTAATTACATACGTAAGACGTGCAGTGCAAGTAATATTTCACAAAAAAGTGTTGAAACAGCTTTTATGGATTACATTGAACAGATTGAAGACTTTTCTGCGATAAACGAAATTCAGCTTGAAGAAAACAGAAAAGCTAAAGACAATAATATCAAACTTATTGAAAAGCTAAATAATCAATTAAAGAATCTTGAAAACAAGGAGAAAGAAATTCTCAATTCCTATGTGGATAATAATTTGAATTTTGACAGATATATTCAGTTAAAGGATTATATCGAAGATGAAAAGTGCAAAGTATGTAAACAGCTTGAAGAAGTTTCAGCTATTGAAGAAGATACAGAAGAAATGATAATTAAAAAAGAAGACATAATTAAAAATTTAAAAGAAAATTGGACGTTTCTTAATAATGAAGAAAAACGATTATTTTTAATTAAGTTTGTTGACAAAATTATGATTGTAAACGAAATGAAAAACAGCAGACGAGGTATTGCAAAAATTACAGATATAAAATTTAATACAGATTAATTATTTAATGCTATTATAATTTAAACGTTATAATAGCATTTTTTTGTATATCTACCTGTTCCACCACCCCATAAAAAAAGTGTTCTAATCACATCGGACACCTCATAAAAATAAAATATAACTAAAAAGTCCGTAGCTATGCTGAATTTCAATTGACGATGTTATAGTGGGGTCTCCTATTTCATACGAGACCCCACTATAACATCGTGCAATACATATAATAAATTATATTTGAAATACAGCATAGTCATTAATTAAGTTATTTTATTTTTATTATTTATGGGTGGTGGAACAGTTGAGAGTTACCGAGAGAGACGAATTGATTTTAAGAGAGATATACAGGTGGAAAGCTTGCGGAAGTAAACATATAAGATTTTTAGCTGGATTTTCAGGACAGAGAGCCACAGACAGAAGATTGAAAATTTTAACGGATTCCGAATACATAGAGCGTAAAAAATTCCTATACGGAGTACCATATGTTTACTTTCTGACGAATAAAGGAAAATCATTAATACACGTTGGAACAGGTAAAGAAAAAATCAAAGTAGAACAGATTATACATGACAGAACAGTTTTAGATACAGCAATTTATTTCATGAATAAAGAGGGATTGTCTTTACAGGATATTATATCAGAAAAACAATTACATCAGTCAGACGGTTTCGGAGTACGCAAACACAGACCAGATTTCATTTTTACTAAAGATGAACTGACTTATTGTGTAGAAGTAGAATTGACATTAAAGGCAAAAAGTCGTCTTTTGAATATTATCAGGAATAATTTCATGGAATACGATGTACAAATATGGATAATTCCTGATTCTCAAAAGGCAATTTTACAAGTTCTGAAAGAAAGTAAAAAATTATATGACAATATTCAGGCACGTTCGTTACAAAAAATCAATGACTATATTAAAAAAATAGATTAATTATATCATAAACATAGTTTATTTTTCATATATTGTAGAAATATAAAACTCGTCCATGAAAAAAAATTTTAGAGAGGTGATTTTTTTGATATTAAATGATATTTATAATCGGATTGATAAAGTATAAATTTCCAATTGAACTTATTCTTTTGACTGTTCCAACAATAATGATAATTGATTCTATCAGACATCAGATACAAATGAGAAAACTTTTCAATTTTGGTAATGACTACAAGAAAGGAAAGAAAAAAGTGAAACAAAAAGATTTAAATGATAAAAATTCTGTTTTGTTAGGTTTCAATGGAAGAAAACCTATTTATTCACCCGATAATGCAAAGCATATTTTTGTTTGTGGCACAACTGGTAGCGGAAAAACTATTGCATTAAGCAACTATATACAAAATTGCATGAAAAAGGATTTTCCAATGCTTATTGTTGACGGAAAAGGAGATACAGGAAAAGGAAGTATTTTAGATATCCTGACACAGTTAAACAATCAATATCACAAGAAAATTTATTGTATCAATTTAACAAATCCGTCATTATCCGATACATATAATCCATTTTATAAAACTTCTCCTACCATTGCAAAAGATATGCTTATTAATATGACGGACTGGTCAGAAGAACATTACAAAGTCAATGCTGAACGATATTTACAGCGATTAGTTTTGTTATTGAATAAAGCTAATGTAACACTTTCATTTAAAACTATCGTGAAATATATGGAACTGGAACATTTTTCACAACTTTCTATGTACTTAGCCAAAAAGAAAATAATCACAAAAGAAAAACACTTAGAGAATCTGGAAATTGCTAAAACTTCTGGAAAAGTCGCAGAAAATTCAATAGCACGATTTTCAACTATAGCTGAAAGTGAATTAGGTGAAATTTTTTCTGATACTGGAATTGACATTACAACAGCATTAAAAGAAAAAGCAATTATTTTATTTATTTTGAATCCGCTTATTTATCCTGAAATATCTTCAGCATTTGGAAGATTGATTTTAATTGACAGCAAAAAAGCTATTAATCAAAATTTTAATAATTCAAATCGTATATTCTTTATATTTGATGAAATTAATGTATATGCTTCAAAAACGCTTATTGACCTTGTAAATAAATCAAGAAGTGCTAATGTAACTTGTGTTCTTGCAACTCAAAGCTTATCAGACCTTACAAGTGCGGAAGATGAAAATTTTACAGAACAAATTATTGAAAATTGTAATAATTATCTTGTTTTGCGTCAGAATAGTGCGGTAAATTCTGAAAACTGGGCTAATATCTTAGGAACTAAGCCAACAATGGACGTAACTTATCAATTACAGCAAGACGGATTCGACACAACACAAACGGGTTTAGGTTCAGCAAGAAATGTAAGGGAATTTTTATATCACCCTGACACAATAAAACAGTTACAAACGGGAAACGGTATTTTTCTTTCAAGGGACAATTATTTTCATAGTAAAATCCGTATAAATAAACCATTTTAAGAGGTTATTTTCATGAAAGATAAAATAATATATTTTATTAGTGTATTAAAGGACAAATTTATAGAACTATTGCAAGAAGTGATTATATCTAAATTAAAACCTCAAATAAGGCTAAGTTGTCGTTTTCTTCTGAAATTTTGGAAACACAATCCAGCTTATTTGATTTGTACGATTTTCTACTTTTTCATTTGCAAATCTTTTGTAAAGCATTCATTTTTATTATTTTTAGTTTATATAATTTTGCTTATAATCGGATTTTCACCATTAGGAGAGAATTTATTAAGGATTCTGAATCATGTCAGACCTTTAGAAACAAAAAAAGAAACAGAATATTTAAAACCATTATTTGATGAAGTTTGCATATCAGCAAAGAAAAATAATAAAAATCGGTTACCGCATTTAGAAATTTGTGTAATTGATAATATGACAGTTAATGCTATAGCTTTAGGCAGACACACAGTTGCAGTTACAAAAGGTGCTATAAATACATTTACAGAAGATGAACTAAAAGCTGTTATAGCTCACGAAATAGCACATATTCTATATGGAAACACAATAGCATCTTTATATGTTCTTATTGGTAATGGTATATTTTCTGTTATAGCCTTATTTATAAAAGCGTGTTTATTCTTTATAGATTGGCTGAAAAGTGCTTTTGCAGGAAAAAAAGATCTAATTTCATTTTTTCTTGCATTACTACAATTATTGTTTGAGATAATTATTTTAATTCTGAACTTTGGTTTTCAGTTAATATTAACTTCCAATCAAAGAAGAAATGAATTTCAAGCTGACAGATTTTCTTATTCAACAAAACTTTGAATCCCCCGCTTCTTTAAGCGGCGGACATTGTAAAACGGCAGTGGGAGCGGAAAAAATTGGTATCTCCCACTGACATGAAATCAATCCGCTTGACAGATTCTTCAAAATATAATATACTGAATATGACATTATAAGTCAGGGAGGTCATGGACAGAATGCCCTGTGGATTGAAACAATTGGATATGATGATATGATTGAAGCTTTATATTTGCTTGAAAAAATTTCTTTAGGTGATAACAGTAATATTATTCAGAAAATGACAGCAAGTCACCCAAGGATTACCCTAAGAATTAAACATCTTGAAGAACTGGACGAACAAATGTGAGTTTAGTTTAGCTTAATCCCTTAATTACTATAGTTCAAAAAATCCCCATTATGTTTTGAAAGAACATAAACGGGGATTCTTTGAATATTATATTTTTAGGGTTAAGATAAAAAGTTTTATTCTACAAATTTTTTACCTGAAGAATAATTGTTATTATCATCGTAAATCTCTCTTTTTTCTTGAATTACATCATCTACAATTTGTAATATAGTTTCTCTAAAACTATCTACATAAATATTACTTTTAATTACTGTGGCATATTTATGTAAGTTTTCTATATCTATATTGTTATCAGGTGTAAACAGTGTAATAATAGTCAAATTAAGATTTTTACCAAATTCTTCACACGCAAATAACATAGATAAGCATTTATTTCGTTTACTTGTAAACTGAAATACAACTGTATCAGGATAACTTAAATTATCTAAATTAATTGCCTGTGCTTTGGTTCTTGTGCAAATTACTTCTCCATTAAAATCATTTACCATACTTTGAAATTTCTTATAAAATACATTCATAGATGTGTTTTTATTATTTAAAAGTGGAATAGTTTTTTTCCAAGTGAAAATTGATAGAGAATAATTAAGAATAATTTTTTTCATACCTACTTTTCTAAAGAACGTATCAAATTGATTTTGATTCCAGTTTTCAGATGAACTATCATATATAAATGTACTTTGTGGTTCAACTTCATAAACTTTTACATTTGAGGTTGTTCCTCCATTTTCTAAAAAGCTTAATCGCTCTTGCAAACCAGGTGAAAGCTGTAAATTATGTTGCACCATTTTTCTTAAAACATTTAATTCAATATCATACAATTCCAACCACGCAAGACCAGAAGCAAAAATACTGCATTCTGTCCGATTTCCTTCTGCAATTTTCGCATCAGTCCAAGAATCAATGTATTTTCTTTCTTGCTGTACAGTGCCTTCTCCTCCGATTTGTTTTCTAACATAAATAACTGCTAATATTTCTTCTACTTTTCCAATTTTATATTTAGTACTATATTCTGAAGGTTCATAATCATCATCATAATAATTATAATCATCATAATAATCAAATGATGTATATTTGTTATATAAATAACGAGCTTCTTCAAACTTATTGACATTAAAAGGTTTTTTTATAGCATAATGCCACATAACTTTAGATGCGTTATAAATAAAGTCTTTGTTCATATGTTGTACAATTCCATCGAAACATCCATTATTATTGTTGCTAAAACATGACAAATCATATTCTAATTTTTTTATAATATTATCAGCATTATTATCCATATATTCCATTTCTTGTGGATTATCTAATGGCAATTTACAATTTCCATAATTACTAATTATTAAATATTTTGGTTTGGATTCTTCAGCTTGCTTAATGAAATCTTTAATTTTATTTATTGCTGAATCAAATCGACTATCATTCTGATAAGATGCTTTCAGAAAATACATTTTATCCAATGAAAAATATAGACCCTTTGCATTTTTTTGTATTTTGCCTTGGATATCACTAATCATTTTATTTCGATGTTTATTTAAAACAGAATAATAATATTGTCTATAGTCTTCATCTATAGGTATCTCATTAAAAATTTTATTATAAATATCTGTAGATAAAAGTTCTTGAGTGGTCATATGTTCTATTTCTCTGAATTTATTATCAAGTGTTTGTTTCCAATTATTAAAAGCTTTTTTTCGTTCTCTTTCAATTCTTTCTAATTCTAATTGTCGTTGTCTTTCAGCTTCTTGTCGTTGTCTCTCAGCTTCTTGTTGTTTCCATTTAGCTTCGTCCTTATCATCAGAAATACCTATAATAAGTCCAATAAATGCTACTGTTATAGAAAGAATTATAACTGATGTATTATTGGGTGCATGACTATCAGAAATAACACTAAAGATGTTTTGGCAAAATTTAAATATATACCCAAGCAATGCACCAATAAGTGCTCCGCCAATCAAATTTCTTATTTTTCTCATAAATTCCTCCAAGTAGAAAAAATTTTTTTATATCCCTTAAAAATATCAGTTATTCTTTAAATATTCTGAAATATCCTTTTTTTCTTCTAAAGCTTTCAATAATGCTTCTGCATAGATTTCTCTTGTGCAATAATAATCTTTTTCATTAGGAACATATCCGAATATTTCCTTGTACTTCTTGTAATATTTAGATAAACATTTATTCCATTGTTCCTCTGTCATGTCATCTAATCGTATTCTATTAGGTTTTTCGTTAAAAAAACAATCTTTTGGCAATATTATCATATTTTAATCAACTCCTTTCTGTTATATTCAATTACTTTACTTATGCCAATCTGGAACTGCTGTGTAAGGTTTGGAAACCATTTTTCTGTAAATTCAAGAACATTAGAATTATTTTCTGTATAGATTGCGAAAATATTGGCAAATATCTCATTTTGCATAAGTTCGTCTTTGCACTGACCCCATTCATGCCCAAAGAAATCCATATAGTTTTTGTTGTATTCCTTTCTAATTTTAGTGTCATTGTTTGTTAGAGCGGAAATAATATCAGAAACATATCTTGATTTAAATGCTGAAATATTTTCGGACAAATCATACAACATATTATTTATGTTTTCAATTCCCTTGTCAGTTGCATTATTGAATAATTCCTTATCCATTTGAAACGATTCTTTAAATGATTCGCTTTCGGAATAATGTCCAATCATATCATCAATATAATGACCATATTCATGACGAAATACAATTCCAAACTCATCATTTTGTTTTTTTCTGTCCATAATTATATATCGCTCATTAAAGTTGGAGCAATATTTAGAAACTACTTTTTCTAATTCTCCTGTTTCTTCATTAAATTCTAAAGTTTGTTCTTCAACATCATTTAACGAATCCCAATATTTATTTATGACTTCTTTAATTTGGACTGGTGCATTAGAAAAACTTTCTATAACAGTAGTGTGTCGTTCCAAAGGCACACGTTCAAAAGCATGAGAATTTATTTCAATCACATTTGGAATTTCAGTTCATAAACTATTTAATTTTTTTGAGGTATTATTCAGTTCTTTCTCATCTTCTAATAAACTTTGATTAAAAGAATCCAATTGAACAGTGCTATCATTCATTTCTGAAATAGCATCATCAATTTTTTTACTCGAACCAAATTTATCTAAAATGGATTTCTTTTGTTCTAATTTCTTCCGTTCTTGCTCTGTACTTTCTCTCATTTCTGCAACGTTATCTTTTATTTCAGTTAATACGTCTAAATCCTCTTGCATATCATCAGCAAGTTCTTCACCTTTTTCAGAATTTTCATCTAATTCTTCATTTATTAGTTCCATAATGACTTTTTTACTTTTTTCGTCCATATTTGAATTTTGAATATCCATTCCTGACTCTACAAGTGCTTCTTTACGGTCTTCTAATTTATGTAGTTCTCCTTTTTTAGTTTCAATATTTCGTTTTACATCATTTTGTTTATCTTTCAATTTATCAATACTATAAGCCATTTCTATTCCTCCATATAACAACTATTTTTGAAATATTCTCCTCATATATTAAACCAATATTATTAATAATTTCTAACATTGTATTTTTCTTTTCTTTTGGAATAAATTTTTCCGAAACAGTAGTACATTTAAATTTATATATCCTTTTCATAACATTTAATGTATCTAATATTTTGGAGAATGTTTCTATTTTCTTTTCAAACTCCTTATAATTCATTTCAATAAAATTAAAATTAGCTAATTGATGAACTGATTTCTTTTCAATTTCATGCAATTTTTGAACTTGTTTTTTTAGATAAGTCCATTTTTCCTCTTCTTCTCTTTTGCAGAGTTCAAAAAAAGCAGATTTTTTCAACATTATTTCATACAATTCATTGTCATTAGGAGTATTTTCTCCATGTTCTTCTACAAGACTTACTTGCATTTCAAATGGACGAAGCAATTTTTCATAAGTGAATAATGCTTGTCCGCTTGTATAAGTAGCGATATTTTCCATTTGTAGTGGGCTTGCGGACATTGTACTGCCAACAAGTTCACGGTCATCTTGTGATGTCAAGCGATGTACAAGTTTGATATTAGTATTCTTAATAACTTCTGGTGTCATTGCTGTTGGCAATTGGTCAGCTATAATAATTCCCTCACGCAATGCACGAACTTCAGCCAACATTTTAACAATAAATGCAGTGGCAGCGATTTTAGGATTTGAGTCTTGACCGTCTTTCACTTGTGATTCAGGTGCAATTAAATTATGTGCTTCCTCAATAAAAATTACATGACGAACAGGTTTTTCCTTGTCTGCCATTGGATTTGCTTTTAGAGTTTCTCTTATTAAAGTACAAAGCAATAATGTTACAAAGTTAGCTGTTGCTTCTCCGAGGGATTCCAACTCAATAATAACAGGTTTAGTCAGCCATTCTTCTGGAGATAATGTTGATTTAGGAACATCAAAAATTTCTTTCATTTCTCTGCGAAGTAAACTTCCGATTCTCATTTCTAATACAGAACGAATATTTCCTCTAATCTCACTATCATAATTAGTAGTAAGCAATTCTTTTTCAAACTGGTCATACAGTTCAGACATTAGCGGATAAGGCTTTGTTCCTGTGTTAATATCTGTTACATTCCAGCCATGATTTTCATAAATTGTCTGAATAGCACGGTCTAATATAAATGGTGCAGGGGGTGCAATCGGAAATGCTCCCTCAAAAACTTGACAAAGTTTATTGATATGTTCTGATAAGGTTAATCCTTTTGGAAATTCAAAGGGATTAATCTTAATCGGAAAGTTTGTACACGCTGACGGCGAAAAAATCAGTAATTCAGGAATATCAAAAAGAGCTAATTCTCTGTATTCTTTTTTTGCTGGCTCTAATATTAAAAACGGAATATGTAATTTTTGTTTAACTCCGTTTTGGTCAACTTCATAATTCCATAAACTATTAGCTAAATGAAGCATTGTATTTGTTTTACCAGAACCAGGAACACCACATACAAACATATGCTTTGGAAGTAACTTTTGCGGAATTACAACATCATAATTATTTTTATCCCTACCAAGAATAATACCTTCATTTTCCTGAATTGATGCTGTTTCTTTTGGTAATTCAATGTTTTCTCCGTCATATAAAACAGGTAATCTTATAAATGCTGATATTTCTTCTGCTGTAAATGTAGTCGCCCAATTTTGCATTGATTTAGGAGTGTCCTTTAAACAATAATTTGTTGGAATATCATTAAAAGTATCAAATACAGTAAAACTGCCTTGTTTTTTCTCTAAAGTCGCATTACCTTTTTGAATGGATTCAGATATAATACTATCCAATAATAATTGACAATACTGTTCATCATTGGATAGTGAACAAATTCTACAACGAAATACACAAGAACTGTCAACAGCTTTTATCCAGTCTTCATATTGATGAAGTGTTTCATCTGCATTAGGGTCACGCTGATTTTTTTGCATTCCGTTTAATATGCTTACGCCACTTTCTTTATTGGATATGTTTCTTAAAAATGTAAGTGGTCTTTCAAAATTCCTATGAATTTGTTCTTCTAAATCTTCTTCTGTATATAAATCAACACGATAACAACATTTTTCGTTAAAGGATTCCATCATCTGAATCATGTTGTATAATCTTGCACTTTCATTCATTTCCCAGTTTGGAATTAGATAAAAATATTTTTCTTCATTATCAATAACAGTTTGAATAATTCTTTCCTTTTTTCGTAAAAATGCCACAGAAGAATATTTTAACTTTGAAAAAGATAAGTTCTGAACTTCATGAAACTGAAAATATTTTGAAATGCTTGAAGAATCTACGATTTTTCTTAATTTCAAATAATAACTTTGGTCATATTCATTTCCTGAAAATATAATATATATGCTTAATTTTTGTCCTGCTTTTCTTTTAGGGTCATAGTCATAAATGAAGTGTATATGAATTTTACCCAACAAAGATACTCTGTATAACTGTTTTATAAATTGCAATTGTGCTTGTAACATTCCGTCTATTCCGGAATCTGCAAATACCTGATATTTGCTTAATGTTAGGTCTGGAATACTTTTAATTTCATATATTAGCATAAAAATCACACTCCTTTATAGTTATTTAAACTTATATCTGTATAAATTCAGCAGAATAAGTTATTATAATAATATGATTATAAATTATTAATTCGCTTAGTTAGCTCCTAAGCGAATTTTACTTAATAATTTACGTAAAATAGCAAAAAACTTGCGTTGTATGACCATAATTTTGACCATTAATAGAAAACTGCAAGCTTTTCAAGATTCATTTTTTTATGTTCATTTGAAGGGTGTACATATCGTTCCATTGTAAATTTTACACTCGAATGACCTAAGATTTCGCTTAAACTTTTGATATCAAATCCCTGTTCAACTGCTCTTGTCGCAAAAGTATGCCTTAATGCATGAAAATTTATATCAGAGATTCCAGCTTCTTCAAGATAAATTTTAAATTTCTTTTGGTAATTACGAGGTTCAATATAATTAGTGGTACAAGTTAAAATATACGTTTTTTCACCTGATTTATATTCTTTAAGTAATGTCAACAAGAATGACGGTATAGGAATATCACGAATTGATTTCTGACTTTTCGGAGTATCAATTACAATTTTTGTTTTAGTTTCTGCATTTATATCTAAATTTTTCAATCTCTGTATTGTTTTTCTGATATGAATTGTTTCATCTGAAAAGTTAATATCTTCCCATTGTAATGCACATATTTCACCTAAACGCATACCCATAAACAGTGACAACAAAATGCCTATTTTCTGAATTTCAAAGTTTGTCTGAACATAATTTACAAGTCTTATAAATTCTGAATTTTTTAAAACTGGTAATTCGTCACTTGGTGACTTGGGATATATAATAGAATTAAAATCAAAATAATTAATATACCTTTTTGATTGCCCATATCTTATAATCTGAATTAAAAGTGAAGTCATATCACATATAGTTTTAGAGGATAAATTGGGATTTTTTGATACAAAATCCTGAATGAGTTCATTTGTAACATACATTGCCTTTAAATTTTTGAAATACGGAATAAAATGTTTATCTATAAAATAACTATAGGTAACTTCTGTAGATGATTTAATAGTATCTCTTTTCATATTCAACCATTCTTTGAACAGTTCTTCCATAGTAATTTTGTTATCTGTACTTTTGTTACAAAGTTTTCTGTATTGCTTTAGTTTTTCTTTTGTTTCTGAATACGTTTTACCATATACAGAACGATAACAAGCTTTACCATTACTTGAATAGTATTCTATATATCTGCCTTCCCACCTGCCGTCAGTTCGTTTTCTTATGTTTTCTCCGTGTCTTGACATATTATACCTCCTGTTTAAATACCCATTTTTTGACCATGAATAAAATTATTTCAACAAATCAATTATACACTATGTACATAAAATCTATTAACACATTATGAAAATCGCTGATTTTAATACATTTAGAAATATTTCCAAATGTTTTTTATTGACTTTTTTCATAGAATATTGTATTATATTCTTATAAAGCAGTATAATTTGTTGGTCGCTTAGGAGCTAACTAAGCGAATTTTTTATGCCTGATTCATTGTTAAATAATATTCATTCATATGAAAGATATGACGGTTAAATACTTAAATTTGCTTTGCAATTATAATTCATAAAAAAATGCTGTCAAGGGTAAAATGAACGTTTACACGCCCTTGACAGCATTTTTTTATTTCATTATTTCGCAATTAAGCAAATTTAAGCATTTTTATGTTAAAACAATAAAATTATTCTGATGACCTTGATTTTATTGTGTACAAGCATTATAATTTTAATAACTGATAGGTGGATTTCTCATTAATCGGCTTTTTTTGTAGTCAGCCATGGCTATATTTTTTCCGATGTTCACACTGTTGGAGGATTTTGGTTACCTGCCACGTATAGCTTTTAATCTTGACCGTGGTTTCAGGTTTGCAAACGCCTGCGGAAAACAAGCTATTACAATGGCAATGGGATTTGGCTGTAATGCCTGTGGAGTTACTGGCTGTCGAATTATAGATTCTCCCCGTGAAAGACTTATTGCTATACTTACCAATAATTTTGTGCCATGTAATGGACGATTTCCCACTATTATAATGATAATAACAATGTTTTTTGTAACCGCTGGAAGTGTACTTTCCGCAATAATTCTTTTAGGAGTAATAATTATTGGTGTTATTATGACACTTATTATGTCAAAAGTTCTTTCCATGACTGTTCTTAAAGGTATTGCATCATCATTTACTCTTGAACTTCCGCCATACAGAAAACCACAATTTACTAAAGTTCTTGTGCGTTCGATTTTTGACCGGACTGTATTTGTACTTGCAAGAGCCTGTGTATCATCTGTTCCTTGTGGTTTGCTGATATGGATTTTTGCAAATGTACATATCGGTGATAATACTATTCTTTCGGTGGTTGCGAACTTCCTTGACCCTTTCGCAAGCCTCATGGGACTTGACGGCGTTATATTGATTGCTTTTATATTAGGATTTCCTGCTAATGAAATTGTTTTTCCCATTATACTTATGACCTATCTTACTCAGGGAAGTTTAATTGAAATATCCGATACAATTCAACTTCAAGCATTACTTGCCGACAACGGTTGGACTATAAAAACAGCTTTATGTATGATGACTTTTACTATGTTTCATTTTCCATGTGCAACAACCTGCATGACCATAAAAAAAGAAACAGGCAGTCTCAAATGGACCGCCCTGAGTTTTGCACTGCCAACCATTACTGGTATTTTGATATGCATGATTATTAACGCTGTGAGTATGTTATTCTGAAACTCTTACTAAAATCAATTAAACATCTCCGCCATAGGAACGCACTATTGAAGCAAGTCCGCCCTGATATCCTGAACCTATAGCATTAAATTTCCATTCACCGTTTCTTAAATAGAACTCTGCAACAACAAGTGCTGTTTCTATAGAAAATTCTTCTTCAAGGTCAAATCTCAATACAGTTTCGCCTGCCATATCAGAATCATTTTTCATTTTTGCCACACGTATATAAGCATTTGAAACCTGTCCGAAATTCTGACGGCGTTCTTCTGCTTCATGAATAGTTACACAAATAGCTATTTTTTTAATTTCGGAAGGAATTTTTTCAAAGTCAATTATTATAACTTCGTCATCGCCTTCACCCTCACCGGTAAGATTATCACCCGTATGAATTACTGCACCATCACGTCCGCTAAGGTTATTGTAAAAAACAAAGTCCTCATCTCTTAAAAGTTTACCGTTTTCTCCGAGCATGAAAGCTGATGCATCAAGGTCAAAATCATATCCGCCGTCATAACGATTAGTGTCCCAACCGAGACCAACAAGAGCAAGTTTCATTGAATTATCAAAGGCATAACGCTGACCTTTTTGTAAATTGATTGCCATTTTAAATCCTCCCTTTCAAAAACATTTACATTTAATGGATTACCTACAGAATATCATATATTTTTTAATTTGTCAAGTATAACACTATATAATATCCCCACCTGAAAAGATGGGGATTTTTTATTAAACTGAAACTATTTTATCTGTAAAGTGCAAGAAGTGCATCAAGACGGCTTGCTTCTTTAACAGGCTGTCCGATTGCATTGAATTTCCATTCACTGCCCCTGCGGTAAATTTCACCTACTATAAGTCCGGTCATATTGTTGTAGTTTTCAGAAAGATTATAACGGCATATTTCCTGATTATTATCCATATTAACAAGTCGGATAAATGCATTTTCAATCATTCCGAAATGCTGACCCTTTCGGCGGGCATCATAGATATTTACAACAAATACTACTTTGCTTACATCGGACGGCAAACGGCTTATATCAACCATAATTTGTTCGTCATCGCCGTCACCTGCACCGGTAAGGTTATCACCCTGATGTATAATTGCACCACTGGGGTGTTTAAGATTTCCAAAGTAAACTATACTTTGCTTTGCATCATTGCTTATGAGTTTTCCGTCCTGACCGCATATGATTGCAGAAGCATCGCAGTCAATATTAGCCGGCTGTGATTTGAACAATGAACTAAAAAATCCACCTGTTTGTTTAACTTCGTCCCAACCGAGTCCGACCATAACTTTTCTAAGTCCGCCGCCGCCTTTGGTGAGGTCAATTTTCTGACCTTTCTGAAGATTAATACTCAAAATTTATTCCTCCTTTATTTTTTATTAGTAACTAACTTTCTTACTATGTCAATCGGAACAACCATAAATGCAAGTACGATACAGATTAACCATGTTTTAAGATTAAGTGCTTCAACACTGAGGAACTCTCCGCCAAATGTTACAAATACAAATTGTATTACAAGTAATGTTACCATTACACGAAGGAAGTTTTTATTACGTCCCATGTGTTCAAATACATTGATATTGTTTGTACGTGCATTGAAACCATTAAATGTAATTGCCATCATGAATGTTGCAAAAAGTGCTGACCTTAAATAAGTGTCATCTACATTGCCAAAGATTTCTCTGAACATCGGAACAAATCTTATACAGAGACAAAGTGCTGTAATATAAAGTCCGCTGATTATTACCTGTATAAGCATTGATTTGCTTACAATGCTTTCATTTCGTGGAATAGGTCTGTCTTTCATGTATTCCTTGAGAGCAGGTTCGCTTCCGAATGCAATAGCTGCGAGTGTATCCATTGCAAGATTTACAAGAAGAAGCTGAATAACGGTAAGCATAGTAGGTTCGCCAAAAAGTGGACCTAAGAAACAAGTGAGAACTGCTGCAACGTTAACAGTAAGCTGGAATATAAGGAACTTTCTGATTCCCTTGAACATTGTACGTCCATAAAGAATAGCTTTTTCGATAGATGAGAAGTTATCATCAAGAATTGTAATATCGCCGGCTTCTTTTGCAACTTCAGTACCACTGCCCATTGCAAAACCAACGTCTGCCTTTTTGAGTGCCGGAGAATCGTTTACACCGTCGCCGGTCATTCCTACTACATAATCGAGTTCCTGAGCACAACGTACAAGACGGCTCTTATCTGTCGGCAATGCACGGGCAACTACTCTCAAATCCGGAATAATCTTTTTAAGTTCTTCATCGGATTTTTCATTAAGTTCTGCTGATGTAAGTGCAACATCACTTGAATTTTTAATTAATCCTGCTTCTTTTGCAATTGCAACAGCAGTTTCTTTTCTGTCACCTGTTACCATTACAACCTGAATACCAGCGTTTTGTACTTCTTTAATAGCGGTAACAGCTTCTTTACGAACATTATCTCTGATACAAAGGATACAGACAAGTGTTAAATCTCCCTCATCACTGTCACCATCACGCTTTGCAACAGCAAGAAGTCTCATTGAACGTCCTGCCTGTTCGTCAATGTAAGCTGTAATTGCATCATGATTTGCAAGAGAATTTACATTGCCATTTGAATCAACATACTGTGTACATCTTAAAAGAAGTTTTTCAGGAGCACCCTTTACATAAGTATAACTGTTTCCATTTCTTGAAATAGTTACACTTGACATTTTCTTAGTTGAATCAAATGAACTAAAGTTAGTTACTTCATCTTTGTTGATTTTGTTTTCAGCTTTTGCATTTATTATGAAATTCATTAATGCACGGTCTGTGCTGTTACCACCGATAACTGTTCCGTCACTTGCAGAAGCACTGTTGTTCACACCTGCACCAACTACTATATCGTCAAGGAATTTTTCAGATGTATCCGAAAGATTAGAAAATTTAGTAAGGTCACCTGTAATAAATTCTACTACTGAAAGCTTACCCTCTGTAATTGTACCTGTTTTATCACTGAAAAGCAAACTAAGACTTCCGGCAGTTTCAAGACCATTGATTTTTCTTACAAGTACGTTATCCTTTGACATCTTAATACTCTGGAATGAAAGAAGTATTGAAGTAAGCATCGGCAGACCTTCCGGAACTGCACATACTATAATTGTAACTGCCACTGTAATAGCTTCAATAAAAAGCTTTATCCATTCAATAACACTTGACGGAGCTTCACCGCTGATAACAGTCTTTAACATAATACCAGCAATAATAGCAATTGCTCCGATATATCCGAATGTAGAAATCTGTTTAGCAAGTTTAGCAAGTTTAACCTGTAAAGGTGTTGCTCTAGTGTCTTCCTGAACTTCAAGGGCGAGTTCGCCGAATAAAGTCTTATCGCCAACGACTTTAACTTGCATATGAGCTTCACCGCCACAAACAACTGTACCACGATAAGCATAATGTTTGTTAAGCAAATCCTTTGTGTTATAGCTTTCGCCGGCATTTACAGGACGTTTTGTAGCTTCTTCTGTTTCACCGTTAAGTGCAGCTTGGTCAACTTTCACTTCACCTTCAACAATTTCGCCGTCTGCTGCTATTTTATCACCAGCCTGTAAGTAAACTATATCACCTACAACTACTTCACTTACGTGAATTTCAGCAAGCTTTCCGTCACGTATAACTTTAGCAGTTTCTTTAGACTCTTCCTCTTCCTTGAGTGCAGAAGCTTTATTTTCCTGTTTATACTCGCTGATTGATGAAACACCATTAGCAATGAGTATTGCAATAAGTATTCCAACTGGTTCAAACCAGTCAGCCTCTCCCATAATAAACAATACAACCTGTATTACCAATGCAACAAGAAGTATCATAATCATAGGGTCTTTAAAACCACCAAGAATTTTTTTCCATAGCGGGTCAGGTGGAATTTGTGTCAGGTTGTTGTCACCGTATTTTTTACGGCTTTCTTCAACCTCATGTTTGGACAGTCCATTAAGATTCATGCAGACTTTCTCCTTCTTTTTTAATAGATTCTCAAGTAAAGCAAAATGATTTGCAATACTTACATATTATTATACAGTTTGGCAAATTGTTTGTCAATATTTGCAAGCCCTAAATGTCATTTTTTCGCTGATTTTAGCGAAACAAACAAATATAATACTTTTAATTTGTGGAAAATAACATCTAAAAAAAACATCATCAAATACATATTTGGCAACAATTGTAATAATATTCAATTGCACCTGTTTTCAGCCAAAAAATCCTATTTTTTCTTTTCGATTCAAAATATTTAAATGATGCATTTTTTTGTAGAAAATAACTATAAAAATTATTGTTTAAATCTTCCGCCTTATTAAATAATAATATATAGAAATTTCCTTTAAAGTACTTTTATTACAAATTGATTTGTGATATAATAACATTATAATCTTTATTGAAAGAGGTGCATAAAATGAATATTACAGATGATATTTTTAATGTTGGTGTGAATGACCATGATATTGACCTTTTTGAAGGACAGTACACTGTTCCAAACGGCATGGCATATAATTCATATGTTATAATAGATGAAAAAATTGCTGTACTCGATACAGTTGACGGAAACTTTTCAGAAAAATGGCTAAAGAACATTGAAACTGTACTTAACGGCAGAACTCCGGATTATCTTATAATTCAGCATATGGAACCTGACCATTCTGCAAATATCATGAATTTCATGAAAGTATTTCCGAATACTACTATTGTCGGAAATGCAAAGACTTTCGTTATGATGAAAAATTTCTTTGATGATACCGATTCTTTAAACAAACTCGTTGTAAAAGAAAATGATACTCTTTCACTCGGTAAACATACACTTCAATTTATATTTGCTCCAATGGTTCATTGGCCTGAAGTAATGTTCACTTACGAAAGTACAGAAAAAGTTTTATTTTCCGCTGATGCTTTCGGGAAATTCGGTGCGACTGATATTGATGAGGACTGGGCTTGTGAAGCACGACGTTATTATTTTGGCATTGTCGGAAAATATGGTGTACAAGTTCAGACGATTCTGAAAAAAGTTTCCGGATTTGATATTAAAACTATTTGTTCTCTGCATGGTCCAGTGCTTACGGAAAATCTCGGTTACTATCTCGGACTTTATAATACATGGTCTTCATACGGCGTGGAAAGCGACGGTATTATGATTGCTTACACATCAGTTTACGGAAATACAAAAAAGGCTGTTAAAATTCTTGCGGACAAGCTTAAAGAAAAAGGCTGTCCGAAAGTTGTATTATGTGACCTTGCCCGTGAAGATATGGCAGAGGCTGTTGAAGATGCATTCAGATACGGAAAACTTGTACTTGCATCTCCTACATATAACGCTGATATTTTCCCATTTATGAAACACTTCATTTTATCGCTTACAGAAAGAAACTATCAGAACCGTACAATCGGTATTATTGAAAATGGTTCATGGGCAATCACTGCCGGAAAAGTTATGCGTGAGATGTTTCAGAAATCAAAAAATATCAAGTGGACTGAAAACACTGTAACTATAAAATCCGCTGTCAAACCGGAAAACATATCTCAGATTGAAGCATTGGCAGACGAACTTTTAAAGGACTTGTCAGTTTCTGTGAATTAACGACTGTGGATTGAAAAAAATAAACAGACAGACAAACAAAATAAATCTGCTTAAAAAAACAAATAATAAAGGAGGACTGAATTATGAAAATAACTCTTAATCCTGATAAAGAAATGGTTGCACGCATAAAAGAGGGACTCGCTAAAAAAGATGGTTATTGTCCGTGCAGGATTCCACGCACTCCAGAAAATAAATGTATGTGCAAAGAATTTCGTGACCAGATTGCAGACCCTAATTTTGAAGGATTCTGTCATTGTATGCTTTACTATAAATCAAAGGAGGACTAATTAAATGGAAATCACTATCACAAAAGAAAATTTCGACAACGAGGTTCGCAACTACAAAGGAACTGTTCTGCTTGACTTCTGGGCAGACTGGTGCGGTCCTTGCATGATGCTTTCCCCTATTATTTCCGAAATCGCAGAGGAACACCCAGAAATAAAAGTCGGAAAAGTAAACGTTGATGAACAACCAGAGCTTTCAATGGCTTTCAAAGTGGAAAACATTCCGTTGGTAGTACTTGTAAAAGACGGAGTTATTCATAAAAAATCTATAGGATACGTTCCTAAAAATCAGATACTCGATATGCTGAAATAACATCTGAACATCATAATAAAAAAGTCCCGAAAAAATTATCGGGACTTTTTTGTTTACTATAATAAAAATTTCACATAATATATATTGAGGTGATTTTATTATGTTGAACTTTTTATTAGGCTCATTTTTTGGAAGCACAGTTGGCGTTATAGTAATGTGTCTTTGTTTTGTCGCCAGAGAAGCAGATAAATTTCTGGATTCTCAAAACTGATTACTTCTTTTTCGGAACAGATATAACATCTTTACGCATATAAGGTCTGAGGGCTTCCGGAATTCTTATACTGCCATCTTCATTGAGGTTATTTTCAAGAAAAGCAATTAACATTCTTGGAGGGGCAACAACTGTATTATTAAGAGTATG
This sequence comes from uncultured Ruminococcus sp., assembly GCA_934474025.1. Classification (GTDB taxonomy): domain Bacteria; phylum Bacillota; class Clostridia; order Oscillospirales; family Ruminococcaceae; genus Ruminococcus. The sequence goes on along the minus strand of CAKSMF010000002.1, from coordinate 203,713 downwards.
TGCAAAATATTTTTTCTTATCAGCAGTCTTTATTCTTATTCCAAGACGGCGAGCCTGTGCGTCACCGAGATTTGAACAGCTACCTACTTCAAAATATTTTTTCTGTCTTGGTGACCATGCCTCAACGTCAATACTCTTAACTTTAAGGTCTGCCAAATCTCCTGAACAACATTCAAGAGTTCTTACAGGAATATCAAGTGTACGGAAAAATTCTACTGTATAGCTGTAAAGTTTCTTAAACCAGTCCATGCTTTCTTCCGGCTTACATACAACAATCATTTCCTGTTTTTCAAACTGATGTATTCTGTAAACTCCTCTTTCCTCAATGCCGTGAGCTCCTACTTCTTTACGGAAACACGGTGAATAGCTTGTAAGAGTTTTCGGAAGTTCTTCTTCCGGAATAATAGTATCAATAAATTTGCCTATCATGGAATGTTCGCTTGTACCAATGAGGTAAAGGTCTTCACCCTCAATCTTGTACATCATGCCTTCCATTTCTGCAAAACTCATTACACCTGTAACAACATTGCTTCTAATCATGAAAGGAGGAATATAATAAGTGAATCCCTTATCAATCATGAAATCCCTTGCATAAGAAAGTATACAAGACTGTAACTGTGCAATATCTCCGCAAAGGTAATAAAAACCATTACCGCTTGTTTTTCTTGCACTATCAATATCAATGCCGTTTACTTTTTCCATAATGTCAACGTGATAAGGAACTTCAAAATCCGGAACTACAGGTTCACCAAATCTTTCAACTTCTACATTTTCGCTGTCGTTCTTACCAATCGGAACGCTTTCGTCAATGATATTCGGAATAACAAGCATTATTTCACGGATATTAGATTCAAGTTTAACTTCAAAGTCTTCCATTTCAAGAAGTTTCGCATCAAGTTCAGCAATTTCAACCTTGAGTTTTTCTGCATCATCTTTTAAACCCTTAGCCATGAAACCGCCAAACTGTTTGCTTTTAAGATTTTTCTGATTTCTAAGATTATCGCATTCAGTTTTTGTTTCTCTGTACTGCTTGTCAAGTTCAACAACCTTGTCAACGAGTTCAAGTTTTTCATCTTGAAACTTCTTTTTGATGTTTTCTTTTACGAGTTCCGGATTTGTACGGATTAATTTCATATCAATCATTTATAATATTCTCCTTTGTTAATCTCTTGCGAGTTTTTCTGCAATTTGTTTCAAATCGTCCTTATCATAAAATTCCAATATTAAAGTACCTTTATTTTTGCTATAATCGACTTTTACTTTTCGCCCTAAGCGTTCATTTAAGGATATTTCCATTTCAGTAAAATAAGTATCCGTCTTTTTCAAAGTTCTACGTGGAACTTTATTTTGTTTCAACAGATTTTCTACCTGTCTTACTGACATTCCGCCGTTGTTTGCTTTTTCTGCTATGCTTATAATTGTTTTGCTGTCCTCAAAACCAAGTAAAACTTTAGCGTGTCCTAATGATAAGTCACCATTTTCAATCATTTTTGTTAATCTCTTGCGAGTTTTTCTGCAATTTGTTTCAAATCGTCCTTATCATAAAATTCCAATATTAAAGTACCTTTATTTTTGCTATAATCGACTTTTACTTTTCGCCCTAAGCGTTCATTTAAGGATATTTCCATTTCAGTAAAATAAGTATCCGTCTTTTTCAAAGTTCTACGTGGAACTTTATTTTGTTTCAACAGATTTTCTACCTGTCTTACTGACATTCCGCCGTTGCTTGCTTTTTCTGCTATGCTTATAATTGTTTCGCTGTCCTCAAAACCAAGTAAAACTTTAGCGTGTCCTAATGATAAGTCACCATTTTCAATCATCTTTTGAACAGGTTCAGGAAGTGAAAGTATTCTCACAACATTTGCTATTGATGAACGAGGTTTTCCAACCATTGTACCAACTTCTTCGTGTTTCATACCATATTTTTCAATAAGTTCATTGTAACCTTTAGCTTCTTCAATAGGATTGAGATTTTCACGCTGTAAATTTTCGATAATAGCAATCTGCATTGCCTGTGTATCTGAAAGTTCACGAATATTTACCGGTACTTCTTCAAGACCTATCATTCTGGCAGCTCTCCAACGTCTTTCACCGGCTACAATCTGATAACCGCCATATTCCAAAGGTCTTACAAGTATAGGCTGTAACATACCATGTTCTTTGATAGACTCGGCAAGTGAAGCTATTGCATCTTCATTAAAATTTTTTCGAGGTTGTTCACGGTTAGGCTCGATTTCAGAAGTACGGAGAGTTTTTTTAACCTGTACTTCATTTGCATTGTCACTGAAAAGAAAGTCAAGACCTGCCCCAAGTCCACCGATAGCCATAGCTATACACTCCTTTCAAAATTATTTTTTAAAGGAAAAAATTCCTCTTCTTTTTTTCTTAGGAAGCTGTAAAGGTTCGCCGAGTAATTCGTGACCAAGAAGTTCATAAGCCTCCGCACCCTTTGAGGATTTATCATAATACATAATCGGTTTGCTGTGGCTTGGTGCTTCTGCCAAACGAACATTGCGGGGTATTTTAGTTTTAAATACTTTATCTGGAAAATATTTTTCAACTTCTTTTACAACGTCATTAGAAATATTCAGTCTGTTGTCAAACATTGTGAAAACGATTCCCTCAATTTTAAGTGACGGATTATAATTAGTTTTTACAATTTTTATAGTATTGACAAGTTGTGAAAGACCTTCAAGTGCAAAAAATTCAGCAAGCATAGGAACAATTATAGTATCACAAGCTACAAGTGCATTGATTGTAATAAGTCCGAGAGCCGGCGGACAATCAATAAATATATAGTCATAATCTTCACGGCAAGTTAAAGTCTGCATTTTAAGGCGTTTCATTTTGTTGTCAAAATTCATGAGTTCAATTTCGCAACCTGCAAGCGATTCAGTAGCCGGTAATATGGAAACATTTTCAAATTCTGTTTTAACTATAGCGTCCTGTATTCTTATTTTTCCTGTAAGAACATCATATGTTGATGCACTGACAGATTTTTTCTTTATACCAAAAGCTGTAGTTGTGTTTCCCTGTGGGTCTGAATCGATACACAACACCTTAAATCCTCTCGAACCAAGATAAGCGACAAGGTTCACAGCAGTAGTGGATTTTCCAACACCGCCCTTTTGATTTGCCACCGCAATAATTTTGCTCATTAGGATTTCTTCCTTTCATTTTTTATATTTAATATTATATCACTTTTAAAGTGTTTTGTAAATAGTTAAATTAAGTTTCACAAGAAACCGGAAAAAAAGCAGTCCTACGTGGAAAGCTCCGCATAGGACTGTTTTTTCACTTTGATTTCTGAATAGGTATTCTTACACGATATTCAACATAATTTTCGTTCTGAATCTTTTTAGCATCTGCCGGAATCCCTGCTGACTGCATAGTTTCAACAGCCTTGTTAATTGTGTTGATAAAAATTTTCACATTCTGAAACACCTTTGAACGTTTTTTATAACTTGCTTTTTCACGCTGACTTCCTATATAATCTTCTATAAGTTTTTCAGTACGTTCAACATTGAGATTATTTTTTATAACTTTTTCAAGAATTTCAAGTCTGTCTGCCGGACTGGCAAGTTTCAGCAAAGACCTTGCATGACGTTCAGTAAGGTCAAACTTTACTATAAGTTCTCTTTCCTCCGGAGTAAGTCTCAAAAGTCTTAGTTTGTTGGCGATTGTACTTTGTGCTTTTCCGAGTTTTGAAGCAGCATCTTCCTGAGTCATTCCGTAATATGTAATAAGTTTTTCAATTGCGGCTGCCTCATCAAAAAATGACAAATCCTGTCTTTGAATGTTCTCAACAAGGGCAAGGATAGCAGAATTTCTATCACTGATTTCATGAATAATACACGGAACAACAGTAAATCCGCACATTTTCGCAGCCCTTAAACGTCTTTCACCGGCAATCAGTTCAAATGATTCACCGCATCTTCTTACGGATAACGGCTGTAAAATACCATTCTGCATGATTGATTCTGCAAGTGCTGAAATTTCGTTATCCTGAAAAGCCTTTCTTGGCTGATTGGGATTAGGAATAATCATATCAATATCAATTTCAACAACTTTGTTTATAAGTTTTTCTTTAGTAAAGTTTAAAAATGCCATTGTTTTTACCCTCATATAATTACTCGGGAATTTCTCCCTGTAAATAAATTCTAACACTTACGGGAAATAATTACTACACAAAAAAAACGCCTGTTTTCATCAAACAGACGGTTTTTACGACATTATAAATCAAAGTTACAGAGGTTTCTTTTTTATCTGACCGCTGTTTCTCGGATATTTTGTCGGAGTATGCGATATTTTTTTTACAGCAACAATTTTTCTTCCCTCTCCGTAAACTTCATATACAGATTCTTCTGAAATTTTTCCTCCTAAAATTTCTATAGCATTATTTCCCTCGGAAATATTTTCGCCAAGCCCTTTCATTGCTACAAAAATTCCATTAACTTTTACGAATGGCAAACACATTTCACTAAGAACCGACATATTAGCAACAGCTCTCGCACATGATATATCAAACTTTTCACGGAAATCAGGATTTTTTCCTGTAACTTCCGCCCTGTCATGAATAAATGTTGCTTCAATGCCGAGTTTTTCACAAAGCATTTGTAAAAAAGTTATTCGTTTATTCAGGCTGTCAAGAAGTGTCAATTCAATATCGGGTCTGAAAAGTTTAAGCGGTATTGACGGAAACCCTGCACCAGTTCCGACATCAATAAGACTTGCATTCTGCGGAATGTAAACATACTTAGCAAGTAAAATGCTGTCAATAAAATGTTTGTACAGAATTTCTTCGGGTTCAGTTATTGCGGTAAGATTTACATTTTTGTTGTATTCAACAAGAAATTCGGCATATATATTAAGCTTATTATAAAGAGTTTCTGACAGTTCAATGCCCGATTCTTCAAAGCTTTTTTTACAGAAATCATAATCAGGAAGCATTTTCTTCTCCTTTTTCGTGCTGTAGCCACACATCAAGCAAAGCTATATCCGCTGGAGATACACCGGAAATTCTTGATGCCTGTCCGAGTGATGACGGCTGAATTTTATTAAGTTTTTCTACCGCCTCAATTCTTAAACCATATACACAATGATAATCAAGGTTTTCAGGAAGTTTTTTAGATTCATGCTTTCTCATCTGTTCAATCTGTGCAAGCTGTTTTGAAATATAGCCTTCATATTTAATTTGAAGTTCAACCTGTTCTGCCACTTCATCTGAAAGCTGTGGTCTGTCTGCATCAAATTTTGCAAGTCCTTCGTAGCTTACTTTCGGACGGCGTATAAGGTCAGCAAGTTTACAGCCGGTAGACAATGGAGTAGTACCGACACTTTCCAGAAACTCATTTATTTCACTATTCGGAGATATATTCAATGTGCTTACACGTTTTATTTCAGTTTCAACCTGCTTTATTTTTTCAAGCAACTTATTATAACGGCTTTCACTGATAAGACCTATTTTATATCCGATAGGAGTTAATCTTTGGTCTGCATTATCCTGTCTTAAAACAAGTCTGTATTCACTTCTTGAAGTCATCATTCTGTAAGGGTCTGAACAGCCTTTAGTTACAAGGTCATCGACAAGAGTTCCTATATATGAACTTGCTCTGTCAAGTATCATGGGTTCACGTTCTTTTACTTTAAGGGCAGCGTTTATTCCGGCAACAAGTCCTTGTGCAGCGGCTTCTTCATAGCCCGAACTTCCGTTAAACTGTCCCGCACCATACAAACCGCTTATATTACGAAATTCCAGAGTATTGGAAAGCTGAACAGGATTACAGCAATCGTATTCAATAGCATAGGCAGGACGCATAATTTCAACATCTTCAAGACCGTCAATTGTACGCAAAAATGCAAGCTGAACGTCTTCCGGAAGTGATGATGACATACCCTGCAAATAGTATTCTTCAGTAGAAAGCCCCATAGGTTCAACAAAAAGCTGATGACGTGGTTTATCTGAAAAACGAACTATTTTATCTTCAATTGATGGACAGTAACGAGGTCCTACACCCTCAATGCGTCCGGAATACAACGGAGAACGGTCAAGATTAGATAAAATTACTTCATGAGTTTTGCTGTTTGTGTAAGTGACATAACATGATACCTGATTTTTAAGACCTTCAGTAGGAGTTTCAAAAGAAAACGGTACTATATTTTCGTCACCGTCCTGACGTTCCATGAAATCAAAGTTTATACTTCTCTTGTTTACTCGGCAGGGAGTACCGGTTTTAAAACGTCTTAATTCAACGCCATTATCAATAAGACTCTGTGAAAGGTATTTACTCGGCAATGCTGAATCAGGTCCGCTTTCATAGGAGACTTCACCTATATGTATTTTTCCTTTAAGGTAAGTACCTGTTGCAATTATAACGGCTTTTACGGAATATTCAGCTCCTAAAGATGTGACTATTCCTGTAATTTTTCCGTCCTCAACAGTTATTGCAGAAATTTCAGCCTGTTTTACATAAAGATTGCGTTGTTTTTCGCAAACATCTTTCATATAGTTATGGTATTTAACTCTGTCAGCCTGTACTCTCAGACTATGCACCGCAGGACCTTTTCCACGATTAAGCATACGGCTTTGTATGAAACACTTATCAGCACCTTTTCCCATTTCACCGCCGAGAGCGTCAATTTCCCTTACAAGATGACCTTTAGCAGTACCGCCGATAGACGGATTACAAGGCATATTTGCTATCTGGTCAAGGGATATTGTAAACATAACTGTTTTACAGCCCAGTCTTGCAGATGCTAAAGCAGCTTCAACACCGGCATGACCTGCCCCGACTACTGCTACATCAAAACTTCCCATTTTATATGACATATAGAACCTCCCAAAAAATACTCCTGACAAGAATATTATTTTCCGACACAGAATCTTGAAAATACTTCGTCAACAACTGCATCTGTAACTTTTTCGCCTGTAAGACTTAATAAATATTGTTCTGCTTCATCAATAAGTACATTTACAGCGTCAAGGAGTTCACCATTTTCAAGGGCAGAAATAGCAGATTTCACACAGACAAGTGCAGAATCAATACAATTTTTCTGGCGTTCATTTGCAACTGCAACTGACGAAAAAGAATTTTCATTTATTTCAAAAACAGACTCAATCGCTGATTGAAGTTTTTCAATTCCGTCATTTTCCTTGGCGGATAAATAAACAGTATGTCCGATATGTTTTTCAATTTCGGAAACGTCCGGACATATACCTAAATCACTTTTGTTTATAACGGCAATAGTCTTTTTACTGTCAACTTGATTAATAAGTTTCAAATCGTCTTCAGTAAGAGGACTGTTTCCGTCAAATACTGCAATAATGAGTTCAGAGGAATTAATAAGTTTTTTAGCATTATCAACACCTATTCCCTCAATAATGTCATTTGTCTGACGTATTCCGGCAGTATCGGAAAGTCTTAAAACTATATCCCCTATTTTAACGGATTCCTCAACAATATCACGAGTTGTACCTGCAATATCAGTTACAATACTTCTTTCACAACCGCTTAAACAGTTAAAAAGAGTGGATTTTCCTACATTTGGTCTTCCTATGATAACAGCAGAAACTCCCTCACGAATAATTCTTCCACAGTCGTAATTTTCAACAAGTGATAATAAATCTGATTGTACTTCACTAAGTTCTCTGCAAAGGTTTTCAGGACGTACTTCCGGAATATCTTCCTCCGGATAATCAGCCCACGCTCCGAGGTCTCCTAATATCTTCATAAGCTTATCAGAACACTTTTTAGCTTTTTTGAAAGCCATACCCTCTCGGAGAGTTTCAGCCATTTTAAGTTCTCTTTCACCCTTTGCAGAAATTATATCCATAACGGCTTCTGCCTGAGTGAGGTCAAGTTTGCCATTGAGATAGGCTCTTTTTGTAAATTCCCCTGCCCCTGCATTTTCCGCACCGTTTTTAAGAATAGCACGAAGAATACGTTTAGTTACATAAATTCCGCCATGACAGGAAATTTCCACAACGTCCTCTCCAGTATAACTATGCGGAGCTTTAAAAACCGTAAGTATACAATCGTCAAGACGTTCACCGTCATCATGAGCTATTCCGTAAGCACACGTATAACCGGACATATCTTTTATATTTTTGTTTCCGGACGGTCTGAAAACTTTTTCAGCAACCTGAACGGCATTCTCACCGGAAATTCTTATAACAGCTATACCTCCGGCATAATTCGGAGTAGAAATAGCAGCAATAGTTGACAAAAAAATCACTCCTAAAACAGCAATTTTACAAACTGTGAAAAAATTAAAGTTCTATTTTTCCGTAAAGACCGCCTTCTATGCTGTCTTCCGGCTTTGGACGCTTATAATCCTTTTCAAAACTTGTGGAAAAGTCTACTTTTTTCAAATTTTCTCGGACGACTGTTGCGTATATCATTATGACGTTTTCAGCGGAAATTCTTATGACATCTATACTTCCGGCATAATTCAAAGTAGAAACAATAATTTTACAAACTGTGAAAAAATTAAAGTTCTATTTTTCCGTAAAGACCTCCCTCTATGCTGTCTTCCGGTTTTGGACGCTTATAATCCTTTTCAAAACTTGTGGAAAGGTCTACTTTTTTTCTTTCAAAATTTTCAAATTTTCTTTCAAAGTTTTCATGATTTCTCGGACGGCTGTTGCGTCTGTCATTACGCTGACCATTACGACGGTCACGTCTTTTTCCGTTATTTTTCGGATTATCGGAAGAAATTATTATTTTTCTGTAAGGTTCTTCGCCGACTGAATGTGATGAAACACCCTCAATTGCAGATACAGCCGAATGAATAACACGTCTTTCATAAGGATTCATAGGTTCAAGAGGCTGTGAACGTCCTGTCTTGAGAACCGATTTTGAAACCTTTACAGCAAGCTGTTCAAGAGTTTCACGGCGTTTTTTACGATATCCAAGACAGTCAATTGTAATACGGAAATAGTCCTTATCACCCTTGTTTGCGATAATTGAACACAAATACTGTATTGAATCAAGAGTTTCACCACGTCTACCAATAACAGTACCGTTATTGTTGCTGTCAATGTTTATTACTGAACCTGTTTCATTCTGGTATACGGTAAATTTTGGTGTAATATTCATAGCTCTTAAAATACTTGTGATGTAGTCAAGAGCAAGTTTAACCTTTGGGTGCATAAGAGCATCATCTTCAATGAGTGTAAAATTCTCAATTGAATAACTATTTTCATCGTCGTTTTTTTCAACAGTTTCAACAGGTGCTTCCGTGGAAACTTCTTTAACATTCTGCTGGTTCTGTGAAGTTTCAATAACTGGTTCTGAAACTTCTTGTTTTCCAACATTTTCTTCGACCGTTGTTGAAACATTGCTTTCTTCAACAGGAACTTCAACAACTGGTTTTGAAATCTCTTGTTTTTCAACAATTTGTTCAACTGGTGTTGAAACTTCCGGAACAGATTCAGCAGGAGTTTCATTAATTACTTCAACATAAGTTGCTTTTACTTTAGCGTTTTTCGCCCTCATTCCCAAAAAGCCTTTTTTAGGTTCTTCGATTACTTCAAAATTTATTTCATTTATGTCCTTGCCAAACTTTTCAACGGCGAGTCTTTTAGCTTCTTCCACCGTTTTAGCAATAAAAATTTCAGTCATTTTTTATACCTCCATAAAGGTTTCTAATCATCATTATCATTGTCGTTTTCGTCATATACTTCCCCATATTTTTCAGCCATACGCTTGCGGGCGTCGTTAATTTTTTCACGGTTATACTTGTTCATTTCCGAACGTGAAGACTTATTGCCGTTATTTTTGGAAGATGTACCGCCATTCTGCTGACGTTCAAGCTCTGCCTGCTGGTCAAGCATTTTCTGCATAAAAGTTTTCTTTTCGGGGTGCTTTTCAGCATATATACGAGCTTTTTCCTTTTCTTTCTCGTTAATTTTCATTGTACGTTCGGGAGTAAAATACTGATTAAGTCCAAAGTTGATTAACAGTGAAAACAGTGATGACCATATCCAATAAAATCCGATACCGGCAGGAAGTGCAAAAGCCCATACAACTGACATAATAGGCATAATATACATCATAGCCATCATACAGCCACCATTTGGCATATCGGGATTATGTTTTTTCTGATAAACCTGACTATATATCGATTGTATTAACTGTGCAAGTCCGGCAAGAAACGGTATACAGAAAAGTATTATAGATTCTGTATTCCATGTTTCAGGGTGAAGTTCCGGAACTTTACCGAGATTTGCCCCAAACAATGTATAGTTATCGCTGAATTCAGAAACTTTCTGAGAGAAGTTTTCAGCAAGTCCGCTGAATTTATCGGGGTTTTTGTGAAGCTGTTCCATAGTAACAAGTTCACTACGGAGCGACTTGAAAGTGTTATTACTGCTTCCGCTTAGTTGCACAGCAATATCAAAGGCTGCCTGACGAACGTTTTTAGAAATATGCAGAATATGTGTTATAGGTTTGTAAACAACGTCAATTACTCCAAAAAGCAGGAACATCTGCACAAATGCCGGCAAACATGACCCCATAGGATTAATGCCTTCCTGCTGATATAATTTCTGTTGTTCTTCCTGAAGTCTTTGCGGATTATTTGCAAAACTTTTACGCAACTTTTGCATTTTAGGGTTAAGCAACTGCATACGTGCTGAACCTTTCTGAGTATGATAGTTTACAGGGAAAAGCAAAAGCTTTGTAACTACTGTGAATATAATTATAGCCAAAGCATAATTATGACACAGTGAATAAATAAGATACATCAGATATCCAAAGGGGATACCGATAATGTCATAAAGTGAATTCAATTTCAATACCTCTCATTTTTGTTGTCTTATTCATCATTATGTTGATTACAGAAATCATCACTGCTGTAATCGTACTTTTTTACCTTAAAAGTAAATTTTTCCGGTACATAGTCTATACCGCCCATAGACCACGGATTACAACGCAGAATCCTCCATATTGCAAGAAGTGTACCTCTTAACGCTCCAAAACGTTCAATAGCTGTCAATGTGTAAGTACTGCACGTCGGATAGTACTTACAGCATGGAGGAAACAGCGGTGAAATAAATTTCTTGTAAAACTTAACTATTGAAATAAAAATAAATTTCATTTTTGCTTTCTTTCTCCGGAAAAATTCTCATAGAGTCTGATAATTTCCGGAACGCCGTATTTTTCCATATATCCGCAATATTCCTGAGATTTGATACTGCAAATAGGAGTTCTTGCAACAATGACTACATCAATACCAACAGGAAGCCTTATTTCAGCGTTACGATAAGCAAGCCTGATAAGTCTTTTAGCCCTGTTTCTGCAAACAGCATTTCCAATTTTTTTGCTGGCAGTAATTCCGAGACGGTTAAACGGTTTGTTATTTGGCTTAACATATATCACCGAATACTTTGATGCAGTAAATCTGCCTTTTTTGTAAAGGGCGACAAAATCTTTGTTATTATTAAGGATTTCTGTATAAAGCATAATATTACCTTTTAAGCGGGACTAAAAAATCCATTTCATAATAGAAAATAAGGGGTTGTTAACAAAAAAGACCACAAAAATAGATTTTGTGGTCAGCCTCGTCAGTGAGTTAATCTTGCTCTGCCCTTAGTTCTTCTACGAGCTAAAACCTTTCTGCCGTTCTTAGTAGACATTCTTTTCATGAAACCATGCTCCTTCTTTCTGTGGAGCTTCTTAGGCTGATATGTTCTTTTCATATTCAGTTCCTCCTCTCTGCGAATTGTATATAGGAACTCCGAAGCAAAGTGTTCAGAAGTCCTGATAGCTAAACAGGTTAATGCAATTAGAAATGCATTACAACACTTGCTTATTATATAACAAAAAAACAAGCATGTCAAGCAATTCAGGAAAATTTTTTTGAAAAAAGCACATTTTTATTTATTTTAACCAAATTTTCCTACAAAAATAAACGCTTGCCCGATGATAAAAATATACATATTTTCATAATTTAAAGTCGTAAAAAATAGCAAAAATTTGACTTTTTATATTTTCTTAAATTTTTTTGTAAATTAAAAAAATATACATCAAATTTTGATTTAATTTTTATATTTTTTTGTTGATTTTGTTTAAAATAATGCTGTGTATAAACAAATTTTATTGCAAAATTTCGGCACTTTTTTTGAAAAAACACTTGCTTTTTTATCTCGAATATGATATAATATTAATAAGAAAGAAACGGCGATTTTTTGCTGTTTTCAATAAAAATTGTTAATGATTTCACTGCTTCTGAAAGTGGCTGATTGCATTACAAAAAAATCAAACTATAGTTAATTCGGAGATAAATTGGTATTTCCTGCTGTTACAAAATTAATGTGACATTCGGTACTTTCCAATATCCTCATAACAAACATCAACTATGGATTGAAAGAAAATATATGAAATACGGAGGTTAAATATGAACTCATTTGAGGAAGTTTTTGAAAATGTAAAAAAATACTGCCTTGAAAACAACAAGATTCCTTCAATAGGTCTGAACACATGGATTGAACCACTCAAACCAGTAAGTTTCAACGGTACTGATGCAGTATTTAAAATTCAGACAGGCTTTCAAAAAGGTATTGTTATGTCTACTTATGGGACAATACTTAAAGAGGCTTTTAAAAATCTTCTCGGTCTTGACGTGAATATAATTATAAATGTCGAATCAGAACAGAATAAAGCCAGCACACCAACAAATAATGACATTGACCAGAAACACGCTGAACTTGAACAGTCATACAAATTCGCAAATTACGACTATACATTCGATACTTTCATTCAGGGACGTTCAAACGAATTTGCTTTAGCTTGCTGTAAATCAGTAGCTAAAAACTGTGGCGAAGAAGTTATCCCAGACTACAATCCATTGTTTATATATGGACCTTCGGGAATGGGAAAAACTCATCTCATCACAGCAATTGCAAATGAAGTACGTCAACGTCACCCTGAATTAAATATTGTTTATGTTACAAGCGAAACTTTCGGCAATGACCTTGTAAGTTCACTTAGCGACAAGCTTATTTCTGATTTTCATGACAAATACCGTACAGCAGATTTATTGCTTATCGATGATATTCAGTTCTTTGTAGGCAAGGAGCGTATGCAGGAAGAATTTTTCCATACATTCTACCAGCTACATCAGGAGGGACGACAGATTGTTATAACTTCCGATAAAGCCCCTAAAGAACTCCAGACTCTTGAAAAGCGTCTTATAACACGTTTTGAGGGAGGACTCATAGCTGATATTTCTGCACCTGACTACGAAACAAGACTTGCAATAATCAACAGAAAATCTGAACTTCTTGACCTGCGAATGCCTGGGGAAGTTGCCGAATTTATGGCTAATCGTCTTAAATCAAACATAAGACAGCTTGAAGGTGCAGTTATGCGTCTTAAAGCACTCAACCACTTTGCTGGAAGTCCTATAACTATTTCAATGGCTCAGAGCGTAATAAGAGATGTTCTCACCAATGAACAGCCAATGCCTATAACTGTAGAAAAAATAATATCTGAAGTTTCAAACGTTTATGGGGTATCTCCGGAAGACTTACGTTCAAATAAACGTTCTGCTCAGATTTCCATAGCCAGAAAGGTAGCTATATACGTTGTCAGAGAAATAACACAGATGCCACTTGCTGCTATCGGAACTGAATTTGGCGGTCGTGACCATTCAACTATTGTTTACTCGGTTACAAGTGTTACTGAGGCAATGAAAAAAGATGCAAATTTAAGAAATCTTGTTAATGACATCATAAAAAACATAAAAGACAAGGGTAAGCAATAATTTTTAACAATAAACAGGAAATATTTTTACTATAAAATTTTCAACAGACTTTCAACACTAAACTAACAGGTTTTCAACATAGTAATAAAATTTTTAACAAAATCAATTTAACACTATATTAAGCTAAAAATTCTATATGATTATATATTTTAATCTGAAAATCAAATTATGAACAAATTGTAAAAAGAACATATGTTTATTTTGAAAATGTTACGAAATTATGAAATGGGTCAAAAACGTCAAATTAAAATATTTTATAAATATAGTTTTCCACAGACTTTCAACACTAAACTAACAAGTTTTCAACATAATTGTTAAATTATATAACAATTTATTTTAGTCTGTTTTAAGAGATTAAAAAATTGTTTATATATTTAAAAATATAGTTTTCAACAATTTGTTTTACTATGCTAACATATATGTATAAATTATGAACATGGTCAAGTGAACTTATTTATATTTAATTTCTATATTTAACCATATTTACAAATTCATTTTTCAACAGTTTTTCAACACTAAACTAACAGGTTTTCAACAGTTTTTCTACTAATTAGGTAGGATTTAAATTTCTACTATATAATTAGAAAATCTTATAAATAGGCAAAAAAATCTGTGATAATATTGTGATAAGTTAATGATTCGTTTGTGAACAAAATTGCAAAAATAAATGTTACAAATCTATATAAAAAATATGAACGAAATTCAAGAAATTCATAGAGCTGATTTTTAGCTAAAAACCATTTTATTACTATCTGCAAACAAGAGTTTTCCACAGCAAACTAACAGTGTTTCAACAGAAAAAAGTTTTCAACATATGTAACAGTTTGTCATAGTATTACGTAAAAAAAATCATATTTTTTATTTTAACAAATTAGTTTTCAACATAAAATAACACTTTTTTGACCTAATCACAATTTAAAGCAGTAAATTGAAAATGATTTAATTTGGCAAAAAATGCCGTTCATAATTTGTTAATGCCACATTTTTTGGTGGTTTTGACATGTTGATTTTTAGTTTTCCACCAATTTCAACACTAAACTAACAATTATGATAGTTTTGTGAAAAGCCATTTTAAAGCTTAAATTAGCACTAAAACATGCTATCAAAAAAAGTTTTCCACATTTTCCACAATTTCACTTTCAACAGTTTCAACACTATGTTGAAAACTTTCGAGAACAAACGTTCTAAAATCGCTTGTTTTTGACTATAATGTTAATATGTTTGCTGATATTACAGCTAAAATATTTAACTTGAAAAGTTTTCCACATACTTTCAACACACTTTCAACAGCTTTTCAACAATTTTCCACGTTCGATTTTGGCTTAAAATAGGGGCAAACGAAGTTTTTCCACACTTTCAACACCCCCTACTACTACTACTATTATATTTTATTTTATTTTATTTTTTTTCTTCTTTTTCTTTTTTTATTTTTTTTCGAAAAGCGAAAGATTTTCCAAATCCAAAAAAACTGCAAATTTCAAAAAAATCAATTATGAACAAAATATTAACAAACAGGAGGAATTTGAATGTTAAAATTCATATGTAATAAAACAGAACTCAGTGAAGCTATAAGCAATGTTTCAAAAGCAGTTGCTTCTAAATCAACATTACCTGTTCTTGAGGGAATCAAAGTCAAGGTTACTCCTAACAAGATTGAACTTACAGGTTACAATCTTGAAATTGGTATCCGTACTTCCGTTAACTGCATAACTGAAGACACTGGAGAGTTTGTAGTAAGTTCAAGACTTTTCAGTGAATTTACAAGACGTATGTCTGGTGACGAAATAACATTCGTTGTAAACGATAGTCTTGTTATAAATATATCATGCAGTGCAACAGAATGTAGTTTTTCAGGTATGTCAGCAGAAGAATATCCAGATTTACCAGTAGTAGATTCTGATAAGTCATTTGCTGTAAAGAATAATATTCTTAAATCAATGATAAATCAGACAAGTTATGCTACATCAATGAACGAAAGCAAACCAATTCTTACTGGTGAACTTTTTGATATCAATAACGAAAAGTTTAACATGGTAGCTATTGATGGATTCCGTCTTGCAATAAAATGCGAAACTATTTCCTGCAAAGAAAACTATCAGTTTGTAGTTCCCAAGAAAACATTACTTGAAGTTTCCTCACTGATTAAGGACGACAGCGAATGCACAATTTACACTAACGACCGTCATATAACATTCCAGACAGGAAACGTTTTTATAATATCACGTCTGCTTGAAGGAAAGTTCCATAACTACAAACTTAGTATACCTTCCGAATACAAAACAGAAGTAATCATGAACAAACGTGATTTCATTACTTGTCTTGAACGTTGTTCACTTCTGATTGATGATAAAAACAAAACTCCGATACGTTGCGAAGTCGGAAACGGTACAGTAAAGCTTAACTGTAAAACCGGAATAGGTAAAATAAATGATTCCATTAACGCAGACGTTACCGGAGAATCCGTTACAATCGGATTCAATAACAGACTTATGGCAGACGCAATTCGTGCATCAGAGGGTGATAAAATACGTATACGTTTCAACGGTGCAATGAAAGTTATTGAAATTTTACCGCTTGAGGGAGAAAGCTTTATATTCCTTGTAATGCCGGTTCAGATTAAAAACTGATATTTTTGAATGGAGTTGATTTTATGGCACAATCTGTAAAAATAACAACGGAATTTATTAAACTTGACGCATTATTGAAATTTGCTTCAATGGTCAATTCTGGCGGAGAAGCAAAAATGCTTATACAGGACGGTCAGATTCTCGTAAACGGTGAAGTCTGCACAATGCGTGGCAAAAAAATACGTTCTGGTGACAAAGTGACTTATGGTGACAAAGAGGTCGTTATAGAGTGATTGTCACTTATGCGGAAATTGATGGTTTCAGGAATTTATCTGGAATTTCTTTTGAACCCGACCCAAAATATAATATAATCTCTGGTCAGAATGCACAAGGAAAAACCAATCTTCTGGAAGCAATATGGATAATGTCAGGCTGTAAAAGTTTTCGTTCCTCAAAGGAAAAGGATTATATAAACCTTTACGGCAATAAAATGACATCAGAAATAAAAGTCCGTGACAGCATAAGGGAACAAAAAATAAAAATTGAAATGACCAAAGGCGTTAACAGTACAAAGAATATTTTTCTGAACGGAGTAAAGCAGAAAGGTACAAAAGCATTATTTGATGTTTTCAAATGCATAGTATTTATACCTGATGACGTTGATATTATAAAAGGCTCTCCCGAAAAACGCCGTAACTTTGTGGATATGGCATCATCACAAATTAATCCGGTTGCCGTTCTGCATATAAACAGGCATAACACAATCATGAATCACCGGAACGCTTTGCTTAAAGATATTATGAATCATCAAGCAACAGCGGATTCACTGGAAATATGGGACAGGCAAGCATCTGTTGAAGGTGCGTTTATTTCGTATATGCGGAATAATTACATTCAGCAGATAAACGAAATAAGCAGTGAACTTTACCGTAAACTTTCCGGCGGTACGGAACAACTTGAACTTGAATACAAATCAAACGTCTACAAACCGGAAGATTTTCAGAAACCTTTAGACGAAAAATCCGCTGATATATATTTCAGAAAATTACAGGAATCTTCCGGATACGATATACGAACGGGTTCAACGCATTCCGGAATAAACAGAGATGAAATTCTGATAAAAATCAATGGTCTTAACGTTCGTGAATACGGTTCGCAAGGACAGATAAAAAGCGTTGCACTTGTTATGAAACTTGCACAGGCGGAAATTTTCCGTAAAAAATCAGATGATTCACCGGTTGTATTCCTCGATGACGTCATGGGGGAACTTGACGAAAACCGTCAGAAATTCATATTTGACATAATCAAGGATATGCAGGTATTCATAACTACTTGCAATGAAAGTGCATTACTTCCGGAAATAAAGGGCAAACTTCTTTATATCCACAACGGAAAAATCAGGGAGGACTGAAAATGTATCTTCATATCGGAAATAATTATTCTGTAGATACACGTGACATAATCGGAATATTTGACATAGAAAACACAACTGTCGGAAAATGTACAAAGAAACTTCTTGAACGTGCAGAAAAAAATCATATCTGCGTATATGCAACTTACGAAATGCCTAAAAGCTTTATTATTACCATGAAAGACGGTCTTGAAAAGCTTTATATTTCACAGCTTTCTGCCATGACGCTTAAAAAAAGAATGGGATTATATTATCTCAAAAGAAAAAATTAAAAACCCCTTTTATTATTTGCCGAAAAGTGTTATAATATTCTTAGTACAAGCAATTAATTTATGAAAAATCGGAGGTAAATTCATGAGTCAGCAAAATAACAATTATGACGAAAATGATATACAGGTACTTGAAGGACTGGAGGCTGTACGAAAACGTCCGTCAATGTATATTGGGTCAACAGGTGAGGGCGGATTACATCACCTTGTTTATGAAATCGTAGATAACTCCATTGATGAAGCTCTTGCAGGATATTGCACCGAAATAACAGTTGAACTTTTAGAGGGGGATATTATCCGTGTATCCGATAACGGACGTGGTATCCCTACCGGAATACACCAGAAAGAAGGAATTTCAGCAGCAACAGTAGTTTATACCGTACTTCATGCAGGCGGTAAATTCGGCGGTGGCGGTTATAAAGTTTCCGGCGGACTTCATGGTGTAGGTGCATCTGCTGTAAATGCTTTATCGGAATGGCTTGAACTTACAGTATATGACGGCACTGACATATGGTTTCAGAGATTTGAAAGAGGAAAATACTCTGAAATTCTTAAAAAAATCGGCAAAACTGATAAAACAGGTACAACAGTTATGTTCAAAGCTGACAAGGAAATATTTGAAACAACTGTTTATAACCGTGAAACTTTGCTGAAAAGATTACGTGAACAGGCTTTCCTCAATGCAGGACTTAAAATAACATTTACTGACAGTCGTGACCCCGAAGACGTTAAAACGGAAGTAATGCATTATGAGGGCGGTATAAAGCAGTTTGTTGAATATATCAATACCGTAAGAGGTCTTGAAAGCCTTAGCGGAGATGTTATATATATTTCGGGAACACAGGGCGAATTATATGCAGAAATAGCCCTCCAGTACAACGACAGCTACAATGAAGTTGTTTTATCTTTTGCAAACAACATCTACACAAAGGACGGAGGTTCTCACGAAACAGGATTCAAAAACGCTATAACCAAAGTCATAAATGAATACGGCAGAAAAATGGGACTCCTCAAAGATAAGGAAAAACTTAGCGGTGATGACATTCGTGAGGGACTTACCGCAATTGTTTCTGTAAAGCTTACTGAATGCGAGTTTGAAGCACAAACAAAAGTAAGACTTGTAAATCCTGAAATAAAACCGTTTGTTGAAAAACTCGTTCAGGAAAAACTTATGAATTTCCTTGAAGAAAATCCCGATACCGCAAAGATGATTTTTGAAAAAAGCCTTTCTGCCCTCAAAGCCCGTGAAGCTGCGAGACGTGCAAGAGAAGCTGAAAGAAATAAAAATGCTTTTGGTAAATCGTCAATGCCTGAAAAACTCGCTGACTGTTCAGAACGTGATAACCGTTATACAGAAGTTTATATTGTCGAGGGTGATTCCGCCGGAGGTTCTGCAAAACAGGGTCGTGACAGACGTTATCAGGCAATACTTCCACTCTGGGGAAAAATGCTCAACGTTGAAAAGGCTCGTATAGACCGCATTTACGGAAATGACAAGCTTGAACCGGTAGTATCCGCACTTGGTACGGGTATAGGTGAGGATTTCGATATAGAAAAACTCCGATACGGAAAAGTTATCATTATGGCTGATGCCGATGTTGACGGTATGCACATAAGAGCATTGTTGCTGACATTCTTTTTCCGTTATATGCGTCCCCTCATCACAAACGGAAACGTTTATATAGCACAGCCACCGCTTTTCAGAGTCGAAAGAAACAAGAAAATATATTATGCTTTTTCAGAAGCAGAACGTGATAAATACATTGAGGAACTTTCAGACGGCGGAAAATTCAAGGTTGAAGTACAGCGTTATAAAGGTCTTGGTGAAATGGACCCCGAACAATTATGGGAAACTACTATGAATCCGGAAACACGTACAATTGTTAAAATTTCCATGGAAGACGCCATTAAAGCAGATGAAGTATTCACTGTACTTATGGGCGATAAGGTAGAACCAAGACGTAATTTCATAGAAGCTAATGCTAAGTTTGCACAGGATTTGGATATATGACAGAAAATAATTACAAGCTTGAAAAGGAATATAAAATCCCTTTTGAAATATTTCGGGAGGGATATATAACATTTCAGAAAAAATTTGTTTTTCCGCAGGCAAATATTACAGCATTGTCTTTTTTGTTGCTTGCAGTAATTTTTGTTGTGGCGATAGTTGATGATACATCACAGTATTTTGCGTATCTGTTGTTAATGGTTTGTATTGCAATGGCATTCCGGCAGTGGTACAATCCACGAAAGTTACGCCATAGTCTTTTTGAAACGTTTCAGACCATGGAAGAAACTGTTTATAAACTTTCAATCAGTGATAATTGTGCGTATATTTCAACAGTATGCACACAGAATGTTGAAAATTCCACCGATGATGAAGAAAACAGTGATGAAGATTACACTTCTGAACCGTTTCCGGAAAAAAGTTGCATAAACTTTGATGAAAACTTTTCAATGCTGGAATATGAAAAATTTTTTCTTATGTTTTCTGGAAAAACTATTTTCTACATTATCCCGAAAGAAAATTTTTCGGAAAATGAACTTGAAATACTTCGAAATCTGAAATAATTCAACATACTTTTCAACATTTCTTCAGAGGACTGTTGAAAAACTTCCGGAAAATTTATCAATTTATCTTACAGGAGGTAAAAAGTCTTGCTTTACAACGATAATTCAAAGGTCATAAATACCGAAATATGCAACGAAATGGAAAATTCAATCCTGAATTATGCTATGTCGGTAATTGTTTCAAGAGCGTTGCCGGACGTAAGGGACGGTCTTAAACCAGTACACCGCAGAATTTTATATACACTTCATGAAAACGGTCTTACACCTGACAAGGCATACAGAAAATGTGCTGATACTGTCGGTGCTGTACTTGGACGCTATCACCCACACGGTGATGCATCTGTTTATGATGCACTCGTAAGACTTGCACAGGATTTTTCAATGCGTTATCCACTCGTTGACGGTCACGGAAACTTTGGCTCTATCGACGGTGACGGTCCTGCTGCATATCGTTATACAGAAGCTAAAATGGCAAAAATAACTCTTGATATGCTTACAGACATCAACAAAAATACTGTTGACTTTGTTTCAAACTATGATGACCGTCTTAAAGAACCTGCTGTTCTTCCGTCAAGGTTTCCTAATTTGCTCGTAAATGGCTCTGTAGGCATTGCAGTTGGTATGGCTACCAACATACCACCCCACAACTTAGGAGAGGTTATAGAGGCATTACAGACGCTTATAGACAATCCTGACTGCACACTTGAAGATTTAATGGAACATATACAAGGTCCGGATTTCCCGACAGGCGGAATTGTTATGGGTAAAGCCGGAATACGTTCAGCGTATGCTACCGGCAAAGGAAAGATAATTCTTAGGTCAAGAACTCATTTTGAGGAAATAAAAGGCAGAAATTGCATTATCATTGACGAAATACCATATATGCTCCGTAAAGAAAAACTTCTCAAGAGCATAAGCCAGATGGCAAGGGACAAGAGAATTGAAGGACTTTATGATTTGCGTGACGAATCCGACAAGGACGGTATGCGTGTTGTTATTGAACTCAAAAGAGACGCTGTTCCGGAAATCGTTCTTAATAAGCTTTTTGCACTTACACAGTTACAGGATACTATTGGCATTATTATGCTTGCCCTTGTAAACGGTGAACCTAAAGTTCTCACACTCAAGGAAATGTTGCAGAATTATCTTGATTTTCAGGTAGATGTTATTCAGAGAAGAACAAGATATGATTTGAAAAAGGCTCTTGAAAGGGCTCATATACTTCAGGGATTTGTTTTGGCATCAGACCATATTGACGAAGTTATAAATATCCTCAAATCAAGCAAAACCATTGCAGAAGGCAAGCAAACTATGATAGAACGTTTCAGCAATATTGAAATTTCAGCATTGCTTGACCATGCTCAATATGACTTTACAGGTTTGCATATTGAAAAACAAATGGGACTTTCTGACGAACAGGCAGAAGCAATAGTTCAGATGCGTTTAGGAGCTTTGACAGGTCTCGAAAGACAGAAAATCACAGATGAACTTTATACATTGCTTACAAAGATTTCGGATTATGAGGATATTCTGGCTGATGTAAACCGTGTTTATGAGATAATCATGAATGACTTGAACGTTATCCGCAAGAAGTTCAGCGATAAGAGACGCACTGACATTGAATCTGTAAGCGGTGAAGTGGATATTGAAGACCTTATCCCGCAGGAAGATTGCGTTGTGACTCTCACAAACAATGGATATATCAAGCGTATGCCTGTTTCCGAATACAAGATTCAGAGACGTGGCGGACGTGGTATCACAGGTATGAAACAACGTGAAGAAGATTTCGTTGAAGAAATGTTTATCTGCGGAAGTCATGACAGTATATTATTTATTTCTAACAAAGGCATTATGTATAAACTTAAATGCTATGAAATTCCGGACGGTTCAAAGGCTTCAAGAGGATTCAACCTGATAAACCTCTTACCGCTTACCGACGGCGAAAAAATAACTGCTATGATTAAAACAACTGATTTCAGTGAAGACAAGTTTATAACGATAGTTACCAAAAACGGCAAAGTTAAACGTACTAATTTGTCACTTTACAGAAACGTCCGCAAGAATGGTCTTATTGCGATAGGTCTTGACGAAGATGACGAAATAGCAGGAGTTCGCATGACAGACGGAAATGCAGAAATTTTCATTGCCACAAGAAATGGAATGATTATCCGCATTCAAGAAAATACTATCAGAGCTTTGGCACGTTCAGCCCATGGTGTAAAGGCTATAAAACTCCGTGAGGGTGATTATGTTGTAAGTATGGCACGTATGCGTGAAGGTGCATCATTGCTTACAGTTACCGAAAATGGTTACGGCAAGCGTACAGAAATTGAAAATTACCGCATTCAGAACAGAGGCGGTTATGGTCTGACGAATTACAAGGTAGACGAAATAAGAGGTCATGTTTGTGGAATAAAAATTGTTGATGAAGATGATGATATTATACTTGTTTCAAGTGACGGAATAATTATCCGAATACTTGCAAGCGATGTCAGAATTATGGGACGTACTGCAAAGGGTGTACGTGTTATGAAAGTTACAGCAGGTGCAAAGGTTGTGGCATTCACACGTGCTGAACATGAAGAAAATGCGGAAACAGAAAAAGTTGAACAGATTACCGATGAACAGGCATTAGAACAGGAAGATTCAGTATCAGATGATGAAATTCTTGAAAATGAATAAAAAAATATTGTTATTTTTTGCCGGATACATTTTTGTTGAAAATAAACTTATGCTTAGTACAAGGCATGAATGTTTCGGCAATGATATTAAAATTGCTCATATTTCGGACGTTCATAAACGCAGGTTCGGGAAAGATAATTCCCGAATCTGCCGTTTGATACGCCGTGAAAATCCTGATATTATATTCATAACAGGAGACCTTGTTTCACGCCGTGAAAAAAACTTTTCAGCCATTGAAAAAATGCTTGAAAATCTTGTTAAAATTGCTCCGGTGTATATGATTTGCGGAAACCATGAACGAAAGCTTTCCCCCGAAATGAAAAAGAAATTTGCTGAATTAATAAAGCGAACCGGTGTAAAAATGCTTTTCAATAAATCTGTTGAAATAGAAATCAATAACCGGAAATTACATATTTACGGACTTGCAGAAAGCATGAACGTTTATAAAAACGGGCATAGTTACAGAAATCTTGAAAAACTTACATTATCCCAGATAAATAATCTGCTTGGAAAGTGTCCCGATGGTGAAACAATACTTTTGGCACATAATCCGTTTTTTGCGGAGGTCTATTCACAATGGGGTGCTGAATATACTTTAAGCGGTCATGTACATGGCGGAGTTGTAAGACTTTTCGGAAAAGGTATCTTTTCACCCGAAAGAAAATTTTTTCCGCCGTATTCAAAGGGCGTATACGATGTCAATGGAATGAAACTGCTTGTTTCCGGAGGACTGGGGAAATTTAGATTATTCAATCCGCCGGAAGTAGTTATTTACAAAATCTGATTATATTCCGAAAACAGCAAATAAGATTAATAATACTCCTCAAATCCATGAAAAATCATGATGCAGGGAGGAGAGTTTTTTTCCGGTAACGCAACCCAGAATAATAGAAATAATTTCCTGTTAAATTCTGCCGTTGAAAATTCTGTGATTGCAGAATATATTTTAGTCATATACATGGCGGAGTTGTAAGGTTTTTCGGAAAAGGTATCTTTTCACCCGAAAGAAAATTTTTTCCGCCGTATTCAAAGGGCGTATACGATGTCAATGGAATGAAACTGCTTGTTTCCGGAGGACTGGGGAAATTTAGATTATTCAATCCGCCGGAAGTAGTTATTTACAAAATCTGATTATATTCCGAAAACAGCAAATAAGATTAATAATACTCCTCAAATCCATGAAAAATCATGATGCAGGGAGGAGAGTTTTTTTCCGGTAACGCAACCCAGAATAATAGAAATAATTCCGGCAACAAGTGTAAATACAAAAGCTATAATCGGATTTATTCCGGCAAAACCACTGCTTATTCCGGTTGCAGTGGAGTCAAGAGAACTTGCAAGGGCAAGAGCAGAAGCTTCTGCAACTGAAAGAACTTTTGAATTATCAAAATCTGCTGTTGTTTCATCAAGATAGAGTTTCAGAACTATTCCATATTTTCCCGAACGCACTGAAACTTCGCCTTTTCGGGAAATATGCCCTGTAATACTGCGTATAATGCTCTTGAATATTGTCATAACTCCTATTGCGGAAATTATAATTGTACCGCATATGTGGCAGATTTCAGCGGGAACAAATCTCCCTATAAAGTCTGAAAATTCCAGAGATATTCCCAGTACAAAGGCACTTATGAAACTTATTACAATCATCGACGGCAAAGGTATTTTTATTCCGCTGTTACAGTAAGCCACCGACGCAAGATATGTATCAAGACTTACTATCACCGCAAGGAAAATTTCATCATACAATTTCACTCACCTCCCGATGTATAATATGCTTAAAATACTGAATTTGTCAAAAAAATCTATTGACTTTTCTGGAAAGATATGATATATTATTATAATAACTTTTCCGTAAAAGGATAAGTTTACATTGGGGAAAAGGGAGGAATATTTTGTGATTGCGGGAGTTTCTACAGCTTGTCTTTATCCTCAGCCACTTGAGGAAAGTTTATATAATCTTGCTGTAAACGGCATTGCCTGTACTGAAATATTCATAAATACTCATTCCGAACTCAAAAAAAGTTTTTCGCATAATATAGCTCAACTACTGAAAAGGTTTGATGTGAAATGCGTATCTGTACACCCCTTTACGTGCGAAATGGAAACCATGATGTTTTTTTCTGATTATGAAAGGCGTATTGAAGATATTCTTGAATATTATAAATTATATTTTGATTTCATGAATACTGTAGGGGCAAAAATATTTGTTTTTCATGGCAGTAAAAACGGTTCAGGCAAAAATAAAGAGCTTTTTTGTGAACGTTACAGCAAATTATGGAGACTCGGAAAAGATTTTGGTATAAAAACAGCTCTCGAAAATGTTTCACGCTGTCAGAGTGCATCTTCGGCATTTGTGAGAGATGTAGCAAATATGCTCGGAAATGAATTTGCATTTGTACTTGATACAAAACAATCTATTCGTGCCGGTGAAACCCCTTTTAGTTTCCTTGATGCCGTTGGAAAAAGTACAGTTCATGTACATATAAGCGATTCCGGAGAGTTAGGAGACTGTCTCCCGATTGGAAAAGGACGTTTTCAGTTCAGACAGTTTTTTGAAAAGCTTAATTCATACAATCCCGAATGCAGTGTAATGCTTGAACTTTATCGTAATGGTTTCGGCGGAATAAGCGAACTTGTTTCATGTTATAACATACTGGAAAAAATGCTTGCACCATATGGGAGGGAAAAAGTATGAAATGTCCGTTTTGTGGCTTTGATGAATCAAAAGTAACCGATTCAAGACCTTCTGACGAAAAAATACGTCGTCGCAGGGAGTGCCTGAAATGTAAAGGCAGATTTACAACATATGAAGTTGTGGAAATTCCTTTGCTTATGGTCGAAAAGCGTGACGGAACATTTGAAACATTTGACCGTAACAAGCTTATAAAGGGAATTTTTACGGCAATAAAAAAACGTCCTGTCACTATAGGACAGGTTTCTGAAATAGCAGACTATGTTGAAAATTACTATGCAAATGCTTTGAAAACAGTTGCTCCCTCAAGGGAAATAGGAGAAATAGTTCTCGAAAAACTCAGAAAAATTGACCCCATATCGTATATAAGATTTGCGTCTGTATATAATGATTTCACGGATATAGCCAGTTTTGTGGCAACTATCAGTGAATTTGAACAAGGAGAATGAGTTATGGATATTGATAGGATTCTTGATAACTTCAATGACGAAAAAACCGCTTGTATGTTTGATAGCAATGATGTTCAGAAATATATTGTTCCGGCTGTATTGCCGTATTTGTTTCCTATTTTGTTTTTCATTCCGGTTATTGTTTGCCAGAATTCAAATTTCTGTAAATTTCATGCAAATCAGCAATTTACATGGTTTCTTGCCGTGCTTGTTATTGAGGCGGTCAAGAAAATTATTGGAATAATTCCACTGATTGGGTGGCTCGTAAATCTTGTTATTACTATTGCAGAATTAGCAATTGCAGTTGCACTTATGTACGGAGCATCAAAGGGTAAAGCTTTGCGTCTGCCTTTCATCGGGGAATTGATTAATATTTTTTAATTTACGCAGAGACGTATACTTCCGCCGTCCTCACTGTAAACCATTGACCCTATTACAGTGTCTTCACAAACAATGAGTTCGGCGAGCATATTTTTATTTTCCGGACGAAAATTACATATCCTGTAAACATAAAGACAGGCATTTTTTCCTGCATATTTGCGTAAAGGGAGGTTCTGTCTGTCCTGAAAAACAGCGTATTCTTCATAATCATCTGAAAATTCTGACGGTATAGTTATATCTTTTTCAGATATTTCTTCAACTTCCCAGCCGTGAAGTGCAAAATAATTTATGCGTTCATTGTTGTCTGAAACTGAAATTGTTTCGGTTTCAGAATTTTCAGGTTTTTTGTCTTTTTCAGGAATAAAAAATATCGCCGTATAAATTATAACAGCTATCAATACAAGAATTAAAACTTTCTTTTTTTTCATGTTATGTAACCTCCGTAAATACTTTTGCTGATGTTAAATAATATACCTGTAATTTTAAATTTATTCCGGAAGGTGAATTTATGACTCTTTTAAGACTGGACAAATTTATTTCTGAACGCACTGAATTTTCCAGAAGTACAATCAAACAGCTTATCAGCAAAAAAGTAATAACAGTTGACGGACAAACAGCTAAAAATTCCGATATGAAAATAAATCCGGATACCGCAAAAGTCATTGTTGACGGAAACGAAATCCGAAAAGACCGCTATAGGTATATTTTGCTTAACAAGCCGGACGGTTATGTCTGTTCAACAACGGATAATGACGGGGAAAGCGTTTTAAATCTTGTTCCGGAAAACTTACGTACTAAAAATATGTTTCCTGCTGGTCGTCTTGATAAGGACTCATTAGGAGCATTATTGATAACCGATGACGGCAATCTTGCACACAGGATTCTCTCTCCTAAGCACCACATATCAAAAATTTATATTGTGAAACTTGACAAGCCCTTTCAAAGTAATTATATTAATTTGTTCAAAAATGGTTTAAAGTTAGCTTCGGGAGAAGTATGTCTGCCGGCAGATGTTAGAGAATGCGAATTGTCCGAAAATTTGGCGTTTATTCAGTTGTTTGAGGGAAAATATCACCAGATTAAGAGAATGTTTTCAGCTGTGGGCAATCATGTAGAAATTTTAATGCGTGTTTCACTTGGAAATCTTGTTCTTCCCGAAAAACTGGCTTTAGGTCAGTGTATGGAATTATTGCACAAAGATGTGGAAAACTTATTTTCAACTCCCGATTTCGACCTTTTTTGTCACGATTTTGCCGGCATTTTTTCGGCAAATCTCATAAACAAACGGTCATAACTTTGGCAATTTAGCATCTTGAAAAATTTTTAAAAGTTTGGTATTATATTATTATAACCGTTATTGCTGGTATATATCAGCAAATAAAATTTTTGAATTGGAGGATTAATTAAATGGCAGGTTTGAGCCTTAAACACATAAAGAAAATTTATCCGGGCAACGTAGAGGCTGTCCATGATACAACATTTGACATTAGAGACAAGGAATTTATCGTATTCGTAGGACCTTCAGGTTGCGGTAAATCTACTACACTTCGTATGATTGCCGGTCTTGAAGAAATTTCCGAGGGCGAACTTTACATCGGTGACCGTCTCGTAAATGATATTGCTCCTAAGGACAGAGATATCGCAATGGTTTTCCAGAACTACGCTCTTTATCCGCATATGACAGTTTTTGAAAACATGGCATTCGGTCTTAAACTCCGTAAAGTTCCTAAGGACGAAATTGAAAGAAAAGTTAATGAAGCTGCTAAGATTCTTGACCTTACACATCTTCTTGACAGAAAGCCAAGAGCTATGTCAGGTGGTCAGTGTCAGCGTGTGGCACTTGGTCGTGCTATCGTTCGTTCACCTAAGGTATTCCTTCTTGACGAACCTCTTTCAAACCTCGATGCTAAGCTCCGTGCTCAGATGAGAACTGAAATTTCTAAGATTCACAAGAGACTCGGTACAACTTTCATCTATGTAACTCATGACCAGACTGAAGCTATGACCATGGGCGACAGAATCGTTTGTATGAAAGACGGTTGGGTTCAGCAGATTGATACTCCTCAGAAATTGTACGATGAACCAAAGAACAAGTTCGTTGCTGGATTCCTTGGTTCTCCTATGATGAACTTCATTGATGCTACTCTCAAGTATGAAAGAGAATACGACCAGTACATTGTTGAATTTGGTTCTGCAAGAAACAAATTTGAAGTTATCGTTCCTGAATCAAAGGTTACTCGTGAACTCGGTAACTTTGTTGGTAAGGAAATTATCCTCGGTATTCGTCCTGAAAGCATTCATGATGAAGAAATGTATCTCTCAAATGCTACAACAGGTGTTATCTCCTGTAAGGTAGAAATCACTGAAATGATGGGTGCTGAAATTTATCTTTATCTTGATTGTGAAGGTATTCCGCTTACAGCAAGAGTAAGCTCAAGGTCAACTGTAAGACCTGGCGACGAGGTTAAAATGGCTATCGACCCGAACAGAATCCATATCTTTGACAAGGAAACAGAAGATACTATAGTTAACTGATTATAATATTCTTTGTAAAATACACGGCATTTTCTCGGTTTTTGGGAAAATGCCGTTATCTGTTTTGGAGGTATATTATTATGACAATTAGACAATATCTTGAATCGCATCGTGAAGAAATGATTGACTTGCTTTCCGAACTTGTTGCAGTAAGAAGTGTAAAAGATAAACCGGATAATGAGAATCCTTTTGGTGAAAACTGTGCAAAAGCTCTTGAAATTATGCTCCGAAAGTGTAAAGAATCAGGTTTTACTGTTGAAAATGTTGAAAACTATGTAGGTTCAGCGGATTATGACAGCACAGAACCAGCTTTAGCAATTCTTACTCACCTTGACGTTGTACCGGAGGGAACTGGTTGGAACAGTAATCCGTATATACTCGAACGCTCTGAGGGACGTTTAATAGGGCGTGGAACGTGCGATGACAAAGGACCTGCTGTATCATCACTGTTTGCTTTGAAAGCCGTTAAAGAGCTTGCTAAGCCCCTTAAACACAATGTTCGGTTGATATTTGGAACAGATGAAGAAAATGGTTCTTCTGACCTTGCATATTATCGTACAAAAAGAAAACTTCCGCCAATGGTTTTCACGCCGGACGGTGAATATCCGGTTATCAATGCCGAAAAGGGTATGATTAGAGTATATTTTTCAGCACCTTTTGAGGAAATGTCAATAAATGCCGGAAAAGTTATTAATGCTGTTCCGGAAAGCTGTACAGTGAAAGTACATGATAAAACTTTTGTTTATGAGGGCAAATCTGCTCATGCTTCCACACCCGAAAAGGGAGAAAATGCTATTACAAAGTTTCTTGAAGAATATAGTAAAAAGTTTGAAAAGCCGTTATTGTGCGGATTGTCAGAATTGTTCCCGCATGGCGAAACGGACGGCAAATCATGCGGACTCGGCTTTAAAGATGATTTGTCCGGAAAAATGACTTGTGTATTATCTCTTCTCAATACCGAAAACGGCAGACTTAAAGGAGGTATTGATATACGTTTTCCACTTGACAGAAATCTGAAAGAAATATCCACAATAATATGCAGTTCACTTGAAAATAAAGGATTCATTATTGATTCATGCGAGGGTACAGAACCTCATATTACTGATGAAAACAGCGAATTTGTACAGTCTTTGCTCAGAGTTTATGAACGTATAACAGGAGACAAGGGACGTTGTATTGCTATAGGTGGCGGAACTTATGTTCATGATATAAATGGAGGAGTAGCATTTGGAGCAGAATTCCCGAATGAAGACGGTAATATGCATTCAGCAGATGAGTTTGTGACAGAAGAAAATCTTATCAGAAATGCTGAAATAATGGCAGAAGCTATAATTGAAATATGCGGATAAATTTTTCTGATTTCTGTAAGTGAAGCAATAATCAACGTTGAAATGTTGAAAACTATCGATAAAAATGGGACTGATTTTAATATGCAGTCCCGTTTTTATGGAAATTACTGATTATCTGATTCACTGTAATCATGGGTATTTGTTTCACCTTCAATGCCGTCAATTACATCATCAACGGCATCACCAGCACCGTCAACAACGTCTCCGACAGCATCACCTACTCCGTCAACGATATCTTTTCCGGCGTCACCTGCTCCGTCAATTATGTCATCTGCACGATTTTCTTTAGTGGTAGTACTACTCCCGCCGGTGTTAACATTTCCGTCCTCATCTGTGCTGTAATGTGAATCATTGTCATCATTTTTCTTTGTAGTAGTTTCAGTTTCTTTATTTTTGGTTTCCTGAGTTGTTACGTGTTCAGTTGTTGCATACTCTGTTGTAAGCATTTCGCCGTCAGAAGAATATGAATCGTCGTTATTTCCGCACGATACAAAAGCCACACAGCTAATTAATATGGAACAGGTCAATAAAATCTTTTTCATAAAAATCAAGTCCTTTACGTGAAATTACTGCACGAATTTTCAGCAGTGTATCATTATTGTTTACGTAAACTTCTTATTTATCCAGAAATTTTTCAACTTTTTGTTTTTCTTGTTTCAATTAATATTAGGTAATTTCACGGAGACTGACAAGTAAGTTCATGGATACCGATTTATTTTCGTTCATTACTGGAAAATTCTTGCTTATACTTGTTAAAAAAACTCCCCGTCATCGAAAGATAACAGGGAGTTTTTTTATATCTTAATTACTTTATATCAGCATGATGTGCCTGAAGTGATTTAACACCGAAATGTTTATTTTCCTTGATAGATTTAATACCTTCTGCACTTGCTTTAGCAGCAGCCATAGTAGTTATATAAGGTACACGATGTTTTATAGCAGCCTTTCTGATATAGCTGTCATCATGAGAACTTGTTTTGCCAGCAGGAGTGTTTATAATAAGCTGAATTTCACCATTTGCGATTTCGTCGGCAATATTAGGTCTGCCCTCGTAAATTTTGAATATTTTTTCGCAAGGAATGCCAGCTTCTTTAATCATCTGATAACTTTTTCCAGTAGCAATTATTTTGAAACCGAGTTTATTAAATGCCTTTGCAATGTCCATAAGTTCAGGCTTGTCACGGTCACAAACACTGAGAAGGACAGTTCCTTCTTCGGGAAGTCTTATCTGAGTAGCTTCCTGAGCCTTGTAATAAGCTTCACCGAATGAATTTGATATACCAAGCACTTCACCGGTAGAACGCATTTCAGGACCTAAAACAGGGTCAACTTCTGGGAACATATTGAATGGGAATACAGCTTCCTTAACGCCATAGTGAGTAATAGTCTTGTCCTTGAGTGCAGGAACTGGTGACTGTTTTCCGGTGAGTTCGGAAGTAATGATTTCTGTTGCAATCTGAACCATGTTTATATTGCAAACCTTTGAAACAAGAGGTACAGTTCTTGAAGCACGTGGATTAGCTTCAAGTACATAAACAGTATCGTCTTCAATAGCATACTGCATATTCATAAGACCGCAAACATTCATTTCAACAGCTATTTTCTTAGTGTATTCCTTGATAGTGTCAATCTGTTTCTGTGTAAGATTCTTAGCAGGAAGAATACAAGCAGAGTCTCCGGAATGTACACCAGCGAGTTCAATGTGTTCCATGACAGCAGGTACAAAACAGTTAGTGCCATCGGAAATAGCATCTGCTTCACATTCTGTAGCATGGTGGAGGAATCTGTCTATAAGAATAGGTCTGTCAGGAGTTACACCAACAGCAGCGGACATATAAACACGCATCATTTCGTCGTCGTGAACGATTTCCATACCACGACCGCCAAGAACGTATGAAGGACGAACCATTACAGGATAGCCTATTCTGTTAGCGATTTCAAGAGCATCATCAACGTTTACAGCCATTCCGGATTCAGGCATAGGAATACCAAGTTTATCCATCATTGCACGGAAATGGTCTCTGTCTTCGGCAAGGTCAATAGTTTCCGGAGTTGTACCGAGAATTTTAACTCCATATTTTTTGAGGTCATTTGCAAGGTTAAGCGGAGTCTGTCCGCCAAACTGTGCAATGACTCCGAGTGGCTTTTCTTTTTCGTGAATACTGAGAACATCTTCAAGTGTAAGAGGTTCAAAGTAGAGTTTATCGGAAGTATCATAATCTGTTGAAACTGTTTCAGGGTTGCAGTTTACAATAATTGATTCAAAACCGAGTTTTTTAAGTGCGAGTGCAGCGTGAACACAGCAATAGTCAAATTCGATACCCTGACCAATTCTGTTAGGACCACCGCCGAGAATCATAATTTTCTTGTTATTGCTTACTGGGCTTGAATCTTCATCAAGATGATAGGTTGAATAATAGTAAGCTGCATTTTCAGTACTGCTTACATGAACGCCCTCCCAAGCTTCCTTAATGCCGAAACCAATACGTGCATTTCTGATTTCTTCTTCTGTAACATTGAGAAGTGAACTTAAATATCTGTCTGAGAAACCGTCAAGTTTAGCCTGTTTAAGAACTTCTTTTTCAGGAACGCTTCCCTTTAAGGAGATAAGTTTTTCTTCTTCCTGAACGAGTTCAAGCATCTGTTCAATGAACCAATGTTTAATTTTTGTAAGTTCAAATATTTCATCAACTGTAGCACCCTTACGGAGAGCCTCATACATAATGAACTGTCTTTCGCTTGTCGGATAACGGAGTTTATTAAGAAGTTCTTCCTTAGAAAGTTCGTGGAAGTTTTTAGCGAATCCAAGACCATAGCGACCAGTTTCAAGACTTCTTATAGCTTTCTGGAAAGCTTCTTTGTAAGTTTTGCCGATACTCATAACTTCGCCGACAGCTTTCATCTGAGTGCCAAGTTTGTCTTCTGCACCCTTGAACTTTTCAAATGCCCATCTTGCAAACTTGATTACAACATAATCGCCGTCCGGAGTGTATTTGTCAAGAGTACCGTATTTACCGCAAGGAATGTCTTTAAGAGTAAGTCCGCAGGCAAGCATTGCAGATACGAGAGCAATCGGGAAACCAGTAGCTTTTGATGCAAGGGCAGATGAACGTGAAGTACGTGGATTAATTTCAATAACAATAATTCTGCCTGTTTCGGGATTACGTGCAAACTGACAGTTACAACCGCCGATAACTTCAATAGATTCAACGATTCTGTATGCCTGTTTCTGAAGTTCCTGCTGTACGTCTTCCGGAATTGTAAGCATAGGTGCTGAACAGAAAGAGTCACCGGTATGAACGCCGATAGGGTCAATATTTTCAATGAAACATACAGTAATTATATTGTTTTCAGCGTCACGAACAACTTCAAGTTCAAGTTCTTCCCAACCGCTTACGCATTCCTCAACGAGAACCTGTCCAACAAGTGATGCCTGTAAGCCTCTTGCACATACAACCTTGAGTTCGTCAACGTTGTAAACCATTCCGCCTCCTGCACCGCCCATGGTGTATGCCGGACGGAGTACAACCGGATATTTAAGCTGTTCTGCAATCTTTACTGCTTCATCAACAGAATATGCAACTTCACTTCTTGCCATTTCAATTCCGAGCTTATCCATAGTGTGCTTGAATTCTATTCTGTCTTCGCCACGTTCGATGGCATCAACCTGTACACCGATTACCTGTACATTATACTTTTTCAGAACGCCGGCTTTATCGAGTTCTGAACAGAGGTTAAGTCCGGACTGTCCGCCAAGGTTTGGCAAAAGAGCATCAGGACGTTCTTTTTCGATAATCTGAGTAAGTCTTGCAATGTTAAGGGGTTCAATGTAGGTGATGTCAGCAACATCGGGGTCTGTCATAATAGTAGCGGGGTTAGAGTTAACAAGAACAATTTCATAACCCAAATTTTTAAGAGCCTTACAAGCCTGAGTACCTGAATAGTCAAACTCGCAAGCCTGACCAATAATGATAGGACCAGAGCCAATAATCATAATTTTGTTGATATCCTGTCTTTTTGGCATACAATTCTCCCAACCCGTACATAAATAGTACGTAATAAAAATTTACCATAAGCCATGGCATTCTTACCTTATATAATAACATAAAAAAACAAGAAATGCAAGATTAATTTACAAAAAAATTCACCGTTCGGGCGAAAGGTGAATTTTACATAAAGAATTATTTTTTTATAATCAGATATGTTTTTTTATGTAATCGATTACTTCTTCACGTGGTATATCCAGTGAATACGAAAACTCATCATAAATGATATTTTCTGCATCTCTCAGAAATCTTTCGTCAGTGGAATGCAATTTTTTATGTTTGCTGATAAGTTCAAGATTTTTTTCATGAAGAGTTTTTATAAGGCAAAGAAGTTCATTTCTGTTTCCATTTTCAATAATTTGCTTGTAAGCTTCTTTTCTCTGTATATTATTTTCAATCCACAAGGAATTTTTTTCGGATATTGTTGCAATCAAGTTATCTATTTCTTTTGGTGAGTAAATTTTTTTCAGTTTTTCAGTAAGTACAGAATTTTCAGTTGGCACATAGAAAGTGTTTTTCGAGTTGTGAACAGGGTGAAGAATATAATATTCGATATTTTCACCGCTGAAATCACGTTTTTCAATAGCAGTTATTACGCATACTCCATTTGAACCGTATACAACGACATCATTTATGTTGTACATTTTCATATCCCCCTATAAATAAGTTTATATATAAATTATAACACATTTTCAGAAAAAATGTCATAGTTATAACTAACAA
Organism: uncultured Ruminococcus sp.; assembly: GCA_934474025.1. GTDB lineage: Bacteria > Bacillota > Clostridia > Oscillospirales > Ruminococcaceae > Ruminococcus. The sequence goes on along the minus strand of CAKSMF010000002.1, from coordinate 168,271 downwards.
AAAATTCAAGTATTTTTATAGTGATTTCTTATAAAAAAATTCCCCATTCATGCGAACAGGGAATTAAAAATATTATTTTTTCTTTTTGTTTTTATTGTCAGATGAACTTTCAAAATCAGGAGTTTCCGGAGTATCATTTTCGGAATCCTCTGTAACTGTTTCTGTTTCGTTTTCTTCATCACTTGTTTTCTGAACGAGTTCTTGTTCGGAGACAGCTCCCTTTGATTTTATAATCTGAACGTTCTTTTTTTCTGAACTTTCGTTAGTGTCTTCGGGAGAAAGTCCCTGTTTTTTTCTTTCCTTTTCCTTTTGGAGTGCGATAAGAACCTGATTATTTTTCTTGTCATAACGATAGAATATAATCATGATTCCTATACCGAGAACAAGTGTAAACATACCGAGAGTAAATCCAGGTGGAGTGTATTTCATAGTAATAGTATGTTCACCGGCAGGAAGTTTAAGACCGATAGTGGATTCAAGCATAATAACCTTACCTGTTTCGGCATCAAAGTCATTTTTGTAACTGATTGTACCAGTTTCTTCGTTTTTGATTTCAGTTATAAGGTCGTCAGCTTTTTTGCCGTCAACGGTGAGAGTCCAGCCCTTTTCGTAAGGAATAGTTGTAAATAACAATTGACCTTCATCAATATTTACAGTACCTTCAAGATATCTGTCGTTTGACTTGTCCATGTCAACTTCAAACTGATTCTTTTTAAGCTGTTCTATATCCTGATGGAATGCGTCATAATCAAGGTTATAGAGCTGTAAACCATTATTTACTTTGAACATGAAGTGTTCGTTTGAACCTACATATACAGAACTTCCTTCTGTTTTTGTTATAGTGAAACGTACTTCAAGTTCAGTGCCGGCAGGATAAGAACCAAGTCTTACAATAGGTCTTATGTGGTCTTTAAGATAGTTGCCGTATTCCTGATGATTGTAATAATTTCCGTTTTCGTCCTTGTCCTTTGAAACCCATATATTTACACCCTTATAGAAATCACTGTCTATATGCATATAAACAGGACCGTCATACTGAGTAGTGATATGCATATTTACAACAGGGTCAATTGCGTTCGGGAGAGCATCATAAGCATGATGTGCTTTGCTTTCAATAACGTTTCCGTTAGCGTCAGTAGGAGTGTAAATACTATGACGAACTTGGTTAGGGTCAAATACTGAATCACCCTCATAAGCTTCAGGTTCAAGTTTTTTGTAATATTCCTTGAATCCATTTATAATAATTGCACCGTCTTCAGTTGTCTGGAAATCTGTATTTCCGGTAAGTGTGCTAAGAAAAATATTCATACTGTTAAACTGGTTGTCGTTTCCGAGGTGACCGAGTTTAAGAATATCATCACTTGCACTGTAAGCAATTGCGAGAGCGTCTTTGTTTTCGTAAATGTCAACTGGAGTTCTGACACCACTGTTATTTATATATGAAGATTCAAGCACTTTTTCATAGTAAGGTTCAAGCAATGAACGATTACCGGAATTTCTGTTAGGGTCATCAACGACGTATTTTATTCCGAGAAGTGAATCTGCTACAACATTGTTTCCCTTGTACTGTGTTTCGTAACTTTGTGTAAAATATCCGAGAGCATCAGCAAAATTAATTGCTTTAGCGTTCATGACTGAACTTGAGTGGGAAATACCCTTTAATCCGTAAGCCAGATTATCATTTACGCATCTCTGGAAAGTCTTTTCTGAACGGTATAAACCGTCGTCATATTCTTCAATAGTTTTTACAATTTCGGGAGCAGACATAATTTCCTGATAGGTTGACCTGTCGGAATAAGCAACTTCCTTGTTGATTTTCTTAAAAGTATCATAAGCATTGTAACCTGCTTCAAAGAATACTACAAATGCTACTGCAATAGTCATTATATTTCTTGCTTTTTTGTTTTTGGAGTGGCTGTAGAAATAAAGATAGATAAGATATATACCTGCAAGCATTATACCAAAAGCAAGTGTACCAAGCCATAATTCTTCGTGAGTTTTTCCGTTGTATGTTTCAGTGGTCTTGTATGGAAGTTTTGCAACATACTGATATTTTTCTTCATTGTAATTGTATTTCGGCATACGTTCGTTAAAGAATGCCACCAGAACCGCAATTCCGGCAAACGTTCCGGCGACGCTTCCGACAGACAATTTATATCCGTCAAGATTTGAAAAAATTTCAGCAGCCATTGAAACAAATATAAATGATAACAGGAATGAATATCTGAATGGTAACCAGTTAGGGTCTTGTCCGCCGTGCCAAAGCATATTAATAGGTTTTATATACATACTTGCAATCATTATTATTGTAAGAAGTCCATAGCCTATTTTGCGGTTGGCTTTAATTTTTTTGTTCATGAAGAAAAGCGGAAGAAGTGTAACTGTAAGTACACCGCAATAAATTTCCGGTCTGCCGTACATTCTTGAACCTTCGTCAACGTTTACAGAATAATACTGGTTTGGAAGAAGAGTAGGAACAAGTTCAAGCAACTGGAAAAGATTTTTATAACTGAAATCCGGTTCAGAAAAGTTGAATTTACCGTTTGAAAGACCGTTATAAACCGGAAGTATCATAAAGATACTGCACATAAGAACAACAATTGTTGAGAGAGCCATTCTTACAAATGTTTTGAAATATTCGCCAACGCTTTTGAATTGTCTTTTAGTTCCGAAGAAGAGGTAGTAGAAGAAGTAAATAGCAACGAATATTGCAACCATGTATCCGATATAGAATTCAGCTACAAACATTATTGCAAGCGGAATAATATAGTTAAGCTTTCTGCCGTCATCTATAAGGTATTCAATGCCTAAGATAATGAGTGGCAGGAAAACAGGACCATCAATCCACATAGGGTCGATAAGCTGTATTGCTACATAACTCATCATTGCATACATTGTGGAAAACAGTATTGACTGCAATGGCTGAACATTTTTTGATTTTTGTGCATAGATACAGAATGTTAATCCGGCTGCACCGACTTTGCATAATTGCATAATCATTATTGCTTCAAGAATCAGACTTCTTGGCATAAGAATGACAATCAGTGTAAACGGACTTGCAAGGTAGTAACCAGTAATACCCATAAATTCACCGGAGAGGTTACGACTCCAGTTGTAGAAAACGCTTCCGTCACCCCAGAAGGCATCACGAATAGCTTCAAAATAGTAGATGTACTGTCCGTTCAGGTCAAGGGCAAGTACGGAGCGTTCATTGAAAGGATATATGCCAAAAAAGGCATACGCAATAAGGGTAAGCAGAGCAGGGATTAAAAATGCGGCAACATAATAAAGTGGTTTGTATTTCACCTGAGTTTTTGACGCAATTATATCCGTTGCTGTAATTAGTGGCTTCTGCTTAGAGCCAATAGCTTTGGATTTTGCCAAGGTTATTATTCCTCCTTTTTTTAGGGGATAGCGAAAAAGCCATAATCCCCGATTATATCAATAATCATTATACTATAATTTTATTTGGATTGCAAGCAAATTAAAGAAATTTTCACACAAATGAAATCAATTCATGATACCGACATATAATTAGACGTTATACCAAACAAAAACTCTTGTTATTTACATAAAAAAACAACGGCTCTTTATTCAGAACCGTTGTAAATATTGTAATCAGTCTATGAATTTTGCTTTGATTATTGTATAACCATAAGGTTTTATTTTAACAGTATTGTCTTTAAATTCGCCGTACATCTGGGAGAAATTCTTAAATCTCGGCATAAGTTTGTCAATGTTTTCAAATACTATATCATCGCAACTTCTGTTTACGAAAATAATGTAATCTGTTTCGCCCTGTCTTGTGAAAGATACAACACGTTCATCAATAACTTCATTATCATTGAGAGTAAAGTAAGTTCTTCCGTATTTCATATTAGGAATAGATTTTCTTACACGGCTGAGTTCTGAAACATATTCGATAAGTTCCTTGTCTTCGTTGCCCCATGGATAACAACGGCGGTTAAATGGGTCTTTGTAACCCTGTAATCCTGCTTCATCTCCGTAATAAATACTTGGTACACCCGGCAGGAAGAACATTAATGCCATAGCAGCTTTAAGGAGATTTTTTCCTTGTGCATATTGCTGTTCATTGAGATATTTTTCAGCCATCCAATCTTTGTCTTTGTTGTCGCAGTTTTCACCGCCGAGACGATTTATAGCACGTTCAATATCGTGAGTTGAAACAAAGTTCATAAGTACGTCAATTGTAGGCTTAGGATAGTTTTCAATAATGGTCATTACTGAATATATGAAATTCTTTACACTTCCGCCTTTTACGTAGTTTATAATAGCCTCTCTGAATGGATAGTTCATAACGGAATCGAGCTGGTCGCCGAGAAGATAACGGCGTTTTACGCCATAGCTTTCCTTGTTTGAAGCATCTTCCCATACTTCACCGATAACGATTTTGTCCTTGTTGTATCCCTTTACGCATTTGCGGAGGTTATTAAGGAACTGGTCTGGAAGTTCGTCAGCAACATCAAGACGATATCCTGCTGCACCCTTTGAAAGCCAATAGTTAAGAACGCCGTCCTCACCGCAGATAAATTCTGTGTAACTTTCGTTGTTTTCCCAGACGTTCGGGAGAGTATCAATTCCCCACCAAGCCTCATATACATCAGGATAGTTTATAAAGCTGTACCATTCATAATAAGGACTATCCGGACTATTATATGCACCTTTTGTATCGTATCTGTTGAATTTGTTGAAATATACGCTGTCCGCACCGGTATGTGAAAATACGCCGTCAAGAATAACTGAAATTCCGTATTTTTTAGCTTCTGTGCAGAGTTCTTCAAATTCGTCATTAGTGCCAAGTAATGGGTCAGCTTTCATGTAGTTTGCGGTATTATAACGGTGGTTTTCATGGGATTCAAAAATAGGATTAAGATAAATGCAAGTTACTCCTAAATCTTTAAGATATCCGAGTTTTGACTGTATGCCGGCAAAGTCCCCTCCGAAATAATCGTTGTTCCAAACATGACCGTTCTGGTCTGGCTTGTAATACGGAGTACCGCCCCAATCATCACGAATAATTCTGTCAGTCGGTACATTTTCGTGAACTTTTCCGCTTTTACAGAAACGGTCTGGGAAAATCTGATACATTACACCGCCTTTAAGGAAATCAGGGGTTTCATAGTTATTAGCGTAAACTGTAAGCTGGAATAAATCGCCGTAATCTATGTTACCTTCATGACAGTTTATCTTTTTAATGTAATGACGTATTCCACCGCTTGTGTATGCGAAATAATAATAATGTACATCAGTATAGTTTGCAGTATATGCTGTGGTATAAACGTTGTCTTCGTCGGTTGTTTCAGTTAGTTCCATGTTAAGAAAACGTTCTTTGAAACCGGTTCTGAAAAGAACAAGCACCGGCGGAAAATCAAGCGAAATATTTTTAGGAAGTCTTATTGAAAAATTACAAGTTTCACCTTGTTTTATAGCACCGAAAATTGATTTATAATTAAGATTCCAGGTATCGTAAATGGGTTTCATAAAAAATCACTCCTAATTTATATGTAAAAGGGGACGGAAATTAATTCGTCCCCTTGTATTTGGTTAATCGGGCAAAGCTGATTATCTGAGATGCCAGATATTATCTGCGTATTCTGTAACTGCACGGTCAGCAGAGAAGATACCAGCACCGGCAATATTGTTAAGAGACATTTTAGCCCACTTCATAGTATCGTTGTAGCATTCTGTACTGAACTTCTGAGCTCTTCTGTAGTCGTCGAAATCAGCAAGAACCATATACGGGTCACGTTCTTTAAGGGAATTTGCAACGTCATTGAAAGTACAACCATTTATTCCGTGATACATACGTTCAATAGCTTCATGAATAAGAGGATTATTATTGAAATATTCTTCTGGATTGTAACCTTTTGCCTTGAGAGCGTTAACTTCTTCTGTTTTCATACCGAAGATAATGTTATTGCCTTCTCCTGCGGATTCGTTAATTTCGATGTTTGCACCGTCAAGAGTTCCGAGAGTGATAGCACCATTAAGCATGAATTTCATGTTACCAGTACCGGAAGCTTCTGTACCAGCAAGTGAAATCTGTTCAGAAATTTCAGATGCAGGCATGAGAAGTTCAGAAAGTGTTACACAGTAGTTTTCAAGGAAGATAACCTGCAACTTCTGATTGATACGAGGATTCTTTCTGATTTCTTCGGAGATAGCCCAAATCATTTTGATAATCTGCTTAGCGAGGTAGTAACCAGGAGCAGCCTTAGCAGCGAAAATATAAGTCTTTGGAGTGAAATCAGCATCAGGATTCTGTAGCAGGTATGCGTAATCAGCAAGAATATTCATAACATTGAGGTGCTGTCTCTTGTATTCGTGGAGACGCTTTACCTGTACGTCAAAAATGCTGTCAGTATTAAGAATAATACCTGTATTATGCTTTACATGCTTAGCAAATTTCTGCTTGTTTTCTTTTTTTACAGCTATAAGCTTTTCAAGAACGGACTTATCGTTCTGGAATGCTCTGAACTTTTCGAGTTCTGCACCGTCCTTTATAAACTTATCGCCAATAGTTTCTTTGAGGAGGTTTGTAAGACCCTGATTTGACTGATAGAGCCATCTTCTGTAAGCAATACCATTAGTTACGTTCTTGAACTTTTCAGGAGTATGGCAGTATTCATCATGGAAAACAGATTCCTTGATGATTTCAGAGTGAAGCTTTGAAACACCGTTTACGCTGTGTGAAACTGCAACGCAAAGTGTAGCCATATGAATCTGATTATCCTTGATAATGGACATACGAGTTGTTTTAGCACTGTCATGACCATTGCTTTCCATAAGTGACTGGCAATATCTGTTGTTGATTTCAACAATGATTGAGAAGATTCTCGGAATAACGGATTTAACAAGGCTAACGTCCCATTTTTCAAGAGCTTCTGCCATAACAGTGTGGTTTGTATATGCAAAAGTTTTTGTAACGATATCCCAAGATTTTTCCCATGTATAACCGCAGTCATCAAGGAGTATTCTCATAAGTTCAGGAATAGCAAGTGTCGGGTGAGTATCGTTGATGTGGATTGCAACCTTATCAGCAAGGTTTTCGAGAGTGCCGTAAACGCTCATGTGATTGTTTACGATATCTCCTACTGATGCAGCACAAAGGAAATACTGCTGACGGAGACGGAGTGATTTACCTTCCTGATGATTGTCGTTAGGATAGAGAATCTTAGAAATAGCATTAGCAATAGCATTCTGATTTACAGCCTTGTCATAGAATCCCTGATTGAACATTTCCATATCAAAGCCAGGAGCTTTTGCAGACCAGAGACGAAGTACTGAAACACCTTCAGAGCCGTATCCGGAAACATACATATCATAAGGAGTAGCAACAACTGTGCTGTAATTTACATGGGAAATATAGTGTGACTGACTGTTCCAGTATTCCTGAAGGTCGCCCTCAAAGTGAACGTCTATTGAAAGTTCAGGCTTTGGAACGAGCCATACGGAACCGCCCGGAAGCCAGTTATCAGGAAGTTCAGTCTGCCAGCCGTCCTGTAATTTCTGCTGGAAGATACCATATTCATAACAGATTGAATGACCCATTGCAGGGAAACCAGTAGTAGCAAGGGCATCAAGATAACAAGCTGCTAAACGTCCGAGACCACCGTTTCCGAGACCAGCATCAGGTTCTTGGTCATAAATCTTATCAAGATTAATTCCGGAATGTGCAAGCATAGCTTTTACATCATCAACTATTCCAAGATTGTAGAGATTTGTTTTAAGAGAACGTCCCATAAGGAATTCCATTGATAAATAATAAATTTGTTTACCACCAACAGAATGAGTATGGTTCATAAAATTCTGTCTTTTTTTACCAAGAATTTCAACAATTATAGATGACAAAACATGATAAATCTGTTTGTCTGATGCTTCTTCAGGTGATACACTGTAGATAGCATGAAGTTTTTCGGGGAATGCCTGTGTGATTTTTTCCATAAGGGGATTAACCTGTTTATTTGACATAAAATTGTAACTCCAATCTGCCGTAAGTGAACGGCTATTTTACTATAAGTAAATTTCCTTTATGACTTTACGAGTGGTTTTCCTCTAAAAGTCCGGAAATAACTTTACAATTGGTATATTTATATTGTATCATGTTTGAGGATTTTTTTCAATTGTAAAGTTTAACAAATATTTATCAACGATTTTCACATATTCCTAAAAAACTCATTAAAAATCAACAAAAGCATTCTAATGGTCTGTAATTTATTTTGATAATATAATTGTTTGTATATATTCATGAAAGTATTTTTCCAATGTAAAAGACGGAGCATTAACTCCGTCTTTTGTATTATGATATAAAATTTGCTGTTTTAATTCGTAGTAGGGGGAATGATATTAAGATTTCTTGTTGTCATTTTTTTCAGAAGTGAATATTTTGAGAATTTTTGCAAGTCTCTTAGGAGAATCTATATTTACTTCATGACCTGAATTTTTCAGAAAAATCAACTTACTGTCAAGTTTTTTTGAAAGTTCATAAGAAGATTTTTTATTTACCCTGTCCTTTTCACCGCAGATAATCAATGTTGGACATGAAATTACGCAATCACTAAAATCAAGTTTCATCATTGTTTTGCATAACTGTATAAAAGAATTTTTGTCAAATCCTGTTTGTTTAAACATTGATTTCGGCATAAAACGAAAAATTAAATTCTGTAATTTAAGAAGTTTAACCGGCATTTTGTACTGTGGTGCAATAAGAATAAGTGATTTTACATTTTCCGGATATTCAATAGCATAATTGAGTGCTAAAATACTTCCGAGTGACAAACCGCATAAATCAATTGGTTCATTGAATTTATTGCAGTAATCCGCAAACTTTCCATACAGATTATTATAATCCGGTTCAGTATTATGAAGAAGACTGCAAAGGTCGGGACAAAAAATATTTTCAGAATCTTTCATATAACTTATTGTTTTGTTCCAGCTTTCAGACGATTGCCCCAGACCATGTACAAATACTTTCATGTTTCTTTAAACTGCTTCTGCTTTTTCGGCAGATTCGTTTCTGTTTAAAGGTGGCTGTACATCTGTTTCTGAAATTTCATCGGGTTCAGAAACTTTTTGTATATCAGCACCTATTGCACGGAGTTTAACATCCATGCTGTCGTAACCTCTTTCAATGTGGAAGATATCTTCAATTTCAGTAATTCCACTTGCAGCGAGTCCGGCTATAATCAATGCTGCACCTGCTCTAAGGTCGCAGGCTTTTACGGGAGCACCGGTAAGTTTTCCTGTACCCTCTATTAAAGCAACACAACCATTTACAGTGATATCCGCACCCATTCGGCGAAGTTCATCGACATATCTGAAACGCTGGTCCCAGATGCTTTCGGTTATAATGCTTGTACCAGACGCAAGAGTTAAAAGTGTAGCGATTTGTGGTTGCATATCAGTTGGAAATCCGGGGTGAGGTGAAGTTTTAATATTAGTCTTTACAAGAGGACCTTCAGTCCACACTCTTACGCTGTCGTCGAAACATTCAACATTTACACCTATTTTCTGAAGTTTCTTTGTAATGGACTCAAGGTGCTTAGGAATGACGTTTTTAATTGTAACATCACCTCTTGTAGCTGCTGCTGCAATCATAAATGTACCTGCTTCAATCTGGTCAGGGATTACTGAATAGTTAGTACCATGAAGATGTTCAACACCTCTGATTTTGATAACATCAGTACCTGCTCCCATGATATTAGCTCCCATTGAGTTGAGGAAATTTGCAAGGTCTACAATGTGAGGTTCTTTAGCGGCATTTGCAATAACAGTAAGACCTTCAGCTTTTACAGCAGCGAGCATGGCATTCATAGTTGCACCAACTGTAACTACATCAAAGAAAATCTGATTTCCGGTAAGTTTATCAGCTTTAAGGTCAATCATTCCCTGACTTAGTGTGTAATCAGCTCCGAGGAGTGAAAAAGCCTTTAAATGCTGGTCTATAGGTCTGTCGCCAAGGGAACACCCCCCCGGCATTGAAACTCTTGCTTTATTGTATTTGCCGAGTAACGCTCCCAGAAAATAATATGATGCACGCATTTTTCTTGCGACTTCATATGGGACGCAGAATTTGTTAACAGTAGTAGGGTCTATTTTGTAAGTGTAGTTGCCAAGATAGGTAACTTCTGCACCAATTTCGGTCAGAGTTTTAAGACATATTCTTACATCGCTTATATCGGGAACGTTTTCAATAATGCAAGGTTCGTCCGAAAGAATAACCGCCGGAAGTATAGCTACAACAGCATTTTTAGCACCACTGATTACGACTTCACCGGAAAGACGGCGACCACCTTTGATAATAAATTTTTTCAAATTATACTCTCTCCTTATTTCTCAGGAAATTTTTCTCTGCTCCTGATTATCTTTTATACAGAAAAAAACTGTAATTTCCGTAAGCCTACACAGGCGGAATATATATAAATAAAATTATACAACTTTATTTAGTTGAGAGTTTCTTCAGAATATGCTTCTGTAGAAACTTCTTCAGTGATTTCAGAGTTTTCTGAAGTATTTTCTTCAGTAACTGAAGTATCTGTTCCGTCATAATCGGATATATACCAGCGTATCTGACTGCCGTCATATTCGCCGACTTTTACTGATTCTATTATAACATCTTCAACAGGCTTGTCGTTTTCGTCTGTTTCAGTTTTCTGGATATCAAAGATAATGTCAAGACCGTCATACACCTGTCCGAAAATTGTATAACCGCCGTCAAGCCAAGGAGTGCCACCAGCAGTGGAATATATTTCCATAGCCTCATCTGAAAAATTATAACCATAACTTTCAAGTTGAGTGAGTTCATCTGTAGAGTATTTTTCACCGGTAACTATATAGAATTGGCTTCCGTCAGTGGAAGTTGAACCGCTGTTTGCATAAGCGACAGCACCGGCAGCGTGAATAAGATGAGAATCTGTACCGCCATCAAAACTACCGCCCCACATGGATTCGCCACCACGACCAGTGCCTTCGGGGTCACCGCCTTGAATCATGAAATCATTTATAACACGGTGGAAAGTAAGTCCATCATAATAACCTTGTTCAGCAAGTCCGATGAAGTTTTCAACGCCTTTATCGGCATATTCAGGAAACAGTCTGAATTTTACTTCACCATAATCCTTAATGGTCATGCTTATAATTTTGTCGCCAACTTCTGGTGCAGTGAAGTTTTTTACAGGAACTGCTTCTGCCTGAGTAGTTTCGGAAGTTGCCTGAGAATCATAATTACCATAATCAGTGATGTACCATTTAAGTTCTTCATCGTCATACTTGTCAACGGTTACTGAATCTATAATAACATCTTTCATAGGCTTGTCGTTTCCGGTATCAGTTGAAACTTGCTGTATCTGGAAAATAATATCAAGTCCTTCATATACCTGACCGAAAACTGTATAGTTTCCGTCAAGGAATGGAGTACCGCCTACAGTAGTATAAATCTGTTTTGCTTCATCTGAAATATTATATCCCTGAGACTTGTAATTTTCAATTTCTTCATCAGTGTATACTTTTCCGGTAACTATATAGAACTGACTGCCATTAGTAGAAGTAGCTCCGCTGTTTGCATAAGCGATAGCTCCGGCAGCATGGATTAAGTGTGGGTCTGTACCACCATCAAATTTTCCGCCCCATATGGACTCGCCACCAGTACCATTACCCTGAGGGTCACCTCCCTGAATCATGAAATCATTTATAACACGGTGGAAAGTAAGACCGTCATAATAACCTTTTTTAGCAAGACCTACGAAATTTTCAACGCCTTTATCAGCGTATTCCGGAAAAAGTTTTATTTTAACAGTTCCATAGTCATGTATATTCATTGTAATAACTGTATCGCCTTTTTGTGGTGCAGTAAAGTTAGCTATTGATACATTTGTAACCTGAGAGTTGTCAGAAGATTCTTGACTGGAATTTTCGCTTATATCTGTTTCTTTTCCGCACGATGAAAAAAGAGTTGTCATTGTAAATGTACAGACAAGAACAGCAAGTATTCTTTTTAGCATAAGCTTTCGCTCCTTAAATTATTTCTTTCATTTGTCTCATGTCAATGGTGGATACCGATTTATTTCCGCCCGCCACTGCCGTTAAGTTTCTGATTTACAATTTATCTTGCCACCAATAGAGGTGGAAGAATTCTTGTTGATGCTTGTTAAAATTATAATTTCATATTCAAAAATCAAATTAATTCAACTTATTTATTATACAACATAAAACCTGATTTGTAAATAGTTTCCGCTAAATTTGTAACAATTGGTAAAAGCGTTTATAACAATCGGTGATATTTATTGGAAAGTATTCTAAAATAAAAGCTGTATATAGCAGATTATTCTGTTTTTTCGTCAGCGGAATATGTGTCGGTTTTTGCGGAAATAATCATTATATCATCTTTAGGAATTTTATAATTTCCGTTATTTTCGGATTCAAGTGAAGCGAGTTTTTCAACCACGTCCATACCCTGATAAACCTGTCCTATAACAGTCATCTGCTGAGCAAAGTTAGGGATACCGCCGTTTTCTATAAAAGCATTAGTAAGCTGTTCATTTGTTTGAGAAGCTGTCATTTGTTCTTTAAGTTCGTCAGTAAATTCTATGGTATTGAGGAAATTAAGTCTGCTTCCGCAGTAATACGTACCGCCACCGAAAAGTTTTTGTGAAAAAGTTCTGTCAATATCGGTAGTAGCACAACATACAGCACCTTTAAAGCTCCACAAATTCTGATTGAGTTCACGCTCGACTCTTTCCGAAGCACTTCCGGACTGATAAGAACCATCTTTTTGTTTTGAGCCGGCAGAAGAATAGACTCCACTGTCAGAATTATAAAAATAAGTTCCGTCATAATAACCGCTGTCAGCAAGTTCAGTGAAATTCTTAACGGCATTAGGTGAGTATTGCGGATAAAGTACAAAACGTATTTCACCAAGAGTTGTTTCAATTATTGCGATAGGGTCGCCGTCTTTTGGACTTTCAAGCTGTACAAGTTCCATGCTGTTGACGTCTATTGTAACATAAGTATCATTATTTTTTCTTACATTTTCAAGCAACATCATACCTAAAGTAATAATTCCGGCAATTAACAGCATTATTATAAGAGTTTTTGTGAAACTTTTATTTTTAGTATTTTTCATTATTTGACCTCATAAATTTCAAAAAATCAACTATATAGATTTTATTATACATAATGCCGGATAATTTGTCAAGTTGAATTTTTTTGAATCGTGATTATTATTTGTAATAAAGGTTATTATTATTCATAAAAAAAGAACCGCATTAGCGGTTCTGAAAAAAATATCAAAGTTTTTTCTTTTCTTCCTCAATGATTCTGAGGAGGTCATCAACGGACATTTCGGAAGCGTTTCTTTTGCGTTTATTGGCTTCTGACTTGTTTATGATATCGGAAATATCCGGTGAACTGCTGTGTTTAGGAACGGAAGCAGGTTTATTAATATTTGCTTTGATTTCTTCAACACTGTTTCTTGCAAATTCAGAACTCTTTGTCATTTCTGAAATCTGTGATGTAGGAATAATTCCCGTATCGTCATTGACTTCTGTTTTTACCGGAGCAGGAGCAGGTACAGTTTTTTCGGGGATAGGCTTTTCAAATGACTGTGTTTTTTCGATTTTCTTTACGTGAGCACCTTCATAATCATTTTTACGGCGGATATCCTCCCTTATGCTGTCAGCAGATGGTGCAGCGGAAACACGTCCGGCAGGTTTGGAATTATTTTCAGAATGACTTGCTTTAAACTGCATTGTGCGTTCTTTTTCCTTCTGATATGGGGAATTCGGGTTAACTTTTTTCTGACTGAAATTTTCAGCGATTGACATTTTTTTACGTTCAAGTTCGTCATTGGACTGGCTTTCATGAGACGGTGCAAAGAGAGGAGCAGTAGTTGAAGGGGAAGTACCTTTTTTCTTCTGAGAATTTTTTGATTTTTGAGTAAAATCCGGAATTTCTTCATCTTCTGTGGAGTCATTTTTTGAAACAATTCTTGAAATAAAGAAAACGAGAAGTATTATACATGGAATAATAAGTTCAGCAACGATTCCCGGAATACTTCTTGTAAAAGTAATGAAGTTGCCGAGTTCTGTGCTTTCCGGATATCCTGTACAGATAGCTTTTATTTTATCTTTTGTTATAAGGTCGGAATTATCTTCATGACCGTCATAATAAACCTGATATTTTTCAGTGCCGTCCTCACTGGTTACAACGTTGTATATTCCGCAAAGACGGAGATTATCAGGGTCACTGGCGGGATAGCATAATACAAGGTCTTTCTGTGCTATGCTGATGTTTGAAGCGTCCTTTGCGATAATGGCAGCCCCTGGAGTAACATCACTTATTCCGTTAGTGTCTCTTTCTGTCACGATATAGAAATACCTGTCCATAAATTGTGGAGTTTTATTTTGTGAGTATATGAGGTTAATTCCTAATGATACTGCTATAAATAGTATACATATTATTGAAATAAAACATTTCAGCACCGAAAATCTTTTCTTTTTCATAAGTATAACCCTTTCTTTTTTTACATATCCTGATAATGTATATTTATTATACCACACATTAACAAGGATTTCAAACATTTCTGATATTTTTTAATATTTTACTTTATTATTTGAAGTAATCCCATTATATTTGTTGAATAAAACTGACGGAGCAATTAAATACCCCGTCAGTTTTTGTTATATGTTGCTAGTTGCTGTTCCTGTTTTTTCGCCATAATGTACAATAGTTTCAAAGCCGTTTTTGGAGTTTATTATAATATCTTTATCCGGAATTATTTTATTTTTTTCAAATATCTGTACTATTGTTGACCCTCCAAACTGAAACATTCCTTTTTCTTCACCTTTGGAAAAATAGTATTCGTTGTGATGATTGCATATTTTTCCAACGCATAAAGCACCTACTTCCATATGAACAACGTCTCCGAAATTATCAGTATGCAGTATTGTATATTCACGAGAATTTCTTTTATAGACGTTGTATTTTTTCAAAGCAATGGGATTGACAGTATGTAATTCTCCTTTAATGAAGATATTGTCAGTTTTTGTACCGTCATCAATATAGCAGTAGCGGTGATAATCATCTACTTCAAGGCGATATATGAAACAGTATCCGCCATCATAGCGACGGGCAATAAAATCATTTTTAAGTAAATCAGAAATTCTGTACAATGAGTTTTTTATTTGAAAGATACTTTTTTTATTGATTTTATATACAGAAAGCTTTGAATCACACGGACTTATAAGGTGGTCTGCCTGATAATCAATAATACGTTTTTCCGGTTTTATACGACGTGTGAAAAAATCGTTGTATGATTTGAAGTTTTTCATTATGTACTGGGAAGTATCAAGATTATGTTTTTTTATGAAAACCTTTATAAATGGTATTGAAAAAGGCGAATCCATAAATTTTCCCACAATCTGTGAAACCATTGGAACAGTAAGAATTTTTAAAATCATTCTTCCGGTAATGGTATTGTATAATTTTTCAAGAACTTTGTTTTGTTTTTGATTGGTGACGATAATATCACCATTTCTGTTTTTAATCATTGTAAATCACCTGTGGGCGTTAGCAAGCATAAGTTTTATACGGTTTTCCTGATTAACGCGGGTAGCACCGGGGTCATAATCTATAGCCACAATATTTGCGTCAGGATTATCCTGTTTAATTGCACGTGCCATACCTTTGGCTACAATGTGGTTAGGGAGACACCCGAAAGGCTGTGTACATATAATATTTTCGATTCCCGATTGTGCAAGAGCTCCCATTTCTGCCGGAATGAGCCAACCCTCACCCATTACTACACCTTGATTTATATATTTGTCGGCAAGTCTTCTCAAATGTTCAAAATCGTGAAAAGGTTCAAAACTACCTTGTTTTTTCATAGCTTTTATAAGTTTTTTCTGCATGGTATGGATAAGCTGATAACCAAGCTTATAAATTTGCGATTGTGTAGTAACATTATCATATATTTTAGAGTCATTGAAAGTTCCTGTTGCACAATACATAACAAATTCCATAAACGACGGTACAACAGGTTCGCAACCCTCGGAAATCAGAAAATCTTCAAGATGATTATTTGCAAGCGGAGAATATTTTACATATATTTCCCCGACTATTCCTACACGGATTTTCTTTTCATTGCTTATCGGAATTTTACCGAAATCATTTAAAATATCTGTACTTATTTTTTCGAGTTTAAGGAAGTACTTGCTTTTTTTACGGAACATATTTCCAATACGTTTCTGCCATTTCTGGAGAACTTTTTTTGATTCGCCTTTGTTTATTTCGTAAGCTCGGCACTTGTTGTAACAGGTCATAAGCAAATCGCCATACATTACAGCATAGAGCATTTTAAGAAACATTCCGGCAGTAATTTTGAATGCACTGTCTTTTTCAAGACCGCTGAAATTGAGTGATACAACAGGCACTTGAGGAAAATTCTTATCAACAGCTTTTCTTAACAGGTGGATATAGTTTGAAGCACGACAGCCACCGCCGGTCTGAGTAATCATAAGAGCGATTTTATCGGGGTCATACTTTCCGCTTTTGAGAGCGTCCATAAACTGTCCTATTACGAGAAGAGCCGGATAGCAGGCATCATTATGAACATTTTTTAAACCTTCGTTTACTACCGAACGTGAACAGTTCTGAAGGAGTTCCATATGATAGCCTTCAGCTTCAAAGATACTTATAATAAGATTAAAGTGTATTGGAAGCATATCGGGAATCAGGATAGTATGGGTTTTAATCATATCTTTTGTAAATTTAGCAGACATAATGCACCTCCTTGTTTATTTATCCATAGCAGCAACAAGGCTTCTGAGACGTATTCTTGTTGCACCTAAATTATTTATCTCATCAATTTTAAGCTGAGTGTAAAGCTTGCCATGACTTTCGAGAATGCTTCTTACTTCGTCACCTGTAACTGCATCGATACCGCAACCAAATGAAACCAATTGTATAAGTTGCATATCCGGTTGAGTTGTAACATATTGTGCAGCCCGATAAAGTCTTGAATGATAAGTCCATTGATTAAGTACATTAAGATGAGGAGTTTCGGCAAGTGATGCTATACTGTCTTCTGTAATTACAGCCATTCCGAGACTTGTTATTAGTTTGTGAATACCATGATTTATTTCTTTGTCAATGTGATACGGTCTGCCGGCAAGCACAATTATTTTACGTTTTTCAGCTCTTGCCTGATAAATAATATTTTCAGCTTGTGTTGCTATGTCGCTGTTGTAACGTTCCATAGCCTTGTAAGCTTTTTCAAGAGCGTCCGGAATCCTGCATCTTAGATTGTAACCTTTAAGGCTATTTTTAAGAACTTTTACAACATTCTTTTTTATATTCAGGTCAACATAAGGGTGAATGAAATTCTCATTGTTAAGACGTGGATTATTTGCAATAAGGAGTTCAGGATAATAGGCAACTACCGGACAGTTAAAATGATTGTCGCTGTGTCCCTCGTCTATGTTGTAACTCATGCATGGATAGAATATAAAATCAACGTTTTTATTTAAAAGGTTTTCAATGTGTCCATGAGTGAGTTTAGCAGGATAGCAGATTGTATCGGACGGTATTGTATGCTGTCCGAGATAGTACATTCCTCTTGAGCTTTCATCTGAAACAACCGTATGGAAACCTAATTCCGTAAACAATGCGTGCCAGAATGGTAACTGTTCATAGAATCCGAGTGCAAGAGGAAATCCAACTGTACCAATAGGGCGTTTTGGTTGATGTTTCTTTACAGTATTTATTATGCTGTTGTATTTGTATTCATAAAGGTTAGGAATAGTATTTTTGTTTTTGATTCCTGCCCCTTTTTCGCAACGGTTTCCGGAAATAAAACGTCTTCCTTTTCCGAAATTTATAACATTAAGCTGACAGTGTGCTGTACAGCCGTTGCATTGTGTGGAACGTGATGTATAATTAAAGTTTTCAATATCGTACTGGGATATTAAAGAGGATTTTTCAGCAACAGCTTTTTCTTTTGCATATAACGCACAGCCGAATGCTCCCATAAGTCCCGAGATTGCCGGACGGATAACATTTCTGCCAAGTTCTTTTTCAAATGACCTTAAAACAGCGTCATTAAGGAAAGTACCGCCTTGAACAACAATATTTTTTCCGAGTTCATCGGGGGAGTTTGCACGAATAACTTTATATATGGCATTTTTTATAATTGACATTGACAGTCCGGCGGATATGTCCTCAACTGTTGCTCCGTCTTTCTGAGCTTGTTTTACAGAACTATTCATAAATACGGTGCAACGTGAACCCAAATCAACAGGGTGCTTTGCAAAAAGTCCGAGTTGTGAAAATTCGGAAATATCATAGCCAAGAGCCATGGCAAAAGTCTGTATAAAAGAGCCACAACCTGAAGAACAGGCTTCATTAAGCATAATGCTGTCAATGGCTTTATTTTTTATACGGAAACATTTTATATCCTGTCCGCCTATATCTATAATGAAATCAACGTCCGGACAGAAATAAGATGCAGCCTTGAAATGTGCTACTGTTTCAACAATACCGAAATCAACTGATAATCCAGCTTTTATGAGGTCTTCACCGTATCCCGTTACTGCTGAACCCTTTATATTTATGTCAGGATTCATTTCATTGTATATATTTTTGATTTGACTTACGATTTTATCAAGAGGCTGTCCTAAGTTTGATGAATAGTGATGATATAATATTTTACCGTCATCGGTTATAAGAACTAATTTAGTAGTTGTAGAACCTGCATCTATACCTAAATAAGCATCACCCTTGTATTTATGTATATCTGCATAACCTAAATCATACTTGCGGTGACGGTCAATGAAATCATCATATTCTGCCTGTGATTCAAACAACGGCTGACAAGTGATTATTCCGTCTGAAACTGTTGCATTGCTTATTTTTTCGATAATGCTTTCAATAGTGAAATAGTCTTCAGAAGTTGCAGAATACAATGAACAGCCATAAGCTACAAATATAGGAGCTTCTTCCGGAAAAACGGCATTATTTTCGTCAAGGTCAAGAGTACGTACAAAAGCTTTTTGCAGACCTTTAAGGAAAAATAACGGACCTCCTAAGAATAATACTTTTCCCTCAATAGAACGTCCCTGAGCCAATCCCGAAACAGTCTGGTCAACGACAGCCTGAAAAATACTTGCAGAAATGTCTTCACGCCTTGCCCCTTGATTGAGTAACGGTTGAATATCCGATTTAGCGAAAACTCCGCAACGTGAAGCTATCGGGTAAATTTTCTGAGCCCTTAATGAAAGTTCATCAAGTTCATCAGCGGACATTCCTAAAAGCGTTGCCATCTGGTCTATGAATGCTCCTGTACCTCCCGCACAAGAACCGTTCATACGCTGTTCGACGCCACCGGTAAGAAAAATAATTTTAGCGTCTTCACCGCCGAGTTCTATAACAGCATCGGCATCAGGGAATTTCTTTTTTACTGCAAGGAAAGATGCATGAACTTCCTGTACAAAAGGAATTTCGGCAGAATTAGCAAGTCCAAGACCAGCCGAACCGGTTATACATACTGTGAAAACGTTTTCGGGAAAGTCCGAGTGAATAATTTTAAGTTGGTCAATAACAGTTTCTTTTACTTTTGAAAAGTGACGCTGATATTTTGAATAAATAATATTTCCGTCAGAATCAGTGATAACAGTTTTGACGGTTGTAGACCCAATGTCTATGCCAAGAGATAATTTTTTAGTCATTTGCAGATTCTCCATTTCTCCAATATCCGATTATTATTATACTATATTTTTTAAAAAAAATAAAGCGGAAAATTTTGATTTCTGAAAAATAACGGATTTTTATGACTTTTTTAGAAAAAAAGGACGGTTTATTACCGTCCTGATAAAATTTTCAGCTCAGAATGTGATTTTTTCCTCAAGATAAGCCACGAGGTCGTTAATGTTAACACGCTCCTGCTCCATGGTGTCACGGTCACGGACTGTAACACAGTTATCTTTTTCGAGGGTATCGAAATCATATGTAATACAGAATGGTGTACCGATTTCGTCCTGTCTGCGATAACGCTTACCTATTGTACCTGTTTCATCAAAGTCAACCATGAATTTCTTTGAAAGCATTTCAAAAACTTCTTCTGCCTTTGGAGTAAGCTTTTTAACAAGAGGAAGTACTGCACATTTATATGGTGCAAGTGCTGGGTGAAGATGCATAACAGTACGGATTTCTTTCTTTTCTTTGCCGTTTTTGTCAACGCTGACGAGTTCTTCTTCGTCATAAGCTTCTGTAACGATTGAAAGGAAAAGTCTTTCAACGCCGAGAGAAGGTTCAATAACATATGGGATATATTTTTCATTTGTTTCAGGGTCAAAGTATTCAAGAGATTTTCCGCTTGTCTTTATGTGCTGAGTGAGGTCATAATCTGTTCTGTCAGCAACGCCCCAGAGTTCGCCCCAACCGAACGGGAAAAGATATTCAAAGTCTGTAGTAGCCTTTGAATAGAAACAGAGTTCTTTTTGTGAGTGGTCACGGAGACGGATATTTTCTTCTTTAAGACCAAGGCTTAAAAGGAAGTTTTTGCAATAACTTCTCCAATAGCTGAACCATTCCAAATCTGTACCAGGTTTGCAGAAGAATTCAAGTTCCATTTGTTCAAATTCACGTACACGGAAGATAAAGTTTCCGGGAGTGATTTCGTTTCTGAA
The DNA here is from genome assembly GCA_934474025.1 of uncultured Ruminococcus sp. Classification (GTDB taxonomy): domain Bacteria; phylum Bacillota; class Clostridia; order Oscillospirales; family Ruminococcaceae; genus Ruminococcus. Next base: position 147,572 of record CAKSMF010000002.1, on the reverse strand, counting down.
AGATTTTCCTACCTGTGCAACGCCGAAAGGTACTTTTTTTCTTGTTGTACGCTGAATGTTGGAAAAGTTTACGAAAATACCCTGTGCGGTTTCCGGACGCAGATAAAGTTCAGATTTGCTGTCTTCTGTAACGCCCTGAAAAGTTTTGAACATAAGGTTGAATTGTCTTATATCTGTGAAATTGTGTTTACCGCAGTTAGGACAAGGAATTTCATGTTCTTTTATGTAAGAGGACATCTGTTCATTAGACCAGCCGGCAACATTTGTTCCGTCAAAATCTTCAATAAGGTTATCGGCACGGTGACGGGTGTTGCATTCTTTGCAGTCCATAAGAGGGTCAGAAAATCCGCCGATGTGTCCGGAAGCAACCCATGTTTGAGGATTCATAAGAATTGCACTGTCAAGACCTACATTGTATTTGTTTTCCTGTACGAATTTTTTTAACCATGCTTTTTTGATATTGTTTTTAAGTTCAACACCAAGAGGGCCATAGTCCCATGTATTAGCAAGACCGCCATAAATTTCAGAACCAGGATAAACATAGCCCTTTGATTTGCAGAGGTCAACGATTTTGTCCATAACTTTTTCGTTATTCTTTAACATTTTGAAAATACCTCATTTCGTGATGATTTTATCTATTATATTGTAATGTAAAATCAAAAAAAAGTCAATAGTTTTCTGGTAAATTTATTGATGTATGAAGTTTTCAACATTCAACGTCAAGATGTTGAAAACCTTTATATAAAGAAATTTGCCGTACTCTAAGAATACGGCATAAAAAAACAGGTTATACAAAAGGGGAATCGGGGGATTTTCTTAATCCAGTTATAATTATATATAATGTATCTTAAAATAATCTTAAATACTTATAGCAGTATCAAGTGCAATTTCCATCATGTCATGAAAACTTGTCTGACGTTCTTCAGCACTTGTTGAAAGGTTTTTTAAAGGACAGTCAGAAACCGTAAGTATACATAAAGCATTTTTTCCGGTTCTTGAGGCATTCATGTAAAGAGATGCTGTTTCCATTTCTATTCCGAGAACGTTCATTTTTTGCCATTGTGAAAGGCTGTTTGCATCATCATAGAAAGTATCGCTTGAAAAAATATTTCCGACATGATAGTTAACGTTTTTCTTTTGTGTAACTTCAACTGCCTTTGAAAGAATTTTCCATGATGCAGTCGGAGCATAAGTTCCGGGTAATTTGTATTGTGAAGCATATGCGGAATTTGTGCTTGCACTCATAGCAATTATTATATCCCTTAAATTGACGTTATCAGCGATAGCACCGGCTGTACCTGTACGAATTATATTTTTTACATCATATTCATTGAAAAGTTCCCATGAATATATTCCCATTGAGGGCATACCCATACCGCTTCCCTGAACAGATATTCTTACTCCCTTGTAAGTGCCTGTATAACCTAACATTCCACGCACCTGATTATAGCAGACTGGATTTTCAAGATAGTTTTCTGCAATGAATTTTGCACGCAGAGGGTCACCAGGCATAATGACTGTTTGGGCAATATCGCCTTTTGTTGCATTGTTGTGAGGGGTTGGCATAAAAAATATTCCTCCTTTATTTTTTTAATAATTTTTTGGCTGTAAGCATAAGTGCATTATAGTTTATAAACATGACAATCAAAAACAGAATGAATGTCCAGAATCCATAGAATGAAGGTGCTTTTACAATGAGTACACACATAATCAGAAGTGCAACGGTATTCACTATAGAGCGGAATGCATTGAATTTAAAAGGTACATAATATCTTGCATCAATTATTCTTGCCCAGAAACAGAGGTAATAGCTGAGGAATGTTGCAATTGACGCTCCCTGAATACCCCATATGGGAATAAGGAAGTAATTAAGAATTATATTTGCCATACTTGCCACAAAGCTTGTCCAGAATGAGTTTTTAGTATGTTTTGTAGCGGTGTATATACTGCTTAAAAACTGGTCAAGGCACATAAAAAGTACTGCTATTACGAGTATTGGAGTATATATATATACATCTCCGTATTCTTTGAAATTTTTTGCACTTACGAAAAGCGGTGATATAATTTTTACACCGGCGATAAGTATTCCAGAAGCAATAAATAATATTGATTCATATGCACTGTAAATTTTTTCATAGAATCTGTTGCGGTCTTTTGAATTGTTTTCAGTTATGGCAGACATATTCCATGCCTGAAAGAAAATCGTTGAAATCATAGAAATGAGATTAGGAATTTTTGAGGCATAACCATATATTCCGGCAGCGTCTTCACCAAGTGTAACTATATCGCTTTTCATGTATCGTATAAAAAGTCTGTCTGAAAATCCTGTTATTACCCACATAACCACGGTGGGAATAAGCGGAAGTGCAAATTTCATCATACTGGTTGCAAGTTTTTTATTGTAATACTTTATGTAAAAGTATTTTTTCAAATTTGCAATATAGAAAAGAAAAACAGCAGAACATAAATCCGAAAGTATTACAGAGAACATAAAACCTTTTACACCCCAGTGTAATTTTGATATAAATATTATATTGAATATGAATAATGTAAGAGTTGCAAGAATGCCGTCAAACGAGTATAATTTTACATAACCTTTTGCCCTGACAAACTGCGAACACATTGAACGCAGTGCAGAAGTACACACATAAATAAGCAACAATATTGTGTATCCGTCTATAAAGTCAAGAAACGATATTAATTTCAGTGCAGGAGCAATTATAAACATGAGACCTAATCCAAGAAGATTAAGGCACATGGCAGTGGTAAAAACTTCAGCTTTTTTGTATTTTTTGTCAAGACCGTATCTTATTATGGCTTCTGACATGGAAAATGTAAAAATAGGCAAAAGAAAATTTGCAGTAATTTCAAGAAGTTCCTTTGTACTGCTGTCCGCAGGGTTTATATTTTGTGAATAAAGACGGGTGAGTAGAATTACAAGTATTTTAGAGCCAAAATTTCCTATAGCAAATACCATAGTATTTTTAGCAAGCTGTGTATATTTGTTTTTAGCTTTTTTGTTTGTTTTACTGTTATTGCCTGAATGATTCATTTGATTTTATCACACTCCTGAAAATATGTTATACACAAATTATTATAGCATATTATTCCAGATTTGTCATCACTTTCATTAATTTTTTACCTGATAAGGATTTTTAATCTTTCTTAATCTGACATTTTCTGACTTTTTTGTGAAAGTGTTGTATATTTGTATAAAACATTGACTGCATAAAAGGTTTGATTTATGATTTTTTTCAGAATTGCACTGGATATTTGCAAATCTTATGGAAGTATGATATAATATAAAAACATAATATAAATATAGCCTTTTAACAAGAATTCTTCTACCTTTATAGGTGGTTAGATGAATTGTAAATCAGAAACTTAACGGCGGTGGTGGACGGAGACAAATCGGTATCCCCGCTGACATAAGGCAAATCACAGTCAGATATAAACTGAATTGTCAGTTTACATGAAATTACCTACTGTTGATTGAAATAAACAAAGGAGTCACTACATGAATACAGAAACTATACTTAAATATGACAGTCCGGCAGAGGATTTCAGTTATGCAATTCCGGTCGGAAACGGCAGAATAGGAGGTATGATTTACGGCAAACCTAAAAATGAAATTATTGTTTTAAATGAGGATTCTGTATGGTCAGGCGGATTGCGTCACCGTGTAAATCCGGACGCTCAGGAGGGTTTTTCAGAAGTACGTGAACTTATTAAAAATGGAAATATTCCACAGGCTGAAAAAGTTGCTTTTGAAAAAATGCAGGGTGTAACTCCGGATATGAGACGTTATATGCCTTTAGGAAATCTTTATATAGATATGGAACTTAATGGCAAGGTTAAAGAATATTCACATATCCTTGATATTTCAAATGCCTGTGCAGAAGTGTCATTCAGTGTGAATGATGTTATATATACAAGGGAAGTATTTGTTTCAGCACCCGATGAAGTAATGGTTGTAAATATCAAAGCATCAGCACCTCATTCAATAACGCTTACCTGTCATATTGACGGTCGTGAGGATTATTATGATGATAACAGACCTTGCGGTGAAAACATGATTCTTTACACCGGCGGTACGGGAAGTAACAATGGTATATTTTTTGCCGGAGTACTGGGTGCAAAGTCTTCCAGTGGCGATATGAGAACTCTCGGAAATAAAATCTCTGTTAAAAATGCAGATGAAGTTATGATAATTTTTTCTGCTAAAGCAAGTTTTTATACTGAAAATTATATCGAATCAGCCGAAGTTGATACCGAAATGGCTTTACAGTGCGAATATGACGAACTCTTTTACCGTCATGTAACTGATTACAAAGAACTTTTCAATCGTGTGGAATTATCTTTAAATGACAATTCAGGAGAAGATGACATATCATCACTTACAACTAATAAGAGAATTGAACGTCTCAGAGGAAATAAGCTTGATAACAAAGAATGTCAGCGACTTATTCATGATAATAAATTGATAGAACTTTATTTCAATTTTGCAAGATATATTATGATTTCCGCAAGCCGTGCCGGAAGTCAGCCCATGAATATTCAAGGTATATGGAATAAAGACATGATACCAGCATTAGGAAGCAGATATAGTGTTAATTTCAGTACACAAATGAGTTACTGGATTGCAGAAAACTGTAATTTATCTGAATGTCATCTGCCATTATTTGACCTTATGGAACGTGTCTGCGAAAACGGACATATTACCGCTAAGGAAATGTACGGAATTGAAAGAGGTTTTGTATGTCATCACAATACTGATATATGGGGAGATACCGCTCCACAGGATATGTTTTTGCCGTCTACTATCTGGGTAACTGGCGGTGCATGGCTTGCATTACACATTTTTGAACACTATGAATACACTCTTGATAAGGAATTTTTAGCGGAAAAATACCACATTATGAAAGAATCTGCTGAATTCTTCATTGATTATCTGATAGACAACGGAGAGGGAAAACTTGTAACTTGTCCTTCTGTTTCACCGGAAAATACCTATCTTACAGCGGACGGCGTAGAAGGTTGTCTTTGTATGGGGGCATCAATGGATACACAAATAATAACTGTACTTTTTGAAGATGTTATTAAATCCGCTGAAATACTGGGCAAAGATGAAGAGTTTTCAACAGAACTCAAGGAATTGTTGAAAAAACTTCCACAGCCCGAAATAGGAAAATACGGACAAATTAAAGAATGGGCTGTAGATTATGATGAAGTTGAAATAGGTCACAGACATATTTCACAGCTTTTCGCACTGTATCCTGCAAATCTTATTTCGCCGAATAAAACTCCTAAACTTGCTGACGCTTCAAGGGCTACACTTATCAGAAGACTTATTCACGGCGGAGGTCATACGGGGTGGAGTTGTGCATGGATTGCTAATATGTGGGCAAGACTTTATGACGGTCGAATGGTTTATGAAAATATAAAAAATTTGCTGGCATACTCCACTGCTCCAAATATGATTAATAATAGTCCGCCTTTCAGAATAGACGGAAACTTTGGCGGAGCGTCTGCAATTACTGAGGCTTTAATGCAATGCTGTAATGATGAGATAAATATTCTTCCTGCACTTCCTGATGAATGGAACAGCGGTTATATAACAGGACTCCGTGCAAAAGGTGGCTTTGGAGTTGACATTGAATGGGAAAACAGTAAGCTTAAATCTGCTTCAATTACGTCAGATTTCGGCGGAGAATGTCATTTGCGTACCAATTGCGTTGTAAGCATTGTATGTGACGGTGAAACAGTAGGTTCAAGAATTGAAAATGATGTTATAATTTTTGATACCAAAAAAGGAAATACTTATACAGTCCGTACATGATAAGTCTTAAAAAATTTATTGGAGGAAAAAAATGAATATTTTTAAATGTATATCTGTTGCAGTTATGGCAATTGCATCTGTATTTGCCGTAACCGCTTGCAGTTCAAATAAAAATAGCGATGAATCTTCAGATACCGTCACGGTTTCTGAAACTGTTACTGAAACATCTACTGAAATTGTTACAGAACCGGTTACTGAACCAGTAACGGAAGCTATTCAGGAAACTCCTGTATCCTATCCGGAGATTGAACATTCATATGCCGGAGACCTTTATGAGGCAGAGCGTGAAAGACTTAGCAATGGTCTTATTCCGACTAATGAACGTTATGGTTACAGCGGAGGCGGTTATGTTACCGGATTCGGAACAGACGGTCAGAAATCACTTAAATTCAGAATTGATGCACCGGCAAATCAGCATTATGACCTTTCATTCGGTATAGCATCTGATAGTAATGTTAATTGCCGTGTAATGCTTAATGGTTCGGAATTATGCAGATTCACAACAAGTGCTGACGGACAGTTTCAGAAAATAACATATTACGGAGCTTTTCTTGAAAAAGGCTATTCAGAAGTTGAAGTTATTCCAGAAAACGGCGAAATCATGCTTGACTATCTTGATGTTGAAAATAGTTATTCAATAAATAATATAAGTTATGAAACAGACGGTTCAACAGCAAATCCAAATGCATCGGATAATACTAAAAAACTCATGAAATTTCTTTCTGATAATTACGGAAAATACACTCTTACCGGACAGTATGTTTCCGGAGCAGATAACTCTGAAATGGAACTCATTCATGAAATTACCGGACAATATCCTGCTATAAGATTTTCGACTGTAAGCGATACAAAAAATACTGATAACGTTGATGCTTGCATAAAATGGAGCGAAAACGGTGGTATAAACAGTATCACATGGGAATGGAATTCACCGTCTATGCAGTCATCTGTATATGCTTCTGAAAGCGATTTTTCAATTTGGAATGCCATGACTTATGATGATATTTCAATGTATTCCACTGATGAATTATTGAACCTCCTTAATAATGGAGTTATTTCAGAAGATTGCTATAATCTTGTATTAGCTATGGACGAAATGGCACAGAAACAGCTTATGCCTTTAAAAGAAAAAGATATTCCGGTACTCTGGAGACCTTTATATGAAGCGTCACTCGGTTATGACAGTGCCGAGGGCGGAACTTATTGGTGGGGAGCAGGCGGTGCAGAAGCTTATCAATGGTTATGGAATCTTATGTATAATCGTTATACAAATTATTTCGGTCTCAACAATCTCATATGGGTCTGGAACGGTATGAGCAGTGCATATTCTGTTGATTCTTCAACTTTTGATATAGCGTCATATGACCTTTACACCGATACTGAAAAATTTGGCAGTCGCAGTGAACAGTTCATTGCAATACAGAGTTACATAACAAATAAAATTATTGCCGTGACTGAATGTAATAATACTCCTGATATCAACGATTTGTTCAGGGATAATTCTGTATGGTCATTCTTTGGACTCTGGAACGGAGAATACCTTACCGACAGCAACGGAAACTATTCCGAACAGTACACCACTAAGGACGAACTTATTAAAGCCTATAATTCCGAAGGTTCATTGACTCTTGATGAGTATAAATTACTTAATGAGGGCGGAGAACTTTCAGTTGGCAAAAGAAACTTCTCGGAAGAACTCAAAAAAGAATACGATGAACAGCATACTACACAAACTCCTACACAAGCACCTGCTTATGATGATAATACATATTCTGATTACGATTACAATCAGGATTATGATTATAACGACTATGATTATAATGACTATGGTTATGACTACAATGACTATGATTATAATTATGATTATGGTTATAACGAATGGTAATAGGTGGCTTAATGAAAAATTCTGAAAGACCTTTTTCAACTGAACAGGATAATATATTGAAAAAAATGTTGAATGAAATTTCAAAGCCTGAAATAAAAGCAGTAAGTTTTAAAATGAAAAATGTACTTGTTGTGACTCCGTTTTCTTCTGAACGTGATATGTTCATGCTTATGGAAAAAGATTTTCAACAGATAAGCAAGTCCGGAAAAAATTTTTCACAGCTTAGAATTGATGCACAAGATAGTGTTTTGAAAAAATTCGGTAATAAAAATCTTAATAATATATATAGTATAGTTTCCAAAAACGCCAAAATCAAAAAGGCAGATATCCTTATTGAAAAAGAGTGCGAACTGATTAAAAAATTCTCGACAGAAAGAGTCTGCGGAAAATTATTATATAATGAAGCAATTAAACAAGGCAAAAAAATAATAATAGTTGCAGATGATATTTATTCAGAAAACATTATAAAAATTATTCTTGAAAAGTGTGGTTATAAAGATTATAATCTTCTGATAACAGAAAACTTTGAAGAAATACAAAAGAAATCAAGTGTTGAACCGTCTGAACTTCTTCACATAGGCGGAAATATTGAACAAGATGTTGAAAAACCAATTTTAAAAGGTTCAAAAGCATTGTTGCTGTCTCCGGAAATTCCCCTTATGGTAAAATCGGGACGTTTAAGGGGATTTGTACAGGCAAAAAGTCTTCTTGAAATAGATAATCCGGATTATCTGGCATTGCGTTGTGCTTTCGGAATGTATGCAATGTATGCTTTTGACGTTCCGCAGAATAAACTTCCTAAATCTGATTTCTGTAAAGACCCGTATATGATTGGTTTTATAGTATTTGGAACTCTTAGTCTGATTGATGACTATAAACCGCAGACTGCATTTCAGAGTGAAATATTGTCATCACTTGAAAAAAACAAAAAAGTTATTCAGGGTATGAATGATTTCAAAGAAATGTATGGGAAATATTTCGGGGAATATGATATAAATAAATCTGGTTGTGAATTTCCGCTGATTTTTATTGAAAACCATTCCGCACCGGCTGACAGAATGTTGCTTAGGTCATGTATTTCCGACAGCACATATAAAAATTGGTCTCAAAACGTCACTGACCCCGAAATTTTACCAGTTTATTCACGCACGGTCAAAAAGAACCCTGTTTCACAGCTTGCCGACAAACTGTTTCCGCCGGGTACTAAAGTAAGGACAATTGCCGACGGCATTCTTGCTAAATCGCACCGTTAATCCGACAAAAATTTTTTCGGATTACAATTTTATGCATTTCCCGTCTTTAAAGTGTATAAAGACCTTAAATAATCTGTTGCACTTCCTTGAAAAACTGTGGTAGAATATATTTACAGAACAAAAGGAGGTACAAAATAATGAATAACAAGATAAGAGTGCTTATTGGTGATGATTCTGCCGAAACAGGTGTGAGCGTTGCCAATAAGCTCCGTGAGAGAGGTATGTACGCATATACAAGACGCAAGGACTGTAATGTCATTCTTGATTCGATAAGGAATGAACCACCGGACGTTGTTGTTATTGATATAACACTTCAAAACGGTGATGTTCTTTCCATTATGAAAAAGTTGAAGGAACAGGGGGTTAAATTCCCTGTTTTCGTTGTGACTTCCTCATATGACAACGAATTCATAGAAAGACAGGTTATGGAAAACGGAGCATCAAAGTTTTTGTTAAAGCCTTATGATGCTGATGACCTTTGCAGTGCTATAAATTCGGCACTCGGTGACCGTGCAAACAGTCTGAGCGATGATATGGAAGTTGTTGTAACTGATATAATACATCAACTCGGCGTACCTGCTCACATAAAAGGTTATCATTATCTGAGAACAGCTATTCTTTATTCAATAGAAGATAAAAATCTTTTGGACAGTGTGACAAAACTTCTTTATCCAACGGTTGCCGGAATCTATGACACAACTTCTTCACGTGTTGAACGTGCAATCCGTCACGCTATTGAAATTGCTTGGGACAGGGGAAATGTTGATACACTCAATTCATTTTTCGGTTATACGGTGGATACCGGAAAAGGTAAACCTACAAATTCCGAATTTATCGCCCTCATTACAGACAAATTGCGTCTCAGATATAAGGCAGTCCTCAGAAAAGTCTGAAATGAAAAGCCGGTAAATTTTCGGAATACATATATAAGGAGGATTTTTACATGGCTTTTAAAAAAATTGACATCTCTGAACTTTCATTCAATCCGTTTGAAAAAATCGGCAAGCAGTGGATGCTTTTAACTGCGGGTGATTCTGAAAACTTCAACACAATGACTGCTTCATGGGGACAGTTGGGCGTACTCTGGAATAAAAATATTCTTACTTGCTATATTCGTCCTAACCGCTATACATATGAATTTGTGGAAAACGATGAATATTTTACAGCATCATTTTTAGGTGAAGAGTTCAGAAAAGCACTTTCTTATTGCGGTTCGCATTCTGGAAGAGATTGTGATAAGTGCAAGGAAACAGGACTTATTCCGGCAGAAGTTGAAAACGGAATGACTTTTGAACAGGCTGAAATGGTTTTTGTATGCCGTAAACTTTATTCTTACGATATGCATAAGGAAAATTTCATAACTGATGACGGCTTTGATGAGAAATTTTACGGAAAAGACCCTTACCATAGGGCTTATATTTCTGAAATAACCGCTGTTTATGTAAAGGAATAACAAAACAATAAAAACTCCTATGATTTGCAAAAACCATAGGAGTTTTTTTATATTGAGTTTTTAATTAGTCAATGTTTTCAAGAGGTAAGGAATCAGCAGAAATAGTTCCTGCAACAACCATCTGAATAGCAAGAGCGTCTTTTGAAGTAATGCCGTCATTACCTACAACGTCAGCAGCTTCAGCACCTTTTTCTGAAAGTGTATATTCATCACTGTTAGCAAGTGACTGCATTATGATTACAGCATCAGCAATAGTTACTATACCATCGCCATTAGCGTCACCATAAACTATATCAGGATTTGAAGTAGGTTTATCTGTAGCAGTTGTAGCAGTTGTAGTAGTTGTTGTACCTGTTCCTGTAGATGTTGTGTTTGTAGTAGTTGTTGTGGACTGTCCGCCACCTACGAAATTGTAGTTTTTGAATTCAAGTTCAGTATCGCTCCACCATAACTGAATTTGACCCTTGCTAACGGAAGAAGGAATATCAGTAATATCAACTTCAACAGTAAGAGTGCCGTCACTTCCTACAGTACCGTCCCACTTGATAGCTTCCCAGTCTTCGCCGTTCATGTAACCAACGCAACCATTAGCAGTAGTACCAGCCTTTCCGGTGAAAGTAATAGTCATAGTGTTGCTTGTACCTCTGTTTGCGAAATCTACATCATAAGTAGGAATTTCAGGTTTTTCAGGCTGTTCAACTTCTTCAGCAGCAGTGATAAGAGAAATTGATTCAATAGTAGTTTTTCCGTTTGTTCTTGCGAATAAGTGTTCAATTTCAGAAGCATCTCCGCTCCATGCAGACTCTATTGTTTTTGATGAATAATATGCAATACCATTCTTTTCGTCAATGTCGTAAGCCTGAATTTCAGTCCAGTTTTTCCATTCGCCGTTTACCACTGCAACGATAGGAGCATCACCTGTGAACTTTATAGCAATATCTTTGCCCTCAAGGTCTTTCCAGGATACATTAAGACCAGGAGTACAGTTACCATTCTCAACAGATGCATCAAGGCTTATAGAAGAATCAATAATCTGTTTGCCCTTTGAGATATCTTCATGATTGTACTGTTTGCCGTATTTCTGACTGCCCCATTTAATTGAAGTATCAGCAAGAACTTCCATCATAGCATCGATTACCTGACCGGAATCTTCATACCATTCAAGAGTATCTCTGTTGAGGTAATCATGAGCTTCTGACTGGTCTGAATTTCCTCTTGCGTCGTTGTCCCAGAGTATGCAAGGAATGCCATAACCTTTCATAAGTGTTATGTAAGTTTTAGCCCATTCGCAACGAGCCTCAGTGTTATTGAAGTTTGATGCACTGAATTCACCGAGTACTACAGGGATATCCTTTTCAATAAACTGTTTACGGATACCATTGAGAATAGTTTCAAGTTCTGTTGCATAAGCTTCGGAGAATGTGCTGTGGTCTTCAACAGTCTTATCCATTGTGAAACCATAAGGTGAATAAGCATGGATAGATGCAGCTACATAATCATCTTCCGGAAGTACAAGAGTAGACATCATACCAGAATCACTTGTTGCACAGTAAGGTGGACACATAAGAAGTCGTGTATCTTTATAAGGAGATTCAACACTTCTTACAGTGTCTACAAAGTCCTGATTAAGTTTGTTGATACAGTCAACTTCGTCCTGAGTAGGACCCCACCATTCATGGTCTGTACCGGCAGCACGAGGTTCGTTCATGCCTTCAAAAATAAGGTGCTGGTCATAATCCTTAAATTCTTCTGCAATCTGTTTCCATATAGCCTTGAGTTTGGTTGAAATTTCATTATAAGCAGTACCTAAATCTGCTCTGTTAATCCATTCTTCGTGATGAACGTTAAGAATAACGTACATATCATTATTGTAAGCATAGTCAACTACTTCATGAACACGAGCCATCCAAGCAGGGTCTATGTTGTTATCAGCGTCAAGATGCGGATACCATGTTGTGGGGAGACGCACGGTATTGAAACCTTTAGCTTTTACAGCGTCCATCATTTCCTGAGTAGCTTTAGGATTTCCCCATGAAGTTTCGGTATCAAGACCTGAACCGCCGGTAGCATCAAGTGAGTTACCATAGTTCCAGCCTATTTGCATATCTTCAGTTATTTCAAAAGCTGTTTTAATATCAGCAGCGTCAACAACCTGCTTATCATTGAGTGGTGCAAAATTAAGTGCGGACATCATACAGAGTGCAGCAGCAGAAATACTTACCACACGCTTAATGCCTCTTGATTTGTTAAACATTTTATAATACCCTCCCGTATTGTTTTTTATTGACAAACGAACATTTCGGTCAATATAAGTTTATCACAATATCACAAAAAAGTCAACACAATATGTACAAAATGACGGAATTTTAAGTGACAAATTTATAAGAAAAATTTTAGCGATAATGTATAAAGCTTTTGCACACTGGGAAATGAATAAAATAATAATCTATTAATATGTAAAAATAAATTCTATATATCTATAATATTGAATAACATTTCAAAACGTGATATAATGTATTATAAAAAGGAGGAATTTTTTTATGAACTATAAAAGACTTGAAAAAAATATTATTGACAATATCAAAGAGGCTCAGATTAAATTAGGATTTGACAACAGACCGATGAGTCTTAATTATGCCGAAAGCTCCCTTAAAAATCTGCTCGGCACTGATAATGTTGAATCCGCTCTTGAGGATTTTTCTGTTAGCGTGGCTGAAAGATTAGGAGAGATAACATTCCGTAAAATAAAAATCGGATTTTGTGTAACTGTTTCCGAAAAAGGCACGTCTTATGTAAACAGCCTTGACGGATTTGAATTTATTGAGGAATTTGTAAATACAGTCCGCAAACATGGAATATCAATTGATGATGTTATAGCAGTATTCAAAAAATATTCCGACAATGTTGTTATTGAAGAAAAGCACAACGGTGAATTTGATTACCTTATATATTTTGCAGACGGAGTTCCGGACGATTATTATTATTGCATAACTCTTGAAGAAGAAATTGACAGTCACATACACATAACTTATCATAGATTTATAAAAGAAGACTATGAAGAGTTTTCTTTCTGAAAATTAAAACATATTCAGTTGAAAAATGATAATATTTTCTTTATTTTTGATAATTGACATTAATTCCCTTGCATGATATAATTAATTGTCAGCATATTATCGGGTTTTCGTGCGTATAAAGTATTGAATACCCTAAATTAAACTTTTTGGAGATAACAAATGTACAAAACAGTAAATAATATTAAGATAAATTATGAACAAAAAGGTTCAGGTGATTTAATAGTATTGCTTCATGGGTGGGGCAGTAATATAAAGCTTTTTGCAAATCTGATTGACCTTTTATCAAGAAAATATACAGTTGTTGCAATGGATATGCCAGGTTTCGGCGAAAGTCAAGAACCGCCGTCTGCATGGTGTGTTGATGACTACGTGAATTTTGTTATAGATTTTCTTAAAGGCTACAATACAAAACAAGTCATGTTACTTGGTCATTCTTTCGGAGGTCGTGTTATTATAAAACTTAACAGCCGTAAGGATTTGCCTTTTGAAGTAACTAAAGTAATTCTTGTGGACAGTGCTGGAATACTTCCTCCAAAATCCAACAAAAAGAGTTTCAGAACATACTACTATAAAGCCGGAAAAGCGTTTTTATCCAATAAGTTTGTACAGAAAATTGCTCCCGATGCTTTAGAAAACTTCCGTAAAAAAATGGGCAGTGCGGATTATGCAGCTGCGTCTCCGCTTATGAGACAGGTTCTTGTAAAGGTTGTAAATGAAGATTTAGAACCTTTGCTTCCGAATATAAAATGCCCTACATTGCTTGTATGGGGAGTTAATGATACTGCAACGCCTTTATCTGACGGCGAAAAAATGGAGAAGCTTATTCCCGATGCCGGACTTGTAAAACTTGAAAACGCCGGACACTATTCATTTCTTGAACAGCAGTTCACATTTAACCGTGTAATGTGTTCATTCATGAAGATTGACGAATAACATAAGGAGAATTATTTTTGATGAGTACTGTATTTTTCTGTATATATGCCGTTGTGACACTTGTCGGAATAGTGTTTTTCGGACTGCGTGAATTACATATGTTGCAACTTAATGGCTATAAAACTCCCGAACACTCATGGTGGATGAAAAAAAATTTTAAAAGATATATATTTCCGCTTGTTCTTTTTGCGGGACAATTCCTCATGCTTGCAACGGATTACAATATACCTTTATTGATAGTTTTTATTATTTGTAATGCTGTTATAGCACTCATAAACAAACCTGGGAAAACTTTCAAAAAACCTCTTAAATATACCGCCCGTGTAAAAAGAATGATGGTTACATTTTTTATATTGGTTGCGATAATGTTTGCAGTAGGTACAGTTTCCGGAAGCACTTCCTGTAAGTGTGATGATTGGAAACCTTTTGAAAATATTCTTCCATTTATCATGGTTAATTCTGCATTATATTTAACTCCTTTGCTTGTTCCTCTTTCAAATCTGATTAACAAACCTATTGAGAAATATATTCAGAACTGGTACATAAATGACGCTAAAAGAATTTTATCTGAAATGCCTAATCTTCATAGAATCGGTATTACCGGAAGTTACGGTAAAACAAGCATGAAATTCTATCTTAGCGAATTATTGAGTTCACAGTATAACACTCTTAAAACTCCGGAAAGTTTTAATACTCCTATGGGCGTTACTATTACTATAAGACAACATCTCAAGCCTACTGATGAATACTTTGTATGCGAAATGGGTGCAAGACGTGTTCATGAAATAAAGGAACTCTGTGAAATAGCTCACCCTCAGGACGGTATTATAACTTCTGTAGGACCTCAGCATCTTGAAACTTTCAATTCAATTGAAAACGTTGTAAATACTAAATTTGAACTTGCTGACAGCGTACAGGCAGTAGGAGGAAAAATTTATCTTAACGGTGATAACGAACTTATCAGAAAAAAAGCTCCTCAGTATAAAAACGCTATTATGTACGGTTTGCAGGAACACAATGATTACAGAGCAATTGATATTTCTGTATCCGACAGGGGAACGGAATTTACTGTTATCACTCCTAATGGTGAAAACTGTAAATTTACTATGAAACTCCTCGGGGAACACAATGTACAGAATGTTTTAGGTGCAATTGCTTACTGTCACGGAATAGGGATTCCTCTTGAAAAACTTGTATTACCAGTCAAGAGAATATCAGCTGTACCGCATAGATTGCAGTTACTCGATAAAGGCGGAAATCTTACTTTTATTGATGACGCTTACAATTCAAATCCAAGTGGTTGCCGTGCTGCCTTGAATGTTCTCGGACTGTTTGACGCTTGCCGAATACTTGTAACTCCCGGAATGGTTGAACTCGGTGCTAAGCAGGAAGAACTTAATTTTGAGTTTGGACAGGAAGCGTCAAAAGCTTGTGATTATATTATACTTGTCGGAAAGACTCAGACTTTGCCTATTTATAATGGTATAAAGCAATCGGGCTATAATATGGATAATGTATATGTTGCTGACAGTCTTAATGAAGCTTTGGCAAAAGTGCATTCTTACCAGACAGACAAGAAAAAAATCGTTCTTCTTGAAAACGATTTGCCTGATAATTATTGATGAAAAAAATTCAGAAATCCCCTGCTTTCAGAAACATTGAGAGTGGGGGTTGAATTGCATATTATAATTGACAAATCAATAAATATGTGATATCCTATAAATGTTATGAACGGTATAATAACCGTTATTATAAAAAGGTTGCTGGGTGTCCTTTTTTTCTGAAACTCAGCCAAAACAGTGAGGCACTCAGAAGTTGCTTGCCTTTTCGCAGTAAGAAGGGTGTCCATCAAAAAAGGAGTAGCTATTTATGAAAATCAATCTTGCTGTAATTTTCGGTGGAAAAAGCGTTGAACATGAAGTATCAGTTATTTCGGCTGTTCAGGCTATGACAAATATCAATAAGGAAAAATATAATATAATTCCTGTTTATATGACCAAGCAAAATGAATTCTGGACAGGTGAAAAACTTTTTGACATTAATTCCTATAAGAATATTCCTGAACTTCTCAAGGAATGTACATCTTGTGTTTTTGTAAGAAGTGAAGGTAAAGTTCAGCTTATCCGCCAGAAAATGAAAAAATTCGGTTCTAATCTTATTTCAGAAGTTGATATAGCATTTCCGATAGTACACGGAACTAACGTTGAAGACGGTGCTTTACAGGGATATTTACAGACTCTTGATATTCCGTATGTTGGCTGTGATGTACTTTCTTCTGCTGTTGGCATGGATAAATTTGTTATGAAAATCCTCCTCAAAGATGCAGGTTTCCCTGTGCTTGACTGTTGTCGTTTTTCATCATTTGAGATTGACAAAATTGAAGAATGTGCTGACAAAGTAGAAAATAAATTCGGTTATCCGGTGATTGTAAAACCTATAAATCTCGGTTCAAGTGTAGGTATCTCAAAGGCTTCTGACAGAGACAGTCTTATTAAATCCATGGAAAACGCTTTTGAATTTTCTGACAGAATACTTGTTGAACCTGCTGTTGTACAGTTGAAAGAAATAAACTGTTCAGTAGTTGGCGACAGCGAATCAGCAGAGGCTTCTGTATGCGAAGAACCTGTTCAGGCAAGTGATGAAGATATTCTCAGCTTTGAACAAAAGTATGTCGGCGGTGGCAGTAAATCCGGCGGAAGCAAGGGAATGGCTACTCTTAAAAGAAAAATTCCTGCTGATATCACTCCAGAACAGGACGAATTTATCAGAAAAACTGCTGTTGAAGCTTTCCGCTATTTAGGCTGTAATGGCGTTACACGAATTGATTTCATGATTGATATGGCTACTTCAAAAATTTATATAAACGAAATAAATACTATTCCGGGTTCACTCGCATTCTACCTCTGGGAACCTAAGGGAGTTAAATATTCCGAACTTCTCGAACGTTTGATACAGCTTTCACTTAAACGTTACAGAATGGGCGAAAAAATAAATTATTCCTTTGATACTAATATTCTCGCAATGGGCGGAAGTTTCGGTGCAAAGGGAAGCAAATGCTGATAGGAGGTCTTATATGACTGAAAAAGAAAAATTGCAGGCAGGCGAACTTTATAACGGCAACGATAAAGAACTTGTAACTGACAGAATAT
The DNA here is from genome assembly GCA_934474025.1 of uncultured Ruminococcus sp. Taxonomy (GTDB): domain Bacteria; phylum Bacillota; class Clostridia; order Oscillospirales; family Ruminococcaceae; genus Ruminococcus. The sequence goes on along the minus strand of CAKSMF010000002.1, from coordinate 129,986 downwards.
TCGCTAAAAAGCTTTGTGAAGAATATAATGCAGTTACATATAATGACTTTCAGAAAAGAGACCGCCTTTTAAATCGTCTGCTTGCTTTCAAGGGCGAAAATACATGGATTGAACCGAATTTCTTCTGTGATTACGGTTACAATATAATAATGGGGGATAACTTTTATTCAAATCATAATTTAGTTATTCTTGACTGTGCAGAAGTTATTTTCGGCGACAATGTTTTTATAGGTCCTAACTGCGGATTCTATACGGCTGGTCACCCTTTGGACTATAAAGCAAGAAATTACGGTCTTGAATACGCCAAACCAATAAAAGTAGGCAACAATGTATGGATTGGCGGAAGTGTCTGTGTTATGCCAGGGGTCACAATTGGTGACAATGTTGTTATAGGTGGCGGAAGCGTTGTAACAAAAGATATTCCCTCCGGAGTTGTGGCAGTAGGAAATCCTTGTAAACCTGTTAAGGAAATTCCTGAAAGTACCTTTGTTCCTCCTGAACCGCCGTCAGAACCTGAACCCGAACCGGAATTACCACCAAAGAAAAAAGTACGTCATTATTCTCTTGAAGAAATTAAAAAATAAATCATAAGGAGGTTAAGCTTTGAATACACTTCATTTCAGGTATGCGGTGGAAATTGAAAAGACACGTTCAATAACTCAGGCTGCTGAAAATTTGTATATGGCTCAGCCTAATTTAAGCAAAGCAATAAAAGAACTTGAAAACACTCTGAAAATCACTATATTCAGGCGTACTTCAAAGGGAGTTATCCCCACAGACCAAGGAATTAAATTCCTGAATTATGCGAAACAGATTCTTATGCAGATTGACAACATGGAAGCTATACATTCTCCGGAAAAATACAAAAACAACAAGTTGCGTATATCTGTTCCACGCACGGGATATATTTCCAAAGCTTTTTCTGCTTATATTGCCGAAACAAAAAATGCTGATGATATGGAAGTTTATTTCTGCGAAACAAATTCCCTCAGAACTATTGAAAATGTACGTGATAATGGTTATGATTTCGGAATAATACGTTTCAATACTGCTCACGAAAAGTATTTTACAGACTTTCTTGAAGAGAAGAATTTGAAAAGTAAGCTTTTATGGGAATTTGAAAAGCTTGCTGTTATGTCAAATGAACACCCGTCCGCAGATGAAGAAAACCTCAATTATTCTGATTTGTCCTGTAAATATATTGAACTTACTCAAGGTGATGATGCTATACCGTATGTCTCCGGAGCGGTTGAAAAGCTTTATAATGCAAACCGTCCCGCAGATATTCCGGTACGTAAAGTATGTATGTATGACAGGGGCAGTGCATTGGATTTTCTGCTTACTGTTCCGCAGTCTTTTATGCTTGATTCCCCTGTACCCGAAAGCCTTTGTCAGAAATATCATCTTGTACAACGCAAATGTTCTTTCAATGACAATAGTTTTAAAGATATGCTTATATATTCTACTGGTCATAAGCTTTCTGATATGGAAAGAAAACTGGTAAATAAATTCTATGAAGTCCGCAACGAGACAGCTTTTGCTGAATATCGCTGAAAATTCGGATATGGATTGATGTATGGTAATTGACAAACTTAAAAATATGTGATATCCTATTAAAGTAATCAAAAATATATGATTAAATAATATTATATTTTCATATTTTTACCATAAAGATAATTTATTATGCCGTTATGTTAGCGGTGCATATTTTATGAAAGGAAAAAATTTCTTATGTTTGAAATTTTAGAAAAAAGAAGTCTTAATCCGACTGTTACTCTTATGAAAATCAATGCCCCAAAAGTTGCAAGAAAATGTGAACCAGGGCAGTTTATTATTCTCAGAACCGATGAAAACGGCGAACGTATACCGCTTACTATTGCAGATTTCGACCGTCAGAATGGTTCTATTACAATTATATTCCAGATTGTAGGAGCTACTACCGAAAAGCTTAATCACATGAATCAAGGTGATTGCCTTCATGACTTTGTAGGACCTCTCGGACGTGCAACTGAAACAGACGGTCTTAAAAAAGTTGCTGTTGTCGGCGGTGGCGTAGGTTGTGCAATTGCCTATCCTGTTGCAAAGAAACTTCATGAACTCGGTGTAGAAGTTCATTCAATAGTAGGTTTCAGAAACAAAGACCTTGTTATTTTAGAGGACGAATTTAAAGCATCAAGTTCAAAATTTGTTCTTATGTCCGATGACGGTTCAGCCGGTGAAAAAGGTCTTGTTACAGACGCTCTTAAAAAGCTTATTGAGAGTGGCGAAAAATACGACAGAGTTATAACAATCGGTCCTTTGATTATGATGAAATTCGTCTGTCAGCTTACTAAACAGTATGAAATTCCGACAGTGGCATCTATGAATCCTATTATGATTGACGGTACTGGAATGTGTGGCGGTTGTCGTCTTACTGTCGGCGGTAAAACAAAGTTTGCTTGTGTTGATGGTCCTGAATTTGACGGTCATCTTATAGACTTTGATGAGGCTATGGCTCGTGGTGCTATGTACAAGCCTTTCGAGCGTAAGGCTCATGAGGATACTTGCAATCTTTTCAATCAGGAGGTACAATAAAATGTATAACAAGTCAACAACTAAAAATGAAATGCCTGTACAGAATCCAGATGTAAGAAACAAAAACTTTAAAGAAGTTGCACTCGGTTATACTGAAGAACAGGCTATTGATGAAGCTAAAAGATGTCTTCACTGCAAGCACAAACCTTGTGTAAGCGGTTGTCCTGTTCAGATTAATATTCCGGATTTTATCGCTCAGGTTGCAGAGGGTAATTTTGAAGAGGCTTACAAAATTATAACTAAGTCAAGTTCTTTGCCGGCAGTATGCGGAAGAGTCTGTCCACAGGAAACACAATGCGAATCCAAATGTGTAAGAGGAATTAAAGGCGAACCCGTTGCAATAGGCAGACTTGAAAGATTTGTTGCTGACTGGCACAATGCACAGCCGGAAGCTCCAGTAGAAAAGCCTGTTTCAAATGGTCATAAGGTTGCAGTAATAGGTTCTGGTCCTTCGGGACTTGCCTGTGCAAGCGACCTTGCTAAAAAAGGTTATGATGTAACTATATTTGAAGCACTTCACGTTGCCGGAGGTGTATTATCATATGGTATTCCGGAATTTAGACTTCCTAAGTCGATAGTTCAGAAAGAAATTGACGGTTTAAAGGCTCTTGGCGTTAAAATCGAAACAAATACAGTTATCGGAAAAACTATTTCCGTTGATGAACTTATAGAAGAAGAGGGCTTTGAAAGCATTTTCATTGGTTCTGGTGCAGGTCTCCCAAGATTCATGAATATCAAGGGCGAAAACCTTAATGGAGTTTATTCAGCTAATGAATTCCTTACAAGAATAAACCTCATGAAAGCTTATAAGGCAGATTCTTCTACACCTGTTCAGGCAGGCAAAAAAGCCGTTATTGTCGGTGGCGGTAACGTTGCTATGGACGCTGCACGTTGTGCAAAGAGACTCGGAGCAGAAGTATATATAGTTTACAGACGTACAGAAAATGAACTCCCTGCCCGTGCTGAAGAAGTTGAACACGCTAAGGAAGAGGGAATTATTTTCAAATTCCTTACAAACCCTGTTGAAATCAAATCCGATGAAAAAGGCTGGGTAAAAAGCATTGTTTGTCAGGAAATGCAACTTTCCGAACCGGACGAATCAGGCAGAGCAAAGCCTGTTCCTGTACCGGACGCTTTCTTTGAAATAGAAACAGACAGTGTTATTATGTCAATTGGTACATCACCTAATCCGCTTATCAAATCTACAACTAAAGGTCTTGATACTCAGAAGTGGGGCGGTATCATTGCAGATGAAACTGGTCTTACTTCAAAAGAGGGTGTTTATGCCGGCGGTGATGCTGTTACAGGTGCAGCTACAGTTATTCTTGCAATGGGTGCTGGTAAAACTTCTGCCGATGCTATAGACAAATACATTCAACAAAAGTAATCTTTGTTAAAAATTACTCTTGACAATTCAAATTTTTTATGATAATATATAACATATTAAATATAAGATATTAAATCTGTGATGAGGAAGGCTTTCTGTTATAGTACCGTTTTCAGAGAGAATGTCATATGCTGTGAGATATTCAACGGTCAGACTTTAAGCATACCGCCTCTGAGTGTGTCCAATAAACACCGGTTGTTCCCGTTATCGAACTAATGAGATACAGTAAATTTTGTTTGCTGTGTGAATCAGGGTGGAATCACGGTTTTTTAGTCGTCCCTTGTACCTTTCTATAGGTGTGAGGGACTTTTTTGTTTAGTTGATTTTTACAAAGAAAATTTATCATAAAGGAGTTGAATTTATGAATCAGATTAAGTACAACGAAAAAGAAGAAGCGTTTGAAATCTCATACAAGCTATGGGAAAAAGATGTGACTATACGTTTTTACGTTGAGAATCAACAGGAAATTATGGATAATTTCAGCGAAATAGCTCAGAAACTCGATAAACTCAACCGCAATAAGAAAAAAATTGCTGAAATAATCTCAGATGAGGGATACTATGGAGGACTTTCCGAAACCCTCGAAAATGGCTTACAGATTACAAGTACCTATATTGACATTGATGAAGACGGTGTTGTTGTATGTTTCAGTGTTGACAGCATTGACGGATATTTACAGCCACTCTCAATGGAACTCGGTACAGATAACGGCATAGAAATTGTCGGAAAAGTAAATTAAAAAAGGAGAAAATATCATGATTAAATTAACTTTAAAAGACGGCAGTGTTCGTGAAATTGAATCTGCTGTTCCCGCTTACGAAGTAATCAAAGGTATAGGAATGGGACTTTATAAGGCTTCATGTTGCGTAAAAATCAACGGTGAAGTTAAAGACCTCAGAACAATTGTAGATAGTGACTGTGATTTTGAAGTATGTACTTTTGACAGCATTGAGGGTAAAAAAACTTTCTGGCATACAGCATCACATATTCTCGCACAGGCTGTAAAGAGACTTTATCCGGAAGCAAAACTCGCAATAGGTCCGGCTATTGATAACGGATTCTATTATGATTTCGACCTTGAAAAGCCTTTCACACGTGAAGAACTTGACAAGATAGAAGCAGAAATGAAAAAAATTGTTAAAGAGGGATTGCCACTTGAACAGTTTGAACTTTCTCCGGCTGATGCTATCGCTAAACTTAAAGAAATGGAAGAACCTTACAAAGTTGAACTCTGTGAAGAACACGTCGGAAAAGGTGAACCTATTTCGTTCTATAAGCAGGGTGAATTTGTTGACCTTTGTGCAGGACCTCACCTTATGACAACTGCTCCTGTAAAGGCTTTCAAACTTCTTTCATGTACTGGTGCTTACTGGAGAGGTTCAGAAAAAAATAAAATGTTATCAAGAGTTTATGCAGTAGCATATCCTAAGAATGCAGACCTTGAAGCAGATATAAAACAGCGTGAAGAAGCTAAACTCCGTGACCACAATAAACTCGGTCGTGAACTCGAATACTTTACAACTGTTGATACAGTAGGTCAGGGACTTCCTATCATTCTTCCAAAGGGTGCAAGAGTTATTCAGACACTTCAAAGATGGGTTGAGGACGTTGAACAAAAACACGGTTATTTACTTACAAAGACTCCATACTTTGCAAAGAGAGAATTTTATAAAATTTCTGGTCACTGGGACCACTATCTTGACGGAATGTTCATTCTTGGCGACCCTTATGACGAAACAAAAGAATGTTTTGCACTGCGTCCAATGACTTGTCCGTTCCAGTATCAAGTTTACCTTAACAGACAGCGTTCATACCGTGATTTGCCTATGAGACTGGGTGAAACTTCCACACTTTTCCGTAAGGAAGATTCTGGCGAAATGCATGGTCTTATTCGTGTAAGACAGTTCACAATATCTGAAGGCCATCTTATTCTCCGCCCTGACCAGCTTGAAGAAGAATTTAAGGATTGCCTTGACCTTGCAAAATATATGCTTGATACAGTAGGACTTCTTGAAGACTGTACATTCAGATTTTCACAGTGGGACCCTGCTAATCCGAAGAATAAGTATGAGGGAACTCCTGAACAGTGGGAAGAAGCTCAGTCTGTTATGGCTAAAATCCTTGACCACCTCGGAGTTAAATATGAAATCGGTATAGATGAAGCTGCTTTCTATGGTCCTAAACTTGATATTCAGTATAAGAACGTTTACGGAAAAGAAGACACACTTGTTACTATTCAGATTGATATGTTGCTTGCTGAACGTTTTGGCATGGAATATATTGACGTTGACGGTACTAAGAAACGTCCTTATATTATTCATAGAACATCACTCGGCTGTTATGAAAGAACTCTTGCCTATATGATTGAAAAATATGCCGGTGCAATGCCTTTGTGGGTTGCTCCTGAACAGGTAAGAATTATTCCTGTTGCAGACCGCCACCTTGATTATTGTAATGAAGTTCTTGCAAAGCTTGAATCTGCCGGAATCCGTGCAACTATTGATGACAGAGCTGAAAAGGTTGGTTATAAGATACGTTCTGCATCTATTGAAAAACTTCCTATTATGCTTACAATCGGCGATAAGGAAGTTGAAAACGGTACAGTTTCAGTACGTTCAAGACGTGAGGGCGATTTAGGTTCAATGACTCAGAACGATTTACTCGGAAAACTTATTGATGATATTGCTAAAAAAGTAAGATAAAATAATTAAAGTGACTGGAAATATATTTCCGGTCACTTTTTTGTTTATTGTTCATTATTTTCCGAATTGTTTTCAGAACCAGCAGAAATATTTACGTTCTGAGCCTTGAGTAAATCTCTTATTTCAGTAAGAAGAACTTCTTCTTTTGTTGGCTCTGGAACAACTTCTTCTTTCTTTTCTTCTTCTTCTTTTTTCTGACCGATATGTATTATGGTATTTACAGCTTTCATAAGCATGAAAAGCACAAATGCCATAATAACAAAATTTATAACAGCAGTCAAAAATGCACCATAATCCAGATATTGTCCGGTATCACCAAGCTTTATTTTGCCAGCGACTTCTGCACCGCCAATGCAGTTTATAAGTGGATTTATGAAACTTTCGGTAAGAGATGTTACAATATCTTGAAATGCAGCACCGATAATAACACCGATTGCCAAATCCATAACGTTTCCTTTAAGTGCAAAAGCTTTAAATTCCTGTAAAAATTTCTTAATCATACAAAATCATCCTTTTTTCGGCATTAATAACTGAAAAAGTATTCGGACTGATTACTTTTTTTCGAGTAATTATAAGTCCGACATATTTGGAAATTCTTCTTTATCCTCTTTTGATTTTTTGTGGTTCTTCATATATGGAGGAAGTTCAATTAAATCAAGTTCATCAACATATTTTTTCTTTTTTGGCAAAGCCTCAACAGCATGGTCTGCTTCTGCCATAGTATATTTTTTATGTGCAGGTGTATAGGATTCCAGATTATCGGGATTTGCCTGTCCTGCATCTCCCATTTTTATACGACTTTTGAATGTTGTTTTTGGAGAAAGCATACCTGCATCAACATTTTTGGTTTGTCCCATAGAGACCTTTTTTCCAAAGGATTTTTTTTCACCTAAGTCATTGGAATTTGAAACGCCAGCTTGTTTCATATACTTCTGATTGAATTTGCTTGATGTATTAGGAACAAGTTCTTTAGCGTCTTTTATTTCAACGTCTGTCATGTAAACAGTTTTTTTGCGTTCACGTTTTTTTATGTTTCCCACATCTATGATAGGAACGTCAACACTGCTTATATCAGAGGACTTTCCAAAGAAATCATCTTTAACCGGTTCAGTGGAATTATTTTCATCGTCTTTAATGAAATCAATAAATTTTTCTGTAGCCTCATCAACTTCCTTATGTTCAACAGGAACGCTTTCAGGAGTATTTGTTGAAATTATAGGAACTGAATTGTTTATTGATTGTTGATATGGCGTATTATAAATTGGTTGCTGTGTATAAACCGGAAAACCGTTTTGGTCATATCCGACAAACTGTGGCTGTGCATAAATCGGGAATCCATTCTGGTCATATCCGATAAACTGTGGCGGATATACCGGAGGTGCATTTGAATTGTATTCGTTGTAAGGAGGTGCTGGCAATGGTACAGAATTATTTGTATAGTCCGTGTATGGTTGAGTGGTTAAAGGTTCGTCATTTGTGATATTTTCGGTTTGACCGCTGAAATCAAATTCATTTGCCGGATTTTCTTGAAATTGGTCTTTGAGATTAAAATTATTAGTTAGATTTGTTTCATTCTGTTCACCAAAATCAAAGTTTTCCGAATCTGTTTCAAACTGTCCGCCGAAATCAAATTCATTTGCCGAATCTTCTTTGAACTGTTCACCGAAATCAAATTCGTTTACTGAATCTTCTTTGAATTGTTCTCCGAAATCAAATTCATTTGTATCAGCTGTTTCTGACTGACCGCTGAAATCAAATTCATTTTCTGTAATATAGTCATTTACATCAACCTTTGCATAATTTACCTCTTGAGGACTTTCAAGTTTCCTGCCACATTTTGTACAGTACTCTATTCCGGAAGTATTGCTGGTTCTGCAAACAGGACACTCCATAAAAAAATTCCTCCTTTGCAAACTTATATATTTCATTATATCATTATCAGATAGTTATTTCAAGCGATTTTTTCAAGATTGTGCAATTTAGTGAGAAAATGTTCAGTTTATTTGTTGAAAGTTACTGGTGATTACAATTAGTTTGTGATTTTTTTGGATATTGTATACAATTTCTTTTCAACAAGAAAAATGCATATTTTTGTGTTTTTCTACAATTATCAGATGATTTATTAACCAAAATACAGCATTTTTACAAATATATGCAATAAAGTCTGTTTTTTTCCAGATAAATGTGGTATAATATAAAAAATGTTTCTGAACAAAAGAAAAATATTTGCGGGATTTTTATATAAAACGTCATATGTGGCAGATTGGAGTTTTGATATGTCTAAAAAAAGTCAGATAAGCAGAGAAAAAAGTATCCGCCGTACTAAAACACTCTTTGAGATATTTCTTACTATATCAATCATATGTGCAGGAGGATATATTATAAAAGGTATTAGCGAACGTTCGCAAATTGTAGGGGAATCACAATATTATGCACAACCTGAACCTGTTGAAACTGAACCTGAAATTCCAGAACAGGACAAAGTTATTTATGAAACATATAATGTTCCTACTAAGGATAAATTTCATGGCGACCTTGTGCTTGTAAATGACAATTACCGTTATTATAGCGGTGATGAAAAACTTGTAAGCATAAATGAATGCAATGAGGAAAAAGAACGTACATTATTCAGAGCAGTTGACCCGAGCGAAACTGATAAAATGTTGATTGTTGACAAGGTTTATGAACCTATGGCAAGTATGATTTTTGATTTTTATGATGCAACACAACTTTCAAATATACTTATATATGGCGGTTATCGTTCAACAGAATTTCAGCAGTCGCTTTATGATGCTGATTTGCTTGAAACAGGTTCAGAAGAATCAACCCGTGTCGCAAAAGCCGGATACAGTGAACATGAAACAGGACTTGCTTTTGACCTTACAACATATCCCGATTATGATTTTCAGGGACAGGGGGATTATGCATGGTTTACAGAAAACTGCTATAAATATGGTTTGATAGTGCGTTATCCTGAAAATAAAGAACAGATTACAAAAATTCAGTATGAACCATGGCATTTCCGTTATGTAGGAATCCCTCATGCTTATTATATGACTAAAAACAATCTCTGTCTTGAAGAATATATTGATATGATAATAACTCAATATTATTATCAGGCAGATAAACACCTTGAATTTACAGACGATAACGGAAATGAATATGAGGTCTACTTTGTATTGTCAGATGATACTTCAGATGTGACAACGATTCCTGTTCCGACCGGAAAAAAATTTGAAGTTTCGGGAACTAATGTAAATGGATTTATTGTTACAGTCTATAAAAATGAAGATTCTGTTCCAGTTGTCTCATCAACAACAACTTCTTCTTCCGCTTCCGCAACTGAAACAACAGAAACTACTACAACAATTTTACAGTAACACAAAAAAACAGTCACATCATTTAAATGTGGCTGTTTTTTATTTTCATGATAAAATACTAACATTATATAAAAATTCCCTGCAAATCGTGAGTTATTGCAGGGAATCATTTTTTTATTAAAAAGAATTAGCCGGCAGCATTGAGCTTCTTAGCAAGCTGAGATTTTTTTCTTGCAGCCTTATTTTTGTGCATAAGACCCTTAGCACAAGCCTGGTCAACTTTCTTGATAGCAATTTTAACAGTTTCGTTATCAGTAGCAACATCAGCGTTCTTGAGAACAGTCTTAAGATTTGACTTTCTTGCCTTGTTAGCAGCAGCCTTAGTTGCGTTAACCTTAACTCTCTTCTTAGCGGATTTAATGTTTGGCATTTGTTACACCTCCTTGACGAATTGCATAAAACATTCGCATATTACAAATAATAGAGTACGCAAACAAATTCACGTACTACGACAGATGCAACGCACATCTGCCATACTGAGACAATAATAATTATAACATTTTATTACGTATTTTGCAATAGGCAAAACCAGCAATAATATAACAAATTTTTTTCAACAATTCGAGCAATTTGCACAATAAGGAGGGGCTTTTTTATGAATAACCGTACAGACCTTGCAATAGAAAGTTTTCCTGATAACAGCTATGATAATATTCATATGCAGACAAGGGAAGGAATTTTCAACATAACTGAAATAACTCTTGATGATGACAGTTATATAGACAGTCTTGGAAAAAGCCATGGGCGTTATGTTACGCTTGAAGGACAGAATCTCATGAATTTTTCTGATAATTATGATGATATGGTACATGAACTCGCAGAAGAAATCAGAAAATTCATTCCAGACGGTGATATAATGGTTGCCGGACTCGGAAATAGAGATATAACTCCCGATGCTCTGGGGGTTATAGTTTCATCAAAAGTATTGGCTACACGTCATCTTGAAAAAGAATTAGGAGAAGATACAGATAATTTTCTTAAATCTTTGAGGCGTGTAAGCACTTTTGCAGGAGGAGTTCTCGGACAAACCGGCATTGAAACTGCTGAAATAATTCATTCAATTTGCAGGGAAATAAAACCCGCCGGAATAATTGCAATTGATGCTTTGGCGTGTTCGGATATAAAACGTTTAGGAACTACTATACAGATTTCAGATTCCGGAATTTCACCGGGAAGCGGAGTAGCTAATGCCCGTAAAGAGCTTTCGGAAAAAAATATGGGTATTCCGGTAATAGCAATAGGAGTTCCGACAGTTATAGATATACACACTATAATAAGAAATTTAACCGGAAACGAACCTGAAAATTTTCCGGATATGATGGTTACTTCCCGTGAAATAGACAGATTAATAGAACGTTCAGCACAATTGATATCATATGGAATAAATCTTGCATTACAGCCGACTCTTACTATCGATGATGTAAAAGGACTTTTCTGACATTAATTTTTGTTAAATTCTCCATTTCCAATAAATTCACGCACCATGGAGTCAATGGGAATTAATTCACTTGCAATTGGAATAAGATTTTCCATAACTTCAGTAATATCAGCAAGTTCCGGTACATCGTTCATTTCGTGGAGACTTTCAAGCAGAATATTACGGTATAAACTGAGTTCATATGGCATAAATGTATCTATATCATAATCCGAACGCTGTTTATATGGCATAATGTACTTGTTTTCTCCTTGTTCAACGTTTGAAAACATATTCATAGTTTCACGGAATGAACGCTGTCGGAAGTTTTTATCTCTAATTATACGACGCATAAGGCGGATTTTTGACGGGTGCAGAATAATGTCATTACAGGTAATACGTGTTCTGACGCTTACATAAATCTTATAAATCTGATTATCCGGAACAGTTATAACATTTGGATTAAGTGCGTGGATTCCCTCAAATATAACAAGTTCGCCATGTTGACGCTGAAAAGGCACACTTTCAGTTTCACGGGAGGAAGTTCCGAAATTGTATTTTGGAATTTCTACTGTTTCGCCGTTGCTTATTTTCTGGATATGCGAACTAAGAAGTTCATTATCAATACGCAAAGGTGATTCCAAGTCCATTTTTCCTATTGATGAAAGATGTTTTTCATTTTCAGTGAGTGAACGGAAATAGTTATCCATGGAAATTGTATGGGTTTTGTGACCGGATTTGGTAAGAAGTTTTCCAATTGTGAGGGCTGTAGTAGTTTTTCCCGAACCGGAAGGACCAGCAAGCACTATTACCGGACGTTCACTTTGATGTAGAATTACATCATCAACAATTTTTTGTAATATATATGTATATTCCTCATTAGCTGATAAGACGTATTTTTCAGGATTTTTTTTAATTTCGTTGTTTATTCTTGTTACTTCTATATTCATAGAAAAATAATCCTCCTTTTTGTATCGGATATTATAATTATAACATATATTTATTACGGTTTCAACTGAATTTATGCATATGTGTATATATAAAAAAGTCCGGAAAAATTGTATTCCGGACACTGTTTTAAATAGAGCTTGTGACGGGACTCGAACCTGCGACCTGCTCATTACGAATGAGCTGCACTACCAACTGTGCTACACAAGCATATTTTTAAAATTTACTACAATATTTTACCATACAAATTCATATTTGTCAAGAGTCAGAAATAATTTGTTTAATTATATAAAGTTTTTTAATGTAATTTTTTTGTACATATTGTCATAAATGAGAAAGGATTATTGTAAAATATGCCATATTCTATTGACACACTGTTTTCTATCTGTTATAATGACCTATGGTGTCACAATTAAAAAAATAAAGGAGTTTCCGGCTGTTAAGGTCGGCAAAGAATTATGACAAATAAAAAAGAACGCTACAAGAGATTTATTTCATTTATATCAGCGGTTCTTCTGCTATGCATACTTACCGGATTTTTTGGATTAGTATGGTATAACAGTTATAGTGAAAATATTGTACTGCCGTTTTATCGTCGTGGAAACTGGGTTTTAATAGGCATATATTGTATATTGATTGCATTATTTTTCAGGGTATATGGTGGATTTAAATTAGGGTATCTCAAAAAAACTGATATTTTGTATTCGCAGATTATTTCAATGGTATGCGTGAATGTTGTTTCTTATTTTATGATAAGCCTCATAGGACGTGATTTTATGGCAATTGTTCCTATGATTAACCTTACTTTTACAGATTTCGGAGTTATAGCCATATGGACTGTTTTAAGCGGTAAAATTTATTTTCTGATATATCCTCCCCGAAAGCTGATTATACTTTATGGAAGCAAACAAGCTGTATCATTGGTTCTGAAAATGAGTCAAAGGGTTGACAAGTATATGATTTGTGAATCAATAAGCATTTCAGAACCGCCGGAAAAAATAAAAGAACTCATTCTGAAGTATGAAGGAGTTATTATATGCGATATTCCGGAAGAAGAACGCAACAAATATCTTAAATTCTGTTTTGAAAAATCTGTCCGTGCATATATTGCACCTAAAATTTCAGATATTATAATAAGGGGCGGTGATGATATACGTCTTTTTGATACACCTTTGCTTCTTTGCAGAAATTACGGTCTTACTTTTGAACAGCAGATTATAAAAAGAATTTTTGATATAATATTTTCAGTAATTTTACTTGTGCTTTCATCTCCTGTTATGCTTATTTCTGCACTTGCTGTGAAAATATATGACAGAGGTTCAGTATTCTATAAACAGAAACGTCTTACAATTGACGGAAAAGAATTTTATGTATATAAGTTCCGCAGTATGATTGCTAATGCAGAAAAAGAGGGTATAAAACTTGCTACAGAGAACGATTCACGTATAACACCTGTCGGAAAAATTCTCCGTAAGTTTCGTATAGATGAATTGCCACAGCTTTTGAATATTCTTAAAGGGGATATGTCAGTAGTAGGTCCACGTCCCGAACGCCCTGAACTTACTGAACTTTATAAGCAACGAATGCCTGAATTTGAGTTTAGACTGAAAGTAAAAGCAGGTCTTACAGGATATGCACAAGTTACCGGAGTCTATGATACTTCTCCATATGATAAGCTTAAAATGGATTTGATGTATATAGAAAATTATTCTTTTCGTATGGATTTGCAGATAATTCTGATGACAATAAAAACCATGCTTTTTCCTCCGAAAAACAACGCTGATACTCAAAGAATTATTCCGGAAGAACAGAACATTCCAGATAATAAAGATGATATATAATTCGGAAACTATTCCGGATAATGATATAAATTTCTTACAGATAAAAAAAGGAGATATTACAAATGAAAATTACAGCAGTCATTATGGCAGGCGGTAAAGGTGAACGTTTCTGGCCTAAGAGCAGGGAAAATCACCCTAAACAGTTTTTGTCACTCACCCATGACGGTGAAACAATGATTCAGAAAACCGTTAATCGAATAAGTTCGTTGGTAGAGACCGAGGATATATTTATAGTTACAAATGAGTGCTATAAAGAAATCGTTATGCAACAGCTTCCGAACGTTCCGGAAGAAAACATTCTTTTAGAACCTTACAGAAAAAATACTGCTCCGTGTATAGCATTTGCAACGGAAGTAATCAAGAAAAAGTATGATGATGCTGTTATGATAATTTTGCCGTCAGACCACCTTATAAAAGACGAACAGAATTACACAAGAACCCTTTGTAATGCTGTAGTTAAAGCAACAGAAGAAGATAATCTTGTAACAATAGGCATAACTCCGACTTATGCGGAAACAGGTTACGGATATATAAACTTTGGTGAAAAATCCGGAAACGCTTTTAAAGTCAAACGCTTTGTAGAAAAACCTGATTTCTGTACAGCTGAAAAATACTTATTATCCGGTGAGTACCTTTGGAACAGTGGTATGTTTGTATGGAAAGTTTCTTCAATTGAGAAGCGTTTCAAGGAATATATGCCGGAAGTTTATGAGGGTGCAAAAAAAATAGGCGATTCTTTCGGAACACCTGAATTTAATGATACTCTCAAAACGGAATATAATAAATTTGAATCACAGTCAATTGATTTCGGAATAATGGAAAAAGCTTCAAATATATACACACTCGCCGGAAATTTCGGCTGGGACGATGTCGGAAACTGGCTTGCCATTGAGAGAATCAACGAAACAGACAAAAACAGAAACTACATTGAGGGAGATGTTATTTCAGAAAACTGCAATAATATCACTGTTTGTGGCGGAAAACGTCTTATTGCTACCGTAGGACTTGAAAATATTATTATAGTTGATACAGATGATTCTGTTCTTGTTTGTTCAAAAAACAATACTCAGGATATTAAAAAAATTATTGAATATCTTAAAGGTAATTCACGTACAGAACTTATATAAAAGAAAAGGAGAGTTTTTATTATGAAAAATGCACTTATTACAGGTATTACAGGACAGGACGGTTCTTACCTTGCAGAATTGCTTCTTGAAAAGGGCTACAATGTTTATGGTATATGGAGACGTAAAGCTACTGTTGATTATGGAAACATTGGTCATCTTAAAGACAAAGTGAATCTTATTTATGCCGATATGACAGACCCTGTTTCATTGATATCCGCTATGAAGATTTCACAGGCTGATGAAGTTTATAACCTTGCTGCACAGTCATTTGTTGCAACAAGCTGGGATACTCCGTTAAGTACCGCCGAAATAGACGCTTTAGGTGTTACAAATATGCTTGAAGCAATCCGAATTGTAAAGCCCGAAGCTAAATTTTATCAGGCATCAACTTCCGAGATGTTCGGATTGGTACAGGAGATTCCTCAGACTGAAAAAACACCATTTTATCCACGTAGCCCATACGGAGTAGCTAAACTTTACGGTCATTGGATTACTAAAAACTATCGTGAAAGTTACGGACTTTTTGCTTGTTCTGGAATATTATTCAATCACGAAAGCGAAAGACGTGGAATAGAGTTTGTAACAAGAAAAATAACTAAATCAGCAGTTGAAATAAGTCTCGGTTTAAGAGATTGCGTAGAACTCGGCAACCTTGATTCAAAACGTGACTGGGGACATTCAAAGGACTATGTAAAAGCTATGTGGCTCATGTTACAGCAGGATAAGCCAGATGATTATGTTATTGCTACAAACGAAACCCGCACAGTACGTGAATTTGCTGAAACGGCGTTCCGTCATGCAGGAATTGAAATAGAATGGCAAGGTCACGGAATAAATGAAATCGGCATAAACAAGGCTAACGGCAAAACAGTTGTTAAAGTAAATAAGAAATTTTTCCGTCCTGCTGAAGTGGATATTCTTTTAGGAAATCCTGCTAAAGCTGAGAGCGTTCTTGGTTGGAAACGTGAAATTTCATTCTCTGAACTCGTTGAAAGAATGGTTAAAAACGATATGGATTTAATAAAATCCGGCAAATAATATGATTTTCCCGAAAAATCTGAAAGGAGATACTATTGAATATTACATTTGATGCAGTTCCGATAATTTCCGACAAAATAACCGGAATAGGTTGGTGCGAAGTCGGTCAGACACAGGCTGTTGCAAGGCTTTTCCCTCAGAATAACTATGAATACAGTTTTTTTACAAGCGGAAAAAATTCACGTATTAAGCAGGCTGAAAAGTTTGCGGAAAGTAATATAAAACTTAATTATTCGGTTTTTTCGGGATACCTTTACAGAGGTATATCAACTTTTTTACCTTTTCCGTATTCTGCATTTTTCGGGAAAAACTCTGATATAACGCATTTTTTCAATTATATAGTACCTCCGTTTGTAAGCGGAAAAAAAGTTGTGACTATTCACGATATGGTTTATAAGGCTTTTCCCGAAACCGTAAGAGGACGTACAAAATTTATGCTTGAAATGGGTCTTAAAAAATCTATGAAACGAGCTGATATTATAGTTACAGATTCGGAATTTTCAAAAAGCGAAATAATAAAATATTTTCCTGAATATTCGCAAAAAATACGAGTAGTCCCGTGCGGAGTGGATTGCGAAAAATTCAAGCCTTGTGATAATCCTTCAGAAATATCAAGGGTTAAAAAGTCACTCGAAATAAATGGTAACTATTTTTTATATGTAGGAACTATTGAACCACGTAAAAATTTAGTGAGATTAATAAGGGCTTATAAAGTTTTTACAAGATATGTAGAAAATCCGCCTAAATTGGTTCTTGCAGGAGCTAAAGGCTGGTTGTGTGACGATATTTATAAACTTGTAGAAAAGCTTGATATTGATGATAAGGTTATTTTTACAAAGTACGTGCCGTCCGAAGATATGACACCTTTAATGTGCGGAGCAATAGCATTTGTTTTTCCGTCATTGTACGAGGGTTTCGGAATGCCACCGCTTGAGGCTATGGCGTGCGGAGTACCTGTTCTTGCTTCCGGAGAGGCTTCAATTCCTGAAGTGGTAGGGGATTGTGCTGTTATATGTGATGCTTATTCAGTTAAAAGTATAGCAAAAGGTCTTTACCGGCTTTACAAAAATCCCGATTTATGCCGTGATTTGAGTTTGCGTGGTCTGGAACGTTCAAAGCAGTTCACATGGGAACGCTCTGCCGAAAAGTTGTACACCATATACAAGGAGCTTGCAAATGAATAAAAAAATCCGCATACTTGAAGTAAATAAAGCATATTTTCCGCATACGGGAGGAATTGAAACCCTTGTAAAACAGTATTCGCAGGACTTGCAGAAAAACGGATTTGAAGTAAATACACTTGTTTGCAGGGACGGTTTCGGAAAAGCTTATCATGAAACTATAGATAATATTAATATTACTCGTGCCGGAAGTCTCGGAACATATTTTTCATGTCCTCTGTCATTGTCGTTTATAAAATTTTTCCGTAAGATGTCTGAAGATGCGGATATCATTCATATACACGTACCGTTTCCGCTTGCTGACCTTGCGTTGTTGCTTTCGGGATATAAAGGAAAAGTAATAATTTCGTGGCATAGTGACGTAGTTAAGCAAAAAAAACTGCTTGTATTATATAAACCTTTATTGAAATATCTTCTGAATCGTGCGGATTGTATTTTAGTTGCGACAAAAGGGCATATAAAAGGTTCTGAATGGCTTAAAAAATATAAAAGTAAATGTAAAGTACTTCCTTATGGTATTAATCCGGATAATTATAGTAACATTCATAGAAGAAGTATACTTAAAGAGATTTCGTCAAATCCTGATGGTATTAAAGTATTTTTTACAGGACGGCTTGTATATTATAAAGGCGTTGATACTCTTATAAAAGCATTCCGAAAGGTCAATAGCAATTGTGAATTGTTTATTGCAGGGACAGGCGTTCTTGAAAATCAACTCAAAGAAATGGCTTATAAATACGGCTTATCAGAAAGAGTTCATTTTTTAGGATTTCTTCCGGAAGAACAATTAAAACAAGCCTATTCCGATTGTGATATATTTGTATTGCCGTCAGTTGCAAGGAGCGAAGCTTTCGGAATAGTACAGCTTGAGGCAATGTTTTATGGAAAACCTGTTATAAATACAAATCTTGAATCCGGAGTACCTTATGTCAGTATTCATGGAAAAACAGGTCTTACAGTACAGCCCGAAAATTCAGTACAACTTGCCAAGGCTATAAATTTTCTTTGTGAAAATAAAAGCATTCGTGAAAAGTTCGGAAAATCTGCACGTGAAAGAGTTTTAACAGTATTCAATGAAAATAATATTATAAAAAGGCTTTGCAAAATAATGACTGATGAGGTGAACAAATGAAAGTTCTTATAATAGGAGCAGGCGGATTTGCAGGCGGTTATCTTATAAAAGAATTGACAGCCTGTGGTTATGAAGTTCATGCAACGCATTTGCAGTCCGAGGAAATAAATTTTGATTGTTTTAAGCATATTCTTGACGTTCTTGACAAGGACAATGTTAAAAAGCTTATCAATGAAATAAATCCCGATATAATATATCACCTTTCGGCACAGAGTTCCGTTGCGGTATCGTGGAAAAAACCACAGCTTACTACCGAAATAAATGTAATCGGTTCAATAAACGTCATGGAGGCACTTCCTGATAATTCAAGACTTATTCTGATAGGTTCGGGGGAGGAATACGGTTTTATACGTGAAAATGCCTGTCCTATAAAAGAAACTGAAAATCTTAATCCTGCCAATATATATGCAGTTTCAAAAGTATGTGCTGAAATGATTGGAAAAATATATCACAGAGCATACAATAAGGATATTATAATGGTTAGAGCCTTTAACCATTCGGGAGCAGGACAGGCTGAAACATTTGTTATTTCTGATTTCTGTAAACAGATTGCAGAAATTGAATTGAATTTGAAATCTCCGGAAATATATACAGGAAATCTTTCTGCAAAAAGGGATTTTACAGATGTTAGAGACATAGTAAGGGCTTACAGACTTTTAGGCGAAAAGGGAATTTCAGGAAAAGTCTATAATATCGGTCGTGGAAAAGCCGTCAGTATAGAGGATATTCTCAATATAGCCATTGGATTTTCTGAAGTCCCTATAGTTCATAAACTCGACCCGAAACGTTTAAGAGCGTCAGATATTCCGATTATTGAACCCGATGTATCAGAAATTTTTGCGGATACAGGCTGGAAAGCTGAAATTTCCATACAAGAAACTGTTTTATCTACACTTGATTATTGGCGTGAAAAATTAAAAAGAAAGGATTAAAATATAAATGGCAGATACAAAGCTTACTAATGCAAAGATGAAAACTTTTGACGGTGAAGAAAAAATTTCTGCTTTTCATGCAGGAACAAAACTTGTTGATTTCGGTGAAAAGCAAAATACTGCAAATATACTTCTTGCAACAAACGTAAATGACCTTATTAAAAGAGTGTGCTTTCTGGAAGACCAGAATTTACAACTGACAGAAACTCTTCATCATTTGGCTGACAAGCAGATTGAAGCAGTAAACAAAATTAATAATGAACACTCCAATACTATGAAATCAATCACTGCTGAATTAAAAGCCATAAAATCTGAACTCGACCGTGTAAGGCTTTCGTCAAAGCTTAACACAAGTGCTATCGACCGTCTTAACAAAGCTATTAATATAGCAGAAAATAATATAACAGATTGAACGTTATTTTGATATTTTTGACGGAAATATAAAATTTTTTTATTATCTATTGACTTTGTGAAATTTTTGTTATATTATAGTAGTGGCAGTAGAATTATGGCTGTCAAGTATCGTTTTTAATATACTTTACAGTAATTATTCTGAAAAAATCAACGGGGATTTTTGCCACTGTGCTATCTCCGTTTTTATTTATCTTTTAAAGGAAAGAAGGTGTTGTTATTATGGATATTGCAGAAAAACTTATGGAGGAACTTGAATGCCGTGTGGCTTTTACCATTCCTGTTTTTGGTGGAATACCTGTTCCGGAATCATGTGTTATAACATGGGTTATAATGGCAGTCCTTGTTCTTGCCTCTATACTGCTGGTAAGAAAGCTTAAAACTGTCCCTACAGGTGCACAATGTCTTTTAGAAATCGGAATAGAATGGATGAATAACTTTTTCCTTGAAATTCTTGGACCAAAAGGTAAAAAATACCTTCCTATTCTCGAAACGTTCCTTATATATATAGGTGTGTCAAATGTGATAGGTCTTTTCGGATTGCGTCCGCCTACTAAGGACTTGGGAGTTACTGCAACACTTGCACTTTTTGCGATACTGCTTATACAGTTCAGCGGTATCAGGGAAAAAGGCGTTAATGGTTGGCTTAAAAGCTTTAAAGAACCTATGATAATCATGCTTCCTATGAATATACTTGAACTTATTATCAAGCCACTTTCATTATGTATGCGACTTTTTGGTAACGTTCTTGGTGCATTTGTAGTTATGGAGCTTATAAAAATGTTATTGCCAGTAGGTTTGCCATTAGTATTCAGTTTCTATTTTGATATTTTTGACGGCTGTATACAGGCTTATGTATTTGTGTTCCTTACCTCACTTTTCATGTCTGAGGCTATGGAAAGTGATTAATTAAAAATCACTTATTTTTTGAAAAAATTTTACGGAGGTAATTTATTATGGGTTTAGTAGCAATTGGTGCAGGTCTTGCCGTTCTTACAGGCATGGGTGCAGGAATCGGTATTGGTATAGCAACTTCTAAGGCAGCAGATGCTATCGCACGTCAGCCTGAAGCTAAGGGCGATATTAACAAAGCACTTCTTCTTGGTTGTGCACTCGCTGAAGCTACTGCTATTTATGGTTTCGTTATAGCAATTCTGATTATCTTCATTCTTAAGTAATTTTGTATCAAGATAAATCAGAAGAAAGGAAGTTACAGCATGGACGCATTAAAGGGTACGATGCTTGACGTTAATATCTGGAATTTTATATGGTCTGCGGTAAATATTATCATACTGTTTATCCTGCTCAAAATATTCCTTTTCAAGCCAATCAACAAAATAATGAACGAACGTACAAGAACTATTCAGGATAACATTGAAAAGGCTGAAAAGTCTCGTCGTGAAGCAGAAGAGCTTAAACAGCAGTATGCTGACAGTATCAGCAATGCAAAAGAAGAAGCTCAGCAGATTATTATGAAAGCTCATGATGAGGCAGAAGCTGAAAAAAATGCTATAATGCAAAAATCTATGGAAGAAGCATCTGAAATAATTGACAATGCTGGCAAGATGATTGAAAATGAAAGAAAAAGAGTTGTTCAGCAGGCACAAACTCAGATTGCCGACCTTGCTATTGAGGCTGCGTCTAAAATTATCGGCGAAAATGTCGATGACGAAAAGAACCGCCGTTTAGTAGACGAATTTCTTTCGGCAGAGGAGAGTGACAACTAAATGAAAGACAATGAAAAAGATTTTCTGAAAGAACTTGTCCGTCTTGACATATCTCAGGAAGATATCGACAAGACAAGAACTATCTTTGAAAGCTGTCCTGATGTTGCCGATACTCTTTCAAATCCTCTTGTTACTTCTGACGAAAAAAGAAATGTTATTAAAAAACTTTTTCCGGAAGATTTACATCGATTTATTATAAACGTTGTAAAAGATTCTGCTATTGACAGTCTGCCGGAAATTTTCGACGAATACAGCGATATTCTTCTTGAAAAACAAAGCAGTATTCGTGCTGTTGTAAGATATGTTACTCCGCTTACAGAAACACAGCAGGCAGATTTGCGTAAATTTATAATGCAACGTTTTGTTAAGGAAGATGTTGCTATTGAGTATCGTTATGACCCCGATATAATAGGCGGTTTTATACTCAATGCAGGTGACGTTGAATACGATAAAAGTTATCGTACAAGCCTTAAACTCATGAAAGAAAATTTTGAGAATAAGGCGACAGAACTTTCAGAATCTGCAAATAGCAGTGATTCTGATATCATATCTGTTCTTAAAACTGAGATTAAGGACTTTACAACAAAAAAAGGCACTACCGAAACAGGTTTCATAACACGTATAGGTGACGGAATAGCACGTATTCAGGGAATGAGTGGCGTTATGTACGGTGAACTCGTTGAATTTGAAAACGGTGTAAGAGGTATTATTCAGAGCCTTGAAGAAAAAACAGTCGGTGCTGTACTTCTTGGACAGGAATACGGTCTTACAGAAGGTTCTTCCGTTGTTCGTACCGGAAAACGTGCCGGAATAGGCGTTAGTGATGAACTTTTAGGACGTGTTGTTGACGCACTTGGTTCACCTATTGACGGTCTTGGAAAAATCAGAGCTGATGAATATTTTCCTATTGAACGTGAAGCCCCTGGAGTTATTGAAAGAAAGTCAGTAAACGTTCCGTTGCAGACTGGTATTCTTGCTATAGATTCAATGTTTCCTATTGGTCGTGGTCAGCGTGAACTTATCATTGGTGACAGACAAACAGGTAAGACTTCAATAGCAGTTGATACAATCATCAACCAAAAGGGTCAGGACGTTATATGTATATATGTTGCAATTGGTCAGAAATCCTCAACAGTTGCACAGGTTGTAAACACTCTTAAAAAATACGGTGCTATGGATTATTCAGTAGTTCTTTCCGCATCTGCAAGCGAACCAGCACCATTCCAGTATATAGCACCTTATTCAGGTACAGCTATTGCGGAATATTTCATGTCTAAGGGTAAAGATGTTCTCATAGTTTATGATGACCTTTCAAAGCACGCTGTTGCATATCGTGCAATGTCTCTTTTACTTCACAGACCGCCGGGACGTGAAGCTTATCCAGGTGACGTTTTCTACCTCCATTCAAGATTGCTTGAACGTTCCAGCCGTCTTGATGATGAACATGGTGGCGGTTCACTTACAGCACTTCCTATTATCGAAACTCTTGCCGGTGATATTTCTGCATATATTCCTACAAATGTTATTTCTATCACTGACGGACAGATATTCCTTGAAAGCGAATTATTTAATTCAGGTTTAAGACCTGCCGTTAACTATGGACTTTCTGTATCCCGTGTAGGCGGTGCTGCTCAGACCAAAGCTATGAAAAAAGCTGCTGCAAATCTGCGTATAGACCTTGCACAATTCAAGGAAATGGAAATCTTTACACAGTTTTCATCTGAACTCGATAAAGCAACAACAGATTTGCTTAATCATGGTCATGTTCTTACAGAATTGCTTAAACAGCCATTATATAATCCGCTTCCACACTATGAACAGGTTATATTATTGTATGCTGTACAGCATGGATTTTTTGAAGACATTCCCGTTAAGGAAATCAGAGAATACCGCAACGAGCTTATGAAATATATAAAAAGTTACGGTCAGGATATTATTCAGGAAATCGAAGAAAAGAAAGTTCTTACAGATGACCTTGCAGAAAGAATTGAAAGAATTATAACAGCTTTCGAGGAATAAGGGGGAGTTGTTTTGGCTAATATCAGAGAAATACGTGAACGTATTGAAAGTATACAGCAAATACTTAAAATAACTAATGCCATGTACCTTATTTCGTCATCAAAGCTTAAAAAAGCCCGTAAGTCTCTTGATGCAACTGTTCCTTACTTTGCAAAACTCCAGTCAACTATTGAAAGCATTCTTGAACACACTCCGCATACAAGGCAGTTGTATTTTGACAGGAGACAGAATGTTCCGGAAGAACAACGTAAAAAGGGTTATATAGTAATTACGGCTGATAAGGGTCTTTGCGGAAGCTATAACCATAATATTTTAAGGTATACCGAACAGCAAATAGAATCCTCTAATCTTGATAACTGTTATCTTTTTGTTATCGGACACGTCGGAAGATTATATTTTCAGAACCGCATGAAAAATAAAAAACAAGGTTATGTTGACGGTGAATTTCTTTATACTACACAGAATCCTACTCTTTACAGAGCAAGGGAAATTGCTGAAATTGTTCTTGACAAGTTTGAAAAGAAAGAACTTGATGAAGTTTATCTGATTTATACTGAAATGATTAACTCCAGTCAGTTTGAACCGAAAACAGTACAGTTATTGCCGTTTAGCAGAAGACATTTCGGAAAATCTTCTGATGGTACTATGAAAAAACTTCCTAAAGCGTCTTTTGTACCGTCTCCGGAAGAAGTTATGGCTTATCTTATACCAAACTACGCCAAAGGTATTATTTATGGTGCAATGGTTGAGGCTTTCTGTTGCGAACAGCAAGCCCGTATGACTGCCATGGATTCCGCTACAAACAGTGCTAAGGATATTATAAAAGATTTATCACTTCTCTATAACCGTGCAAGACAATCTGCTATTACTCAGGAAATTACCGAAGTAGTCAGCGGTGCTAACAGTCTTGAATAAAAAATTTATCTCCGGAAAGGAGTTTGTATAATTTGGAAAAAGGAAAAATAACTCAGGTTATCGGACCTGTAATAGACGTTGAGTTTCCTGCTGGAAAACTTCCGATGATAAGAGATGCATTGACAGTTGAAGTTGATGGAAAAAAGCGTGTAATGGAAGTTGCACAGCATATGGGAAATCATATTGTACGTTGTATAATGCTTGCAACAAGTGAGGGTCTTAGCAAAAATATGGAAGTTACTCCGACCGGCTCTTGTATAAAAGTTCCTGTAGGCGAAAAAACATTAGGAAGAATGTTCAACGTACTTGGTGAAACTATTGACAAACAAGGTGATACCGGAGCTTCTGAATACTGGGAAATTCACAGAAAAGCCCCGTCATTTCAGGAACAAAGCCCTGTAGTTGAAGTACTCGAAACAGGTATAAAAGTAATCGACCTTATCGCACCTTACGCAAAAGGCGGTAAAATAGGACTTTTCGGCGGTGCGGGCGTTGGTAAAACTGTTCTTATACAGGAACTTATAAGAAATATTGCTACCGAACACGGCGGTTATTCAATTTTCACGGGCGTTGGAGAGCGTTCACGTGAAGGTAATGACCTTTGGAACGAAATGCAGGAATCAGGCGTTATCAATAAAACAGCCCTTGTTTTCGGTCAGATGAATGAACCACCTGGTTCACGTATGAGAGTAGCTCAGACTGGTCTTACTATGGCTGAATATTTCAGAGACAGAGAACACAAGGACGTACTTCTTTTTATTGATAATATTTTCAGATATGTTCAGGCAGGTTCAGAAGTTTCCGCACTTCTCGGACGTATGCCGTCTGCGGTTGGTTATCAGCCTACACTTGCTACAGAAGTGGGCGAATTACAAGAGCGTATCACTTCCACTAAAAACGGTTCTATTACATCTGTACAGGCAGTATACGTTCCAGCGGACGACCTTACAGACCCAGCACCAGCTATTACATTTGCACACCTTGATGCTACAACCGTTCTTTCACGTAAAATCGTTGAACAAGGTATTTATCCGGCTGTTGACCCTCTTGAATCAAATTCACGTATTCTTGAACCGGAAATAGTCGGCGATGAACACTATACAGTTGCACGTCGCACACAGGAACTTTTACAGAAATACAAGGAATTACAGGATATTATCGGTATTCTTGGTATGGAAGAACTTGATGAAGCTGATAAACAGGCTGTTTATCGTGCAAGAAAAATTCAGAAATTCCTTTCACAGCCTTTCAACGTTGCTGAAAACTTTACAGGTCTTAAAGGTAAATACGTTCCTCTTAAAGAAACTATAAAAGGATTTAACGCAATTATAAATGGTGATATGGATAAGTATCCTGAATCAGCTTTCCTTATGGCTGGCACAATTGATGACGTTATAGCTAAGGCAAAACAACTCGGTGAATAAGGAGGCATTACAAAATGGCTAAATCATTTCATCTTGAAATAATCGCCTCCGACAGAGTTTTCTATGAGGGAAACTGTGAACATCTTGTTATTACTGCTATTGATGGTCTTATTGGCATAATGTACGGTCATGAACCTTTAGTAACTTCTCTTCCGACCGGCGAGCTTAAATACATGGTTGACGGTGAATGGCATTATGCTGCTATTTCGGAAGGATTTATACAGGTTATGCCTGAATCGTCAATAATACTTGCGGATTCATGCGAGCTTCCGGAAGAAATAGATATAAAACGTGCAGAAGAAGCCCGTGAACGTGCAGAAGAAAGATTACGTCAAAAGCAGAGCATTATGGAATACTATCATACACAGGCTGCTCTTAACAGGGCAATAAACAGATTGAAAGTATCACAGAAACATTTTAAATAATCTTTAAAAAAAATTTTTATATGCTATTGACAAATTCAAAAATATATGGTATAATATAAAAGCTGTGAATTTCACGGCATCGTATTCTTAAGACAGCTGGCTGGCGTTAAGCTATAAGACCCGCCGAGGAACTGATTATACATCTTATATCTAAGAAGTTTTATCGTTGTCCTTGTCCGCTGTCGGTCAGGGACTTTTTTATCCGATGAATACGATTATATATTTTATTCGGAGGTGAATATACAATGCCAAGTATTTCCGTACTCGAAGCTAAAAAGGCTAAGGTAGAACAGCTTACAGACCTTATTAAAAATTCTGTTTCTGGTGTTCTCGTTGACTATAAGGGTATCACTGTTGAAGAAGATACTAAGCTCAGAAAAGAACTCCGTGAAGCTAATGTAAACTATTTCGTTGAAAAGAATACTCTTCTTCTCCGTGCTTTCAAGAACTGCGGTATCGAAGGTTTTGAAGAAGCTCTTAACGGTACAACCGCTATCGCTCTTTCAAATGACGACCAGACAGCTCCTGCAAGAATTCTCGGTAAATTCGCTGAACAGGCAGGCGACGAAAAGTTTAATCTTAAAGCTGGTTACGTTGAAGGTGAAGTTTACGACCAGGCAGGCGTTATAGCTCTTTCTAAGATTCCTTCAAAGGACGTGCTTCTTGCTCAGCTCGTTGGCTCACTTCAGGGTCCTATGCAGAAGCTTGCTGCTGTTCTCAAGGCAGTTGCAGACAAGAATACCGAAGAAGCTGCTTAATCAGTTGTCATTCATTCTGGTATCAACAAGAATTCTTCCGCCTCTATGGGTGATAAGATGAATTGTAAATTAGAAACTTAACGGCAGTGGCGGGCGGATATAAATCTATATCCTCCACTGACATGAGGTAAATCACAGTCGGATTATGCACTGATTCGTCAGTTTCCATGAAATTGATGACTGTGAATTGAAACAACCGTAAAAATACGGTATAATTAAATTTTATAAAAGGAGATTATTATCATGGCTTCAGAAAAGATTACTAAATTTGTTGAAGATATTAAGACACTTTCCGTTCTTGAACTTGCTGAACTCGTTGACGCAATTCAGGAGGAATTCGGCGTAACAGCAATGGTTGCTGCTGCTCCTGCTGCTGGTGGTGCTGGTGATGCAGCTGCTGCTAAGACAGAATTTGACGTTGTTCTCACTTCCTTCGGTGATGCTAAGATGGCTGTTATCAAGGTTGCTAAGGACGTTCTCGGTCTCGGTCTTAAGGAAGCTAAGGCTGTTGTTGAATCTGCTCCTAAGGCTATCAAGGAAGGCGTTTCCGAAGCAGAAGCTAACGAAATCAAGGCTAAGTTTGAAGAAGCTGGTGCTACAATCGAAATCAAGTAATTTTATTTACTTTGTTTCTAAAGCAAAATTTACCTATGATATTAAAAGCTGTACTCTCTCAAGGGGTACGGCTTTTTGTAAAATATGCATAAAACAGAAATAATTATTATAATATATATAAATATAAAAAAATGGGGTATATATAAATGAAATACACTATTATAGGTCAAACCGTTCCGGCTGTTGAATGCGAACTCAGTGTCGGCGAATCTATGTTTACTCAGTCCGGCGGTATGATATGGCAAACTGAAGGAATTAAGATGTCCACTAATGCCCGTGGAGGTATTGCGAGAAGCCTTGGCAGAATATTCACCGGTGAATCCATTTTCATGGCTAATTACACAGCAGAAAGAGACGGAGCTACAATTGCTTTTGGTTCTACCGTTCCCGGAACAGTAGTCCCCGTTGACCTGTCAATGACTGACATTATTTGTCAGAAAGGTTCTTTTCTTTGTGCTGAACAGTCTGTAGATTTACAGGTTGCGTTTACTAAAAAATTCACAGCCGGACTTTTTGGCGGTGAGGGATTTATTCTTCAAAGAATTTTCGGAAAAGGTACTGTTTTCCTTGAAGTAGACGGCGATATGGTTGAAAGAAATCTCGCCCCCGGTGAAGTCCTTAAAGTAGATACCGGAAACGTTGTGGCTTTTGATACTTCCGTGCGTTATGAAGTCGAAACCGTTAAAGGTCTCGGAAACATCTTTTTCGGCGGTGAGGGACTTTTCCTTACAAAGCTTACAGGTCCGGGGCGTGTTATTCTCCAGACTCAGAATTTCAATGACTTTGCCGGAAAAATTATTTCAAGAATGCCTTCAAAATAACAGTATTTTCTGTTGCAAATTAAAATATATACTGGTATGTTAAAAAAATATCACAGGAACTATTGACAGTTTGACATAAATTGTATATAATAGTATTTGAGGAACGATTGATTTTTTCAGACGTCTCAATTAATACTGACAGCTTGTTGTCTGTCAATTGTTAAAAAAATAATTTTTAGGAGGTACAACTGCGATGTCACTGACAAACAATCAGAATGTTATCAAGTGGGTTGATGAGATGGTTGCTCTCTGTAAACCCGACAATGTAGTGTGGATTGATGGTTCTAAGGAACAGCTCGATGCACTCAGAAAGGAAGCTATTGAAACTGGTGAAATGATTGAACTCAATCAGGAAAAGCTCCCTGGCTGTCTCTATCACCATACAAATCCTAACGACGTTGCTCGTGTTGAAGACAGAACTTTCATCTGCACAAGAAGAAAAGAAGATGCTGGTCCGACTAACAACTGGTGCGACCCTCAGGAAATGTATGCTAAGCTCTCTAAACTCTATGACGGTGTTATGAAGGGCAGAACAATGTATGTTATCCCTTATTCTATGGGTCCTATCGGCTCTCCTCTTGCTAAGGTAGGCGTTGAAGTTACTGACTCTATCTATGTTGTTCTTAACATGAACATCATGACAAGAATGGGCGTTGAAGCTTTCAAGAATCTCGGCGATGTTTCCAATGACTTCGTAAGAGGTCTTCACTCCAAGGCTGATGTTAACCCTGATGAAAGATATATCGTACAGTTCCCAGAAGACAATACTATCTGGTCAATCAATTCTGCTTACGGCGGAAACGTTCTCCTCGGCAAAAAGTGCTTTGCTCTCCGTATTGCATCATTCCAGGGTAAGAACGAAGGTTGGATGGCTGAACATATGCTTATCCTCGGCGTTAAAAAGCCTAACGGCGAAATCAAGTATATCACAGCTGCATTCCCGTCTGCTTGCGGTAAAACAAACCTTGCTATGCTTATTCCTCCAGAGGGATACAAGAAAGACGGTTATGAAGTATTTACAGTAGGTGACGATATCGCTTGGATGAAACCAGGTGAAGACGGCAGACTTTATGCTATTAACCCTGAAAATGGTTTCTTCGGTGTTGCTCCTGGTACTAACGAAAAGTCCAACCCGAACGCTCTCCACTGCACAATGAAAGATACTATCTTTACAAACGTTGCTATTAACAACGATGACAACACTGTTTGGTGGGAAAAGCTTACTAAGACTCCTCCTGTTAACGCTACAGAATGGAAGGGTGCTAAGGTAAACGGCGTTGAATATACTGCTGAAATCGATGAAAAGACAGGAAAGAACAAGACTCTTGCTCACCCGAACTCACGTTTCACAGCTCCTGCTACTAACTGCCCATGCATTTCTTCTGAATTCAATAACCCTTCTGGTGTTCCTATTTCTGCTATCATCTTTGGCGGAAGAAGAGCATCTACAACTCCTCTTGTATATCAGTCATTTGACTGGACACACGGCACATATATTGGTTCTGCTGTTTCTTCTGAAACAACTGCTGCTGCAACTGGTGCTGTTGGCGTTCTCCGTCATGACCCAATGGCTATGAAACCATTCATCGGCTACAATGTTGGTGATTACTGGGCTCACTGGCTTGAAATGGGTGAAAAGCTTGGCGATAAAGCTCCTAAGATTTTCAATGTTAACTGGTTCAAGCAGGACGAAAACGGCAACTTCATCTGGCCAGGATTTGGCGACAATATGCGTGTTCTCGACTGGATTATCAAGAGATGCGAAGGCACTGTTGATGCAGAAGAAACTGCTATTGGTTATCTTCCTAAGAAAGAAGATATCAATGTTGAAGGTATCGAAGATGAAGTAACTCCTGAAGTTATGGATAAGCTTCTCAACGTTGACAAGGAACTCTGGACTAAGGAAATCGCTGAAATGCGTAGATATTACAATGATGATATCGCTGCTAAGGGCGGTAATATTCCAAAGGCTCTTTACGAAGAACTTGATAAGATTGAAGAAAGACTTAACAAGTAATTTTTTGTATACCACAAATAAAAGGGCTCTCTCTTTCGGGAGAGTCCTTTTCTCTTAATAAACAGGATTTTTATAGTATTGTTATGATACTATTATTTTTGATAATTATATAATGTAACTAAAGAAAGGTTTAATTTAATAAAGGTTCAATTATGGATAATGCAGATTTAGGAAAAATTATACTCATAATCGTTATGATGATTTTTTCAGCACTTTTTTCAAGTACAGAAATGGCATACTCAAGTTTAAATAAGCTAAGGCTTAAAAACTATGAAGCTCAGGGAAACAAAAAAGCGTCAACTGCCCTTAAACTTGCTAATAAGTTTGATGACGTATTAACTGCTGTTCTGATTGGCAATAACATTGTAAATATTGCTATTTCATCGGTAAGTACTCTGTTACTTGTAAATATATTCGGTGAAAGCGGTGCAGGTATTTCAACGGCTGTTATAACTGTTCTTGTACTTATTTTCGGAGAAGTTCTTCCAAAATCCTACGCTAAAAAAAATTCGGAAAAACTTGCTCTTTTATTTGCAAAACCGCTTTCAGTGTTTGTTATTCTTTTTAAACCTGCAATATGGGTTCTGAATATGCTTTCATCTTTGATAGTTTCCGGAGAAGAAGCCCCCAGCGTTACAGAAGACGAACTCAAATACATGATTGACGAAATTGAAGAACAGGGCGTTATTGAAGAACAAGAAAGCGAGCTTGTAAAAAGTGCGTTGGAATTTGACGAAATAACCGTTGATGAAATATTGATTCCAAGAGTTAAAATAACGGGTGTTGAGATAAACACTCCTATTGACGAAATAAAACAACTCTTTATAACTGAAATGTATTCAAGACTTCCTGTATACGAAAAAAACCTTGATAACATTATAGGTATTATCACAAATAAAACTTTTTTCAAAATGCTTGTTGAGGGTGGAAACGATATAAAATCAATTATTCAGGAAGTCCCTCATATAGCAGATTGCAAACTTATCAGCGAAGCAATGCTTGATATGCAACGCTCAAAATTACATTTTGCTGTAGTTATAGACCAATATGGCGGTACAAAGGGAATAGTTACCCTTGAAGACATAATAGAAGAACTCGTCGGTGAAATTTATGACGAAGAAGACGAAATAATTACAAAAATAGTTAAACTTTCTCCGAATAAATTTGAAATCGCTGGTGATATGAACATTAATGATATGCTTAAACAACTTGATATTGATGAAAATCTTGTCCATACAAAATATAATTCTGTTGCCGGCTGGATGATAGAACTTATGGAACACCTTCCTGAAAAGGGAGAATCTGTTGAAACGGGTAATTTCAAGCTTACTGCTTCAGAAGTAAATGAACAAACCGTTGAAAAAGTAATTCTTGAAATTCTTCCGGAAGAGTGTTAATAGTCATTCTGCACAAGAATGTCGCTTTTAGGTTGTTCAAAACATAGAAATTATGTTTTTAATCAAAAATTTCACTATTTATTCTTGAAAAATGTTTATAATATGGTATAATATAACTATAGTAAAAATCAGGAGGTAATTTTTCCAATGCAGAAAAAAATTATAACTATAGAACGTCAATACGGAAGCGGTGGCAGTATTATTGGAAAACTTACTGCTGAAAAACTCGGCATTAATTGTTATAACAGACAAATCCTTGATATGACTGCCAAAAGATGCGGTATTGCTCCCGAACACCTCGAAACAGCAGAAGAAAATGTACCTACAAGCTTTCTTTATTCTCTGCTTATGTCTGCTAATCCCACTCGTTCAATGGAAGATAATTTACCGTTATCAGATAAAGTCTTTCTTATGGAAAGCCGTATTATAAATGAAATCGCTGACACTGAAAACAGTTTCGTTCTTGTCGGAAGATGCGGAAGTTATGTCCTTGAAGAAAGAGGCTGTTTCAATGTCTATATATATGCTCCCGTTGAAGACAGAATAAAACGTGCTATAAAACAATATGGCATTCCGGAAAATAAGGCAGAAAATATTATGAAAAAAGCCGACAAGCGTCGTGAAACTTTTTATAAT
The DNA here is from genome assembly GCA_934474025.1 of uncultured Ruminococcus sp. GTDB lineage: Bacteria > Bacillota > Clostridia > Oscillospirales > Ruminococcaceae > Ruminococcus. Next base: position 97,165 of record CAKSMF010000002.1, on the reverse strand, counting down.
GTCAATACCGGAAAACTCTGGCAGGATAAAGACCAGTATTCATTATGCCTTAACAGTGCTGAACTTGGTGACGAACTCTGTGCTGAAATAATTATCAAGGCTTACAACGAATATAATAAAAGATTCGCTAAATAAAAAAGATACTTGAGTATCTGAAAAGTTGTTTGAAAAATGACAGTTTCTCAGATACTCACTGAAAATATCTCTCTTTTTTCAAGAAAGCTCTGCAATTTTGTGCGGAGCTTTTTTGTATACTGTAAAAATTACTGGTAACAATATTTTAAGACGGACTTTTAAAAAAGGAGATGTTTTTTCACAATGAGTATTGTTCTTGTACGTTCGCTTATTCTGTATATTCTGGTTATATTTTCAGTTAGGCTCATGGGAAAACGCCAGCTTGGCGAACTTCAGCCCTCAGAATTGGTTATAACTATTCTTATATCAAATATCGCCACACTACCTCTTGAAGATATTGATATACCATTATCACTGGGAGTTACTCCTATACTTGCACTTGTATGTTTTGAAGTAATAGTTTCATGGCTTAATATGATTTTTCCAAAATTCCGCAAAATGATTTCAGGAAGTCCTAAGATTGTTATCCGCAACGGAAAAACAGACCCGAAAATTCTTAAAGAACTGCGTTTTTCCGTTGATGACCTTATGATGTCGCTTAGGGAAAAAGAAGTCTTTGATATTGAAGATGTTCAGTATGCCATAGTCGAGACTACGGGAAATATTTCTGTCATGCGGAAACAAACGGCGGATACTCCTACACGAGAGGATATCGGACTTAAAATAAAAAATAATGACCCTCCGCAAGTAATAATTTCAGACGGAAAAATAATTCCGCAGGCTGTGAAAGTAATGGGAGTTGAAGGAAATATAGAAAAAATTCTCCGTCCGACAAATCTTAAAATTAAGGACATATTTATTATGACTGCTGATACACAAGGAAATTATTTCATTGTTGACAAAGACGGAAAATCACCACACACTATTAAAAGCGGAGGTGAAACTTAATGACTCGTATAAAAATAAGTTTTGGAATATTAGGCTTACTTGTAGGGATAAGCATATTTTTTTCAGTATGGATAAATAGCAAATGCGATTACATGCTTGACGAAATAACAACGATATGTCAGTTGCTTGATGACGGAAAAACTACTATCGCTACAGAACGTGCTGAACTTCTCGACAGCGAATGGAATAGTTTCAGAAAAAAAGCAACTGTTATGCTGAAAAATAACGAGCTTACAGAAATTGATTGTATAAGTTCCGGAATACCATATCTTATAAAAAACGACAATGACGAAAGTTATACACGTCTTATGGAACTTCAACATATGCTTACCATGATTAAGGACGGCGAAGTTCCTACAATTACAAGAGTGCTTTAAAATATGCATTCTTGTATTCTTAATTATAGAAAAATAAAGAATATGCTGAACTTTCCGACAGCGAATGGAACTTTTTCGGAAAATATAACAGTTATGTTTACTATGATTAAAGACGTTGAAATTTCTGTAATTATGAATGGGATTAAAAATATCTTTTCCGAAAAAATTTTTTTGCCATTAAAAACACTTGTAAAAATTCAGAATATGTGTTATAATTAATTTATAAAAAATTGCGGAGGTGCGTTATGAACTCTGACCCTTATGGGAGTTTAAATCTTATATACGGACAGAAGTCATTGCTCTCTATGTTCCTGTCCGTGTAAATCCGGAGAAAGGAGCATTTGTCCGGAGGTTTTTTCGGGCAATAAATTCAAAAAATGATAAATTTTTACAATTCACAAAATGGCTTGCTTGTTCCGCTTGCTGAACGTTCAGACGGTTGTTGGGTTTCTGTGATAAATCCTACTTCTGATGAGGTCAGCCAGCTTATTGATGTTTATGGACTGGACAGCGGATTTGTAAAGTCATCAATCGATGAGGAAGAATCTTCACGTATAGAAATTGAAGACAATCAGACATTAGTTATAGTTGATACTCCGGTATCTTCTGTGGATAGTGAGGAAAACAGGCTTTTCTATACTCAGCCATTAGGAATAATTATTACTGATAAAAATGTTTTTACGATATCTTTACAGGAAACCCAGTTGTTACATGAGGCTGTTGAAGGAACTGTTAAAAATCTGCGTCCTGCTTTCAAGACAAGATTTGTATTGCAGTTGCTTCTAAGAATTGCGGGATTGTTTCTTATACACCTTAAACAAATAGATAAAATTTCATCTGCTGCTGAACAGGAACTTCATGACGCTATGAAAAACGAGTTGCTTATGCAGTTGCTTGCACTTGAAAAATCGTTGGTTTATTTTTCAACATCTCTTAAAGCAAATGAGGCTACCATTGAAAAAATTTTTCGTGGACGTGTTATGAAACTCTATGATGAAGACCAGGATTTGCTTGAAGATGTTCTCATAGAAATGAAACAGGCTATTGAAATGGCAAGCATATATACCGGAATCCTTTCCAGTATGATGGAGGGTTTTTCTTCAGTAATTTCAAATAATCAGAATATTGTTATGTGGCGGTTGACTATTATAACAGTAATACTTGAAATACCGAATATTATATTTGCTTTTTATGGAATAAATACTGTTGATTTACCTCTTCCTTATACATGGTTTCCGATTGTACTTACAGTTGTATTAACAAGTATAACTACATTGATTTTACTTAAATGGAAAAATAAATAAATCAAGAAAGAACTCCTGTGGTATCTGGATTAGACACTACAGGAGTTTTTTTGACTATCTTGTTTTTGTTTTGTAAAGCATCCATACAAGTTCAATAAAACCTATTCCAATAAATGTCAGCATAGTTTTCATGGTAGGTTTTTTTATTTTGAAACGTGTAATAAATGCAATTGCTATGATAAATAAAGTGAATCCGTATATTGTCGGAAACCATTTACTGCCTATATCCCTATGGAAACTGTACAGTAAAGGTATTATAAGTGCAACGCTTGTTACAGGAAGTCCCTCATAAGTTTTGCGTACTTCAGAAGTTTGTTTCTGACGTTCTTCTTCTACAACGTTAAAATAAGCCAGTCTTATCACGGCACATAATGGAAACATTACTAATACAGGCACATCGCACCAGCTGTTCATGCCGACGGAATAGCCTATTATTGACGGTAGAACGCCAAAACAGACGGCATCACAAAGTGAATCAATCTGTATACCGAATTTTTTTTCATTTTCTGAACGGTTTTTTTTAGTACGTGCGACTTTTCCGTCAAACATATCACAAAGACCAGATATCATAAGGCATATTATTGCATATTCGGGGTGAATATCTCCTTTTATACCCATAGCGAAGAACATTCCTAAAACTGACGAAACAAGGCTCATATATGTAAGAATAACTGTATAGTTATAGTAGCCAATCATTATTTAATCCTCGAAAAAATTTATTTTGTCTGAAATCATAATTACATAATCTTTCAGACTAATAAATTATATCACAAAATTTAAATTTTTTCAAGAGTTTTTTGTTTTTTTCGCAACAGTTTTTGTTTTTTTCTTGGTTGTACTGTTTTCACGGTTTATGCGTAATTGTTCCTGCCTGTTTTGCTTGATTTCAAGGTTTTTGTAAGCCTGTTCGTAGAAGAATTCCTGTGAATTAATTATTTCTTCATTTTCTTTTGGAACAACGTGTAAATAAGTTCCATCATTCATCATAATACGGGCTTTTACATTGTCTTTCATGAGTATGCAGAACATTTTCCATAATTTTTGTTTAAGTTTATCATTTTCAACAGGAGTAGCAACTTCAACACGGCGGATAGTGTTTCTTGACATATAGTCAGCCGAACCAATATATATTTTTTGTTCGGTATGTTCATCTCCGAATATATATATTCTGCTGTGTTCAAGGAATCTTCCCACTATACTGCGAACGGTTATATTTTCTGTAAAACCTTCGACATTCGGAATAAGACAGCAAATACCTCTTACAACGAGTTCGATTTTAACACCTGCCTGTGATGCTTCAACAAGCTTTTTAATAATTGTTCCGTCACAAAGGGAATTGATTTTTGCACCAATATAACCTTGTCCTCCGTTTTTGGAAATATTAATCTGTTCGTCCATCATTGCAAGGATTTTATTTCTTAGGCAAAGGGGAGCAACAAGAAGTTTATTTGTTTCTTCAACGAATGTATTATTTTGCAGACTATCAAAAACTTTTTCAGCATCTTCAGCTATTTGTCTGTCGCAGGTAAGTAACATAAGGTCGGTATATAATTTTGAAGTTTTTTCATTATAATTTCCTGTTCCGATTTGAGTAAGATAATCGAAATTATTTCCGGTTGATTTTCTTTTTATAAGAAGAAGTTTTGAATGTGCCTTGTAATCCTTAGGACCATAAATAACTTTTACACCGGATTTTTGCAATACCTTTGACCATTCAATGTTGTTTGCCTCATCAAATCTTGCTCTTAGTTCTATCATTACAAGGACTTCTTTTCCGTTTTCGGAAGCCGTGCATAATGCATCAATAACTTTGCTGTTTTTTGCCAGACGGTAGAGTGTTATTTTTATTGAAGTCACTTTAGGGTCAACGGCACATTCCTGTAAAAGTCTTATAAATGAATAGTTCATTGATTCAAAAGGATAGCTTAAAATAATATCCTTGGACTTCACCTGTGAAAATACTAGACGGTTATCAGCTAATGAGACGGTTTTTCTTGGTGAACGGTGTACATAATGTAATTCAGGTTCGTCAGAAAGTTCCTGTATCTGAAAAAGATATGACAAATCAAGAGGTATTCTTGAAATGAACACTCTTGCATTTTTGATTTTAAGTTTTTTGCATATATAATCAAGAGCATCACGGCTGAAATCGTCTGAAATTTCGAGTCTTACCGGAGCGAGTTTTTTTCTTTTTGCGACAAGTTCTTCCATTCTGTCACGGAAATCAGCACCTTTTCCGGATACCATAATATCAGCGTTTCTTGTAACTCTTATTATCGCTCGGTCAAGAACTTTGTAATTTTTAAACATATGGTTTACAAAGTGCAAAACGACTTCTTCTTCTAAAATAAAACGTTTTCCGCCGTTTCCTAAAGATATTATTCTTTCACTGTGTTCATGATTTATAGGAACTATTCCCACTGAAACGCCTTTTTTTGAATTAAGCTGTACAATTGCATATAATTCTTTGTTTTTCAAAAACGGGAAAGGCAAAGAATCATTTATGATAATTCCGGATATAAAAGGTTTTATTTCACGTTTAAAATACAGTTCGAGGAAGGTCAATTCATCTTTTGTGACGTTGTCAAAATTTACGTGTTCAAATCCGTATGCTGAAAGTTTTGACATTGTTTCTCTGTAAGTTTCTTCAACAGACGGCTGTAAACGTCTTACAGCAGTAAATATTGCGTCAAGCTGTTGAGAAGGAGTCATACCGGATTTGCTGTCTTTTTTAAGATTTCCGGATTTTTCGTCATCTGTGATTGAACCTACACGAACCATGAAAAATTCGTCAAGGTTGCTTTGATATATAGCAGAAAATGAAAGCCTTTCAAGTAGCGGATTATTAATATCGGAAGCTTCTTCAAGTACACGTTTATTAAATTTCAGCCATGAAAGTTCCCTGTTTTCGAGATATTCCATAAATTTACTCCAGTCTGCCGGATTTACGGCAAAAATAATAAGTTTAATTATAATTTCATTATATAACTTTTAGTGAGTAGTGTCAAGAAATATTTTTATTTTTTACTTAAATTTCATGTTGATTTGACAACAAAATCAGCAAATAAGCTAAAAAAGCTATTTATTTAATTATGAAATATTTTTGTATTATAGTAATGAATTTAATTTGACATATAAATTTATACTGTCCGCCACTGATGTACAGGCGTATTTGCTAAAAATACAAATTTCAAAAGATTAAATTTGGATTATCTATCAATTGATTTTATCCGAAAAATAGAATATAATAGTTATTATGATAAAAAAACGTCCGTAAAGGGCAATTTATATAAAGGAATGGTATTTTTTCATGGCTAATAAAGTAGTAAAATTCGGTGGCAGTAGTCTTGCTGATGCAAATCAATTCAGAAAAGTTGCAGATATCATCAAAAGTGATGCAAAAAGAAAGTTTGTAGTGCCGTCTGCTCCTGGAAAGCGTTTTTCCGAAGATATAAAAATTACTGATATGCTCTATAAGTGTTCTGAACTCGCCGGAAGCGGTATGGATTTTTCCGAAGATTTCCAGATTATAAAAGACCGCTATAATGGCATTATTTCAGAACTTGGCATAGATATGTCGCTTGAAGAGGAATTTGACGCTATAGTTAAAGAACTTAAAGCACGTCCGTCAAGGGATTTTGCCGGAAGTCGTGGCGAATATCTTAATGGTAAAGTTCTTGCTAAATACCTCGGATTTAATTTTGTAGATGCAGGCGATGTTATTGTTTTTGATACAAAGGGTATGCTACTTCTTGACGAAACTGTAAAAGCAGTTCGCAACGCTCTCAAGAATCTTGATAACGCTGTAATTCCTGGTTTCTACGGACGTACAACAGAGGGATATATAAAGACTTTTTCAAGAGGTGGTTCTGATGTTACAGGTTCAATTATCGCAAACGCTGTAAAGGCTGAAATATATGAAAATTGGACAGATGTTTCAGGATTTCTTGTTGCTGACCCGAGAATAGTTGATAATCCTGATGTTATTGAAGTTATAACATACCGTGAACTTCGTGAACTTGCTTACATGGGTGCATCTGTACTCCATGAGGACGCTATTTTCCCTGTACGTTCCGCCGGAATCCCAATAAACATAAAGAATACAAATCGTCCGCAAGATGCAGGTACTATGATTGTTTCTGATGACTTTGATTTCAGCAAGGAAAGCCTTAATCATACAATCACAGGTATTGCAGGTAGAAAAGGTTTCAGCACTATCAATATTGAAAAGGCTATGATGAACAGCGAAACAGGTTTCGGAATGAAAGTTCTTAAAGTTCTTTATGAAAATGGCATTTCGTTTGAACATATGCCGTCTGGTATTGATACAATGAGTATTACTGTTGACAGTGCAAAGCTTAATCCTGTACGTGAAAAAGTAATTGCAGAAATACGCAAGGAAGTTTCTCCAGACCATCTCGAAATTGAAGACGGTATAGCACTTCTTGCAATAGTTGGCAGACGTATGAAGAATACAAGAGGTACTGTTGCAAGAATATTTGCATCAATGGCACACGCAAGAATCAATGTCAAGATGATTGACCAAGGTTCAAGCGAACTTAATGTTATTATCGGAGTAAGTGAACATGACCTTTCAGAAGCTATCAGACGTATTTATGATATGTTTATAAATTCTGAAAAAATGTAAATTCATAAAAAATCTAACCCATGAAAAAAGTTTATTTCATGGGTTATTTTATTAGTGTTCTTTGCATGACCATTCAGAAACAGATAATTTCAGTACATGAATTCTATTCACGTTTTCTGAACTGAAATTCCAGTTTTCATTATGTGAATAATGTTTCATTATTTTGTTGAGACCATGAATTTTTTCGTTGGTGTCTTTAATGATTTCAATGTTTCCTTTTCCCATAATGCATTGATACAAAAACGAAAATTTACAACCGATTTCGCTTTCAACTAAAGAATGTTTTGTATCCATTTCAAAAGTAATTGTGTTTTGTTGTGAAATAAGATTTATTTTTCTGCCCTCTTTGGCACAATGAAAATAAAGTGTTATATTATTATCTGAATATTCGTATCCGAAATTCAAAGGAACAATATAAGCTTCTGATTTATCTGCTAAACCTATTCTGCAACAATCACAAGCTTCCATAATATCGAGCATTTTATTAAAATCTGTAATTTCTCTGTCTTTTCTTCTCATAATTACCTCCGACATTTTTTTAAAAAAGACCGCCCGAAAGCAGTCTTTTTTTATTGATTAATTTTTAGCCTTGCGGGATTTCCACCATGACCATGTTACAGGTGCAACAAACATTGATGAATATGTACCTGAAATAAGTCCGAACATAAGCGGTACTGAGAATGTAAGCAATGAAGTATATCCGCTTATTGCTACAACAATTGTTACTATAAACATTGTGCTGATAGTTGTAATTGAAGTTCTTATTGAACGTGTCATTGACTGTGAACAGCCTGAATTAATGAGTTCGTCAAGTGAAGCCTTAGGGGTAAGCTTTTTGTTTTCACGTATACGGTCATAAATAACAATTGTATTATTGATTGAATAACCAAGAATTGTAAGAATTACCGCAACAGTGTTTGAGTTGAATTCAAATCCGAAAAGTACTGAAACTGCAAGTGCTACAATTATATCATGCAGAAGTGCAAGCACTGAACATACACCGGCAGACCAGCCACCAATTTTCTTGAAACGTATTGCAATATAGATAATTACAACAATTGCTGCAAATATTACTGCAACGAGACATTTCAATAAAAATTCACGACCAGATGAAGGACTTACATCTGTTGAATCAAAAAGTTCAATGCTGTTATCAGGAAACTTTTCATTAAGTGCATTGGTCATTTCAACTTGTCTGTCAACATTAAGACCGTCTTCAGATGTAAATGAAATTATAAGTTCCTTTTCATTTGAATCTATGCTTTCACCTTTTCTTACGCTGACAGGAACGTTTACAATTTCCTTGACTGTACTTGCGATTTCATTTGTATTGACATCGCCTGTATAGTTGTAAGTAATCATTGTACCGCCACTGAATTCAAGGGCAAAATCAGCACCTCTTACAATAAGTCCGCCGGCAAAAAGTACAATAACACCAATAAATATGCCTAAAATCATTTTCTTCTTTGAACAGAAATCATATTTATTAGGTTCTTTGGCTTTATCTCTGTATCCGTAAAGCTTCTTGTTCTGGAAACATTTGAACTTTGAAAGTGATGTAACCATGATTCTTGCAAAGAAAACACCCATTATGAAGTTAAGGATAACACCGGCAAGAAGTGTGATGCCAAATGAATATACAACACCTTCAGCAGTTGCACCAAACATAAAGAATATTGTTTTATTGAGAATCTTTGAGAAGAAACTATCAGGAACACCAAATGCTCCCATAAGGATAATTGCTATAATAACGTTTGTTATATTACCGTCAAGAATTGAAGTAAATGCTCTTTTATAAGCTACTCTTATAGCTGAATCAAGGGATTTACCGGATTGAATTTCTTCTTTGATACGTTCGCCGGTAATAATGTTTGCATCAACGCCCATACCAACAGAAAGAATTATACCAGCAATACCCGGTATTGTAAGAGTAGAACCCGGCATAAATCCGAACCAACCGGAAATTACAGCAATACTACCGCCAATCTGTCCGCAGAGTGCTATTACTGCAACAACACCTGGCAAGCGATAAAGCGAAATCATATATACTGCAATAAAGATAAATGCTATAAGTGCTGCAATAAGGATTGCATCAAGTGAACCTTCACCCATAGTCGGGTCAATGGTTTTGAAACTTGTTGTTTCCAGTTTAAAAGGTAAAGCACCTGAATTAATCTGGTTTGCAAGTTTATTGGCAGACTCGTCCGTAAAGTTACCTGAAATAACTGCACTGCCGTCTGTAATAGCACTGTTTACAGATGGAGCTGAAATCATAGTGTTGTCCATCCATATTGAAATAGGTGTACCTGTTCCGGCGAGTTCCGAGGTTGCTTGTGAGAACTTTTCACGTCCGGATTCGTTGAGAGTAAGTTCAACGAGATTCTGATATTCACCAGAATTGTCATTAGGACGGTAAACAGCCTTTGCACTGGCAATATCAGCACCTTCAAGAACTATTTCACCAGTAGGAATAGTGTTTCCTTCATCGTCGGTTTCTGAGTCTGTTCCTTTGCGGAAAGTAAGACTTGCCATTTCGCCGAGTTCTTTAACAGATGCCGACGGGTCAAAATCACTTTCACCTGCCTGCCAAGGAAAACGAACAATAATTCTGTTGCTTTTTTCGTCGTTGTAAACTTCGCTGTCCGTGATACCTAATGAAGATAAACGGGTATCAATAATGGCTGTGGCTGCTTTAAGCTGTTCTGGAGTAGCGTCAGCATCATCAGCCGGAGCAAAGGTAACGTCAACACCGCCTTTGATATCGATACCAAGCCGGATATCGTCAACACCTTTAATAATGGTTTTTGTGTTATCACCATAAAGGTAGTCAAGACCAATGACAGATGATACACAAAACAGCGTAATTAAAGCAACGACAATGAAGAAAGTAGATTTTTTAATCTTTTTCACGGTCATGCCTCCTGAAAATATATTTATTCTGTCTGTATGACAATTAATAATATTTTACTATATTATCAAGAAAAAGTCAAGTATATATGAAAAATTTCTAAATATTTTATTGTATTCTCTGCAATGAAATAAGATATATTTTTTTGCAAGAAGAAATAAAAGTAAAAAAACGGATTAAGAGATTTTTATTTTAAGATAAAAACTCCCCCTATGGTTTTTGATGCCATAGGAGGACGTTTTTTATTGTTGATTTAATATCATTTTACGCATATATATCATATCAAAAGAATCAATAATACCATCTTTAGTAAGGTCTGCTTCATAGCCTACAGAGCCATTACCAAATAAGTATTTCTGTAATGATACAGCATCAGCAATATTTATACTACCATCATTGTTTGCATCACCGTAAGTCAGGTCATCAAGTGGTATGAATTTTGCATTATGTGCCAATGCATAATCGTGGGCTTCTGTACCATAGTATCCTGAAATTACTGTATCAGGCGACAAATAACATTTATTATTTATAACTGCCATACCGGAATCAATTGAGATAAGGTCTGCTTCATATTGGCTGATTGCCGGAACAGAATAAGCATTAAAAACTTTAACAGTTTCTGGTACTATCAAATCATCTGAATAACACTCATTATAAAACCATGAAAAATCATTTGTAATAGATTTAACGCTTTCAGGGATTGTATAATTATAATCTTTCATAAGCTGAGAATTTGCCCAAACAGTACCCATTTTAATTACGTCATCACCAAAGGTAATATTATTTATCTTTTCAGTACCTTTCAATAAAATACTGCTAAGAGATTTAACATTTATAAATAAGTTATCTATAGTTGCACCTTCAAAAGCTGATTTTACAGTTATAAGATTTGGACAATCTATACTTATATTTTCAAGTGATTGACAACAAAGAAAAGCTCCTGCCCCTAAATATTTAAGATTTTCTGGAATATTTACGCTTTTTAAATAGCGACAATTATCAAAAGCTAAAGGTTCTATGTATTCTATGGTATCAGGCAATTCAATAGTATCAAGTAAACCATTTAAAAAAGCATCACTTTTTATACCTACTACTTTCATTCCGTTTACTTCTTCAGGAACAACAGGATATGCAGTATCCATTTTTCTCTCTGATAAATATAAAGTATTATCCGGATATACAACATATATAAAATTTTCGTCTTCTATTGTTTTGAAATGTATAGAATACCTTTTTATTTTTCTGTTTGTTATGATGTTATCGTTTTCATCTTGTTCGATATATTCATAGTTATCTAAAAATCTATCATTTTTGGAACTATATATTTCGCCGTTTGATAATATTTTTTGCATTCCTGATTCATCAAGCCAGTATTCATTATAATTCAAATCAACATGTTTTATATCAGGTACTGTATAAAAATATGGTGTATCAGATAATACATGTTGATAAAGAAAAGCAGGGTCACCAAAGTCATAATAATTTTCAGTATCTTCAAGAGTTGCACGTCTGCCAACGTCATAGCCGGCAATTATACGCCTTGCACGTTCACAAATTATGGTATCTTCTGAGTTAAGTTCTGTTTCAAATATGAACTTACATAGTTCTTTTTGTTCATCAGTTAAAGAATCATAATCAAGAATACACAAATCATATTTCAGAAATCTTTCCCAGAGTTGCTGACTGTTTTCTATAGTGATGTTGTTTTTTTCAGTATCAGATATAGCGTTTGTTATTATGGAAGTATTTATACTAAATAAAGATACAACCAACAGCATAGAAATAAATTTTTTTAATTTTATAAAATCACCTCAATTTCCTAAATGATAAGTTGTTCCGGTAGATTCAGAAAAATGTCCATTTTCATACCAAGAATTATAAATATCAGTATTTTTAGTTGTTCTAAAAAATGTAGGGTCATCTGCGTACGATACTTTTTTCATAATGTATGGATATTGTACTTTAGTATATTCAACAATATTATCATCACAAAGGTCAATATTTTCATCTTTCATTGACTTTGATGTAACCGGAGTATTTCCAGCTTTATGCGACCACAAACTACAGGTACCTCCATGTTTTTTGCAAGTCCCATTACCATTTCTTAAAAGAAAATGCACATCAAAAGAGCCATTATAATAAGTTCCCCCCAGACTTGCTATTATTCTTTCATTATTCTCATCAAAATCTGTAGGTAATGTAAATTTATACTTATCATCAACAATTTTAGTCATATTTTGTTGTATCAAACTATAACCCATTTCATCAGCATCTTTTTTCATTTGTTTATGAGTAAATCTTACATAACCTGCTAAGGTTGTTTGGTTACTATATTTCTCGCATAAATCATCATAATTTTCAGCATTGTATCTATCTGAACTGCTCTTTTGTTTCATACCTATTTCTCCAGGTATAAGTTTATAATATAAAGGATTGCTACCCTCTGTGGTATGATAATACATTTGCAATGCATAACTATAACAATTCATACGATTTTGAAAATTAAGCATAGAAGAATCTGAGAAATTTTCTGGAAAAGCATTATATCTTTCAGGAGCGTATTCCATATGATAATCAGTATTAACTTTATATAAAATTCTAAATGAAGGTTTATATCTCGAATTACTGTTAGAATAAATATTGTAGATATTATCAGTGTAATTATTTATTTTTAATCTTATAGGATATTTTCTTATACCTATTTCACCATCAGTACATTTGTAATTCATCCATGACTGAAAAAGCGGTAATACATCAAAAATTAATAAATTAGAATTTGTTGTAACTTCTCTACTATCTATAACTATGTCATTATCAGTCCAACTATTAATATAATCCCAAGTATATGAAGTTACTGGCAACTCAAATGTACGATTTGGTTTGAAAACACTTAAAGTAATAGTATCATTGCCTATAGTATTATTATCAATACCGATTTGACATGATGCTTCAACTATAACATGGTTTGTACCTAAATTTATTAATGAATCAGGTACTTCCAGAAAAGTTTGATATCTATTACCTTTGCCGCCTCCTACATGAAGATTGTCTGAATAATTCGCTGTTGAATATTTTTCACTGATACATATACTATTTTTTGAGATTAATGATACTGCAGGGTCTATCATGACAGGATATATTCTTGATTCATCAGCAAGCCAGTCAATGTCAGGGGATAATGTATAGATATATCCGTTATTGTATTCTTCAAGAGTTACTGAAATGTTATAATTATTTTCTGTATCTTCCGATGAGTCAAACATGAATGGTGTAGGTATTGTGAATACATTTTCTTCACCATTGGAAAATACTACAGAATTATCTTCGCAAAGTTCTGCAACCAATCCATCAGACTGAATAAAATAACTGTATGTTTCCAGGAGATTATCAGGGTTTTCAAGAATAAGAGTTTCTTTTACAGAATTAGGCTGTATATCGACCTTGCAATCTAAATCTTCATAAATATTATTATAAGACACTGATGAATCAAGATTATTAACAGATTCGGAAATTTTAGAATTTAATTTATTCATGCCTATTTCTTTTTCAATGTAATCTTGTTCATTTATGGATAGTGATGCAACGGGATAACTTTCTTCGGAAGATATTGTATTTTCTGTTTCTTTAATATCTTCTGACATAACGACAGGTTCGTTTTCTGATATTGTATCAATCAGACTCCATGATAATGAATAACCGTTGTAATCAATAGAAACCATTTGGTTATTGTCGTTTGGTTCTTCACTCAAAGCAGAAACAGAACTGATAGATGTTTCCGGCGAAAGCGTTACTTTCATGGAATTACTTCTGTTTACGTAGTTGCCATTTTCGTCCTGTATAAGAGTGTTATCAATGTCAAGCCATTCACCATTTTCATAATAATGAAGTGGTACTGTATCAATATAAGCAGTATATGTACCGTCGCCGTTATCGTAATGTTTTTCGTACTCAGAACGCATTGATAATACTTCCGCAGGCTCTATGTCCTCAATCGCTTTTGTGTTCATTGGACATACTATTCCTGTAGTTGCAGTGAATACCAAACCTGATATTATTGTCAGGTATTTTCTTACCATAATAAATTCCCCTATTATGTATTTTATAATAATATTATATAGCATTTTTATATAATTGTCAAGATTTTTGAATAAATAATACAATACAATTTTCCTTAAATGCTTTTGTTAGTATTTTATGTAAAAGGTAAAGGCAATTAAGAAATTTAATTATTAATTAAGTTTCAAAATAATATAATACAAAAAAGTTAAAATTTGTTTACTGTTTTGATATACTATTGACAAATAAATTTTTGTATGTTATAATAAAGACATCATCAATGTATTTATATTAAAAAAAGGAGGATTTAATTATGAGTGCAAACCCTAATATACCTGCAATGTATGTTGACTGGATAACAAATGGAAATTTTGAAAAAATCATTGTTGATTGGCGTTGTGATATCAATCATGTTAATAGATATTGGTCTGTGCATAATTTTGTTTATGGATATGCTGGTTTTCAAAACAACGATGTTTATGGAAAAATAACTAATTTTACAATATGGAATCAAGGAGATGTACCTGCTAAGCTAGAATATTGTTCAGAAAATGCCAATTATCAATATTTCACTACTGAAGGTGTCGGTTGCAGAATATTTAAAAATATTTCATGGGTATCATCAACTTGGTACAAAATGTGCATTGGTGTTAAAACAGTTGCTGATAGAACATATTTTGCTCAATGGTATAAAAATGCTTCATTATCGAGTTCACAGTGGGAATTAATTGGTGTTATCAGCCTTAAAACAGCAAATATGGTATTACCAACAAGTACAGTTTTTCAGGAAGATTGGGCTTTTGACGGAGGAATTGCAGCTTTTTCCATAGGTGGTGGATATGGTCAGGACGCTTCTTCACATAATTGGAGTCCATTTAAATCTGGTAACGTTATAAGTATTTTTTCCAATGGCGACAGAGATATAAATAAAAATTGTTTTTATGAAAAAAGAAATTCAACATTTCCATATATGTACATAAAGTCAGGATTAGGTGTAACTCCTCCAACGGGAAGTAAATTGCCATATAACTTTAATCTTAATGAAATGTCAAATACTCCTACAGATTATCCAGAATGGGATTTTGTTTGCAAAAAATCAATTAGAAATGTTAATAGTAAACTCTATATTGCAACCGGTTCTGGTAATACTGTTGTTCAAAAAAATAGTGTAAATGGTGTTGCACACGAATGGAGAATAAAATTTGCCGAAAACGGATATTTTTATATATTGTCAGAAAATTCCAATATGGCGATAACAGTACAAAATTTTGATTGTGGTGCAGATTTGTTATTACAATCTTTACAGGTTGGAAATGATTATCAAAAGTGGAAATTCGAAGGTGATTCAACTAATGGATTCTATATTGTGCCCAAATCTTCAGGAACAATGACCATGGACGTGGAAAATGCTTCTTATTTAGACAATGCACCTATCCAGTTATGGACTCAAGTTAGTACAGCCCCTCAGATGAAATGGCAAATATTATCAAGTGATGAAATTAATTAATTATCAGAAATTGAAAAAACTCCTGAATGTATTTTCAGGAGTTTTTATATTATTTTTATTGATTATTTAGTATCATTCTACGCATAAGTATCATATCAAAAGAATCAATAATACCGTCTTTAGTAAGGTCTGCTTCATAGCCTACAGAACCATTTCCAAATAAATATTTCTGCAATGATACAGCGTCAGCGATATTTATGTTACCATCATTGTTTGCGTCACCATAAGTCAGGTCATCAAGAGGATTGAATTTCAGATTATGAGATATTGCATAATCGTGGGCTTCTGTTCCATAATAACCAGAGATTTGCACATCAGATGTTAATTCACAAAAATCATAAATAACTGAAATATATGATGGTTCATGTGAAAAAGGTCCGTTTTCTCCATATGCGGGCATACTATAGGTTCCAAATACCTTTATATTCTTGGATACTACTAAATTATTAGAATAATTGTTACTATAGGTATCAAATAAATCATTATTTATAAATTTAATAGTTTCTGGAATAGTATAATTATGTTCTTTCATAAATTCATAATCTGCAAAAAGAGTACCTACTTTAGACACATTATTACCAAAACTTATATCACCTAAATTTTTAAAGTAACTTACAACTTTACTGTCAACATATTTCGTATTAAAAAATAAACTGTCGGCACTTGCATAGTCAAACGGTGTACCTGAAAAAATGAGTTCTGGACAATCAATAACAAGTTCCTTCAATTCAGTACACCCTGAAAAACTACCATTACCTATAAATTTAAGGTTTTCAGGAAAATTAATATTCTCTAACCAACAAGACTCAAATGCATGCGGTTCTATGTATTCTATAGTATCTGGAAGCACCACATTTTTACATTTTGCATCTTGGAAAGCTTTTGATTTTATACCAATAACTTTCATACCATTAACTTTTTCAGGAATTGTATAGGAAAGTTCAGTTTTATCAAGAGGTTCACAGACATAAAGAGAATTATCCGGATAAATATCATATATGAAGTCATCATCTTCAAATTTTTCTAAAGTAATTTCAGGTCTTGATATATGGTCTGTTGAATTATCCTCATTAATTTTAAGATAATAATCTTTATAAGATTTCATACTATCTGAAACATAGTCAGAACCTGTAGAAAATATTTTTTCATTACCATAATCATCGAGCCAATATTCATTATAGTTCTTATTATAGTCAATATGAAGTATATCAGGAACGCAATATAAATATGGCTTGTCATATGAACTATAAATAGATAAATATAAGTCGTAGTAATCACCAAAATCATAATAATTTTCAGTATCTTCAAGAGTTGCACGTCTGCCAACGTCATAGCCGGCAAGTGTACGCCTTGCACGTTCACAAATTATGGTATCTTCTGAGTTAAGTTCTGTTTCAAATATGAACTTACATAGTTCTTTTTGTTCATCGGTTAAAGAATCATAATCAAGAATACACAAATCATATTTCAGAAATCTTTCCCAGAGTTGCTGACTGTTTTCAGCTGTGATTTCTGTTATAGTTTCTGTTGATGTGCTGTTTACCGCATAAACAGGCATATTCACGCAGGAAAAAGCCATAACGATTGCAGAAATCATAGTTATAATTTTTTTGTTTTTCATAATAATACCTCACTTTAACAATATCGCTTTTTATCCTCAAGAAGATATATTATTTCTGTAGTTGCAGTGAATGCATTGTCACGTATTAAACTTTCTAATTATATTTAGTATATATTATTTTCATATAATTGTCAATATTTTAGAAAAAATAATATACTTCTTAAAAAAATTACTATATAAGATTTTATTATTTCACTGTGAAATATGAAAAAAATCTTTAATAATCCAGAATTTGCATAATATTTTTTGAAAAATCCCTTGACAAACCCCGAAAAATGTTATATAATATCATTAATATCTAAATGCTTTGACGAGAATAAAGGTTAGTTATAATTTTCACAGAGAGCTGTTGTTTGGTGAAAAACAGTAAAATTTTTCTGGCTATAACTCATCTCCGAGCAGTCGGCTGAAAGCTTTTGCGATTAGGTTTGAACGGTTTTCTCACGTTATAGAGATATGCATTTTATGATGCAGATTGAGTGGGCGTTTTTTTACGTCAATGAGAGTGGTACCACGGAATTTTTTTCGTCTCTCCTATGTAATCATAGGAGGGATTTTTATTTTTTTAAGGAGGTTTTTTAATCATGAAGAATTATCAGAAGTACACAAGACAGTTTTTTGAAGCCCCTAAAACTGCTATGAAATGGACTCAGAAGTCCTATATTGACAAAGCACCTCAATGGTGCAGTGTTGACCTCAGAGACGGTAATCAGGCACTTATTACTCCGATGAGTTTAAGCGAAAAAATAGAATTCTTCAAGGAACTTGTAAGAATAGGCTTCAAAGAAATTGAAGTAGGTTTCCCTGCTGCCTCTGAAACTGAATACGATTTCTGCCGTACTCTTATAGAAGAAAATTTAATTCCTGATGATGTTACAATTCAGGTTCTTACACAGTCAAGAGAACACATCATAGAAAAGACATTTGAAGCTCTCAGAGGCTGTAAAAATGCTATAGTTCATTTGTATAACTCTACATCACTTGCACAGCGTGAACAGGTTTTCCGCAAAAGCAAGGAGGAAATAAAACAAATAGCTATAACCGGTGCTAAACTTTGTAAAGAATTCCGTGAAAAATACGAGGGTAATTTCAGATTTGAATATTCTCCGGAAAGTTTTACAGGCACTGAACCAGAATATGCTCTTGAAGTATGCAATGCAGTAATTGATATATGGCAACCTACTGAAAACGATAAGGTTATTATAAATCTTCCTGTAACTGTACAGCTTTCAATGCCACACGTTTATGCAAATCAGATTGAATATATGTGCGAAAACATAAACAATCGTGAAAATGTTATAATATCACTTCACCCGCATAATGACAGAGGTTGTGCCGTTGCAGATACAGAAATGGGACTTCTTGCCGGTGCTGACCGTGTTGAAGGTACGCTTTTCGGAAACGGCGAAAGAACAGGTAACGTTGATATAATAACTCTCGCTATGAATATGTATTCACAGGGAGTTGACCCTCAACTTGATTTCAGTGATATTCCGTCAATAACTGAACTTTATACACGTGTTACAAGAATGACCGTAAATGAACGTCAGCCATACAGTGGAGCATTGGTATTTGCAGCATTTAGCGGTTCACATCAGGACGCTATAGCAAAGGGCATGAAGTGGCGTGAAGAAAAAAATACACCTTACTGGACAGTTCCTTATTTACCGCTTGACCCGGCAGACGTTGGAAGAGAGTATTCTGCGGACGTTATAAGAATTAACAGTCAATCCGGTAAAGGCGGAATCGGTTATATTCTTGAAACAAGATTCGGCTATAATCTCCCTAAGAAAATGCGTGAAAGTGTTGGATATCTTGTTAAAGGAGTTTCAGACCACCAACACAAAGAACTTATGCCAGATGAAGTTTATTCAATATTCAAAAAGAATTATGTTGATATAGTTTATCCAGTAAACGTTACCGAAACACATTTTGTACAGAAAAACGGAATAGAAGCTACTGTAAGTATGGTTTACAATGGTGAAAGCGTAGTTGTATCAGCAAGCGGTAACGGTCGTCTTGATGCTGTAAGTAATGCTATACATTCACATATAGGAGCAGATTATAATATAGAAACCTATAATGAACATGCTATGGAAATCGGTTCAGCATCAAAGGCTATTTCATACGTCGAAATCAGAAGTAATGGCAAGAGTTACTGGGGTACTGGAGTTGATAATGATATTATAACATCATCTGTAAAGGCTCTTGTAAGTGCAGTAAATAACATGCTTAAATAACAAAAAAGGACGGATTAAATATCCGTCCTTTTTCATTCAGATAATTATGCGTTGTTAGCGTAATTTATAAGAACAAGAGAAGCATCAATAGGGTCAACTATTCCGTCGTTGGAAACATCGCCATATTCCTCATAGTTTTTCTGCTGTGCTTCTGTGTAAGTATTATCATTGCCTGTAGAAAGAGTTGCATAATATTCGCATATCAAAGAAGCATCTATTGCATCAACAAAACCATCATGATTAACGTCACCGACTTCAGTGTTTACTGTGATATCGCTGTTTATTTCGCTAAGAAGCTTAACATCGTCCATATCAACATAGCCATCACCATTGATGTCACCATAGGTTTTGTACATTTCGTGTTCTTCATCAGTATAATCCTTTGCATCGGAAGTGTAGTTCAAGAAGTAATCGAGAAGAAGATTAGCGTCCTGATTATCAACAACACCGTCCTGATTTACGTCACCCTTAAGGATTTCAGCACCTGCACCCATAGGAATTGCACATACAGCAAGTATGCCTGCTGATAAAAGAGCTGTTAATTTATTAAGTTTCATAAACTTACCCCCTTATTTATTAGTCATTAAAAGTTTCATAGTTTCAATCCACAGAGCATTCTGTCCATGACCTCTCTGACTTATAATGTCATATTCAATATATCATTACAATGTCCGCCACTTAAAGAAGCGGGGAATTCAAAGTTTTGTTGAATTTTCGTCATCATCTGTAGATGCACCTGCATAATAACTCATTATAAGGTCAGCATCAACTCGAGAAATCATATTGTCCTGATTTGAATCTGGAGCAGCGGGACATATTGCATCAGGGAACCATGATTTATATGTATTTTTTATATTGTTTACATAGAATGACTGATTATTGTTGTCATTTAATACTGATAATATTTGACTTGCATCAACAACATCAACATATCCGTCATTATTTACATCACCAACGATATATTCATATACTCCAAGCATAACAGAAAGGTCATAGGTATTAGGCTTGACTACTCTGTTATCACCTAATGCTAAGAAATCATAAGCATTGGCACTTGTTTGCTGGAAAACAACATTTATCTTGGCGTCATCTAAAGTGAAATCATCAGCTTTTTCAAGATAGAATGAGTAGAAACGTCCATTCAAATCATATCCGTTTTGTTCTGCGGAAGCAAAGCAAACAAATAAATCATTGTCATCACATTGCTTTACTATAGGTGTGATACTAAATTCTCCTGATGTACAATTTTTTGTTGTAGTTTTAGGTCTGTCAGTAAGACGAGAATCCATTTTCAGATTCCAACCGTCACCGACTTCAACATGAAAACCACCAGAATTGACATTTGGAACATTCTCAAACATTATGTCTGCTCTGATGTCACCATTTTTTCGTATGTTATATCAACATACACGTTAGGGTCATTTGATGCTGAAACATTTGCTACCGGAATTGCACCGATAATACACGAAACAGCCATTAATTCAACTTAATTTGTATCATTCCCCTTTTAAATTTAATATTTTTATATATAATATATGTTTCTGTACTTATATTTTAATATTTTTTGTATTTTTTGTCAAGGTAAAATTTGGTAGATGATTGTAACTTTTTAATTAATATATTAATATTTTTAATTGCTTAAGAATACAAAAAGCAACATATTTTTTAATTATAAAATATTATATAATATTACAGAAACTATATAATATCATATGGAAAGAAAGGATTTATATATATGCTTCATGAAAAGTTAACGGGTAGCAGATTCTGCGTATTTGCTTAAAACCCATACTGCATCAATGCAATTTACAACGCCGTCATTTAATACATCTGCATATTTCTGGAAATTTTCACGTTCTTCGTCTGTGTAGACATCATATTTACCAGTAGCTGTATTTGCGAAATATTCCAGAATCAAAGTAACATCGACAGAATCAATAGAGCCGTCATGGTTTACGTCGCCTAAATCAGATTCGCTATTAATATATGAATTTAAGTATGATAAAAATTCTTCTCCGCTGTGAATAACAGTGCCGTCTATAAGAGTATATTCTACTGATTGTGCATTTGAATTTATTAATCTTGAGTATTCACCGCTTAATATAAAGTCAGCATCTGCCATATCAACAACGCCATCTTCGTTAATATCTCCGTAAATATTAATATTTTCAGCCCATGCTTTTGTATAGCATTCTGGATTTTCAATGAAGTACTTAATCATATAGCCGTCAACAATATCCGTTCTACAGTCATGGTTGACATCTCCGTCAGATGTATGATATTTGAAATCATTTATAAGCTGACTAAGCATAATAAAATCATATTTATCAATAACGCCATCACCATTCATATCATGATTTTTGTTAGTTTCTGCAATGCTTTCTTCTGATTTGATATACTTGTCTATTGAAATACCTAAATCTTCTTCATATGTTGGAACATTTTCAAGATAGTTTATATAACTTATACAATAATATCCGTCTATACAGTTTATGATACCGTTATTATCCCAGTCAGCAGGATTAATTTCAACATTTTCGGCATATGTGTTAGCAGGTACAGCTCCTATAGCAAGCATAAGACTGGATATAAGAGCAGTTAATTTTTTAGTTTTCATAGATATAATCCTCCTTAGTTCTTTTGAAAGATTTCATAAAATTCACGTTTGCCTACTCTGGAATTTTTTCTTTCATCTGTAGACATATCCATATAATATTCCATGATTAAATCGAAATCAGCCTGCGATATTACACCGTCCAAATTGGCATCAGGAGCAGCAGCACAATTTGCCTGTGGGAATATATTTTTATAAGTTTCTATTATATCATCAACTTTACATTGTGGGTTGAGCTCTATTGACGAAAGAATCCAGCTACCATCGATAGCATTAACATAGCCATCATTATTGGCATCACCTATTATATATTCCTGTGCCTCAAGCATAACAGGTGGTCTGTAAGTGCCAGAACTAATTAAATAGTCTCCATCTTTTGTTGCTATAAAGTCGTCAAACGTTCCGGAATTTTCAAAAATGACATTAACTTCTGCATTTTTTGAATTGAAATTTGATTTTTTTTCTAAATAGAAAGAACAAAAGCAATCTGAAAGTTTTTTGTCATCTTTATTAACAAAATATATAAGGAAGTAATTATCATCACGCTCAATGGCAGATAAAATATCCACATCATTAGAAGGATTATTTTGTGATAATGGGATTTCATTGTTTTCGTCATGTACAATATTCCAGCCGTCACCAACGTCTATATGAAAATCACCTGCTGCACAGGCAGGTATATTTTTAAACATGACATCTGCTCTTATTTTTCCATTGTCGTCATATGTTATGTCAACATACACTTTTGGGCCATTTGCTGCTGAAGCATTTGTTACCGGAATTGCACCAATAATGCACGAAACAGCCATTAATGACGCTAAAGATTTTTTTAATTTCATTTGGATTATTCTCCTTTTTAATTTTATATTTTCATGCAGAATATATGTTTCTGTACCTATATTTTAATATTTTTTTGTATTTGTTGTCAAGGCGAAATTTGGTATTTTTTGGCGAATTTTGGTAGATGATTGTAACTTTTTAATTAACATATTAATATTTTTAATTGTATAAAAATACAAAAAGTAACATATTTTTTAATTATAAGGTATGGACATATTCCACAAAATATGATATAATATTACTGAAACTACACATATAATGCCATATGGCAGGAAAGGATTTTTATAGTATGCTTCATGAAAAATCATGCGGTGCTATAGTTTACCGCAAATTTCACGGCAATACAGAAATACTTCTTATAAAGCATATAAACAGTGGGCATTGGTCATTTCCAAAAGGTCATGTTGAAAATGGTGAAACTGAAATTGAAACGGCTAAGCGTGAAATTAAGGAAGAAACTTCAATAGATGTCATTATTGACCCGACATTCCGTGAAACTGTTACTTATTCACCAAAAAAAGACACCATAAAAGTAGTGGTCTATTTTCTTGCCAAGGCGAAAAATGTCGATTTTTCACCGCAGGAGGACGAGATAGCAGAAATACGCTGGGTAGATATTTCATATGCCGTTAATATACTATCATATGAAAACGACCGTACTATTGTGGCACGGGCTAAAAATGCTATCAAAAGTACTCACTGACTGTATGGCAGATTGCTGTAACAGTCATTTTTGTTTGAATTACTATCAGAAACGGAGAATTTATATGATTAAAAAAATTCTGAATAAAAATGTATGTGCAGAGTGTAAAACGTGTTGTATATTTGACCGCTATGATGTATGGGAAACTCCTGTTTTCACTTCTGAAATATGTGAAAAAATACTTGCTGTAAAACCTGAAACAAAATTCATATCAAAGGACGGCGGTTACATATTCAGAGTTGAAAAATTTTCAGATGAGGGACTTTTTTCATGTCCTGCACTTACTGAAAACGGCTGTATGCTCGGCGATGAAAAGCCTTTTGATTGCCGTATATGGCCTTATAGAATTATGGAAATTTCCGGCAGACGTGCAATAACTATCGCTTCTATATGCAATGAACTATATAACAGACCGCTTTCACAGATTGTGGAATTCCTGAAAAGCGGTCTTGCAGATGAAATTTTCAGATATGCGGACGCTCACCCCGAAATTGTAAAACCGTATTATGATGGATATCCAGTATTAATGTTTGAAAAAAAATAAAAACATAAAAAGAGGGGAAAACATTGAGAAATACAGAAAAAAAATATTTATGCTTTGGGGATTTTGAATTTACCTGTGGTTATTTTATAAATAAATTCGATAGCGAAATACTTTCTGCCGGAATGGTTATATGTGACGAAAGTTATAATATAGCTGAACAGTTTTATCATACTTCAAAGCCTAATCATTTTCCTAAACTCACCAAACAGTGCAAAAAATTAACCAAGCTTACACAACAGGAAATAAGCAGTTCGCCGGACAGTAATGATGTTATGGGAAGTATCCTTAAATTACTCCAGAAGTACAATATAGATAATATATATGTATGGGGTAACTTTGATAAAACAGGTTTGATTTCAGATGTGAAACAGCATCAGAAATTCGGAAAAGAATGTTCAAATATACAGCGTACAGGCAAAAAAATATATGATATACAACAGAAACTCATAAATATAATGGAACTTCCTGAACCAGTCAATATACAGGAACTCGCTTCTGCATTTGATTATACCCCGCTTAATGGAACTTTTCATAATGCATTGAATGATGCATTTGCTTTGTATGTTATATATAAATCAGTCTATACTAAGGATTTGTCGCAAAATGAAAAGCTTACAGAAATCCGTAATAACAGAGTCGAAAAAATCAAGCAAAGGCATTTGGAAATCGAAAAAAGACAAAAAGAAACAGCTTTATCCATGCCTCTTACCGACAAGGAAAAGCTGTATTACTACACAATGCAGGAAGAAAGCACTGAAACTAAAAGTTTTTTGTATCTGCGTAGCAAGTTTGTAAGTTCATTGAATAATAATCCGAATAAAAACGTTTTTCTTTTTCTTTACATGAACACTACTGAACGTTATAAGGTGATTCCAAAAGAAAAATACAATAAAACTTTACAAAAGCTTTCTGAAAAAGTCATAGAATTTGAAAGGGATAATTTTTCCGAAATTTTGTTAAATGAATGCAAAAAATCAGATACAGTAAAAGTTTAGTTATTGATTAATATTTGCAGGGCTGTTTTTTGAATATGAAAGCGTTCTTGCAAGTCCCTTGATATCACTGGAATTAATATTTACATCATTTTTAAGTTGTTGAATAAGGTCTTCTGTAACAGGAGACTTTATTTTTTCGGAACTTATTGTATTGTAATATTTTTTTGCGATATATTTTATATCAAGAATTTTTTCAGCATATTCACGGGCATATGATGCTTTTTCAAGACGTTCACCAGGATTTTCAACAAGCCTTTTAAGAACATTATATATTTCATTCGGTTCGTTGATTTCTCCCATATTTTCAACGGAAGGCAACTTTATGCAGGCATTATCCGGAATTTCTGAAAAACTTCCTATATCATTCACTATAACGCAACGACCTTTTGCAAGGATACGCATAAGACTACCACTTGTTTCTCCGTTGTATGGATAACGCAAATTAAGACAGATATCGGACATATCTATATATTCCTTGAATTTCTCAATATCTGTATATCCTGTAATAGTTACACTGTTTGCGAGATTTTCTGATGATATAAGATGTTCGATTTCTGCTTTTATTTCGTCAGCAGGTTTTCCGACAAGCATAAGATGAATGTTGTTTTTTTCCTTTACAAGTCGTGAAAAAGCTTTCAATATGGGAATGATTCTCTTTGTATGGTGGATTCCTCCGAAAGCAGATATAATTATTTTATCAGCCTGAAAATTATTTTTCTGCTTTATTGTGCGACGGTCAACAAGCGGAAGTATTTCAGCATAAAGCGGTATTACCGTAACATTACGCTGAATGTTTTTCTGAAGAAGTTTCTTTTTTGAATACTGACTATGAACTATTATTCTGTCAGCGGAATCAGTTAAATAACTATTCAGTTCCATGCCATATAAGTCTGGATTTGCTGAACCGTTTTTAAGTGATTGTATATAATTGTCGGTGTCTGAAAAATCGTTATCAATAAAAGTTTTGTAGAGGTTGTAATTACCTTTGCATAAAGTAATCGCATAATGATAAAAAGCTCCATGTAAATTGAAGTCATGCAAAACTATTGTACCATGATATTTTTTTATATACTGATACATATAGAAATGATATTCAGAATTTCCCACCTGAAAAACTGTGTCTTTATACTGTTCGTGTCTCATGGGATAGGAACGGTGACTGTATATTTTAACATTTTCAGGAAATACCGAATTAGCATTATAGGTTTCCTCAACAAAAACATCAATATCACAATATTTGCAGAGTTCTTTTATAATATCCTCACTGTAATCCGCAATACCGGATTCAAGAGGAGGCAACGGTGTGAAAAACGCTATTTTAAGTCTTTCTGATTTGGAAAGGCTTATTTTTTCAGTTTTTATATTATTTATAAGAGTTATTATATCGTTGTTTATAATATCCCAATTGAATAGTTTAACACGTTTCTGACCCTTTTCAATGTATTCCGATAAAAGAATTTTGTCATTTAATATTTTAGTCATTCCATCAGCGATACTCTGATAGTTGTCGGCATTTACGAGTATGGCAGAATCTCCAGCTATTTCGATAAGGCTTGAATTATCAGCAGTAAGCACCGGTGTACCGCAAGCCCATGCTTCCACAATAGGAAGTCCAAAGCCTTCATATTTTGACGGGAATGCCATAAGAGTTGCAAGGTTATAGAATTTAAAAAGTTCGTCATCTGAAACGAAATTTGTAAAAATAACATTATTTTCAACATTGCGTGATTTTGCAATATCTCTTAATTTAGAAAGTGCATTATCCGAGAGTTTGCAAACAACTACAAGCTGATACGAATTTTTAAGATTTTCCGGCATAAGAGAATATGCACATATAAGTCCGTCAAGATTTTTTCTGCCGTCTTCCCCTCCCGTACACATTATGAAAGGCTTTGTTATACCGAATTTGCCAAGCAACAATGATTTTTCGGTATCGGATATGTTTATTATTTTATATTTTTTATCGACACCGCCCCAGATAGTTTTAATGTTGTCGGGACTGAATTGAAGATATTTTACAAGGTCTGTTTTAACACTCTCCGATATTACAAAAAGTTCATCAGACCAGCGGAGATTTTCAACGCATTTCATGTACCAGTTGAAAGAATTTTTATCACTGAGATACTTTTCTTTCATGACATATGGTATTATATCGTAAACTGTTGAAATAACTTTTACACCCTCAAACCATTCCTTTTTATAGAGAATGAAATTTGATTCAAAAGGTGATGTTATATAAAATATATCAATGTTATTTTCACGAATATAACGTTTTATTATATTTCCTATAACATCGCTGTAAATTTCGTTACGGAGCAGGACATTGTTTTTTCCTGTGTCTATGAAATCCTCTGTAAAGTTGTTATTTGTAATCATGGGTGACAGGCTGAAATTTTTATCAATCATATTCAGAAAAAAATACTTATTATTTTTATCAAGATTGACCATTCCTGAAAACTGATTAAGTGCGTAATTTCCTATACCTCTGTTACGGCTCATATAACCGAGTATTGCTACAGCATCAAAAGCTATATTCATTATACAATATCCCCCTGTCTTTTATCAATGAAAATTGAATTTATTCCGGTAAATGCGAATTCCTCATAGTCATTATCGTGCATAAGGTCAACAATTTCCTGATTTTTCTTTCCTACTGTAAGACCGTTTTTATAGTCTATCATTTCGCATATTATCACAAGCGGACGGAATTTTTTAAAATCTGTCATTTTCAGTATAGCAAATTCCATTCCCTCAATATCGATGTTCATTATGTCGGGGGCTTTTTCTGGAAAGTATTTATCAATTATTTCATTTATTGTAATTGAATCAACAGTTATAGTCTTTGTTATTTCAAGAGCAGGATTTTCCTTTATGAAATTCTGTGCGGATTCATAGTCCGTTGTGGAAAGTCCGTCACCACTCATAATGTAAAAATTAAGCTTTTCTCCTGATTTTTCAGAAAGGCATTTATTTATTACGATATCTTCCGGACGCAGTTCAATAAGTTCCTTGGCAAGTTCGGGATTTGCTTCAAGAAGCACTCCCCTTGCACCTTTTGAATAAAAACTATATGTGTTACTGAGGGATATAGCATGATTTGCTCCTAAATCGAGATAAGAACAGTTTTTTATATCTTTTCCGAGAGTATTGAAAATGTATTTAATAATGCCGTCCTCTCCCGACTGTGAAAATGACATATTTATGTTTGTATTTATATTTTCCATAACGCCATGCATTGCAGAAATTTGTTTTTTCATCTTGTCAATTTGTTCTTCAAGGGACTTAATGTTTTCGAGTTTCAGACGCATAACATTAAGTTCGTGATTCACTTCAGCAGAAAAAACATTATTAGCGGAATTATATTCAGTTTGCTGTATCATGCAGGGTTCTACAAACCAGAATGTAAGTCTGCGGATAAGTCTCTTGAAAAGACGTGATATTTTTCCTTTTAAACTTTCTGCCGGTATTTCCCTGTAAGAACGGTTTATAGCATTGCGGTTCATTTTTTCAAGGGAATCAAGCATTTTTATATTTGCCTCGTTTCCATAGGAATCAATATCGGATACTTTATCAACAATGCCCGAAAGTTTCTGAATAATAATTTCTGTTTCTATATCATCATATTCTATGCTCAAAATTATAACCTCCAATTATGTTTAATACTGAAATAACCTGTGCTTCTGTCATCTGAAACTACTTCAAATTCGCAGTAATTACGGAAGAAATCCATAGGAGTTCCGTCAGAATCCACAACTGCAACATTTAAAATATATTTTCCGGCAAGCAATGGCAGATTATTGATTTCAACTGAAATAACGCCGTCTTTATTCTGCGGAGTAATTTTCATATGGTCAATCTGAGTGTTGTTTCCGTAAAGGCATTTACCCTCAAGTGTATAGAATCCAAATCCGAAAACATATTCATTAGTTTTATTTATATGATAGTTTATTTCAATTGTAATTTTTTCACCCATCTGAAAAAATCTTGTATCAATGTTTTGACTGTTTAATATACGAGCTTTTTTGATTTCGGCGTACTTTAAACCAAAACGGTTGGCAGAATAGTCTATTTCATCGGGATTCTGTGGGGGAGTGCTTTCGGGTTGCGGAATTTCCTCGGGCTGTTCCTGAATTTTTTCAGTTTCTATTTTTTTGTGGTTCATGAAATTAAAGTATGCGTCAACGACTTCATCGGAACGCCCTTCACGAACTATTAAACCGTCATTCAGCCAAATGGCTCTGTCGCAGAATTTTTCAATAGTTGATAAGTCATGTGTAACTATAATAATAGTCATTCCGCTGGCTTTGAGTTCACGCAGACGGTTGAAACACTTTGTTTGAAAGTTTGTGTCACCAACGGCTAAAATTTCATCAATAAGGAGTATATCTGCATCAACGTTTATAGCTACCGAAAAAGCTAATCTCATATACATACCAGAAGAATAAGTTCTTACGGGATTGTCTATAAATTCAGCGAGTTCAGAAAATTCAACTATGTCATTGAAACGCTTGTCCACTTCTTTTTTAGTAAGTCCGAATATAGAGGCATTTGTATAAATATTTTCCCTGCCGGACATATCGGGGTGAAATCCTGCTCCGAGTTCTATAAGACTTGAAATTCTTCCTTTCATGGTAATTTCTCCGCTGTCGGGATACATTATTTTTGTAAGAAGTTTAAGGGTTGTACTTTTTCCGCAACCATTATGCCCGATAAGTCCTACAGCCTCGCCTTTTTTTACCTGAAAGCTTATTCCTTTCAATACTTCACGTTCTTCATAACGGTTTCTTTTCCAGAATAATAACTTTTCTTTAAGCTGACCACCTTTATCAAAATATATTTTGAATTTTTTTTTGATATCTTTTACATTGATTACAATATTGTTATCCATTAAAGTTCCTCCGCAAAGTGTCGCTGAAGTTTCAGAAACAGAAAATGACCCGCAACAAGAAAAATTATTCCCAGTGCAAATGATGATACAAGGCTTGATAATTCGGGAACTTTTTTATAATAAAGGATATCCCTGTAACAGTCTATTATGTGTGTCATCGGATTGAGATTGAATATCGGCAGGAGTCTTTTCGGAACTATCGATTTATCGTACATAATCGGAGTCATATACATGAGAGCCATTGTTACTATACCAAGAATGTGTTCCAAGTCACGAAAATAAACCGTTACGGCTGATGCTATCAAAGCAACTCCTAAGGCTAATATATATTCTACAATCATTATTACCGGAAGATACAGCAATGCAAAAAAATTAAATCCCGTACCTGAAAACAGGATTACTAAAAAAACTACTATAAAACTTAAAAGCATATTTACAAAACAGCTTGTAACATACGAAATAGGTATTACTTGCCGAGGAAAATATATTTTTTTAATCAGGTCTTTTTGAGCGACTATTGAGGCAGAACCTCCGGTTAATGACGCTGAAAAGAATATCCATGCAATCAAGGCAATAAAAAGATAAAGATAATAACGTTCAATGTTAGTTTTTAAAATCATCTGAAAAACTATTGTATACACAACAAGTTGCAACAGTGGATTTATAAAAGTCCATAAAAATCCAAGTACAGAACCTTTATAGCGTCCTCTCAGGTCTTTACGGACGAGGCTGAAAATCATATGCCGATAAGCGTAAATTTCTTTAAGTGTATTCATAACATTCCTTTCCGGAAAAATCCAATTATATAATATTATATTATATCATGATAACTTAACAACTGTCAATCACGATTTGTAAAAGCAAAACAGTTTGTCATCTCACTAAGGGTTACTTGATTTTATTGTTGAAATATGGTATAATGTAAAATGTAATCCGGATAAACAAATATATCACAAAGGAGAATTAAATGAAAAAATTTATTTCAGTTATCAAAGAACTTAAACCATTTAACATGGTAATGCTCACGATTGCAGGAATTATAAACGCTTTCGGAATAACAATTTTTCTTATGCCTGTAGAATTGTATGACAGCGGAATTTCTGGTACATCAATGTTATTGGCACAAGTTACTCCTGAATGGCTGTCGTTGTCAGTATTTCTTGTAATTCTTAATGTTCCGCTGTTTCTTTATGGTCTTAAAAAACAAGGAATGGGATTTACAATATGTGCGATATATACAGTGGCGATATATTCAGTAATGTCATGGCTTATTACGGACGTTCTGCCGATAGATGTAAGCATAGCATCTCCGCTTGCCGGAACAGACTTATTATTGTGTGCATTGTTTGGCGGAGTTATTTCCGGTGTTGGAAGCGGTATGGCTATACGTTTCGGCGGAGCTATGGACGGTATTGAAGTTATGGCTGTAATCTTTGCAAAGAAACTCGGTTTATCTGTCGGAAGTTTTGTAATGCTTTATAATGTTGTATTGTATATTATATGCGGGTTTGTAATAAATAGCTGGATACTTCCGTTATATTCGATAGTTACATACGCTGCTGCTCTTAAAACTGTTGATTATATAGTTGACGGTTTACAGCGTTCTAAAGCAGCAATGATAATAACTTCTGAACCGGATACAATATGCAAGGAACTTATGGAAGAGTTCGGGTGCGGAATAACTCTCATCGACGCTAAGGGAGGGTTTTCCGGAGCAGACAGAAAGGTATTGTATTTTGTAGTAAATAGATTTCAGGTAATGAAAGTCAGAAACATTGTCCGTAAATCCGACCCTATGGCATATATAACACTTACAGAAATTGCGGATATTTTTTCAGCAAATTCATAATATAATAAAAACAGGGACTTATTATAAAAAGTCCCTGTTTTTTCTTTCGTGTCTGATTATAAGTTTTTTTGTGAGTCCGAGAATAATGCCGACAATTACTTCAAAACCGCCTGTTGCAAGTGTGAACATATTGAAACTTGTAAGAAGTTTTGAACTTAAATAAAATACTATATGGCTTGTCTGACTGTAAACTATTGGAGGTGCAATAACACATACACCGCCTATTATCAGAAGAATGACTCCGCTTACCATGAAAATATTTTTATAGAAACCTGTTACATAACGTCCACGCTTGTCAACGATAACTGCAATCCATATAAACATTACTACGATAAGGACAAGAAAGATTCCAAGAGTCACATATGAGAATATATAGCTTAATATATTAAAATTAAATCCTGTATTTTTCCATTCGTCAACTGAAAGAAATTCATCTGCATTACCGTCAGTGAGATTGTATATCATAGTTGAAAAATCCTGTTTAATGAGGTTATTGTAAGTTGATTTATTAAACATATATTCAGCTATTTTATCGCTTGTAAGTGAAGGTTTTCTTCCGTTGTTCAGAAGATAATCGGCATAAACAGCAACATTTTCACCTATGAAACTGTTCATATCAAGGTTGAGAATGAAGTTTCTGAAATCGTTTTCATTGGAACTATGTAACGATATATTATAAAAATCAGACTTTTCGTATAAAAATTCGTTTACATCGTGATTGCTGTCATATTCAGCCTCAAGAATTTTTTCAGTATCGAGTTTTTTTATACTTTTTTCGAGTGTAGCTCCGGAAAATCCGAGTTTTATACAAAAAAGCAGACTAAGCAAAATAACAAATATCATTGTGATAAATGTAATGAATCCTGCACTGAAAAGCCTTAAAAAACCTACTTTTACAGGTTTGTATTCCTCGGCGGGCATAGGCGGTGGCGGAGGGGGTGGATAATATGGCTGTTCCTGAGGAAATTCCGGCTGATTATATGGAGGAACATCATCATTGTATTCAGGCGGGATATCATCAAGACTTTCCTTAAGTTCCTCATATGGAATGTATTGTGTATTTGAATTATCGTCATAAGGCTGATTATTTTCCTGTGAGGAACTATCTTCCTGTGAAATATCAGATTGTTCTTCTGATTTTTTACGCAGAACTAAATCCGGCAGAGATTCACGTGAATGTGTTTCTGAAACTTTCGGTGAACTTTCTGTAACAGGATTTGCACTTATATGGCTTATAGGTTCGACACTTCCAAAAAAATTCTTATTGTTTTCGGAAGCAACTTCTTCGGGTTGTGTTTTTTCTTGTGAAAATTCAGTTTGTTCATTGTTTTCAGGAGTTTTAATGGGTTCATCTTCTGTAATCGGGATATCTGTTGTTTTTTCAAGGGATACTTTACCTGTCGGCGAAAAAGTTTCATCTTGTGGAATCCTTTTTATTTTTTTGCCACACGCCGGACAGAATATTGCATCATCATCAATCATTTTTCCGCATGAACTACAAAACATAAATTGAAATTTTCCTTTCTTAATTATTTGGGAAACATTAAATTAATTATATATCATTTAATTGGATATGTCAATAATTAATACGAGGTTTCAGACAGTTAATATATTTCAGAATATCTGTAGAAATTTCATCAGAAAAATATATAATCCGAGTATGTATATATAAATATTTTTTGTAGACTTTTTACGAAAATTAATGTTTTTATTGATTTTATGATAATAAAGTGATATTATATAAACTAAAGAGTACTTAGGAGGTAACCAGAATGAGAATAGGTTTTGTTCTTTCCGGTATAGTCATTATTACCGGCACAGTCCTTAGTGGCTTGTGTCGTTCTTCATTCTGCCCGTTCGTAACTGGTTCTCTTACCTGATTTAATGTACCTTTCAGAGTATAGAAAGCTTAAGTTAGAGCCTCCGGCAGAGTGTCGGGGGCTTGTTTATTAGTACTTTAAATCGAAAAATTTTATTATAAAGGACTTTTTAATCATGAAAATATCAGGAGCAAAAATTGTTGTTGAAACCTTAATTGAACAAGGGTGTACTACCGTTTTCGGCTACCCAGGGGGACAGGTTATAAATCTTTTTGATGAACTTTATATTTGTCGTGACAGAATAAAACACGTACTTACGGCTCATGAACAGGGAGCATCTCATTCTGCTGACGGCTATGCAAGAGCTACCGGAAAAGTAGGTGTTGTAATTGCTACTTCCGGTCCTGGTGCAACTAACCTTGTTACCGGAATCGCTACTGCATACCTTGACTCTGTTCCGATGGTTGCTATTACCGGAAATGTTCCATGCAGTCTCATAGGACGTGACAGCTTTCAGGAAGTTGATATTGTAGGAGTAACAATGCCTGTTACAAAGCATAATTTTATCGTAAAAGATGTAAAAGAACTTGCTGACACTTTGCGTATGGCTTTCAAAATTGCAAAATCCGGCAGACCTGGTCCTGTACTTGTTGATATTCCGAAAGATGTACAGACAGCTTTATGTGAATATACTCCGGAAGCACAGCCGGTTATTCCGTATCCTCTCAACCTTGCACAAGAAGACAAACTCGAAGAAGCTAGTAAAATTATCAATGCAAGTGAAAGACCTTATATATACTTTGGCGGAGGAGTAATTTCCGGTAAAGCATCTGATGAAATAATTGCTCTTGCTGAAAAAATTGACTCTCCTATGGGTTGTTCTCTTATGGGACTTTCCGCAGTACCGTATGATAATCCGCATTTCCTTGGTATGCAGGGAATGCATGGTCATTATGCGTCATCAGTTGCAGAAGATGAGGCAGATTTAGTTATCGCTCTTGGTGCAAGATTTTCTGACAGAGCTACTGGCGATAAGAAACGTTTTGCTAAGAACTTCCGTATAATACATATCGATATTGACAATGCAGAACTTGATAAAAATATTCCGGCAACTCTTTCCATACAGGGAGACATCAAGGACGCTGTTGAACGTTTGACAGCAATCGTTGAAGAAAAGAAGCATTCTGAATGGTCAGCTCGTATTGAAGAACTCAAGGCAGAAGAGGAAAAACGTGTTGAAAGTGCAAGGTCTGGCAGAGAACTTGACCCATTTGCAATTGTCGATATCGTAAGCGAATATGAAAAAGATGCTAATATTGTTACAGATGTAGGACAGCACCAGATGTGGACTGCTCAGAGATATCCGCTAAAAAAACCACGTACATTCCTTACAAGTGGCGGTTTAGGAACTATGGGCTTCGGAATGGGTGCAGCAATCGGAGCATACGAGGCAACCGGAAGAAGAAGTATTCTCTTTACTGGTGACGGAAGTTTCGGAATGAACCTCAATGAACTTGCTACATCAGTAACACAAGGCACTCACCTTACAGTTGTAATCATGAATAATGGCGTTCTTGGAATGGTTCGTCAATGGCAGACACTTTTCTTTGATAAGCATTATTCAAATACTACTCTTGATACCCGTCAGACTGATTTTGTAAAGCTTGCTGAAGCTTTCGGTGCAAAGGGTGCAAGAGTTTTCACAAAAGACGAACTCCGCAAGGCTGTTCAGGAATCATTCGCATATGACGGAACTTTTGTTATAGATTGTGCCGTTGACTGTGATGAATTTGTACTTCCTATGTTGCCACCCGGCGGTTCAATTGATGATATTATTACAGAAATTAAGTGAGGTGATTTTTCATGGCTAAACAATATGTAATTGGCGTACTCGTTTCAAACCTTTCCGGTGTACTTTCAAGAGTTTCCGGAATGTTCACAAGACGTGGCTTTAATATAGACAGCCTTACAGTAGGCGAAACTGAAAACAGTGACTTTTCACGTATAACAATCGCTTTTCATGGTGATGATGAAATAAAAGACCGTATAATTAAACAGCTTGACAAACTCCACGACGTTAAAGCCGTTGAAGTTCTTGAAAAAAATGATACTGTTACAAGAGAATTGCTTCTGATAAAAGTAAGAAATAATTCCGAAATCAGACAGGACGTTATGACAGCTGTTGAAATTTATCGTTCTAAGATTGTTGATTATTCGCCGGAGGCTCTCACTATAGAAATTACAGGCGAAACAAACAAGATTAATGCTTTTATCGAACTTGTAAAGCCCTATGGTATCATGGAAATGTGCCGTACTGGCATAGTTGCTGTTGAACGTGGCGGACATTGCCTTAATTCTCTCAGCAAATAATTAGTTTATTACTGCTATGGCAGTTATAATATATTTTTTATAAAAGGAGTAACCAGAAATGGAAAATACTGCAAAGGTTTTTTATGAACAGGATTGTGACCTCTCACTTCTTTATGGCAAGACAATTGCTGTAATCGGCTATGGTAGCCAAGGTCATGCACACGCACTCAATGCTAAGGAATCACTCGGCGATAACGGCAGAGTAATCATTGGTCTTTATGAAGGCTCTAAGTCATGGGCTAAGGCTGAAGCTCAGGGCTTTGAAGTTTACACAGCTGCTGAAGCTGCTAAACAGGCTGATATTATCATGATTCTTATTAACGATGAAAAGCAGGCTGCAATGTACAAGAAGGATATCGCTCCTAACCTTGAAGCAGGTAATATGCTTATGTTTGCACATGGCTTTGCTATTCACTTTGGACAGATTGTACCACCAGCAGACGTTGATGTTACAATGATTGCTCCAAAGGGCCCTGGACATACTGTAAGAAGTGAATATCAGGCTGGTAAGGGTGTTCCTTGTCTCGTTGCCGTACAGCAGGACGCAACAGGTAAGGCTAAGGAAATGGCACTTGCTTACGGTCTCGCAATCGGTGGTGCAAGAGCTGGTGTTCTTGAAACTACTTTCAGAACTGAAACAGAAACAGACCTTTTCGGTGAACAGGCTGTACTTTGTGGCGGTGTTTGTGCTTTGATGCAGGCAGGTTTTGAAACTCTTGTTGAAGCAGGTTATGACCCAAGAAACGCTTACTTTGAGTGTATCCATGAAATGAAACTTATCGTTGACCTTATTTATCAGAGCGGTTTTGCAGGAATGAGATATTCAATTTCCAATACTGCTGAATACGGCGATTATATTACAGGTCCTAAGATTATCACAGAAGATACTAAAAAGGCTATGAAGCAGATTCTTAAGAACATTCAGGACGGTTCATTTGCTAAGGAATTCCTTCTTGATATGTCTGAAGCTGGCGGACAGGCACACTTCCGTGCTATGAGAAAGCTTGCTTCTGAACACCCATCTGAAAAGGTTGGCGAAGAAATAAGAAAGCTTTACAGCTGGAACAACGAAGAAGATAAGTTTATCAATAACTGATGATTTGCGGTTAGTTGTTTACTGATTGCTGATTTGCAATCGGAAAAAATTTTTCGGCTGTGAATCGAACTTTGTTCGGGTGACGGTTCATAAAAAGTTCCGCCACCCGTCTTTATTAATAAAAAGAATTACAATTTGATATTTTTAGATATTAGCGTAAATGGGGTTGCAATTAATATTCTTGTTACTGTTTATGATATTAGGTTAATCTGTAATCGGTAATTTCCGGTTACATGAAATTATTGACTGTGGATTATGTGAATAATCAGGCAAATATTATCCAATTAATAAATAAAAAATATATTATAATGAGGTAAAAATTATGAGTGAAAATTTTTTCTGTTCTGGAGTTGAAAAATCGTCACAACGTTCATTATTTAATGCTTTGGGAATGACTAAAGAAGAAATGAATCGTCCATTAGTTGGAATAGTTTCGTCATATAATGAGATAGTTCCAGGGCATATGAATATAGATAAAATTGTTGAAGCTGTAAAATTAGGTGTTGCAATGGGTGGAGGTACTCCGGTTGTATTTCCTGCAATAGCGGTTTGTGATGGTATAGCAATGGGTCATGCCGGAATGAGATACTCACTTGTTACACGTGACCTTATAGCAGATTCAACCGAATGCATGGCACTTGCACATCATTTTGACGCACTTGTTATGATTCCTAACTGTGATAAGAACGTCCCTGGACTTCTTATGGCTGCTGCACGTGTAAATGTTCCTACAATTTTTGTAAGCGGTGGTCCTATGCTTGCAGGTCACGTAAAGGGCAAGAAAACAAGCCTTTCAAGTATGTTTGAAGCCGTAGGTGCTTATTCAGCAGGCAAGATGACACTCGAAGATGTTGAAGAATTTGAAAATAAAGCTTGTCCGACTTGTGGTTCATGTTCCGGAATGTATACCGCAAACTCCATGAACTGTCTTACAGAAGTTCTCGGAATGGGTCTCAAGGGCAACGGAACTATTCCGGCAGTATATTCCGAAAGAATAAAACTTGCCAAAACGGCAGGTATGCAGGTTATGGAACTTTACAGAAAGAATATCCGTCCACGTGACATCATGACCGAAAAGGCATTTTATAATGCACTTACTGCTGATATGGCACTTGGTTGTTCAACAAATAGTATGTTGCATCTTCCTGCAATTGCCAACGAATGCGGAATTAATATAAATCTTGACATTGCAAACGAAATAAGTGCTAAAACTCCAAACCTTTGCCACCTTGCACCAGCAGGTCACACTTATATGGAAGACCTCAACGAAGCAGGCGGAGTTTATGCAGTATTGGGTGAACTCGCAAAGAAAAACTTAATTAATACAGATTGCATTACTTGTACAGGAAAAACAGTTGGTGAAAACATCTCCGGTTGTATAAATAAGAATCCTGAAATAATCCGTCCTATTGAAAATCCATATAGCGAAACAGGCGGAATTGCCGTACTTCGTGGAAATCTTGCACCAGACAGATGCGTTGTAAAAAGAAGTGCAGTAGCTCCTGAAATGCTTGTTCACAGAGGACCGGCAAGAGTATTTGACAGTGAAGAAGAAGCTATAAAAGTTATTTATGACGGCGGTATAAAAGCCGGTGACGTTGTTGTTATTCGTTATGAAGGTCCTGCCGGTGGTCCTGGTATGCGTGAAATGCTTTCTCCAACATCTGCTATTCAGGGAGCTGGACTCGGTTCAACAGTTGCACTTATCACAGACGGACGTTTCAGCGGTGCTACCCGTGGTGCAGCTATCGGACACGTTTCACCGGAAGCCTTTAACGGCGGTACTATCGCTTATGTAAAAGACGGCGATATGATTTCAATAAATATTCCTGAATATTCAATTAATCTTGAAGTTTCAGATGAAGAACTTGCAGAGCGTAAAAAGACTATGCCTATCAAGAAAAAGGAAAATATTACCGGTTATCTTAAACGTTATGCATCTATGGTTTCTTCTGCTGACAAGGGAGCTATCATTAATAAATAATTTTATTTGATAAGATAAATCGGAATTTAGAGGTAGAATAATATGATAGCAATACATTTCGGACATCTGTGTTTCAACAAGCCGTCTGGTGAGCAAAGTATCCTAATGGTTTTAGCTTCAAAAAAGGATTACTCTTCAATGGACGATTTTGTTACCAAAACATTGACATATTTGGATACACATAAAGATTTTTGTGATAATTGGTCTGATATATACAAAAACAGGATATATTCACCTATTGATGATGAAGAAAAAAAATGGATGAAATCAAGATTAGATGAAATGAACCAGCGTATAAGTATTGCATATGATTCAATCATAAGTGCGGTTTATATTATCCCACCAGAATGGAATGACATTACGATAGGAGTAGAAACAGAATCAGAATATATTTTTTATCAATGGACAACCTCAGCTTAAATTCTGATTTATATCAATAACAAATAATAAATAAATTCTGAAAGGAATGATTATATAAATGGGTATGACAATGACTCAGAAAATCCTTGCCACTCATGCAGGACTTGAAAAGGTTCAGGCAGGACAGCTTATTCTTGCAAATCTGGATTTAGTTCTTGGAAACGATATTACGTCTCCGGTAGCTATCAAGGAATTTGCAAAACTCAATAAAGAAAGTGTTTTTGATAAAGATAAAATAACAATGGTTATGGACCATTTTGCACCGAACAAGGATATAAAGGCTGCTGAACAATGCAAAATGTGCCGTGATTTCTGTGGCGAAAAGGAAGTAACACATTTTTATGATGTCGGAAAAATGGGTATTGAACACGCACTTTTGCCCGAAAAAGGTCTTGTAACTGCTGGTAATGTTGTAATTGGTGCGGATTCTCATACTTGTACCTATGGTGCATTGGGAGCATTTTCAACCGGTGTCGGTTCAACTGATATGGCTTGCGGAATGGCTATCGGTAAAGCATGGTTTAAAGTACCGTCTGCAATAAAATTCAATCTTACTGGAAAACTTCGCAAATATGTTTCCGGTAAGGATGTTATACTTCATATTATCGGTAAAATCGGTGTTGACGGTGCTTTGTATCGTTCAATGGAATTTACAGGCGAGGGACTTTCTTCACTCAGCATGAGTGACAGACTTTGTATTTCCAATATGGCTATTGAAGCCGGTGCAAAGAACGGTATTTTTGAAGTTGATGACATTACTCTTGACTATATCAAGGCTCATGGTGCAAAAACTCCGTCCATTTATAAGGCTGATGAAGATGCTGTTTATGATGAAGTAATTGATATTAACCTTTCTGAAATAGAACCTACAGTATCATTCCCGCATCTTCCGGAAAATGCAAAAACATTTGACCAGTTTGGCGATATTGAAATAAATCAGGTAGTAATCGGTTCATGTACAAACGGCAGACTTGAGGATTTACAGGAAGCTGCTGAAATCATGAAAGGCAGACAATGTGCAAAGAATGTACGTGTAATAATTATTCCTGCTACTCAGCAGATTTACCTTGACGCTATGGAACAGGGACTCCTTAAAATATTCATTGAAAGCGGTGCTGTAGTTTCAACACCTACCTGCGGTCCATGTCTGGGCGGTCATATGGGTATTCTTGCAAAGGGCGAACGTGCTGTTGCAACTACAAACAGAAACTTTGTAGGACGTATGGGTCATGTTGAATCAGAAGTTTATCTTGCAAGTCCGGCAGTAGCAGCCGCAAGTGCAATTACAGGAAAAATTTCAAGTCCTTGGGAGGTTATGAACGTATGAAATACGAGGGAAATGTTATAAAATACGGTGATAATGTTGATACTGACGTTATTATTCCGGCACGTTATCTTAATACAAGTGACCATGCAGAACTTGCTTCTCACTGCATGGAAGACCTTGATAAAACTTTTGTAAGCCGTGTTCAGAAAGGCGATATCATTACAGCCGGATTTAATTTTGGCTGTGGTTCATCAAGAGAACACGCTCCTATAGCTATTAAGGCAAGCGGAATTTCACTTGTTATCGCAAAGAGTTTTGCAAGAATCTTTTACAGAAATTCAATCAATATCGGACTTGCTATTGTAGAGTGTCCGGAAGCTGTTGACGGTATCAGTGAGGGAGACCGTGTTGAAGCTGATATGGATAATGGTATTATCCGCAATCTTACTACCGGAAAAGAATACAAAACAGAACCATTTCCGGAATTTGTACAGAAAATTATTGAAAACGGTGGTTTAATCAATTCTATTGCCGAGGGTATTATCAAGTAATTATGATTCATAAGGGGCAGGAAAAATTAAATTCCTGCTCTGAAATATCGGAGTTTTATTGGTAACGATAATTAAAAATCTTAAATCAATTGCTTCTGGTAGTAAAATAATGCAAGGTACTTTATATATTGTTTTGTCGAGGGCGATTGGGGAAAAGAAATAGGATTCATAATGCATAATAACAATGTGAATTATGTTGGTTATGATTACTATAATGTTGTGTAAAGGAGATATAAAAAAATGGAATTTAATATTGCACTTCTTAAAGGTGACGGAATAGGTCCTGAAATTGTGGATAGTGCCGTTGCAGTTCTTGAAAAGGTAGCTGAAAAATTTGGTCATAAGTTCAATTTCACACCATATCTTATAGGCGGTTGTGCTTATGATGCAACAGGAGTATCGCTCCCACAGGAAACTATTGACGGTTGTCTCGCAAGCGATAGTGTACTTTTAGGAGCAGTAGGCGGTTATAAATGGGATAATCTTGCAGGTGA
Organism: uncultured Ruminococcus sp.; assembly: GCA_934474025.1. GTDB lineage: Bacteria > Bacillota > Clostridia > Oscillospirales > Ruminococcaceae > Ruminococcus. The sequence goes on along the minus strand of CAKSMF010000002.1, from coordinate 55,046 downwards.
CAAGAGACCGGAAAAGGCTTTACTTGGAATACGTTCTGCACTTGGACTTTTTACAAATCTCCGTCCTGCTAAACTTTATCCGGCATTGCGTTCAGCATCACCTCTCAAGGAAGAAATAGTCGGCGATGGTTTCGACCTCATGATAGTAAGAGAACTTACAGGCGGTATTTACTTTGGTGACAGAGGTTACAGACAGGGTAAATACGGTGAAGAAGCTTTTGATACTGAAGCTTACAGCGTTACTGAAATCGAACGCATAGGACGTGTTGCATTTGAAACAGCTATGAAACGCAACAAGAAACTTACAAGCATTGATAAAGCTAATGTTCTTGAAAGTTCACGTCTCTGGAGAAAAACTATGCATGAACTTTCCGAAAAGTATCCGGAAGTTGAATACAATGATATGTTTGTTGATAATGGTGCAATGCAGTTGGTAAGAAATCCACAGCAGTTTGATGTTATTGTAACTTCAAATATGTTCGGCGATATTCTTTCAGATGAAGCATCACAGATTACAGGTTCAATAGGAATGCTTGCATCTGCGTCACTTGGTGCAACTTCAAGAGGTATGTATGAACCTATTCATGGTTCTGCTCCTGATATTGCCGGTCAGAATAAAGCTAATCCGATTGCTACAATACTTTCCGGTGCAATGATGCTGAGATATTCTTTCGGATTATCCGAGGAAGCAGATGCTATTGAAAAGGCTGTTGACAGCGTACTTAATGCAGGATATCGTACAGCTGACCTTATGGGAAATTCAGAGGGTACACCGCTTACCTGCACTGAAATGACTGAAAAAGTATTAGAGGCGTTAAAATAATGAATTTGGAATCACTTGATTGTAAGGTACATTCGCTTGCAGTTTTCAGAAAATTACAAGATGATGAAGTTATAAATTTGTTATGGAGATTACTGGACAATTGGAAAGAAGTTTCTATTGAACACTTTATATCTGCATATTCTGAATTTGTGGAAAAACTGTATCAGAAAAATATAAATCTCAGTGAGTACATTCTCAAAAGAGTTCTTGAAGATGAAAATTTCTATATAATCGGAAAGGCTCAGGGAAAAGAATTTGACAGTCTGATTGTTGAAACTGTTGAAAACGAACTGAAAGTATTTCAGGAACTTTCAAGACTTACTCCGGAATATATAACATCTGGTATTGATTATTACGATTTTCTTCCACGCTGGAAAACTTCTGAAATAGATTTTGTTGCAGAATATCATAATCGTATTGCAAATATCGGAAAATACGGTTACGGAAAATATTCGCAGAACAGAATGTTTATTGTCAGGGACGGAAAAACATTTCCTGTAAAATATCCGGATACACAGAGACTTGACCATTTGTATGGATATCAGAGGGAAAGAAAAGCTGTTATTGATAATACGCTTGCCCTCCTTGACGGAAAACCTGCTCAGAACGTTCTTTTATATGGGGACGCAGGAACAGGTAAATCTTCATCAGTAAAGGCTATTGTAAATGAATACGCTGACAGAGGATTAAGACTTATCGAAATAACTAAGGAACAGTTAAGAGATATTCCGCAGATTATAGACGATATAAGCCACAATCCGCTGAAATTTATAATTTTTATAGATGACCTTACATTTACAGCCGGAGAGGATTGTTTCGGTTCTCTCAAAGCTATGCTTGAGGGTTCAGCGTCTGCACGTTCGGATAATATAGTAATCTATGCAACAAGCAACAGAAGACATCTTGTTAAGGAAACATTCTCTGAACGTGATGGTGATGACGTTCACCGCAACGACACTATGCAGGAACTTATTTCACTTTCGGCACGTTTCGGATTGCGTGTCAATTTCAGCAAACCTGACAAGAAAGAATTTGTCCGCATAGCAGGAGAACTTGCAAAACAAAAAGGTCTTGAATTTGATGAAAAAGATTTTGAACTCAAGGCAGAACGTTTTGCAATGTCGTCCGGAAACGGTCGTTCACCAAGAACAGCTAAACAGTTTGTCAATCAGCTTTTAAACGAGCAGAAACAGGAGGTATAAAAAATGCTCACTCTGGATAAAATTTATCATGCAAGATATGTACTTAAACAGGTTATCAGGGAAACTGATATAATTCATACTCCAAACATAAATCCTGAATCAGAAATCTATCTTAAAACCGAAAATCTTCAGATAACAGGTTCATTCAAGGTGCGTGGAGCTTACTATAAAATGTCACAGCTTTCCGATGAAGAAAAGGCTCGTGGTGTAATAGCTTGTTCAGCAGGAAATCACGCACAGGGTGTTGCACTTGCTGCTGCTAAAAACGGTATTCCGGCAATAATCTGTTTACCTGACGGAGCACCTATTTCAAAAGTTGAGGCTACAAAGAGTTACGGAGCTAAAGTGTGCCTTGTAAAAGGCGTTTATGATGACGCTTACGCAGAAGCTTTAAGACAGCGTGACGAAAATGGTTATACATTTATTCACCCGTTCGATGACGAAAACGTTATTGCAGGACAGGGAACTATTGGTCTTGAATTGCTTGAACAACTTCCCGAAATGGACGCTGTAATAGTTCCGATAGGCGGTGGCGGACTTATTTCCGGAGTCGCTTATGCAATAAAGAGCCTTAATCCTGATATAAAGGTTTATGGTGTACAGGCATCAGGTGCTCCGAGTATGTTCAATTCAATACATGACCAGAAAATAGAATGTTTGGATAGCGTTTCCACCATTGCCGACGGAATAGCTGTAAAAGAACCGGGCGAAAATACTTTTAAATACGTTTCTGAATACGTTGACGAAATTGTTACAGTTACAGATGATGAAATTTCAGCAGCTATACTTGCACTCATGGAAAAACAAAAACTTGTTACAGAGGGTGCTGGAGCAGTTTCAGTAGCCGCTGCAATGTTCAATAAAGTTCCGGTAAAGGGTAAGAAAGTTGTTTGCTTGCTTTCCGGAGGAAATATTGATGTTACAATACTTTCAAGAGTCATCAAGCGTGGACTTCTTATGACCGGAAGAACCTGTTCACTTAATATTGAACTTCTTGACAAACCCGGTCAGCTTATGGACGTTTCCAAAATTATTGCAGAAGCAGGCGGAAATGTTATATCTATCCACCACGAAAGAGCTAACGAAGGTTCAGCAGTGAACGGCTGTTACCTCAGAATAGTTCTTGAAACCCGCAACTATGCTCACATTGACGAAATTAGAACCGCTCTCAAAGAAAACGGCTTTAAAATCGTAAACGAATAAAGAGGAGGATTTTTAATATGAAAACAATTCACACAGATAAAGCACCAAAGGCAGTAGGTCCTTATTCACAGGCTGTTGTATCCGGAGGAATAGTATACACTTCCGGACAGATTGCAATTAATCCGGCTACAAACACAATCGAAGCTGTTACCATTGAAGAACAGACAGAACAGGTTATGCAGAATCTCAAAGCAGTTCTTGAAGCATCTGGTTCATCATTTGAAAATGCTATCAAAACAACCTGTTTTCTTGCTGATATGAATGATTTTACAGCATTCAACGGAATTTATGGCAAATACTTTACATCACTTCCGGCAAGAAGCTGTGTTGCAGTAAAAACACTTCCTAAGAACGTTCTTGTTGAAGTGGAAGTAATTGCCGAAACTAAATAATCAAGGAGTTTATATATGAAAGTACGTGAATTGCAGGAAGAAATTTTGCGACTTAAAAAAGAAACAAATACTGTTATTTTGGCACATTGCTATCAGGCAAGGGAAATTGTTGAAATAGCTGATTTTGTTGGCGACAGTTATAAATTGAGTGTTGATGCAAAAAATGCCGACGCTGAAAACATTATCTTTTGCGGAGTTCATTTCATGGCAGAAACTGCTAAAATACTTGCACCGCAGAAACGTGTATTTCTTGCCAACAAAAACGCTGGTTGTCCTATGGCTGAACAAATGGACGCTGAAATGATTTCCATGCTTAAAGAAAAAGACCCCGAAAGAACAGTTGTAGCATATATCAATACTACAGCTTCACTTAAAACTGTCTGTGATGTATGCGTTACATCATCAAGTGCATTGAAAATCATAAGAGCGATTGACAGTGATAAAATTTTATTTATTCCCGACTGCAATTTAGGTGACTATGTAAAACGCAGTGTTCCGGAAAAGGATATAAAACTTCTTAATGGTGGCTGTCCTACTCATGCAAGAGTTACAGTAAAAGAGGTTAAAAAAGCAAAGGAAGAACACCCTGATGCATTGTTTCTGGTACACCCCGAATGCGTTCCGGCAGTTGTAAATCTTGCTGATTATGTCGGTTCAACTTCCGGAATAATGAATTATGCTAAACAATCAGATGCAAAGGAATTTATAATAGGCACTGAAACCTCTATTGCTGAACATCTGCAATATGACTGTCCTGAAAAGAAATTCTATCCTGTAACAAAGGATATTGTTTGTCATAATATGAAGATTACAACATTGCCTGATGTATATAGTACTCTTACAGGTATGAATAATGGTTCAGCATTTGAAATCCTTATGGAAGATGAACTTATTTCAAAAGCCGGAAAGTGCATTTATGAAATGATAAGACTTGGCGGTTGATAATGACAGATTTAATTGAAAAGCTTTATACTACTGCAAATCTGACTGACAGTGAATTGCAAATGCTTATTGACAGCAATGAAAATTCAGATTTGCTTGAAAAATATGCTGATGAAGTTCGTCAGAAGCATTATGGAAAAAAAGTTTTTCTGCGAGGATTGATTGAAATTTCAAATTATTGCAAAAATGACTGTTATTATTGCGGTATTCGCCGGAGTAACAGAAATGCAGAACGTTATCGTTTAAGCCGTGAAGAAATACTGTCATGTTGCGAAAATGGCTATAATTTAGGATTTCGTACATTCGTAATGCAAGGCGGTGAGGATAGTTATTTTTCAGATGAATTTATGTGTCCTTTGATTTCCGAGATAAAGGAAAAGTATCCCGATTGTGCGGTAACTCTTTCTTTAGGTGAGCGTTCATATGACAGCTACAAAAAAATGAAAAAAGCTGGTGCAGACCGTTATTTATTGCGTCATGAAACCGCTTCAGAAGAGTTATATAAAAAGCTTCACCCCTCAGAAATGAGCCTTGCTAACCGTAAGGAATGTTTATTCAATCTGCGGGAACTCGGTTATCAGGTGGGAGCAGGTTTCATGGTGGGAGTACCTTTTCAGAAAACTGAACATCTGATTGAAGATTTGCGGTTTTTGCAGGAACTCCAGCCTCATATGATTGGAATAGGTGCATTTATACCTCATCATGATACTCCGTTTGCAAACGAAAAAGCCGGTACACTGGAACTTACAATAAGACTTCTTGGAATATTAAGATTAATGTTTCCGAAAGTCTTGCTTCCGGCTACAACCGCACTCGGAACGATTTCACCGAATGGTCGTGAAAAAGGATTGAAAACAGGGTGTAATGTAATTATGCCAAATCTTTCACCGGTGAGTGTCAGAAAGAAATATGAACTTTATGACAACAAGATTTGCACCGGAGAAGAAGCAGCAGAATGTATGTTATGCTTGAAAAGACGTGTAGAATCCGTTGGTTATGAAATTTCGTCAGAACGTGGCGATGCTATTCAGTAATATAAAAAGGACAGTCAAAATAGGCTGTCCTTTTTTTGAGTATTAAGTTTTTTACAGTGAGAAATAAGAGATATTTATTGAATCTGTTCATCAAGTGATGTATCAAGCTGAATTTCTTCATCAGACTGAGCCTGTCCGCCGTCTGACTGTTGATTCTGCTGATAATTCTGGGTATCCTGATAACCTTGTGTATCCATATATCCCTGACTATTCTGAATGTTGTTGTTTAATCCGTTGTCTTGAATTGCATTCTGCTGAATATTTTGTGTCATATCCTGTGAAGAATCTGTTCCTGCGACGGTAACTTTAATCTGAACTTCAACAGCAGGGTTGTTGTCAAGTTTCAGAATAATATAACATTCTCCGGCATTTACAGCTGTAATGTTACCCATATTATCAACGGTAGCGATATTTGAATCTGAACTTGTCCATATTTCGTTAGCTTCAGAAGAACCATCGGGATATCCGGAGATTATAGGCATTTCACTTTCGCCGACATTGAGGTATACTTCATTTGTCGAAATCTGTACCTGTGCTGAAATATTAGGGTCAACTGTTGGTACTGGGGCAGTAGTTGTAACAGTTGTAACAGGTTCAGTAACTATTTCAGTAGTTGTAGTAGTAGTTGTGGTGGTAGTTGTAGTTGAATTTTCTTTTTTAGGGGTAGAGGATTTGTCAGTGCAGGCATTTGCAATAAGTATGATAAATATAAGTACAATTAATGCAATGATTGAAAGTGCAGTAAGTTGTCTGCGTCTGAGAACTTGTTTAGTAACCTTTTTACGTGGTTTTCCGGAATTATTATTATCCATTTTTAGAATTCCTTTCTTTAAATTGTGATATTTGCGAAACACCGTTCGCCTGATAAACAGTTTTCATGAGGAAAAAGCCTGAACGTTTTTTGTACACAGAATGTACCTTGAATACATTATAGCACAGTGTGGAAGAAATGTCACGTACTTTTGAAAAAATTCCGCACATTGCCATATATTCAACATAATTTTTGTCATTTTTTGCCAATAAAAACGAACAATTATTCTGCATTAAGTAACCTCATACAACAAACTTTTATTTTTATCTGAAAAAATCCCCCACCATTAAAGATGAGGGTAATTTTTCGGTTATATCCAGAATTCTATAAATTCATGGAATTTGCTTGTAATTACTGGAAAATCGTATTCTGAAAAAGTAAAATTGAAAATCTGAGGAACGTTTACAATTATTGATGCTACTACAGAGAATGCCATAAAGTATTTGAAAAGTTTTTTAAGAGTGTCATTCTGGGACTTTTGATAGAGGAAGAACAATATAGCATAAGCTCCCATAATTATTTGCCATGAGAAGTCCGCAACATAACGTACTGCATAACCGCTTTCCCATATCGAGAATAATATTACAAGAGGCATTATTATACATGGAAGTCCTATAATTGTAGTTGCTTTAAGTTTTGACGATTTGTCAGGAAGTTTCTTTAAAGCTTTTCCTGCTAAAAGGTATCCGAATACTGGAAGTGCAAGCCATATTATACCGGAAGTTTGTCCATTGTCCTTGAAGTAATAGCCATTTGCACGGAAGTATGTAAACCACGTTTCAACATAAGGATAGTCGGCTTTTATTGTCGGGAACTGGAAAAGATAAGCAAATATTCCTATAAGTGCGAAAATTGTATGATATTCAGAATGAGTGAAGTCGTTTATTGTAAGCGAATACTTTATACCAAAGTCAAGAGGTGAATCAAATCTTACATAGTTATACCACATCTGAACAGAACCAAGAATTACAAACGGTATCAATGCACACAAAATATATGGTATATAACGTTTTTTGTTAATTGTCTTAACTCCCTCTGAATCGGTTACTTCAGCGGATTTCTTGAATCCTATTGCATAATATACACAGGCACATATTGAATATACTGCAAGAGTAGGTCGACAGAGTACAGCAATTGCAAGAAACAGTGAAGCAAGTGTTATTCTCGGGAATGAAATTTTACCGTCGCTTATTATGTTGGAGGATATGAGGAAATAAGCTCCTAATGCCACAAATGCGAATCCGGAAGAAATTGATATTTCATAGAAAAGAGGTCTTCCCACACTGAACCATATTCCACAGACTATCATTATTATGGTCATTCCTGCAATGTAGCAACCGGACGGAATACGGCTAAACCAGCGTTTTATTATAGCATTGTAAGTCAGTGCAAGGAAAACTATTCCAATTATTGCAAAAAGCATTACTGCTATATCGGTTGGGAAAAAGCTTCCTGTAATCAAGTGATACGGCAGGAAAAGCAGTATAACAGGAGCTATTCCGTAATAGGAGTAGTATTTTCCGTTATATAAAACATGGTCCCATTTTGAATACACATTGCTTGAACCACGAAGATTGGTATCATAAGGGTTTTCTATTTCCAGAAGTTCCTTTGAAGGTTCGTCCAGCAATGAAACCTGTTTGTTTTCAAAGGCAAGAACAAGTTCTTCTGAAATCTGGTTTCCGCTTTTCTGGAGGAAATATTTTTCAGAATCCGCCGGAATTTTTGATATAGTCATACCAAGTGCAATACCTACTGCTGTTACTGTAATAACGGCTGTTGAAATATTGCAGAACCATTTGTTTTCTGCATAATCCCTGCTAAGAAACGCTGAAAAAATTACAGCATATGCAAATGTTGAAATAAGTACTATAAGAAAAATTCTTAGAAAAGATATATCAAAAGGTATGGGAACATTAAGTTCAATAGATTCTATTGTGAAGAAATCATTGTCTGTTTCACCGAAGAAATTAAACTGTAATTTATCAGTTTTTCCGGATAAAAGGAAATTTATGTATTTAGTGCTTTCGTGGTCGGTTACTATTTCTGATTTTACTAATGCGTTTCTGTATAATTCGGAAGTATCATCAGTAATATCAACTTCTAATTTCAGGCGGTGAGGATTTTTATTTGATGATGCAATATTTACATAAGCAGTTGCAATTTTTGCATTTATTTCAGAAAATTCTATTGATGATTTATTCTGTCCCGAAACCTTTAAATTACCGGTTGATTCTTCAAATTCTGTATTTTCGCTTGTGATAGTACCTTTTGAAACCGGTAAAAGCATATGTGTATATTTTCCGAAAAACATTCTATAGGACGGCATCTGAAATATAACGAGTTCAATAATTCCGGCGATAACAAGCATTTTACCTAAAAATTTCAGAGTGCGTGACTGTATGCGGGTTCTTATGATGTGGATAATTTTTTCAAGAAGAAGTATTATTCCGATAACGAAAAAACCACCATGAAAAATATTTTTTCCCATAAGTCCGACAATATCTGCTATACCGACAATGTTAGCAAATATTACGCATATGTTAATGAATATGTCTTTTTTTGAATCTGAAAACTTTTTTTCAACTTTTTTAGGCTGAGGACGGTCATTATCCGGAATTTTAATGACCACATTTTTGATAAGCATTGCAGAAACAATAATCATAATTATTATTTCTGCAATAAACAGTAGTTTAATAGGCATAATATTTGTCCTTTCATGTACAGAATATATGGGACAACTTTTTTTAAAAAATATGCTGTCCCATAATGGTTATTATTTATATTCCTGCATCACTTCCTTGATTGTTTCGGAACACGAGTTACGCAAATTTTTCCAGTCTTGTTCAGAACCGCCGTTTATAAGAAATGTATTTGAAATATTGTCAAGTACATTTGTTAATCTGTCTCCCATACCGTTGGCGTATTCAAAAACAGGAGTGACTTTTGATGTATCAACGAACGATTGTAAAGCGTCGTATTGTTCTTCGGTAATGTAGCTTTTTACAGTACCATTTGAGGAGGTTTCCGGAATAAGTGCGTAATCCTTAGCACCTTTTTTATATTCTTCCTGAGTTGCAGCGATTCTTTCGCATTGTATGTATGTTGCAACAGCGTCTCCTTTCTGGGAATTTCTTACAAGCATTTTTGCATTATATTCACAGGTAATGTAATTCCCGTCCGTATCCGGAGATTTCGGAACAGGTACAACCATTAAGTCCATATCGGGATTTTTTACGTTTGAAGCACCAAGAATCCAGCTGTCATACACAAAGAACAATGTATCAGTTGTGTAATAGTTGTTCCAGTATGTAGAATATAATGATTTTGAGGAGATATCCTGCATAAATAGTTCAGCATAGCGGATAGAAGCAGTATTTATATTACTGACAAATTTTCCGTTTCTGTATCCGATTAAATTCTGACCCGTCGAATGAATAAGGGCATTTCCTAAATTACCTCTTACGGCATGGTTTCCGGTTTTCTTTCTGTAATCTTCAGAGAGTTCAAGAAATGAATCCCAGTCCCATTTATCATTTTTATATAGTTCATAAGGGTCTTGTAAATTATTATCTTTGATAACTTTACGGCTGTATGTCATTACAACAGGGTCTGACAGTGAATACGGGACAACATAATGATTATCGTTATATGCCAGTGAATCTATAACACCGGTCATATCGTCCCATATACCAGTATTCATTCCCATGGAACGAAAATATTTATCCAAAGGCTGATAGTATTGACTGAGAACACCTTTCGGGAAATCTTCTGGTACATATTCAAACATATCAACTTCTTCACCGGCTAAAAGCATTGATGACAGTGTTGTGAATCGGTTTCTTGCGGAAGTTTGTACATATTTTATTTTTCCGCCGAAAACGTCCTCAAAAAGCGAAACAGCTACCGAACGTTTGTCATTAGATTGTGGGTTAAGATCGTAATCCGAAAGCCAGACTATTTCTGTACCATGAATATCTACAGGGTCTTCAAGCTGTACCGGTTCGGTAGTTTCTTGAATTTCAGTGGTTGTTGTCTGTGTATAATTGCTAGTAGATTGAGTAGTTTCTGACGAGGTCGGTTCTATGGACAGACTTCCTGTTATATGAAACTTGTCTGCACTGCATGAAACTGCTGAAGTCATTACTGATATTACGGTAATAATTCCCGATAGCATTTTCTTTATATTTCTCATTTTCATAGCTCCTTTTTGTTCTGTGAAACTGTTCTAATTATACATTATGGATTGCGTATGTGTCAAGTATTTTGTTAAATATAAGATTATGAAAATAATTTTCTGAAAAGGCTTGATTTTTTTGTAAATTCATGATATAATAAGATTTAGTGATAGCTGACCCCAAAAGACCGGAAATTTCCGGTCTTTCGTATTATTTGACTGCCACATGAAACACTTTCTCTCACATAAAAAAACATTTTTGTGAAATGTCACATAATTTAGTATGTGAATTTGTACAAATTGCATGGATATGGTTACAGGTTAATTCAATAAGTATCAACAGTGATTCTTTTAATTTTATAGGTGGTGAGATGAATTATAAATTAAAAACTTAACGGCAGTGGTGGGCGGAGATAAATCGGTATCCCTTACTGACATGAGGCAAATCACAGTCAGACATACACTGACTTGTCAGTCTCCGTGAAATTACCGACTGTGAATTGAAACAATGAAAGGAGATGATATATATGAAGTTTAAGAAATTCGGTGCTACTGAACAGAAAGTATATGACCTTATCAAACCTATAACTGATGAACTGGGTTATTACCTTTGGGACGTATGTTACGAAAAAGAAGGTGCTGTATGGTATCTTCGCATATTCATTGACAGCGATGAAGGAATTACTATTGCTGACTGTGAAAGAGCCAACGCTCCTATAAATGATATTATGGACGAAAAAGACCCTATTTCTCAAAGTTATACTCTTGAAGTGGGTTCAGCAGGTCTTGAAAGAGAACTTGTTAAAGAGGAACACTTTGAAGTTTGTGAGGGCGATACCGTAAGAATACATTTTATAAGAAGCATTGACGGCGAAAAGGAAATTGTTGCCGTGCTTTCCGGAGCTGACAAAGATGGGGTTTCTGTTGTTATGGAAGACGGAAATATTCAAAAATTCCCACTTGCAGATATTGCATACGTCAAACTTTATTTTGAAATCTAAAGTTATCTATAAATTTTATACTGGAGGAATATACAGACATGAACATTAATAATGGCTTTTTTGACGCTCTTGAATCTCTTGGTGAGGAAAACAGCGTTGAAACAGACCTGCTTATCGAAAAAGTAAAATCAGCTATGCTTAAAGCTGCCAGAAAAGCTTATCCACACAGTGAAGAAAGAATCAAGGTTGATATTGACCCGCTTACCAAAAAGTTTGCAATGTACATCGAACAGGAAATTATTGACGATTACCCGATTGACGAAAACGAAATTAACATCGATGTTGCAAGAACTATTGACCCTAATGCCTATATAGGCGGTAAGATTCTTAAAGAAATCGATATTTCAAAGCTTGGCAGAATGGCGGCACTTTCTGCAAAACAGTCCATTAAAGGCGACCTGAGAGAAATTAACCGTGAACATATGTTAAGCCGTTTTGAATCAAAGGAACATGAATGTATTACTGCAAAGGTTTCACAGATTGACCCTAACAGAGGTACAGTTACTATTGATTATGACGGTACAGAACTTTATCTTTTCAAGAATGAACAGATTCCGGGAGAAGTTTTTGAAGAAGGCAAGCCTATAAAGGTATATATTACCAGCATTGTAGGAAAAACTAAAAAGCCTATTGTAAAGATTTCACGTACTCACAAGGATTTTGTAAAGAGACTCTTTGAACAGGAAGTTCCTGAAATATATGACGGAACTGTTGAAATAAAAGGTATTTCCAGAGAAGCAGGTTCAAGAACTAAAATGGCTGTATGGTCAAAAGACCCTAATGTTGATGCTGTAGGTGCTTGTATCGGTACAAAACGGTCAAGAATAAAAGCGGTTGTTGATGAACTCAATCAGGAAAAGATTGATATTATTCTTTGGAGTGAAGTTCCGGAACAGTATATTTCAAAGGCTCTTGCACCGGCGGAAGTCCTCAGAACTATTATCACTTCTGCTGAAGAAAAAACCTGTACTGTTATAGTACCTAATAACCAATTGTCACTTGCAATCGGTAACAAAGGTCAGAATGCAAAGCTTGCAGCAAAGCTTACAGGTTATAAAATCGATATAAAACCGCAGTTCGATACAGAAACTAATCAGGAAGCCCCTGAACTTAATCCGGATTTCAAGATTGAACAGCCTGTAACCGAAACAGCAGAAGAGATTCCGGAAGAAAATACACAGGCTGAAACAACAACTCCGGAAAACGAAACTCCGGCAGAGGAATAAGTTATGAAACCTAAAAAAATTCCAATGAGAATGTGTCTCGGCTGTAATGAGATGAAACCTAAAAAGGAACTTATCCGTGTGGTTAAATCTCCGGAGGACGAAATAAGTCTTGATTTTACTGGCAAGAAATCCGGACGAGGAGCATATATTTGCCGTAGTGCTGAATGTTTTGCAAAGGCAAGAAAGGCAAGACGTTTTGAAAAATCATTCTCGTGCAGGATTGATGATAGTATTTATGAGGTGATGGCAGATGAACTCCAAAAAAACAGCTAATCTGCTTACAATGTGTATCAAGGCGGGAAAAGCAGTAAAAGGTTTTGACAGTGCATGCGATTCTGTAAAAAACGGTATGGCATATTGTATTCTTACTGCATCAGATGCATCTGAAAAAACTGTCAAGGAAACTAATTTCATATGTGAAAAATATTCCGTACCACTCGTGAAAACGGAGCTTTCAAAAGATGAAATGGCTCGTATATGCGGAAAGGTAACAGCAGTAATTGCCATATGTGACAAAGGTTTTGCTAATGGCTTTTCTAAAATAAATACATGAAATTCATATCATAATGTTATATGAACAATAATATTATGCGACTAAATTAACTGGAGGTATCAAGCCTATGACGAAAAAAATTAAAATCAGTGATGCGTCAAAGGATTTTAACGTTTCTGTTCAGGAAATCGTTGATTTCTTTGCAACAAAGGACAACAAGAAAAGAAGTGCGTCAAGTAGTCTGAATGAAGCTGAAATGAATCTTTTACTTGAACACTACACTAAAAAACATGAAGTTAAAAACTTTAATGATTACTACGGTTCAAAGAACGACAGCAAAAAGGAAGTTTCAAAGCAAGATAATAAAAAAAATCCTGTTAAGAAGAATAATAAAAATTTAAAGCAATCCGCACCTGTTAAGAAAAACGACAAAAAACCTGAAGAAAAGAAACAAGAAACTGTTTCCGAAAGCAAGCCCGCTGAAACTGCTAAACCAGTTGAACAGGCAAAGCCAAAAATCAACAAAAAGAACGACAAAAACAAACATCAGGCTAAGCCTCAGGAAAGAGGAGAACGTTCTAAATTAAACGTTTCATTTAGTTCAGAGACAGCACAGACTTCAACACAGCGTCGTACAGTCGATACAAGAGGAAGTTATGTTGACCTTGACAAGTACAATGAACGTTATGAACAGATTGCTCCTACAAACAAGCACAAGAATGATAATTATTCAGTTAAAAAACAGAAAATTAACCAGAAATCAGCTCAGCGTGCAAGACAGCAGTATTCAAAGAAAGAAACTGAAACAGAAAAGCTTAAAAGACTTGAACTCGAAAGAGCAAGAAAACAACAGCTTAAAGTTATGATTCCAGACACTATAACAGTAAGCGAACTTGCCGTACGTCTTAAAGTTACTGCTACTGAAGTTATTAAGAAACTCATGGGTCTTGGAATTATGGCTACCATAAATCAGGAAATTGATTTTGATACAGCATCACTTGTTGCTGATGAACTCGGTGCAAAAGTTGAAAAGGAAGTTATTGTCACAATTGAAGAGCGTCTTATTGATGACAGTGACGACGATGACACAAATCTTGAACCACGCTGTCCTGTTGTAGTTGTAATGGGACACGTTGACCATGGTAAGACTTCTATTCTTGACAGAATCAGAAACGCTCATGTTGCAGACGGTGAAGCAGGTGGTATTACACAACATATAGGTGCATATCAGGTAAAAGTAGATGGTCAGGACATAACATTCCTTGATACTCCAGGACACGAAGCGTTTACTTCTATGCGTGCAAGAGGTGCTAATATTACAGATATTGCTATTCTCGTTGTAGCAGCAGATGACGGAATTATGCCTCAGACTATTGAATCAATCAATCACGCAAAAGCTGCTGGTGTATCATTGATAGTTGCTATAAACAAAATGGACAAAGAAGGTGCTAATCCCGACCGAATCAAAGAAGAACTCACTAAATATGATATAGTTTGTGAGGAATGGGGCGGAGATGTTATTTGTGTACCTGTTTCCGCAAAAACCGGTGAAGGTATTGACGACCTTCTTGAAAACGTTTTACTTGTTGCGGAAGTAAAGGAACTTAAAGCTAATCCTGAAAGACTTGCAAAGGGTACTGTAATTGAAGCTCGCCTTGATAAGGGAAGAGGTCCTATAGCTACACTTCTTGTACAGAATGGTACTCTTAAACAGGGTGATGTTATTATTGCTGGAACTTCTGTCGGCAGAGTAAGAGTTATGACAAATGACAAGGGCAAAATAGTTAAATCTGCTGGTCCGTCAGTTCCGGTTGAAATCACTGGTCTTGCTGAAGTTCCAAGTGCAGGCGATACTTTTAATGCCGTTGAAGATGAAAGACTTGCAAGGGAACTTGTTGAAAAAAGAAAGCATGAAGCAAAACAAGAACAGTTTAATTCTTATAGAAAAGTTACTCTTGATAATCTGTTCAATCAGATTGCAGAGGGCGAAATAAAAGAACTTCCTATCATTGTAAAAGCCGATGTACAGGGGTCTGTTGAAGCTGTAAAACAATCTCTTGAAAAGCTTTCAAATAATGAGGTAAGAGTAAGAGTTATTCATGGAGCAGTAGGTGCAGTTAAGGAAAGCGATGTTATGCTTGCTAATGCATCAAACGCTATTATCGTTGGATTCAATGTAAGACCTGACCCTGTTGCTTCTGAAAACGCTCTCCGTGACGGTGTTGACATAAGACTTTACAGAATTATCTATGATGCTATCGAGGAAATCACTACAGCTATGAAGGGTATGCTTGCACCTAAGTTCAGAGAAGTTGAATTAGGTCGTGCAGAAGTAAGACAGGTATATAAGATTTCAAATGTTGGAATGGTTGCCGGAAGTTACGTCCTTAATGGTAAGATTGCAAGAGGCTGTCAGATAAGAGTTGTTCGTGACGGAATTATCATTGCTGATGATAAAATTGCTGGTCTT
The DNA here is from genome assembly GCA_934474025.1 of uncultured Ruminococcus sp. Classification (GTDB taxonomy): domain Bacteria; phylum Bacillota; class Clostridia; order Oscillospirales; family Ruminococcaceae; genus Ruminococcus. The sequence continues at coordinate 39,272 of CAKSMF010000002.1, read as the reverse complement.
AAACGTTTCAAGGACGACGCTAAGGAAGTAGCAGAAGGTTATGAATGCGGTATAAGCCTTGAAAAGTTCAGCGATGTTAAAGAGGGCGATATATTTGAAGCTTATATTGTTGAGGAATATCGTGAAGACTAATTTATAAATTTTTTCTGTTCAGAGCGTATCTGCTTTTTTGTAGGCGGGTATGCTCTGAATAATATAAAAATACGATTTTCAGAAAGGATTAAAATGGCAAATTATAAAAACAGCCGTATGGCAGAAGATATAAAAAGAGAAATGACTGCTATTCTCAGAGAACTTAAAGACCCTCGCATTGATAAAATGCTTACAATAGTAAGAGCTGATTTATCGGGCGATATGTCTGTATGCAAAATATATGTATCAAGTTTTGAGGGAATGGAAAAAACTAAAGAATCAGTTAAAGGACTTACAAGTGCTTGCGGATTTATAAGACGTGAACTTTTTCACCGTCTGAAAATGCGTAAATCTCCTGAACTTACTTTCATAGCCGACAACTCTATTGAAAGAAGTGCCGAAATTAGCAAAAAACTTAATGATTTACTCAATTGATGATTTTTTAGGAGTGTATTTTTTATGTATATAGGATTCAGTGAAGCAGAAACTTTTATTCGTAACTGTAAAGACGCAGTTATAATTACTCACCGCAGTCCTGACGGAGACTGTGTGGGAGCAGGTTTCGCAATGAAAGAAATTTTACAGCAGTTAGGAATACGTAGCAGAGTTGTTTGTCATGATGTATTCCCGAAAAGATACGATTTTCTTACAGAAGTCGGAGCAGGTGAGGAATTTGAACCTCAGACAATAATTGCAGTTGATATTGCCGATACCAAGCTTATGGGAAGATATCAGGAAATTTACGGCGATAAAGTACAATTATGTATAGACCACCATATTTCCAATAAAAATTACGCAGAAAAAACGCTTCTTCGTGCGGAAGCTTCAGCAGCTTGTGAAGTGATTTATGACCTTGCAAAATTTATGGGAATTAAAATTACAGAACATTGTGCAAAATGCCTTTATACTGGAATGGCAACAGATTCAGGTTGTTTTAAATTTCAGTGTGCAACGGCTCATACTCATGAAGTTGTAGCTGAAATAATGAAAGAATACAGTAATATAAATTTTGCTAAAATAAACAGAAATATGTTTGAAGTCAAGTCATATGGCAGAATAAAGCTTGAAAGCGAATTTAACAATATTGCTGAAACCTATCTTGACGGAAAACTTTGTATAATTGCCGTTACAAAAGATATGATGAATACTCTCGGGGTAAGTGATGAGGAACTTGAGGGATTTGCGTCATTGACTATTCAATATGAGGGCGTTGAAGTAGGTATATTTATGCGTGAACGTCAGGACGATTATAAATGTTCATTCCGTTCAGCCGATGAAGTAAATGTTTCAAAAATTTGCGAGCTTTTCAATGGTGGTGGTCATATAAAAGCTTCCGGTTGCAATATCTCCGGAAATCTTGATGACATAAAAAAACAATTTATTGAAGCGGTAAAAAATGCTTTATGATGAACGGTATATTATGTGTAAACAAACCACAGGATTTTACTTCATTTGATGTGATAGCGAAACTTCGTGGAATACTCGGAATGAAACGTCTTGGTCATGCCGGCACTCTTGACCCTATGGCAACAGGAGTTTTGCCTGTATTCGTGGGAACTGCTACAAAAGCCTGCGATATTATGCCGGATAATTTCAAATCTTATCGGGCAGGTTTTAAATTGGGACAGACTTCTGATACTCAGGATATTACAGGTAAAATTCTGACAACTTCTGATAAAAGCGTATCCCTTGACGATATAAATGCAGTTCTTCTGGATTTTACGGGAAAAATTATGCAGTTACCGCCTATGTATTCAGCGGTTCAGGTGAACGGCAAACGCCTTTATGATTTGGCACGTCAGGGGATAGAAGTTGAACGTGAACCACGTGAAATAGAAGTTAAAAGTCTGAATATCTTTGAATATGATGAGAACACTCGTGAGGGAATTATAGAAATCTATTGCGGAAAAGGCACTTATATTCGTACAATTATACATGATATAGGTCAGAAATTAGGTTGTGGCGGTATTATGACATCACTTGTCAGAACTTATGCAAGCGGTTTCAGTCTGAATGACTGCTATACTTTTGAACAGATTCAAAAGGCTCGTGATGAAAACCGTCTTGAAAGTCTTATACTTCCGGTTGAAAGAATATTCAATAAACTCCCGAAACTCCGCCTTAATGAACATCAGACCAGACTTTATAGAAACGGTGTAAAACTTAATCTTGAAAAAATTCACAATATAATTGAAAATTGCGAATTGTATAGTTTATACGGATTTGACGGGGATTTTATCGGAACTGCTGTTGCTGATTTTGAAAACGGCGTACTTCGCATAGGAAAAAATCTTGCATGAGGTGACTTTATGACGGAAATTACATTGAATGACAAAATACCAGATAAATCAGCCGTTGCACTTGGATTATTTGATGGTATTCATTGCGGTCACAGACTTATTATTGACAAAGCCTGTGGTTATGGACTTACTCCGGCAGTTTTTACATTCCGGAGCGAGTCCGTGAAATTTAAACACGGCAAACCTTTTGAATACATCTATACTAATAATCAGAAATTTCATTACTTTGATAAAATCGGCGTACAGTATGTATTATCACCAGATTTTGACAGCATAAGAAATATGTCAGGTGAGGAATTTGTAAAAAAAGTTCTCTGTGATTGCATGAACACCGGAGCAGTAGTCTGTGGTGATAACTTCCGTTTTGGCAAAAACGCTTCCTGTGGAGTTTCTGAACTTAAAGGTTTCAGTGAAAAATACGGTTTTTTGCTTGAGGTTGTGACAATAGGTAAAAATTCATTTTCTTCTGAAAAATTTCGTTCCATACTACGAAACGGCGAAATAAGTACAGAAAATCCATATATATTGTATGGTGAAGTGGTTCACGGCAAACAGATAGGCAGGACGATAAATTTTCCGACACTCAATCAGAATTACGCTGTCGGACAACTTGTTCCGAAATATGGCGTATACTTTACACGCACAAATATTGACGGCGTAATTTACAATTCCATAACCAATGTGGGAGTTAAACCGACAATAGCCGGCGAACGTATGCCTCTTGCTGAAACTCATGTACTTGATTTTTCAGGCAATGTATACGGAAAATATATTGAAGTAGAGTTCTGTAAATTTATCCGTCCTGAAATGAAATTTTCTTCTGTTGATGAACTCAAAAAGCAGATTTCAAAGGATATAGATACAGTTTGTTCTTTTATATGATATTCGCAACATTTTCACGGCATTATCACAAAAAAAAGCTACAATTAACTTGTATAAATTAAAAAATGTTTCAGGAGGTAAACCTATGATTGAGGTTAAGAACCTTAGCAAAAAATACGGTGACAAACAAGCCGTAAAAAACATTAGTTTTAAAGTAGAACAAGGTGAAATATTAGGTTTTTTAGGACCTAACGGTGCAGGAAAATCCACTACCATGAATATGCTTACCGGTTATATTTCTTCTACTTCCGGACAGATACTTGTAAACGGCGTTGATATATTTGAAGACCCTAAAAAAGCAAAGTCGTTTATAGGATATCTTCCGGAAATTCCGCCACTTTATGTTGATATGACCATTGATGCATATCTTAATTTTGTGTATGACCTTAAAAAATGCAAGCTTCCACGCAAAGCACATCTGAAAGACGTTTGTGACCTTTGCAAAATCACAGATGTTAAAAACCGTATAATCAAGAATCTTTCAAAAGGTTACAGACAGAGAGTGGGACTTGCTCAGGCACTTATAAATAATCCGCCTGTGCTTATTCTGGACGAGCCTACAGTTGGTCTTGACCCTAATCAGATTATTGAAATAAGAACTCTTATTAAAAAACTCGGCAAGCGTCATACAGTAATATTATCCTCTCATATACTTCCAGAAATTCAGGCAGTATGCGACAGAATAGTTATAATTAACAAAGGTGAAGTGGCTGCTGACGGTACTGCCGATGAAATAGCTAAACAGCTCACCAATGAACATAAAATGACACTCCGCATAGAAGGTTCTACAAAGACGGCTTCTGACAAGGACGAAATAGTTAAAGCTATAAAATCTCTTGACGGTATAAAGTATGTTCGTGCTGACATGGAACGTGAACAGGGAATTTATGATTATGACGTTGAAGCAAACGAAAATACAGATATACGCCGTTCTCTTAATGAACTTTGCAGACAAAAGGGCTGGAATATACTTATGTTACAGCTTTCTGATATGACTCTTGAAGATATATTCCTTAAAATCACTATGGGCGAAAATAATGTTAAACTTGAACCTAATCAGCGTCCAAGAATTAATTTGGAAATAAGAGACAGTGATACAGATACAGATTCAGATGATGAAAACCAAAACGGAGGTAATGACTGATGGGTGCAATTTACAGACGTGAAATGAATGCATTTTTTATATCAGGAGTAGCTTATGTATTTCTTTTTGTATTCTATTTGCTTTCGGGATATTTCTTTTATGCCGGAGTAATAGGTTCAGGAAGAACTGATACTTCTCCTATGTTCAGCAGTATGTTTATAATAATACTTTTCCTTATACCAATTCTTACAATGCGACTTCTCAGTGAAGAAAAGAAAAACAAAACTGACCAAGGGTTACTTACCGCTCCTATAGGCTTGTGGGATATAGTTTTAGGAAAATATTTCGCAGCACTTACATTATTCGTGATTGCTGAAAGCATTGTATTTATTTATGCCGGAATACTTGCATATCTTGGTGATGTTGTATGGACTACCCTTTTAGGAAATTATTTCGCAATGCTGTTTTTAGGAGCATCATTTATAGCAGTCGGACTCTTTATTTCTTCCCTTACTGAAAATCAGATGGCATCGGCTGTAGCAAGTATGCTTGCATTGTTTGTTTTGTATCTTTTTGATTCATTTGCCAGCAATATCTCAAACGAATTTATCAGTAAAGTTATAACTTCACTTTCATTCTATTCAAGATACATTGAATTTACACAGGGAATATTCAGTCTTCCGAGTGTATTATTCTTCCTTAGCGTAGCATTTTTGTTTAACTTTTTTACTGTAAGAGTTCTTGACAAGAAACGTTGGGGCTAATTTATGAAAGGAAGGTATTTTTCAGATGAGCAATAAAGAAGTTGTAAACGAAAAGAAAATTAAACCTAAAAAGAATTTGAAAAAATTTAAATATGGTTCTATGTCAATGGTGATAGTAGCTCTTGTAATAGTGCTTGTAGTTATTATCAATCTTATATGCAGTATGATTGCAAAGCGTTCACCATTAAAAATCGACCTCACATCTGACAACAGATACGAAATAAGTTCAGAATCAATTGACGCTATAAAAAATCTTGAGGGAGATGTAGAAATTACAGTAACATTCCCTAAGAGTGATTTTTCTTCAATGGGAAGCTATTATCAGCAGATGTATGCTTATTATGGCATGAATGTTGAGACTCCTTATGATATGATACCGTCAATTCTCGAAAATTACGAAATGTATGCAAAGCAGGGCAAGGGAAGTATCACTGTACAGTATGTTGATATGAACAAAGACCCTGATATTATCGCAAAATACAGAAAATATTACAATAATGACATTCCGGAAGGAAGTATAGTAGTATTCTCTGAAAATAACGGCAATGGTCGTGTAAAAGTTATAAGTCAGGAAGAAATCGTAAGCATGATTAAGCCTTCAAATACAAGTACACAGACTGCTGTTACCATGAATTTTGTGGGTGAAAGTACAATTACTTCTGCAATTCTTAATGTTACAGATTCCAATCCTATAAAAACAGCTTTTGTTTCCATGATGAACGGTACTTCAATTACGGGACAGGGCTATGAATCTGTTAATTCTAACTTTATGTCATTCCTCAGCAAAAATGGTTATGACTGTACTGAAATTGATATAGCATCTGATAATCTTAGTCCTGAAGATTACGATATGGTAGTTGTACCAATGCCGTCAGTTGATTTCAGTGCGGATATTATTGAAAAATTAAGTGATTTCCTTTACAATGACGGAAACTATGAACGCAATATGCTTTATATTCCTAACCTTTATGTTACTGATTTGCCGAATATTTCAGAATTTCTCGCAGACTGGAGCATTCAGGTAGAAGAAAGTGCTATACTTGATGATACAAACTGGATTGAAACTTATTTAGGATTTAATCAGAATGTAAATATAAAGCTTTCAGTAAATGATACTGATTCTGTAGGCACTCTTCCTAATGAATCACTTCCTATTGTTGCACCGGCTACAAGAAAACTTTCCATTCTCACAAAGAATAACGACAGTGTAGCAGTTTCAGTTCTTAAATCAATGGATACTTCATATGACCAAGATAACAGCGATACTGGAGCAAGAGATGCTGTTATACTTTCAAAGAAAGAAACAAGTGCAGGTCTTGACCGCTATACAAGCAATCTTCTTGTACTCGGAAGTTCATTTATGATAAGCGATTCAATTCTTACACAGACAAATGCTTTCAATAATGCTAATGTTATAATAGGTATGCTTAATACAATGACCGGAAAAGAAGCTACAGCAGTTATTCCGGAAAAAGCACTTCAACAGTCACTTATTTCACCTACTTCAAGTGAAATGAATGTTATCAAGATAGTTGTTATATATGTAATTCCTGCAATAGTTGCAGTTGCCGGAATAGTTGTATTCGTAAGGAGAAAGAATCGATGAACAAAACAACTAAAAGTATTATCGGATTAAGTGTTGCAGTTATCGTACTGGGCGGAGGATTGCTTACACTCAAGCTTATAGAGCCAAAGGACAATGAAAATACTGAATCAAGCAGTACATCATCTTCGGAAGAAAGTTCAGAGGCTTACGGCGAGGGAATAGTTCTTGTAAAAGACGGAGATTCAGACGAAGAAGGTCTTATAACAGATGTTACTGTAAAAAATGGCGAAACTCTTCATGTTATAATGAATTCTGAACCTACAGAAGATTCAGCAGCAACATATACTCTTGACGGTTATGAAGATATTCCGCTTAATACATCACTTGTCGGAACTCTTGCAAATAATGCCAATCACATGGTAACAAATTCAATAGTTGATGAAAACTGCGATAACCTTGCAAAATTCGGACTTGATAAACCTAAAGCGGAAGTTGAAGTTAAGTTTCAGACCGGAAATGTTGTCAAGTTTATGGTTGGCGATGAAGCACCAGCAAATTCAGCTACTTATGTTATGCTTGACGGCGAAAATGTTGTCTATACTGTTGCGACTTTCTACGTGGCAAACTATGGCAAAACTCTTAATGACTTTATAGAAACGGTAATACTTGAAGAACCACCAGAAGACAGTTATCCAAAAATAAACAGTCTTAAAATTGAACGTCAAGACATTGATTATGATATTCTTCTTGAATACGACAAGAGCAGTGATGACAGTGAATATTCCGGAGGTACTTCTGCTACTATGGTTATGGTTGAACCAACTGACGCTTATCTTACTGTTGAACGTTCGGAAGACATAACCAACGGAATGTTTGGTTTGCAGGCTGATGGAATATATTCTGTTCATTGCAAGGAATCTGATATAGCATCAGCAGGTCTTAAAGAACCTTTCTGCCGTGTGACTATGGATTGTGATGACGGTAATAATTATGTACTTCTTTTAAGCGAACCTTTCACTGACAACGGAAAAAAATACTGTTATGCAATGTTTGAAAACGGAAATATCATATACACTGTTGATGTGGAAAATGCAAAATGGTGTACAGTTCTTCCGATTGACATAACATCAAGAATTATGATAGGTTCATATGTATGGAACATTACAAATCTTACTGTAAAAACTGCTGACCTTTCAGAAGAATTTGTCATTGAAGCAAAGGACAAAAATGCCGAAAATACTAAGGCTGATAATTTCAACGTTACAAGAAACGGTGAATCTTTTGACAGTGAACGTTACAGACAATTTTATAGTTTCCTTATAAGTGCATCAGCAGAAGAATTTGCCCTTGATGCTGAAATTCCTGATGCTGAACCTTTAGTAAGTCTGGAATATACTGACAGCTACATGAAGAAAACAGTTAAAATTGATTTCTATGAAAATACAACAATGACATCTCTTATTGCAGTTGACGGAAAAAGCAAGTATATTTGTTCAAAGGCTTATGTGGATACTCTTGTTGACAATATCAAGAAAATAGAAACAGGGGAGGATTATGTCACAACCTGGAAATAACTAATTATTTAAGGAGGATATTCAATGAACGAAAAATTTTACACCTACAAAGGCTATCCGCTTGTGAGATGCCAGAATACTATTTATTATGGATATATGTCAGATGACTATGTAATAATGATGAATATACTTTCCACACAAAAAATCGGTGACGATGAAGTTGCCGGAAGAATAAGGGTTGTTCAGATGTCCACCGACCCAAATATTGACCCTCTTAAAGCCTGTGTCCGCAACAGAGAATGCGACGGACTTTATGAGGCTCTTGATACCGCAAGACTTTGGCTTGAAAAATCTCTTGATAAAAGTAACAAGTGAGATATTCATAAAAAAGTTTAATAATAGCACCTCTGACTTTTATAATCGGAGGTGCTATTGCGTTTTCATTGACAAATGAATTTCTTTGCTATATAATATTTACTAAGGTAAATCCAAATTTAAAGAGGTGTTGAAATAATGAATATAAAACAACAAAAACAGATAAAATTATTTTTAATTGAGGAATTTGGAACAAATAAGGGTAATTCATTGTTTGACAAGCAAGAGAAAATGCTCAATACACTTATTGAGAATACAAAAAATAAGTCGGAAAATTAGATGAAAACACTTATTCAGACGATTCTCCCACGTATAGCATTATATAAAACTCTGTTAAAAGATGATTTATCAGAAGATAATGTATATAATTATATGCGAAAATATATGATTGATAAAGTTGCAGTAAAAAAACATTCTTCTACAGCCAAAATGGAATTAGTACCAGGATTTTATTCAATTTACAGCAAAATATTCCTTAAAATTATGAAAACAACTGATTTACAGGTAAGTGTTCAAAAGCATGGTAAGGGTTATTTTGATGTAACTATTAAAAAGTGTCTTTGGCATACGGCTTGTGTGGAAAATGGCTGTGCGGAACTGTGCCGTTTGTTTTGCGATGTTGATGATGTTACATATGGCGGACTGAAAAAAATAGGATTTACACGAACTCAAACTTTAGGTTATGGTGGAAATTGCTGTGATTTTCATTTTTTTAAGAAATAATTAATTATATAATATTACAAATTCCAGTATGTTGAGGAGAAGTAAATGAAAATATATGAAGTTCAGGATAGAAACAATCAATTATTGACAACACTTCTTAAAATTTGAGAAAATTCTGTTCTGGCAACGCACTTTTTTCTTTCGGAAACAGAAGTAAATAAAATCAAGGAATATGTTCCGTCAGCTTTAAGTGCTGTAAAACATCTTATAATTGCTGAAAATTACTTTAAAGAAACGGTTGCTTTTATGGGAATAGAAGATAATCGTCTGGAAATGCTTTTTATTTTACCATCAGAAAGAAAAAAAGGTATTGGAAAACGATTGCTGATATACGGCATTCAGAATTATAATATTAATGAAGTTACAGTAAATGAACAAAATCCGCAAGCAATTGGATTTTATAAACATATGGGTTTTGAAATATATAAACGAACAGATTTTGATGAACAAGGTAATTCATATCCGCTTTTGTATATGAAACTGGTATAAATAATAATCCCGAAAGCATTTGAAAAAATACTTTCGGGAATTTTTTTATCCGAGTATAACGGTTATATCATTGTTTTCTGTGAGAGAATCAGCAGGAATATAATTTCCGTCAATTTTGTTTCCATTAAGAATGATTTCTTTTACACCGCTTTCAACGTGTGCGGAGTTATTAACTGTAATGTTAAGTTTTTTGTTTCTGAAATTCTTTTCAATTTTGAAACTGTTCCATTCTGCTGGAATAGACGGTGCAATTTTGATTCCCTTGAGGTCTGGACGCATACCGCAGATACCTTCTACACAGCCAACCATTACTGTGGAAGCTGTACCTGTAAGCCAATGAACGTGTGAACGTCCCTCATAAGGAGAAGCTTTTGATTCAGTAAATTGTCCATGAACATAAGGTTCCATTACACGAATTTCTGCCTTGTCGTTCATTGAAGCAGGAGAACTTTCAAGGAAGTATTCAAAAGCTCTGTTACCGTGTCCGAGAAGTGATTCTGCAAGAATAAGCCAGCCTTGTGACTGTGAGAATATACCGCCGTTTTCTTTGGTATCGTCATTGAAAATATGCATTAAAGCACCGTCAAAATAGTGCTTTTTGTATGGAGGTTCGAGAAGTTTTGCACCATATGGAGTGTTAAGTATTTTATGAACGCTTTCCATAGATTTTTCAGCCTGTTCAGCATTTGAAAATCCTGAAATTACGCCCCAGCTTTGAGGATTGAGCCACATATTAGCTTCGGGGTCTTTTTTAGCACCGACAATAATTCCATCTTCACGAATGCCTCTAATCCATCTGTCATCGTCCCAGCATTCAGAAAGGGCTTTTTCAAGATTGGTTTGTACATTTTCAATGTAGTCAACGTATTCGGTATCATTTTTATCTATGGCATACTGTTTTATAGTTCTTACAGCGTAATAAAGCTGGAACGCTACAAAAGTTGATTCGCCCTTTGCACCGAGACGGAGACAGTCATTCCAGTCTGCATGAAGTCCGGCAGGCATATTATGAATGCCAAGGTGATTCATTGAAAAATCAATAGCCTTTTTAAGATGATTATAAACTGTATCTTCACCGCCGTTAGCATAAACAATTACTTCATCAAGGAAATTTTCGTTACCGGATTCGCCTAAATATTTAGCGATAGTCGGGAAAAGCCATAAAGCATCATCTGCACGATATGAGGGGTGACCAGTTTCCTTAACGTATTCTGGGTCATCAGGAGTGTTTTCGTGACCCGCATTGTGTGTGAACTTTACAAGCGGAAGTCCTCCGCCATTGTCAACCTGAGCGGAAAGCATAAAACGAATTTTTTCGCAGGCTAATTCCGGATTAAGATGAATAATACCTTGAATATCCTGAACAGTATCACGGTAGCCATAACCGTTACGGAGTCCGCAATAAACGAAAGACGCAGCTCTTGACCAGATGAATGTTATAAAACACTGATAAGCATTCCATACATTAATCATGTTGTTGAATTCGTTTGAAGGGGTTTCAACTTTGAAATTTGAAAGCTGTCCATGCCAGTAATCTTTTAACTGTTTTATTTCGGCGTCAACTTTTCCTGCCTGTTTGTATTCGTTGAGAATTTCGTCAGCTTGTTCATTGTTACGCTGTCCGAGAATGTAAATAAGTTCGATAGTTTCGCCGGATTTAAGAGTTATATCAGATTGTAATGCACCACATGAATTTGAGTTGTAGTTCATAATGTTGTTGCATTTTCCGGATTCAACAGCTATAGGATTTGAATAAGTTCTGTAACTTCCGATAAATTCAGAAAGGCTACCGCATGAAGCAGTTACATCTGCACCAACCATTCCGAAAAATCTGTTACGGCAGTCTTTTTCACTGTTTTCGCTGATTGTCTGAAGAATCTTATTATCTATAAACTGTGTCTTTGAAATAAAGAGAGAATACTGTAAATTTACTTGGTCTTGTTCATAGTTGTCCTCATTGGTGAACTCAATAAATCCGAATGTTGAAAGTTTTCTGTCTTTGTTGCTGTTGTTTGTAATTTTAGTACGCCATACTTCATAAGTTTTTTTATATGGAACGTAATATGTAACTTCGGATTTGATTTCAGCATATTCAGCAGAAATAACTGTATAAGCTGTACCATGGCGACATTCTGACTTATACTTGTCGAGAGGCTTTCCTACTGGTTGCCACGATGCTGACCAATAATCATTTGTTTCATTGTCACGAATATATATGTATCTTCCGGGAAGTGCCATTTCAGAATTGAAACGGTAACGTGTAATTCTTCCGTTAGCTCCAGATTTTACAAAGCTATAACCAGTAGCGTTATTTGAAATTATAGCACCGTATTCAGGGTCGCCGAGATAGTTTGCCCATGCTGATGGGGTTGCGGGATTTGTAATGACATATTCCTTGTTTTCAAGGTCGAAGTGTCCATACTGCATATTTTTTCTCCTTTTCTGCCGGTTGGGGCATAATTTTATATTTCAGAATGACAGAATGAAAGGAATTGTGTATTTGCATATCCTTTATATCCGTTCCATTCTATATAACACCATGAATCTCCATATTCAATAATGTTTACAGCAGTTCCTTTTGGAATTGTCGTTATAATAGAACTGTCTGTTGATGCGGAAGCCCTGAGATTAAGAGGGTCTTTCTGAGTGTTTATGTAAGCTGTGGGATTACAAATATCATATCCTACAGATTCAAATGATATGTAATCGGATTTTACATAACCGCTTTTTCCGTTATAAGTCGTGTAATACCAGCCTGTTTCGCTTGTGGAATATAAATCGATAGATGTACCCTTTGGAATAGTAGTTAGAATAGATGAGTTTTCTGAAGGTAAAGAACGTACATTCAAAGGGTCTTTTTTAGTGGCAACTGTTCCGCAACCGTAATAATTTCCTATACGTACTTGCGGAATTTTTCCCATAGTAATATATTTTGCACTTACAAAACCGCATTTTCCATTGTATTGAGTGTAATACCAGTCCGAAAAATCAGTATAGTATAATTCAAGATAGGTATTTTTCGGAATGGAATCCAGACTTTTTGAATCCGAACTTGTTGTATAACGCAGTGTAAGCGGATCACTTTGAGTTGAAACATATCCTGTACCGGCATAATTTATATTTCCGTATGTTTCAGCGTCGTCAAGGTTAATCCAGCCACCAGAATCTAATTTTCCCCAGTGTCCGGAATTTTCTACTATTGTGTAATTTCCTCTGTCTGTAATGAATTTAATAATATTTGAATCATAATTCGGATATGTATACAATGGAAGATTATAATTATTTATAGTATATGAATATGAATTTAACTGCGGTTCTTGTATAGTTGGAGATGTAGTTACTTCAACAACAACTGTAACTATTTCTGTTACTGTTTCAACAGGTGCAGTAGATATTTCAGCAGTTGTATTCAAAGGTTGAGTAGTAGTTGAACTTTCTTGGGAAACTGCTATATTATTATTATTTTTTTTGTTACCGCCGTCAATCATTGAACGCATTAATGTAAACATCAGAATTATTATTACTGTAAAGCATATTAACACGCATATCAGAACAATATATACTCCTTTTGAGTTTTTTGAAGGAGAATTATCTATTTTTTGTCTATTAAAAGGTTGATTATAAGGACTTTGATATTCAGGCATTGAGTTTGAATTATGAGAATATCTGTCATCATTGTAATTCTTATTCAAGTTAATTGCTCCTTTCTGTTTTTTGACATACAGAAACAATAAATTTGCCGTTTTTGAGAATGTATTGTTTAAATTTGTATCCTTTTACTGATGATGTTATTTTATTGTCACTGAACGAAAATTCAATGGTATTCATGGGATAAGAAATTCCAATACCAATAGCTTTTACATAAGCCTCCTTTAAAGTCCACAGGCGGAAAAACAATAAGTCACGTTCATTTTCTGCTGTATTTTCAATAAGAAGTTTTTCGTTTTCTGAAAACGCACGTTTAACCACATTAGGACGGTAAGGGCGAACAGCTTCACAGTCAACACCGCATTCCCTGTGTGATATCAGACATACTGCAATACCGTTGGCATGGGATAAATTATACTTTATTTTCGGAAATTCTGTCAATGAGGGTTTGCCGTAGTCACCATGTGTAACTGGTGTATGGTCGATAATGTAATTTATGTTATATTTCCTTAAACACTCACGCAAAAGGTTATGTGCATGAAGACGCTGTTCTTTTTTAGGAACTTCTTTAAGAGATACCAGTAAAATAATTATCTCCTCCTTTTATAGCAAAATCATTCAGCAATATTATAACATATACATTAGTAAAATGCAAGAAAAAAGTAATATTATAAATGCATATCCGAATTGTTTCAGATATGCATTAAAATTGTGTCGATATTATGTATTTTGTGTTAACTTATGGTATGTTTTGTGATATTTTCTTATTTGAAATATAAAATTCATTAAAAATCCTTTGTATAAAACGCTATAATAGATATTGGAATATTGTTTAAAATGACAGAAATTGTCACGAAAGAACATTTTTTTTCTGATTTCGCTTGACTGATATTTAAAAATAAGTTATAATATCTATAGTGTTAAATAATATTTTTGTTATTTGCACTCGTTTTGTTGTCTCCTTTCTTTTGTTCTACACATATTTATTTTGAATTCATTTGTGTAAGGCAGGGTGTTTTTTAGACCCTGTCTATTTTTTTATCCCCTGCCGTATGACAAGGGATAATTTTTTTCAGAAAATATAATATATTATTCCATAAAGAACGGTTGCTGCAAGTCCATAAAGTATAACAGGGCCGGCTATTGTGAATATTTTTGCACCTACTCCCAGTATGAAACCCTCTGATTTGGCTTCAATTGCAGATGAGCTTATAGCGTTTGAAAAGCCCGTTATTGGTACAAGAGTACCTGCTCCGGCGTGTTTGGCGAGTTTTTCATACCAGCCGAATCCTGTACATATTGCACTTGCGGTTACAAGTATTATGGAAGTCCATGCACTTGCGGGAGTTTTTTCAAGTCCTGCCGATTCAAAAATATTTAATAAAATCTGTCCTATGGTACATATTCCGCCACCCACCAGAAAAGCTATACTTACATTTACTTTTGAGTTGGATTTCGGAGAAGCCTGTTTAGTCATTTCGCTGTACATCTGTGGAGTTATGTTCATAAATTTCCGCCTCCTTTCGAGTATTATGTGCGGAAAAATATTTTTTATACAGTTACATTGTTATTATAAAGTTTATGCTTTCGCCTTCAAAATTTTCAATAGATATTTTGAATTTATGTTTGTCTATTATTGATTTTGCAATTGCGAGTCCAAGTCCATAACCGCCTACTGAAATACGTGTGCGTGAATCATCTGTTCTGTAAAATCTCTCAAAAATCTTATCTTTTTCGCTGTCCTTTATGCCTGAACCTGTGTTATATATGGATAAAACTTTTTTATCGTTTTGTTTTTTCAGACTTACACGGACTATTCCTCCGTCATTGGAGTATTTAAGGGCGTTATCAATGAAAATAGCAGTCATTTGTTTAATGTGCTGTTCACTGCCGTTTATTGTGAGACCGTCCTCAACGTCCACTATGAATTTTTTGTTTGTTTCAAATGCCCTGCATTCGAAAGGCAACGCAGTATTTGTTATAGCAAGACTTAAATTGAAATCAGTAAATATAAAATTAGCATTGTTATTTTCAAGACGTGTAAGGCTTAACAAGTCGTTTACAAGAAGATTCATTCTGTCGGTTTGTGATTTTATGTAATTCAGCCATTTGTTTTCTCCTATTTCACCCGATAAAACATCTGCGTTTGCTGAAATTACAGTAAGCGGAGTTTTAAGTTCGTGGCTTGCATCTGAAATAAATTGTTTTTGTTTCTCAAAAGCTGATTTTATAGGTTCTATGCTTTTTTTACTAAGATAGTATCCGGCAAATGAAAGCAACACCAATGTTAATGAACCTATCATAATAGTAGTTCTTATGAACTGTTTCAGTACCTTTTTTTCTTCACTTTTATCAGTAAGGGCAATAAGTGTGCCATTATCTTTTTTCATATTGTAATACTGATAATTGTTCATCATTCCAGTGCCATGTTTTGAATCAAGAATTTTTGTAATATATTGCTGTGCATCTTCTAAAGTCAAATCATCATTGTTCATGCAGGCAAGATAATTTCCGTTTCCGTCCGCCATTATAACAAAAAAATCTATAGAACCGAAACTTTTAGGAACAGGTTCTTCTTTTTTATAATCCTCAATATTTTTGTTTTCTTTTACAGAAGTCGTTGTAACAGTATTTCCGAGTTGAAGAATGGAATAATCATCATTACATGACTGTGGTTGGAAATCCTCTTCATTGTCATGATAATGGTATTTCCACCAGTTATTTTTATCACCGAAAGGAAAGTCATCGGGGTGTTGATTATCATCAGGAAAATCCGGCGGTCTGTCAAAATCCTCCCAGTTATCCGGAGGAAAATCTTCATCAGTTGACGGAATATTTTCAGTCGGAAATTCTTCTGTTGGTGTTTCCGGCGGTTGAGTGGGTTCTGGAGGTTGCTGTTCTGTTTCCGGTTCTGTCTGCTCTTCTGTTTCGGGTTCAACTTCAACTAACTGTTCTTCTGTTTCTGGAATTTCCGGAGATTCTGTCTCAATGGGAACAGTTATTTCTTCTTCTGTGGTTTGCTGAATAATTGTGGTTTCCGTTGTGGTTTCTGTGATTGTTTCTGTTGCGGAAGTCACTATGATATTATTATTTTTTTCCGGTGGCGGAGGTTCGGAATGTTTGGGAGTAAAGTCATTGGGCGGAGTGAATGTGAAAGTATCTGTTTTTTCATCATATTCAACTGCGGAAGCTATTTGTTGAAGCACTTCCCGTGACTGTCTTTGCATGAAAGTTTTTGTAACAATATTTATTGAAGTAAGCACTATTATAAAAATTGCAAGCAGTATACTTGTTATTACTGCAAAAAGTTTCATTTGTGCTTTTCTGAACATAAAAAACCTCCTATTCCAAAGAATAACCTATACCACGGGCTGTTTTAATTTGTACAGGAGCGGATAATACAGCAATTTTTTTACGCAGAAATGATATATATACTTCTATATTGTTGTATTCAACATCACTTTCATATCCCCATATTTTTTCAATAATGCGTTCTTTAGGCAAAATGTGGTGAGGATTTGAAATTAACATCTCCATAATATGATACTCTTTAAGACTTAATTTTACATCGTTTCCGCCATATATTATGGCACAGGTACTTTTATTGAGTTCAAGCCCCTTGTATTCGAGTTTATTGTCATCTATGATTTCACCTTTACGGCGTGTCATTGCTCTTATTCTCGCAAGAAGTTCACCGGTTACGAAAGGTTTTGTTAAATAATCGTCCGCTCCGCAGTCAAGACCGTTTATCTTGTCCTCTACTTCACTTCTTGCCGTGAGAAGAAGCACAGGGGTTTGTATTTTTTCCTTGCGGATATTCCGGAGTATTTCGATACCGTTCATTCTTGGAAGCATTATATCAAGAACTATTCCGTCATAAATTCCTGTTAGAGCGTTGTCAAGACCGTCAATTCCGTCATAAACGGTATCAACTGTATACATATTGCGTTTGAGAATTTCTGTCAAAGCATCTGCTAATTGAATTTCATCTTCTACTATAAGTAGTTTCATATAAAATACCTCCTTATATTTTTCCAACATACATTATAAAGTGTCTTTATTTAAATAACCTTAAACATCATTTTATTTATAATTAAAATAACGGCTCTTAATTAAAAGAACCGTTATTCTGTATCATATATTATAATTGTGATTTAAGTTTTCTTACAGTATAACCTTCTTTTACTTTCATAATTCCTCTGTCTATTGCAAGGGCAAAATCAGGAATATCCTTTGTAACAGTTGTTCCGGCAGCAGTGTAAACGGCTTTTCCGAGTTTTACAGGAGCGATAAGATTTGTGTTACAGCCTATAAAGCATTTATCTCCGATTACACAACGGCTTTTTGCTATACCATCGTAGTTTACAGTAACCGTGCCTGCACCGATATTTACTTTTCTTCCTATATCGCTGTCTCCTATGTATGCCAAATGTGCAATAGCTGTTTTTTCGCCTATTGTTGAATTTTTTACTTCTACAAAATCACCTATTTTTGCACCGTTTTTAATAATGCATTCAGGTCTTATGTGAGCATAAGGTCCTATATTTACATCGTTTTCTATAACAGAATCGTATATCTGAGAATTATTTATTATAACATTATCTCCGATTATGCAGTTTTCTATAATTGAATTTGCACCAATAACACAATTGTTTCCTATTTTTGTATTGCCACGGATTATAGTTGACGGAAGTATTTCTGTTCCTGTGCCGATTTCAACACTTCTTTCAATTATTACTCCGTCTGTACAGGTGAATCCAACGCCATTGGCAAGGTGCTTTTCAATGACCATCATTCGTGCATATGTATTCAGATTCAATAAGTCTTTTCGGTCGTTAGCTCCTTTGATTATATCGGCATTTTCGGATTTATAAGCACCGGCGTTTTTACCCTCTGAAATAGCTATTGATATAGTATCAGTAAGATAGTATTCTTTCTGAACATTTTCGCAGGTTATCTTATCAAGAAGTTTTATTAAATCTGCTGTTCTAAACCAATATGCACCGGAGTTTACTTCTTTGATTTTACGCTGTTCTTCTGTTGCGTCTTTCTGTTCAACGATACCGCTTATACCATTTTCAGAACGGATAATACGTCCATAGCCGAAAGGGTTTTCAAGTTCTGCTGTAATAACGGTTACAGAATTGTTATTTTCGCAATGGTATTCAAGAGATTTTTTAATAGTTTCCTCATCTATAAAAGGTGCATCGCCGTTTAAAACAAGAGTGTTTCCGGATTCGTTCTCTTTAAGAAAAGGAACTGCCTGCATTACAGCATGACCAGTACCGAGACGTTCAGCCTGCAAAACAGTTTTACAACGGTCTTTCAGGTATTCGTCAATCATTTCTCCCCTGAATCCCTTAACAACGCATATGTCATTTACTCCGGATTTTTCGCACGCTGTAATAACCCATTCAAGCATAGGTTCGCCAAGAACTTTAAAAAGCGGTTTAGGCATATCGGCTTTCATTCGTTTGCCCTGACCGCCGGCAAGTATTATTGCTTTATTCATGTTTATTCCTCCTTGATTAGTATATAATTTGTATACCTAAATTATTTAATTTTCTTATAATATCTATTCTAAAACGATTATCAGTTTGTTTGATTATTCCTTTAGAGTTATGTATTTTATTACCCATTACTTCCATATCGGTGAGATTTTCACAGCGATAAAATGCCTTATTGCTTATGCTTGTAATGCCGTTGCCTATAATTACATTTCGGAGATTATTGCACCAATAGAATGCAGTTTCGTTTATACTTGTAACGCTATCAGGAATAGTTACACTTATAAGTTGTTTATGTTGAAATGCCTTGAAACATATGTCTGTAACGCCCTTTGGGATTATGACATTTTTTTCATTGCCTTTATAGTTTATTAATTTATTTTTAATTATATAATATTCCATCGCCATATAAAATCCCTCCATTAAAATAACATACATATATTATAACATAAAAATACAGAAAAATCTTTGTTTTTTTAATTAAAATAAAAAAATATATAAAAATGCTGTAAATTCACCTTTAAAGAATATATGTTTTGTGTTTTTTTAGTAAGAAAGAGGATTATCGCTGTATTCAAATTATTTAACTTCTTTACAGCTTATTAATATATTATTAAAATTTTAAATATTTTAATTATATTTCCAGAAATTTTTATACTTACCTTATATTATTACAAAGATTAACAATAATTGCAAGTCTTTTTTTCCGGATTTGTTTTTTTTTGTGAAATTTTGTGTATTATGCTACAAAATAACAAGCGAATTTTTACTAATGTATATATGGTAATTTTTTTTGAAGTGTGCTATAATATATATAAGTCGGAATGGTAGTTACTTTTTTTACCACTTCCGGTAAAGTTAAAAAAACGGAGGTATATACCAATGGCAAACAAATATTGTTACCTTTTTTCTGAAGGTAATGCAAACATGAGAGAACTTCTCGGTGGTAAGGGTGCTAACCTCGCTGAGATGACTAACATCGGTCTCCCTGTTCCTCAGGGTTTTACAATCACTACAGAAGCTTGTACTCAGTATTATGAGGACGGCGGTATTAGTGACGAAATTCAGGCTGAAATCAACGAATATATCGTTAAAATGGAAGAAATCACAGGTAAGAAGTTCGGTGATAAGGAAAATCCTCTTCTCGTTTCTGTACGTTCAGGTGCAAGAGCTTCTATGCCTGGTATGATGGATACTATCCTCAACCTCGGTCTTAATGAAACTGTTGTTGAAACAATTGCTGAAAAGTCCGGTAACGCAAGATGGGCTTGGGACTGCTACAGAAGATTTATTCAGATGTATTCAGACGTTGTTATGGAAGTTGGTAAGAAGTACTTTGAAGAACTTATCGACGAAATGAAGGCTAAGAAGGGCGTTACTCAGGACGTTGAACTTGATGCTGATGACCTTAAGGAACTCGCTTCACAGTTTAAGGCTGAATATAAAGCTAAGATTGGTACAGACTTCCCAACAGACCCTAAGGAACAGCTTATGGGTGCTATCAAGGCTGTATTCCGTTCATGGGATAACCCAAGAGCTAACGTTTACAGACGTGACAATGATATTCCTTTCTCTTGGGGTACTGCTGTTAACGTACAGTCAATGGCATTCGGTAACATGGGTGATGATTGCGGTACAGGTGTTGCATTTACTCGTGACCCTGCTACTGGTGAAAAGAAACTCATGGGCGAATTCCTTACAAATGCACAGGGCGAAGACGTTGTTGCTGGTGTAAGAACTCCTATGCCTATCGCTCAGATGGCTGAAACTTTCCCAGAAGCTTACGCTCAGTTCGTTCAGGTTTGCCAGACTCTTGAAAATCACTACCACGATATGCAGGATATGGAATTCACTGTTGAAAACAAGAAGCTCTATATGCTCCAGACAAGAAACGGTAAGAGAACTGCTCAGGCTGCTCTCAAGATTGCTTGCGACCTCGTTGACGAAGGCATGAAGACAGAGCAGGAAGCTGTTGCTATGATTGACCCAAGAAACCTTGATACACTTCTTCACCCTCAGTTCGATACAAAGGCTCTTAAGGCTGCAACTCCTCTTGGCAAGGGTCTTGGTGCTTCTCCTGGTGCTGCTTGCGGTAAGGTTGTATTCACTGCTGATGACGCTGTAGCTTGGGCTGAAAAAGGCGAAAAGGTTATCCTTGTACGTCTCGAAACATCTCCAGAAGATATCACAGGTATGAAGGCTGCTCAGGGTATTCTTACAGTTCGTGGCGGTATGACATCACACGCTGCTGTTGTTGCTCGTGGTATGGGTGAATGCTGTGTATCCGGTTGTGGCGACATCAAGATGGACGAAGCTAACAAGAAGTTTGAACTTGCTGGAAAGACTTTCTCTGAAGGCGACTACATTTCTATCGACGGTACAACAGGTAACATCTATGAAGGCATTATCGCTACTGTTGATGCTACAATCGCTGGCGAATTCGACAGAATCATGAAGTGGGCTGACAAGTACAGAGTTCTTAAGGTTAGAACTAACGCTGATACACCTGCTGACGCTAAGAAGGCTCGTGAACTCGGTGCTGAAGGTATCGGTCTTTGCCGTACTGAACATATGTTCTTTGACCCAGAAAGAATCGCTGCATTCCGTGAAATGATTTGCTCTGATACTGTTGAAGAAAGAGAAGCTGCTCTCGCTAAGATTGAACCAATGCAGCAGTCTGACTTTGAAGCTCTTTATGAAGCTCTTGAAGGAAATGCTGTTACAATCAGATTCCTTGACCCACCACTCCACGAATTTGTTCCTACTGAAGAAGAAGACATTAAGGCTCTCGCAGATGCACAGGGCAAGTCCGTTGAAGCTATCAAGAATATTATTGCATCTCTCCACGAATTCAACCCAATGATGGGTCACAGAGGTTGCCGTCTTGCTGTAACATATCCTGAAATCGCTAAGATGCAGACAAATGCTATCATCAAGGCTGCTATCAATGTTAAGGCTAAGCACCCAGATTGGACTGTAAAGCCTGAAATCATGATTCCACTCGTTGGCGATGTTAAGGAATTCAAGTTCGTTAAGAAGATTGTTGTTGAAGCTGCTGACGCTATCATCAAGAATGCTGGTGTTGAACTCGAATATGAAGTTGGTACTATGATTGAAATTCCACGTGCTGCTCTTACAGCTGACGAAATCGCTGCTAATGCTGACTTCTTCTGCTTCGGTACTAACGACCTTACTCAGATGACTTACGGTTTCTCACGTGACGATGCTGGTAAGTTCCTTGATGCTTACTATGACAAGAAGATTTTTGAAAACGACCCATTCGCTAAGCTCGACCAGGTAGGCGTTGGCTCTCTCATGAAGACAGCTGTTAAACTTGGTAAGGGTGCTAATGCTACACTTCACTGCGGTATCTGTGGCGAACACGGTGGCGACCCAACATCTGTTGAATTCTGCCACAAGATTGGTCTTGACTATGTTTCTTGCTCACCTTTCCGTGTTCCGATTGCAAGACTTGCTGCTGCACAGGCTGCTATCGCTGACCAGAAGTAATTAAAAACATATCATCAACCAATAAAGAGTTTTAATGCTTAATATTGGCACATAAGAAAATCCCGTATCCGATTGATTCAGATACGGGATTTATTTTTCTGTATTAAAATCTCCCTATCAAATGATTTGACAGGGAGGTTTTTTATTAAATAATAATTATTCTTCTGTAATAGGAAGGTCAGATTGTTTAATTGTATCTGCAACAACCTGCTGAATAACAAGAGCGTCCTTATTAGTAACTCCGTCATTGCCGATAACATCAGCATTAGCTCTTCCCTGAGCTGTAAGTTTATATTCATCAGCATTTGCAAGGGACTGCATTATTAATACAGCATCTGCAATAGTAACACTTTTATCATCATTGGAATCGCCATAAAGAGTAACTTTAACATCTGTAGAAGTTGTAGGTTTGTCGTTGCCGTCTGAAAGTTCACCGTACACAAGACCAGAACCAACTGTTGACATATATATTTTACCGAATTCATTCATGTCGCCAACAATAAAGTTACCATTACCAGTACCGCCGTAAAGGTGTTCTGTATTGATACAGAGCCATGTTTTACCGCCGTCTGTTGAACGATAAATTCCTTCTGTATCGTCTTCATCTGGTTTTCCGTACATATAGATAGTATTTAAACCGCCTTCTTCTTCCGGAGCTCCGTAACCAACAGTTTTACAATAGCTTACATTGTCAAGCTTTTCAATAGTAGCTTTGCCGTCCTTTACAGTTGCATGATACATACCATAATAGCCACCGCCGAGAATGAGTTCACCCTCACCGAGATAAGCAATTCTTCCGGCACTGTCGCACTGGTCATACATACAAACATCAACAGAAGTAAATGTTTTACCGTAATCCGTACTTACACAGAATTTATACTGTGCATCTTCGGCAGTCGGAGCTGGCTTTGAATATCCCCATGAAGAATTGTAGTATGTTGCATAAGCGTATACTATTTCAGGGTGTTTAGGTTCGGATATCATGAATGTTGGCTTTGAACCATACTGTGACGGAATACCGCTACAATCTGACCATGTTTCGCCAAAGTCATCTGTATACTGAACGTTTCCGCTGTCACCTGCTGAATGGAAAATACGATAAGTTTTTTCGTCAAGCTGTGTAATGCAAGCTTTACCGCCCGTACCGCCTGAATTTGCCATTTTTGTCCATGTTTTACCTGCATCGGTGCTGTAGAATCCACCGCCGTCATGTTCAGAGAATCTTACCATAACATCTGTATTCTGAGGACAGTATGCTATAGCACTTGTTGAGCCAATGTTTGGTTTGTACTGTTCCGGAACTTCTGTAACATCTTTATGAATGAATCCGTCATAGTCGCCGATTGCGGAATATACATAACCGTCAGGAACGCTTGCTAAATCAAGTGTAACAACTTCTTCAACACCGTCCGGCTGGAAGTAGAACTGTACACCCTTTTCGTCCCATACGTTGTCACAAGCAAAAACACCATTACCAGAAGTCATTAAGATTCTGTCGGAATTTCTCGGGTCAATGAGAATACCACTTCCCCAGTGACAAGCTTTGCCATAAACCCAGTCATAACCGTTTGTGTCTATAGGTTCGGATACAAAGTAAGGATTATCAGTATATTGTCCAACCTGCTGACCTGGAGTGATATCCTGCCATGTTTCACCACCGTCTGTTGAACGGAAGAAATGGTCACCCCAAGCTATACTATTATCTGTCCATTCTTTTTCAAACCACTGGTCAGACCATACACCGCAAGTTCTTGCAACCATTTTTTTAGGGTCGTTTTTATCAACTTCAATCATACCTACGGCACTATCTGTAACTGAAAGCTTAGTTACTTTGCCGTCTTTGGTGTTGTATTTATAAGCACCGCCGGCACTTCCGGAAAATGCAAGTCCTGCAATATATGTGAAGAAAAGATTTCCCTGACCGTCATTTGTGATTGAACATGGATAGTTAGCTGTTGGCAAATCCTTTGAAAGTTCTGTGAATTTGTCGTCCTTAACGTCAGCAACGTGAATATTTGTCTGACCTGTTACAGATGTACCAACATAAACTTTTCCGTCTTCAATAAGGATACAGCCAATACCGTTTTGCTGATTGTATTCTTTTGCTTCTGTACCTCTGACCATATGTTCAGTCCACATAGGATATTTAAGGGATTCTGTGAAAAGTCCTAAATCATCATATCCCATTACAGGATTCCATGTTTTACCGCCGTCGGTTGATTTGATAAGTGCGGATTTACCGGCTGTAACGTCACCGCCTGCATAAATTGTATCCGGATTATCAGGGTCAATTGCAATAGGTTCAATACATTCTCTGCCGTCGCCGTTTCCGTGTACCTGAATGTGTTCTGTAACATCAGCCTGTGTGAAAGTTTTACCGCCGTCAGTAGTTTTGAAAATAACTGTTCTTGCATCTGAGAAGTACGCACAGCCACAGAGGAAGTAAACAGTATCGTCATCAGTAGGGTCAATAGCCATACCTTTTACGCTAAGTAAACCTCTGTCAGTATCGTTCAGAAAGTCGAAAAGCTGAACCCATTTATTTTTTTCGTAGTCGTATTTGTAAGCACCGCCAACGTCAGTACGAAGATACATTTCTTTCTGTCCGGTAACTATGCCTGATACAAAACCGCCACCACCGATTTTTACGGTATCCCATTCCATAGTGTCAGCTATGCTTTCAGAAACCGCCATTGCATTGTTTGCAATATAGTTGTTTGCACATGGTATGCATGAAACTGCCATACAAGTTGCAAAAAAACTTGCCATAGTCTTTTTTATTAAATTCATGGAGATTACCAATCCTTTCTTTATTTTTGCTAATTATATTATACTATTGAGGAATGTTTTTGTCAAGAAATTTTTTCCGCATTGTCAATTATATCGACTGTTTCACGTATCATGTCAAAAGTCTTTGTCTGGGGTAAAATTTTAACTGATACATAGGATTTTCCTGAACCGTTGAATGTTATTTTTCCCTTATATCTTGACGACAATGCCGTTATCTGTTCAAATGAAAGATACTGTGTATAAAAATATATAGAACCATTTTTCTGTGAAATTTCAGTTATTCCGAGGTGTCCCGCCTTATTTCTTAACAGGGAAATCTCAATAAGTCCGATTACTGACTGAGGAGGTTCACCATAACGGTCTATAAGCTCGTCAATTAAATCGGCTTTATCTTCGGAAGTGTTTATTGTCATTATTTTTCTGTAAACATCTATACGCTGATTAAGGCTTGAAATATAATTTTCCGGAATATGTGCATCAATCTGTACATCTATAAGGCATTCTGAAACTTTTTCGGGTCTTTCGCCACGTTCTTCAGCAACGGCTTCTGAAAGAAGTTTAAGGTACATATCGTAACCAACGGCTTCCATGTGACCATGCTGTTTACCACCTAAAATACTTCCTGCACCTCTTATTTCAAGGTCTCGGAGTGCAATACGAAAACCGCTTCCGAACTGCGTAAATTCACGCATTGCATTTAAACGCTTTGTAGCGATTTCTGTTAATACTTTATCTTTCTGATAAGTGAAGTATGCATAACCTCTTCTGTTTGAACGCCCTACACGTCCTCTTAGCTGGTAGAGTTGAGATAATCCGAAATTGTCGGCGTTGTCTATTATTAAAGTGTTTACATTCGGAACGTCAACGCCTGTTTCAATTATTGTTGTGCATACAAGAATATCTATTTCATGTTCAACAAGTTTTTCCCATATATCAGACATTTTTTCTTCATTCATCTGTCCGTGTGCGTAAGCTATGCGTGCTTCCGGAAAGTATTCCTGCAATCTGGCTGTACACGCCTGAATAGTTTCGATTCTGTTGTGAATATAATATACCTGTCCTCCACGTCTCAATTCACGGGTGATAGCCTGAATTATCATGCTTGTATTGTATTCCACAACATAAGTCTGTACCGGTTGTCTGTCCTGCGGAGGTTCTTCAAGCACTGACATATCACGGATACCACTCATTGCCATATTCAAAGTACGTGGAATAGGTGTTGCAGAAAGCATAAGGATATCCACTCCGCTGAACGCCTCTTTGAATTTTTCTTTGTGTGCAACTCCGAAACGCTGTTCTTCATCAATTATTGCAAGCCCTAAATCCTTGAATATAACGCTTTTCTGAATAATTTTGTGCGTTCCTATAAGAATATCTATTCTGCCTTGTTTTAGTTTTTTAAGAATTTCTGTCTGCTGTTTTGGAGTACGGTATCTTGAAAGAAGTTCTATATTTACCGGAAACTGTTCAAATCTTCGCAAAGCTGTCTGATAATGCTGATATGCAAGCACAGTTGTTGGGGCAAGTATAGCACATTGTTTTCCGGAAAGAACACATTTCATAGCTCCACGGAATGCTACTTCTGTTTTCCCAAAACCTACATCGCCACACAAAAGCCTTTCCATAGGTTTTGGACTTTCCATATCAGTTTTTATTTCATCGATTGCTTGTAACTGGTCATCTGTTTCAATATATGGAAAACGTTCCTCAAAATCATGTTGCATTTCATCATCAGGGAAAAATGCAAATCCTTTACTTTGTTCACGCTTGGCATAAAGTGCTATAAGTTCATGTGCCATATCCTTGACAGCACGGCGAACGTTATTTCTTGTTTTCTGCCACTCTCCAGAAGACAGTTTATTTAATTTTACTCCTGTGTTGTCTCTCGGAGAAATATACTTTGATACCATATCAAGCTGTGTTACGGGAATATACAGTTTATCTGTGCCGGCATACTGAATTGTTATATAGTCTTTTGTTACGTCATCAAATTCAAGTTTGCGTATACCTATAAATCTTCCTATTCCGTATCCCGAATGTACAACTAAATCGCCTTCCTGAATATCCGCAAGACTGCGTATTTCTTCTGCCTTGTTCTTTTTCTTGCGTCTGCGGTTATGGGAATCCATTGAACGTCCCTGAGTTATAAGAACGGTTTTATTTTCCGGATATTCAAAACCACTGCTGAAACTTCCTGACATTAAATATACTTTTCCGTTCTGGAAAGTCATATTATCATTGCATATATCACATGGAATATTATTTTTATTCAAGTCTTCCCGAATAATAGGCAGAGTTTTTTCACTTCCGGCACAAAGTATTATTCTATAATCACGTTTTATGAAGTCCTGCAAATCCTCTGTGAGTTGTTTCATTTCTCCGCTCCATGTGGAAGTTTGCAGTGCCTCGAATCCTATAAGCCTCTGGAAATCGATTCTTTCACCGCCCTGCATGAAATTACTCATATATATACAAACATGATTTTCAAAGCGTTCCTGTATTTGCGGAAGTTCCATTATATAACCATCAAGACCTTTGCATAACTGTCCGTCCTCAATCAGAATTTTAATATCTTCATTGTGACGCATAGTTACGCCAGAAATATTATCCATAATTGACGAATAATCACTTAAAAATACAACTCCGTTCACATAGTCAAAAACGGTTTCGGGTTTGCCGTATACGAGAGGATAATATTTTTGAATGTGTGCAAGGGTTTCGCCTGCTCTCAGTCTGCTGACATCTGCTCCGAGGTGTTCACGGACTGATTCTGTACGTTTTCCACGAACTTTTTTTATAAGGTTTTCAATGCTGTCTGCGAGTTCGTTATTATCGCAGAGTATTTCACTTGCCGGAGGAATTTCAATACTTTCAATATTTTCAGAACGGCGTTGTGTATCAGTTTCAAAATACGATATGGTGTCAATTTCGTCTCCCCATAACTCAATACGGACTGGTTTTTCTGTCTGTACTGGGAAAACATCTATAATTGAACCTCTTACTGAAAATTGTGATGCACCTTCTACTTTTTCGCAACGCTGATAACCATTATTAATTAGTTTTTTTATAAAATCTGTTGTATCTATTTCGCTTCCAGTGGATATTTCGATAGTTGCAGAAATCAGTTTATCTATTGGTATAGTTGGTTGCATAACGGATTCTGCACTTGCACATATTACTCCGGAACTGTGGTTCAGTACCTTTGAAAGTGCTGATATACGCATATATTCGTATTCATGGTTAGCAGTGTCAACAGAAGTGAAAACAAGTTCTTTTGACGGGAATAATACAGCCGTTTCTTTACCTGACATCATGTTTATATCTTCGCATATCCGGCGGGCTTCGGCTTCTGAACCTGTTATCACAATGTTTATTTTGTCTTCTGTAAGTGCATATACAAGGTTGGCACGGTGTATATGCGAAAGTCCTGTAACTGATACGGGAGTTATTTTTTTGTTAATGGTTTCACAAATACTTCTGTATCCTGAAAGCTCTTTAAATAGATTTCTGAAAAAATTCATTCTTGTGTCTCCAATCAGAAAATTTTTGTTCTTAATTATATTTATTCATTGCTTCGTCTGTTTTTCCCTGAATCATAAGTTTTATACTTTCGCAGGCGTTTTCAGCGGAAATTTTCATTTTTTCGGTATCATCAGAATTGAATTTGCCAAGCACCCATTTAGCAAGGTCGTAATCAGGGTGAGGTTTTTTGCCTACTCCTACTTTTATACGCTGAAAATCGTCTCTGCCTGTAAGGTCTATAATGCTTCTTAAACCATTATGACCGCCATGACTGCCTTTTCTTCTTATACGAATTTTACCGCAGTCAAGTGAGATATCATCACATACTACAATAAGTTTATCAACATCAAGCTTATAAAATTCCATTGCTTGTACTATGGATTCTCCGCTGTTGTTCATGTAGGTGGTCGGTTTAAGCAAAAGGCATTTGATGCCCTCTATGGTTACTTCGGCAGTTTTTCCTTTGAATCTTAAACGGTTTATTTCAGTGTTGTATTGTTTTGCAAGCATATCAATGACATTGAATCCTGCATTATGGCGTGTGTTGTCATATTGCATACCCGGATTTCCTAAACCTGCTATTATATATTCCGGCTGACCTGTGGTCGTCTGTGATTGCGAAATTTTGTCGAATACGTCAAAAATACTCATATTGCTTTCTCCTTTAGAAGATTTATTCTGTATATGAATTATAACATTTTTTGCATGGAATTTCAATACCGGATAATTATTATCTGTTTGTGCATAATGCTCACTGTCTGTACAAAAAAACTTACTCGATTCGTAAAGATTATATCAACATTTTCTTGCTGAAAAATAATTTGTCTCCAATCTGCTTGACAAAGTACAATAATCGTGATATACTTTACTTTGTTGTAAGTACGAATGTTTAGGAAATTTTATTTTCCCCCTAAATCAAATTAAGGAGTTTTTCTATGAAAATGAAAAAGTTTATTGCAGCTATGGCTGTAACAGCAATTTCTGCTGTCTCAGTGTCTGCTATGGCACTTTCTGCGTATGCGGCAGATGTGAATATTCCGTATACAAAATCAAGCAATGCCCTTACTACAAGCGACGATACAAATGAAGTAAGACTTAATATCTGCAACACCTGGAGCGGAAACAGCATTGAAGATGTAAAAACTGATACACCTGTAAGTGAAAAAATTGTTGTTAATTTCACTGTTAGCGGAATCGGTTCAGAATCCAAAAAGACAAATGAGGACGGTTCTACAGAAAATCTTTGTGCTTATCTTATAGGAAGCATCGGCACTAACAGTGCTTGGCAACCAAATGAAAGCGGTAACGAAACTGTTTTAATAAATGGTGACGGTGATTACACTGTTACATGGAATCTCGATGATGATTCAAAAACTATTGATAATCTTATACTTCAATCAAATATAACACCTGCTGACGGTAAATCACTTGAAGAAAGTGGTATAACTCTTTCTGTAAATTACATATCTACTGTGGGTGATGAACAAGATACTACAACAACAACTGCTACTGAAACTTCTACTACAGCTACTACATCTGCAACATCAACAACATCATCATCTGCTACTACATCAGCAGTTATTGCAAGTGCTCCTGCTCCTACAGGTGATGCCGGTGTAGGTTCAGCAGTCGCAGTACTTACACTTGCCGGCGTTGCAGTAGTTCTTTCTAAGAAAAAAGATAACTGATATTCGTTGAAAGTGATTTTTTCAGATATAAATATGCCCTCTGTATTTTTTCAGGGGGCTTTTTTACAATGGAGATGTAATTTTGATTTGCAAAAAATTAATTTTATCTGTTTTTCTTTTTACTGTTTCATGTACTTCACAAGTCGGAAAACTATCGCTTAACATTCCGGAGCAGGCATCTGACCCGAACACCATTACCTTTGATGACGGTGATTTCTCTTTTGCATCAGTGATAAATGATGATGATGATTCTGCTCATGGTGAACTCTCTGTTGTTAAAGTTCTGGGAAATAATATGCTTAAATTTACCGACGATATGACAGTTCCGCTTGATGAAAAAGTTCAGAAAATATGCATAAATGCTGTCGATTTAATCGGTATTGAAAATGTTTCCAAGGTGAGAAGCATAGAATTTGATGCATATGCAGATGCTATTTCTGACCAATACATAAATAGCGACGGAGTTAATATGCAGGTCGCCGGAACTATCTGTATTGGCGGTGGTTCGGCAATAAGCATTGAAGACAAAAACGGTTACGGCAAATGGTACGATTTTGCAGAAGTTCAGGGCGGTGAATATAATTTGCAGATGTCCGGAGCAGTTCACGGGGTATTTAAATTTCTGCTTGCGGATACGGGTTTCTGTTGGGACGAAAAAATGACAGACGCTAATTTCCTTATCATGCGTTGGGGAAGTGAAAACCTTTCCAACTTATATATCGATAATATTACTTTTTTTGATAAAAATCACAATTCAATACCAATTAAATAAAAAAAATTGTATCTTATTACTTAATTTTTTATTGACAAATCCTTATTTATATGATATAATATATCTATCATGTTTTAACAAGCATAGATAAAAATTCTTCCACCTCTACGGGTGGTGAACGGAGACAAATCACAGTCAGACATACACTGACTAGTCAGTCTCCATGAATTATTGATTGTGTATTGAAACAAAAGGAGGTCTTTTATGAATTTCTATAAAGACAATAAGTCTGTACTTGCTCTTTTAAGCGGTTCAACGGAAAACCTTGCAGAAATTATTGCAAATTCTGTTGATGCTTCTGCTGAAAAACACGTTCCTGTCTATGAAATTACTGACAACAAATTATTTGTTAAAATAGGTGCTGTCGAACACCCTATGGAAGAAAAACATTTCATTGAATGGATTGCTGTACAAACGAACAAGGGATTTTATACTAAATTTCTTAAACCTCATGAAAAACCAACTGCTTTCTTTGCTCTCTATGATGAAAAAGTAGTCGCAGTTTATGCTTACTGTAATATTCATGGACTTTGGAAAGCTTAATTTATATCTTAGAAAGGAAGTTTTTGAAATGGCACAAAATAAATATGCTGGAACTAAAACAGAACAAAATTTAAAGGACGCTTTTGCTGGCGAATCTCAGGCAAGAAATAAGTACACTTATTTTGCTTCAGTAGCTAAAAAGGCTGGTTACGAACAGATTGCTGAAATCTTTCAGCATACAGCAGATAACGAAAAAGAACACGCTAAAATGTGGTTCAAGGAACTCGGTGGCATAGGTGATACTGCTGAAAATCTTCTCGCTGCTGCTGAGGGAGAAAACTATGAATGGACTGATATGTACGAACAAATGGCTAAAGATGCTGAAGAAGAAGGATTCACAGCTCTTGCTAAGAAGTTCCGTATGGTAGGTGCTATCGAAAAACAGCATGAAGAACGTTACCGCAAACTTCTCGAAAACGTAAACAATCAGCAGGTTTTTGAAAAGAGTGGTGTTCAGATTTGGGAATGTCGCAACTGCGGTCATATTGTTGTAGGCACATCTGCTCCTAAAGTCTGTCCTGTATGTGCTCACCCACAAAGTTACTTTGAAGTAAGAAGCGAAAACTATTAATCAAAAAGCGGACTGTAAAAAAGTCCGCTTTTTTTATAAGATATTTTAATAATTTCTGCTTTCTGGTATATCATTTGGTAAAATCTATTCAATTTCTGTTCAAGCTGTACCTGTTTTTAAAAATTTTTCTATACCTTTCCATGTTAATAATGGAGGTAAGAATAATCCTATAGTGAATTCTCCACCACCTAAAGAGGCGGGGGAAAATTTACAGATACTGTCTCATTTCATAGGAAAGCCTTTCCTCTGTTCCGATAAGACGGTGTGCAATATTCTTTGAACGTTCATCAGCTGCCTGATACTGATTCATATAGCGGTTAATGGATTTTATTCCCATATTGCAACCGTCAGTTATAAGTTCAGCAATCATGCTGTCAGATTCGTCCATTTTGAGTTTTACATTAGTTTTTACCCATGACATTCCTTTTGCAATGGGATTAGGTTCTTTTCCCTCGTCATGATAGTCGGCTAATGCCATTTGCAAATCATTTTTTAGTTTTTCATTTTCTCCCATACTGTGCTGTAAAATTTTTCTCAAATCGTTGTCTTTAACATAATCCATTACTTCATCAATTGCTGAAACTCCCATTTTTACACCTGCATCACATTCACGGAGCAGTTTTATAGTATCCTGTTCAATCATATTTTAATCATCTCCTTTTGTGTTAGTATCACCACAAAAGGTTTCTTTATACTATTTTTTATTCCGCAGAAATAATGTAATAATATACAGGTTGTCCGCCGTTTACAAGAATTACTTCTATTTTGTCATTTAATTTGGATTGGATATATTGTTTTGTCTGTTCAGCATTTTCCTCTGTAACATCTGCTCCATAAATAAGGGTTATATAGCTTATATCTCCTTTTGCAAATTTTTTACAGAGTTTCAGAACTGCTTTGTTTACGTCTTTTTCTGTAAATGAAAGTTTTCCGTTATCAAGAGCAAGTATTTCACCGGATTTAATCTGGTGTCCCTCAAATTCTGAATCCCTCGCAGCAAAAGTTACAAGTCCTGTTGATATTCTTTCAAAAGCCTTTGTCATATTGAGACGGTTTTCAGCAAATCCCTCTGATTCGTCAAATGCAAGCATTGCTGAAATACCTTGCGGAATGGTTCTTGTCTGAAGTACACAAACTTTTCTGTCAGTAAGCTTTACTGCCTGTTCTGCTGACATTATAATATTTTTATTATTCGGAAGTACAAAAATCATTTCTGCCGGAACAGCAAGTATAGCTTTCAGAATATCATCAGTTGAAGGATTCATTGTCTGTCCGCCTTTTACAATAATATCTGCTCCCAAGTCTTTGAACATAGCTTCAATGCCGTGTCCCGCAACAACTGCTACAAATCCGAATTGTTTTTCGGGTTCTGCCGGAGTGAGTCCCTGCTCTGCGTTGCGAACTTCCTTTACTTTATTTTCGTGCTGTATACGCATATTTTCTATTTTTGGTCGTGGGTCATTTGTAAACCAACCAAATTCAAGTCCTTTTTGTATAGCGTTTCCGGGATTGTCTGTATGTACGTGAACTTTTATTATTTTTTCATCATCAACTACTACAACACAATCACCTATTGTTTCAAGATATGCTCGTAGCATGAAAGGGTCAGGACAGTTTTCCTTTTTTTCAATCATGAATTCTGTACAATATGTATGGTTTATTTCGTCATCGTATTCACTTACGGCTGTTTTGAATGTATCCTGATTTTCCTGTGCGGTTATAGGTTCTGCAATTTTTCCGCCCGCAAAAACATCTCTCATTGCCTTGAATATTATTACAAGACCTTTTCCGCCTGCATCAACTACTCCGGCTTTCTTCAACTGGGGAAGCATTTCACGTGTTTGTGCAAGAACTTTTTCTGCTTCTGTACAGACTTCTGTCCAGAAAATAACGTCCTCATTTGTGGAAAGCGATATTTCCTTTGCTTTTTCGGCACACGCTCTTGCAACTGTAAGGATAGTTCCTTCAACAGGTTTCATAACCGCTTTATATGCAGATTCAACACCTAATTGAAGGCTCTTTGCAAAATCTGCACAGTTTGCCTCATTGCAACCATTAAGACCTTTTGCTATTCCACGGAAAATAAGTGACAGTATAACACCGGAATTTCCTCTTGCTCCCCTTAAAAATGCAGAAGATGCTATTGACGCTGTTTCAGAAATTGTGACATTGTTTTCAAGTCTTCTGAGTTCAGCTACTGAATTTCCTATGGTCATTGACATATTAGTGCCTGTATCTCCATCGGGAACAGGATAAACATTAAGTTCATCAACTTCTTTTTTTCTGTTTCCGATAGTTATTGCTGCCGATATTATTGCATCTCTGAATAATGTTCCATTTATCATTTTTTTAATCCTCTCCTTATCAGTCGTTCATTTCGTCAACAAAAACATTAACGCTGTTGACTGGTATTCCTGCGATTTCTTCAATTGTAAAGTTTACTTTATGAACAATGCTTTTTACAGTTGCCGTTATATTAGTGCCGTAGGAAACCTTTATATGCAGGTCTATTGTTACTCCGTTTTTGTCTGTATGAATTACAACCCCACGGCGTTTGAAAAGCTTTCCATGGGTTATTGAAGATACTGCTGACCTGAATGTATTTGTACTGCATACATCTGTAACTCCGAAACAGTCACAAACTGTATGGCGTACTATTTCGATTATATAGTTTTCTGAAACTGAAATTCTGCCTATATGATTTTCAATGTTTATCATAAAAATAAAATCCCCTTTCTGACTTTTTGCAATAAGTATCAGCAAATATTATAGCATATATTCACCTTGTTTACAATAGAATATTATAAAATTTCACTGTTCTTTTTTCTTGACAACATTATTATACAAATGATATAATATTTCAGAAACAAGAATAAAATACATTCAAAAATCATAATATCATTAAAACAGGAGAATTTATTTTGAAAAATTTATTATTTATCGGCGATGTTGTCGGAAAGTCCGGCTGTAATTTTCTGGCTGAAAAATTACCACAGTTAAAACGCAGTTACAATATAGATATCACTGTTGTAAATGCTGAAAATTCCGCTCAGGGAAACGGTGTTACACGCAGTTCGGCAGAAAGCATTATAAGAGCAGGAGCAGATATTCTGACTACCGGAAACCATGCGTTTCGTCAGAGAGATGAACTTGAAATATATGAAAAAGATTATATTATACGTCCTGCCAACTATCCAGAGGGAGCTTGCATAGGAAAAGGTATTTGTACACTCGATATGGGAGCTTATTCAATTGCAGTTATAAATCTTATGGGTACTGTTTATCTTGACCCCCTTGACAATCCTTTTACTAAAATTGATGAGATTCTTCCTCAGATAGATACTAAAAATATCTTTGTTGACTTTCATGCAGAAGCAACTTCCGAAAAAAAAGCTATGGGATATTATCTCGCCGGAAAAGTTACAGGAGTTTTCGGTACACATACACACGTTCAGACAGCTGATGAAACTATTATTGATTCGCACACCGCTTACATTACTGATGCCGGTATGACCGGTGTTGAAAAATCCTGTTTAGGGGTTGAAATAAAACCCGCCGTTGACAGATTAAGATTCCGTATGCCTGTGAAATTCAGAGAGGCTACCGGAAAATGCTTTATGTGCGGAGTTATTGTGTCATTTGATGAAAAATCGGGAAAGGCTGACAAAATTCAACGCATTATATTACGCTGATTATAAAAAAATGTTATTTATAATTTATGTTTTCTATTGACAAATCTTTTTTTTTGTGTTAGAATATATCCAATCGGTATATTCCGATATTAGTACCTCAAAAGTACATCATATCTTTAAACGCAGGAGGGTCATTATCATGGAGGTCTTAAAAGTTTCATCACATTCATCACCAAATTCTGTTGCCGGAGCAGTTGCCGGAGTTATCAGAGAACAGAAAGCCGTTGAGGTTCAAGCTGTAGGAGCAGGTGCTGCTAATCAGGCTATCAAGGCTATTGCTATTGCAAGAGGTTATCTCGCACCTATCGGTATTGACCTCATTTGTATTCCAGCTTTCGCTAATATTCAAATCG
The DNA here is from genome assembly GCA_934474025.1 of uncultured Ruminococcus sp. Classification (GTDB taxonomy): domain Bacteria; phylum Bacillota; class Clostridia; order Oscillospirales; family Ruminococcaceae; genus Ruminococcus. Next base: position 2,867 of record CAKSMF010000002.1, on the reverse strand, counting down.
ACGGTGAAGAAAGAACCGCTATTAAACTTATCTGCGAACAGCGATAATCTATTTGAAAAAAATTTATTTTTGATTTCATGGGACGGACTTGTTTCGTCCCTGATTTTGTATTCTGAGGTGCGTTTATGTCTGAAATGTTATTCGGTGGTATTGAATCTCTTAAAGGTGTCGGAACAGCTAAAGCTGAAAAATATAAAAAACTTGGTATTTCTTCTGTTTATGAACTTATTTGTCATTTCCCTAAAAAGTATATTGATTTTCATTGTAATGTGCCTATAAAAGATACAATTACAAATCAATTCAACTGTCTTAAACTCAAAATAGTAAGCAAATCCAAACCACAGGCTATAAAAAATAAACTCGTTGTCTGCAAGGCTATTGCAACTGATGGTCAGAATAACATAGAAATAGTTATGTACAATAATGTATATTATTTTCAATACCTGAAAGTTGGTTATCAATATTATATGTACGGCAAGGTAAGTGAGAATTTATTGGGAAAAATACTTAATTCTCCGGTTTATATTTCTGTTAATGAAAAAAATTTCATTCAGCCTGTTTACAAGCTTACAAACGGAATTACAATTAATGCAATCAGAGGAGACATTAAAAAGGCTCTTGAAATATTACAGAATGAACCTTTTGAAACTTTACCTCAGAATATACGTGAAAAATATAATATCGCTCCTTTGATGTGGGCTTTTCAGAATATACATTTTCCGGATTGCAGAAACTCTATTATACAATCCCGCAAACGTCTTGCTTTTGATGAACTCCTGAAATTACAGCTTGGTATGTCCATTATGCGTGAAAATTCAAAAAAAGAAACATCTTTCAAAATGGACAGTTCAATAAGTGTAGATGATTTTATAAACAGTCTGCCTTTTGAACTCACTCATGACCAGAAAAAAACAGCTTTTGAAATTATTGGCGATTTGTGCAAAAGCGTTCCTATGAACAGGCTTTTACAGGGTGATGTCGGAAGCGGTAAAACTGCCGTTGCATCAATAGCTTGCTGTTTTGCTTCTAAAAACGGTATACAGTCCGCTCTTATGGCTCCTACTGAAATACTTGCATCTCAACATTATAAGACTCTATCGGGCTTTCTTGAACCTTTCGGGATAAAAGTTTGTTTATTAACAGGTTCTCTTACTCCTAAGAAAAAAGCTATTCTGAGAGAAGAAATAGCTATCGGAAAATATGATGTCATTGTAGGAACACACGCAATTATTCAGAAAGATGTTGTATATAAATCTCTCGGTCTTGTTATTACTGATGAACAACATCGTTTCGGAGTTTCGCAAAGGTCTGCTCTTGCTCAAAAAGGAGATACTCCTCATAAGCTTGTAATGTCTGCTACTCCAATTCCGAGAACGCTTGCTCTTATGATTTATGGTGATTTGGATATTTCTATAATTAATCAGTTGCCAAAAGGAAGAAAACCTATTCAGACATATGCCGTTACCGGAAAAATGCGTGCAAGAATATTTGCATTTATGCGTAAATACCTCGATGAAGGTCGTCAGGCTTATGTTGTATGTCCTATGATTGAGGACAGCGAAAACGATTTGTTTGCAGTAAAGTCTTATGCTGAAAATGTTTCAAAAAATGAACTTGAAAATTATAATGTACAACTTCTTCACGGAAAAATGTCCACTCAGGAAAAAGAAAAAGTTATGCAAAAATTCCGTGACGGTCAAATTGATGTTCTTATCTGCACAACGGTCGTTGAAGTGGGCGTTGACGTTCCGAACGCTGTTATCATGGTTATTGAAAATGCTGAACGTTTCGGTTTGTCACAAATTCATCAGCTAAGGGGACGTGTCGGCAGAGGTGAATTTGAAAGCTATTGTATTCTGGTTACTGATAACATTTCTGAAGAATGCGTAAAACGTATGAAAATAATTTCATCAACTACAAATGGATTTGAAATTTCAGAAGCTGATTTGAAATTGCGTGGTCCTGGCGATTTCTTCGGAAATGCTCAACATGGACTCCCTCCTATGAAAATTGCTGACATTTCCTGCGATGTTAATCTTATGAACAGTGTTAAAATTTGTGCGGAAGAAATCCTTAATGATGACCATTTACTTATTAAACCTTGCAATTCCTCTCTTAAAATGGAAGTTATAAGGCTTTTTAACAAAGATATTATCGGGTAAAGAAAAAAACTTTTATTGATTTTTGCCGAAATACAGCTTTTTAATAGACTTGGAAGAATTTTTTTGAAATTTTTTTGAAAAAACCCTTGACAAATTGAAAAAGCTGTGATATAATAATATACGTCGTCAGGGACAAGACGACAAAATAAAGCACAGTGGGGGTTTAGCTCAGCTGGGAGAGCATCTGCCTTACAAGCAGAGGGTCACAGGTTCGAGCCCTGTAGTCCCCACCACAATGGCCTGGTAGTTCAGTTGGTTAGAACGCTGCCCTGTCACGGCAGAGGTCGAGAGTTCGAGTCTCTTCCAGGTCGCTTTATTTAAAAAGCTTCTGTAGCTCAGTCGGTAGAGCAGAGGACTGAAAATCCTCGTGTCGTTGGTTCGATTCCGACCGGAAGCACCATTAAATGCGGATTTAGCTCATCTGGTAGAGCGCCACCTTGCCAAGGTGGAGGTAGCGAGTTCGAGCCTCGTAATCCGCTCCATAGTACTGGGGTAATAACCTTGGTATTCAATTAATCCCGAAGCTGTTGTTTCGGGACTTTTTATATTTCTTTACAGCTTTTAGCTAATATGTACAAAATGCATTTAAAATTATATCACTTATTTTACTTGACTTTTCCGAAAAATGATGATATAATAATAAAGCTGTCGGACGAAAACCTTTTCAGAAAGACGTTTTTGGACTTTGGAATACAAGTTTTCAGA
>CAKSMF010000001.1 GCA_934474025.1 uncultured Ruminococcus sp. | reverse complement strand
TTGAAATCTTGCTTCCAAATGAAGAAAATTGGCGACATATCAGTGAAAATGATATTATCCAAAATTCGCTCAGTATAGCCGAAAAGTGCATGGAAGACAGTAGCTTTTCACTTGGCGGTGTAAATTCTGCACAGCTTTCTGCAAAATTCAGGTTGCAGGGAACAAATTCTTTCAATATCACAGGCTCGAAAATCAATGTTTTTTCGTGGTTCGGTGACGAAGAAACAGCTATCAATGATAAAACTGTGCGTTTCAGAGGTGTTTTCTGGGTTACGTCAGCGACAAAATTTAACGATATTTACACGATTTCCGCTTCTGATGCAATGATATGGCTTGACAGCATCAATTATAATGACGGCGGAAACGATTCCAATCCGATATACAGCCAACTTTGCAGTTCACGACGTACTCTGAATGAGTGTTTTAAAACAGTTATCGAACAAACAAATATTGCATTAAACAATATTACAGAACTTAATTATATTTATAATAATGATATCGTGAATAACAATCATTATAGTACAGGTTATTGTCTGCTTCCACCCGATATAGTCGGCGAAATTTCCACAAAAAACCCTCGTGATTACGTTTCGTGGATTGCAGAATTAGCCTGCGGTTTTGCGTACACTTGCTATAAACAGGACGGTCTCCACGAACCTTATACGCAGGGCGGTGACCATAATCCGTATATCAAAATAGGACAATTCAGCGAGGAAAATCCGGTCGAAGTTGGCTATGATGAAATTGAACTCAACTCCCTTGAAATTGCTGATTTTGTGCTGAATTTCAGCCGTGTGTACTGCAAGTTTTATGACGGATTCAACTATAGCCGTTATAATTCAAACGGCGGAATTACGCTTGATATCAGCGAAAATCCATTTAAAGACGGCTGGTATCAATATCTTGACCACGAAAGTCATTCTGAAGATTGTGGATGTTATCAGGCTGTCACAAATGTAATGTATGGAAAAATTCTTGAAATATCGCACTATTTCCGACCTTTCAAGCTGAAATGTCACGGAAAGAAACATTTTAATCTTGGGCAAAAAATCAAGCTTCCAGACGGAAGATTTTCGGTTATAACATCAATAAAATGGCAATTCAGAGGCGGAACAAATCTGGCTTGTGCTGGCAAAGATAGTCGTTTACTGTCGGTTGCTGCAAAACGTTCTCAGGCTGTTAAGGTCAAAGATTTGGCGTACACGAAAATAAATACCGAAAAATCTAAAATTTTGAAGCAACTCGAAAACAATAAAAGTGACTTACAGCAACAAATTGACAATAAAAGCAATGATATTTCGGAACTTAGTTCGAAAATTCAGGAGATTTGGGGTGTAATTAATGAGATGGACAACAGCGAAAGATAAACTCGCAAAATTAATCGATGTCAAATCAATTATAACGCTTGTTCTAACTGGAGTTTTTGCAGTTGGAACAGCTAAAGGTGATATATCTGCCGACCAGTTTTTAACGATTTTTACCGTTGTTATATCGTTTTATTTTGGAACGCAAAACGAAAAAAGGAGAAACAAAAATGATTAGTGTCACAAATATAATGTTGATTTCTGGCGATAGGGTTGTAGCGGAGATTTTCGCAGATGATTTGTCTGATATTTCCACTCTCGAAACCGTAGAGGGACGCAAGCTGTCGCAAGGTAGCACAGCGTACATAATAAAATCCGGCGATATTTATGTCATGGGAAGTGATGGTGTATGGCATAACTCCGAAAATGGCGAAAGTGCTGAAAATGTCGATTTATCAGACTATTACAATAAATCTCAAATTGACAATTTGCTTGCAAATAAAATCGATAAAGCCGCCGGAATGGGATTGTCTTCAAATGATTACACAACAACCGAAAAAAACAAGTTATCTTCACTTTCAAATTATGATGATACTGCCTTAAAATCGCAAATTTCTGCGATAAATGGTATACCAACAATTAATCCAGTTACATATTCAAGTCTTTGTTCTTATGCTGACAATTTGAATATCGGTGAGTCTCAAGCCATGATTCTTAAAGGCTCTGGTATTTCCGATATTCCGATTGACGATAACATTGTGGTCAAAATATATGTATACTCGAAAAATACAGCATTTATGACACTTTATCCAACCGGAACACAGTACTGTGACCGTTTTTACACTATTTCTAAAGTGTCGGGTAAATGGGGGAAATGGTATGCATTCGCCGGAACGGCAGTAGAAACTCAAACTACTTGATGTAAATTCAGGAGGTGAAAAGAATTTATGAATATCCACGATATTATCAGAGCTATGAAAAACTTACCATCGAACAATTTACATGATTTATTGATTGTTCGGAATTTAAAAAATACCAATAAAAATCCTCCTGTTTTGATAACGCTGGATATGCAGGAATTATTGACCTCAAACGGCGAAACATTAAAAACAAGGAGGTAAAGTATGGGAAAGCTTAAAGATTATATAAATGCTGATGCCGTAAATTCAGCTTTGAATGAGGGAAAAAACGCCTATACTAAAGTAAATTCTTTAGAAGATATCGTTATCAAAGATAAAGGAATTCTTGTCGCAAACACTGATTTGAATTCTGTTGGTGGCAATGGTGTGTTTCTTATTGATAGCAGAAATACATACTCAAATCTTCCAACTGGTGAAACTTCCGGATTTTTATGGGTTGAAACCTCTGGAAATTGGACTCAACAGATTTATTCTGCATTTTCAAATGTTAATGTGTATAAAAGGCGTGGAAAATCTGGTGGAAGTTGGTCTGATTGGAAACTGATTACTTCTAAAAGCAATCCTTATGCAATAAGCGGAAAATACGTTGCTTTCGGCGATTCTCTCACCTGGGGTGCAGTTTGGGGTGACACTCCTGGAGTACATTACACACAAGCAGCCGAAAAGTACAGAATACCCACAAGAATCGCTGTTGCCACCGGAACTGACAATAATTTTGACAATCAAGGGTCAAGTGGTGCAGGATTTGTGAAAGTTGGTTCAGGTGGCGACACAATCACCGGAAACATAATTGCATACGATTTTACGGGGGTCTCTTTAATTACTGTCATGGGTGGTGCTAATGATAAGTCGTCTATAAACCTTGGTACATCGTCTGCGGGAGCAAATGATGGAACTATTTGTGGAGCAATTAAAGCGATTATTGACCATGTAAAAAACAATGTACCAAAGGCAACACTTGTTATTATTCAGCCTGCACCTTGTGGCTCAACGTCTATAGGCACAAATAATGATGTTTGGGACGGCAAGGAACGTCAGGCGGGGTGGTCACTGAATGAATTTGATTCAGAAGTATCAACACTTTGCCATAATAATCATGTGGCATATGTCAATTGGTGGGAATCAAACTACTGTCAAAATTGGAAACAACACAGTGGTGGTTACAACATGAATACAGGTCCGAACTATTCGCACCCTAAAATCGAAGAGGATTACGGCTTACTTGGTGATTTTATTGGCGGAAAAATCGCTAATTTTTATAAATCAAGAAATTGAAAAGAGAGGTAAATTATATGTCTACTTACAAATCAAACGACAAAACTCAACTCACAACACACTTCAACGTGTCTGAGTTTCGTTGCAAGTGCGGACAAAGTCATGACACTATTATCAATCCCGAACTTCCCGAAAAGCTCGAACAGCTCTATAAAAAATTGAACTGTTCAAAGATTATCATAAATTCCGGTTATCGCTGTGTCAATCATGATAAAACTGTTGGCGGGTCTGGGTCTGGACATCATGTCTATGGTAATGCTGCTGATATCGTTTGTTATGACCAATCAAACAATAAAATATCGTCTAAAAAAGTAAGCTGTATCGCTCAGGATATCGGTTTCGGAGGTGTCGCCAACATTGATAACACATACACCGCAACTCATGTTGATGTACGCACTTCTAATTTCTGGCGTGGTGACGAAGTTAAGACCACTGCATACTCTGTTACGGACGACTTCTATAAATACTACGGAATATCCAGAACTGACATTCAATCCAAAAAAACTAAAAATATCAGTCTCACTATTGATGATACTACATATACTGGAGTACTTACAGAAAAGTAAAATTAAATACCCCTCAAAGACCATTTTAACAATCTTTGAGGGGTATTTTTTTATATTTGTATTCAGATATCATTTTTCACAATTTTTACATTATGTAATTTTTTAAAGTGATTTTTTTGTATTTTGCATGATAAATTTTGTATTTTGCGTGATAGGCTACAATAATGTTATCTGTTTACTTTCATATTTATTATTGACTTTTTGTTAATTATGATGTATAATATATTAAAATATCGTTTTATTAAATCCGGTTATCTGCATACCGAAAATGCAGAAACTGCTGTTTTGTAGTAATGAGGGAGTTTATGAGCATTTTCAATTTTGATACGACTCCACCGACGTTAAGCTCTGATTGGCTTATATTTCAGCAATTCGTCGGAAATATAGGAGCGTTTACATATATATCAAAAAATAAAACCGCTTATCTTGATAAAGTCGCTTGCGATATGCTTTTCTGTAGAAACAATAAACTTAATGAATTTGAATTTTTTAATCTTCTGGAACTTATTTCAAAAAATCCAGTCGAAAACCAAAAACATATATACCGTTTTACTACCGGAAATCGTACCCGCTACATCAAAATGAACATATATGAAAACAGTGATGAATGGCTTGGCTTTGTACAGGATTTTACACGACAGGTTGAAGAATCAAATAAAAAACACATTATTAAAGAATTTGACCCGATAACAAGATTAATGTCTTATGAATCATTTTCACAAAGAGTGAAACAATGTATGACAGCTACAAGTCAATGTTTTTTCAGTGCAATATATATTAATGGTATCGAAAAATTAGGTTCATTTCTTACAGTCGATAATACAAACAACTGCATAGTATCAGTCGCAGAAACATTAAAAAGCTTCTCAAAACCAAACATTATAATAGGTTCAAGGTCTGATTATGAAATATATGCATTTTTCTGTGACTGCGATAAAATGACCGTTTGTAATCTTCTTAACAAAATGGACGAGGCTGTAAGAAATTGCAAACCTACTGACGATTTCGGTGAAATAATAGATATTTCCGATAAAAGCAATCTTAGTCTTTCAATAGGTTGTGTTTCATATCCGAATGAAGCTACCGATTTTAATACACTGATTAATTATTCAGAATTTGCATTATATGAAGCACGTTCTTTAAAGCGTTCTGTTATAAACTGGTTTTCTGAAGAAAGCTATGTACGTGAAGAGGATTCTTATAAACACGCTCAGATTTTTCTTAACATAGTCCACAACAATCTGCTTACTTATTATCTGCAACCTATTGTTGATACCCATAATGGTGAAATTTTTGCATATGAAGCACTTATGCGTACTACCGGCGAAAATTTCATGACACCAAAACAGATTCTTCGTATCGCAAACGAACAAAATATGCTTTATACTATAGAAAAGCTGACATTTTTCAATACTCTTCGCTTTATAAGTCAAAATAAAAATGCTTTCAAGGAACACAGGCTTTTTATAAACTGCATACCATCAAATATTCTTACAGATGATGATTTCAATGAATTGTACCTCAATTATGGTGAACTTCTTGAAAGAACCGTTATTGAAATTGTTGAGGAAAGCTATTCAACAAAAAGAGGTATTCAAAAATTAAAACAACGTTGTGATTTTATTAATGTACAGCTTGCTATTGACGATTACGGAACAGGCTATTCAAACAGTTCAAACCTCCTGAAATATGCTCCTGATTACATAAAGATTGACCGTTCATTGATAAGGGATATTCACAATGACTTAAAGAAACAACAGCTTGTTACACAAATTGTAGAATTTTGTCACGATAATAAACTAAAATCCATTGCTGAATGCATCGAAACAGTACAGGAACTTAAAACAGTTATCAGATTAGGAGTTGACCTCGTACAAGGTCATTATCTTGCAAAACCCCGCCCTGTAATTCTTAAAGAAATCCCCTCAAAAGTAAAGGACGAAATTATAACAACTAATCTCGAAACACGTCCGGAAGGTCTTAAAAAAATATACAACGCTCAGAATGATTCTGAAATAAATCTTCTTAAACTTGCTCTTGAAAAATATACAGATATTCACATTTCACAAAGTAAGCTCACTATTATAGGCGACCCTAAAAAACAAATTAAAATGAACATTCTTATAATGGATAACCATAGTTGTGACCTTACTTTAAAAAATGTCAATATTATCAGCAATAACGGCAAACCTACTATTTCAGTCGGTGAATACGCAAGATTATGCTTAACTGTTGTAAAAAATAATTATCTCGGTTATGCCGGAATATATGTTCCTATGGGTTCACAATTTGAACTTAACGGAAACGGCAATCTTATAATTGACTGTCAAGCACCCGAAAGCATTGGCATAGGAAACGATTATGACCACAGTTATGGTGATATAAAAATAAATATATCCGGTAAACTTGAAATAGTTTCAAATGGTATTCAGACTATGTGCATAGGCGGTGGATTTAATGAAGATGATTCCGAAATAAATATAGTTTCCGGAAAAATAAAAATCTGTATGCATACTCATAACGGATTAGCTATTGGCAGTTTCAATGGCGATTCAATTATAAATATCTCCGAAAATTGTATTGTTGATATAACCTGCTCCGGTATAAGAATTGCCGGTATAGGAAGTTTTTCCGGAGTAACCTCTGTTACAACGTCCGCTGATATAAGCATTTCATGTACCGGTGCTCAGGCTGTCGGCATAGGAGCTTTAGAAAACGGTGACGGAAGCGTTATAACTGAAAGCGGTAAAATTTATATGAAAATGCGTTCGGCTAATCACACGGGAATAGGTGCAGTTCAAGGTAATGTCAATACTCATATTGAAAATACTGAAATATCTGTTGATTCAGAGGGTGACAAAGTTACCGGAATAGGCACAGCACAAGGTTCAGGAAAGGTATATATTTCTGAATCTGATATAAAAATAAAAATACTTGCCGGTAATCCATGTGATATTGGTTCTGAAAACGATGTAGAAATTATTGATTCGACAATTGATTCACTTGTGAACAACAAGAGAATTAATCATAAATATTAAACCGAAAGGACTTTTGAAAAAATATGAAACTTGGTATGGTTGGTTTGCCAAACGTAGGCAAAAGCACACTCTTTAACGCTCTCACTAATGCAGGGGCAGAATCTGCAAATTATCCTTTCTGCACCATTGATAAAAATATAGGTATTGTATCTGTTCCTGATGAACGCCTTGATAAACTCGCAGAAATGTATGACCCTGATAAATTTACTCCGGCAGTTCTAGAATTTGTTGATATTGCAGGACTCGTTAAAGGTGCTTCAAAGGGTGAAGGACTTGGAAACAAATTCCTTGCTGATATCCGTGAAGTTGATGCTATTGTACACGTTGTAAGATGTTTTGAAGACCCTAATATTATTCATGTTGACGGAAATATTAATCCCCTCCGTGATATTGAAACCATTAATCTTGAACTTATCTTCTCTGATATAGAAATGGTTGACAGACGCATTGACAGGGCTAAAAAAGCTGTAAAAGGCGATAAAAAATACCTTGCTGAAATAGATTTCCTTGAACGCCTCAAAGAACATCTTGAAAACGGTAAATCAGCAAGAGCATTTGACTTTACAGACGATGAAAGAGAAATTATAAAATCTACTCCACTTCTTTCTGCAAAACCTGTTATTTATGCTGCTAACCTCTCCGAAGATGACTTTATAAACAACATTGATACAAATGAAAATTATAAAAGCGTCTGCCAGCTTGCAGAATCAGAACATTCCGCAGTACTTCCTATATGTGCACAGACAGAAGCAGAAATTTCCGATATGACGGACGAAGAAAAGAAAGAATTCTTAGCTGAACTCGGTCTTGAAGTTTCCGGACTAAACAGAATTATAAAAGAGGGTTATTCACTTCTTGGACTTATTTCATTCCTTACAGCGGGCAAACAGGAAGTCCGTGCATGGACAATAACAAAAGGCACTAAAGCTCCGCAAGCTGCCGGAAAAATTCATACAGACTTTGAAAAAGGCTTTATCCGTGCAGAAGTCGTATCATTTGACGACCTTATGGAATGCGGTTCTATGGCGGTTGCTAAGGAAAAAGGTCTTGTACGTCTTGAGGGAAAAGAATACGTTATGCAAGATGGCGATATAGTTCTTTTCAGATTTAACGTATGATGGAACAGTTTCAGAGAACAGAATTATTATTAGGTTCAGAAGCAATGGAGATTTTAAGCAAATCTCATGTTGCTGTATTCGGAATTGGCGGTGTAGGCGGTCATACGGCAGAAGCTTTAGTACGTTCTGGAGTGGGTGCTATTGACCTTATTGACAATGATAATGTTTGTATGAGTAATATTAACCGTCAAATTTTCGCAACCCTTAGTTCTGTCGGACAACCTAAAACTCAAGTAGCTATGAAACGCCTACTTGACATAAATCCTGAATGTAAAATAACTACACATAATATCTTCTTTATGCCGGATACATCTAATCTTATTGACTTTTCAAAATACGATTATGTAGTTGATGCCATTGACACTATAACCGGAAAAATCGAAATAATAATGTGTTCGCAAAAAGCCGGAACACCTGTTATCAGTTCCATGGGAGCAGGCAACAAAATTAATCCTATGGCTTTTGAAGTAGCGGATATATATAAAACTTCCGTTTGTCCTCTTGCTCGTGTTATGCGTCACGAAATGCGTAAAAGAGGTGTTAAAAAGCTTAAAACAGTTTATTCAAAAGAACAGCCTGTTGTAAAGCGTTCGGATTTTCCTGCCTCAAATGCTTTTGTACCATCTGTTGCCGGACTTATAATTGCAAGTGAAGTTATAAAAGACCTTATAAAAAAATAAATAAAATGCCTCCAAAAAATCTGAAAATACAGTTTTTTGGAGGATATTTTTTTAATAGTTTCTTTTCTTTATTTCAGCATATGCCATTAAATAAGGAGCTATACCCTTTGCATCATTTGAGACTATTTTTTCATTAAGATAATATTTTTCAGAACCGTCACGATTATCTGCCCCGCCAAGTCCTGCCATAAGACATATATTTTTAAGTATGGGGACACTTTCAAAGGATATATATTTTTCTGTTACAGAATCAAAAGCCTGTAATCCCGTATTTAAAATATCAGTTCCGGAAATCCCGAGATTAGCAGATTTAACGGCAGAATATGCAAATAATAATGTACCGCTTGTTTCAGTGTAGTTTCCAGAAAGATTAGGTTTAGCCGGTAATTGTTTAAGAGTGTTATCCGAATCACAAAAAATACATAATGATTTAAGAAGTTCAGAAAGCATTTCAGAACACAAATCATATAAATGGTGATTTTCGGGAACAATTTCGCACAAATCAGCAAGACCTGCTCCGAACCACCCCATAGACCTCAGCCAGAATTCAGGAGAAAGACCTGTTTTTTTATCTGCCCAGCACTGTAAACGCTTTTCATCATAACCGTGAAAATATAATCCTGTTACAGAATCACGCATAAGATTACGAACGTTTTCGGACTGTCTGTAAATGTCATCATAAAGTGAATAGTTTCCTGTAATTTCAGCATATTCAGCCATAAAAGGCAACGCCATATAGAATCCGTCAAGCCATATTTGATAAGGATAAATAGCTTTATGCCAAAAGTTTCCGTTTTCAAGGCGGGGTTGCCGTTCAATCTGAGAGTATATTTTTCTTATAGCCTTTTTATAACGTATATCCCCTGTTTTCCGGAAAATATATATAAGATTTTTACCGCCATTAATGTTATCAAGGTTAAAATCCTCTGTACGCATAGTCGGAATAGTTCCGTCGGAAATATAGGCATCAATAAATTTTATTGCATAGTCAAGAAGTTCATTATTTTCAGAGATTTCATAAAGCATTGTTACAGCTTTTATCATGCAGTTGTCAATATAGTTCCACTTTGCAGTTTTCCGGAATATAAAGTTTTCTCTGTTCCATATCGGGAAAAGCGGTTCTGAAGGCAAAATCAGATTATTTATATATGATTCAGTTATTTTGTCTGCAATAGTTTTCATTGTGAAATTCCTCCGGCAGTTATTCCCACAAATTTTTTCTGTGCCAGTGCAAAAACAGTTATAGAAGGTATCAGTCCTATAACTGACATGGCAATTATTTTGCATTCCTCATAGCCCTGCCCTGTACTGTCTACGGACGTTCTCAAAGCAAGAGACAGTGTATATTTTTCAGTTGAATTTATAAATATGAGCGGATTAAGAAAATCATTCATAGTCCATAAGAAATTGAATACTATCACAGAAATAATTGCCGGTTTTATACATGGAACAAGAATATAAACAAGGGTTTGTAAAGTTCCGCAACCATCAAGACGTGAAGCCTCATCAAGTTCTTTCGGTATACCTTTGAAAAACTGTATCAGTATAAATACAAACATTCCCTCACAGGCAAACAGCGACGGAACAGTTAATGGTACATAGCTATCAAGAAATCCAAGCTTATTCCATAACATATACATGGGCATAACAGTTACAATTAAAGGCATAAACATTCCCAGCATGAGAAGTGAATAAAAAAATTTTTTAAGCGGAAAATCAAATCTTGCAAATCCGTATGCAACAAGAACTGATGATACAACTGCAAATAATGTTTTAGGAACGATTACCGCAAATGTATTGAAAAAGTAGTGTCCCATTGAATAGCCTGTATTAGTTTTCCACGCATTTAGATAAACACTGAAATCAAAGTTTTTCGGAACAAACCATACAGAACTATGTATTTCCTGATTGGACTTGAAAGACGCTCCGACAAGCCACAGCAACGGATACACCATAAAAAATGCAATAAAAGTCAGTATAATATAAGTAAATATTTTTTTCATTGCTGTTCACTCCGGTTTTTTTCGGCAATTCTGAACATTATAAATATTATTACCGCTGTAAGAACAAAAAGAATCCATGATACAGCATTAGCATAACCGGCATTATGATAACTGAACATTTCATCATAAATAAGCATACCTATTGTATAAGTGCTTTTCATAGGATTGCCTGAAGTAATCATATAAGGAGCGTTAAATTCCTGTAAAGCCGAAATAGTCTGTAATATGACATTTATAAAAATTGTATTCTTTATAAGAGGAAGCGTTATACTGAAAAATGCTCTTATACTTCCGCAACCGTCAACCCGTGATGCCTCATAATATTCTTTTGGAATGTTTTTCAAAGCTGTCATAAATATAATCATAGTTGAACCAAACTCCCATAATCTAAGAAGTATAATTATAAATATAGCATACTTTTCATCACCATACCAACTTACAGAAGGTATTCCAAGCATTTCAAGAAACTGATTTGCAAGACCGTTTTTTGTAAAAAGATACTGCCACATTATCGCAACGGCAAGGTTAGAACCGAGTATTGACGGTATATAAAAAACTGTTCTGTAAACTCCCATTCCTTTTATGTTCATACTTAAAAGAACTGCTGTCAACAATGATACAATAATTTTAAGAGGTACGAAAATAGCAGTATATTTAAAAGTAACTCCAACAGCTTTAAGAAAGCTTTCATCAGTAAGCATTTTTTTGTAATTGTCAAATCCTATAAATTCCGGCGAATGTATACCGTCATATTCTGTAAGACCAGTAGCAAAAGAACATACAAACGGATAAATTATAAATAAAATACTTCCGATTATAAACGGAGTTATAAGAAACAGTCCGGTAAATTTATTTACCCCGACAGGATTATTATATTTTTTCATATTATTTTTTAATGCTTTCAAGATAATTTTTGATATTTGTATGCAGTTCAATAGCAGTTTTTCTTATATCTGCTTCATTGTAGGAAACCTTTTCAATAGCAGTATTGTAAAATTCTTTCATTCTGGAAAGTTCCATATATGGACTTATTGTAACTGTATCCATGGATTCAAGCATCTGATTATTCTGATAAGAAAGACCATTAAGCTTTCCGCTTTCTTCAAGCTTGTTCCGAGCGTATGACGATGCAGGAATACCACGTGAAGTCCCTAATATTTCGGCACAATCGGGATTATTCAGCAGAAAATTAATAAAAGCTCCGGCTTCATCAGGATATTGAGTATTTGCGGAAACTGCATACATGAGAGAGGGTTTAATAAACCAACCGCTTGAATTTCCGTCATTGTCTGTAAGAAAATCTCCGGCTTCTAAAACGCCTTTTTCAAGAACTGATTCATATTTACCGACAGCACTTCCCCATTCGAGAACACCAGCAATATTACCGCCTATAAATTCCGGTGACTGATATAAAGCTGTGTTTCCATCCTCATCTGTACGAGTACGAACGTTTCTTATAACATGATTGTCTTCAAGACGCTTATAAAAATTCAAAGCTTTTTCGATATCATCAACAGTGAAATTAAGGTTTCCGTCCATATCAATGAAAGTTTTTCCCGTTGTCTGCTGAACATATACTACGGCTAAATACCAAGCTGTTCCACCTGACTGAATATCAAGGTCAAGAGGATAACGTCCATAAGGTTGAAAGACTTCTCCAAGAGAAATAAGCTCGTCCCAAGTTTTCGGATAAGAAGCCCCTACTTGTTGAAATACTTTTGAATTATAGAAAAGACCACGTCCGCTTAAAGATACCGCTATTGCATTCAAGTGACCGTTGACAGTACCAAATGACAATATTTCGTCATCAAATCCCGAGAGGTCAAGAAAACTATCAAGACTGTTCAAATCGTAAAAGCCTTCTCCGTCATCAGATAAAGTAATAAGCCAGTCATAATTTATCTGCATGATATCGGGTTCTGAACCACCGCTTATCTGAGTATTAATTTTTTCTGTCCAACCGTCCCAACCGCCGTATTCAGCTTTAATTTCAATGTCAGGATAAAGAGTATTCCATAATTCTATTGCTTTGAGTGTTGCTTGATGACGGTCATCTCCTCCCCACCACGAAAAACGCAGGGTACATTTATCAAGATTGTTATCGGGAGATACTTTTTTAGCAGGTTCATTCCCACAGGCAGAGAGAAGAAAAGTACAAACTACAGGTATCAATATTTTTTTCATACTTAAAGACTCCCTCTGAAAATATAATGATATATTTTATTATAATATATTTTCCATAAAAAATCAACCCTGATATTCCCATTCACATGAATTCAGTTATATAAATATATAAATTATTTATGCAATTTTGTTTAAAATGTCAATTGAAAAAACTTATATAATATTGTATAATTAAGGAAAATATACATTTTATGGAGGAAAATATGAAAAAATTATTGAGTGCATTGCTTGCTATGGCAACAATTACAGGAATAGTTCCAACAATCGCCGGAGCAGATTCAGAACCCATTTTCATTGAAAAAGGTGTTGAAAGTTGGTCTGATACCCGAATCTTAGGGGACATCAACTGTGATGATAAATTAAGTATTGCTGATGCTGTAATTCTTCAGAGATGCCTTATGGGAACTTATGACTTTTCAAGTGATGATAAAACAAATTTCCAAGAATATAACCTTGATATTAATTTTGACGGATATTTTGATGTTTTCGACCTCGTGCAGATGAGACAGAATTTACTCAATCCTGAAAACGTTTCTACACAAAACTATTATATTGATATTGTTGATTCCTTAATTGACGACATGGAAAGTATAAAAGATACAAATGGATACAGCAAAATTTTAACAAGCTATTCTGAATTATCAGATTATCTTACAAGTATAATTACAGATGATTCCGTAATTCAGAAATACCTTGACCGCTATAATGAAGCTTTCTTTGAAGAAAACAATCTTATTATTGAACCTTTTATACAGCAATTCGGTGAGGGTATTTTTTCAGAAATACTCGGTTCTGCACGATTAAATAACCCTAAAACAAATGAATCAGTAATAGTATTTGAAATAGAATCATCTTACCAAAACGATGAGGGATTATATCCACAAAATAATACAAAAATACTCGCTCAGGCAACAATTCCTAAATCACAATGCAATTCATATGATTTGGCAGGATATATCAATTTAAACCATTTTATGTCAGAACAGAAAGAAAGTTGTTATTATACTTCTGAGGACGGTTCTCATGAAATTTTAATAACTCAAGAGCAAAGTTTAATGGATTGTAATGCCACCGTATATCTTAAAAATTCTGACGGTTCATTCACCTACCTTACAGATGTTCCAATAGATGATGTTAGCTGTGTTTTCGTTAATGATGGTGAACTTTCTACCGATAATTACACCATTCAATTCAATGATGATTCAATTATTATTGACTGGTACTTTGGTAACGGCGTAAACCGAAAAAAACAAGTATCATATGACGGCACTCTTATAAGTGAAACAAGTTACGAAAAATAAATATTTTCAGAAAATGAGTTCAGTATTTTGCTGGACTCATTGCTTTTAGTGTACTTTTTGTGAAATATATTCATTTATTTTTCTCCAAAAATTGACAGGTTTTGTTGATTTTTTTGTAGTTTGGGACGATTTGGCATTTTTTTTTAAAATCCTTGTTTTTTCCTATTGCATTTGGCTGTATCATGTTGTATAATTATTTAGTACAGATTTTTTTCGTCTCTGTATTCAGATAAATATAATAACAAAAAGGCGGTTTGCTATGGTATTTTCAAAACTTTTCTTTATTTACTTTTTTCTGCCGTTGTGTCTGTTTGCGTATGCACTCGCAAAAGGTACTAAGGCTAAAAATATTGTGTTAATAATATTTTCACTAATATTCTACGCATGGGGCGAACCTGTTTATGTATTTCTAATGCTGTTCAGTGCGTTTGTGAACTACATATCCGCTATACTTATCGGTAAACACAAAGACACTAAAATTGATACTCTTGTGACAGCTATTGCCATTATATACGATTTTGCAATGCTCGGAATTTTCAAATACAGTGGATTTATAGTTGAAAATATCAATGCTGTTTGTTCAACAGATATTCCCATACCTGATATAAAACTTCCTATCGGAATAAGTTTTTATACATTTCAGACTGTTTCATATGTTATCGACTGTCACTGGGAAACTGTTAAAGTACAGAAAAAATTTCATAATTTTCTGCTGTATCTGACATTATTTCCGCAACTCATTGCTGGTCCTATAGTTCGCTATAGCACAATTGAAAAAGAAATCGAAAACCGCAAAGTTTATCTTGCTGACATTTCATATGGTCTTAACCGAATGGTTCTCGGACTTTCAAAAAAAGTTCTCTTATCAAACCAATTAAGTATAGTAGCTGATAACTTCCTTAAAAATATCGGCGATTGTTCAGTAATCGGAGGTTGGTTAGGTGCTGTATCCTATGCAATGCAGATATATTTTGATTTTTCGGGATATTCTGATATTGCAATAGGTCTTGGACGAATATTCGGATTCCATTTTGATGAAAACTTCCGTCACCCGTTTATATGCAAGGATATAACAGAATTTTGGCAGAGGTGGCATATTTCACTTAGTACATTCTTCCGTGATTATCTTCTTTATGTTCCAATCTTTGGCAAACGCAGAAAATACGGCGGATTGTTCCTTGTATGGCTTTGTACAGGTATATGGCACGGAGCTAACTGGAACTTTATAATATGGGGTCTCTATTACGGAATATTTGTATTCCTTGAAATGATTATCGGCAAAAAACGTATGAAAAAAATTCCTATAGTCATAAGGCAGATTTACAACAAAATAGTTATCATTATAGGCTTTGGAATTTTCTACTTTGAAGACCTCGGACAACTTGGTACATTCTTTAAAACTATATTCGGTTTCGGCAATAATGGTTTTATACTTCTTCAGGATAAAATAACTTTTATGAATAATATTTTCCTGCTTTTAGTTTCTGTAATATGTTGTTTCCCGATTATAGACGGTATAAAGAAGTTGACCAGCAAAACAGCTTTCACACGTCATACCACTTCCGTTATAACAACTGCTGTATCGGCATTTCTGTTGTTGCTTACAAGTGTTATGTTGGTTGACGCTACAACAAATCCGTTTCTTTACTTCCGTTTCTAAGGAGGGTGAATATGTCTGAATCAAAAAATAACAAAAAACATCAGAATTTCGTTAACAATGCTTTTGCACTGTTCAATATAATTGTAATTATACTTGTCTTGTTAGCCGGATTCGTTTATCTGCTATTTTTTAAACGTGATACCGTTTCCCATGAGGAAAACAGAAATCTTACTGAATTTCCTAAATTTTCAGTTGAAAGTTATCTAAAAGGCGAATACACAGAAGGCATTGCCAATTACTATGATGACACTGTTCCAAACAGAAGCTTTTTCAAGACAGTTATTTCAAAGTACATAATGCCACTTAAAGGCGTTAAATACGGCAGTTCAGGTGACGACGAAGACGGAGTTGAACTCTATAATACCGCTAAAGACAACTCTCAGGAACAACCTAAAGAAAATCCGACAGAAAGCAAACAAACTACAGTTTCAGGAACAACAGGCACAGGAACTATTACAACTACAACTACTGCTGAAACTCTTCCTGATGCAAACGTTGCAGCAGCGAACGGCGAACTTGCAAATAATATTCTCGTTGTAAATAAGCGTGGCATAATGTTGTATGGCGGAGCATGGGGAAATGAAATAAAGTACGCCGAAGATGTAAACGCTTACAAAGAAGCTCTTGGAAAAGATATCAATGTTTATTCAATGGTACTTCCTACATCTGTTTCTTACTATCTGCCTGAAAATTATCTTGACCTCGTTGAAAGTGAGAAAAAAGACCTTGATTCAATTGAAGAGAATCTCAAAGATGTAATAAATGTTGATGCATACACAGCTTTACTAAAACATAAACAAGAGGCTCTTTATTCACGCACAGACCACCACTGGCAACCGCTCGGTGCTTATTATGCATCACAGGAATTTGCCAAGGTCGCAGGCGTTGATTTTGCAGACATTTCCGAATACAATAAACACGTACTTTCGGGATATGTAGGCACTCTCTACGGATATACAAAGAGTTCAACTCTCCTTGAAAATCCTGAACCTTTCATCTACTACGAACCTAAAACAGATGTTGAAGTCACTCAGTATACAAGCAGTTTTACAAATCCTACTGAAACTGAACTTCTTCTTAATCCTGATACCCTTGATAATTCGAGTTATTACCTTGTTTTCGGAATGGACGACAATATCCGTCACGTTAAAACACAATGCAAAAACGGAAGAACTCTTGTTATTTTCAAGGATAGCTATGGTAATGCTTTATTACCATTCCTTACAAGTTCATTTGAAAACATATACCTCTGTGATGTAAGATATTTCGATATTAACGCTAAAAGCTTCATTGAAGAAGTAGAAGCTACTGATGTACTTTTTGCTATGTGTACTTATTCGGCAGTAGGTCCTAATCGTGAATATATTTCTGCAAATTTAAATAAATAATAAGGGGGATTTTTAATATGAAAGAACTGCTTTTTCCGTTTGATGCGAAAAACATTCTCCGTAAAAGACGTGCTATTAAAAAACAACTTCTTTCTGACGATTCAACACGCATAAAAAAGAAAATAGCTGTTTTAGGCGGTTCAACTACTAATGACATTGTTTCAGTCATGGAACTTTTTCTGCTTAACTTCGGAATAGAACCGGAATTTTATCAGTCAGAATACAATAAATTCTATGAAGATGCTGTATTCGGTTCTCCGGAACTCGACAGCTTTAAGCCGGATTTAATCTATATTCACACAACATCACGCAATCTTACAATTGTTCCGGAAAGTCCTGCTGAAACTCCTGAACAGATACAGGATAAACTTGACAATCAGTTTGACTATTTCAAACAGATGTGGATTAGCCTTTCACAAAAATTTTCGTGTCCTATCATTCAGAATAACTTTGAACTCCCATTATTCCGCCATTCCGGAAACTATGACGGCTGGGGATATTCTGGTATAGGTGCTTTCATAAACCGCCTTAATGTTATGTTTTCCGATTATGCCCGAAATAACAATGGTTTTTATATAAATGATATAAATTATCTTTCCTCGGTTATCGGTTTAACAAAATGGCATGACTCTGATGCATGGTTTCTGTATAAATACGCCGTCCGCATGGAATCAATTCCAGATTTGTCATATAGTGTAGCTTGTATAATAAAATCGTTATACGGCAAAAATCATAAAGTCATTGACCTTGACCTTGACAATACGTTATGGAACGGTGTCATTGGTGACGACGGTCAGGAAGGCATAGAAATAGGCGTTGAAACTGCTGTGGGACAGTCTTTCAGTGAGTTTCAGACATTCATAAAAGGATACAAAAACTATGGCGTACTTCTTGCAGTGTGCTCCAAAAATGACGAAGAAAACGCTTTATCCGGATTGAATCACCCGAGCGGAATCCTTAAACCTGATGACTTTGTTTCGATAAAAGCCAACTGGAACAGCAAAGACCTTAATATTGAACAGTCAGCCAATGAAATAGGCTTGCTTTCAGATAGCTTTGTTTTCATTGATGATAATCCGGCAGAATGTGCTATAGTAAATGCACAGCTTCCAAACGTCCCGACAGTTAATTTCACTTCTGCCGGCGATACTATGTACAGGCTTTCAAGAAGCGGATTCTTTGAAGTAACATCAATTTCCAAAGATGACTTGAATCGCAGTGAAATGTATTCCGCTAATGCTAAAAGAAACGCTCAGCAAAAAAGTTTTACAAACTATACCGACTATCTTTTAAGCCTTGATATGCACGCTAAAATAACAGACTTTTTGCCGGTATATATCCAAAGAATAACGCAGTTGACCAACAAAAGCAATCAGTTTAACGTTACAACAAAACGCTATTCAGAATCAGAAATGAACGAAGTTGCAAAAAGTTCAGACCATATAAGGCTGTGCGGACAACTTGCTGATAAATTCGGTGATAACGGTATAGTTTCGGTTGTTATCGGACGTTGCGAAAATAAAACCTTACATATTGAATTATGGCTTATGAGTTGCCGTGTTCTAAAAAGGGATATGGAATTTGCAATGCTTGATGAACTTGTAAAACAATGCCATGCTCGTGGAATTACTAAAATAATAGGTTACTACTACAAAACACCTAAAAATAACATGGTATCTGAACTTTTCGGAACATTCGGATTTAAAAACGAATCAAAAAACAGCAATGGAGATTCCATATGGAGTCTTGATATATCATCATATACCAACAAAAACAATGTAATTAAAGTAAATGAAAAGGAGTTTAATTATGAATAAGAATGAAATTGTTAAAAGACTTACAGAAGTTTTCAGAGATGTTTTTGGTGACGATACAATCACTATCACAGAAAAAACTACCGCAAATGACATTGACGACTGGGACAGCATTGAACATATAAATCTTATTTCCGCTGTTGAAAACGAATTCAGTATGCGTTTCAAAATGCGTGAAGTTTCCGGTATGAAAAATGTCGGTGAAATGATTGACATTATTTCACAAAGAGGAGAATAATGAAAAAAACTGTTTGTTTAGTGATTGGGGTAATATTAATCGTACTTTTGTATATATGGGGATTTACTTTACAAACGGTTTATTATAATGTCAATTCTGAAAAAAACGTCAATATGAAAATAGTTTTTATTTCAGACCTTCACAACTGCACTTATGGGGGCAAAGACCAGTCAGGAATAATCAACGAAATAGAAAAAGTTACTCCGGATTTAGTTCTTTTTGGCGGAGATGTCATTGACCATGTGAATGGTACTCAGAATGCTTTAACTCTTATGAAATCTGTAGCCGAAAAGTATCCTTGTGCATATACTGCCGGTAATCATGAATCATACCGTGATGACATTGAACAATTCTTTGATGACGTTAAAAAAATCGGTGTTCTTGTTCTGGATAAAAATTTTATTGATTTAAATATTAATAATTGTAAAGTTCGTGTATATGGTATTGTTGATTCCTATGAACTTCCAGACGTTACAACAGACGACCAATATTATAATATACTATTACTTCACGAACCACAACACATTTCAGAATACAATCATAAATTTGACCTTATACTTTCGGGTCATGCACACGGCGGTCAATGGAGATTACCAGTAATTCTCGAACAAGGTTTATACGCTCCAGACCAAGGACTTTTTCCAAAATATACCAATGGTCAGTATCAATACAAATCCACTTGTCATATAATCAGCCGTGGTCTTGCCCGTCCGTTAAGAATGATTTTCATTCCAAGAATATTCAATCGTCCGGAACTCTCTGTAATCGACATTTCCTGACGAAAAAATCCCATGGTAAAAGAATATAATATTAAAAGTCTTGTATTTTCTTAACCATAATGTTATAATATAGACAAAAGAAAAGGAGCTGAGAATTTTTTTAATTCTCTGTAAACACTATGAATAATAATAATAATGAAACTATTATCGGACGTAATCCGGTTATCGAAGCTTTAAAGTCCAATACTCCAATTGACACTATATATATTGACGGAAATGGCGGTAGTTTAGGACTGATACGCCGTCTTGCAAAAGAAAAAAACATTGTTGTTAAAGATACTCAGGATAAAAAATTATCACAGCTTGCCGGAGGAGCTTCACATCAAGGTGTTGTAGCTATAGGAGCATTCGGTGAATATGTTTCCGTTGAAGATATCCTCGAAGTTTCCCGTAAAAAAGGTACTAAACCTTTTATAATAATCTGCGACGAAATAGAAGACCCTCACAATTTAGGAGCTATTATCCGTACTGCCGAAACAGCCGGAGCAGATGGAATCATTATCCCTAAACGCCGTAGTGCATCACTTAATGCAACTGTTGCAAAGACTTCCGCTGGTGCTATAAGTTATGTTCCGGTTGCAAGAGTTTCAAACCTTGCTTCATGCATTGACACTCTGAAAGAAAACGGAGTATGGATTTATGGTACAGACGCTTCCGGTTCTGATTACTGTCAGACAGATTTTACCGGAAGTATGGCTCTTGTAATCGGTTCAGAAGGTTTCGGAATAAGCCATCTTATACAAAAGAAATGTGATTTTATGGTAAAACTTCCAATGTACGGAAATATCAACTCTCTTAATGCCTCTGTTGCCTCCGGAATCTTTATGTATGAAGTAGTAAGACAACGGCGTTTATAAAGGAGTGATAATATGTCCGATAAAAAACCTTCTGTCAAGGATATCCTTGATGAATATTCACCCGAAAACAACACGAGAAAATCCGGTATTGCCACCCCTCCTAAACCGACTTCCCATGAAAGAACCATATGGGATAACGAATCGGTTAACAACATGGAAGACGAATTACAGAAAAAACATTCAAATCATAAAATAACTGTTCTGAATGGTGCAACTGATGCTGACGGAAATCCTAAACCGGCAATTTATAACAGTCCGGTAATAAACACACACATGAATACTGATGATATTTCTAAAATACGTCGTATGACAGAGTCAACAAGAGCAAGAGAAGCAAGTGAACTTCAAAAAAACAAAAAAAATCATCGTAAAAAAGAAGTTGATTATACATATAAAAAAGAAACTCCCGACGGAGAATATATGTATACTCCGCCTGCTCTTAAAAAGAAAAAACGTAGTCGTGCAGTTGTTCTTGCGGAGGCAGAAGACCCTGAAAATCTCAGACTTATAACGGATATAGTTCCACGTCCTGCAATTATTGAAGCGTCAAAATATGCTGGAAAAAAACCAGCTCACACCAGACAGAAAGTTGTACATTCTTCAAAAAACACTGATGATGAAGATGATGTTAGCGTTCAAAATGAAGAAACGGCTGATTCTTCCACCAAAAAACGAACAAAACGCATAGTTGATTTTAATCATTATGGTGATGTTGAAGATGTAGGCAAAGATATTACCGAACTGAAAAGCATTATTAAAACTCGTATGACAATACTTTTTTTATTGACATTTTTCAGTTTATTTGTTACCTTTACAAATCAACTTGATATGGCTTTACTTGAGTTTTTAAGCAAAAAAAATATAATTTCTTATCTGAGTGTTCATCTGGCCACAGGAATTTTTGCCGTTATTGCGTCATTTCCTGTAATTACAAAAGGTCTTAAAAAATTATTCACTTTTAAAGCCGACAGTGATTCAATGACTTCTGTTACTGCTATAACCTGTATTATTTCAATACTTCCGGCATTTATACACCATGATTCACTTACGGCAGAACGCATTTATATGCCAATAGGTATACTTGCCCTGCTTTCAAATGCTATCGGAAAATACCTCATTCTGCAACGTGCAGAACGAAATTTCAAAACCGTTTCAAGCAAGGATTTTAAAGGTCATGGAATAGTATATGTACAAGATGAAGAACGTGCAGAACGTCTTACACGTGGCACTCTCGGTGATTTTCCTATACTGGCATCTATGCGTAAAACAGATTATTTTACTGATTTTCTGAAATACACTTATTCATCAGATATAACTGACAAATATTGCCGGAAAGCTACTCCTATCTGTCTTATAATATCTGCTTTGATTTCGCTTATAATGACATTATTCTGCAACGAATCATTATTTACTATTGAAGCTCTTGCTTTCGGAATGTCAATTTTCTGTATGCTTATATGTGCAACATCTTGCATTGCAATGCCACTTGTTGCAAATCTTCCGCTTGAAAGAATTTCCAACCGTGCAATAATTAAAAAAGGTGTTATACTCGGTTATCAAAGTATTGATGATTTTTACGATACAAATTCAATTCTTGTAAATACCGATTCACTTTTTCCGGCACATTCTGTTAAACTCTGTGGTGTAAAACTGTTTTTCAATAAAGATGCCAATGAAGCTCTTCTTGAAGCAGCAAGCCTTACTTCACACGCCGGCAGTGTTATGCGACATCTTTTCGATGATATAATAGACGAAAACAAAGTTCTTTATAACATCGAAAATTTCTCATATGAGGAATCAATGGGTCTTTGTGGCTGGATTCATAATAAACGTGTACTTTTCGGTACTCGTGAACTTATGCACAAACATAATATTGAAGGTCTTCCGACTAAAACAAAAGAAACTGAATATATTGAAGACGGTCAGGAAGCTATGTATTTATCAGTTTCCGGAAACATCGCTGCATTATTTACTGTTAAAATCAGTGCAGACCGTGAAGTGAAACGCTGGGTCAGACAACTTTCAAAACACAAAATATTTATGATTATGAAAAATATTGACCCTTGTCTTTCTCCGGAAAAAATTTCAACACTTTTCGGAATTTCAAGAAATATGTTCAGGATTCTGCCTAAAAAACTTCATGAAGACTTCAATAAAGAAACGAAAAAATCTGTACGTTTAAGTGCATCATTAGCTTGTTCTGGTAAGTTTTCTGCATTTGCACAACTGATTATAGGTACTAAAGTTATACATTCAGCATCAATTACGGGACTTATTTTCCAGACAGTTTCAATTGCATTGGGATTCATACTTGGTACAATGCTTATTATTTCAAAAGCTTTTCAATTCAATTACGTTTATATGTCATCAGCATCTATGATTGTTTATAACCTTGCTTGTATGCTGTTCACATATATAGCGTTATGTTCAAAAAAATTCTAAATCAAAAACCTGTCTCCTGCTGGCACAGATATACAACAGTATGGTGACAGGTTTTATAAGATTTCTGAAAGGAGTCACAAATGACAGAAAGATTTCAGAACAATGACAACAACACAGATAATCAAAATACTTTGAATATACCAGTTCAACCTAAACGTCCGAATTACAGACAGCCACAACAAAAAAATCCAAATACCCGCCGTCCTATTCGTCCGCTTAACCAACAGCAAAACAATAATTATAACAGAAATCAGAATCAGAACTATAGTTCTTCCAATTATCAGCAACAATATTCCCAAAACTCTAACTATCAGAATCCAAATTATCAATATCAAAATTCCAATTATCAACGCCAATCGCAGAATTATCAGCAACCATACTATCAAAATCCTAACTATCAGAATCCAAATTACCAATATCAGAACTCCAATTATCAGCGTCAATCACAAAACTATCAGCAACCACATTATCAAAATCCTAATTACCAACAAAATTCTTATTCAAACTATACACAAGCTCCGTCAAAACACCGCAAAAAAAGAAAACATAAAAGTCTTTTCGGCAGAGTGTTAAAACGTATATTATTAAGCCTGTTTACAATTCTGGTTCTGCTTTTTGCAATTTACTCCTGTACAGCATTCAGTATAATAGGAAAAATAGGAAAACAGGATTCCACTGGCAGAAACCGCACAGTAGGTGCAATGTCAAGAAACTATGTAAGAAGTGTTCTTGTAATTGGCACAGACGGACGTTCAATTGACGAACAGGGGCGTTCCGATTCAATGATTCTTGTATCATTCAATAGTCGTACAAATCAGATTATACTGACTTCATTTATGCGTGACTGTTATGTAAATATTCCTAACTATGGCATGGACAAGCTTAATGCATCATACTCCTATGGAGGCGCAGATTTGCTTATGGATACTATTGAAAGTAATTTTATGGTTGAAATTGACGATTATGTTACAGTTGATTTCATATCATTTGTGGGTATTATTGACGCTGTCGGAGGCATTGATATTGATGTTACTGACGATGAAGCACAGGAAATAAACAATATTCTCTTTTCAGAAGTAAATGGTCTTATGGGAGACGACCAATGGTCAGATTTCCTTGACGGTGGCGGTAAACTTCACCTTAACGGCAAACAGGCTCTTTCATATGCACGTATAAGATATGTAGGAAACAGCGATTTTGAACGTACAAGCCGTCAAAGAAAAGTTATTACAAAAGTTATTCCAAAAGCTCTGAATCCCGTGGCAATAAGCAAAATTTCAAAGCACGTCATTCCGGAAGTCAATACAAATATGTCATCAATCGGAATGTATCTTCTTGCTTTGAGACTTCCGTTATCCATTCGATATGATGTGAAACAAATTCAGATACCAGCCGACGGGACATTCTATCCTGAAGATGTATGGACAGCCAGCGGTGATATCCAGAATGTTTTACAAGTAGATTTCGGTGCTAATCAAAATGTACTCGAAACTGAAGTTTTCGGGCATTAAAATCAAAAATCCGGTGACTTTAATCATAATAAATATATAAAATTTTTACTCCCGAAAGTGATTTTTTAAACTGCTTTCGGGAGTATTTGATTTATTGTATTATTAAATAATTTGTCAATCAGTTCTCTTTAAATAATCACATATCATATCATGTAATTCGATATAAGGATTATTTTTTAGTTCTTCTCCTGATTTTTCACATATTACCTTTAATCTGCCAATATTATAATTATCATATCCGTCAATTATTTCCATAATTCTTATAATAACCTCGGAAGTAATATCATAATACTTATCTTGCAATGATTGATTATCATTTTGATTTAAAACCACTTGTTGAACACATATTTCTTGAATATCAGAAAGGGCTTTCATAAAATTTTGTTGAAATTCATTCAAACTATTCATCATAATTGCCTTTTTTATATTTTATTTATTGGTCATTTCTATAAGCTTTCCGAGACAAAGTTCAAAGCAACTGCCATACCACATTTCATCAAAATAAGGTATTGTAGCTTTTATGCATTCAACAGTATAGTTTACTGAAATATCAAGTGCTGTCTGAATATCTTTTCCGAGAGTTACAGCTCCGGTAAATACGCTTGCGAAAATATCTCCAGTACCATGCACTGAACGGTCAATATTATCACCGAATGAATAATAAAACTTATCATTTTCGGAATCATAAGCTACAGCACCCTGTTTAATATTATCAAAATGCACACCAGTAAGCACAGGAGTTTTGCAACCGAATTCAGCAAGTCTACGGAGAATATCTTCAACATAATTCTTGTCATAATTTTCGGTGTATGGAATTTTCAGCATAAATGAAGCTTCTGTCATATTTGGTATAATATAATCAGCCTTTGAACAGAGAGAGGACATTTTTTCCGCAAACTCTGTCCCAAATCCTGCATAAAATTTTCCATTGTCTCCTAAAACAGGGTCAACTATTATAACATTTTTATCTGTTCTGAAATCATCAAAAAAATTTGATACAATATTTATTTGTTCCATAGAGCCGAGATATCCTGTATAGACTGCATCGAATTTAAGATTAAGTTTTTTCCAATGGTCAGCAATATCAGGAATATCATTTGTAAGGTCACGGAAAGTATATCCTGTAAAACCTCCGGTATGTGTTGACAATACAGCAGTAGGAATAACTGCCGTTTCAATTCCCATGGCTGAAATTATAGGAAGTGCTACTGTAAGTGAACATTTTCCGAAACAGGAAATATCCTGTATGGTAACAGCTTTTTTCATAATAAAAAATTCTCCTTATATTTGTTTATTTAATTATAAATTATTTCGTAAAATCTGTCAATAGTCAGTTTGAATTTTTTCATCTGTATATCAAAATATAAAAAAGTGCAATGTTTATAAAAACTTCAAGAACCTATTTACTTTTGACTAAAAATATAGTATAATTAATTAATGATTCAATTAATAAAATATATTCTTGAAACAAATTTATGGAGGTTATAGCATGAACCTTGCACCAAAAGAAATTTTAAAATTTATAGAAGAAAATGATGTCAAATTTATAAGACTTACATTTTCGGATATTTCTGGAAACCTTAAAAATATTGCCATTATGCCCAATGAATTAACACGTGCATTCACAGATGGAATACCATTTGATGCGTCGTCATTCAGTGGAAATTGTTCAGACCTGCTGTTGTTTCCGGATATCTCTACACTTTCCATACTTCCATGGCGTCCAAAATCCGGACGGGTTGTAAGGTTTTTCTGTAACTTAAAAAATCCTGATGGTTCGGACTATTCAGGAGATATAAGAAACGAACTTACACGTTATATAAATTCACTGCGTCTTGATGGTTATTCCTGTGAAATGGGAACAAAATGTGAATTTTATCTTTTTGACCTCAACGAAAAAGGAGAACCTACTAAATTTCCGCATGACAACGGCAGTTATCTGGACGTTGCCCCACTTGATAAATGCGAAAATGCCCGTCGTGAAATTTGCCTTACACTTGAAGAAATGGGAATGAATCCTACAAGTTCATGTCATAAGCACGGTCCGGGACAAAATGAAATTGAATTTCGTGAAAATGAACCTGTTACCGCTGCTGACAATATGGTTCATTATAAAACTGTAGTAAAATCAATATCCGCTCAAAACGGTCTTTTTGCATCATTTATGCCAAAACCTTTGCCTAATGAACATGGTAGTGCTTTAAGTATTTCATTAAGTATAAAGAAAAATGGTGAACCGATTTTCAGTAATGACCCCGAAAAAATGTCATATGAGGGTAAATGTTTTATTTCGGGAATACTCCGCCGAATACGTGAAATAACAGCTTTTCTTAATCCGATAACAAATTCCTATAAACGTTTCGGTATTGGATACGCTCCAAAATACGTTAACTGGTCTTTTGATAACTGTTCACAACTTATCAGGATTCCCAGAAGCACCACGCCACGCATAGAAGTACGTTCCGCAGACGCTTGCTGTAACCCGTATATAGCTTTCAAATTAATTCTTGCATCTGGCATTGAGGGAATAAATTCTGGTGACTGTTCACTTCTTGAAGAAACTATTAAACACCCTCTTCAACCGTTGCCATCATCATTGGAGGAAGCCTGTTCCATTGCAGAAAAAAGCGATTTTGTGCATTCAAACCTTTCAGACGAAATTATAAACAATCTATTCAGCGATTTCTACAAACAGATTCAAGAATACACTCTCGCTCATGACAAAGACGAATTTGAAGAAAAACAATATTTCAAATATATTTAAAGGTGGGTAATATGACAGGTTTAATCATTTCACCAAATGAAGACAGTATATCTACTATAGAAAATATGATTAAAGATAACGTTTCCGGACACATTATAACAGCAAATTCCGGTAACGAGGCACGGCGGATTATCTCTCAGAATTATCCGGACTTAGTTGTTATTGATGCACCTCTTCCGGACGAATTCGGACAGGAACTTGCAATTACTCTTTCTGAATTCACTAATGTTATATTGATTTGCAGAAATGACATATATGAAAACATTTCTGCTTCTCTGCATACTGAAATTGCTGTTATATCTAGACCATTCACACAGGAGGACTTCCGGAATGCTTTTGAAAGGTTTCCGGAAATTAACGGAATAAAACGTGAAAGTAATGACATTCTGAACAGAATTGATGAAATGCGTCTTATTAACCGTGCCAAATGCACACTTATAGAATATCTTAAATTCACTGAACCGCAAGCCCACAGATATATTGAAAAACAAGCTATGAATAACCGTCAGACACGCCGTGAAGTCGCTGAAAAAATTTTAAAGACATATAAAAAATAAGAGCAGTACTAAAAATACTGCTCTCTTTTTTACATTAGTTATTTTCGTCGCTGTCTGCTGATTCAAAATCTTCAATAGTAAGATTTTCATAATCAAACTCAAGAAGTTCATTACAATTAGGACAGTTCATAGAACCTTCTTCAATCATGTCCTCATCAATGAGAATTGTATCGCCACAAGTTGGACAGGTAATTTCATAAAGTTCGTCATCGTCTTCATCGAAATCGTCGTCATCATCTTCATCGTCGTAAAGTTCATCATCATCACCGCTAAGACAACTACATTCGCCACATTTGAAATCATCATCACCGAAAAGTTCGGTTTCAACTTCGCCTAAATCTTCATCAAGATTATCGCAAAGTTCTGTGAGTTCATCAACCTGTGACTGAAGGTCATCAACATAAAGAACGAGTTCAGAAAGAACTTCAGACATCTGATTTATAACTTTACCTTCTTTAGTAGAACAGTCTATTTCAAGACCGTCCATAAGACCCTTTAAATATGACATTTTTTCAGTAAGTTTCATTAAGCAAACTTCCTTTCAATTGCAAAAGCAATTATGCTCTTGACATATATTCCCCGGTTCTAGTATCAATCTGAATTTTTTCACCCTCATTAATGAAAAGTGGTACTTTAACTTCTGCACCAGTTTCAAGAGTAGCTGGCTTAGTAGCATTTGTAGCAGTATCACCCTTAAAACCTGGGTCAGTCTGAGTAACAACGAGTTCTACAAAGTTAGGTGGTTCTACACCAAAAACAGAGCCTTTATAGGAAAGAACCTTACAAATCATTTCTTCCTTAACAAAACGGAAAGCATCGCCGAGTTTATCTGCACTAATCGGAATCTGTTCATAAGTTTCCATATCCATAAAGTAGTAGAGTTCGCCGTCAGTATAGCTGTACTGCATATCTTTTCTTTCAACGAAAGCTGTCGGGAATTTTGCAGTAGGGTTAAAAGAAGTTTCAACCACTGAACCGGTAATAACATTTTTGTACTTAGTTCTTACAAAAGCAGCACCCTTGCCCGGTTTAACGTGCTGGAACTCAATAACCTGTACAACCTGACCATCGAGTTCAAAGGTAACGCCGTTTCTGAAATCGCCTGCTGAAATCATTAATAAATACCTCCGTATTTTACAATATTATATATATTATTTTATCACATTTCAAAGAATTTTGCAATACCTTAAAGCAAAATATTATAAAGATATTATATTTTTGGCATATTTCGTCAAATTATTGCAACCATTTTCAGTTAAAATGACAAAATCTTCAATACGCACACCGAATTTTCCGGCAATGTAAATTCCGGGTTCAACAGTTACTATGCTATTTTTTTCAAAAATAACGTCACTGTTAGGAGAAGCATTAGGTTTTTCATGAATTTCCATTCCGACTCCGTGACCCAAAGAGTGACCGAAACAATCACCATATCCGGCTTTTTTGATAATGTCACGAGCCACTTTGTCGAGTTCTTTTCCGGTAATTCCCGCCTTAGCGTATTCAATAGCCTTAGTCTGAGCCTCAAGAACGATATTATAAACTTTTTTCATTTCATCGCTTGGTTCGCCAATGCAAATTGTACGTGTCATGTCACTGTGATAACCGTTCCATACTGCCCCGAAATCCATAAGAACAAATTCGCCGTTGCAAATTTTTTTATCAGACGGAACTCCATGGGGCATTGAAGTATTAGAGCCAGAAAGAACAATCGTTTCAAATGACAAATCTTCCGCACCATTAGCGAACATAAGGCGATTAAGTTCCATAGCTACCTCACGCTCTGTTCTTCCCTCATGGATAAACGGAATAAGTTCGTCAAGGGACTTTTCTGCAATCTCCTGAGCTTTGCGGATACAATCAATTTCTGAATCGTCTTTCACTGTACGGAGACGGTTTATAGCATTGCTAAGGCTGTCAGATTCATCAATATCAACTTCTTTCAAGAAATGTTTATAGCTGTTAAGTAATTTAACAGTCATGGTTTCTGATTCAATTGACATAGTATGGGAATTGTGTTTTTTGAGAAGTTCAGAAAGCTGTTTTCCAGTGTTTTCGAGTTCAATTACTTCTGCATTTTTAACTGTTGCACGAGCCTTTTCTATGTATCTGAAATCAATGAGTAAATAGAGTTTTTCCGGAAAAGCAAGAACAATTCCTGCTGATGATTTCATTCCAGTGAAATAACGTCTGTTAACGTCAGAAGTTATTAATGCACAGTCAGTATTTATATATTTAAAAAGTTTCTGATAACGTTCCATAATCACATCTCCGAAAGTGCCTGTACAGCAAGATAATAACTGCCAAATCCAAATCCGCTTATACTTCCCTTGCATACAGGAGCAATGACAGAATTTGCACGGAAAGCATCTCTTGCATCTACGTTGCTTATATGAACTTCAATACACGGAATTTTTATAGCGGAAATAGCATCTCTGATAGCATAGCTGTAATGAGTGTATGCACCGGCATTTATTATAACACCGTCAAAATTTTTTCTTGCACTATGAAGCTTATCAATAATTGCACCTTCGTGATTTGATTGAAAAATTTCACATTCAAGACCTTGTTCTTTTGCACGGTCAATAATATTGCTGTTAAGGGTATCAATACTGTTATCGCCATAAACATCTGGTTCACGTTCTCCAAGAAGATTGAGATTAGGACCATGTATTACAAGAATTTTTTTAATCAAGAAAATTACCTCTTTTCTTTAATTTTTTCAGGAATAAACGGCTTTTCCAGAAATCGTTTTACTTTAAAAAAAGTAGTTTTTTCATATTCAATAGGAGCAGTATATAAAATTTTCGTTCTGAAAAGATTAGCCCCAAGAACATCTGTAAAAATCTGATCGCCGACTATTGCTATATTTTTTTTAGAAAGACCAAGTTTTTGTAAAGCTTCTTTAAAGCCTTTAGTAAGAGGTTTTTTTCCATCACATACAAAATCAATGCCAAGCATATCTGCAAAAGGTTTCACTCTGGGTTCGTGATTATTTGACACAATTATAAGACGGATTTTATTTTTCTTCATAGACTCAATCCAATCAATAACGCCGTCAGCAGGCACAGGATTATCATGAGTTGTAAGAGTATTATCAACGTCTAGAATAAGTCCTTTTATATTATTTTTTCTGAGAAAACCTATAGTTATGCCAGTAATTTTTTTGAAATATTCTGTAGCCTTGAAAAGCATGAGATTTAACCTCCTGTTGTTTTTTGTCTGAAAATGTCGTATAAAGGAAAAAGCGAGCCGTTAAGCCCGCTTTTATCAACTTTAATTAGCCATCGTAAAATTAATACTTACGTTTACGAGCTGCCTCGGACTTCTTCTTACGTTTTACCGAAGGCTTTTCGTAATGTTCTCTCTTACGAACTTCAGCTATAACACCGTCCTTAGCACATGATCTCTTAAATCTCTTAAGAGCTGTGTCCAAAGACTCGTTCTTGCCAACACGAACTTCTGCCACTTTATTTTCCCTCCCTTATTCAGAGGTTACACGGAGAGTAAACTCCAGTGCATCTATACTAATCACTCATAAGAGTGTCAGTCAGCCAATACCTCAAAAAACAGCAGATATCTAATTCTTAAATGATATAAGAATAGTTTATCACATTTTTTTCAAAATGTCAAGTGTTTTTTCAGATAATTTTATTTTCGTTATTTTGCAACAATATTAACAAGCTTATTTGGTACATATATCTGTTTTATTATATTTTTTCCATTGACAGAATCCTTTACCTTTTCATCAGCAAGAGCCATTGCAAGAACAGAATCTTTATCAGAATCCGGAACAATATTGAGTTTTGCTTTAAGTTTGCCATTAACCTGTACAACGATTTCTATAGTTTCATCAACACAGAATTTTTCGTCATAAGTAATCCAAGGCTGTTCATTAAGGATTTTACCTGTTATCTTGTTGTAAATTTCTTCTGTTATATGCGGTGCAAACGGATTAAGCATAATACAGAATGCAGAAAGTTCAGCCTTATTAATTGAACCAACAGAATAGATATCATTTATAAGAGTCATCATTGCAGCAATAGCTGTATTGAACTTCATAGCCTCAATATCTGCTGTAACCTTTTTAATTGTTTTATGGAAGTTTGAACGAAGCTTTTCTGAATATTCGTCACCGTCAGTAAGGATATCTTGTAATCCCCATATTCTGTCAACAAATCTCTTACAGCCTTTTATACCGTTTTCACTCCATGGAGCAGCTTTTTCATAGTCTCCCATGAAGAGAACATAAAGTCTAAGAACGTCTGCACCGTAATCCTCTACAACGTCATTAGGGTCAACAACATTTCCACGGGATTTACTCATTTTTTCGCCGTCCGGACCTAATATAAGTCCCTGAGCAGTTCTTTTTGCGTATGGTTCGGAAGTCGGTACAAGTCCGAGGTCATAAAGGAATTTATGCCAGAATCTTGAATAAATCATATGACGTGTAACGTGTTCCATACCGCCGTTATACCAGTCAACAGGCATCCAGTAATTAAGAGCTTCCTGAGATGCAAATTCTTTATCATTATTCGGGTCGCAATAACGGAGGAAATACCATGATGAACCAGCCCATTGTGGCATTGTATCGGTTTCACGCTTTGCATCACCGCCACACTTAGGACACTTACAATTAACAAAGCTGTCAATCTTTGCAAGAGGACTTTCACCGTCTGTACCTGGTTCAAAATTTTCGAGTGCCGGAAGTTTAAGAGGTAATTCCTCATAAGGTACTGCAACCATTCCGCAATGAGAACAATGTACAATCGGAATAGGTTCACCCCAGTATCTCTGACGATTGAATGCCCAGTCTTTCATTTTATACTGAACTCCACGTTCACCGCAACCGAGTTCTTCAAGGATTCCTAAAACTTTTTCAATAGCGTCTTTTTTATTGTTAATTCCGTTAAGTACATCTGAATTAATCATTTCACCATCACCGGTGTAAGCTTCCTTAGAAATGTCTCCACCCTTTATAACTTCGATAATATCAATACCGAACTTCTTAGCAAAGTCATAGTCTCTTGTATCGTGAGCAGGAACAGCCATTATTGCACCTGTACCGTAACCCATCATTACATAGTCAGAAATATATATAGGAATTTCCTTTTTAGTAATAGGATTTATTCCTGTAAGACCTTCAATTTTAACACCAGTCTTATCTTTTACAAGCTGAGTTCTTTCAAATTCGCTTTTCTTTGCACATTCTGCCTTGTAATCATCGAGTTCCTGAATATTTGAAATAGAATCTCTGTATTTCTGAATAATCGGGTGTTCCGGAGCAATTACCATAAAAGTAACTCCGTAAAGAGTATCAGGACGAGTTGTATAAACTTTGAGTTTTTCGTCATGTTCCTTGATTTTGAAGTTTACAAAAGCACCAGTTGATTTGCCTATCCAGTTTTGTTGCTGGAGTTTTACATTTGGAAGATAGTCAACTTCTTCAAGACCTTGCAAAAGTTTATCAGCGTATTCAGTAATACGAAGATACCATACTTCTTTAGTTTTCTGAATAATTTCGCTGTGGCAAACGTCACACTTACCACCTTGTGAATCCTCATTTGAAAGAACAACTTTACAGCTTGGACAATAGTTTACAGAAGTTTTATCTCTGAAAACAAGTCCCTTTTCAAACATTTTGAGGAAAATCCACTGAGTCCATTTATAATATTTTTCTTCTGTTGTATCAATTACTCTTGACCAATCAAATGAAAATCCTACTTTACGGAGCTGTTTAGTAAATTTTTCAATATTTCTGTCTGTAACAATACGTGGGTGAATATTTTCTTTAATAGCGGTATTTTCAGTAGGAAGTCCATAAGCATCAAATCCTATCGGAAAAAGAACATTATAACCCTCAAGGCGTTTTTTACGTGAAACTACTTCAAGTCCTGAATAAGCCTTAATATGTCCTACGTGCATACCATGACCGGACGGATAAGGAAATTCAACCAATCCATAAAATTTTTTCTTTGAATAGTCATTAGAAGCTTCAAAAGTATGGTTTTCGTCCCAGTACTTCTGCCACTTTTGTTCAACAGATTTATAATTATATCTGTCCATTTCAAATCATTCCTTTACTGTATATTTTATTTGCCGAAAACATCTTTAATATCATTCCACCTGTTAGTAAAATGTTCTTTAATACTGTCCTTTGTAACAAGAAAAACAGCACATACAATATCTATAATGCCTTCAAGCAAGTAGAACCAGTTATTGCCAAAATTGGAGATATTCGCCGGAAGATGTACTACTGCAACTATAAGAAGTATTCCTGCAATCACAATATTTACAAATTGCAGACCAGTTGTCAGCATAAAAGCCATTCCGACAGATAACAACAAATCACTAAGGCTGAATCCTCCGCCTATAATCATATTAAGTACGGATTTTGCAATTAAATACACTCCTATTGCAGTAGCAAGAGTTCTGCCCTGTGGATTGTTTGTTTTCATAAAGAAATCACTCCTTTATAACAAGATTGCTTATATCAACCGGCTGACCGTCTGCCCAGAGTCCGTCAAGATTATAGAAACTTCTCTGTTCTTTGCTGAAAACATGAACAAGAATATCACCATAATCAAGTATTATCCATGTATTTCCGGTATCTGATTCACGACGGAGCGGTTCAACACCTTTTTGTGAAAGCTGAAATTCAACCTCATCTGCAAGAGTACGTGCATGAGTGTTGCTTGTACCGTTAACTATTATGAAGTATTCAGCAAGTATTGTTAAATCTGCTACTTTAAGAGCCTGAATATCCTCACCTTTTTTAACATCAAGAGTTTTGATAATCAATTCAAATTTTTCATTCTGTGTCATAAATAAACCTTCTTTCAAATTAATCTTTATAAACGAAACTGCTATTATCTGCATTACCGTTGCCTATATCCTGAAGATTGTCAGAAGTATCATCATAAGCTGTGGTCTGATAGTCAGTGACATATTCAACTATAGCTGAATCAGAACTTGTCATAATTTTCTGATATGGTCGGAAATAATTGTTAAGCATATTCAGAGTTGCAAGCTTATGCACTGAATAAATATCATATGTTTCACCGTCAGGAGCGTTATATTTTGCCCCCTCTCCGGGAACCATATTTACCTGTACATTTTCCATAGACAAAGTGGAAGCAAAGTCTGCCAACATTCCTATATCGCCTAAACTCATGTTTGTATAAATATATTCATTGTCATAAATTGTTTTAAGGTAACTGTAAAGTTTAATTCTTCCCTCATCATTGACTATACTGAAAAGCTTTTCCATAGCAGCAGCCATAAAACGTCTTTGGTTTTTCATACGTCCTATATCGCCCTCAGCCAAAGCCCAGCGGAATCTTACAAACCATTCAGCCTGCTCACCGCTAAGAACAGTATCGCCGGCGGGAATCCTCTTATCTGCTTCGTACATAATTTCCTCATCAAGAGTTATCGGAATACCTCCCACAAGGTCAACCATAGAAACAATATCATTACAACCGGTTGTTATATACGCATCAATGGGAATACCGAAATTTTCCTGAACAGCATTTACAACTCGCTGAATAGGTGGATTTATATATTTCTGACCCATAGCGTAAATACTATTGAACTTTCCTGTAGGACTGTTTGTATAGTCCGGAAAACAAGTATCA
The DNA here is from genome assembly GCA_934474025.1 of uncultured Ruminococcus sp. Taxonomy (GTDB): domain Bacteria; phylum Bacillota; class Clostridia; order Oscillospirales; family Ruminococcaceae; genus Ruminococcus. Next base: position 618,719 of record CAKSMF010000001.1, on the reverse strand, counting down.
CGTGGAATCTGTAATATATTCAGTTTTGCATGACCTATATCAAATTCACATACCCATATAACATCAGTATTGAATTCTTCTTCATCAAATCCAAGAAAAAGTACAGTATACTGTCCTTCAACAAGCTGAGGCAAGTCAAGACCGTCAGAAAAATCAACATCTACAACTTCGGTATCTATCTGTAAATCCATAGTATTCTTTTTGAGTTCACCCTCAACCTGCACCAAAGGTTGAAAATTCTTTACATAATTTACAATTGAAACATTTCCTGAACTGCTTTTCAAAATAGGCATATTCAAAATCATAATACCTACTATTGCAACACTTGCTGATATTGAAGCAAGTTTTACAAGAAAATCTGTCATTGAATATTTTTTCTTTTTGCGTCTTTTTTTAGGAATGTTTTCTGATTTTTCAGGAGTTTTTTTAACGGATTTGACTTTAGACTTTTTCTTTTTCGGAGTGGGTGCATTTTCCGGAAGTTTCTTTATACCACGTATAAGCTGTTCATTGGTTTCTTCCGGAGGATTTTCCACTGAATATCTGCCGTTGTATGTTTCAAATGAATTTTCACTGTCGGACTGATGCCTTTCAGGTTTAACATCGTCTGCTGAATATTTTCCTTTATAAACGTCCTTAGGTTCTGTACCTGCTTCATATTTTCCTTTGTACTGCTTGGGAGGGTTTGCATCAAACTGTACTCTGTTTATTTTTCCTAAAGATTCTTCATCATCAAGCTTGCCTTTGTAGTGTTCCAGCAAAACTTTTTCGTCATATGTTCTGTCATTTTCCTGTAAAGGTCTTACTTCATGCCTACCGCCAAGAGTTTCAGCTTTTATGGAGTCTGAAACTTCTTCTTTCCTGTTGATTTTTAAAATTTTTCTTATAGGCTTTGATTTTTCATCTTTTCTGAAATCCTCGTCCATTTTGCTGAAATCCTCTCTCTGTAAAGATTATTTTTTATTTTTTTCGTTTTTATAAAGCCTTGTGTAGAAATTATAACCTTCTGCTGTACATATAGGTATAAGTCCGCCTTTTTTTACAACCGACTTTATAGAATAGGAAAAAGCTTCAAGCATTGCGGAATTAATATCAGTATAAGAAATTTTACGCATTCTGTCAACATCTTTGTAATCCCTGTCGGCTGAAATAAGGTCGCCTATATAAACAATTTCTTCAAGACGTGTCATTCCAGCCCGTCCTACTGTATGAAAACGCACAGCATTAATTATATCAATATCTTCTACGCCGAAATGTGTTTTTATAAAATAAGCACCTGCAATAGCATGCCATAATGACCTTGTTTCAAATTCTTCACGGCATACGGAAAAATTACTTTCAAGGACAATTTTTTTCTGTTCGTCGTCCGGCAATTCCTTGCATATATCATGAAGCAATCCTGCAAAATAAGCTTTATCAGGGTCTTCACCATATTTAACGGCGAGCTTTCTGCATTCCTCGGCAACGTTCAATGAATGTGTGTAACGTTTCTGGGATAAATTTTCCTTGAGATACTTTTTCTTTTCAGAAATGTCATAAAGCATCTTTTTTCACCTCACAATTAATTATCGCCCGAATATAATCCCTTTAATCTTATATATTGTACTACATTTTTATCAAGATAGCAAGAGAAATCAGAATTTTTATGAAAATTTTTTCTAATTTCTGTAGACGAAATTTCTTCCGGAAGTGCCGAACTTATAAGTATTTTGCCATATTCTGACAGTTCACAGGATTTTTTTCTAAGACTGTCAATATCTCCACTGTTGCGTGAAACCACCAAAAGAGTGACTTCTGATAGAATTTTTTCAAAACAGTACCACTTATCAAAAGAAAGCAACATATCACTGCCCACTAAAAGAAAAAGTTCATCATTCGGAAACTTCTGCCGAAAATGTTCTACTGTATACACTGAATAACTTGTCCTGTCAATTTTAAGTTCATAGTCACTAACATGAAAAAGAGGATTTCCGGAAGTAGCTATACGAAGCATTTCGAGTCTATCCTCACCCGAAACGTATTCAGCACTTGAACGATGAGGAGATATTCGGGAAGGTACAAAATAAATCATATCCAGTTCAAATTCCTTAACAGCTGACTCAGCAAGATGTATATGTCCTTTATGAACCGGATTGAAACTTCCGCCATAAATACCTATTTTCATTTTGGAATATTTTCAATAACAGGATTTTTCTTATTGCGTTTAAAAAGCACGAATTTTGAACCTATAACCTGAACAACTTCTGAATCAGTTGCGGAAGCTATCGCCTCAGAAGCCTCACGGGCAGTATAACCAGAGTTTTCAAGAACACGCAATTTTATAAGTTCACGCTTGCGGAGTGCTTCTCCGATATCCTTACACATGGATTCAGTAACACCGCCTTTTCCTACTTGGAATATAGTTTCATAAGTTGATGCAATACCTCTAAGGTATGCTCTCTGTTTACTTGTAAGCATAAATTATTCACCTTTCTTTTTATCAAGATATTTGTACAGTTGCTTTAAAGCTTCTGCTCTGTGGCTTATTTTGTTCTTTTCGTCTGAACTCATTTCAGCAAGAGTTTTTTCTCCTACTTCAAATACAGGGTCATATCCAAAACCATTTGTACCCTTTGCTTCATGGGAAATAGTTCCGTAACATCTGCCTGTCATGAAATCGGTTGTTTTTCCGTCAATAAAAGCTATGCAACATTCAAAAAACGCACCTCTTTTGCCGTCGGGAACGTCTTTCATTTCATCAAGGAGCTTTGAACACTCCTGACCTTTCGGGGCATAGCGTGCTGAATATATAGACGGTCTGCCGTCAAGAGCATCAACACAAAGTCCGCTGTCGTCAGCAATTACAGGAACTTTTACAATATTATAAACTGCTTTTGCCTTTATAAGAGCGTTTTCGGCAAAAGTAGAACCATTTTCATCTGGTTCAATATCAACACCGGATTCATGCTGTGAAATAACCTCTATTCCAAGTGGGGAGAGAATTTCACGAACCTCACGCAATTTATTCTGATTATTTGTTGCCATAACAAGTTTATCAATCATTGTCTTTGTCCTTTCTTCCGAAAAGTCTGCTAAAGAAACCACGTTTTTTAGGTTTTTCCTCTTCTTCCTGAACTTCTTCAACAGTTTCTTCTTCTGTAACTTCTTCAACTGGTGCTTTTTCCGGAATTTCTTCATCAAAAGTTTCTACTATATCTTCTTCTTCCGGTTCAGCAGGAGTTTCTTCCTGAACGTCATCAGAAATAGAAAACTGACTGAAAAATCTTTGTTTTCTGTTTTTCTTTTCTTCTTCCATGGATTTTATTTCTTCTGAAATTTCCTCTTGTTCAGAAATAATTTCTTCTGACTCTTCCGGAGTCTCTTCAACTGATGATTCTTCCGGAGTTTCTTCAACTTCTTCATCAAAAGTTTCTATTATTTCTTCTTCTGGTTCAGCAGGAGTTTCTTCTTCAGTTACTTCTTCAATCGTTTCTTCTGAATCTTTGTTACCAAAAATCTTACTAAACAGACCTTTTTTCTGTTCGTGTTCTTCTTCCGGAACTTCTGTAATTTCAGAAACTTCTGTTTCTTCTTCCGGCTGTTCTTCCTGAACTTCTTCAAGCTGTTCAACATCTTCAATATCGTTACTGCTGAAAAGTGCTGTTACAAAGTCTCTGCTGTTAAATGGCTGTAAATCATCTATTTTTTCACCTACACCAATCAATTTAACTGGTATACCGAGTTCGTTTTTAATAGAAATAACTATACCGCCTTTTGCAGTACCATCAAGCTTTGTGAGGACTATTCCCGTGATATTGGCAGTTTCACTGAAAAGCTTAGCTTGATTAACAGCATTCTGACCTGTTGTTGCATCAAGAACAAGCAATACTTCTCTTGAACTATCAGGAGCTTTTTTATCAATAATACGATTAATTTTTGCGAGTTCGTCCATAAGGTTCTTTTTATTGTGAAGTCGTCCGGCGGTATCAATGATAACAACATCACAATTTCTTGCCTGTCCAGCATCAAGAGCATCATAGACTACTGCTCCAGGGTCTGAACCCTCTTCATGCTTGACTATATCAACACCTGCTCTTTCCGTCCAGACTTGCAATTGGTCTATAGCTGCCGCACGGAATGTATCCGCCGCCGCAACAAGCACCTTTTTTCCCTCTTTCTTGAACTGATGACACATTTTTCCGATAGTGGTAGTTTTTCCCGCACCGTTTACACCAATAACCATTATGACGGCTGGTGAAACTGTTAAATCAAGTCCTGTATCATCGCCCATTATTTCGCCTATAATTTCCTGAATAAGTTCCATAATCATTTTAGGGTCAGTAATACCACGTTCCTTAATTTTTTTACGAAGACGGTTACATATTTCCTCAGACGTTTCAACGCCTATATCACTCATAATCATAGTTTCTTCCAACTGGTCGAAAAGGTCTTCATCTATAACTGTGAATGAATTAAGTATTTTCTGTAATCTTCCCAGAAAAAAATCCTTAGTTTTTCTGAGACCCTGTGCAATTTTCTGAATAATTCCCATTATATTCCTCCAATACTTTTAATGTTACTGAATGTCAGCCACATCTTCCTGAAAATCGACTTGTTCCATTTTCAATAACTTTGAGATTCCGTCCTCCTGCATAGTTACCCCATAAAGAACGTTTGCTTCTTCCATAGCACTCCTGCGGTGAGTAACAAGCACAAACTGCGTTGTATCCGTAAATTTTCTGAGATATTGAGCGTATTTTCTGACGTTTACTTCATCAAGAGCAGCGTCAATCTCGTCAAGAATACAAAACGGTGCAGGTCTTAGCCTTAAAATTGCAAAATATATAGCAATCGCTACAAACGACTGTTCGCCACCCGAAAGCGAAATAAGATTTTTTATAACTTTTCCGGGAGGGGCAACTTTTATTTCTATTCCAGATGTAAGAACATTTTCGGGATCTGTAAGAATAAGTTCAGCTTTTCCACCTCCGAAAAGTTCAGTAAATATAGTTTTGAAATTGTTGTTTATAATTTCAAAGCTTTCTGTAAAAATACGTTTCATTTCTTCAGTAAGACCAGAAATTATTTTTTCGAGTTCAGCTTTTGATTTCTGAATATCCGCAACCTGTTCTGACATGAAACGGTATCTTTCTGAAACTTCCTTATATTCTTCAATTGCGTCAACATTTACGCTTCCGAGAGCCTTTATTTTATTTTTGACTTCAGAAAGCTGTTTTTGAGCCATAATCAAATTATCAATTTTTTCAGCCTTTTCAAAAGCCTCTGAACGAGTCAATTCATAAACTTCAAGTAACTGTTTTATAATATTGTCCGAATCACGACTGATATTTTCCTTCCGTTCTTCAAGTCTTGTTATCTCTCCCGAAAAACGTTCTTTTTCAGCGTTAATCTGCTTCAGATTTCTTTGTAATTCATTAACAAGTTTATTTTGTTCAGTATGAATAGTCTGATACTGTTTTATCTGATTAAGATAAGTTTCAGTATTGTCACTGAGATTGTTTAATTCTTCCTGAACAGACTCTATTTTTAATTTCTTTTCAACTGCTGATTTTTTAAAGTTTTCTATTTCTTTCAGGAAATTTTCCTTTTGTATTCCGAGTTCGTTAATATTGTTATTTATTCTTGAAATATCTTCATTCTTTGATTGAATATCCTTTAAAAATTCAGCCTGTTGCACTTTAAGCGAAGAAATTTCACCAGAAAGTTCAGATATATTCTTGTTTATGATTTCCCTTTGTGACTGTTCTTGTATAGTTTCTTTTTCGGCAACAGAAAGCTTTTCAGTAAGGTCAGAAAGGAGACTTTCATATTTTTTTATGTTCTGTTCTGCTGAATATATTTTATTTTCCGCTTCATCAATCAAGTGAACTGTATTTTCAGTATGCGAGGATATCTGTTCAGAAAGAACTTTAAATCCTGATATTTCGGCAGTCAAACGGATATTTTCGTTTCTGTATGATACAAGCAATGATTTTATACTTTCTGTTTCTTCTGATAATCTTTGTGTTTCATGACGTAAATTTTCAGTTTTTCTGCTAAGTACCGACTGTTCAGCAGTGAATTTTTTAATATCATCGTCAAGAGCATTTATTTCATTTTTTCGTGTAATTATGCCACTGATTTTCTGAACTGAACCTCCTGTAAAAGAGCCTCCCGAATTAATAACCTGTCCATCTATTGTGACTATTCTGAAACGATAGCCGTATTTTTTAGCTATATCTGTAGCAGAATCAATATTTTCAGCCAAAACGGTACGCCCCAGCAATGAAGATATTATACCATTGAATTTACTATCACAGGAAACAATATTACTTGCTACTGCTATAAAATCTTTACAATTTTCAAGACCTGTTTCATTAAGGTCACGACCTTTTATTGAAGTTATCGGCAAAAAAGTAGCACGTCCTGCATGTTGATTTTTTAGGAAATTAATGCATTGTTTAGCGACATTTTCGTTTTCAACAATTATATTCTGCATTGCACCGCCTAAAACGGTTTCAATAGCAATAGCATATTTTTGTTCAACGTTCATATTCTGAGCGACAGTTCCGCAAACTCCTTGAATATCGGCTCGCATTACAGCTTTAACGCTACCTGCAAAACCTTCCATATTTCTTTCCAAATCATGCAGAATCCTGCTCCGCTGTTGCCTGTCCCTCAGATTGAATTCAAGTTTTTCAAGTTCAGAGGTTAATTTTTTATATTCTTCTTTTTTCGTCTCAAAAAGCTTTTCTGTTTCGGGCAACTTCTTTTCAAGTTCGTTTGATTTGGTGCATATTTTTTGAAGTTCACTTTCAGAAGCACTGATTTTTTCAGCATATTCTGAAATTTTATCATCATATTCAGATTGATTTTCACGAAATACTAAAAGACGTTCTGATTCTTCTGTTATAACCTTATTTGCGGAATCTATAGAAAAATTATATTCACTCTGTTTAATTCGCAAGTCATTTATATATTTTGCAGATTTTCCCGAATTTTCATTTATGCATTTGTTTTCCTGTTCGGCTTGACGGAGTTTTTCTTCTGTTTCAGAAATTTTATCAATAATATCATTCAGTTCATTTTGAAGTGAATCTATATTTTCAAGTGAATCTTTATGCTTTTGAATAAGAGTCTGTTTAATTGTTTCAGTTTCGGAAATTCCTTTTTCTGCTGATAAAATATCCGTTTCAGAATGTTTTATATCGTTTTCAAGTACAGCTATTTCAGATTTCATTTCAGAAGCGTTCTGTTCTTCTTCAATCATCTTTCTACGGATTTCATCTGAACGTATTGTACTTTCCTGCATTTTTCTGTATCCCTCTTCAAGTTTCTGTTCTTGTTGACGGATATCATTTTCTATATTTTCGTATTCTGTACGGCTTACCAGAATTTTTTCCTCTAACTGTTCAAGATTTTTTGTCATATCTTCCAAACGGTTAACCCATACGGAAATTTCAAGTTTCTTTTTTTCCTCAGCCAATACAAGAAATTTTTCTGCTTTTTGTGATTGTATTTTCAAAGGTTCAATTCTGCTTTCGAGTTCTGCGAGAATATCATTAAGTCTGAGAAGATTTTCCTGTGCAGAAGTAAGTTTTCTTTCTGCCTCGGTTTTCCTGTATCTGAATTTTGAAATACCTGATGCTTCTTCAAATATATCACGCCTCTCATTGCTTTTAGCACCTACTATTTCAGCAATTCTCCCCTGTCCTATAATTGAATATCCGTCACGACCCAGTCCCGTATCCATAAATAATTCGTTTATATCTTTAAGGCGAACTGATTTACCATTTATAAGATACTCACTGTCGCCGTTTCTGTAAAGCTTTCTGGTAACGGCGACTTCTTCTCCCATATCATGAAGTTTTCCGTCAGAATTATCAATATTAAGAGTGACAGATGCAAAACCCATAGGTTTACGTGCAACAGTACCGGAAAAAATAACATCTTCCATTTTGTTGCCCCTGAGAGTTTTGGTTGATTGTTCACCGAGAACCCAGCGTACAGAATCACCGATATTACTTTTTCCGCTACCGTTAGGACCTACAACAGCCGTCAGTCCCTTGTCAAAAGTAAGGCTTATCTTATCCGGAAAAGACTTAAAACCATGTATTTCAAGTGATTTAAGGTACAAGCATTTCACCTCCTCAGTTCAACACAATATTTCGGAATACTTTCATCACCGACAATCTTAATATTTGCTCCGTTTCTGTTAAAGTATAGTATATTTGATTTTTTATGTCCAACAGCCTTGCTGATACATGACGGATTAACAGCAAAAATAAAGTTTTTTTCAGCTTTGCACATATAAATATTTTTCAGCATTTCTTGTCTGTAAATATATCCCTCACAGAGTTCACGGAATGCAGGGTGATAAAATCCACCTACCATATCTTTTTCAACAAACTCACTTGCATGAAGTCCGCATTTAATTACTTCTATTCCATTTTCCTCAAACGATTTAAGCATAGTTGCAACCATTAATACAACCGCTTTCATTTTTCCCCTTTTCTTTACTGGAACATATTCACCGGATTTATATAAATCAGCAAGTTCAGTTCCTTTCAGAATTACTACAGGATATATTCTTACAGTATCAGGGTGAATTTCAATGAAACGTTCCATTGTTGCATATTCGTCTGAAATTTGGCTTTTATAAAGTCCGACCATCATTTGCAATCCCAATTCAAAGCCGTATTCACGTATAAGATTACTTGCTTTATAAACGTCTTCAGAAGTATGTCCACGCCTGTTAGCTTCCAAAACCTCATCTGACATGGATTGAGCCCCCAATTCAATGGCAGTAACTCCATAGTGTTTAAGTATATCAAGAACTTCTCTGTCTATACAGTCCGGACGGGTAGAAATCCTTATACCATGAAATTTTCCATTGCCTACAAACTGTACCGCTGTTTGAAGTAACTGCAACATATAGTTTCTTGGAATTGCTGTAAAACTTCCTCCAAAAAAAGCTATTTCGGTATTTTCAGGGGAACTTATTTCATTAAGTGCTTTTTCACATATTTGAAAAACTTCATCGGCAGTAGGAGACTTTTCAGCTCCGCTTATTGTATGCTGATTACAAAAACTGCATTTATTCGGACATCCGTTATGTGGTATAAAAATAGATATATTACTGTGCTTCATAACCCATAAGCTCCAAAGCTTCTTTTGCAGCGAGTTGTTCAGCTTCTTTTTTGCTTCTTCCCTTGCCTTTTCCTATTACCTGTGAATTAAGTCTTACTTCCACAACAAAACGTTTGTTATGGTCTGGACCTTCCTCGCCAATCAATGCATATTCAATTTTTTCTTCCGGATTTTTCTGTATAACTTCCTGTAAAACCGTTTTAAAGTCACTGAATGCTGGTTTTTCAGGGTGCTGAACGTCCTTCGGTATAAAATGCAGAATATGTTTGCTTGCTGGTTCAATACCGCCGTCAAGGTAAATAGCAGCTATTACAGCCTCGAAAGCATCGGCAAGTATTGATGGACGTTCACGACCGCCTGTATTTTCTTCTCCCTTACCTAAAAACAAAAATTCACCTAAGTTTATCTGTTTTGCAAAAACGTGCAATGACTTTTCACATACAAGTGATGCACGTAATTTAGTAAGTTCACCCTCTGCAACGTTAAGATTCTTATAAAGATAATCTGAAACAACTATTGATAATACACTATCTCCAAGAAATTCCAGACGTTCGTTACAGCTTGCCGGATTTTTTCTTTCATTTGCATATGAAGAATGCGTCAACGCCTGATAGATAAGTTTTTTATTTTTGAATGTATAACCTATAATTTTTTCAAATTTTTCAATCCTGTCCATTATTTTCATGCTCCTTTGAAACTTTTGCTACCTGCAAAGCATATTTTTCTATTACTCCGGAAACATCTGTTTTTACACATTTCTGAGCCTGTCGTACTGCATTGAAAAACGCCGTGCCGTCTGAACTTCCGTGAGCCTTTATTACAGGCTTTTTAACGCCAAGAAGTGCAGAACCGCCAACTTCTTTATAATCCATTTGCTTACGGAAAGCTTTGATTTTCCCGAGTGAAAACATTGCTCCGATTTTTCCTGTGCCTGAGAAAATCCATTTTACTTTTTTACTGAAAAATGAACCCATGCCCTCATAAAGTTTAAGAGCGATATTTCCTGTAAATCCGTCAGTAACAACAACCTGTACTTCACCTTTAGGCATATCACGTGCTTCAATGTTTCCTGCAAAATTAAGACCTGATTTTTCAAGCAATTTATATGCTTCTATTTCAAGTTCACGACCCTTTGTTTCCTCTGCTCCTATGTTAAGAAGTGCTACTTTAGGTTTTTTTATACCCATTACTTTTTCCATGTAAGCACTTCCCATAACTGCAAACTGTACAAACATATCCGGACGGCATTCTGTATTTGCTCCAGCGTCAAGAAGTACAAAACTTCCCTTATCTGCCGGCAAAACCGGTGCTGGTGCTATACGTTTTATACCCTTTATACGCTTAACTATAAAGGTTGCTCCCATGACTAAAGCTCCTGTACTTCCTGCTGAAACAAATGCATCACCTTTTCCGTCAGCAAGTAACTGAAGTCCCAAAGCCATAGAAGTATTTTTACCGGATTTTATAATTTCCTTTGGTTCTTCGTGAATGTCGAAAACTTCCGCAGTATGTACTATTTCAATTCCGTCAAGACTTATTTGATTTTTTCTCGCACATGAACGAATTTTTTTTTCATTTCCTGTAAGTATAATACCCACATTGAGTTCATTAACAGCTCTCTCACACCCTTTAAGAACTTCAAGCGGTGCATTATCTCCGCCAAATGCGTCAACTATTATTTTCATAGTTAATCCTTTCCAATTCACATTTAAGCGAATTAATTGCACGTTCTGCATAAACGCCGTACTTTTGTTTTTTGTCCTTTATTCTAACGCCTATATCTGGAAGTATTCCCATATTTGCACCCATAGGCTGAAATTTCCCTGAATTATACGGGTCACTTACATAAGCACACAAAGCACCTGTCATTGTATCAAGCGGAAGTTTAAGAGGTTCAAGATTTTTTATACGTCTTGCCACTGAAATTCCTGCAATAAGACCGCTGACAGCCGATTCCATATAGCCTTCAACACCTGTTATCTGTCCCGCAAAGTATATATCGGGATTTTTTCTCATTGAAAAATCAGAATTAAGGAGTTCAGGACTATTTATAAAAGTATTCCTGTGCATAACACCATAACGCATAAATTCAGCATTTTCAAGACCAGTTATCATTGAAAAAACTCTTTTTTGTTCGCCGAATTTAAGGTTAGTCTGAAATCCTACCAGATTAAACAAAGTACCATCACGATTTTCACGGCGTAATTGCACTACCGCATAAGGACGTTTACCTGTTCTTTTGTCGGTAATTCCTACAGGTTTCAGAGGTCCGAAACGCATTGTATCAATTCCTCTTGATGCTAAAACCTCAATAGGCATACACCCCTCATAAACGCTGAAAGGGTGAGTTTCAAAGTCCTTTAACTGAACTTTTTCCGCTGAAATAAGGGATTCATAAAATGCAAGGTATTCTTCCTTGTTCATCGGACAGTTTATATAATCTGCCTCTCCCCTGTCGTAACGTGATGCATAAAAAACTTTATTCATATCGAGACTTTCAGCTGTAACAATGGGGGCAGCAGCGTCATAAAAACTCAGTCCGTCACCGCATAGGGATTTTATATTTTCTGCCATTTTACCGGCGGTCAAAGGTCCTGTAGAAATTATCGTAATTTCTTCTGGAATTTCAGTAACTTCACCGCCGATAACTTCGATAAAAGGGTGATTTTTAATTTTTTGAGTTATGCTGTCGGAAAATTTTTCTCTGTCCACCGCTAATGCTCCGCCGGCTTCAACGGAATTTTCCTTTGCACACGGCACTGTCAATGAACCTAACATTTCCATTTCATGCTTGAGAAGACCTCCGGCAGATTCAAGGCGTGACGCTTTAAGGGAATTTGAACACACCAATTCGGCAAAACCGCTATATTTATGTGCCGGAGAATATTTTTCAGGTTTCATTTCATAAAGTCGGACATTTATTCCATTTTGTGCAATTATCCATGATGCCTCACAACCTGCGAGACCTGCTCCAATTACATTTACTGTCATTTCTTCAACTCTCTTTCATAACCGCAGTCAGTATTTTCACAAACGAGTTTGCCTTTTTTTCCGCCTTTTATAAACAATGTTTTTCCACAGCCGGGACATATCTCTTTTGACGGAACATTCCATGTCATAAAGTTACAATCAGGGAATTTTTCACAGCCATAAAAACTCCTTCCCTTTTTAGACTTTTTCAATAACATTTTTCCGCCACAGCGAGGACAATTACCATCGGCTTCTGTAACAAGCTGTTTAGTGTTTTCGCACTCAGGAAAACCCGGACAGGCAAGAAATTTTCCGTATTTTCCGAATTTTATAACCATTTTACGTCCACAACGTTCACAGACAATATCCGTTTCTTCATCGGGAATTTTAACACGCTTTCCCTCCATAGCTGATTCTGCTTTGTGAAGAGTTTCGGAAAAGTCGTCGTAAAATTCATGCAAGGTAGTAACCCAATCTTTATTACCATGTTCAATTTCATCAAGATTGCTTTCCATTTCAGCGGTAAACTTTGCATCAACAATTTTACTGAAATGCTCTTTCATGAGTTGAGTAGTAACTTCTCCTAAAGCCGTAGGTTTAAGGGATTTTCCGTCACGTTCAACATACTGGCGTGTTATGATTGTAGTTATTGTGGGAGCATAGGTACTTGGACGACCTATACCGTTTTCTTCAAGCATTTTTATAAGTGATGCTTCTGTATATCTCGGAGGAGGTTGCGTAAAATGTTGATTTCCGCCGATTGAAACAACATTCAGAATATCATCATTGTTTATAACCGGAAGTTCTTTTTTACCGCTTTCATCAGAATCACTTTCAGTATAAAGAATCATAAAACCGTCAAATTTAACTGAATATCCAGATGACCTGAATATACAATTATCTGCTTCAGTTTCTACAGAAGTTGTATCAAGCAGAGCATTAGCCATTTGACTTGCTATAAAGCGTTCCCATATAAGTTTATAAAGCTTGTACTGGTCACTTGTAAGACTGTTTTTCACACGTGCCGGAGTGAGTTCAGGAGTGGACGGGCGTATAGCTTCATGAGCGTCCTGAGCGTTTTTACCTGACTTGTATTCTCTTGGCTTGTCGGGAAGATAATTACTTCCATAAACTGTATCGATATACTGTGATGCTGCTGTTTTAGCCTCGGCTGAAATTCTTAAACTATCAGTTCTCATGTAAGTTATAAGACCTACTGCACCTATTCCCTCAATGTCAACACCCTCATAGAGTTCCTGAGCGGTTTTCATGGTACGCTTTGAACTGAAATTAAGCTTTTTTGAAGCTTCCTGTTGCATAGTCGAAGTTATAAACGGTGGAGCAGGCTGTTTTTTAGTGACACGTTTTTTTACCGATTTAACTTTGTATTCAGCATTTTCAAGTCTTTTTAAAATAGCGTCTGCATCAGCCTTTGAAGAAATATGCATTTTATTCTGACTTTTTTTGCCCGACTGGTCAGGAACTTCAATTTTCATGCCATCAACTGATACAAGAGAAGCTTCAAAAGTCTTATCGGATTGCGGTGCTTTGAAAACTGCATCAATTGACCAATATTCCATTGGCTTGAATTTTCTAATAGCTTCTTCTCTGTCAACTATAAGACTGACAGTTACAGATTGAACACGTCCGGCAGAAAGTCCTCTTTTAACTTTTTTCCAAAGAAACGGACTAAGTTCATAACCAACAAGTCTATCAAGTATTCTTCTTGCCTGCTGAGCATTTACAAGGTCATTGTCGATTTTATGAGGATTATTCATACCATTCTGAACACCTGTTTTTGTGATTTCAGTAAAAGCAACACGATTGTTATCATTCATATCAAGATTTAACATATGTGCAATATGCCATGAAATCGCTTCACCCTCACGGTCAGGGTCAGTTGCAAGATAAACTTTATCGCATTTTTTAGCATATTTGCGAAGTTCTTTTATAACGTCCTCCTTACCTTTCATGTCAACATACTGCGGTTCAAAATTGTTTTCCTTATCAACACCCATTTTTGATTTCGGAAGGTCACGGACATGCCCCATTGATGCAATTACTTCATATCCTGAACCCAAATATTTTTTTATTGTTTTTGCCTTTGCTGGCGATTCAACTATAACTAAATCCGGCATTTCAATGTTTCCCCTTTCTAATTTTTAAATCAACATTTTCTGAAACGGTTTCCGGCTACTTCTTCTATAACTCCCATTTGCTGAAGTTCCATAATTTCTAAACACAACTGAGCAACGTCTATATCAATTTTATTTATAATAACGTCCATATGCAATGTACAATTATTAAGAAGGTCAAGTATTTTCTGCTGTACAGGAGTAAATGAATGCTCCGGAACAGCTTTGTTTAAAGGTTTTTCCGGCTGTATAATTTCTGAAACCGCTTTTGGTATATTTTTAATATATGTATTATTTATTTTATTGTTCTCATTATACACTTTAAAAACATCTTCCATGCCATAAAGCGGTATCGCAAAATTACGAAGAATATTTATATTTCCGGTATAACGTTCGTCAAATATGTCAGCCGGAGGAATACATAATACTTTTTTTCCCATATTATATGCTTCATTTGCTGTAATTAAAGAACCACTTGTTTTTTTAGCTTCAAAAACTATTGTTGCCCTGCTCAGTGACGCAAGAAGTATGTTTCTTTTATGAAAATTTCCACGTCCAAATCTTTCAAGAGGTGAATATTCCGTAATAAGTACCCCTCCGCTTTCAATTATTTTTTCTTTGTAAGTTGCATGACCGGACGGATAATCTATATCTATTCCACACCCCAGAACACAAATAGTAGGACGGTTCATCTTAACCGCAACAAGATGTGAAGTTATATCCGCTCCTCTTGCAAATCCACTAACTATTACAAAATTATTTTCAACAAGCTGTGTACATATTGCTGAAATAATTTCAGTAGTATATCTGCTTGGCTGTCTTGTTCCGACACAGGTTATATTTTTGCCATTAACACAAGAAATATCACCCCTATAATAGAGAACAACCGGCGGATACCTTAAATTTATGAATTGTTTCGGATAATCACTTAATAAATAACAGGTTATTTTTATTTTATTTTTATCACAATAAATAATAATATCATTTGCATTATCAAGTGAAATATTTTTTATATTTTTATTCTGATTATAAGTGAATTTTATCGGACATATTCCGGAAACTATTTCATAATATGCCTTATCTGCTGAATTATATGATTTAAGAATTTTCCATACTGTTTCTGTGGAATTTCCAAACACCATAGAAAGCCATATAATATAATTGATATTTTTCACATATTTCCTCCCCCATAAAAAATATGCATTAATATTTTTTCATTTCCCACATAAGAATACCAGATGCCATTCCGGCGTTAAGGGAATTTATACTTCCTTTCATGGGAATAGTAATTCTTCTGTCGCATCTTTGCGAAACTTCACGAGGTAAACCATTACCCTCATTGCCTATAAATATGGCGTGCTTTCCTAAGAAATCGCATTCTGTAACAAAAGTTTCACCGTCAATCACTCCGGCGGAAGTAGTAACATTATTATTTTTCAACAAAGAAAACAGTTTTTCTGTATCGTTTTCAATGAAAATATTTGTGCGGAAAACTGACCCCATAGTTGAACGGATAACTTTAGGGCTATAAAGGTCACACGAACCAGATAAAATAATTCCGTCAATCCCTAAAGCATCAGCCGTACGGATAATCATTCCTACATTTCCGCAGTCCTGCAAACCATAAAGCACTATATATTTACAATTATCGCTGAAAACTGGGATTTTCTGAACAGGTATGTTACATATTGCAAAAACTCCCTGAGTAGTATCAGTTGATGAGATTTTTTTTCCAAGTTCATTTGAAATAACAATAGTTTTTGTATCTTTCAAATCAGCCTGAAACAACTGTGAAGAATATTTTTTATAAGCGTTTTCAGTAAAAATAAGGTTAGATACATGGCTTTCGCGCAAAGCATCTTCAGTTATACGCAGACCTTCTAACACAAATAAGCCGTACTGAATTCTTTCCTTTTTGGAAGAAGAAAGTTTCTGATACAGCTTTATAATGGGGTTATCTTTAGATGTTATGATATTTTCCAAAAGTCCAAACAACTCCTATTTCATATTATTTAAAAACACGCTCCTGATAAAAGAAGCGTGTTTCATAAGCGGAATTAAAGAGCAGCCTTTGCTTTTTCGGCAATAGCAGTGAAACCTGCTGCGTCATTTATAGCAATTTCGGAAAGCATTTTTCTGTTAAGAGAAATGCCAGCCTTTTTACAGCCGTTCATAAAAGTAGAATAGTTCATGCCATTGAGCTTAGCAGCAGCGGAAATTCTTGTAATCCAGAGCTGTCTGAACTGTCTCTTCTTCTGTTTTCTTCCAATGTAAGCATAATTACCAGACTTCATAACAGCCTGTTTAGCCATCTTGAAATGTTTGCTCTTTGCACCAAAATAGCCCTTAGCAAGCTTTAAAGTTTTATTTCTTCTCTTACGAGTCATCATTGCACCTTTAACACGTGCCATAGTCTTGTACCTCCAGTAAAATATTTAGTAAAAAAGCGTAGTGATTTGTTCCGATTAATCAAAGATAAGGAACGAGCTTTTTGATTGTAGGAGCATTAGTGCAATCTGCAACTCCTGCATTACGAGCGATTCTCTTACGCTTAGTGTCTTTCTGAGTAAGTCTGTGTCTCTTGTTAGTGTGCTGATACTTAACCTTACCGCTTCCTGTAACCTTAAAACGCTTTTTAGCGCCTGAATGAGTTTTAACCTTAACCTTTGCCATTTTAATAATCCTCCTTAATTAAGAACAGGTTAGTTCTTACTTTGATGATTTTGGAGAAACAAACATCACAAGACTGCGTCCCTCCATTTTAGCTGGCTTTTCAACGATGCCGACTGCTGAAACTGCTTCTTTGAAACGGTCGAGCAGTTCTTCACCGAGCTGTGGGTGAGCAATAGCTCTTTTGCGAAAACGTACAGAAACCTTGAGTTTATCTCCGCCCTGTAAGAACTTAACAGCCTGATTCACCTTAGTTTCAAAGTCATGGGTATCAATAGTAGAAAACATTCTAATTTCCTTAACCGCAACGACTTTCTGATTTTTTTTGGCTTCTTTTTCACGTTTTGTTTGTTCAAAACAGTATTTGCCATAATTCATAATACGACATACAGGCGGTGTAGCCTGCGGAGCAATTTTAACAAGGTCAAGTTCCTGTTCAAATGCTGTATTCATAGCTTCTTTTGACGACATAACGCCAAGTTTAGTACCATCAGCACCAATTACGAGAACTTCCTTATCTCTGATTTCTTCATTGATTTGCAGTTCCTGCTTACTAATTGTCAAGCACCTCCAACTATAATATGAAACAAAAAAATGAGTGCAGAAATATCCGTACTCACCACAAAAAACAGCATACAACCAATATGCAACTGTAATTATTAACCGTTTTAGTAAGACCGGACGGTGAGAACCTGAACGTTCCGCTTTGTTTACTGATTAAGTATATCATTTTTGTTGCTGTTTGTCAAGCAGATATCAAAAAAACATGATTATGCACAAAAAATCAATCAAAAATGCTTTTAAGTTTATCCCATATAGCAAAACGAACTTTATATTTCTGAGGATTGTGAACAATATCAAGTTCTTTTTCATCAAAAAATACACTTGCAGTTTCCGGATTATCTTCAACTTCACAAGCAACCGGCACACACAATGGAGGATACATTACACACCACCAGTTATGACCAGACGCACTCCCGATTTTTATGCGTAAAGCCTCATAATTTCCGGCAGGCATGGTTATATCTCCGTAAATTCTCTCATCAAATTTCATTTCAGTAACTTCTGCACTTACCGGCAAATAACAGCCGTTTTCACGCAATGTATCCTCTGAAATTCTGACTATTTCTGTCAATTGTTCACGGGCGGTATTTTCAGCTTGCTCAAGATTTTCAGAACCGTCAAGAATACCGCTTTCAAGAAGTGCATCACGAACTTTTATTTTAAGATTCTGGTCATAATCGCTGTCGGATTCCGCAAGAATATGTAATCTTAAAACACTTCCACGCAATTCATCAAGAGCCATACCGTCACTGAAAAATGAACCGATATTTGAAATTATAACTGAAAGAATCAGTCCGCCAATAAGAATTATATTTTTTTTCATTTTCGTCACCTCATATGGAATGATTGGAAAAGTTCCAAATAATATTCAACTGAAAGAAATAACTTTGTACTTTTCATTTAATTTTCACCTTTATCACAAAATTAAGGTTGTATTTTGTCTGATTGTGTGTTATAATCACTTCGTAAGGAGATGATTTTTTGAAAGAAAACAAAAACAGTGGCTGGAAACAGCTCGCTATTTTCGCAACTATCTGCACAGTATTGCTTTTGCTGTTCAATATGTTTGTTATTCCAACAATCAGTCAGGCACAGATTAAAGAAACTAATTATAGTTTTTTTCTGAAAAAAATTGACGAGGGTGCAGTAAAAAAAGTAGATATTGAAAGTTCTGTCATAAAGTTTGAAGTTCAAACTGAAAACGGCGGAAAACAGGTTTATTCTACTGTGCGAATTGAAGACCCTGACCTTGTTTCACGTTTATACGAAAAAGGCGATATAGACTTTACCGGAAGCATACAAGAAGTCAATCCTATATTTGAATTTATTGTATCATGGGTATTGCCATTAGTGTTCATGATTATTTTATGGAACGTTCTTATGAAAGGCATGAGCAAACGCATTGGCGGTAATTCAATGTCATTCGGAAAAAGTAATGCTAAAATTTATGTCAAGGCTCAGACCGGTAAAACTTTTTCTGACGTTGCCGGACAGGACGAAGCTAAAGAAGCTCTCGTTGAAATAGTTGATTTTCTGCACAATCCTAAAAAGTACGCCGAAATAGGTGCAAATCTTCCGAAAGGTGCTTTATTGGTGGGACCTCCCGGAACTGGTAAAACTTTACTTGCACAAGCGGTTGCAGGTGAGGCAAATGTTCCGTTCTTTTCGATATCAGGTTCGGAATTTGTTGAAATGTTCGTCGGAATGGGTGCTGCTAAAGTTCGTGACCTTTTCAAACAGGCTAACGAAAAAGCTCCTTGTATAGTATTCATTGATGAAATAGACACCATAGGCAAAAAACGTGACGGAAATATCGGCGGTAATGACGAACGTGAACAGACTCTTAACCAGTTACTTACAGAAATGGACGGATTCGACGGTAAAAAAGGTGTTGTTATATTAGCGGCAACCAACCGTCCGGAATCTCTTGACCCTGCATTGCTCCGTCCAGGACGTTTTGACAGACGTATTCCTGCTGAACTTCCAGATTTACAGGGCAGAGAAGCTATATTAAAAGTTCATGCCCTCAAAGTCAAAACAGAACCTAATATTGATTATAACGCCATAGCAAGAGCAACTGCCGGTGCTTCCGGTGCTGAACTCGCAAACATTATCAATGAAGGTGCTTTACACGCTGTAAGAAACGGCAGAAATGTTGTTTCACAGGCAGACCTCGAAGAAAGCGTTGAAGTTGTAATTGCAGGATATGAACGTAAAAATGCTGTAATTTCACAGAAAGAAAAAGAAATTATTGCTTATCATGAAATCGGTCATGCACTTGTTGCTGCTATGCAAAGTGATTCCGCACCTGTACATAAAATAACCATTATTCCAAGAACTTCCGGAGCATTAGGTTATACAATGCAGGTGGACGAAGGTGAAAAATTCCTTATGTCAAAGGAAGAAGCTCTTGCACGTATTGCAACACTTACCGGCGGACGTTCAGCTGAAGAACTTATTTTCAATACCTGCACAAGCGGTGCATCAAATGACATAGAAAAAGCTACAAAAATTGCACGTGCTATGGTTACCTGTTACGGTATGAGTGATAAATTTGATATGGTTGCCCTCGAAACTGTAAATAATCAGTACTTAGGAGGAGATACTTCCCTTTCCTGCTCTCCGGAAACTGCTACACGCATTGATGAAGAAGTTAAAAACATTATCAAATCTGCACACGAAAAAGCAATCAGAATACTTTCTGAAAATTCAGCTAAACTTCATGAACTTGCACACTATCTTCTCGAAAAAGAAACTATTACAGGTGAGGAATTTATGACAATTCTTGGAAAAGAAACTGTAACTTCTGTATAATCTGTCAAAAAATCCCATGTAAATCAATATTTTCATGGGATTTTTGCTGTTTTTCAAGAATGCCACTTGACTATTCTTCTATAATATGAGATAATATTTCTAATAAACTATGAAAGGGGTTTTTTAATGAAAAAATATATTCTTACTTTTCTGATTTCAATGGTTCCCATTGTTGAACTACGTGGAGGTGTGCCTTTTGGTATTACTTTTGGTATTCCATGGTATCAGGCTCTCATAATATGTATGATTGGCAATATGTTGCCTGTACCATTTATATTCCTGTTTGCCCGTAAGGTTCTTGAATGGGGTAAAGATAAAAAATATATCGGAAAGTTCTTTACATGGTGTCTGGAAAAAGGTAGCAAGGGTGGCGAAAAACTTCAGGCTTCCGCCGGAAAAGGTATGTTCTGGGCATTACTGATTTTTGTAGGAATCCCACTCCCCGGAACTGGTGCATGGACAGGCACACTTGCAGCAAGTTTCTTGAAACTCGATTTTAAAAAGAGCGTCATTTCTGTTATGTGCGGAGTTCTCCTTGCCGGAATTATTATGACTGTTCTTAGCTTACTCGGCGTTAAAGCTTTCACATGATAATATAAAAGGATTTTAATATGTCAAAATTACCAAAATCCAAAAAAACTAAACGTAATATTATTATAGCAATAATTTTACTGCTTTTGATTATAGGTTCATGCGAAAAAGATGATTCCGACAATAGCAAAAATTCAGAAACAACAAAATCAGTTACTGAAACTACTATCCAAACCACTCAACCAACTACAACTACTATCCAAACTACTCAACAAGTTACGACTGAAAAAATTACAACTGAAACAACCACTATTGAAGAAACTATAGAAGTTTCTGATTTCAGAGGAATGAATTTCTTTGATGCAAAAAAACAATATGAATTTAATTTCAAAATAAAAAAATATCTTTCAAATGAAGAATATCCCGATTTTGAACCAAATGACATTATCAATCAGGACATCGAACCTGGAACAAAGTTAAAAAAAGGCGATACTATATTTGTAGAAGTATGCAAAAAAGAAACACCAACCACTACTGAACAACCTACAACGGAAGAAACTACCGCTCCTCCGCCTGTTGAGACAATTCCGGAAACAGTACCTCCAGAAACTGTACCGCCTACTGAATATATTCCACCGGTTGAACCAGTAGTAAATATTATACATTTCATTCTGAATACAGAAACAAATTGCGTACATATTAATCGTGAATGTTCTGCTGCTCAAAAAATACTTCCGGAAAACTATGCTGAAATTGATATCCCCGATAATGAACTTTCAAATTATACGAATTTCTATTGGGCTTGTGGAAAATGTTCAAAACAGTATTCAGATTTTTTACCTAAATTCTGATAAATAAAAGAACGAACTCTTTAATGTTCGTTCTTTTTTTAACATATTTTTTAAATGCGAATATAATATAGTGTG
Organism: uncultured Ruminococcus sp.; assembly: GCA_934474025.1. GTDB lineage: Bacteria > Bacillota > Clostridia > Oscillospirales > Ruminococcaceae > Ruminococcus. The sequence continues at coordinate 596,980 of CAKSMF010000001.1, read as the reverse complement.
CGGAAAACATCTGCACGGTGTTCTCCGCAACTATTAAAAGGAGGACTTACTATGAATCTGAATTTATTCGATGATATGGACGGTCTGATTCTCCGTGAACGTGAAAATTCCCTTGATTCACCGGAAACTTTTAAAATGAAAATCAGTCCGCCTCAAAATGAAAATATGTCAAATCTCCCTAAAAACGCTCCGCTTGCTATGGCTTATGTACCATTTCAGGAATGGGGCGATGTTTACAGCGATGATAAAGCATTTCCTATCGGAACGCTCTTCCCTGACCTTGACTTTCCTTTTATGAGAGGAGCTGGAAACAATGAATGAAAGACAGTTACTTCTCACAAAAATACAGAAATACGACTTTGCTATAAAAGAACTCAATCTTTATCTTGACACTCACCCAGACTGTCGCAGAGCATTGGCACTTTTCAATAAGTATACAAAATTGCTTAACGATGCTCAGGAAGAATTCAGCAGGCGTTTTGGACCTATAACTCCAATTCAGTCAAATGACACTCACCATTGGTCATGGATTGATGAACCGTGGCCTTGGGAAAGGAGGTAAATTATGTGGCAGTATGAAAAAAAACTTCAATATCCGGTTAATATTAAAAATCCGAATCCTAAACTCGCTCAATTCATTATAACTCAACTCGGAGGTGCTAATTACTAAAAGATATACTAAATTTTATAAAAAATCTCTATCAAATTTGATTTTTTATTATATACAATTTTATCCACAAATGCACGTAGAATGAGATTTTTAGCGGTTTCTGTCATATTTGTATCTTCTATTATGCTTATTGAAGTCTTAACTTTGTCCGGAAAATCTTTTTCTGATTTTTCCTCTTGTTCTGAATCAGATAACAAATTTTTTTCAAATTCTTTAATTTTACTGGTTATCTTTAATTTATTGATTCTGTATTCTTCAAGCGTATCAATTCCAGATTGATATGCTTCTTTGATTCTTAATAGTTTCTTTTTTTCATTCTCTATAATGTTTATATAATCCTTTTGAGGTTCAGGGAATTCCATTATTGATATATCAAACTCACCTTTCAGAAAATCACTTATAATTTTATCAGTTACTACAGAATTTATTTTTTTAAGGACTATACCATGTGAAACATTACACATTCCTTTTGAATAGCGGTGACACTGCAACATATTTTTTTTAGATGATAAAACAAGTGTTGCTTCACAATCGGAACACTTTACAAGACCTTTAAGCATAAATCCAACCGTTTCCTGTCTGCTGTACTTTCCATAAAGTCTTTTGTTTTGTTTTCTTTTTTCCTGTACTTGCTGAAATATTTCGTCACTGATAATATGTTCATAATCTGACGAAACATATTCTACATTATTTTCATAAAATCTGTCATGACTGCTGTTTGTACTGCGTCTTAATTTTCCGATATATACAGGATTAGTCAGTATATATTCTACTGTTCTGTTTTCAAACGGATTGCCTTTTTTAGAAGTTATTCCCATACTGTTTAACTTTTGTGCTATTTGTCTCACTCCCATACCTGATATATAATCGTTGTATATTAGTTTAACTATGGGAGCATTTTTTTCATCAGGAACAAAATTATTATCACGCATTCTATAACCAAAAGGCGGTTGTGATACTATTCCTCCACGTGAAAACTTTTCTTTCATACCTCTACGTACTTCTTCAGCAAGATTAAGACTGTAATATTCGTCCATTGCTTCAATTAAAGCTTCAATAAGGATTGATGTATTATTGTTTCCTATCTGTTCGGAAACTGATATAACATCAATTTCATACTGTTTACGCAACATAGATTTATATACAATGCTGTCCTGTCTGTTTCTTGCAAAACGGCTGAATTTCCATACAAGAATAATGTCAAATGGTTTAGGACTGGTTTTAGCTGTTGCAATCATACGATTGAATGCCGGACGATTTTTAGTTAAACGTCCGCTTATTCCCTCATCTATAAATATAAATTCTTCCGGCAAAGTCATATTATGTTGATTTGCATATGCCTGTATAGCTTTAAGCTGTGAATCAAGTGAAAATTCTGCCTGCTCCTCAGTGGATACTCTTATGTACGCTGATGATATTTGCATTTTTATTCCTCCTTATAATCACAAAAAATTCAGATAATTTTTCAATAAGTAATCCGGACAAAACTTAATATCATATAATTATCAGAGGTGATTTTAATGGAAAAAGAACTTACAATTAAAAGTTACATAATACAGAACGAAGATATTATTGAATTTAATACACTTCCTGATAATGCAAAGAAAAAATTCGTCAAAGATACTATGGAATATTTAAGCCGATTGATGAGCGAATATTATTCCAGTCACATTGACGAATTTAAGAATCTGAATAAAACATAAGATTCACAATATAATATTTTTTATTTATTTACCCCACTACTTACAGAAATCGAAGAATTATTATTGATTTTATTGAATTCCTCTGGCGTTGTGAATGTAGGAACCATTTCATGTAATGCTTTTATTGCTATTTCTTCATTGTTTTCTTTAGCCGCATCACAAAGTTTATGAAGTTCAGCAGGGAATGTTTCTTCATTAATTTTTATTTGTTTTCCTATAAATATAAGTTTGTTACTTGTTTTCTGAAGACCTTCTTCATTCATAAGGAGTTCTTCTTTTATTTTTTCACCCGGACGAAGACCTACAAATTCTATTGGTACATCTTTATAAGGTTCTTTTCCGTACATTCTAATAAGGTTTTCTGCGAGTGTCACTATTTTTACAGGCTGTCCCATATCAAGAACGAATATCTCTCCGCCACGGGCAATAGTAGCTGCTTCCATTACAAGACTTACCGCTTCAGGAATGGTCATAAAGTATCGGATAATATCAGGGTGAGTAACTGTTACAGGCAATCCGTTTTCTATCTGACGCTTGAAAAGTGGAATAACAGAACCATTTGAACCAAGTACATTTCCGAATCTTGTTGTTACAAATTCAGTAATGCATTCATGTCTTTGTGCAAGATATTGTACTATCATTTCACAACATCTCTTTGATGCACCCATTACATTAGTAGGATTTACAGCTTTATCCGTTGAAATCATAACAAATTTCTTTACATTATGGAACTGTGCAAGTGTTGCAACATTGAATGTTCCCATAACATTATTTTTAATAGCTTCCATTGGAGATACTTCCATAAGCGGAACGTGTTTATGAGCTGCTGCATGGAAAACTATTTCAGGCTTGTATTTCGTGAATATCTGGTTCATTCGGTCATAGTCACGGACTGATGCAATAAGTGTAACAAGATTCAAATTATTTTTGTATTGCATAACAAGTTCCTGTTGTATGTCATAAGCATTATTTTCATAAATGTCAACAATAATTACTTGTTTAGGATTATATTTTGCTATCTGTCTGACAAGTTCAGAACCTATTGAACCTCCACCGCCAGTTACCATGCATACTTTTCCGCTGATAAATGCCTTTATATCCTTGTTATCAAACTTAATAGGGTCACGTCCGAGTAATTCTTCTGTTTTTATGTTTCTTATCTGACTAATTAATGTTTTATTTTCGTCATTAAACATAAGTTCACTAAGAAACGGAATAATTTTAATAGGCAATTTTGTTTCAGAACATATATCAAGTATACGTTTTCTTTCATCTTCAATGGCTGATGGAATAGCAAAAATAATTTGTTCTATATTCATGCTTTTCACGTATTTAGGTATTTCATTTGAACTTCCTACTACTTCTATTCCCTGAATCTGTACACCGATTTTATGGCGGTCATCATCAATAATGCAGACAGGTTCAAAAGGAACTGCTTTTGCTGTCGGACTGTCATTTATTGTAAGAAGTTCTTTCAAGAGCATTTTACAAGCCTGACCGCCTCCTATTATCATTGTTCTTTTGTAGTTACTTTCATTGTGTGATACTTTGTCAATTTCAATAAAAGTCTGCCTGAACATATATCTGAAAAGACATATTCCTATAATTATGATAATCCAATGTAATACTGTGTATGTAACAGCAACTTTTCCATGTGTGATGTATTCCATAAATGTTTCAACTGCCATACCTGCTGTAACTCCGATTACACAAGAAGTATAGTCTTTTTTATTGAAATACCTCCACAAATGGCTGTATGCTCCAAATATTACAAGACACATATAACAACAAAGCACTCGGCTGACAACAGTTATCAAGAAACTTTTTATCGGAATAGGCATTCCCATAAGTTCCGATACAGAATTCGCTATAAGTCCGGATACTATAATGATACATATATCGGCAATTATAAGAACTGCCCTTCTAACTTTGAATTTCTTAAAAATTTCCCTCATTTTTTCCTCACCCTCAATTATTTAAATCTGCCACTTATGAAAGTGGAAGAAATTTTGCTGATTTTATTAAATTTATCTCAACAAATATTTATTATCCTCATATATCATATTCAGCATAATCAAAATACATAACAGTTTTATGTATTTTTTATTTTTACAATTTTGCCACACATATTCAAATCATAGTGATTGTTTTTACCCCAGAAGCAATCACTAATATTCATTTGTAATAAATCGTTTATTTTTCTAAGAAAGCTCAGATTTTCTCTGAGCTTTTTAAAATTATTAGTTTCTTCTGTTTCAATCCACGCCCTATAATTCAAAAGTATGACAAAATATATTCAAGTGCATGGATTAATTTTAATTTGTCAAATCTACAGTAGCAATTCTTGGTTCAAAACAGCAGGTAGGTCTGACACATACAATTCTTACTCCACTTGCACGCTGTGGTCCGACTTTCATAAATGTGGCAATTACAGACGTTTTACCGCCAAGCCCCAATGGACCTATGTCAGATTCATTTACACGTCTTGTAATTTCCTGCTCCATTTCGGACTGGATATTATAATTCCCATCAACCTGAGCCTGCAACATCATAGAAGTTGCTTCAAAGTGAGAGCGCCCGATACCCACGGCAAGTGTACAAGGAGAACACCCCAACTGTTTTACACCTTCTGTTGCCCAGTTCACAATTTCATCGATGACTACCTGAGTATTATGCTTGTGAAAAATTCTGTATGTTTTTGCACGAATTGCAGGGCCTCCGCCGAACATAAGAATATGCAATCTGAGAACATTATCTTTACATCTGCGAATAAGAATAGGAGCATGTTCTACACCGGCACTATCCGGATTAAGACCACCTGACTGGTCAATACGATGACTGTCATCACCCATAATGCCCATCGGTCTTCCCGGAAGTTTACGTAATCCTGCTTTAATACCTTCATTGATTGCGTCTAAAGTTTTTCCGGTAACAGCAGTATCTTCACCAATTTCCAACACAATATGCGGAATACCAGTATCATCACAAAGAGGACTGCGATTATATTCAGCCGTTTCTGCATTTTCGAGAACAGTTTCAAGAACCCATTTTGCTTTTACATTTGTTTCAGAATCTATTGCACGCTTGTATGCGTCTTTTTTATCCTGACGAAATGTTGAACCTGCTTCCACAAGCGTATCTCTGACAAGTGCTACGATTTCCTCAAAACTCTTACTCATAAATACTCCTTCCGTGTGCTGCACCAATGATTGCCGGATATTTATCAACTTTAATCAAATGCAAGGCTTCCATGCCAAGTTCCTCAAATGCAACCACACGCTGTTCTGTTGTTTTTGCACCGAGAAGTGCTGTTACGGGTGGAATAACTGCATATACTGCATTGTATTGATTTAATGCCTCAACAGTTTCCGAATGAAGAGCCCCTTTTCCAAGATGCAATTTTATGCCCGCTGATGAAAGAGGAGCAATACTGCTTTCAATTTCGAGTTTATTACTTGATGTAGGACCTACTCCGGCAGGACTGACAGCAGTATGAAAAATTACCTGTCCATGTAAATCAATGCCCAACTTTTCAATAGTACCATCTTCAATCATTTTAAGTACCTTTGGAAGAACTGCATCTCTACCGCAAAGAATATAACCTGAAATATTTACGGTGTCACCAACGGACAATTTATCAATATCTGCATCGGAAATCGGAGTTTTCAATTCAATTGCCATTTATATTCCTCCAATTATTCATTGACTGCAAATAATTTAACATATGCACCTTCGTTTTCAATTACGCCGAATGCCCTTGCACGATTTATAGTTTTCTTTGCCCAATTTGTATGCGGTTTGATTTCGTTCATTTTGTTTCCGCCCGAACCTTTTATAACGCCTCCGCCAGTTTTTACAATCTGACTTGCATCATCGTATTCTTCTTTTGTAACAGCCATCATTGCATTAACAAACTTGACATGAGTCGGGTGAATAACCGTTCTTCCTATAAAACCGTTAGCCTTATCAAGAATGACTTCACGCAACAAACCGTCAATTTCATTGTTAACAAGAGGTTTTCTACGCATAAGATAATCTTCTATTCCGTGTTTAGGAAGTTCTTCAAACATCATTTCTTTTGGTGCACGGAAATATTCCCATACAGGTCCAGAAATGACATAATCATTATCTCTTCCGCAAACATTGATGATATCACTTAAACATTCACGTACAGTCATGATATCATACAAAGAATAATCAACACCACGGCGTACTCCGAATACTGACGAAAAGTCCGTTCCGCCAACTCGAACCTGCAATACCAAATCATGAAAATTATCGAGAATTTTCTTTATTCCCATAAGTTCTGTCATTCGACTTTCCTTGTATGCAACTTCTGGGTCTTCTATAATCGGCATACCATAAATAATTTCTCCGAATTTGTGATTTAAATCACGGAGATACTCATAATATTTATATCCGTTTTCAGCATTGAATTTCGGAAAATTAATTCCACAAAGTGAACGTACCTGATGTTTTGTAAGACCTTCCCCAAAAGCTTTGAACTGTTCAAGATTTCGGATTCTTACAAAAATCAGAGGAACGTTATCAGCAGAAAGTTTTCCTTCATCTACAGCACTTGTAACAGTATCTAAAAGGCAATGAACGTTTTCCATAGCTTCGGGAACACGTTCTTCCGGACATGCATCTTCAAAGCAAAGGACAATAGTTGTTAATCCAGGCATCGAATTATTGAGAATTTTAGGAGTAAAATCCTTAAAGCCCGGCATATACATAGTAGCACCAAGACAATACTGTAAAAGTTCTCTGTCCGTATATTTATTAAAGCTTTCCGGTGCAATAACAAATGGAAAATCCGGATTATACATATGATGTTTCATAAAAACAAAACTTCCTTCCCATAAATTATATAAGACTGCCCTTTGGTGAACAAACTGCCTCAGGATAGTATTCATCTATCATACGTTTAACAAGACTGCATTGTTTTGCACGTTTTCTTGCGTCATCTTCAGTGCTGTCCCAACTGTGTGTTGCAGCTACAGAACCTCCCGTTTTCAGATAAATAGGTGAAGCAACACGAATCATTTCAGGTACTTCATAATGACGAATAAATCCGCCTGTAGACTTAGGATTTTCTGTATGAATATCTATCGGACAATCAACTGCTTGACGCATTGCAGAAAGCATTTGTAGCTGAATATCACGAACAGGATTAATAGAATCTGCACCATTCAATTCAAGCAACTTTGCAGAACAAGGATTTCCATGACCTGCATGAGCAGAAATCTTAAAATGACAGTCTGCCGGAATTTCTCCAGCTTTTCGCATTTCATTTAATATCCAAAGACAGCCTTCGTCATAAACAAGAAATCCACGGCAACCAAGTTTTGACGCACGTTTTACATCTTCGATTGCACGAATGATTTGCTCTTGTCCACGCAGACGATAACCCATTCTTACTCCCTCTTCCGTATGTACAGATGCAGAAGTATCCGTAGTAGCACGTGGACCTATTGCAAGAATAAGGTCAGTCTGCCATTTATGTGCAAGTTCAACCATTCTGCTGATTTCTTCATCAGTTAAACGCATAATTCCTTGAGTCTGTGTAACTCTGTGAAGATACAGACCATAGCTATCCATAGCTTCAAGGAGAGCTTTCATAACCTTAGGACCCTGAATACCAGGCACTTCAAAACGATATTGTCCTCCGTCCTTGAAACGCTTTTCAGAAGTCGGCAAATTATAAGCATCACCGTCAGGCATACCAATAGATTTAAGAAATTCTCTTGTCTTATCCATACTATTCATATTGTATTCAATCCTTTCCATTTAAATCGGTAATCAAGCTGTCAATTGCATTTCTGTGGTCAAATATAATCGGCGGAAGCTTGCTATTAAGTCCTTTATGAATGCGACAGTCAATAAAAGAGGCTTTACCACAATTCACTAACTGATTAATTGCATCAATTAATTCAGTTTTGTTTTCTATAGCCTTACCGACAGTTGCATAACCACAAGCTTCTGCAATTTTCGTAAAATCAAGCTTATGTCCGGCAGACGGCTGACCGCCTACAGATTCATGTGCACCATTATTGAGTACAATATGCATGAAATTAGGAACATTGACTTTGCTAACCATTGTCATTGCTCCCATGTGCATGATACAAGCTGAATCCCCGTCCAGACATACAACATTACGCTTAGGCTGTTCCATAGCAATTCCAAGTGCAACAGAGGACGCATGACCCATTGAACCAACATTGAGAAAATCATGTGATTTTGTTTCGTTACGACGTTCACGAAGAAAAAATAATTCTCTGGTTGCTCTGCCGGTTGTTGCTGAATAAATTGTATCTTTTGGCATAGTATCAAGAATAATATCAATTGCTTCTTCACGGCTCATCGGATAAATGTTATCAATATTGTTTGCTTTTTCTGAAGATGCCATAATACCTTTTGGTGCAACTAAAGCATAAGGTTGACGGAATTTTCTACAATAAGCAATTGCTTTTTCAATAACATTGCTGAAATCTTGATTATCATCTGTCAGAATACTATACGGAATATGCATAATATCCAATAGTTCTGTTGTAATTTCACCTTGTAATTTATGCTGAGGGTGATTTGGTTCTGTGTTTCCCTGTCCTCTCCAGCCAATCAGCAATAACATAGGCACGGCATAAACATCTTTGTCAACAAGGCTCGCTAATGGATTGATTACATTTCCCATACCGCTATTTTGCATATATACCAATGGTATGTTTTCAGTTGCAAAATAATGACCGGAAGCTATACCTATGGCATTTCCTTCATTGGCAGCAATTATATTACGCTCTGGAAAATTGGCAAGTGCATAATTGCAAAAACCATTCAAATAAGAATCCGGCACGCCGGTAAAAAAAGTAACACCATTCTGAGCCAATGTTTCAAATACTTGTTTTTGATTTAACATGCTTCCTCCTTATTTCTTTGCTTTATATAATGTAAAGTATTCAGGGCTGTCTGCTTTTGTAATATTCCATGCCTGCTCAAAGACATTAAGAATATCGTCCGGCAATGGACCTGATTCTATTGCATTAATATTTTGTTTCAAATGGCTCAATTTTGATGCACCAATAATAATTGCATCACCACGTTCTGCATTTAACATTGAATGATAAGCAAGCCAACGATAAGTTGCATCAATTATTGTTATTCCGTGTTCTTCACAGGAAGTTTTTATTAAATCGACTGCATCAAAGAAACTTTTTTTCCAATAGCGATTCTGATAATTTGGTCTGTGTGTAAATCTTCCATCGGTCGGAGCGTCTTCAAATTTACCGTAGCGACCGGTCAATAAACCTCCAGCCATTGGATTATATGCATAAAAACGCATACCAAAATGATTTAAACAAGCATTAAGTTCAATTTCAGCCTTTCTGGTCAAAGGATTGTATATTCCCTCAAAAACGGTAGGTTTCACCCAGCCATTTTTATCACAAAGATGCCAGACATCTGCAATCATCCATGCCGGAAAGTTTGAAAGACCAAGTTCTTTGAATTTTCCTTTATTATGTAAATCGGACATAGCTTCAAGAACCGATTCAACAGGAGTTGCAGGGTCAGGAAAATGCAGATATTCAATGTCAACGCAATCAACACCGAGTCTTTCAAGAGATTCATTAACTTGCTTATATGCTGCATCTGCATCAAGTTTACCCGTAATACGAGGATTTACCTTTGAGGCAATTGTATAATTACATTTCAAATTCGGAAGCACTTCTCCGAGTAATTTTTCACAATTTCCCTCATTGTATACATATGCTGTATCAAAATCAGAATACCCCATATCCAAGAATGTATTTACAAATTCACTGACTGTCGGAGCAAATACAGATTCTCCGAATGTCATTGTACCTAGTACAACATTCACTTTTTTCATTTTTTCCCCTTTTCCTTATTATAAATTTTTCAAAATTTCATCAACTGTAACAAAACATTGTGTTACCATTTTGTATACAGAATCAGAAATATTATTATTTATCCCAGAATATATCATAAGCATATCATAACGACTTTTAAATTCGTCTTCGTTGAGAGGGTTTTCAGGTTCTCCTTTCGGAAAATCAACACGTTCAGTAAATGTTCCGGATTTTGTTGTAATTGTTTCAATCGCAGCTTGAATATCTGGAAATTCATTACTTAACTGTTCATCAGGTACTACATGAACTTTTTTTGTAAGTTCAAGTACTTCCGGATTTTTCACCATATCCTCGCTGAATTCCTGAAGTCCTGCCCTGCCATAAATCAATCCGACAGCCACTGCATATGGAGTACTCATTTTTGCACTATATGAACCGGGAATTTCAGTATGATTATGTCCGGAAACAGCAAGGTCATAAGTTTTGATATCAATTCTTTCAACATCAGAAGACTTTAATTTAAATTTATTTCGCAGATTAATAGCAGCTTCAACCGGAGGGTGAGTATAACGACATGACGCATAAGGTTTAGTATATGTTTTCATTATTGCATACGTACCGTTTTGAAGAACTGATTTAAGCTGAATATCATCACGTCCAGTCATCATTTTCAGAAATCCCCTTCCGCCAAGCGAATCAAAGTGACCTTTGAAACCTGCTTTTGACATACATAGGGCAGTCAATGCAAGTAGAGATGTTTTTGCGACATTATATGGTTTCAGTTCCGAACCGTCATCAAGAACTTTCAACATTCCGGAGGCTGCAACTGATGCAGATGCAAAAGCCTGAAATCTTTCTTCTTTTGTAAAGTCAAGCATATAAGACGCTGCAATGACAGTACCAAGAATACCACAAGTACCGGTTGCATGATAACCAAGAGCTTTATGAATAGGTTGAATTGATATTGCCATAGTATAAGATGCTTCATATCCTATTACAACTGCTCTTAACATTTCATCAACAGTTTTATGATATTTTTGTGCAAGAGGTAACAGCAATGAAAAAATCGGACTTCCAAGATGTATTATACCGGAATTTGTACCATCATCAAAATCCAGAGCATGACCATTCAAACCATTAAGAAAAACTGCCTCTTTCATAGCCAAATTCAAATTAAGTCCGATTGCCTTATAGTTACCTTTTTCAGGTTCAGTAAATTCAAGATACCGTTCAATTTTATTTTTCTGAAACTCTGCACCAGCACAAGTTACAGCAAGATAATCAAGTAAAGATTGTTTTGCTCTATTCATAACATTATCAGGTATCTTTTTTTGATAAACCTTGTCTATTTCATTTAAAAATTCAATAGTCTGATTCATTTTTACTCCTTACTATGTAACATTATTTCATTTCTGGTAACAAGTCACGTCTTGTCATGTCATTTCCTTTGTTATCGACAATAGCAATATGTTCCAGAATTGTTTTAAGTTTCTGATTATATTCATCAACGGAATCAGCAAGAATATTCATTCCTGCAATTCTGTCACTACTGCTTGTTACACCATGCATTTCAGTACCCTTTGTGCGAACTGGATGAAATTCATTGATTATTCCCTGTTCAACGAGTTCATCAAATCCTTCAAAATGGTCAAAAACACCTGGTTTGCAATAAATAAAATCATTTACAACAATATTGTTATTCATTTTTTTCGGAGTAATATCAGGCACTAATCCAAGTGTGATATCAATAGTTGCAGTTATTACATCAACGCCACAGGAATTCTTAATAAGCAACCATTTCATATTTCCGCCGGTTCTCGCACAAAATTCAAGAACAGAAATATTCATACCATTATGCAAAAGCTGTACCAGAAGAGGCGAATTTACAAGACCAAAGCTATCTGCAATTTTTTGAGCTACATCTTCAATCTGATTTCTGATTGTATCAGGAATATTAGCAGGATAGCGTCCTCTGAAAATAACAAATCTGTCTTTATCCTTAACTTTTTCACTGTTTGTTATGCTGAGAATATGAGCTTTTCCATTGAGTACAAATGCATCAACACTGATTTCTTCTCCCTTAAAAAACTCCTCAACAATTACTCCGCCACTGCGACTGATTGCTTTTGCTTCATTGTAATAAGTTATGAGTTCTTCTTCAGTTTCAGCTTTGCGGACTCCTTTTGAACTATAAGCATCTACAGGCTTAACAACAAGCGGATAATTAAGTTTGGATATTTCATTCATGTCAAGATTTTCAAGTTCAAGATATTTTGTAGTAGGAATGCCATTTTCCTTGAAAATTCTTTTCATACGGATTTTATCAGATACATCTTGTGCCTGTTTATATCCGATATAACAAGGCAAACCAAGCATTTCAGAAACCTGTGCAACAACCAGAAGAACTTGGTCTGCACATACTGTAATAATAAAATCCACTTTTTCATCAATAGCTATTTTCTTTACATCTTCTATATTAAAGATGTTGACTTTATAAAACTTATCTGCAATATTTCTTGCAAGACAATTTTCATTTCCGTCAAGTAAAACTGTTTCAAGTTTTCTTTCTTTAAGCTGTCGGAGCAATTCCATTTGAGGAACTCCTCCTGCAATAACCATTACTTTCATGCTAACTCCTCTCACTTTGATTCACTTTTTTTCATATATTTTTTTACCATTGATAACCAAAGGTTTCTTTTTATAACAAGAACAATTGTAAATGCCACAACAATCAAACCGATAACAATATATCTAAGCATCTGATATTTATATAAAATCGGTGCAATTAATGTGAATCCGACCATCAAAATAACTATACCAAGAACTTTTTTAAAGTCAATACAAGTCTTGTATCCTGCTTTACATACAAGTATACTGTTAACAATTAAAGTCATTATGAATGCTGATGCATTGATAATAGGTAAAATTTCATATCCGCAGTCCTTTAAAAGCAGAACTTTAAGAATTACACTTACAATAGCAATTATAGATGTGTAAATTGCAGTTTTTACGACATTTTTGTCATAAGTCAAAATTATTGCAAGCGATGATGTCAATATCTGGAAGAAAATTGCCAAAACGCTTACCGGAATCAAAGAAACTGCACTTGCATACTTTGAACCACCTATAATTCGCACAACTTCCGGACCAAATATAATCAATCCACAGGATATGACAGCACTTCCGACAGCCAACAATGTTAAACAACTTTTCACTTTGCTATAATCCTTTGTTTCAAGATTATCCATTATATATGTTGTCATAGCTCCTGTCACTGACTGAAAAAGTATTGTCAAAAGATTCATAATGCTTGTTATAATGCTTATTATAGCTGCCGTTTCAGGACCGAGAATGCTTTTTGCAAAAATCGTATTTGTAGAAGAAAGAACATATGTTGTTAAATAATGCACAAGCAAAGGCATTGCAAGAACTAATGCATATTTTAGATGACTTAACTTAAAGCATTTTCCTTTTCTGATTAAATCAATGGCACAACATAATCCTATTAATGCATATGGAATATAAAATCCATACATACGAGCAGATAATCTTTCGTTTTCTTGAACATTGTAAACAATTACAATTGAAAGAAGTGTTGGTATTACCAGTGAAATTACTGAAATAAAAGCAACTGATTTATATCTGTATAAGGTTCTTTCCTTTGTAAGAAATACCTGACGAGCTCCCTGACAAAGAATAGTAAAAAACATTAAATGAACAAATTCAGGCGGAATGGCAATTAGTTTATAAATCCAACTGCCATTAAGAAGAATAAATACATAAAACACTACAGAAGTAATGATTCCAGTAATTGTGACAGTAGAAGCATATTGTTCATAATCGTCTCTGTAATCATAAAAAGCTCGACTGAGTGTATTATACATTTCAAGACTGACAACAATAACCAAAAGTGACTGCCAATTGGCAAAGTTTGAAAATTCACCATAATCAGCTTTATTCATCATTCTGGCAAATATAGGCGTTGTGATGAATGCAAGACCTTTGGTTATAACCGTACTCATCACATACCAAAAACCTGATTTTACAGCAAGTTTGGTATTTCCTCTTTTAATTTCTGTGGGCATTGCATAATATCCTTTCTTCACAATTAATTATCCATATCTTTTTTAACAATTGCACACGCTTTCAGATTTCTTCTGAGGAATTTATTTATTGATTCCATGAACGTTAAGTTTTTTTATTATACACAGTTGCTATCTGCCATTTTCAAAGGAAGCGGAATACTCTGAGACTCAGTTGAAACTTGTTTTTTCTGTACATTAAATCCTTCTATTATAATTAAAACATAGTAAATCAGATGATAAGTACCATGAGTATGAGCAGTAAAAAATGAAATTACAAAAATAACCATGCTAACCACTTTGAAATGACGTTTAAGCTGTATAACTCCACGCACATATATTATATATGACAGAACAACACCAATAAGTCCATATCTGTACATAGTTGCTGCATAACCTGAAAGATTGAATTCAATATCAGATATATCTTTAGTTACTCCAAAAAGCAACTGTTTGCCTCCATGCATTTGTTCGAGCAACTCATTTGCCTGAAGAGTTCTTCCGCTTATTGCAGTATTTCCGTATTGGTCACCAATAACAATTCTGTTTACTGTTGACTGAACAAAAGGTACTTTAATATACAATACCACTAAAACAAACACACCAACAATCAATAACATAATGCTTTTGAATGACAGTAATTTCTGAATTACAAACTTATCTGAATATTTTGAATAAAAAAGCAAATAAAAAGTCCATGCAGCCACAACAACAGTTATCGCCATGCCAGACGTAGAAAGTAATAATCCAACTGTAAGCAGAATGGATTTATGCATTTTCTTTTTTGAATATCCCTCTGAAAGAAGAATTAATAGAAGAATCGGAAAAACAAATAAAAAGAAATGTGACGGTTCAAGAAAAAATGCAGACGGTCTGTAATATCCGTTGCTACTTCCTGTAATAGAAACCAATCCAGTTGTTACACAACCTATCCATTGACTGCTTTCAGGAAGAAGAAGATTTACAGGAGCTAATTTCAGATGAAATCCCAGAATATAATAACATACATACTGACATATTATAAGAACTGAAGCCAATTCTGAAATAAACATACAAACATTCAGAAAATATTTTCTGTTAACATAATTGTTTGAAACTGCAATATAAACAATCATTGTCAATCCCGAACGTGCAATTGAACTGACTGAAAAAGTATGGTCCATTGCTTTGTATATATCAAAGAGAATCAAAGGCAATACAAAACAAATTGAATCCATATATGTTGTTCTTGCAGACATCAATATTTTAACAACCAAAAACGGAAAACAAATAATCAGAACAGTAACTCCGGCGTTTCCGAAAATACCTTTATAGTGCTGTAATATAGGTGACATTGCAAGCAATACACAAATCACTTTATCAATGAAAGATATTTGTTTGATATCACTGATATCATTTAATTTATAATTTGTTTTTTCCATAATATACTACCATATATCTAATCTCCACATTATGTAATTATGAAAACAATATCAATCTTTGTTACTTTCAAAATATTCCATAACGGATTGATGACCTTCAATAAATTCAATACCTTCTCTTGCAAATATTTTCTTTATAGTCAAAAATAATATTTTCAAATCCATTAAAAAAGTTATATTGTCAACGTATTCAACATCTTTACTGAACTTATCTTTCCATGTAAGAGTGTTTCTGCCGTTTACCTGAGCCCAGCCAGTAAGCCCCGGTCTTACTTCATGACGTCTGATATCATGGCTGTTGTAATGTTCAAAATACTTTACCAACAAAGGTCTTGGACCAATGATTGACATATCCCCATTTAGAATGTTGAATAATTCAGGAAGTTCGTCAAGACTTGTAGAACGGAGAAGTCTGCCGAATTTTGTAATTCTCTGCTTATCCGGAAGAAATTCACCGTTTTCATCTTTGGCATTGTTCATAGACCTGAATTTGTACAATTTAAAAACTTTGCCGTCTTTTCCGGAACGATTCTGCGTAAAAATAATGGGAGTTCCCAGATTGATTCTAACCAGTAAAGCAAGAATAAGAAAAAGCCACCAGAAAACCAGAATAAACAGCAGTGAACAGAAAACATCAATAAAACGCTTAAAAAAAGCCTCGTATGGTCCTTTGACCTTATGATTCATTTTATCCAATTATAAATTCATTCCTTTAATATTTATTTAGAAGTTCTTTCGGAATAAAATTTATTCCACATATATTCTGTCAATTCATCAGATACGTCCTGATGTTTTGGGGCATATTCTTCTGGATACTGATTTTTTCTTTTGGCTATATATTCATCAATACTACAAATATACTTTGCCGGTACGCCACCAACTACAGAATTAGGAGGTACATCTTTTGTTACAACTGCTCCCGCTGCTACAATTGCATTAGGACCAATTCTCACTCCTCCTACGATTGTAGAATTAGAACCAATAAACACATTATCCATTATTTCAATACACCCTATGTTTTCGCTGTACTTTTCTGAATTATCAGATAAATTGCGATTATTCAGCATATAATGTATTATATCATGTGTTGCAAATGTAACATTTGATGCTATTCTGACATTATTATGAATACTAATCAATTTAGCATACAATGGAATTTTTCTATCCATAATTGTAACATTTTCGCCGATTGAATGAAAAATTTTATTATCACGCAAATATGCAACACGTTTTACACTGCTCATCATCAACCACATACGAATAGTTTGCCATAAACGTTTTTTTGTCATTAAATATCCTCACTTAATACAATTTCTGATAATCTGAATAATTATATCCTGTTCTTCTGCTGTCATCTTGTTATCAGACGGCAGACACAGACCTCTTTCAAAAATATCCTTGCCAACGTCCTCAAGGTCACCTGCAATATAGGCATTTGTCTGACCTCTTCCATTGCCGTTTGCCGTAATAAACGGGTTCATTCTGTAAATAGGTTGCATATGCATAGGTTTCCAGATAGGTCTGCCTTCTGCGTTGTATTTTGCGAGAGTTTCAAGTATTTCAGTAGGACAGGTTTTTCCGCTTTCAGAAATATATAAAGCTTCTTGTTCACTTCTCACCTGTCTGCACATTGCATCTTTATCAATAATCATACAGCTAAGCCAGAAATTCGGTTCACTATTTTTTTCATCATAAGGATTCATTTTGACAGGAAGTCCCTTGAAACCTTCTTTGTATCTCATGTAGATAGCTTTTTTCTGTGCGATATGTTCATCTAAATGAGGCATCTGACCACGAACAATGCCTGCGATGATATTTGACATACGATAATTGTAACCGATTTCTTCATGCTGATACCACGGAGCTGATTCACGGCTTTGTGTTGACCACTTTCTTATTTTATCAGCATCTTTCTTGCTGTCTGTAAGGAACATACCACCTGATGAGCCTGTAATAATTTTATTACCATTAAAACTGATAATATTTCCAATGCCAAACGTACCTGTTTGCTTTCCTTTATAGGAAGCACCAAAGGATTCAGCAGCATCTTCAATTAAAACCGCATTGTGTTTTTTGCAGATTTCCATTATCTCATCGAGTTTTGCAGGCACTCCATAGAGATGAACCAGAATAACAAGTTTTACTTCCGGATATATCTCAAATGCCTTTTCAAGAGCTACAGGATTCATGTTCCATGTATCACGTTCTGTATCAATAAAAACTGGCTCTCCATCCTCGTAAGCAACAGGATTAACTGTTGCATCAAATGTCATGTCAGAACAAAAAACTTTATGTCCATGAAGCACTCCGCAATTAGACTTTACTTGCCCGTAAAGCTTTTCTCCTGCAAGTTTAACAGCTAAATGCAAAGCTGTTGTACCTCCTGAGAGTGCAACTGCATACTTACAGCCGATTTTTTGTGCAACAAGTTTTTCAACTTCGTTGACATTTTCTCCGGCAGTAGTAATCCAGTTTTTCTCAAATGCATCATTGACCCATTTTTGTTCTTCACCATGCATTGTCGGTGATGAAAGCCAGATTTTCTTTCCAAATGGTTTAATATTCATTTTTATTTCATCCCTATTATAAATTTCACCCTAAGGTGTTTGTTAACGCTATTTCATACCCCTGATTTATTAAAAAAACTTAATACAAAATAAACTGACTGCATTTTTTACCCCGAATCTTTTTAACTGCAACTTCATGCAAAAAGACTTTATTTTGTTCTCAATAAAAAGAACATCTGCAAATCAATTTAATCTGATTAATTAAAGACTTTGATTTTTATAGCATCTAAAACTAACAGAATTTTATAAAAAAATCCTAACACAAAATAAACTGACTGCATTTTTTACCCCGAATCTTTTTAACTGCAACTTCATGCAAAAGACTTTATTTTGTTCTCAATAAAAAGAACATCTACAAATCAATTTAATCTGATTAATTAAAGATTTTGATTTTTATAACATCTAAAAGTAATAGAACTGCATAAAAATACCATATGTTATTATTATAATACAGCAAATTATCTTTTGTCAAGAAGAAACAGATAATTTATTTAAATTCGTCATATTGCACTAATTAATTATACATACATCAACAAATTTAAGTCAGATAAAATTATGATAAAATTTATATACATCTTTAAATTTTAATCATATAAAGTATTAAATTGTGTTTTTATCAAGGTTTGAAATATTTGTCTCTGAGACTATAATAATTTTATTAAGCTTATTCTGAAAATATGTATATACTAAAAAAACTTTCACTAAATTACCGATTTATCTATTATTAAATCCAACTATATGAATTATATCTTTTTGGATTTCGGAGGTCCTGACGGAGAATTATCAGCAGCTTTAAGATATATAAATCAACGTTATGTAATGCCTTATGATGAAGTAAAAGGTATTCTTACAGATATAGGCACAGAAGAACTCGCTCATGTTGAAATGATTTCAGCAATTATATACCAGCTTACCAGAAATCTTACTATTGACCAGATTAAAGAAAGCGGTTTTGATAAATATTTTGTTGACCATACAACAGGAATTTATCCTATATCGGCATCAGGAGTACCATTTACAGCAATGTATTTTCAAAGCAAAGGCGACGTTATTACAGACCTTCATGAAGATATGGCAGCAGAACAAAAAGCCCGCACAACTTATGATAACATCTTGCGTATGGCTGATGATGCAGATGTCCGTGACCCGATAAGATTTTTAAGACAAAGAGAAATCGTTCACTATCAGCGTTTTGGAGAAGCACTCCGCATAACTCAGGATAATCTTGATTCAAGAAACTTTTATGCCTGCAATCCATCTTTTGACTCAAACTGCGGACGAAGAAAATAATTTTAAAAAAAGGAACAGAAAAAATCTGTTCCTTTTTGTTGAAGTTTGAAAAATATAACGTTTTTTTGTTGACACAACGCATTTAAAAGAGTATAATTGAGAAAAACAAAAAGAAAGGAAATACATATGACTTTCAGTAAAAAAATTTCTGTTTTAACTGTTTTGTGTATGTTATTGACATCATGTTCAGAAATTCCCGAACACAATATTTCTGTACCTGACAATTCATCATCTACAGAAAGTTCTGATGTTGAAACTACCGAATCCACCGAACCCGAAACAGTTCCGACTACTGAACCTCCTCCCCCGCCAATTCCAAGGGGAAATATTTATGATACTAAAGGAAACCTGCTCACATCTTCCGAGGGTGAAAAAAGAATCTATGCAGAAAACTATGCTATCCCTTTTGCGAATATAATAACCGAAATGTCCGGCGGTTATGATACTAGCTTTGAAGATATTCTGCGTACTGCTCCGGAGGGTGCTGAAGTTGGAAATTCCATACAGCTTACTATCGATTCAGACGTTCAGAATGCACTATATAATTACATGGCAAACATGAATTTAGTGGGGTCTGTTGTTGTAATGCGTACAGACGGTTCGATAATGTCACAAGTATCATATCCATCATATGACCCTACTATTATAACTGATTCCTCATATGATGAAGACTTAGCATGGGGTGCTTGCGGTAACAAGGCTTTCCAGAATGCTGAACCGGGTTCATGTTTTAAGATTATGTCAGAAGTAATTGCCGATAAACATGGTATATATTCCATTCAGGACGAGGGAGAATGGACAGATGACGGTGCAACAATAGTCAACTGGGACCATGATACAAATTCCAGTTACCCTATTGAAAGAAGTCTTTATTCCGCTTTTGTAAATTCAAGTAATATATTTTTTGCAAAGGCTTTCAACCAAATAGGAAAAGATGATGTTTTAAAAGACCTTGATGAAATTTTTCATTTTGTCACAAATATTGAATGTGATTTCGGAGTCATTGAAAATAACATCGAAATAAACTGCAATGACGATTTAAGACGCAGTGCTTTCGGACAGTCATATATTCTTACTTGTCCTATATACCTTTCGGCACTCGGACGTGAAGCAGTTTTCGGTGATATGGTAAAACCTTTTGTACTTCAAAACGTCGTTGACACCGCAAATCAGCAAACAATACTTGAAAAAGGTTCTTCACCCAGCGAAATTATAGCAACCATTCCGGAAGAATACAGGCAGAATTTACTTGACGGTATGTCAGGAGTTGCCTCCGGTTTAGGAATATACCTTCCAGAAGGATTCAGCTTTTACGCTAAAACGGGTACGGCTGAAACATGGGTAGGCGATTTTCTATACATAACAGGCTGTCTTAAAAATTTAAATGATGACGGAACTGGAGTTTATGACTATCAGAATTATAACGGTTCATATATAGTAGTAATGCAAATTCAGAATCCTGCTGAACATGGATTATCATTTGCAAGTGAATCAGCATCTTATTATCAGGGAATTATAAATACTATTTTTGAAAACTAATATTTTTGGGGGCTTTTTTATGAAAAACTCAGAAAACATTGCTGTAAATGTTTCTATGGTCAGTATTATAGGAAATATGATACTTTCAGCATTCAAACTGTTTGCCGGAATAACCGCACATTCGGGAGCTATGGTAAGTGATGCTGTACATTCTGCATCAGATGTATTCAGTAGTATAATCGTAATAATCGGTATAAAAATTTCATCTAAGGATTCCGACAAGGAACACCCCTACGGTCACGAACGTATGGAATGCGTATCAGCTATAATTCTTGCTGTAATTCTCTTAATTACGGGACTTTTCATAGGCATGGAAGCACTAAGAAACATATTCAATAAAGACTTTTCCTCTCTAAAAGTTCCTGAAACTCTTGCTCTTGTCTCTGCTGTAATATCAATAGCTGTAAAAGAAGGAATGTTCTGGTATACCCGACACTATGCTAAATTACTTAAATCAGATGCTCTTATGGCAGACGCTTGGCATCATAGAAGTGATGCTCTTTCATCAGTCGGAGCATTCATAGGAATCGCCGGTGCAAGAATGGGATTCCCTGTACTTGACCCGATAGCAAGTTTATTGATTTGTATTTTCATTGCAAAAGCTTCTGTTGATATTTTCCGTGACGCTATCGAAAAAATGGTTGACCATTCATGTAATGATGAAACTGAAAACAATATCCGCAAATGCGTTATGGAACAAAACGGGGTATCAGGTATTGACCTGCTCCACACAAGAGTTTTCGGAAATAAGATATACGCTGATATAGAAATTTCTATCAATGGAAGTATGTCGTTGAATGATGCTCATAACATTGCCGAAAACGTTCATTTGGCAGTTGAAAAACGCTTTCCGGATATAAAACATATTACTGTTCATATGAATCCAGCCAAATAAAAAAATCCTCCCATACAGGAGGACTTTTTTTAATTATGCTTTAAGGTTAATACTTTTTTCGTTAAGTTTTGAAATAATGCTATCTGTTACTGCTGAAACTTCCTCACGGGTAAGAGTTCTGTTTTTGTCTGAGAAAAGTATTCTTACAGTTATTGATTTTCCTGAATCATCTGTATAAGCTCCTGCAAGACTTACTTTCTTTACAAGTTCAGAATTAACTTCCTTAATAGCTTTTCCGATAGGTTCAAACTTATCAGTCATGAAAGTAAGGTCTATTTCCATTTCAGGATATTTTGAAGGTTCATCATAAACAATGCTCTGAGTTTCAACTTCTGCAAAATCAGTAATATCAATTTCAGCATACACTATGGAAGCCTTTTTATCAATCTTCTTTGAAATAGTAGGATAAACTATACCTATTTCACCGATAGACTTTCCACCGCATAATACAGCATTGAGATTTCTCGGGTGCTGATATGAATGAGTAGCTTCAAGCTTTTCAAAGCTTATATCAGTATGCTTTATATCATCTGCTATCACAGCAAGCATATTGCGGAGTTCCATATAAACTTCTTCAACACTCTTTACACGACTGAAAAGTGTTATACAAAGCTTTTTGTGTTCATTGCAGAGATTTGTTTCCTGATTAACTCCGTCAGCGATTCTTCCTATTTCAAAGAGTCCGAATTCCTGTGCAAAATCCGTATTATATTTCAACTGACAAAGCTGTGTAGGAACTATTGAACGTCTGATTATTTCAATGTTAGGATTTGTAGCATTAACAAGACGGATATTATCTTCTATCTCAATGCCAAGAGCCTTATATTCATCATTGTATACCCATACATAAGAATGAACTTCATGCAGGTTATATTTCTGAACGAGTAAATCTTTTATTCTGTCCTCAACGCTTTTTTCGGTTTCTATGCGTACAGGATACAAAGGTGCAGTTGCTGTATTTATATCAAAGTTATCATAACCGTAAATTCTTGTGATTTCTTCGATAATATCAGCTTTAATAGTGATATCCTTTGTAGCTCTCCATGACGGAATAACAACTGAAAAAACATTATTCTTTTCAGTTATTCCAAAACCGAGAGAAGCAAGAGTTTTAACGATAGTTTCGTTTGAAATTTCTATTCCTGTGTATCTGTCAACAAAAGCCTTTGTAAAATCAAATTCTCTCTGAGGATACTTATAAGCATATTCATCAGTAAGTGAAGAAATAACCTTTGAATCAGGGTCAGCATCAAGCATAAGTTTTACAAAACGTGCTATTGCTGTAACAGTCATTTCAGGGTCAAGGCACTTTTCATAACGCATTGATGCATCTGTACGGTGTGCAAGTCTGACACTTGATTTTCTGATTGATACAGCATCAAAAGTAGCTGATTCAAGAGTAAGTGCTGTTGTATCTTCAACTATTTCAGAATCAAGACCGCCCATAATTCCGGCAATTGCAACAGGTTTGTCACCATTGCAAATCATAAGAGTGTTTTCGTCAATATTTCTTTCAACGCTGTCAAGAGTCTGGAATGTAAACGGTTTATCAAAACGCTTGATACGAATACTGCTTACCTTTCTTGAATCAAAAGCGTGCATAGGCTGACCCATTTCAAGCATAAGATAGTTTGTAAGGTCGGCAAGGAAATTAATAGCTCTCATTCCGCAATAATAGAGACGTACACGCATATTTACAGGGCTTACATTTCTCTTGATATTGTCAACCTGTAAGCATGAATAGCGTTGACAGAGTGGGTCAATAATTTTCATGTCAATCTGTGGAAGATTGTTAAACTGGTTCAAATCAACTGTTTCAAGAGGTTTAAGCGGTCTGCCTGTAAGAGCGGAAAATTCTCTTGCTATTCCGTAATGTCCCCAAAGGTCAGGACGGTTTGTAAGGGATTTGTTATCAACTTCAAAAACTATATCTTCAATCTGATAAGCTTCTTTGAGGTCTGTGCCATTAGGAATATCATCAGTGATTTCCATAATACCGCTGTTATCATCACTAAGACCGATTTCAGCTTCTGAACAGCACATACCATATGAAGTATATCCTGCCAACTTACGTGGAGCAATTGTTATATCACCTATTTTAGCACCAACCTGTGCAAAAGCTGTTTTCATTCCAACCTTTACATTAGGAGCTCCACAAACAACGTCAATAAGTTCTTCTTTTCCTGCGTCCACTTTAAGCAAATGAAGTTTTTTAGACTCTGGGTGTTCTTCTACTGACTTTATTTCCGCAACTACTATTCCGGAAATGTCACTGCCTTTCATGAAAATTTCGTTTTCAACTTCGGCAGTTGACAAGGAAAACTGATGTATCAAAGCGAGTTTGTCAAGACCGCTGAAATCAACAAATTCCGAAATCCAGTTCATTGATAAAAACATTTTATAGACTCTCCTTTCATTATTCTGCCGTAAACTGTGACAGACTCTTCAAATTACCGCTGTTTAAATCACGGATATCTTTAATTCCGTATTTCATCATAGCAAGACGAGTCATTCCAAGACCAAAGGCAAAACCTGTATATTCTTCAGGGTCAATACCACCTGCCTTGAGTACTTCAGGGTGAATCATTCCGCATGGACAAAGTTCAAGCCAACCGCTGTGCTTACATGACGGACAACCCTCACCACCGCATATCAGACAGCTTATATCAAGTTCAAATCCCGGTTCTACGAATGGGAAAAATCCCGGTCTGAGTCTTACTTTAATATCTTTCTGGAAAACTTCTGAAAGCATTGTTTTCATGAAGAAGATAAGGTTTGAAATAGAGATATTCTTATCAACCATAACTCCTTCCATCTGGAAGAATGTATTTTCATGACAAGCGTCAGTAGCTTCATTTCTGAAACAGCGTCCTGGGAAAATAGCTTTAATAGGCTTACCCTCTTCAACAAGAGATTTACGGTATTTTTTATAAATAGCATTCTGAGCTGCGGAAGTCTGTGATTTAAGAAGCTGACCATTAGTAAGATAATAGGTATCCTGCATATCTCTTGCCGGGTGATGTTTAGGAATGTTAACTGATTCAAAACACTCATAATCGGTAACTATTTCGCTGTAATCCTCAACAGTAAAGCCCATTGAACGAAATACTCTTTCGCATTCTCTCTGAACAAGAGTTATCGGGTGATATGAACCTCTTTCAAGAACCGGAGGAGCTGATACATCAAATTCAGGCATAGAATTTATTTCTGCTTCAAGTTCTTTTTGTTTAATCTGTTCAGCAGTTTTTGAAATAGCTTCCATTATTTCGTTTTTCAGAACGTTTACCTGCTGACCAAAAGTTTTCTTTTCCTCATTTGAAAGGTCTTTCATAGTTTTCATAAGACCTGTTACAGTGCCTTTTTTTCCAAGAAATTCAATACGAATTTCTTCAAGTGCCTGAGTATTAATGGCATTTTTAAGTTTTTCGGAAAAAGCCTGTTTGATTTCCTGCATTTTTTCTGACATAAATTATTTTCCTTTCATAGAATTTAGGGGACAAAAAAACACCCGTCCCCATAATTATGGGACGAGTGCTGTATACAAAAAAATAACTCGTGGTACCACCCATATTCAAGAAAAAAATTTCTTGCACTCTTGGAGCGTTAGGACGTGAACGCTGACACTCCAGCTTAATCTGAAAGTTTTCGCCGGAATACTCCTATGCTGAAATTCACCTTTTAATCCTGTTAATTGTACTCACAGCCGACGATACAAATTCTCTGAAAACATAATAATTAAAGGTTACTTACACATAATCATTGTATGTACTTTTTATAATATAGCACAGTTTTAAGAATTTGTCAAGAAAAAGTTGTATAAAAAAATCATTTTAAAAGCTTTACAAAAATAAAATTATGCTGTATAATTATATTGCCGGAATTTATTTCCGGTAATTTATCAAAATGGAGGATTTTTTAATGTATATTACTTGTTTAGACCTTGAAGGTGTACTTGTTCCTGAAATATGGATTGCTTTTGCTGAGGCAAGCGGTATTCCGGAACTCAAAAAAACTACTCGTGATGAACCAGACTATAACAAGCTTATGACATGGCGTTTAGGAGTTCTTAAAGAACACGGTCTCGGTCTTAAAGAAATTCAGGAAACTATCGCAAAAATTGACCCTATGGAAGGTGCTAAGGAATTCCTTGACGAACTCCGTTCACTTTGTCAGGTTATCATTATCAGTGATACTTTCACACAGTTTGCATCTCCTCTTATGAAGAAACTCGGTATGCCGACAATTTTCTGCAATTCTCTTGAAGTTGCTGAAAACGGCGAAATTACAGGTTTTAAGATGCGTTGCGAACAGTCAAAACTTACTACTGTAAAGGCTCTCCAGTCTATCGGATATGACACTATTGCAAGCGGTGACAGCTACAACGATTTAGGAATGATTCTTAATAGTAAAGCTGGTTTCCTTTTCAGAAGTACTGAAAAAATCAAGAATGATTATCCGGAACTTCCTGCATTTGAAACATATGACGAACTTTTAAATGCTATTAAAAATGCTATGAAATAAAAAAATTTCCGGTAGGAATAATTTCCTGCCGGATTTTTTTCACTTCATAAAATTAATTATATCGTCAAGACATTTATTGGCGGTATTTCTTCCTATGCGATAAACCTCACGCAATACATCAGGATTATGTTCTATATGACCTATCGGAAGCTTTTCAGGAGGTGCAATTACAAATGCTTTTCCCTCCTGCTCTGAATTTCTTACATAATTCAGCTCGGCATTGTACATATGATGACGTTTTTTCATTGCACTTATAAGCTTAGGGTATTTTTTCAGAACAGGATTCATAGTTTTAGCTGTTCTGCTCGGAAGTTTTACAAAATCCCTTGGCTGTGTAAGAATAACAATATTTTTACCATAACCGATTTTTTCCATAAATTTCAGCGGTATTGAATCCGAAATACCACCATCAAGCATTTTTCTGCCGTCAACTTCAACTATTCTTGAAACCATCGGCATTGATGCTGAAGCCCTCATCCATTCAAGTTCCTTATAAGTTGCTTTCATTAATTTGTGATATATAGGTTTTCCGGTCATAACGTCCGTACATACCACATAAAACTCCATTGGAGAATTGTTAAATGTTTTACCGTCAAAAATGTCAAGCTTTTCAGGAATTTCATGATAACAAAATTCAGCTCCGAAAATATCACCTGTTTTAATAAGGGATTTCAAGCTACAATAACGCTTATCCTTACAAAATCTTGTATTATAACGTATAACACGGCGTGGCTGATTTGATTTATAGTTACAGCCAAAACACGCTCCGGCAGATACTCCCACAGCACCGTCAAATTCAATACTGTTTTCCATTAAAACATCTGTAACACCAGCGGTAAACATTCCACGCATTGCCCCGCCTTCCATAACAAGTCCGTATTTCATTTAAGCAAATCCTTTCAAAAATTTTTCTAAGATACATTATATTATTTTTCACAAAAAAAGTCAATATAATAAAAAATATCCAGAATAAACAATAATCGGAAATAAATTTTTTTCATAAATCCCTTGACAATTGCATTATGTATATGATATAATCTGAATTTGAGAATGGTTTTCATTTTCATTTTAAACGTTATATATTCAGGAGGATTTTTTTATGCGTAAAATATTTGCAATCATATGTTGTATGATACTTATGTGCGGTTGCGGAGAAGTTCCCGAAAAAAGAGACAAATTAAGTATAGTCTGTACAGTTTTTCCGGAATACGACTGGGTTCGTGAAATAACAAACGGTCATGAAGAAAATTTTGAAATAACATATTTGCTGTCAAATGGTTCAGATATGCACAGCTATCAGCCGACTGTTGATGATATGATAAAAATTTCTTCTTGTGATTTATTTATATATATCGGCGGTGAATCTGACAAATGGACGAAAGATGCTATAAAACAGGCTAAAAATAAAGACCTCAAAACAATAAGTTTACTGGATAGTCTAGGAAGTTCCGTCAAGGAAGAAGAACACAAGGAAGGTATGCAGGATTCCGATGAAGAAGACCATGACCACGAAGAACAAGCAGAATACGACGAACATATATGGTTATCCCTTAAAAATGCCGAAACACTTTGCAATAGCATTGCAGAAGAAATATATTCTCTTGACCCGGAAAATAAAACTGATTATCAGAATAATTTAATGGATTACTGCAAACAATTAGAAAATCTTGATACTCAATATTCAGAAACACTTTCAAATGTTCCTAATAAAACACTTATTTTCGGTGACAGATTTCCATTCCGTTACCTTGTTGATGACTATGGACTTGATTATTATGCAGCATTTTCCGGTTGCAGTGCAGAAACAGAAG
Organism: uncultured Ruminococcus sp.; assembly: GCA_934474025.1. Taxonomy (GTDB): domain Bacteria; phylum Bacillota; class Clostridia; order Oscillospirales; family Ruminococcaceae; genus Ruminococcus. The sequence continues at coordinate 568,619 of CAKSMF010000001.1, read as the reverse complement.
CAAGTTTTGAAACTATAACTTTTCTTTCAGATAAAATTGATGAAATTAATGCTGATACAATTTTCACAATAGAGGGTTCAGATGATTCAATAGCAAATGCTATTATTTCGAGTACAGAAAAAAAGAATCAGAAAATAGCACATCTTAATTCAATACAGTCTGTCAATTCTGAACAGGTAAAAAACGGCACAACATATATTTCAATAATGAAATCAAATCTTGATATTTTGAAAGAGGCTTTATCATGAACAAAAAAATTATATGTAAAAATTCTTCTCTTGGCTATGAGGACGGCATTGTTACTGAAAATCTCAATTTTACTGTAAATTCCGGTGATTATCTCTGTATACTCGGTGAAAACGGTTCAGGTAAAAGCACTCTTATCAAAGCACTTTTAGGACTTCTTCCTCCCATAAGCGGTGAAATAAAATGGGAAGGTTTTTCAGCCCGTGAAATAGGATATCTACCGCAACAAACTCCTGTACAGAGGGATTTTCCGGCATCAGTGCGTGAAATAGTTTTGTCAGGTTGTCTTGCTAAATGCGGATTAAGACCATTCTATAACAAGAGTGAAAAAAAGCTTGCTGAAGACAATATGAAACGACTTCATATTGAAAACCTTGCTAACCGCTGTTACAGAGAACTTTCCGGAGGTCAGCAACAAAGAGTATTACTTGCCCGTGCGTTATGTGCAACAAGCGAAATGATTCTGCTTGATGAACCGGTAACAGGTCTTGACCCGAAAGCCCAGAATGATTTATATGAACTGATAGCCAGTCTTAATCATAATGGAATTACTATTATAATGGTTTCGCATGATATAAGTTCGGCATTAAAATATGCATCACATATACTTCATATAGGTAAAAAACAATTGTTTTTCGGTTCTGTCAACGACTACATAAACAGCAAAACCGGACGCAACTTTATTAAAGAGGAGGGCGGTTTTCATGTTTGAAAAATTGCAATATTACTTTGAATTTCCAATAGTAAGATATGCTTTTATTGTTGGATTGCTTGTATCCTTGTGTGCATCACTTCTTGGAGTAACTCTTGTACTGAAAAGATTTTCTTTCATAGGTGACGGATTATCTCATGTAGCATTTGGAGCAATGGCTATAGCAACTGTCACAAGTATATCAAATCAGATGCTTATTATTCTTCCGATTACCGTAATATCTGCTATTCTTATTCTGAGGACAGGCAGAAACACTAAAATCCGTGGTGACGCATCAACAGCTATGATTTCAGTGGGAGCGTTGGCAGTTGGATATATGCTTATAAATCTGTTTTCAAAATCAGCCAACGTTGCCGGAGATGTATGCAGTACGCTTTTTGGTTCAACTTCAATTCTGTCCCTTGACAAAAAAGAAGTATGGCTTTGTATAGGACTTTCTGTTGTAGTGTTGTGTGTATTTGTACTTTTCTATAACAAAGTATTTGCAGTTACTTTTGATGAGAATTTTTCAAAGGCTACCGGAATAAATTCTGACCTTTACAATCTTATTATAGCTATTATAACAGCTCTTATAATTGTACTTGCAATGAGTCTTGTCGGTTCACTTCTGATATCTGCATTAATAATTTTCCCGTCAATTACTGCGATGAGAATTTTCAAGAGTTTCAAAAGTGTAATAATATGTTCAGCGGTAATATCGGTTATATGTGCCGGAGTTGGATTTTTAATTTCTTTGTTGTGTGAAACTCCTGTAGGTGCTACAATAGTTTCAGCAAATATAGTTGTATTTTTCCTGTTCAGTGTAGTCTCAAAATTTTCGGGCATAAAAAAATGACCCTTATAAAAGGTCATTTTTAATTTATCCCAAATCATTTATTTCCATGAAAATTCTCTGCATTTGCAAATCAGTTTCGGCGATTCTTTCGGCACATTGTTTAAGTTCTTCTGAAATTTCCGGTGTTATTGAAGCTGATGGCTTATATTTAAGCTGATGTTCAAGACTTGCCCAAAAATCCATAGCAATTGTTCTGATTTGTATTTCAACAGGTGCATATTGCTTTTTGGTGGAGAGATAAACCGGAACATTAACAATAAGATGATAACTTCTGTAACCGCTGGGTTTTGGATTTTTTATGTAATCTTTCTGTTTGATAACTGTAAAATCATCTCTGCGACAAAGCATTTCAACTATGGCATAAATATCACTTATATAACAGCAGGTAACACGAATACCAGCAATATCAAGCAGATTTTTACGTGCAGAATCTGGAGTAAGAGGAAGTTCTTTTTTCTGAAGTTTTCCAATTATTGACTGTGGGGATTTCAAACGGCTCTCAATATTATGAATCGGATTTCGCTGAAATCTAATACTGAATTCACTGTCAAGAACGTTAAGGTATGTTTTTACAACCTCTATCGCTGAATCATACAGATGAGAGAGTTCAAGGAAGTCAAAAAAAAGTCCTGAAATTTTTTCCTTTACTGAATCGGGATTTTCTTTAGCGAGTACAGGCAAATTGTCTAAAACTTCATCAAATATTTCTATTTCACTCATGATAACCAATCCTTTCCACAAAAAATATATTAATAATATTTTAGTATAATGTTACATAAAAATCAAGTCTTTTCTGTATATTTTCACCTAAATTTCATGTAAGGAGCAATATTATGGATTATTCTGTAAAAAATAATAATATAATTGTTTGTCAACAAGATTTTGACCTTGACCAAACCCTTGACTGCGGACAGGCTTTCCGCTGGAAAAAGATATCCGAAAACACCTATGAAGGATATTTTTTTGATAAATACCTTAAAATCTCACAAAATGCTGATTGTTTCACTTTTTACGATACTACAGAAAACGATTTTCTTAATATATGGTATGATTATTTCGATTTTGGCACAGATTATTCAGAACTTAAAAAAGAGTTTTCACAAGATGAAACTCTTTCAAAAGCGTGCGAATTTGCCGGTGGTATAAGATTACTCAAACAAAACTCATGGGAATGCCTTATATCATTCATAATATCGCAAAACAACAATATTCCCCGTATCAAAGGAATAATTGGACGCTTATGCGAATATTACGGAAGTTTTCCTACTGCTGAAATGATGATTTCTGAAACGCCGGAAAGTCTTGAATATTTAAGAAGCGGTTTTCGTGCAAAATATATATGCGATGCTGTACAGAAAGTTTCAGACGGAACAACAGACCTTGAAAAAATCAGAACAATGCCAATCGATGACGCAAGAAAAGCTTTATGCCAGATAAAAGGTGTCGGAGCTAAAGTCAGTGAATGTGTATTGCTTTATGGTATGTATCGTACAGAAGCTTTTCCTGTAGACGTATGGATTAAAAGAGTTCTTGAAACATATTATCCTGATGGTTTTCCGGAATTTACAAGCAAAGGAATTGCACAACAATATCTTTTTCACTATATCAGAAATATAACTGAATAAAATCAAAATACCCTCCCATAATATTCCATGAAAACATTACAGGAGGGTAATTTTATGATTAAAGGTGTTAGCAGAAAAATTATTGAAGTCAACAACACAGACAGTATTTACTTTGAAAAGGCTGTATTTTATCTTCGTCCGGAGGTAAGGGAACTTCCTATTGAAATTTCAAGGGCTGAAGCAAAAAAATATATTTCACAGATTATGCCTGAAATCAATAAAAGAAAGAAACTTCCGATAAAAATAATAGTTCCTGTAATTGCATTATTGATAGGAACTATAATATTTCTTATATAAAAAGACTCCGTCATAAAAGGCGGAGTTTTTTTAATGTGACCAGACCGATAAGCCGGGTTCTGTCGAGTACAGCAATTTATCTAGACCCACCGTCGCCGATAGGCTCAAGCCACCATAACTTTATATCCGTCGGGCAAACGTTATGACATAAAGTTCCAAATAGATGTTGCATCAGGTAAAGTTTGCATAGCAGTACAGTCACCTGTACTCTGGTACGCTCTTACCGCACCTTTCCACCATCACCTCATAAAGAGGCAGTTTCTTTCTGTTGCACTGTTTCGGGAGTCGCCTCCGGCTGTCGTTAACAGCTACCCTGCCCTGTGATGCCCGGACTTTCCTCATAAACTAAAACGTTTCCGTTGCTGTATAGCCTACTCACAGATATTATAATAACATATTTCTGAAATTATGTCAAGTACAAATTCATAAATTCTCTGATGTTTTGTAGCCGAGCATTTCAGAAATAATTTTAACATCATCTACCCGCATGGACTTTACTTTAAAATGAGCCCTTTCTTCACCGCTGAACCACAATATAATGCTACATTTACCGCTTATTTTCTGAAGAACAGGCTGTTGTATTTCAAATTTTATAAGCTTTTGTTTTTCTGCAACAACAGTATGAAAAGAAGTCATTTGTGAACATCTCACCATAATTTTATTGTCATAAACTGATATTCCGCTTGTAAAAAATGCAGTAAGTTTAATAGTTATCAGCCATAAAACCGGAATTTCAAGCATTATTGCAAAGAAAAATGACAGTTCTGCAATTTCAGGAACAAATCTTTTTATAAATATATGAACCGGAAATATCAACAGAGATATTATAACAGGTTGCCATATATACTGCCACCACCCATCTGATTTGGGACGGAAGTCATTTCTTATACCGCCGAAAATTCCTATTTTTTCAAGATTTTCTCCTAAATTTTCCTCTTTTTTCACTGGCAACAGTACTGGAAGATGATTTTTTGATGAACCATATCCGGCACAACTTATATTTACTGCCACCGCTCCAAAAAATTTCATTATAAGATTTTGGCGTAAATCAGTATAGTTTATATGAGCAGAAGTAATTCTGTATTCACGGCGGTTAATAAGTCCGCATAAAACTTTTATACAATATTCATCACATTCCACTTTAAATCCGGCATATCTCTGGAAATTAACTATAAATGATACAAACCAAGCTACTATGAACAGTATTCCCACAAGAATTGTCGCCGATGGTATATGTATAATAAGATTGTTCGTAATTTTTTCAGAAGTCTGAGTTATTTTATCAAGAGAAACATTTATTATATCACGTGCAATATTTCCGCCTTTCATGAAAAAAGTCGCTATATATACCGTTCCGGAAAATCCGCTTGAAAAGAACAGTGAAAACAATAGTACTGATAAATGTGTTGTTTCAGGAATATTCTGCAACTTATTCTTCTGGTTGACGTCAGGAACTCTTGACAAAAAATCATCACAAAACTTTTTATTAACCATAATTTTCATATCCACTGAACGATATATTCCGGCACTTGTATCACAACTGAATTTTATCGCCTGCAACGGCATAAGATAAACAGGCTTTTCAATTGTAACTGAACTTATATTTTTATAAGGAATAGTTGTTTTTACTTTTCCGATGATGCCTTCCCAGCGAATCACCTTATCATCAGTGAGTTCTATTCCGGAAAAGTGCCACCTTACATAACCAAAAACAATAATTATTCCGATTACTGCTATATCAAACCATGCACCTCTCACCCACTGATAAAAACGGTCTGCATCAAGTCTGATACTCTTTATACCACGCAATAACGGAAATATCAAAAGCCATATATTTTTTGCAGAATATTTAAGTATTCTCAAAGGGTGTTCATGATACAACTTTATCGCCACCTTTCTGTTCTATCTTATCTAAAATTTCCTTAGCGTCATTATGATTGAGAAACAGTAAACTTAACTTTCCTCCATACACAAAGCACATAATGAAATTAAGTCCGGTATATTGAGAAAAAGGCGTAGTTATAACATTTACATATTGTATTGATGAATACTTTACAGACTGATGTAATTTTATCATAACACCGCTTGACCTGATAATTTCGGTATCAGTAATCATATAATGTATGGATTTAAGAAAAAGAGGCAGATAGGCAAACATTATAAAAAACGCTCCTGCACCTATTATTGTATCTATAAGTATAACAAGAACTCTGGCAGTAAAAAAATAATTAACGGCTGTAATCAATACAAGTGATACAACAATTATAGATATTCTGAGAGTAAACAGACAGTTTTTATCCGGTAAATAATTTTTCATATATCCCCTCCTCAGATAGTTATAATTTTATTATATCATAAATAAGCTTTACTGTATACCATTTTTTATAAATTTATATGTTGAATATTTTCAGGAGGCGTACAATTATGACGGATTTTTTAGAAAAACTCAACTCTTACATATGGGGAGCAGGTCTTATATTTCTGCTTTTGATGACCGGATTTATATATACTATAAAACTAAGATTTGTACAATTCAGAATACTGCCATTTTTTATAAAAAATCCTCCTGACAAAAAACAATTCCGTACTGTTTGTATGTCACTCGGAACAGCTATGGGTACAGGCAATATAACCGGAGTCGCTTCGGCAGTTGCATTTGGAGGAGCAGGAGCAGTTTTCTGGATGTGGATATCAGCTTTCTTAGGAATGGCTCTTGTTTATGCTGAAAACAAACTATCAGTGATTTATAGCACAAAGGATACAAGAGGTTCAATAGCATATCTTGCCAAAGGTCTTGGCAGTCCGTTGCTTGCCGGAATATTTTCAGTATTTTGTATAATGTCATGTATCGGAATGGGAGGAATGGCACAAGTAAATACTTTTGCAGAAAGTCTTAAACCTTGCATACATACGAATAATTATATACTTGCTGTAATTATATTTATTCTTATTTTTCTTGTAACAAGTGGAGGAGCTGACCGCATAGGAAAAACTGCACAATTTCTGCTACCAATAGTTTCAATTACATATATGACGGGCTGTCTAATAGTGATTTTTGCTTTCAGAAAAAATATCCCGAATGCTTTTAGTGAAATTTTCGGTCAAGCGTTCGGAATAAGACAGTTTGCCGGCGGAGTATCTGGATATACAATTTCAAAAGCTGTTTCAACGGGGATAAGACGTGGAATATTTTCAAATGAAGCCGGTTTAGGAAGTTCACCTATTCTGCATAGTTCAGCAGACAGCGATAATCCAGAATTACAAGGTATGTGGAGCATGGCAGAAGTTTTTTTTGATACAATAATATGTTGTACACTTACCGCTCTTACTGTAATATGTACTTCCGCAAATACTGTACAAACAGCGTTTTCAACTGTCATGGGAAAGTATTCAGTAATATTCACGGCAATCTCAATGGCGGTGTTTTCGTTCTGTACTATTATAGGGTGGTATTATTGCGGTGAAACTGCTTTTAAATATCTTTCAAAAGAACGTGGAAAAAAAGTTTTCTGTATAATATTTTCACTTTTTGCATCTCTGGGAGCTATTATGACTATGAAAACAGTATGGACACTATCTGATATTTTCAATGGTCTTATGGCTTTTCCAAACCTCACTGGACTTATTTTACTTATGAATAAAGTAAAAAAAGAATAATTCATGCTTTTTGCGTCAATAAATAATATTGACCCCAACAAAAAGGGAATTTTTACAAGGAGTGATATTTATTATGAGTTATTTTGGTGAAAACAAATTTTTCAGCTTTCGTGACGGTTACTGCGAAAATCTTCCCAATGTAACAATAAGTTCAGCAGAAATGGTACAGTTCGGAAGAACAATTTCACGCTTTTTCAAACGTTTCAGTGTAGGCGGAGAGGAATCCACAAATACACATATTCTTTATGCTCTCTGCTGTGGACTTTCCGAATGTGGAAAAGACGTTTATGTTTGCGAAAACACTGACCTGCCATCATTTAAATTCGGACTTCCGTTATTATCAACTGACTGCGGAATTTTTATTAGTGGTAATAACTGCATTAAAATATCGTTTTTCAATGCAAACGGATTTACAGCATCTCCGGCAACAATCACCAGTATTATGAATGCTTTACCTGCTCCGTTTTCAGAAAAATGCGGTAAAATCACCTCATCAACATCTTTCAGAAACATATATATAAATAATCTTTCAGACACTTTAAAGAATAAAAATAATCTTATTTCTGCCGGTATAAGCTGTGGAAACCGTTCTGTTCGTTCATTGTGGCAAAAATTTTTCTCTGGTGAAAATGATTCTCTTGTATTTCAGGTTTCAGATGACGGACAACGAGTTAATGCTTATTCTTCACAAGTAGGTTTTGTATCCTATGAAAAACTTACCCTTGCATATGCTATGAAACTTTCTTCCGGTGGACGAACTGTATATTTACCGGATAATTTTAACTATGCTGTCGATTTTGCTGAAACAGGAAACTCCTTAAACATTAAACAGTTTTCATCAGTAGGTCGTATTCCACAGGAAGCCCTCCAACAGCGTTTTTTATACGACCCACTCTATATGTGCATTCACCTTGCCGAAAATAAAGAGGAATTTATAAAAATAATAAATTCAATTCCTAAGCTTGCCACCGCAAAACGTGAAATAACTGTTGACAATTTTGAAAATGTACCCTGTGATAAAATTATTCTTGAAAGCAAGGGAAAAATCATTATATCAAGAAATGGCAGAAACCGTTTGTCTTTAACAGCACAGGCTTTTTCTTCTGAAACGGCATCTGAATTATGTTCACTCTGGAGTGATAAACTCCGCAGTATTGCTTCCGATAAAAACGCATTATAATTTTTTTATTCTGGTCATACAAAATATTGGTGAATGTGCAAAAGTTTATCAATTGCTATTGACATATAAATTATATTTCTGTATAATTAAAGTATATTGATAACGCTTCCGGCTGGTGTCCGGAAGTTCTCTTACTTAAAGAATTTACCGGCAGACTTCATGCCGTTAAAATATTTTTCCGGAATATCTGTCACTTTAAGCGTCAGACCCTGTTAAAACATTCAGAACTATTTAAATTAAAGTAATATTTTTTAATTGCCTGATATTTTCGGGTATCCGTCTTATTATCAATCCGGAAAACATACATTACTCCCACCCTATTCACCAGAAAGAGAGGTCATATAGTGAACGAAAAAGAAAAAACACAAAAGCCCAGACAGTCATTTAATCGTGGTACGTATCAGAAACGTTATTACAAAAAAAGAACTACTGAACGTAATGAACTTCCGACTGAAAAACGTTTCAAAAATCACTACACACAGCAAAAAGAAAGCAAAAAAGCTACTGTTAAAATTATTCCCCTTGGCGGTCTGAACGAGATAGGAAAAAATATGACCGTTTTTGAATGTTCCAACGATATATTTATTCTTGATTGCGGTCTGTCATTTCCTGATTCCGATATGCCCGGCGTTGATATTGTTATTCCTGACTTTGCATATGTAGAAAGAAACAGAGACAAAATAAGAGGCGTTGTAATCACTCATGGACATGAAGACCATATAGGCGGTCTTTGCTATCTTCTGAAAAAAGTCAATGTACCTGTTTATGCAACAAGACTTACAATTGGACTTATTGAAGGAAAACTCAAAGAACAAGGACTTTATGGCAGAGTCAAGCTTAATATCGTTGAACCACGCAAAACAGTCAAAATGGGTTGTATGGCTGTTGAATTTATTAAGGTAAACCATTCTATTCCGGACGCTGTCGGAATGGCTATTCACACACCTGCCGGAATAATTATTCATACCGGCGACTTTAAAATTGATTATACCCCCATTGATGGAAAAATCATTGACCTTGCACGTTTTGGAGAACTCGGAAACAAAGGTGTTCTTGCTCTCATGTCAGAATCAACCAATGCTGAACGTCCTGGTTATACTCATTCTGAAAAAACTGTCGGTGAATCTTTTGACAAACTTTTTCAGCGTGCAGAGGGAAAAAGAGTTATTATCGCTACATTCTCATCAAATATACACAGAGTTCAACAAATTATAAACAGTGCTATAAAATATGAACGTAAAGTAGCAGTTTTTGGCAGAAGCATGATAAATGTTATAAATATCGCTACTGAACTCGGGTATCTCGATGTGCCAAGTAATACTCTTATCGATATCGAAACAATGGACAGATACAACAGTGAAGAAATTGTTCTCATTACAACCGGCAGTCAGGGTGAACCTATGTCCGCACTTACAAGAATGGCTATGAATGACCACAACAAAGTTGTTATCAATCCTATGGACTTCATAATTATTTCGGCAAAACCAATCCCAGGCAACGAAAAATATGTTACCAAAGTTGTTAACGAACTTATGAAGTCAGGGGCAGAAGTTATATACGAAGATATGTATGAAGTACACGTTTCCGGTCATGCTTGTCAGGAAGAACTTAAACTTATGATTGCACTTACAAAACCTAAGTTCTTTATTCCGGTGCATGGAGAATATAAACATCTGAAAAAACACAGTGAACTTGCATTAGAAATGGGCATACCACAGGAAAATATACTTATTGCAAGCATAGGAAATGTTATCGAAACTGATGGTAGTAAAATGAGTATTGTTTCACAAGTGCCTGCCGGACGTATTCTTGTTGACGGTCTGGGTGTAGGTGATGTTGGTTCAATAGTATTGCGTGACAGAAATCATCTTGCACAGGACGGTATTATTATTGTTGTTATCGGTCTTAACCGCAATACAAATAAAATTTCGGCTGGTCCCGACATCATTTCAAGAGGTTTCGTGTATGTAAGAGAATCTGAAGAACTCATGAATGATGCCAAAAGATGCCTTACTGAAACTCTTAAAAACTGTTCATCTGCTGAACTCAGAGAATGGAATTCCCTTAAAAATAAAATGCGTGACGATTTATCAGACTGCATTTATGAAAAAACAAAACGCAGTCCTATGATTCTTCCTATTATCATGGAAACATGATTCTGTTTCCGAAAGGAGCTGTAATTTTGAAAAATAAATTTCCGACAGTTTCATTGATTTTGCTTATATTATTAGCAATAGATACAATAATTTCTTCATTGCTGTTAAGCAGTCATGATTCTGTTATGGGAATAATCTGTATTATTCTGTCTATTCTGACATCACTGATGTGCCTTTCTGAAATAATTTTCTTTGCACAAAAAAATATCAGGCACATTTCCAGAATGAATGAACATCTTGAAAATTCAATATCTGAATATGTAAATTCCTTATCAGAACCTATTGCCGTAATTGATGGTAATAAGCAACTTATCTGGTATAACAAGTATTTTACTCAAAAAATAATACCAAAAAGGCAAAAACTTTATGGTTCAGATATAGACAATCTTACAGATATATGCTTTGATAACATAATTTCAACCGGCACGGGTATGTGTACCCTGAACGGTAATACATACCGTGTCACTTCCAATAAATCGGATAACGGCAATGTAACTATGTATATCCTGTGTTTTCATGACGAAACAAATTATACTTTTCTTAAAAGAAAGTTTGATGAAACACACCCTAATGTTGTTATAATAACTGTAGACAATTATGACGAAATTCTTCAGAATGCCAAAGAAAGCGAAAAATCACAGGCATCAGTTGAAGTTGAAAAACTTATAGAAAATTTCATGAGCAATACAAATGGATTTGTGCGTAAAAGCGGTTCAAATACATTCTACGCCGTAATTGAAAACAAACATCTTGATGCAATAATTTCTGAAAAATTCAGTATACTTGATTCGGCACGAAATATAAAGATTGCCGGAAAATATCCGCTTACTTTCTCAATAGGAGTCGGACAAGGTGCTGAATCCCTCGCTGAAAGTGAACGCATTGCCAAACAGTGCATTGATATGGCTTTAGGTCGTGGAGGTGACCAAGCTGTTTTAAAAACTGAAAACGGCTATCAGTTTTTCGGAGGAGTATCTCAGGGTATGGAAAAGAAATCCCGTGCTAAAACACGTATTCTTGCCAATGCTTTGCAGGACATTATAAACAATTCGGATAAAGTCTTTATAATGGGACACAGATTCGGTGACCTTGATTCTGTAGGTGCATCATGCGGTATGGCTGGAGCAATAAGGCTTCTTGGAAAAACTGCTTATATAGCCGTTGACCGTACAAAAAACCTTGCACGAAAGCTTATAGATATCACCGAAGAACGCACTGATAATGATTTATTTATAACTCCGGAAACTGCTCTTTCTCTTATTACTGATGATGACTTGCTTATAATTGTTGACACTCATAACCGTGATGTTCTTGAAAGTCCGCAACTATATGAAAAAGCTAATTCTGTAGTTGTTATAGACCATCACAGAAAAAGTGCAAACTTTATTGATAATGCAGTTATATTTCATCATGAACCATATGCTTCATCTGCTTCGGAAATGGTTACAGAAATTATTCAGTACTTCACATTTCCGCACGATGAAGTATTGCCGAGTTGCCATGCAGATGCTCTTCTGTCCGGAATAATGCTTGATACAAAAAACTTTGTAATGCGAACCGGTGCAAGAACTTTTGAGGCGGCGGCATTCCTGAAAAAACTCGGTGCGGATACAGTAGCAGTAAAACATTTATTTTCCGGCACTATTGACCTTTACAGGCACAAAGCACAGATTGTTGCTGATGCTGAAATATATAATCGTTTTGCTATTGCCTCTACTGAAATTGAAGAAGATGACATCAGAATTGCAGCACCTCAGGCGGCTGACGAATTATTAAGCATTACCGGCGTTGACGCTTCATTCGTAATCTACAAAATGGGAAATGTTATCAATATTTCCGCCCGTTCATTCGGAGCGGTCAACGTACAGGTAATTATGGAAAAACTCGGCGGTGGTGGTCATCAGACTATGGCAGCCACTCAGATTCCGGAAATAACAACTGATGAAGCTAAACAAAAACTAAAAGCTGTTATTGATGATACTGATTATTCCGGAAAAGATACATAATAAAAAAACTTTTCCGGTTAATATATTTTTAAAAATGAAAGGCGGTTTTATAAAATGAAAGTTATTTTTTTGAAAGATGTAAAAGGTTCTGGTAAAAAAGGCGAAGTTAAAAATGTTGCCGACGGATACGCACGTAATATGCTTATTCCAAAAGGAATGGCTATTGAAGCAAATGCTAAAAATATGTCAGAACTTGCAGGACAACAGGCATCTGCTCAGCATAAAATTGATATGGAAATAAAAACGGCTAAAGAATATGCCGAAAAACTCAAGGGTCAAAAAGTTACAATTATTGCAAAAGCCGGTTCAAATGGCAAGCTTTTTGGTTCTGTCACTGCCGGAAATATTGCCGATGCTATTAAAAAACAGTTTGGTGTTGATATTGACAAGAAAAAAATATCCCTTAGTACAGATATTAAGAATTTCGGTTCTTACAGTGCAGTTGTAAAACTTTACAATGGAATTTCCGAAAAAATTGATATTGAAGTAGACGAAAGCTGATTGTGGTGATACCTCATGGACGAAAACAATTTGCTTTTCTCCGCCCGTGACCTTCCTCACAATACAGAGGCTGAACAGTCTGTTATAGGTGCAATTATAGCCAATCCCTCTGTCATTCCAGAAGTTATGGAACTTATAAAGCCGGAGTATTTCTACAATGAACAGCATAAAGCTATATATTCAATCATCGTAAGAATGTACACCGGCGGACAGCCTGCCGATATTGTAACTATCCTAAACGAAATCGACAGGCTGAATATTTTTGACAATTCAGCAGAGGGAAAACGCTATCTCACTGAAATTGCAAACACTCTTCCATCAACTTCCCACGTTGCCAGTTATTGTAAAATAGTCTCTGAAAAATACCTGATACGCCGTCTTGTAAATGTTGCTGAAAATATTCTAAACAGCGTGCGTTCAGGTGAAAACGATTCACAGTTATTAATCGATTCGGCGGAACAGCAGATTTATGACATTCAGCAAGGTCGTGAAACCAAAGGACTTGTGCCGATTTCAAACGCTATAATGGAAGCTTATGACCGTCTCGGAAAAATTGCCGGTCCTGACAAGGAAAAATACATCGGAGCACGTACAGGATATACACTATTGGATAGTATAATATCAGGTCTTAACAAGTCTGACTTAATTATACTTGCTGCTCGTCCGGCAATGGGTAAAACAGCTTTTGCTATGAACATTGCTGTAAATGTTGCTAAACGTACTGAAAAAGACGTTGTTATATTCAACCTTGAAATGTCAAAAGAACAACTTGCATTACGTATGCTTTCAACGGAAGCTCTTGTTGATTCAAACAGACTGAGAAACGGCAGAATAAATAATGATGAATGGGTTAATCTTGCGACAAGTGCAGGATATTTAGGTACACTTCCTATATATATTGATGATACAGCCGCAAGCATGACTGTTCAGCAAATGAAATCAAAGCTACGACACGTCAAAAATACAGGTCTTGTAATTATTGATTATCTGCAACTTATGGGTTCATCTTCACGTTCTGACAACAGAGTTTTAGTAATTTCTGAAATTACCAGACAGCTTAAAGTTATGGCAAAAGAACTTAATATACCTATAATTCTTCTGTCACAGCTTTCAAGAGGAGTCGAAAGCCGTAACGACAAACGCCCTATGCTTTCAGACCTCAGAGAATCTGGCTCTATTGAACAGGACGCTGATATAGTTCTTTTTCTGTACCGTGACGCTTACTACAACAAGGAAAGCACAAAGCAAAACATTTGCGAATGCATTATAGCTAAAAACCGTCATGGTGAAACAGGTTCGGTCGAACTTATATGGGACGGTCGCTATACACGTTTTTCAAATCCTGATTACAGCAAACCAGCGGAGAAATAACATGAAAAATAAAATTTTTTCTTTTATAAAAAAACATAATATGATTATTAAAGGCGATACTGTTATATGCGGACTTTCCGGCGGTGCTGACAGTGTCAGCCTTCTTCTTGTACTTAACGAAATAAGTAAAGAAATGGACTTCACATTAAAAGCACTTCACGTAAATCATTGCCTGCGAGGTGCTGAAAGTAACCGTGATGAAAATTTCTGCCGAGAACTTTGTAAATCCTTTAATATACCATTCAAGGCAGTATCATGTAATGTAACAGATTTTGCAGAAAAAAATCAATTTTCTGTTGAAGAATCGGCAAGAATACTGCGTTATAAAATATTTGCAGAAAATTCTGACGGTTCAAAAATCGCAACAGCACATAATGCAAATGACAATCTTGAAACAGTCATTTTCAATCTTGCAAGAGGTACGGCATTGAAAGGAATTTCCGGTATTCCTCCCATACGAGATAATATAATACGTCCTCTTCTTGCCGTAAGCCGTTCTGAAATCGAATGTTATCTTAATTCTTTAAATCAGAATTACGTTACAGACAGCACAAATCTTTCTGACGATTACACAAGAAACAAGATTCGTCATCAGGTTTTGCCCATACTCTGTGGAATAAATCCGTCATTAATAGAAACTTCCATAAAGTCACTGGAAACTCTTCGGGAAGAAAACGCTTTTATAGAAAATCTTATCCAACAAGCATTAAATGATTGCAGAGACGGAAATAAATTACATGGTCTTGAAAATTATCAAAAAGTAATACGGTGCAGATGTATATCACGTCTTTTGTCTGAAAATAACCTTTCCTACTCTCATAATCGTCTGAATGACACCGACAATATCCTTATTAACGGAGGTAAAATTAACATTTCAGGAGATATTTTTTTCATTTCTGACGGTCACAATGCTGAATTGAAAAAAATCACTTCTGTTTCCGGCAAGGAAAACATTTCAACTGATTTGAAAATAGGTGAAAACTGTATTTTTTCTGACAAAATTTTTTATTGTGAACTTATTTCACATGAAGATTTAAAGAAAATTTATGATGTTCACAAAAAATTAACATTTTATTTGTTAGATTATGATAAAATAATAGGAAGAGTTATTCTGCGTAACCGCCGTTTTGGTGACAGAATCAGACTTGACGGAAAAAATTTCACATCATCAATAAAAAAACTTATTAACGAAAAAATTCCGTCTGAACAACGTGCTGAATTACACTTTCTGGAAGATGAAAACGGTACTATTCTCGCCGAAAAACTCGGTATTGCGGAACGTGTCGCTCCCAACAACAAAACCGTGAGATTTCTGAAAGTCTCAATCAAAAACAAATAACAAAGATTGGAGTGGATATTTTGACACCAAAAAAGAACAGGGGTATTTTCACTTATCTGCTTGTCGTTCTGATTGCAATAGCATGTATTTATTTTATAAGTACAAAGCTTTCTGATTCGGCAAACAAAAATGACTACACATCTATAATAAGTCATTTTGATAACTACGAAGTCTCATATTATCAGCTTGATTTAGGTACAGGTGAGCTTACTTATCAACTGAGAGGCGAGGAAATTCAAAAAAGATATGAAGTTCCGAATGTAAGTATATTCCTTGATGATACCGAAAATTATCGTCAGGAATACAATAAAAGACACCCTGATGAACCCCTTAAACAAAATTACATCAAAATTACTGACAGAACATGGCTTTATTCATTGATACCGGTAATTCTTACTGTAGTTCTCGGAATAGCTATTCTGTATTTTATGATGAAACAAAGCGGTGCAGGCAGTAAATATTCATCTTTTGGCAAGGCAAATCTGAAAAATCAGGCTAATGCACGTAAAGCAACTTTCGCAGATGTAGCCGGTGCAGATGAAGAAAAACAAGAACTTGCTGAAATTGTTGACTATCTTAAAAATCCTAAAAAATACACCGAAATTGGTGCTAAAGTTCCAAAAGGCGTGTTGCTTCTCGGTCCTCCTGGTACTGGTAAAACACTTCTTGCAAGAGCCGTTGCAGGCGAGGCAAATTGTCCGTTCTTCCCTATTTCTGGTTCAGACTTTGTAGAAATGTTCGTAGGTGTTGGTGCATCACGTGTACGTGACCTTTTTGAACAGGCTAAAAAACACGCTCCGGCAATCATATTTATAGATGAAATTGACGCTGTAGGTCGCCACAGAGGTGCAGGACTTGGCGGTGGTCATGATGAACGTGAACAAACTCTTAACCAGTTACTCGTTGAAATGGACGGTTTTACAGGAAATGAAAGTGTTATAGTTATTGCTGCAACAAACAGACGTGACATTCTCGACCCTGCTTTACTTCGTCCGGGACGTTTTGACAGACAGATTGTTGTTGGCTATCCTGACGTAAAAGGACGTGAAGAAATCCTTAAAGTTCACGCAAAAAATAAACCCCTTGCACCCGATGTTGACCTCAAAGTAATTGCTCAGACTACACAGGGATTTACCGGTGCTGATTTGGAAAATCTTCTTAACGAATCCGCTTTGCTAGCTGCACGTGCTGAACGTTTTTCAATTACAGAAAAAGACATTGAAGACGCTACAATGAAAGTTATTGCCGGTCCTGAAAAGAAATCAAGAATAGTTTCAGAACACGACAGACGTGTTACAGCTTATCATGAATCAGGTCACGCTATAGCTGCATATAACCTTCCAACACAGGACAAAGTACATCAGGTTACTATAATTCAGCGTGGAATGGCAGCAGGTCTTACAGTTACAAGACCGGATAATGATGACCAGCACGTTTCACGCAACCAGATGCGTGAAAGCATTATAATGCTTCTTGGTGGTCGTGTCGCTGAAGAAATCGTACTTGATGACATATGCACAGGTGCATCAAATGATATAGAACGTGCCACTTCTACTGCCAGAAACATGGTTACAAAATACGGTTTTTCAAAAAAACTCGGCACAGTGGTTTATGGTTCAGATAATGATGAAGTCTTTCTCGGCAAGGATTACGGACACACAAGAAATTACAGTGAAGCTATTGCCAGTCAGATTGATGAAGAAGTAGCTTCAATCATTCATAAAGCTTATAATGATTGTGCTGATATCCTCAATGCCAATATTGACAAACTTCATCTGCTTGCAAAATACCTCCTTAAATTTGAAAAAATTGACGGCGATGACTTTGAAAAGCTTATGAAAGGTGAAATTACTGACGAAGTTCTTATTGACCCTGTCGACAGTGATGACATTAAGGAAACTTTAGAATAAACACTTTCCGGGCTGCCGTAAAAATATATCAGCAGTCCGGATTTTTTCAGAATGGGAGATAATACAAATGGACAAAAAATACTATTCAAATCAGATAAACGCTATCCTTAGCGAAGTAAAAAAAGCGGTAATCGGAAAAGACCAGATTATTGTTAAAGTTTTGCTTGCTATTCTTTGTAAAGGTCATGTGCTTATTGAAGATATCCCCGGTGTAGGCAAAACCACTCTTGCACTTGCTTTTTCAAAGGCTCTCTCTCTTGAACACAATCGTATGCAGTTTACGCCGGACGTTTTGCCGTCTGATGTAACGGGTTTTTCAATATATAACAAGAATACTAATTCTTTTGAATTTCGTGAGGGAGTAGCTTTCTGTAACTTGTTTCTTGCGGACGAAATAAACCGTACTTCCAGTAAAACGCAATCAGCACTTCTTGAACTCATGGAAGAAAAAAGTATTACTGTTGACGGTGTAACCTATAAACTTCCAGAACCATATACAGTAATAGCCACTCAAAACCCGATAGGTTCTGCCGGAACTCATAATCTGCCTGATTCCCAGCTTGACAGATTTATGATAAAATTAAGTATGGGTTATCCGGATTTTAAAGGAGAAGTTTCAATATTAAAATCAAAAGCAACCGATAATCCCCTTGAAAATGTCAATTCCGTTGCAAATGAAAGTACCATTCTTGAATTACAGGATTATATTTCAAATATTTACATTGACGACAGAATTTATGAATATATAGTATCACTTTCTTCTGCAACACGAAAACACCCTATGCTTAAACTCGGAATAAGTCCCCGTGGCACTCTTGCACTTATGAATATCTCCCGTGGAATAGCCGTTGCAATGGGACGTGATTATGTAATTCCTGATGATATATCATACATATGCAAGGACGTTTTTGAACATCGTGTTATGCTCAATTCCAAAGCCAAGCTTTCAGAAGTTACTGCCGGAGATGTCATAAACGAAATTATAAAATCCGTATCTGTTCCGAAAATCAGAGGTTAACAGCTTATGTTAATGTCTAAGATACTTTTTCTTTTGTTAATAGTAGTATGTATTTTTTTCTATATTCTGTATGTCTGGAATTTTTCACTTATACTGCTGATAATTTTTATAACTCTTCCAATAGTTATGTTTTTGACAACCCTTATAACAAAGTATTCCATAAAAACAGAGTTTGCAGTACAATCAAAAACAACAGCTAAAAATACTTCATTTCCCGTACAACTTTGTATTACAAACAAGAGTATTTTTCCAGTCGGAAAAGCTGAAGTACATATTGAATACTATAATATCTTCAATAACCAGATTAATGAATTTGAAATGCTTGTACCTATACAGGCAAGAAATACTCATCGTGTAACTTTTCAGCTAAGTTCAAAATATTGTGGTATTCTGAAAATCCGTTCAGCGTACATAAATTTATACGACCCATTAAGGATATTCCGATTTAGAACGGGCAAAAATATAACGGCTGAAATAGCTATTATGCCAGAAATCCATGAAATAAACGGTTCTATCAGTTATACTGACCGTGAAAGTGAAGAAAGTTCCATTTTTTCAGAAAATACCGCAGGTGACGACCCCTCAGAAGTATTTGATTTGCGTGATTATGTTACAGGCGATAAATTAAACCGCATTCACTGGAAACTCTCTTCCAAAAAAGACGATTTAATAGTTAAAGATTACAGTATGCCCGTTGATGTTCCATGTATGATTTTTCTTAATCTGAAATGTTATGAAGATTCTGAATATACATTGCCTGTTTTTGATACCCTTATTGAAACACTTATTTCAGTATCACAGTTTCTGATTGAAAATGAACGAATTCACACATTAGTTTATTATAATGCCTCAATGCATGAATTTTGCGAAACGGAAATAACAAGTCCTGAAATTCTTGTCGAAACTATAAAAAATCTTATACTTTCAATGAATGACAATCTCTTTTGTGAACCACCAGAAAAATATTTTCAGACAAACAATAATATTTCGCTGTCTTCATTTACATTTATAACGTCCTTGCCGGATACTCCTGTACTTAACTACATTGAAGAAAACATTGATGCTGATATACGAAATGCAATTGTTGTAGTAAAATCCCCTGAATCCGCTTCAACTGCCTGTTCGGGATTTTCTGAACTCAATATTGTACCTATCGTAATAGGCAGAATAACATCGTCCATCAGGGACATTGAACTCTGAGGAGATAATCAACATGAAGAAAAAAGTTACAAAAAACAACAACGGCGTTATAATATGTGACAGTATGGTAATGTCCGTTAACAAAAAGCGACCCGATATCCGAAAATTTGAATCCATAGCCATTGCTGTAATGGGTTTTGTTTCGGTTATAATGTCATTTTTAGAAATGTTTAGTTTAAACTATAATGAAAAACAATTCTTATTAACAGCAGTCTTGTTTTCAGTATTTTATATAGCTATCGCTTTGATTGGAAAACGTGCCTTATGGGTAATGCTTGTATCAATATTAGCGTTTGCAGGAATGGCATTCAAGAAAATAGACACTATAGCTGATGGTTTCAAATTTATTTACAATGTCATTTACAGTGATACATACCATACAGAAATAAAATATTACAAAAATCTTGACCCTTTAGTTGAAAACGAATCAATCACAGTCTTTTTTATATTCTGTCTGTGGTTGCTTGCAATGATTATATACTTTTTTACAATATACCACCCAAGTCCGATTTTGCCATTGCTTGCAACTTTCCCGATTGTTGAAACCGGTCTTTACAATGGCATAGAAATTCCGATTTTCTGGGGTGTAATGACAATTGCTTACTGGTTGGCACTTCTTTCAATGTCAACTATCGATATCGGCGAAATAAACGGCGGTTCAAGTGGTTTTGTACGGAAAGATAACACATTCTTCCCTAAGCGACAAATGAAACTTAAAGTCACTGAAAAATGCGGAATATTCGTAATAGCAACCATAATTATAATAACTGCTGTTTCATCGATTATTATAAGTTTTTCAAACTATGAAAGAAGTGATGAACTTAACCGCAAGCGTACTGCAATCCGTGATGCTATGAACGACTTTTCATTTGAAAACCTTGCAGAAAGCGTTTCAAGAATAACAAGTGCTTTCGGATTTGAATTTAAGTACGAAAATCACAAATTAGGTACAAATGACCGTCTTAAATTCAAGAATACCATTGATTTAATAGCAACTTTTGACCAACCGCAAACTAATGCCGTTTATCTTAAAGATTATACAGGTTCTGTTTACAATAACAACGAATGGTCAGACCTTGCTGACGATAAATACAAAAATCAGTTATTTTCAGATTTTGAACGCTTTAAAGTTTATCCTCAGGATTTTGCATCACTATTTTCAAGAAATGTTATTCCGGACGTTCCGACAGGTACAATCTGGATTAAATCAAAACTCCGTCATAACAAGAGTCTTGCTCCATACGGTACGGATAATTTCGGTAACCTCACCTATGATACTGATAAAACAGTTTCTTCAAAGCACAAGAATGAAAGCGAATTTTCTTATAAATTCATATCCGCAAACAATGACAGCATAGCATCATTTCTGGGAGACCCTATGCAGAATATCTATTCAGCAAGCTATATCACAAATGAAGATATAAAGCAAAGATTAATTGAGTATTGCAACGAAAACGGACTTTTTGCATATGATGATGTTTTTTACACTGAAAATGAAATGCCATTTGATAACGATTCATATTCTTACTCAAACGGAAACGTTTTGATTGCACAGCTTTTTCAGGAAAGATACAAAGACTTTGTTTATGAAAATTATCTTACAGTTCCGGATAACGAAAATATGCAGGAAGTTCGTGAAGCATATTCTGATATTCTTAGTAGGGATACAACTTATGCTACAGATAAACTTGATGTACTCAATGCTATCCGTCAACGCATGGACGAACAGAATACATATACTTTAAGTCCCGGAAAAACTCCCTCTAACCGTGATTTTGTAAACTACTTCCTACTTGAAAATCACAAAGGTTATTGTATACATTATGCAACTTCCGGTGTTATACTCGCAAGAATGGCAGGAATTCCAGCAAGATATGCAACAGGTTATGTAATAGTTAGCGATGATTTCAACAACACAAATCTGAATCCAGATGGTTCATACACTATTACAGTAAAGGACAACAGAAGTCATGCATGGGCAGAAGTTTATCTTGACGGATACGGCTGGGTACCTTTCGAGTTTACAGCAGGATATTCGGACACTTCAACACCGCCAGTGACAACAACTCAAACCAATTCTACAGAAACTTCAACTGAAACTACAACATCAGTTTCCGGAGAACGCCCGATAACTTCAAATCGTCAATCCACACAGAAAAATACAACTGTTTATCCAACAACAGTTACAAGCGTTATATCAACTGTAACAAGCCATAATATTACTACAAAAGCTTCATTCCCTAAACCATTGAAAAATATTATTACTTCAGTTTTAACTTTGGGAATCATTGTTCTTATAGTATTGGCAAGACGTAAAATTATTCTTGATTTGAGAACCAAAAAATTCACTTCTGGTGATAATTCCTCAAAAACAGCTTACATATACGACTATGCCGAAAAACTTCTTGCAACTCAGAAACTTAAACAGGAAAACCTTACATTCAAGGAGTTTGCGGAAAAAACTGAAAAAATTTCAGGTAATAAAATATTTTCAAGCGGTGATTTTTCAAAATTCATGAATATATCACTCGGAGCAAGTTTCAGTAATATTCCGCCAACGGACGACGAAGTTAAATTCTGTATTGATTTCGTCAATAATATGTCAGGTAAAATATATGAACAGTCGAACTTTATATATAAATTTATTATGAAGTTCATAACAGTTCTTATTAAATAAGGAGGTAATTTTTTATGAAAACCAACACTTTAAAAGGCATTGTGATGATTATATCAGGAATAATCGTTGCATTTTTTCCAGGAATAATCTCATCTCTCTTTTACCTTATCGGAACAGCTGTGATAATTTTTTGTGTAGTAAACATCATAAAATCACTTATTACTGCAAATCCTGTTTCAATTGTTCCGAATGTTCTCGGAATACTCATCGGCAGTGCTATAACATCACTCCCCCACTTTGTACAGACGGTTATTCCGCTTACTGTCGGATTAATTCTTGTCTTCAATGGTATTGACTATATCGGAAAAGCAATTTATAATATTGGTTCTCGTATAGTTAATATACTTTTAGCTGTAGTTGCTATTGGATTAGGATGTATTTTGCTTTTCCATCTCGTAAAAGCCGGCAATGCAACCCGTATAATCGCTGGTCTTGTTCTGATTGCAACAGGTGCATATGATTTCATTACAGGTCATAAAGGCGGTAACATTGGCGGAGGCAATTCAGAAATAATCGATGTTGACAGTTATTCAGTAAAAGATGACCACTAATCACATAAAAATAAAGTCCGGAATTTTCATCTTCCGGACTTTTTTTATTAATCGTTTATAAATACTGAAAATGCTTTATAAGCCATATAGGTATCAATCTTTGAAACAATTTCAAAAGGAGCGTGCATTGAAAGCACTGGTACACCCATATCAATAGTATCAACATTGAGATTTGCGATATATGCTGCAACAGTACCGCCACCGCCGGCATCAACTTTTCCGAGTTCACCGGTCTGCCAGATAACATCATGACTATCCATAAGGCGACGGATTCTTCCTGTAAATTCTGCTGATGCATCAGAAGTGCCTGATTTTCCACGAGCTCCGGTGTACTTTGTAATGCATACACCATTATTTATATAAGCACAGTTGTTTTTCTCGTTAACTTCTGGGAATGTCGGGTCAAATGCTGCGTTAACGTCTGCTGAAAGGCATTCTGACGCTGAGAGAACTGTTCTGCCGTCCGAACCGAGATTTTCGGCAATATCAGCAATAAAATATTTAAGATATGCTGAACACAAACCTGTATTGCCGTCTGAACCTGTTTCTTCCTTGTCGGTGAGAACTGTTACAACTGTATGAACCGGATTATTACAATCAACTGTTGCCATAAGTGCTGTATATGCACAAACTTTATCATCATGCCCATAAGCACCAATCATACTTCTGTCAAATCCTACATCTTTAGCCTTAAATGCTGGTACTGCCTCAAGTTCGGAAGAAATGAAGTCTGATTCTGTCATTCCGTACTTTTCAAAAAGGATATTCATAATATTAAGCTTTACTAATTCGCTTTCCTTGTCATCTCTGAAAGGTCTTGAACCAACTATCAAATTAAGCTGTTCACCTGTGATAGCTTTTGCAAGATTTTTTGTCATCTGTTCGGTTGCAAGATGTGGAAGCAAATCGGATACACAGAATACAGGGTCATTTTCGTCCTCACCTATATTAACAGTAACAGAAGTTCCGTCTGCTTTTATTATAACTCCGTGAAGAGCAAGCGGAATTGTAGTCCATTGATATTTTTTAATGCCACCGTAATAATGAGTTTTGAAAAGTGCTATTTCATTGGATTCATAAAGTGGATTCTGTTTAAGGTCAAGACGTGGAGAATCAATATGAGCTGCACAAAGTTTAACACCTTCTTCAATAGGTGCAGTACCTATTACAGCCATAATAATAGCTTTTCCTCTGTTGTTGCGGTAAATTTTATCACCTGCATTGAGAGGCATTCCGGACTTATATTCAACATAGCCATTATTTTTAAGAAGTTCAACAGTATAATTAACTGCTTCACGTTCAATTTTTGCTGTGTTCATAAAGTCCTTATAGCTTTCACAGAAACTGTCACATTCAGCAAGTTCCTGCTCACTCATTCTGAAAAGACCATTCTGACGTTTCATGAAAAGCTTTTCTTTAAGTTCTTTTGAATTTTCCATAAAAAACACTCCTTTTAAAAATTATTTATAGTAATATCGGATTTTGTCGGCAAGTTCCTTTGCAATTGCACGAACATTCTCCGGAGTATCATTATTATTTATAGTATAATCGGAATTGTTGATAAAAAATTCCTCACTTAATTGTGAATCCATACGGCTTTGAGCCTGCTCTGGTGAAATGTTATCACGGTTTATAATTCTCTGTTTACGAATTTCAGGGTCAGCAAGAACCGATATTATAAGTTCACAGAAATCATCTGTTCTGCTTTCAAAAAGCGTGGGAGCGTCAAGCAGTATGAATTTTTCTCCCATACCGGAAAATAAATTTATTTGCTGTAAAATCTCACTTGTAATATATGGATATGTAATAGTATTTAGAGTTTCAAGCTTAGCTTTGTCTGTAAAAACAATTCCTGCTAATTCTTTTCTGTTAAGAGAACCGTCGCTTTTAAGAATATGCCTCCCGAAAGTTTCAGCTACTTCACAAAGACACGGTGAACCTTTTTCCATAACCTTATGTGCTACAACGTCCGCATCTATAATACTGAAACCATTTTCAGCAAAAACACGTGACACTGTACTTTTTCCTGCTCCGGTCTGTCCAGTAAGTCCGACAATAATACTCATAATCGTACCACCTTAAAACCGGCTGCCCTTATAAGTCTGTTGTAAACAGCCAGCCCTACGCCGACAGGTTCAGGAGAACGCACATAAACTTTTTTGGCATTGATGTCATCAAGTTCACGGAGTTTCTGAAATATCTGATGTGCCTGTTGAATACTGTTCTCACCGTAAGTCATGTAACGATATGGAAAATTTTCCTTATCTCCGTCAAAAATAAGCGAATAAACACCATCACCATAATTTTTTCCAACATAATTTATAAAATCATATAAATCAGATTCAATCATAATTATATCGGCTTTTGGGGAATAGTGTTTATATTTCATTCCTGGAGAACTTGCTTTTTCATTTTTTTCCAGTCCGCTTAAAACAGCCTTATCAACAATAACATTTTCACAAACTGTCAGTAACATTTTTTCAGTAATATACCCCGGACGCAAAATTCTTACAGTATTCTTGTTTTCAAACGATATAACAGTTGATTCAACGCCGTAAAGTGATTGTCCGCCGTCAACAACTGCTGAAATTTTTCCGTTCATGTCCCTCATAACGTGCTGTGCAGAAGTCGGACTCGGATAACCTGATATATTCGCTGATGGTGCAGCAATCGGTTTTCCAGAGATTTCAATAAGCTTATGCATTACCGCATGAGATGGTATTCTTATTCCGACAGTATCAAGTCCGCCCGAAGTGACTAAAGGTATTCTGTCATTTTTAGGCAAAACCATTGTTAATGCTCCGGGACAGAATTTTTCAGCAAGCTTGTATGCAAGTTCCGGAATATATGAAGTATATTTCACTGCGTCCGAAAAGTCAGCAAGATGCACTATAAGAGGATTATCAGCCGGACGACCTTTAGCAGAAAAAATCTTACGAACAGCGTTTTCATTTGAAGCATCAGCCCCCAGTCCGTAAACTGTTTCTGTAGGTATTCCGACAACTTCCCCGTTTATTATTAATTGTGAAGCAATATCAAGTTGATTTTCATTAAGTAACAAAGTTTCCATAAAAAATCACTCCTGTCCCGCAAGTTTTGAAGCTTGGTCAGCCGTTGCGAGAGCGTCTATAACTTCATCAAGATTACCATTAAGAATATCTTCAAGCCGATAAATAGTCAAATTTATTCTGTGGTCAGTAAGTCGACCTTGTGGAAAATTATATGTTCTTATACGTTCTGAACGGTCACCTGTACCAACCTGCATTTTTCTTTCAGATGCTATTTTTTTATTTTGTTCCTGTTGCATTGATTCGTAAATCCTTGAACGAAGAATTTTCATAGCTTTGTCTTTATTTTTATATTGACTGCGTTCGTCCTGACATTCAACAACAACATTAGTGGGTAAATATGTTATACGTACAGCCGATTCAGTTTTATTTACCTTTTGTCCGCCTGCTCCGCTTGAACGGAATACATCTATTTTAAGGTCAGTAGGATTGATTTCGAGTTCAACTTCATCAGCTTCAACAAGTACGGCAACTGTAACTGTACTTGTGTGAATGCGTCCCTGAGACTCTGTTTCAGGAACTCTCTGTACACGATGTACACCGCTTTCATATTTAAGACGTGAATAAGCTCCCTCACCCTCTATTGAAAAACTTATTTCTTTGTAACCGCCTAATTCTGTTGGATTGGAATTAAGAATTTCTTGTTTCCAACCTCTTGCTTCTGCATACATAGTATACATTCTATATAGCGAATTTGCAAACAATGATGCTTCTTCACCGCCTGCTCCTCCACGGATTTCAATAATAACATTCTTGTCGTCATCAGGGTCTTTGGGCAATAAAAGTATTTTCAATTCCTGTGTAATATTTTCAATGGCTTCTTTAGTTTCATCATATTGTAACTGAACCATTTCACGAAAATCTTTTTCAAGACCGCCTTCGTTAAGGAGTTCGCAAGCCTCATTGAATGATTCCAATACTTTTTTATATTCCCTGTACTTTTCTATAACAGGTGTCATACTCTTGAAACTCTTCATAAGCTGAGTATAAAGCTTGTTATCACTAACAATATCCGGCTGTGATAATTGGTCACTGATTTCAATATATTTATCTTCCAATGCTTTAAGTTTATTAAACATCTATTTTTTCCTCTCTGCGGACTTTTTTTATACTTTTTTCAATTTTGTTGCGAGCAACCATAAATTCCCGTCCACACGCCACACATCTTAAACGAAAATCCATACCAGCACGCAATACAAGCATTTCATTAGTACCACAAGGGTGATTTTTTTTCATGGTAAGAATATCTCCGATTTTTATATCCATAATGCACCGCCCTTTTTTCTGAAAAAATTGTACATCTTTTATTATAACTCAAAATTATTTCCAAATCAATATATATACGAATATTTTTTTTGTTTTGTGAAAAAATAATAAAAAACTTGACAGATAGAAAGGAAAATGTTATTATGATTACAAGAGTATCAGCAGAATTTGAAACTCCGGAGCTTGCTGAAAATGCTATCCACAGAGTGAAAGAAAGTGTGCCGGTGCGTTCGGCAAGCATGGTGTATAACAAAGCATCTGATGAAGCTGTACGTCTCAGAAACGGCACTGTATGGACGGTACTTCCGACTGCTGTAACAAGTTATAATTATATAACTGGTGTTCTCGAATATCCGGCAACGGAAGACGCAATCCCCGAACCTGACAGAAGACGCAACACAACCGCTTATATAATGTGTGAAGAAGAAAATATCGATAAAGTTAAATCTGTTCTTAATGCTATGGGCGGTCTGGATATTCATGAACGTTTTTCACGTTAACACTTAATTCAAAACAAGGCGACGGCTTTTAAACAGCAAAAAAAATCCGTCTGCCTTGTATCTGTAAAAACAAATATAAATTCCGGCATATTAGCATAAGCATTTGCATAAATATTTATTATCCAGTCAATAAGATTTACGGAGGTAGAAACATGAATTATAAACCGGAAGGCTGTTTATTCAGAACAGCCGAAAATCAGAAATACATTTCGTCAACCGAGGGTCTGGCGGAAGCTATGGAAAACGATATTATCCTTGAAGCAAGAGCATCTATGTGTGACAATTCGCACAATCTTATAATAGATTTGCCATATAATCATGGTATAATTCCACGTGACGAGGGTGCAATCGGTATACAGGACGGTTCTACAAAAGATATCGCTCTTATTTCACGAGTAAATAAAATTGTCTGTTTCAAAGTCATTGGATTCGAAAGCGATGGTACTGTTAAACTTTCACGAAAATCTGCACAGGAAGATTGCATGAAACATTACATAAACAATCTTACTTCCGGAGATATTATAGATGCTCGTGTAACTCATCTCGAACAATTTGGTTGTTTCGTTGATATTGGCTGTGGAATACCGTCATTAATTCCGATAGATGCT
The DNA here is from genome assembly GCA_934474025.1 of uncultured Ruminococcus sp. GTDB lineage: Bacteria > Bacillota > Clostridia > Oscillospirales > Ruminococcaceae > Ruminococcus. The sequence continues at coordinate 539,896 of CAKSMF010000001.1, read as the reverse complement.
ATTTCAGTTTCAAGAATCTCTCACCCGTCCGACCGTTTCAAGAATGGTGATTTTATTCATGCAGTTGTCAAATCAATAGAAAACGGAAGAATTTTTCTCACTCACAAGGAACTTTTAGGAACATGGAAAGAAAATGCATCTTTATTTGAAGCCGGTGAAACTGTTTCCGGAATTGTTCGTTCAGTTGAAAAGTATGGAATATTCGTTGAATTAACGCCTAATCTTGCCGGACTTGCTGAACCTCGTGACGAAATTAAAGCAGGTCAGCACGTAAGCGTTTATATTAAAGCTTTGATACCGGATAAAATGAAAGTTAAACTGATTATAGTTGATGTATGCGAAGACTGTATCACCGACAGAAAGATAAAATATTATCAGGAATCCGGAAGAATTGATAATTGGATTTATTCAACGCCTACAGCAAACAAAAGAATAGAATCAAGTTTTATATAAAAATATTTTAAAAAATGAGTCTGGTAATATATCGGACTCATTTCTTTTGGATTAATAAAATTATTTCAAACTTTTTTGCACATTATTTTTCCATAAATATAAATGCACCTCAAAAATCAGAAACTTTTGAGATGCATATTAATTTTTATATCACTTGTTCTTTTTTGCTTCTATTTCTGCGAGAGCGTCTTTACGTGAAAGATTGATTCTTCCCTGTCTGTCGATTTCGAGAACCTTTACAACAATTTCGTCACCAACTGAAACAACATCTTCAACTTTTTCAACTCTCTGCTTGTCAAGCTTCGAAATATGAACAAGACCGTCTTTTCCGGGAGCGATTTCAACAAATGCACCGAAATCCATAATTCTTACGACTTTTCCCTTGTAAATTGCACCTACTTCAGGGTCATTTGCGATAGTATTTACAATCTGAAGAGCCTTGTTAGCCTTATCACCGTCAATACCGCTGATAAACACATTTCCGTCATCGCTTATATCAATTTTAACTTCACAGTCTGCGGAAATCTTCTGAATAATTTTTCCGCCCTGTCCGATTACTTCACGGATTTTATCAACCGGAATTTTAGTCTGAAGCATTTTTGGAGCGTATTTATTAACAGTTTTTCTTGGTTCAGGGATAGCCTTTAACATAACTTCATCAAGAATATAAAGACGAGCTTTTCTTGTCTTTTCAAAAGCTTCCTTGATGATAGCAGGAGTAAGACCATCAACTTTAATATCAACCTGAATAGCAGTGATACCCTTGTGAGTACCGCCAACCTTGAAATCCATATCTCCGAAGAAATCTTCAAGACCCTGAATATCAACCATTGTCATAAAGTCATCACTATCAGGAAGTGTAATAAGTCCGCATGAAATACCAGCAACAGGGGCTTTAATCGGAACGCCAGCGTCCATGAGTGCGAGTGTAGAACCACATATAGAACCCTGTGAAGTAGAACCGTTTGAAGAAAGAACCTCTGAAACAAGTCTTAATGCATATGGGAATTCATCAACAGACGGAATTACAGGAGCTAAAGCTCTTTCAGCCAAAGCACCGTGACCTATTTCACGTCTTCCCGGACCTCTGCTTGGTTTTGTTTCACCTACTGAATATGACGGGAAGTTATACTGATGCATATATCTCTTTGATTCTTCTTCGTCAAGACCGTCAATTTTCTGAGCATCACTTACAGGACCTAATGTCGCAATTGTAAGAACTTGTGTCTGACCTCTTGTGAAAAGTCCTGAACCGTGAACTCTTGGAAGCAAGCCAACTTCAGCAGAAAGAGGACGGATTTCATCAATGCCTCTGCCGTCAACACGCTTTCCATTATAAAGCCATTCACGAACAATTTTTTTCTGAAGTTTATAAATGCATTCGTCAATCATCGGAATCTGTTCAGGATATGTTTCATCAAACTTAGCGTGAATATCATCGATAATCGGAGAAAGTCTTTCATCACGAACAAGTTTGTCATTTGTATCAAGTGCAAATTTAACACGTTCAGAAGCAAATTCTTCAATAGCATCGAACATATCGTGGTCAACTTCCTGAGATTCAAAAGTAAACTTAGGCTTGCCGATTTGTGCCTTTATGTCATTGATAAAAGCAACCATTTTTTTGATTTCTTCGTGACCCTTTAAAATAGCTTCAAGCATAGTATCTTCCGGAACTTCATTTGCACCAGCTTCAATCATAACTATTTTTTCAGCAGTACCGGCAACTGTAAGATTCAAATCAGTTTTAGCACGCTGTTCAAGAGTAGGATTGAGAACGATTTCACCATCAACAAGACCGACATTGATACCGGAAATAGGACCATTCCAAGGAATATCAGAAATTGAAATAGCAATTGATGTAGCAATCATTCCTGCGATTTCAGGGGAATTATCCGGTTCAACTGCAAGAACTGTCATAACAACAGAAACATCATTACGCATATCCTTAGGGAAAAGAGGTCTTATAGGTCTGTCAACACATCTTGAAGTAAGGATAGCTTTTTCAGAAGGCTTACCTTCTCTTTTAGTGAATGAACCAGGAATTTTGCCTACAGAATAAAGTCTTTCTTCATAATCAACTGAAAGCGGGAAAAAATCAATTCCCTCACGTGGTTTTGCACTTGCTGTAACGTTAGCCATAACAACAGTTTCGCCGTATCTTACCCAGCATGAACCATTTGAAAGACCACAGGTTTTACCAGTTTCAACAACGATAGGTCTTCCGGCATAAGTAGTTTCAAATTTTCTGTAATTTTCAAACATATAAAAATGCCTCCATTAAAAAATTCATATCGGCTTTAGCAATAAACTCTAATACAAAGAAACTTGTATCACAGTTTAATGCTAAAAGCCGGTTACTTTTTTGAATTAATTCAAAAATTTAAATGCAAATTTAAAGACGTAAAGGCAGAAAGGGTAACAAGCCCTGTCTGCCTTAAAATCAAATTACTTACGAAGACCGAGTTTTTCGATAACAGCACGGTATCTTTCGATATCCTTTTTCTTGAGGTAAGCAAGAAGGTTACGTCTGTGACCAACCATCTTGAGAAGTCCACGTCTGGAGTGATGGTCGTTCTTGTGTTCTTTAAGGTGAGCAGTAAGGTCGTTGATTCTCTTTGTGAGAATAGCAATCTGTACTTCTGGTGAACCTGTATCGGTTGCGTGAGTTCTGTTAGCCTCAATAATGGCTGTCTTTTCATCTTTCATTAACATTGAAAGCACCTCTTAATAAAAATATTCCGCTGACTAAGGCAAGGGTGAACTTTGAGGACAAGCCCCTGTCTGAGAACACGGTGAAACTATTATAACATATCTTTCTGGATTTGTAAAGAGGTTTTTGAAATTTTTTCATAAAAAGCATAAAATTATTTAAGTAAAAGAAAAAAACAATTCAGGTATATTGACGGCAGACGATAAATATTATATAATAAATTAAGAGAAACTATCAATCTGAAAGAAGTGGATAAAATGAAGAATTCAGTATCAGCATCTGTATTAAGTGCAGATATGCTCCGACTGGGTGAAGAAATGAAAAAATTAGAAGAAAACGGCATTGAAATGTTGCATTTTGACGTTATGGACGGCTTGTTTGTGAATAATATAACATTCGGTCTGCCCGTCCTTGAAAGAATGAGAAAAGAAACCAATCTCATATTAGATGTTCATCTTATGATTGCTGACCCGATTAAATATGTAAATCGTTTTGCAGAAAGTGGAGCTGATATAATATCATTCCATTTAGAAAGCCAAAGCGATACTATGCAGACCATTAAAGCCATACGTGAAAGCGGTGCTAAAGTTGCACTTGCTATTAAACCTGCAACTCCTGCTGATGCAGTTTTTGAATATCTTCCGTATCTGGATATGGTACTTGTAATGACTGTTGAGCCAGGTTTTGGCGGACAGAGTTTCATGCCCGAATGTGCCGATAAAGTAAAGATTATCCGTGATAAAATTACCGAATTAGGACTTGACATTGATGTTCAGGTTGATGGTGGTATAAATGCCGAAACTTCCGTAATTGTCAAAAAAGCAGGAGCTAACGTTCTTGTTTCTGGAAGCTATCTTTTCAAGGCTGAAAACATGAAGGAAACTGCCGAAAATCTCAGAGCTTAATCAATTTTTTAGATAAATAATATTTTTACAAAGGAAGATTTCAATGAAAATCAAGAACAAAGGAAGGAAAATTTACAAAACAAAAGAAAAAAATTATTATGGAAAAAGTCCGATAGGCAAATTCTTTTCGGCATTACTTACTATTGTATTATTAGGTGGAATAGGATTCCTTGGATACAGTGTTGCAGGTCCTCGAATAAACTATTCAAGAAAACAAGGGGACGAAGAAATTCAGCAGACGACCTCATATGAAGAAAATTCCTCAGAAACTTCTACTGAAAATTCAGAATACAATCTTTCAGAAGTGCAGGAAAATGAAATTCCGGCTTACAAAAGCGTACGACTTAACGAATACGAAATAATGAACTGTGAGGCTATTAAAACCGCTATAGGAAGAATTCCACAGGAGCAGGACATTGAATATATTGAAGTGCCTTTGAAACTTCCGGACGGTCATTTAACTTATGATACACAGTATGAAGAAATTCCTGAAATAAAAGATTCAGAGCTTACATTAAAGGAAATTACAGCAACTATCAAAAAGGAAGGTTATACTCCTGTAGCGTATATAAGTACTTTTTCTGACAATACTATTCCGGAAGAATATCCGCAATATGGATATTTGAATCCTGAAACTGTTTCAGCATGGCATGATTCAAATTCTAAAGCATGGGCATCACCGTTTTCAGAAGAATATACCGCCTATCTTGAATTTATAACAGATGAAATTTCTGTAGCGGGTTTTAAAAAACTTATACTTACAGATGTTAAATTTCCGGATTTCACTGACAGGGATTTAACACTGCTTAATGACAGCCGTCTTGAAGATTATGAAAGATATACTGCACTTACAGATGTTGTTAATTTGCTTTATGACACAGTTAATGAAAATAACTCTGATATGTTCATAGAAGTAAATGCATCTGATATTCTTTGTGACAATTCGGAAATACTTAAACCACTCGCAATTGAAACTGATACAATTGTTGTTGATGTAAATCTTGATGAAATAAGTCAAGGCGTAGATACCGGAAATACTGTATATGAATTTGAGGGTACTCCGTCTGAAAATATCACAAAAATGCTTGACCTTATAGAAAAACAACTCTCAGACTTTAACGTTATAGTGCGTATTTCCGGTACTGCATATAATACTTCCGAAGTACTCAGGGCTAAAGATGATATAGCTGAATTGGGATACATATCTTTTATACTGGGATAAAAAATAATCCGGAAATTTCCGGAAAAGAATGGAGATTTTTTAATGACTGAAAAATTTAATGTGTCACTACAAAAAGTGATAGACGAATTTAAACTTGAAACAATTTTTATTCACAAGGACGCAAATGAAGTTATGATTGATGAAAATGATGTAAACCGTCCGGGGTTACAGCTTATGGGATTCTATGAATACTTCAATCCTGAAAGAATTCAGATTATAGGTAAAATGGAATTTGCATATCTCTCAACAATAGATGAAAAAACAAGACGTGAAAGACTTCAGCTTTTGTTTGCACAGAGAATACCTGCTCTTATAATTACAAGAGAACTCCCCTATTTTGCGGAAATGCTTGAACTCGCAAAGGAATATGAAGTCCCATTACTTAGAAGTAAAGAAAGTACTTCTAACTTTATGTCAGGACTTATAGCATTCCTTAATCTTAATCTTGCTCCGAGAATCACACGTCACGGCGTTCTTATTGAAATCTATGGTGAAGGCGTTTTCATTACCGGTGAAAGCGGTGTCGGAAAAAGTGAAACTGCTATCGAACTTGTAAAACGTGGTCACAGACTTGTCGCAGATGATGCTGTAGAAATAAGAAAGGTTTCAAATATAAGCCTTGTGGGAAGTTCTCCCGATAATATCCGTCACTTCCTTGAACTCAGAGGTATCGGAATCATTAATGCCCGTCGTCTTTTTGGTATAGGTGCGGTAAAAATGACTGAAAAACTTGACCTTGTGGTTACACTTGAACAGTGGAATTCTGAAAAGCTTTATGACAGAATGGGTGTTGATACGGAATACGTTTCATTGCTTGGCGTTAAAATCCCGTCATTGACCATTCCTGTAAAGCCGGGACGTAACCTTGCCGTAATACTCGAAGTTGCTGCTATGAACAACAGACAGAAAAAAATGGGTTATAATGCTGCTACTGAACTTTTACACAGACTCGGCATGGAATCAGAAGCAAAGGAAATTGTACGTGATTATGAAGCTTTCTAAACAGAAATTCACTCGCAGGGGGACAATATGATAAATATAAATGAACTTACTCATATATGCAATAAACTTGATTGTCGTATAATTCCGGAATGTTCTTTAAGTGAATATGTTACATTTCGTTTCGGTGGTAAATGTCGTGCATTGATAAATATTAATTCTGTTGAATCTGTTATTAAAATTCTCCGCTATCTTAAATCTGAAAATATCAGATATTTTGTTTTAGGAAGAGGTAGCAATGTTATAGTTTCCGATGAGGGATTTGACGGTGTAATTCTTCTCTTTGGAAGTAATTTTGCACACATAGAAGTCAATGGCAATACCATAAAAGCTGATGCTGGAGTTCTATTAGCTTCAGTATGCGTACACGCTCAGCAGACAGGACTTTCCGGAATGGAAAATCTTTTCGGTATTCCCGGAACTGTTGGCGGTGCATTATACATGAATGCTGGAGCATATGGCAGTGAAATGTCTGATATAGTTGTTTCGGCAGAATACATTGACGAAAATCTTGAAAAACATTCCATAAACCATGAAGATATGGAACTTTCTTACAGGCATAGTTTTTTTTCCGGAAAAAATTTTATTATAACTTCTGTTACAATGCGTCTTGATAATGGCGATTCACAGACTATCCGTGAAAATATGACCGTCTGTATGAACAAAAGAAGTTCAAAACAGCCTTTGGAATTTCCAAGTGCCGGAAGTACTTTCAAAAGACCGGAAGGAAGTTATGCATCTTTGCTTATCGAGCAATGCGGACTTAAAGGTTTAACCTGCGGTGGTGCAATGGTCAGCGAAAAACATAGTGGTTTTGTAATAAACAAAGGTCACGCTACTTGTGCAGATGTTATGGAATTATGCGAAAAAGTACAGCGGATTGTTAAAGAAAAAACCGGTTATACTCTTGAACTTGAACCGGTTGTACTTAAATAAAAAATCCTTTTTTAACAAGCATCAACAAGAATTCTCCCACCTCCATAGGTGGTGAAATGAATTGTAAATCAGAAACTTAACGGCAGTGGCGGGCGGAGATAAATCGTTATACCCCACTGACATGAGGTAAATCACAGTCAAACATACACTGACTCGTCAGTCTCCATGAACTCAACGACTGTGGATTGAAACAAGGAGGAATTTTATGCAGTTGTTGATTGTTACAGGAATGTCAGGGTCGGGAAAGTCCTGTGTTATGGACGTTATGGAAGATATAGGATACTATTGTATTGATAATATCCCACCGAAACTTATTTCACGATTTGTGGACATATGCAGAAAATCCAACAGCGGAATAAATAAAATTGCGGTTGCAGTTGATATACGTACCGGAGATATGTTTACAGAAATATATCATTCATGGCAGTTACTTAAAGAAAATAATGACCTTGATGTAAAAGTTTTATTCATAGAGGCAAGCAATGAAGTTCTTATAAAACGTTATAAAGAAACACGTCGCCGTCACCCTCTTGATGAAAAATTTAATGGCAGTCTGCATGACGCTATACGTTATGAAAGAATGCAATTATCACAATTAAGAGAAATCGCCGACTACTATATAGAAACTTCTGAACTTTCTGCAAATCAGCTTAAAGAACAGGTTAAAGGAATTTTTCTTAACAGAAGCTCTGATTCTCTCAATATAAAAGTAATGTCATTTGGCTTTAAATACGGAGTTTCAACAGAATCTGACCTTGTATTTGATGTAAGATGTCTGCCTAATCCGTATTATGTGGAAAATCTTCGTAATCGTACCGGCTGTGAAGAATGCGTCAGAGATTATGTTATGAGTTTCGAGCAATCAAAGGAACTTTTTGAAAAACTTAAAGACCTTATTGATTATCTTTTGCCACTTTATGTTCATGAGGGCAAAAGCCAGCTTGTAATAGCTTTTGGTTGCACAGGCGGAAAACATCGTTCTATTACTTTTGCCGAACTCATGGCTCGCCATTTGTCAGAAAATAATTACAAAGTTCATAAATATCACCGTGATATAACAAAAGACAGAATCATATAATATTTATAAATTAATAGTTTGAAGTTTTTGATTATATATGCTTTTAAAAAGCATTCTCCCGCCTCTATAGATGGTGAGATGAATTGTAAATCAGAAATTTAACATCAGTGGCGAGCGGAGATAAATTGGTATACCCACTGATATGAGATAAATCACTATCAGACAGTCTCTGCGAATTACCGACTGTGAATTAAAACAAGCGTGAAAATATAATTAATAAAGGTAAATTATGTATTTTGGGAAAAAAATAATAATAAATAATAACTTAGATGTAGCTCAGGCATATCATGACCTTGCAGAAAAAGATTATAATTCAGCAAATATTTTATGTAAATATGGTATGTTTAATGAATCAGCTTATCTATATATTCAATCAATGGAAAAATACGTTAAAGAACAAATTTGTTATAAAGTAGACTCTACTAACAAAGGATTTGCAAAGCTTATCAGAGAAACGGGTCATTCTTTAGATAATTCTTTAGAGTTATTGATTAAAATATATTGTGGCAATGATATTAATGCGAAAAAACAAATTGAAGATATTTTTTTGAAAAAAATCCTTAAAGATAGTAAGTTTCAAATACTTAATAATTCATTAAGGTATCCGAATTTTTAATTAAAACATAACAATTACACAATATGTGTGATAAGCAGGAATGATTGTGAAATCTTAAAAAAAATGACAGATTTATTAAAAGTAGCTTTAAATGACTTGTATAAAATAAAGTAAATTTTGATTTTTTATGAAAAAATATAGTCCGTACATATTAATTGTGTGCGGACAATTTTTCAAGCAAAGGATTGATTATATATGTCTTTCTCAAATGATGTACGCCGTGAAATATGTTCAGCAGTAAGTGACAACGATAAACGTTTTGTTTGCCTTTATGGAATGTTGTTATTTAGTCGCACACTCTCTCCGGAACACATATGTTTTCAGACAGAAAGCAGTATTTCAGCGGAATTTTTCGGTTCTTTATTCAGAAATGTTTTCAGATATAACCCTGAGTGTCATGAAAATTCCCGAAAAGACGGCACTATTTTATACAGCTATGATATAAATGACAAAAAAATTATAGATGAAATTTATCAGACTTATAAATTTATTAATGTTCGTACTATCAATTCTGAAATCATTGTAACCAACAGTATAGGAGGTTTTACAGCCGGAATATTTCTTGCCTGTGGAAGTGTAAATGACCCTTCAAAAGAATACCACCTTGAATTTTCTGTACCCGGAGAAGTGCTTTCAGAAGAACTCATTGTATTATTAGGAGATATAGGAGTCAATGCAAAAACAACTATTCGCCGTGGACAATATATTGTATACATCAAAGACAGCGAGTCAATAGAGGATACTTTAACATTTATGGGGGCTCAGAATTGCACTCTCGAAATTATGAATGTCAAAATTTATAAAGATGTACGCAACAAAGCTAATCGTATTGCAAATTGTGATACAGCCAATATTGACAAAGTTATAAAGGCATCAATGCGTCAGATTGAAGATATAAAACTTATAGATAAAGTCGACGGTCTGGACAGTCTTTCAGCAGAACTGCGTGAAGTAGCTGTTATGCGTCTTGATAATGTAGATATGAGTTTACAGGAAATAGGAGATAATCTTAGTGTACCTATAAGCCGTTCAGGAGTAAATCACCGTTTCAAGAAAATAGCTGTTATTGCTGAAAAAATCAGGGAGGAAAACCACATTGAACAATAATTCATTTGTCAATCTTCATGTGCATACAGAATACAGTTTGCTTGACGGTGCTTGTCGCATAAAACCACTAATTGAAAGAGTTAAAGAACTCGGACAAACTGCGGTTGCAATAACTGACCACGGCGTTATGTATGGTGCTGTGGATTTCTGGAAAGAAGCACAATCAGCAGGAATAAAGGCTATTATAGGTTGTGAAGTATATGTAGCTCCACGAAAACACACGGACAAGGACGGCAGAATAGATTTATCGCCGTATCATCTTATACTGCTTTGTGAAAATAATGAGGGATACAAAAATCTTGTTAAACTTGTTTCAATTGCAAGCATAGACGGTTTTTATAACAGACCGAGAATAGATTTTGATTTATTGAAAAAATATCATACCGGACTTATATGCCTTTCCGGCTGTCTATACGGCGAAATAGCACGTCTGCTTGTTTCCGGCAGATATGATGACGCAAAAGAAAAAGCTTTAGCATATCGTGAAGTATTCGGTACTAATAATTATTATCTTGAAATTCAGAATCATGGAATTGAAGATGAATTGCGAATAATTCCCATGTTGTACAGGCTTTCAGCTGAAACAGGTATTCCCCTTGTTGCAACTAATGATTGCCATTATATAAAGCGTGAAGATTCAGAAATGCATAAAATTCTCTGGTGTATACAAACCAATCAACTTTATGACAGTAAACAGAATATCACTGGAGAATCATATTTAAAGTCAGCTAACGAAATGGCAAAACTATTTTCCGGTCATGAAGATGCTATAATTAATACACTTCATATCGCAAATCGCTGTAATGTTCAGTTTGAGTTCGGAAATATAAAGTTACCGAAATTTCAGGCAAACAATATAACCGATAACAACGCTTATATGCATAATTTATGTTATTCGGGAATGTATAAAATTTATGGTAAAAATCCACCGACAGAAGTTTCAGAACGCATGAAATATGAACTTTCTGTCATAACGAAAATGAATTATACAGATTATTTTCTGATAGTGTGGGACTTTGTTCGTTATGCACACGAAAATAATATTCCGGTAGGTGTTGGCAGAGGTTCTGGAGCAGGAAGTTTATGTGCCTATTGTATGGGAATAACTGCTATAGACCCTATAAAATATGGATTGCTTTTTGAACGCTTTCTTAATCCCGAAAGAGTAAGTATGCCCGATTTTGATATAGATTTCTGTATAGAGGGAAGGCAGAAAGTTAAGGATTATGTTTTTGACAAGTACGGCAGAGACAAAGTTTCAGAAATAGTAGCGTTTGATACATTTAAGGCACGTGGTTCTGTAAGAGATGTGGGACGTGTTCTAAGTATGCCTAAAAAACTTTGTGACAGTATAGCAAAAAACATTGATATTAACAGCACTCTTAAAGAGGCACTGGAAAATTCACAGGAACTTAAATTAATGTATTCAAATAATCCAGATGTCAGAAAAATTATAGATATTGCTATGAAAATAGAAGGAATGCCACGACATACTTCAACACACGCAGCAGGAGTTGTCATTTCAGCAATACCTCTTGTTGATATTGTTCCGCTTCAGAAAAATGATGGTACAATTATTACTCAATATACAATGACTGTTCTTGAATCACTCGGACTGTTGAAAATGGATTTTCTTGGATTACGTAACCTTACAATAATACGTGATACTATAAATTCAATAAAATGCTTTGAACCCGATTTTGATATATCTGAAATTCCACTTGACGACAGCGGAGTTTATTCAATGCTCGCAAAAGGCGATACAGGAGGAGTATTTCAGTTTGAAAGCGAGGGAATAACCAAATGCCTTATTGACCTTAAACCAGAACGCATTGAAGATTTAATTGTAATGCTTTCGCTTTATCGCCCCGGCCCTATGAAATCCATTCCTGAATATATCCATAATAAAAATAATCCAAATCAGATACACTATAAACACCCATTACTTGAAAGCATATTATCTGAAACTTATGGTTGTATAGTATATCAGGAGCAGGTTATGGAAATTTGCAGAAAACTTGCCGGATATTCATACGGTCATGCCGATATAGTAAGGCGTGCAATGGCTAAAAAGAAACATGATATTATGCTTGAAGAACGTGAAAGTTTTGTTTCGGGAGCTGAAAAAAACGGAGTTTCCAGACAGACAGCAAATGAAATTTTTGAAGAAATGATTAGTTTTGCTTCATATGCGTTCAATAAATCTCATGCTTGTGCATATGCCTGTATAGCTTATCAGACTGCTTATCTTAAATATCATTACAGGGGAATATATATGTCTGCTTTGATGTCAAGCGTTGCCGGAAATACTGATAAACTTTCTGAATATATAAATATGTGTCGTTCTTATGGCATTGAAGTTGTTCGTCCGGATATTAACAAGAGTGTAAAAAAATTCCTTTATAGTGACGGAAAAATGTATTTCGGACTTATGGCAATAAAAAATGTTGGTGAGGGACTGGCTGAAAGAATTGTTCATGAAAGAACACAAAGCGGTGTATTCAATAGTTTACAGGATTTTGCAGAACGAATGGACAAGCGTGACCTTGTAAAAAAAGCTGTTGAATCTCTCATAATGTCGGGAGCTTTTGACGAAATGGGACTCAATCGCCGTCAGATGCTCGAAAACTATTCCACCATTCTTGAAAAAACTGATAAAACCGGCGTTATTGAAGGACAGCTTAATTTTCTCGATGATATAGACACTCAGGAAATGAATATAAAAATACCATTCATTCCCGAATATCCTAAAAGAAAACTCCTCTCCATGGAAAAAGAAGTTTCTGGAATATATCTCACAGGAAATCCTTTATCAGAATATGACTATCTTCCGGAACTTCTCCGCACTTCTGAAATAAAAAATATTTTAGGAACAAATGATGATATTGATGTTAAAATTCTCTGTATGATTCAGAATATCAAATCTCACATTACAAAAAAAGGTGACAAAATGTGCTTTTTAGAATTGTCGGACGGTACTGGAAATATTAATGCTATTGTTTTTCCGGAACTGTTCAGCAAGGTTTCCGGTAATCTTAAAGAGGGTAATATAATCCTTGTTAATGGAAGAATGTCTGTTAAAGATGATGATATTTCACTGATATGCACTTCCATGACAGATGAAACATTTTTTACACAGATGATTTCACAAATGAAACTTTGCTTGAAAATAACTTCTTCTGAACTTCCAAACAACTATATGCCCGAAATCTGTAAAAAATTTTCTGGAAATACAAAAGTTGTATTTTATCTTACAGACGTTAAAAAAATGCTTTCTCCACGTAACAGGCTTTCTGTTAATATATGCAGGGAAAGTGTAGCAGAAATAAGAAAAAAATATCCCATTTCATCTGTTGGTCTTATATCATGAAAAATTTTCCTGATATGCTTGACAACTATCATATAAAGTGTTAAAATATAGATGTATGGAATTTATTAAAATTTGCTGATGTAAAGGAGAAATTTATTATGATTAAAAAGATTGCTGTTTTAACCAGCGGTGGCGATGCTCCTGGTATGAACGCTGCTATTCGTGCTGTTGTAAGAAGTGCTATCAGTAAGGGTATGGAAGTTTACGGCGTGCGTCGTGGTTATGTTGGACTTCTTACTGGTGATATCATTCCTATGGACGAAAGAAGCGTTACAGATATTATCCATAGAGGCGGTACTATTCTTTATACTGCAAGATGTCCTGAATTCAGAACTGAAGAGGGTGTTGCCAAGGCCCGTGCAAAGTGCGAAGAACTCGGAATTGAGGGGCTTGTTGTAATCGGTGGTGACGGTTCGTTCAGAGGTGCTGCTGACCTTTCAAAAATGGGTATGCTTTGTGTAGGTCTTCCTGGTACAATTGATAATGATATTTCATGCACAGATTATACTATCGGATTTGATACCGCTATGAATACAGCAATGGAACTTGTTGACAAACTCAGAGACACATCACAGTCACATGACAGAATCTCCGTTGTTGAAGTAATGGGCAGAGGTGCAGGTCATATAGCTGTAAATACTGGCGTTGCTTGCGGTGCTACTGATATTATTGTTCAGGAAGTTCCTTATGACCTTAATTCTATCGCTAAAACTATGCTTGAAAAACACGCTAAGGGCAAGAATAACTTTGTTGTAATTGTTTCTGAAGGTGTTGGTCATTCTCAGGAAATCGCAACAATTTTACAGGAAAAAACAGGTATTGAAGCTCGTGCTACTATTCTCGGTCACGTTCAGAGAGGCGGTAATCCGACACTCAGAGACAGAGTTGAAGCTACAAGACTCGGTTGTTATGCTGTTGACCTTCTTGAACAGGGTATAGGCAACAGAGTTGTTGCTCTTAAAGATAACGCTATTGTTGACTATGATATACAGGAAGCTCTTTCAATGAAAAAATCCTATGATGAAAAGCTTCACCGTATGGCTGAAACTATTGCTTTCTAATTATGAAAATTCCAGAAATAATATATTAATAAAAAATGAGTTCGGTATTATGCCGGACTCATTTCTTTTTAGATTAACAATTAATGATAATTATGACTTTGTTTTAAAATCATATCTTTAACTTTCATAAGTGATGTTGTTGTATTACGTTCATTTTCTGAAAGCTTCATAGTAATATATTTAATAGTTTCCTCATAATCGGGAATCATTATGTGTTCAAGGGCGTTTACACGACGACGAGTTTTTTCAATTTCGTCTGCCATAAGATGACACGCTTTTTCAACTTCTGCAAGACGTATCATTTTCGGAAAAACTTCATTTAATGCACTTACTGCTCCGTCAAGTTCAATTGAAGTGAAAGCCATTCCGTATGAATAAATATCATTTGGATTATTGGTTTTATAACTTGTTTTAAATTCAGGAATATAAACACTCATTACATTTTTTTGTTCAACTTCAATCTGAACTTCCTGCTTCGGAAGCATAAGAGCAGTTTCCATAACTTCCCTCTGCATAACTGAACCAGCAACCGCCATATATTTGTTTGCTTCTGAAATAGCGTTTTCAACTTCCGTGCGTAATTGTTTGTCCTCTTTAATAAGAATCATAAACTGTCGCATAAGTTCGTCACGCTTGTCTTTCAGAAGTTTATGACCACGTTTAGCGGACTGTAATTTTTTTTTAAGCTTACTGAGTTCCATTCTTGTGGGGTTAACATTAATCCTTGCCAAAAAAATCACCCCTCATAATACTTGTCTAAATATTCTTCTCTTATTCTGCGGAGTTCGCTACGTGGAAGAAGTCGGAGCAATTCCCAACCGACTGCTAAAGTATCCTCAATAGAACGGTTATTATCAAAGCCTTGTGAAACATAACGTCTTTCAAATTCGTCTGCAAATTTAGCATACAATAAATCTGTAGGAGTAAGAGCAGATTCACCAAGTACAACCATGAGTTCTTTAGCATCTTTTCCTCTTGCATACGCTGAAAACAACTGGTTCATAGTGTCGGAATGGTCTGCACGGGTTTTTCCCTCACCTATTCCCTTATCTTTGAGACGTGACAACGACGGCAGAACATCAATAGGAGGATTGATTCCTTTTCTGTAAAGTTCTCTTGAAAGAATAATCTGTCCTTCTGTAATATATCCTGTAAGGTCAGGGATAGGGTGAGTTTTGTCGTCTTCCGGCATTGTAAGAATAGGTATCATAGTGATACTTCCGTTTTTGTCGGCTTGTCTGCCTGCACGTTCGTATATTGAAGCAAGGTCTGTATACATATATCCCGGATAACCTCTTCTTCCAGGAACTTCCTTACGGGCGGACGAAATTTCACGCAAAGCATCAGCATAGTTTGTTATATCGGTAAGAATAACAAGAACATGCATACCCTTTTCAAAAGCAAGGTATTCAGCAGTTGTGAGAGCCATTTTAGGAGTAGCTATTCTTTCAATAGCCGAGTCATTAGCAAGATTTATGAAAAGAACTGTTCTGTCCATAGCTCCAGTGCTTTTGAAACTATTTATAAAGTATTCTGATTCTTCAAAGGTAATTCCCATTGCACCGAAAACTACAGCAAACTGTTCATCTGTACCACGAACTTTAGCTTGTCTTGCAATCTGTGATGCAAGCTGTGCATGAGGAAGTCCGCTTGCCGAGAATATAGGGAGTTTTTGACCTCTTACGAGAGTATTAAGACCGTCAATAGCTGAAACACCTGTCTGTATAAATTCCTGCGGATAACGGCGTGCTACAGGATTCATAGGCAAACCGTTAACGTCAAGACGCATTTCCGGAATAATTTCGTCACCGTCATCAATAGGTCTTCCTAAACCGTCAAAAACTCTGCCGAGCATATCTTCAGATACACCGAGTTCCATTTGATGACCCGAAAAAACAACACTACTATCATGTAAATTTATTCCTGCTGAACTCTCAAAAAGCTGTACAAGTACATTAGTACCATCGATTTCGAGTACTCTGCAACGTCTTTTTTCACCGTTGTTAAGTCTTATTTCAGCAAGTTCTCCATAGGTTGCCCCCTCAACGTCCTTAACAAGAAGCAAAGGTCCTGCAACTTCATCAATAGTTCTGTATTCTCTTGGCATCAGTCGTCCCTCCTGTTCAGTAACTGATTAAGTTCTGAAGATATTTCAACCAAAATATTTTCAAATTCCTTGTCTGTCTTTTCTTCTGGTACATATTTAAAACGTCCTATTTTTTCACGAACCGGTAAATTAGAAACTTCTTCAACGTCCGCACCCTTTGAAACTGTTTCAACAGCCTTGTCATTGAAATTCAGTATAAGCTTCATCATATAAAGCTGTTTTTTAAGACTTGTATAGGTGTCAACTTCATGGAAAGCAAGTTGGTGCAAAAAGTCTTCACGTATTGAACGTGCGGTTTCCATTTTAAGACGGTCATTGACTGAAAGTGCGTCCATACCAATAAGCTTTACAATTTCTTTCAGTTCTTCTTCATCATGAAGAATTTCCATAAATCTTGCTCTTAATTTCATCCAATCGGCTGAAACATTATTATTATACCAATCCGCCAACGAATCAACATACAATGAATAACTTGTAAGCCAGTTTATAGCCGGAAAGTGTCTTTGATAAGCAAGATTTGCATCAAGTCCCCAGAAAACTTTTACAATTCTGAGAGTAGCCTGTGAAACAGGTTCAGATATATCACCACCCGGAGGAGATACCGCACCAATTACAGAAAGTGTTCCCTCACGCCCCTCAGAACCATTTGAAATAACACGTCCTGCACGTTCATAGAACTGTGCTAAACGGCTTCCGAGATAAGCAGGATAACCTTCATCACCAGGCATTTCTTCAAGTCGTCCGGACATTTCACGAAGTGCTTCAGCCCATCTTGAAGTAGAATCCGCCATAAGAGCTACTGAATATCCCATATCTCTGTAATATTCAGCTATTGTGATACCTGTATATACAGAAGCTTCACGGGCTGCAACAGGCATATCAGAAGTATTTGCAATCAATACTGTACGTTCCATTAGTGATTTTCCGGTATGTGGGTCTATAAGTTCAGGAAATTCATTTAAAACGTCTGTCATTTCGTTACCACGTTCACCGCAACCAATATAAACAATTATATCAGCTTCCGCCCACTTTGCAAGCTGATGCTGAGTAACAGTTTTTCCACTTCCGAAAGGCCCTGGAATAGCAGCTACACCGCCCTTTGCAATAGGAAAAAGACAGTCAACAACTCTCTGTCCCGTAACTAATGGCATATCGGGAGATAACTTTTTCTTGTAAGGTCTGCCCTTACGAACTGCCCATTTCTGAAAAAGACTTAAATTATAATCGCCCTTTTCAGTTTCAAGAACACATACAGTATCATCTACATGAAATTCCCCTGCTTTGATTTCCTTTACAACACCAGAAACACCATTCGGAACAAGTATTTTATGCAGAACTATATCAGTTTCAGGAACTGTTCCTATTACGTCACCACCGATAAGTTTGTCACCGATTTTGACAGAAGGTGTAAAATTCCATAATTTATCCCTTTTAAGTGATGAAACTTCAATACCACGTTGCAAACTATTGCCACATATTTTTCTAATATCGTCAAGAGGTCTCTGTATACCGTCAAAAATACTTCCGATAAGTCCCGGACCTAATTCAACGCTCATAGGTTCACCGGTTGAAACAACTTTTTCACCTGTTCCAAGACCGGCAGTTTCTTCATAAACCTGTATTGATGCACGGTCACCATGCATTTCTATAATTTCGCCTATAAGTTTTTTGTTGCTTACTCTAACAACGTCAAACATATTAGCATCTCTCATTCCGTTGGCAACAACCAAAGGACCTGAAATTTTTACAATTGTTCCAGTACTGTTCATTTTAAATCGCCTCAATTCTTCAGTATATCAGAGCCGACAGCCTTTTCAACTGCCTCATGAACTGCCCGCATACCCTCGCCGGTGTTTCCTCTTATTGCAGGAATAAGCACTATTGAGGGCAACTGACTATTTTTATATTTGTTTATTGTATCTTGCACAAGTGATGCTACTGGTTCGGTGATATATATTACCGCAAAATTATTAACAGCAAGTTTTTTTATAAGTTTTGAAACTTTCTGAGGTTCGGTTTCGCAGAACACAGATAATCCAAGTGAGGCAAATCCGGATACACTTGCACTATCGCCAATTATTGCAACTTTAAACATACGATTTCCTTAACCTTTCAATAATTTGTTTCTTTTCAAGTCCCATTTCTCTGCAAACTGAAATTATCCGGATATTTTTCAATTCAGTTTCCTTTGCAATAAAGTATGCGATAAGAGGTTCAATACCAAAAGCTTTCATTTGTGCATCTTCTGCAAATTCCATTATCAAGTTATCGCAATATCTTTCAAAAAGTTCAGGATTTTCTTTTAAAACCTCAGCAAGATTAATATATGACGTATGTTCCAGAAAACCAATAAAACTATCTGTACCGGCAAGAGCTGTTCTTATTAATGACTGTTTGTCAAGTTCATCACTTCCACAAACTGCACTTTCCATAAAATCCTTTGATACTTGAATTTTACTGCAACGATAAGCCACTTTTATATCTGCAAAAGCCGTGATAAGCTGTACATACTTTTGTATAAACTCTCCTCCAAAGTCCTTGGAAGCTTTTTGCATAGTCATAAGAGTTGCCGTATCTATAAGAATATCTGTAAGCTGACCGTCAAGCGTTCTTGTAAGGAGTTCATAAGCTGTTTCAGCAGTTTCACGCATATAATCCGGTAAAATATCGCTGTTCTTTGTCTGAAACGCTTCTTTAAGGGTTTCAAGACTGATATTTGACGGTTGAATAAAATAGCTGTCCGGTTCTTTGTTTGAAATCATAGCTTTCAGTACAGATTTAAGATTACTGAAATCGTTCTGATATAACATTATTTCAAGTTCACGGCTGTCAGGGGCAAATGTTTTTAGCATTTCCCACACTTCTGAAAGACTGCTGTTGTTTTTTGAAAGTAAAAGTGTATCAAATTCGTTTTGATTACGTGCATTTATAAGCTGTTCAAAATCATTGTAAGTAAGAAGTGAATTTTCCATAGACCTTACAACTGCAACTGCACTTACATATTCTTTCATGCAATCACCTGCCAAACAATTCTTTTGCGAGAATATCACGTATGCCGTCTTTTTCGGCTTCAATTATAGCTTTAAATGTACAGTTTTCAGAAATCAGACCATACACTAGTATAAAGCCATTTTCAATATCCGCCGGAGTTTCGGAAACTTTAACTGTTCCTCCGACTTTCTTTGCGTGAACTGAAAGCTTTTCCGGAAAATCCGCCGGCATTCTTGTGAGGTCTTTTTTACCAAAATAAAATTCACCGTTACCCATACGAATTTTTTGCACAGCAATTCTCATAATCATTTCAAAGTATTCATTATCCGGAAGTGCTGAAATTTTTTCAAGAACTTTTTGTGTTGCCGTTTCTATAAGTTCAATACGGCATCTAAGAACTTTACGCTTATTTTCGGAGTCAATTGAACTACAGGCATTTTTGTAATCGATTTCAGCTTTTTCAAGGGCTTTTTTCATATATTCACCGTAAGCCTTTTCAGCTTTCAAATTGCCGTCTGCTTCAATTTCTTTGGCTTTTTCTTCTGCTGAATGTATTATATCATTTTCAGCAATTTTCTGTTCATTGCTGATAACATTCAGAATGCTGTCAATTCCTGACATTTGTCCTCCTCCTTATATAGCAATGTTATAGATAAGAAGTATTGAAATAAGAAGTGCAAGGATTGCATAAGTTTCAACCATTGCTGCCATAATGATACCTTTTCCGTTGTGGTCAGGTTTTTTTGCAGTAATTCCCACACTGGCTGCGGCTGTACGACCCTGTGATATACCTGAAAAAAGTCCTACAATTGCAATAGGGAGAGCAGCTGCAAAAAACATAAGTCCCTGAGATAATGTGAGGTCAACAGCATTACCGCCAATAACACCGATTCTGCTAAGAAGAAGTATAGCAGTAAGAAGTCCATAAAGTCCCTGTGTACCCGGAAGAAGCTGTAAAATAAGCACTTTACTGAATTTATTCGGGTCGACCGAAACTACACCGGCAGCAGCCTCACCAACGAGTCCTACGCCCTTTGCAGAGCCTATACCTGCGAAAAGTGCTGCACAAGCCGCACCAAAAATTGCTAAAGCTAATCCTATACTGTTCATTTTGAAATTTCCTCCTTGAAAGTAATGTATTTTGTATTTATAGCGAACGGATTAAATTCACGTCCTCCGCCTGTATAGAATTTACCGAACAGTTCAACAAACTGTAGCCTGTCCGTATGAACATATGCACCTAAAAGGTTGATAGCTAAATTTGCGGTGTGTCCTACTATAAAGACTACAACCAGTAAAATAGTTTTGACTATCATATTTTCGGGCATAGTACCAATAAGATTTATAACGCTTGCTATGCTTCCTGTCGCAAGACCAAGGGCAAGCAATCTTGAATATGAAAGTATATCACTTAAATAACCTGTTGCCGTATTGTAAAGTGCATAAAGACCGCCGAAAAACTTTCCAAAAATAGACTTTGAACTGCGTCCGGAAGTCAATACTATCAATACTACACCAGCTATCAACAGATAAGTTCCGATTGTCTTGAGTATTGACGGAACATCAGTCAATATACTTGCGGCAAGTGGAGCAACGCCTAAAATTGTGAGATAAACGGGTACTGTATCAAGAATTGCGTCAAGTTTTCTTCCGTCGTCCCATGACATTTTAAACGAAACTCCGACACCAAGAAACAGATGAAGTATACCAAGGGCAAATGAATAAAGCAAAAGTTTAATAGGGTCATCGAGTGGCTGAAACCATAATGCTATACTGCCGATTTCTTTTCCGAAATATTCACGTCCGACAACCTGAACTATATCTCCGAACCAGCTACCAAACAATGCTCCCCATATAAGAGTTGAAACACCACAGTTTCTGAACATTGTCATAGTTTTTTTCATTGTATTGTCAAGCTTGAACTTTTTCAATATAATTGTTGTTCCTATAAGCATCAGTAATCCATAGCCAGCGTCCGACAACATCATTCCGAAAAACAGATAATAGAAAAATGACATAACTGGTGTTGGGTCAACATCTGATTTAGACGGCATTGAATACATTTTTGTAATACCTTCAACTGGTGCAGAAAACTTACTGTTTTCGAGTAATACCGGAACTTCTTCATCTTCCGGAGGTTCTGTGAAATCAACATATACTGTAAATTTCTTTTCAAGTTCTTCACGGAGCGAATTAACATATTTTTCCGGAATATAACCATTCAACACAAATGTTTTTTCTGTAAATCCAAGTGAACTGAAAGCATTATATTTATCCTTACGCATTTGAAGATAATCTGCTGAAATTTCAAGTTTTTTTCTGTGTTCGGATAAATCTTTTATATGCTTCTGAAGTTCTGAACGGCGATTTTCATATGATAAGCGTTCATTTCTGCAACGTTCAATTACTTCTGACGGAGTATTATTTTCCGGTTCAGAAATAGAATTAAATGAATTCTGATGTAATAAATCTCTTATTTCGTCAACAATATCGTTTACACATACAATGAATAAATTGGTCTGTTCTTTGGATTGCGAAATTATTTCCATGTAAGAACCATTCGGAAATAAATTTATAAAATCTTCGGTAATACTGAAAGGTACAGTACCAATAAATGCAGAAGTCATTGAAGTTCCTTTGAAGTTCATAGGAATATCAAGATTTTTCCATTGTTTAAGGATATCGCATTTAACATCAATCTGTGAAATATTTTTTTCTATTTCAGCAATTTCCTGATTGCTTCTTACAATCTCATTAGCAATAGAAAGCGTTTTTTCCAGACGAAAATCGGGATTATCCAAAGTATCAATATTTACTTCTGTACGACTTTCAAACATTTCTGTTACAGGCTTTTTTTCCGGCGAATATTTGTTCAGTATTTCTAATGCTTCAGCAACAGTGCTTCTGAACTTTTCAAACTCTCCGACAATTGCCGTAACATTTGTGGTATCAAGTTCTTCATCGTCATTGCTGGAAATCTCAACAACGCCACGCCTTTGCAGAAATTCAATAATTTTTTTGCTATCGGTAAGAAGTGCAATAAGTTCAACCTTTTTCATTTTAAGTTTTGCCAATTTATATCACTCTCCTTTAAGAATTTTTCATCAGAAAAACTCTCTTATTACTGCATTTACTGCATTGTCCATATTTTTTTCTGCAAGCAAGCGGATTTCCGCAATTTTTTTATCACAATCAGTGTCAGACTGTCTTGAATGAACATCAATTTTTTCCATATAATCTGAACGAACCTTATCAACTTCATGTGAAGCCTGAGTGATTCTTTTCTGAACAGCGACTCCTGAATATTTTTCTGCTTCTTTTATAATTTCGTCAGCAGTCTTGTGAGTATCAGAAATACTACGGTTAAATGCACTTTCAGCAGAAAGAATTTTTTTTACTGCATCTGATGCCATAAGATTCACCTCCTTCAAAATGACCATCAGTCATTTTCAATATTATATCAAATTAAAAATGATTTGTCAATACTTTTTCAATAAAAAAATGTCTAAAATTCATTTTTTCTTTTCTGTAAGCATAAAGGGAGCGTATCCTACAGACAGCTCCCATTAAAATTATATTCAGTTTAAAAGTAATTATACAGTTTGACTCAACAAAACATAAAGGGAGCATATCCTACAGACAGCTCCCATTGATGTCATATTCAAATTACAAGTAAATTATATCATGTAATTATAAATTTGTCAATAGATTTTCTAAAAATTAATAATTTGTTAAAAATTAATCTTCTTTGATATCTACTTTTATTCCAAGTACAGAAAGGCTTTCATCATCAACAGCAGACGGACACTCAGACATTAACTCACTTGCATTCTGAACTTTCGGAAATGCTGTTACATCACGCAAACTATCTGCTTTACACATAATCATTGCGAGACGGTCAAGACCTATTCCCATACCACCGTGCGGAGGAGCACCATAGCGGTATGCATCAACAAGGAATCCGAATTTAGCCTGAATTTCCTCATCAGTCATGCCGAGAGCCTCAAACATTTTTTGTTGTAACTCAAAATCAGTAATACGCATTGAACCGCTTGAAAGTTCTGTACCATTGAGAACCAAATCCCAAGCTTTTGCACGAACTTTTTCAGGATTAGTATCAAGATATTCAAGGCATTCTTCCATAGGCATTGTAAATGGGTGATGTGCTGCAACCCATGTATTATTTTCTTCATCATATTCAAAGAATGGCATTTCAGTAATCCAAAGGAAATTATACTTGTCTTCCGGAATAACATTCAGTCTTTTTCCGCAAATAAGACGTATTGCACCAAGTGTAGAAAGGACAACTTTATTTTTATCGGCACAAATAAGTACAAGGTCGCCTTTTTCTGCTCCGACAGCGTTACAAATGCTTTCAAGTTCGCCGTCTTTGAGGAACTTCTTAAACGAACAGTTAGGTTCATCAGCCCAGCGAATATATGCAAGACCTTTTGCACCAATACCCTTAGCGTGTTCAACAAGCTTATCAATTTCTTTTCTTGTATAAGTTCCTGCACCGTTCTTTACATTTATAGCACGTACTGAACCACCGTCATTTAAAGCATTCTGGAATACAACAAAATCAATATCCTTGACATTTTCGGAAATATCCTGTATCTCAAAACCGAATCTTGTATCAGGTTTATCAGAACCATAACGGTTCATAGCATCTGCAAAAGTAAGTCTCGGAAGTGGCAACGGAATATCAACATCTATAACTTTCTTGAATACTCTCTGTACAAAGCCCTCAACGCATTCCTGAATATCTTCTGCATCAACAAAAGACATTTCCAAATCTATCTGAGTAAATTCCGGCTGTCTGTCAGCACGTAAATCCTCATCTCTGAAACAACGTGCAAGCTGAATATATCTGTCATAACCGGCAATCATAAGCAATTGTTTATAAATCTGCGGTGACTGCGGAAGTGCATAAAATTTACCTTGATGTACTCTTGAAGGAATAAGATAATCTCTTGCCCCCTCTGGAGTGGATTTCATCATCATAGGAGTTTCTATTTCAAGGAATCCATTTTCATAAAAGTATTCTCTTGTAGCCTTGGTAATTTCATGACGCATTATAATGTTTTTCTGAAGCGGTTCACGTCTGAGGTCAAGAAAACGATATTTAAGACGTAATTCTTCATTAACATTAGAATCGCTTACTATTTCAAAAGGAGGTGTCTGAGCTTTTGCAAGTATGCGTAAATCGTCAACAAAAATTTCAACAAGACCTGTTTTTATCTTATAGTTTTTGCTTTCACGTTCGCAAACCTTGCCTTTAGCCATGAGAACATATTCTCCACGGCATGAAGAAGCTTTTTCAAATATTTCAGGATTACTTTTATCATTGAAAAGCAACTGTACAATACCTGTTCTGTCTCTAAGAACAATGAAAATAACTCCGCCTTTGTTTCTGATTCTGTCAACAAATCCGCCTACTACTACTTCCTGACCTACTTCTGTAACTTCTCCGCAATAGTGAGTACGTTTAAGACCTTTCATACTATCTGCCATAATTACTTATTCTCCCCGTTTTTAAGATTATTAAGCATTTCATCATCTTCCAGACAATTCATCATCTTATTGAAGTATAAAGATTCAAAATTTGCTCTGAACTTGTTATCAAGAGATACTTCAACTTCTGAACCTGTTTCCATATCTTTAATTTTTACAGCGTTGGTTTCGATTTCATTATCACCTATTACAACAGTAAATAATGCACCAATTTTATTAGCATACTTCATTTGAGCTTTCAATCCACGTCCGATAAGGTCAAATTCTGCATGGTATCCAAATTCTCTGAGTTCGTGAGAAATAGTCATAGCCTTTTCAAGAGCAGAATCTCCCATAGATGCAAAATAAATATCGCATTTTCTTGATTCTATAAACTCGCAGTTTTGCTTTTCCATAACAAGAAGAAGTCTTTCAATACCCATTGCAAAGCCTAATGCAGGAACTTTCTGACCGCCTAACTGTTCTATAAGACCGTCATAACGTCCGCCACCGCAAACAGTTCCCTGAGCACCTATTTCAGTAGTAACAAATTCAAAAACAGTTTTTGTATAATAGTCAAGACCTCTTACAATTTTAGGATTTACTTTATAATCTATTTTGAGATTTTCAAGATATTTCTTTAATTTTTCAAAATGTTCACTGCATTCTTCACAAAGGTAATCAAGAATCACAGGTGCATCTTTTGCAACTTCCTGACAGATTGGACTTTTACAGTCAAGAATACGCATAGGATTTTTTACAAGACGGTCAAGACAAGTATCACAAAGCTTGTCCTTACGGCTGTCAAAATAATTTCTTAATGCTTCATGATATTTTGCACGACAAGTAGGACAGCCGATTGAATTTATATAAAGTTCAATATTTTTAATTCCAAGACGGTCAAGAATATTTTTAGCAAGTGAAATTACTTCTGCATCTGCTGACGGTGCAGGACTTCCAGCCATTTCAAGACCGAATTGGTGAAATTCTCTAAGTCTTCCGGCTTGCGGACGTTCATGACGAAAACATGAAAGTATATAATACACTCTCTGCGGAAGTGCCTCATTAAGAAGACCATTCTGCAACATTGCACGAATAGTACCGGAAGTACCTTCCGGACGAAGTGTAAACTTAGTTTCTTTAGCCATAACTGTATACATTTCTTTTTGTACAACGTCTGTTGTTTCG
Source organism: uncultured Ruminococcus sp. (assembly GCA_934474025.1). GTDB lineage: Bacteria > Bacillota > Clostridia > Oscillospirales > Ruminococcaceae > Ruminococcus. Next base: position 513,657 of record CAKSMF010000001.1, on the reverse strand, counting down.
CCTACAGAACGCTGAAAAAGTTCAGTATTTTCAAAAGTAGGTATTCTGATTTCAGAGAAACCAAAACTTTCAGCAGTTTCCCTTGCTATTTTTTCAACGGTGTGCCACTTATTGACATCTTTTGGCAAAACGTCTTCAGTGCCGTTGGGTCTTTTGACATTTATAGACATAAAATTCAAGTCCTTTCTGTTTGTTATAACATTACGCCTTTATATTATACTCTGTTTTTATTTGCACGTCAATAGCAGAAAGCAATTCATTTTTCAGATTAATGTTAACTGATAAAATATTTCAGGGTATAAAAATTGCCCCTGACCTCAGGGACAATTATAAAGGTTCAAATAGTAAGAGTACCCATTTGTCGCCAATCAAGGTCGCCACGTTCAAGAGCAAGTATAAGGGCTTCAGCAGTTGCGATATTAGTAGCAACGGGTACATTATGAACATCGCAAAGTCTTAAAAGGTTAATATCATTATTATCATTATGCGGATTTATCGGGTCTCTGAAAAATAAAAGCACATCAACTTCATTACAGGAAAGAAGGGCAAGAATCTGTTCTGCACCTCCTTGCCCGCCAAGACATCTTTTGATTTCAAGACCGGTAGCATCGCTAACTTGTTTTCCAGTAGTATCAGTTGCTATCAATGTGTGTTTAGAGAGAATTCCGCAATAAGCACTGCAAAATTGTACCATAAGTTCTTTTTTTGCATCATGTGCAATAATGGCAATTTTCATTTTTTTATCCTTTCTCCAAGTACGGATTTATATTCAGTAATTATGTTCCCTTTATAGTAAGTGGCACGAAATCACCGTTTAATCTTTTTGAGATTGCATCAAATGCAAGAAGTGCGTCTGATTCAACTGGTATAGGGTCTCCTTTTCCTGTAGCAAGAGTAAGCTGAAAATCATCAGGAATAACCCCTATAAGCTGTACACCCACTTTATCAATAATTTCATCAAGGTTTTTTACAAGAGAATTTCCTATAACTTTTTTGCTCACCTTATTTATAATAAGACGCTGACTTTTATTTCCTCTGTTATAAAATTCGTCCGACATCAAAGAGGCATCACGTATACAGACTTGGTCAGGTGTGGAAACAATAAGTATAAGATTAGCTTGTTCAACTATTTCAAATACATGTGAATTTATGCCTGCTCCAGAATCTATGATTATGTAATCATAATATTTTTTAACTGAACGGCATATATCATAAATTTGTTCAGCAGTAACAGGGGTAAGAGTTCTCGGAGCACATAAAAGTTCCAGATTTGAAGCCATGGGAACTTTAGAGCAAGCCTCAAGTGCTGACATTTTTCCAGAGATTACATCCCCCAAATCATAGCCTATTTTATCCTGTACACCAAACATAATATCCAGACAGCGAAGACCGAAATCAAGTTCAATAATAAGTGTTCTATGACCTTGTTTGGCAAGAGTATATCCAAGACCTGCACAGATAGTTGATTTTCCTGTACCGCCCTTACCAGAGGTAACGGCAATAATCTTAGAAGTTTCAGACATTGCATTTCCTTTCCGACATCCGTAAAGTCAGAGCAGTGGAAAATTCTGCCGGACAACATCGGATTTCTATAAAATAATTTTTAATAATTATACCACAAAAAGCAAGTTTTGTCAAAGAAGTTTTCTGTTAAAAAAATAAGATTGTGCAATTGCACGCTTTTAAGGCGGATTTATTGTACAATTGTAACAAATATTTAGTGAAATGTTTTTATCATTATACTGATAGTTATTTTCAATTTGACAATAAATAACTTTTATGGTACTATCTTTAAAATAAGGAGTGATATTATTTTATGAAAAAAAATCCATTTAAATACTCTTTTGATAACAAACGCTATCATACGCTTAATTACCATAACAAAACAGTTTTCGGAAATAAAATTTTCAAAGCTGTTCTCGATTGTGGTTTTACGTGTCCTAATATTGACGGAACTAAAGGTACAGGTGGTTGTATATTCTGTGATGGTGGCAGTGGTTATTTTACAGACGGTAAATTATCTGTTTCCGGACAGCTTGAAAAAGAAATCAGACGTATTCAGGATAAGCACAATAAAGTACCAATAATAGCATACTTTCAGGCAAATACAAATACTTATGCTCCTATCGAAAAACTAAGAGAAGTATATTTTTCTGTTTTGAAGTATCCGGAAGTATGCGGTATATCGATAGGGACAAGAGCTGACTGTTTACCCGAAAGCGTTCTTGAATTACTTGACGAAATAAATACTAAAACTAATCTTACTGTTGAACTTGGTATGCAAACTGTTCATGAAGAAAGTATCAAAAAAATAAATCGTTTTTGCAGTCATGAAGATTTTATGCAGGGATACTATAAACTGAAAAATCATAATATAAGGACTTGCATACACATAATTAACGGACTTCCCTGCGAAACTCCGAAAATGATGCTTGAAACTGCCAGACAGCTTGCTGTAATGCGTCCTGACGGCGTAAAGATACAAATGCTTCATGTTATAAAAAATACGCCTCTTGAAAGGTTATATAATATCGGTGATATTAATTTGCTTTCAAAAGACGAATATATAAATATTGTTGTAAAACAGCTTGAAATATTACCACCGGAAATCGTTATAGAACGCATTACAGGTGACGGAGACAAATCAAAACTTATAGCTCCTATGTGGAGTGCCGATAAAATTTCAGTATTAGGAGGGATAGATAAAAAGCTTGCTGAAACTGACAGTTATCAGGGGAAATATTATGTATAATCAAATCTTGTAAGGTTATATGATTCTATAATATCTATCAGACATTCAGAATAATTACTTGCAGTTGCCCAGCCGTCCTCTTTGATTTTGTAGCAGGCAGTACGATAATCCTTTTCCCATATAAGATTCGAATACCTTTCATAACCTGTTATAAACTGATAATAACCTTCTATTCCCTCTTCAAATGAATCATATGCACGAAATTCACCGTCCATTTTAATCATAACGCCGTCGATTTCCTCACCTGTTCTTAGAACAACGCTTTTTCCGGTGTATGAACTGTCCGCCCTCATTCCGAAGAAATTATAATACAGTGCAGACAGTTCACTTTTTCCCCAACCGGATTCAAGTATAGCCTGTGCAATAGTCATACTTGGCAGAATACCATATTTGCTATAGTTTTTCTGTGAAGCCTCTCCCAACTTTTCAATAAAGTCAAGTTGTTTCCGGTCAAGACCGTAAGTTTGTTCAGAGGGCTGATTATCTTTAAGACAAGCTGAAATTCCACATATAATAAATGTAACAATTACAACAACTAATATTATTATTTTAGGCAAAGGACGAAGTTTTAATCTTTTTCTTCTCATATTATATGAAACGCACTGTTTCAGAAAGTTCTTTGCACTGGTAATGCATTGCAATAGGTTCTGAATCATCTGCCGGATAGCCCATAGGCATTAAAAGTACTGCTTTTTCGTTTTCTGGTAAAGCAAGTTCACTTTCAAGGCGTGACGGTGAAAAATAGTTTACCCAGCAACTTCCTATACCGAGTTCCCACGCCTGTAGCATTATATGTGTAGCAACTATTGATATATCCTGTACTCCGGAATGCACTCCCTCTTCAAGAGGATTTTTCCAGTCTTCTGTAGTATCATAAGCAAAAACAAGTACAGTTTTAGCACCAAAAATACATTTGCTTACTTTATTGAGAATTTCCAGTTTTTCCGGACTTGTAACAACATATATTCTTTGTGGCTGTTTGTTGCAACCTGTTGGAGCAATATTTCCGGCGGTAAGAATTTTATTCATAATATCGGGTTCAATCTGTTTGTCGGAAAATTTTCTTACTGAATACCTTTTTTCTGCCAATTCTGAAAAGTTCATAATAAACACTCCTTAATTATTTTTTACGGCTGACTGAATTGTTTTTCATAGCCTTTTCTATTTTGTTTGCGTTTGACTCGGCATAAATCTGAGTGGAAATCATATCCTTATGACCAAGAATTTCTTTCATTACATTAAGGTCAATTCCACGGCGATACATAATTGTTGCAGCAGTATGCCGGAGTTTGTTAGGACTTAATCCCATTTCACCGAATCCCGCATTTTGCATGCGTTTCTTTACGATTTCTTCAATCCATCTCCCCGTAAGTCTTTTACCTGTTTTTCCAACAAAAACTGCATGGCGGTCATATTTTTTGCCTTCAAAGAATTTTTCTTTAAATTCTCTGTAATCGTCAAGTGATTCCATACACGCCTGATTAAAATAAATCGTTCGTGAAGTGTTGTTTCTGCCTTTTATGGTAACAGTGCCGTCAGATTTTATATCACTTTCGTTAAGAAGAACAAGTTCATTAAGACGAATTCCACAATTTATAAATATAACTAATATACAATAATCACGTTCACAATTAGCACCATCTATTGAATTTAAAAGTGTTATGCAATCACTTTCATTCATAAATTTAGGAGGTTCTTTTTTTATCAATGGAAGTTCTATTTTTTCAGTAGGGTCTTTGTCAATAATTTCAACAGTTAAATAGAGATATCTGAAAAATGCTCTTAAAACTATTGAACGCCTTGTTATAGTACGCTGACTGTTATTTCTGGAAATTTTCAGGTAATCAAAATATTTGTATATATCTTGAATATTAATAGACTTCAGAAAATTAACATCTATATCTGTTATTACTATTGTATCAATTTTGGCTATGGGACTGCTTTGACCTTTAGAGAACTTCATATACTTGAAAAACAGCATCAAATCTATATAATAGTTGTATAAACTGTGTTCACTGAATTTTTTTACAGTTTCGCAATAATCAAGAAAATTTTTCAATTCATCAAAACAAAGATTTCTATTTATTGTATTCATATTTTCACTCCCTGTATAGAAAATTTTATTCATGTAACTGAGATAATTATAACATAATAACAAATTTTTTTCAAGTAGTAAATTTATTTAAACATAATCTGAAAAAATCTGTTTAGGGGTTGCAATTTCCAGAAAGAAATGTTAAAATAGTTTCTAGTATAAAAAAGTTACAAAAAAAGGAAAGTGGTTTTTATGGACAGAATAACATTTTTCAGGGATTTAGCAATAATAATTGTATCTGCTAAACTCTTCGGACTCCTTGCACAAAAACTCAAAGCTCCACAGGTTGTCGGTGAAATAATTGCCGGTCTGATTATAGGTCCAAGCTGTTTAGGAATAATGGGCGGTGCTGATTATGCTGGTTCTGACTATTTGTCATTACTATCTGAAATAGGTGTAGTAATGCTGATGTTCTCAGCCGGTCTCGAAACTAATATGAAAGATTTGCTTAAAACAGGCGTTAAAGCTTTAATAGTCGCTTGTGTAGGAGTACTTGTTCCATTGGTGGGAGGAACTATATTATATGGGTGCTTCTATGGATTTGGAGCAGTCGGCAGTGAACAGTTTTTCAGAGCAGTATTCATAGGAACAATTATGACTGCAACCTCTGTCGGAATAACTGTTCAAACGTTAAAAGAACTTGGACACATCAAGGAAAATATTGGTACACTTATATTAAGCAGTGCAATTATTGATGACGTTATAGGTATTATAGTTCTTACATTTGTTATCGGATTTAAAAACCCTGATTCAAAGCCCTCTGATGTTCTCATAAGCACAGGATTATTTATATTATTTGCATTTGGTGTAGGATTTATTATGTATTATATTTTCAAAATCATAGACAAGAAATATCCTCATCAAAGAAGAGTTCCTATACTTGGCTTTGCAATGTGTATGTTCATGGCATTTGCAGCAGAAGAGTTTTTTGGAATAGCTGATATTACAGGTGCTTATGTTGCCGGACTTATTCTTTGCAGTCTCAAGGATTCAGATTACATTGCACGTAAAGTAGATATAAATTCATATATGCTCTTCGGACCTGTATTCTTTGCAAGTATCGGTCTGAAAACTGAACTCGGAGGTTTTTCAAAGGAACTTATCTTCTTCTCAATAGGATTCGTAATTGTTGCTCTTATCACTAAAGTAATTGGTTGCGGTGTTACTGCCAAACTTATGAAATACAGCTTTAAAGATAGCTTAAAAGTCGGTGTTGGTATGATGACAAGAGGTGAAGTAGCATTGATAGTTGCACAAAAGGGACTTTCAGTTGGTATGCTTGATTCAAAGTATTTTGCTTGTGTTATCCTGCTTATAATAGTTTCATCAGTAGCAACTCCTATTCTTCTTAAACTTCTGTACAAATCGGACGAAAAACCAGCACAGGTTACAGCATAAATCAAAACAATTAGTATTGACTTTCAGAATAATATATGATATACTATTCAAACAGACAGTTCATTTGCACCATCCTGTCTCTAAATAAAACTACGGGCATTATTAATTATATTTGATTACATAATGCAGTTGGTTGTTTTTTTCCGACTGCATTTTTTATCTAAAGAAGGGATTTTTATATGTATTACTTAAAAACTTCCGCATCATTTGACAGTGCTCACTTTCTTGCAGGATATGACGGAAAATGCAAAAATATTCATGGTCACAGGTGGACTATTGAAGTACGCATACACGGACAGGAGTTACAGCAATCCGGAACACAAAAAGGTATGTTAATTGATTTTGGTGACATTAAAAAAGGTGTACGCAATCTTGCTGATGAATTTGACCATGCATTAATTTACGAAAGCGGTTCTCTTAAACCGTCAACCATTGATGCCCTTAACAGTGAGGATTTCAGACTTATTGAAGTCAATTTTAGACCTACCGCTGAAAATTTCGCAAAACATTTCTATGAAATTCTCTCTGTACGTTTCGGAAATCTTGTTAATATAGCAGATGTTACAGTTTATGAAACTCCGGATAACTGTGCCGTTTACAAGGGGGATATATAATGTTTCCAGTGGCGGAAAAATTCGTAAGCATAAACGGTGAAGGCAAAAAAGCCGGTGAACTTGCAGTATTCGTGCGTTTTCGCAAATGTAATTTAAGATGTTCATATTGTGATACATCATGGGCAAATTCCGATGAATGTCATGCTGAAATGATGACAGCAGACGATATTTTGAATTATATTGACAGTACTGGTGTTACAAATGTTACACTTACAGGCGGTGAACCATTATTACAGACGAATATTCATAAACTTATTGAAAAACTTATATCAGCCGGTCACAATGTCGAAATAGAAACTAACGGAAGTATTTCCATATGCGAACTTTCACAAAGCAAATACAGACCGGATTTCACACTTGATTATAAATTACCGTCAAGCAATATGGAAAATATGATGCTTACTGAAAATTATAAATATCTTTCTGAAAATGATGTTGTGAAATTTGTTGCCGGAAGTAGTAAAGATTTGGAAAAAGCTCTTGAAATAACAAAAAAGTTTTCTTTAACTGAAAAGTGTACAGTTTATTTCAGTGCAGTTTTTGGTAAGATAACTCCGGCTGAAATAGTTGACTTCATGAAAGAAAAAAGAATTAATAAAATCCGGTTACAACTGCAAATGCATAAATTTATATGGAATCCGGATATGAAAGGTGTGTGACTAATGGACAAAAAAGCTATCGAGTATCATATAAGAGGACTTTTAAAAGCTATTGGCGAAAATCCTGACCGTGAGGGATTAAAGGAAACTCCCAGACGTGTAGCCGGAATGTTTGAAGAAGTATTTGAGGGAATAGCATATTCTAATCATGATATTGCCCAGATGTTTGGAAAAACTTTTGATGCAGTGGAAACTAATTCACAGACAGCAGTTGTCATGAAAGATATAACAGTTTTCAGCTATTGCGAACACCACATGGCTCTCATGTATGACATGAATGTCAGTGTTGCATATGTTCCAAAAGGTCGTGTAATAGGTCTTAGCAAAATTGCACGTATATGTGATATGGCATCTAAAAGACTTCAGTTACAGGAACGCCTTGGACGTGATATAGCTGAAATTATTTCCGAAGCTACTGGTTCATTGGACGTTGGCGTAAAAATTGTCGGTTCACATAGCTGTATGACTGCAAGAGGCATTAAAAATCCGTCATCAAGAACCGAAACAAGAACTTATTGCGGTATGTTTAAAACTCAAAAGGATTTACAGGAATTGCTTGACTGATATATATTTCTGAAAAAAATAGTAAATAATTACAATTATTATATGATAATTGTTTTAAAAAGTATACTATCGGAATATTTATAAAATATTATTCCGGAAAATGATATAAATTCAACCAAGTACTCAAGGAATATGATACTAAAAGGAGGATTTTTTTAATGAAAGCACTTGTTTTATTCAGCGGAGGAGTTGACAGCACAACTTGTCTTGCTATGGCAGTTGACAAATATGGTGCAGAAAACGTTATAGCATTGTCTGTTTATTATGGTCAGAAACACGATAAAGAAATTAAATGTTCTGAAAAAATTGCAAAATACTATGGCGTAAAACTTAAAACTCTTGACCTTGCCTTAATATTTGCGGATTCAAACTGTTCTTTACTGTCCGGTTCAGATGATGAGATACCGCAGGAAACTTACGCAGAACAGCTTAAAAAAACTAATGGAAAACCTGTCTCAACATATGTGCCATTCAGAAACGGACTTTTCCTTGCTTCTGCATCAAGTATAGCACTTTCTAATGACTGTTCAGTTATTTATTACGGAGCTCACAGCGATGATTCCGCAGGCAATGCTTATCCGGATTGTTCATCAGCTTTCAATGAAGCTATGAACAAAGCTATATATCTCGGAAGCGGTCAACAACTTGAAATTGTTGCACCATTCGTTAATCTTACCAAAGCGGACGTTGTGAAAAAAGGGCTTGAATTAGGTGTCCCATACGAACTCACATGGAGTTGTTACGAGGGACACGACAAACCTTGTGGCGTTTGCGGAACTTGCCGTGACAGAATAAAGGCTTTTGAAGCTAACGGCGTTACAGACCCCCTTATGAAATAATTTGAAATAATATTAATACAGGAGGATATTACTATGGATATGGATTTTCAGAACGGAATGAAAAAAATATTTGATGAGGTAATCGACGGCATAAAATCCGGTACAGAGGGATTTTTGAATGAAGAAAAAAAAGCTCCCGAATCAAAAAAAGTTTCCCCGAAACCCAGAAAAGATACTGTACGTTCCGATGAGGGTTTACAGAATCTTGGCAGTAAAAACACAAAATATGCTACTGATTACGCTCCGGAAGTACTCGAAACTTTCAACAACAAACACCCTGAAAATGACTATTTCGTAAAATTCAACTGTCCTGAATTTACAAGCCTTTGCCCCATTACAGGACAACCGGATTTTGCAACAATATATATTTCGTATGTTCCAGGTAAAAAAATGGTTGAAAGCAAATCACTTAAACTTTACCTTTTCAGTTTCCGCAATCATGGGGACTTTCATGAAGACTGCGTAAACATCATCATGAAAGACCTTATAAAACTTATGAATCCGAAATACATTGAAGTATGGGGAAAATTCCTTCCAAGAGGCGGAATATCAATTGACCCTTACTGCAACTATGGCAGACCTGATACAAAATGGGAAAAACTCGCATGGGAAAGACTTTCTCACCATGACCTTTACCCTGAAAACGTTGACAACAGATAAAAACGTACTCTAAACAATAAGGGGGATAACAAAATGAAAGATTTCAGAAAAAAATTAACAGTACTTGTTGCTCTGATAACTCTTACAGGCTGTGGGCAGGTTGTACAGGATATGCAGGATATTCCTGTTATGAACGAACAAACAAATATTCCTACAGAAACAACACTCACTGAAACTACTACCACAAATACAACTGTTTCTTCTTCAAAGGGACACACAGTTTCAGTAAACACTATTACAGTCGGGAGAACTGCTGATATATCATCTGTTGTTACCACTACAACACGTTCACAAGTTGAATACGCTCCAAAAACCACTTATGCAACAGTACATAACGATTCCGGTATACAGCGTGGAACAACTCACCCTGTACCAGTTAATCCAAACTTGAATACAAATGGTCTTACAACAAGAAATTCTAATAAAACTACAACCACTTCTACAAATGCTATTCCAACAACCACTGCCACAACTTCAAAATCAATACCAAAAACTACTTCAACTACTTCTGCAAAGGTTACTACTTCTAAAACAACAACGACAACTACTACGGTTACTACTACAACTACCACCACAACAACAGCTCCAAAGCCTGACAATCCGCAAGCTCTTCTCGAACAGATGACACTTGAAGAAAAAGTTTATCAGATGTTTATGGTAACTCCGGAACAGCTTACAGGAGTTTATCCGACAACTGCTTCCGGTGAAACTACTAAAAACGCTATTGAAAATTATCCGGTAGGCGGAATAATTTATTTTGCAGATAACCTTGTTTCTGTTCCTCAAACTCAGAGTATGCTTGAAAACGTTCAGCAATACGCAAAGGATTCAAGCGGTGTGGGAATCTTTACAGCCGTTGATGAAGAAGGCGGAACTGTTGCACGTGTTGCCCAGAAACTCGGTACAACAGCATTCTGTAATATGCAGTATTACGGAGAATTCAATGACGCCGGACAAGGTTATAATATCGGTTATACAATAGGTTCAGACCTCAAAGCACTTGGATTTAATCTTGATTTTGCACCAGTTGCTGACGTAAATATCAATGAATACAATGAACTCGGAAACCGTATTTTCAGTAGTGACCCAAGCATAGTTGCAAATATGGCTACAAGCGTTGCCACCGGACTTCAGGACGCCGGAGTTTCTGCTACTTTGAAACATTTTCCTGGACTTGGTGCAGAAGACGGAAACACTCATGAAGATTCTTTTGTTATAATAGACAGAACTGTTGACCAACTCCGTGAAAATGAATTTATACCATTTGAAACAGGAATAAATGCCGGTGTTGATTTTGTAATGGTAAGTCATCAGATTGTGACCGGATTTGAAGATAATTTGCCTGCCGATTTGTCATATACTGCTGTTACGGAATACCTTAGAGGTGAACTTGGTTTTGATGGAATTGCAATAACAGATGCTCAGCAAATGAATACCATTTCAAATGTTTACTCGTCCGGAGAATCTGCTGTAATGTCTGTAAAAGCAGGAATTGATATTATCCTTATGCCAAAAGATTTAAATGAAGCTGTCAATGCTGTTTGCAATGCTGTTGAAAGCGGTGAAATTTCAGAAGACAGAATTGATGAAAGTGTTACACGTATTCTTAACCAGAAGTACGAACTTGGCTTATTCTAAAAAAAGAACTCCCTGTTTATCGGGGAGTTTTTTATTCAGAACAAATCGATACACTTTAAGAAAATTTCGTCCAGCAATGACCAGTCGTTATTTTTATCACATGGAATTGAATCTGCATATTTTTTTATTTCCGGAATATTATTTTTAATATATTCATCAAGTTCCGGAATATGATTTCCCTTTTGAGTTTCAGGAATGTTAGTCTTAATACGGACGAGTTCTGCAATAACAGGCTTTATATTTTCTTCTGCCACACTATCAACGAGTTCCTGAAACGGCACAGGTGGTGGAGTCTGTTTTTCAATAATCCACTTACAAGCCAATAAACAGCGTATTACATAAAAATATTTCTTGAATTTTATTTCATCACTTTTAAGGTATTTACAAGTTGCTACTGCTTCTCCCAAATAATGATACAATCCTGATTTACACGAAAAATATTTATTCAATTCGGGTAAAATTTCCTTTATAATGTCATGGGTACGATAAATTACTGGTGAATTAAGCCATTCAAATGCAGTCAAGTTTGAATTATGCAACAATTTTAAAACTTTTGAAATATCCCAACCATTAATATCATATATATCATTGATTTCCCATTCAATTACATCACGTTTTTTTTCAAGCCGGAGGTAATCGTTTTTCTGACGAACATATATAAATCTTACATCATAATCGCTGTCAGGTGAAGCAAATCCCCATGCCCTGCTCCCTGATTCTATTGCATGAAGTATAATAATATTTTCGGCTCTTTCTATTTCTGAAAGCTTATTCATAATATTTGATTTTATTGACATATTATCACCCTTTTTATAGCTATTATGGAATTTATTATAACATCATATATTCTTGTTGTCAAGGCTGAAAATTTATCTTGACAAAATATAAAATAGATGATAAAATATATTCTATATGATTGGACGGAAAAAATATGGGTCAGGGGTTGACCATGAAAGGAGATTTTAATGTTTGAACCGCATATAGGTCAGGAAGTCGAAACAGAATTCGGCGGTAAAGCTAAAGTTATCGGTATTATTGGAGAGGGTAAGCAGAGTACAGTTTATCTTGTGGAGTACAATGGCAGAAAAATGGCTCTAAAATGGTACGATACCAACAAAATTGATAATCTTGATAAAATTCATGAAAATATAAAAAATAATATCAAAGATGGTGCTCCCAATAAAAAGTTTTTATGGCCTGAATATATGACAAAAGTTGATTCCGAAACCGGTGCTTTTGGCTATTTTTTAGAGTTCAAACCGGATAGTTTTGAATATTTTGCCGATATTATAAATGGTTATAAACTTGTTAATGATACAGTAACAGGTCATCTTGCAAAGAAAAAAGTACGTTTTACCAGTTTGTATGCAATGGTTACAGCTGTTCTCAATATTATAAATGCTTTCAGTCAGATAAGCAAAGCCGGAAAAAGCTTTCAGGGACTCGGTGAGGGCAGTTTTTTTATAAATACTGATACCGGTGCAGTACTTATAAATGACTGTGATACAATCGCTTCTTTTGATACAAATCTTGATATGCAGATAAGAACTATATATAAAGCTCCTGAAGTACTTTTAGGTAATATTCCGGATAATAATTCAAATATATACTCTCTTGCAATAATTCTCTTCCGACTGCTTTTCAGAGGTGACCCATTTGAAGGCGAAAAAACTGTAATGGACGTTTGTCTTAATGAAAAACAACTTGCTAAACATTACAGTTCAGAAGCAGTTTTTATTTATGACCCTAATAATTCTTCAAATCGCCCTATAAGAGGAATACATGACAATGTTATAAAATTCTGGAATCAGTATCCGCAGTATATAAAAGATATTTTTGTTCAGACTTTTACTGAAGGTATAAAAAATCCTGATAAACGTATTTCATTTGAAGAATGGCAAAATACATTTATACGTTTAAGGTCTGAAATTCTTACTTGTATATGCGGAAAAAGTCATTTTATATCAATTCTCGGCAAATCTGATGATGAAGTTTTCACTTGTCCTGTATGCGGAATAAAATTTGCCTCAATGAAATTCACAAACAGAGTATATCCCATGCCACTATATATAGGCTGTAAAATCTTTGAATGCGAAATAGAACCTTATTGTGAAGATTTTCTTAAAATTGCAGGAGAACTTGTTGAAAATAAAATACAAAAGGGTCTTATGGGTATAAAAAATGTCTCAGATAAAAAATGGAAAGTAAGACTGCCAGACGGTTTATTTCATGATATCGCTTCAGGAAAAGGTTTTCCGGTATGGCAGGGACTTGAAATTGATTTTGGCAAAGTCCGTGCGTATCTATAAACGAAAAGAGGAAAATATATGTTCAATGGTTTCAACTGTTCAGTAATTGGAGCAAGTCATGTAAAAAAGAATATCGTTTGTCAGGACAGTTCTGCATATAAGGTATATGAAAACTTTTCAGTAGCAGTTGTTGCAGACGGTCACGGTAGCAAAAAGCATTTCAGAAGTCATATTGGTTCACGTATTGCGGTGGAATCTGCTATTGAAACTATCAGTAACTTCTGTTCTGATTACGACAGTATAACCGCTGAACTTCCTAAAAATCACGATATGATAATTCATAATATCGAAAAACAAGTTATTGCACGGTGGCATAAAAAAGTTATAAATCATCTTTCAGAAAATCCGGTTACAGAAAGCGAACTTAAACAATTTACCGAAGATGAATTTAATAAAATTCCTGTTGAATCCTACTACGGTACAACATTGGTCGTTGCAGTTATGGGAAAAAACTTTACATTCGGGTTTCAGATTGGTGACGGAAGCCTTATTGCTGTTCTGGAAGACGGCAGAGCAGTTATGATTATAGATTATGAAGAAGCTAATCCAGCTAATATTACGGCATCTATATGCAATAAAAATGCCTCATCAATGTTCAGTCACTTTTACACCGACAGCAAAAAAATACTTGCTTTGTTTGTTTCAACAGACGGACTATATACATCATTCGGAAGTGACCATGACTTTCTGAATTATCACACAATAATTGCAAGCAGGCTTTATGACAAGGAAGTATTTGAAACGTCCGTTGTAAAAAACATAACCAAAAGAACACACTTCGGTACAGAAGATGATATTTCACTTTCATGTGTTTATGACAGCATTATTGCAAAAACAAACAGCGATACTCTCCGCAGAAAAATAGAAGACAGCAAGTCAAACAAAAATTAACAGAAGGTTTTCTGAAAGGAGCAATTTTAATGGATATAATGAAACTTCGTCCAGCATTAAAAAACTATATATGGGGCGGAACAAAACTTATAAAGGAATACGGAAAATCCAATGATATGGAACGTGTTTCTGAAACATGGGAATGCTCTGCACATCATGACGGTTTAAGCATTGTATCAACCGGAGAACATTCCGGAAAAACTCTTTATGATGTAATAAAAAAGTATCCTGAATATCTCGGAAAAAATAACACAGAAGAATTTCCGATACTTGTAAAATTTATAGATGCCGGAAAAGATTTATCCATACAAGTACACCCCGATGATAACTATGCTCGCATTCACGAAAACCAAAACGGAAAAAATGAAATGTGGTACGTTCTTGAAGCCGATGAATCAGCCGGTCTAATATACGGGTTTGAAAACGAAATATCACCCGAAACCGCCAGAAATGCAGTTTATAACGGAACTATTACAGATTATCTTCATTATGAGGAAATTCACAAGGGAGATGTTTTTTATATCCCGTCAGGAACAGTTCATGCAATCGGTCGTGGAGCTGTCATTGCTGAAATACAACAAAGTTCAAATGTCACATACAGAGTTTATGATTATGACAGAACTGACAGCAACGGAAATAAACGTGAACTTCATCTTGAAAAGGCACTTGATGTTATGAAACTTTGTCCCGCAGAAAAAATAAAGCCTTTTAATTATTATGACTGTCCGGAATATTCATCTGTAACATTATGTGATTGCAATTATTTCAGAACAGATAAAATAAATGTTAACACTGAATATGATTTTGAAGTTGATTCACTGACATTTCGTGTAATGCTTTTCACTAACGGAGAAGGTATTATAAAAAGTTCCAATGATTCTGTTTCAGTAAAAAAAGGAGATTGTATATTTCTTCCAGCCGGAATAGGCAAGATTGAAGTCAATGGAAAAACAGAAATTCTTAAAATAGAATGCTGATTAACAGACCGCAAAATATTTTTTTGTGGTCTTTTTGCTTAATTGACTTTTATTCAGTATTATGGTATAATCAGTATAATATTATAGGAGGTATGTTTAATGGCTTTTGAAGTACCTATGAAAAAATCTGCCACACTTGACCGTAATTCGCTTTCGGACAAATGTGGTTTTATGAATGTCCGGAAAAGTTTCGACAAAAACACACTCAATAATGACGCATTCAAAAAAACAGTTCAGAAAAATCAACATCAACCAACAGTAAAAACAAGTTCTCGGCAACCGGTTATATCAGTAGCTTCCCCCTCCCCTGCTCCGATAAAACCGGTCAAAAAACAACGCAACATTCCAACCGGAAACGTCTTTTTACACAAAGGACAGAGATTTCCCATATCCGATAAGTGCGGATTGAAAATTGCTCTCGGCTGGGATATCCTCGATTCCCGCTGTGAACTTGATGCATCAGCTTTTCTAATTGGAAATAATGGTAAAGTTTTAGGTGACGAATGGTTTATATTTTACGGACAAACAACAAGTCCCGATAACAGCGTTAAATATTATACCGGTCAAACTGATGATGACGCTGTTATAACTGTTGATTTCCGTAAAATAAATCCCTCTGTGCAGAAAATAGTTTTTTCAGTAACTATTTATGAGGCTGTTGAAAAAGGTCTCAATTTCGGCATGACCTCAAACATTTACGCAAGAATGATTGATACCAGAAATACTGAAACCGCACGTTTCCAACTGGACGAATGCTATAATAATGTTACTGCAATGGTTCTTGGTGAATTATATCTCTATAAAGGCGAATGGAAATTTAACGCTGTTGGTTCAGGAGTTGCAAGGGATTTAGCCGGTTTCTGTGCCATGTATGGCGTAAATCTTATATGAAAGGATTTTTTTATGATAAAATTTGAAACTCTTAATGAATTATGTCTTATGGTTACTTGTGAAGGCGGTTCTGATTATATTTTCACTAAAGCTGGTGCATTTATAGGCGGAGAATGCTTCGGAGCAAAAAATTACAAGTTCACTAAAGTTCTTTTAGGTCCTCAGGAAAACGCCGGACGAGCTTTTTTAGGACAGCTTGCAAGACGTTTTACAGGTGAAAATCTCCCTCTTATGAAAGTAGAATTTAGCGGAGATAGTATTACATATTATGCAAACGACCAACAACACGTTGTTGTATACCGACTCGAAAACGGAGAAGTTCTCTCTGTAGAAAGCGAAAATATACTTGCATTTACAAGAGACTGTGATTATAGTGTAAGATTCCTCGGACAAGGTGTTATTTCACAAAAAGGTGTTGCAACATCTACTCTTACCGGAAAAGGAAACAACGCTTATGTAGCTGTTCTTGTTGACGGCAACCCGCTTGTACTAAGTAACATTCACAATGGTTCAACACTTGAAGCTGACCCTGATGCCGTTGTTTGCTGGATTGGTGCAGACCCCGGAATTAAAATGGACGTTTCATGGCGTAACTTTATCGGACAAAGTTCCGGAGAATCATATATGTTTGAATGGGCATCAAACTGTCCGGCAACTGTTATAATACAGCCAACTGAAAGAACGTCCGGACTTGATATTTCAATTGACGGAAACCGTTCCGGTAGCAGACCATCTACACAAAGGAGATTATATTGATGACAATAAAAGAAAAAATCAGTCTGATAGATTCCATGGAAAATTCAGAAACTTTCAATGATGAAAATTTCCATACATTATGCAAGTATATTACAGATGAAAATAATATCGTGCGTAGCAGATGTGCTTGTATGCTTAAAAATTTTCAGACACAGGATTCATTGGATTTGCTTATCAATCTTTGTAATGATACTGATGCCTTTGTAAGAACTGAAACTTATGATGCTCTTTCATCGTTTTCATGCAAGCGTACTGAAAAAACACTTTATCAGGCAATTCAAAGTGAAACAGATAATGTAGCTCGCAGTTATGCTATATTTTCATGGAGTAAGGTTGCACATTGCATATATTCAGATTACAGTGCCAGTATACAATTCTTATCCGGAATACTATTTTCCGAAAAGTCAGAACGTTGTAAACTATATTGTTTATGTGGAATGTACTACTTAAATTATGTAAAAGTTTTACCTGAAATACTTGAATTCATTGAAAGTGAAGATTATACTATAAGATATTCTGCTCTGAATTTATTAGCAGAAATAACAAGAAATAACGATAAAAATACAGTTATATCCGCTGTTAAAAGATGTCTGCACAGTGAAGAAACTATAGCAGTACGTTCAGCTATGGAAAAACTTATAACAACTTTAGAAAAATATAACATATAAAAAGTGAGAAAAGTTCCCTCCTATATACGTCAAATAAATGAAAAGGAGGGATAGTTTTCAGAGAGGGGGAAGTAATGGACAAAGGTGAAATAAATTACCAGCGGTTTCTTGATGGCGATGATGAAGGAATAGTCGAAATTATTCGTGATTACAAAGACGGTCTTATTCTCTACATTAATGGAATAATTGGTAATATCACTATAGCTGAAGAAATTATGGAAGATACATTCTTCAAGCTCGTTACTAAAAAACCAAGATTTTTCGGAAGAAGTTCATTCAAAACATGGCTTTACTCAATCGGAAGAAATTTAGCTATTGATAGTTTGCGTAAAAATTCAAAAATTTCAGATACTCCGATAGATGATTATACAAATATTGCTGATGAAGAATGTGTAGAAAGAGAATATCTTATAGAAGAACAAAAAATAATGCTTCACAAAACATTGCAAAAACTTAATCCCGATTACAGACAGGTTCTTTATCTTGTTTTCTTTGAAAATTTCAGTAACTCTGAAACAGCTAAGATTATGCATAAAACTAAAAGACAAGTGGAAAATCTTCTTTACAGAGCCAAGCAATCACTTAAATCAGAGCTTGAAAAGGAGGGTTTTAAATATGAAGTCATATAAAGAAGTTGCGGAAAACGTTTTAAAACGCAGAGATAAATATTTGGCTGAAAAGAAAAGAAAACATACTATCGTATACAGAAGTGTGGCTGTTGGATTCAGTTTCTGTATGGTTGTTCTTGTTGGTGTCGGCATATGGAACAATCAAAAAATAAAAGATACAACAGATTTTATACATAGTTCAGAAAAACCTGAAATAATTATTGTTACCGAACCTGAAACTTCACAAACTCCAGAAAATACCACAATAACTCAGCAAAGTATTATAACAACCACAAATACCGAAAACTTTACTAATGAAACTACAACTACTACCATCATTTCCAATAATGCAATTAATAACGAACATTATACTACTGAAAAAGTCAATCTGACTACTGAAATTACAACTGTAAGCAATCATGAAACACATACTACCACATCAGATAGTCAAGAAATTATTTTTTCAACTACATCAACATATAATACAGGAACAACCCAAATATCTTATACAACAAATACTGCACAGAATAATATCACAAAACCCTCTCATACAACTGGTACTACAAGAACTACTACTACCTCGACTTTTACCAATGCAACCGACACTACACGAACTACCACTACCCAAACATTTACTCATACAAATATTACTAAACCAACAACAACTACTACTCCATTTTTTACTCATACAACTGGTACTACACGAACTACTACCACAATGTCCATTTATACAACCGATACTACAATAACTACTACAACTCCGATATTTACTCATACCACTACTACAACAAGACCAACCACTACTACACCTATATATACAAGCAATACTACAACTACCACAATGTCTATTTATACAACTGATACTACAATAACTACTACTACAACGTCTACTTATACATCCGATACAACAGCTACAACAATACAAACATATCCAACTACTACTCAATTTTCTTATACTACTACAATGCCAACATATACAACTACTACTCAATCATCTGATATTATTGAAACTACAACCATTGCCGAAATAACTACCCCTGCAATTACCACTTCACTACCATTTAATACAGTTCCTACAACCACTATTGAAAATATTACATAGAATTATTTGCATAATATTTTTATATTGAAATTCCATTCATATTAGTGTATAATATTATAAAAAGTTCGACTAAAAAATTAATCAGAAAGGGTGACAATGTGAATTTCAGAGACTTTAACGGACGTCCTTCAAATAAAAACAAACAATATTCAAACGGACAGTCTTTCCGTGACTTATACGCCAAAAACACCAAAAAAGAAATCGTTCTTGAAGAAGTATTCCCACCAGAAAAACCAGTTACAAAAGTTACACCTCCTCAAATGGTAAATAAAAATATTAACCCCCCTGTTTCACAGCCTATAAACAGTTATCAGCAACCGCCAATGTATTATACAAATAATATATATACTCAACCGCCAATGCCTTCAAGAAATATGAGTATTCCGCAAAGTATGCCAATCAATCCTATGCAAAATCAGTTTGTTAATTATTCTCAGCCTGCTCCCTATGTGTCCGTACCCCAGAAACCTTTTATTCCTGAACCGCCTCCGAAACCTCCTGAAAAACCTGACCCGTCAAAATTTGTTGAGGAATACGTTCCTACACCTCCACCAAAAATGGTTAAAGCAAAAACTCCAGTCCGTAAAAAAGAAGACCATTTTGATAATAGTTTAGGTTCTTTCGGAGGAACATTTGACGAAAATCCAGACCAATCAACATCTATCGCCGATATTCCTGTAATGAACAATATTGACGATTATAAAATATAAATAATTCTGCATTTTCTACCAAAATACAATATTGAATTTATAACTGTCATATGATATAATTAATTCACTGGAAGAAAACCAGATATTCATAATTTCCTACACACATAAAAATCGCTCCTCATCATTAGGGGAGCGACTTTTTTTATTATGCTGTCACAAACTGTGAGTTGTATAATTCTGCATAGAAACCACCATCTGCCATAAGCTTTTCGTGATTTCCCTGTTCAATGATATCACCGTCTTTCATAACAAGAATAATATCGGCATTCTTTATAGTTGATAATCTGTGTGCTATAACAAAAGACGTTCTGCCAACTGTAAGTTTATCCATAGCACGCTGTATAACGAGTTCTGTTCTCGTATCAATAGAAGAAGTAGCTTCATCAAGTATAAGCATAGGAGCATCTTTAATCATAGCTCTTGCAATTGTAAGTTGCTGTTTCTGACCGTCTGAAAGATTCAAAGCTTCATTAATCTGTGTATCATATCCCTGCGGAAGTGTTGAAATAAAATGTTTCAGTCCTACAGCCTCACAAGCTATATCAAGTTCCTTATCTGAAACACCCTCTTTATTGTAAATCAGATTTTCACGTATTGTTCCGTCAAAAAGCCATGTTTCCTGAAGTATCATATCAAACATATCATGAACCTGTTCACGTTTAAGAGTTTTTGTAGAAATTCCGTCAATAAGAATGTCTCCTCCATCTATCTCATAGAAACGCATAAGCAGATTAATCATAGTGGTTTTACCTGCTCCGGTAGGTCCTACAATAGCTACTTTCTGACCAGCCGAAAGCTTTGCAGAAAAATCATGAATAATAATTTTTTCCGGAGAATATCCGAATTTAACATTTTTAAATTCTACATTTCCTTTAATTTCTGGTACAACGACATTCTTTGAGGATTCATCGGACTGCTCTTCAGTTTCAAGCATTTCAAATACTCTCTTTGATGCAGCAGATGCCTGTTGAATAGATGTCAATGACTGTGCAAATGTTGATAACGGTTGCGAGAACAAACGGGCATATATTACAAATGCCATAATAGTACCAAGAGTTACAGCAGAATTATCATTAACTATAAACGCCACACCTACTATGAATATCATTGCATAAGCAAGGTTTCCGACAAACTGCATTATAGGATACATCATTCCAGAAAGCCATTGTGATTTCCAGTCAGCATCATAAAGGCGTTCATTTACTTTGTCAAACTTTGATTTTTCTTCTTTTTTTGCTCCAAATGCGTGTACTATATTGTGATTTGTATAAACTTCTTCAATCTGACCATTCATTACGCCAAGGTCTGACTGCTTACGATTGAAATATCTCTGTGATTTTTTTAATATAATTGACATAAATGCAAATCCCAGCAAAGACGAACCAATAGTTACAAGTGCAAGTATCCAGTTTGTTTCAAACATCTTATATATTACACCTATAAAAAGTGCAAGCGAACTTATAAGATTTGCAGAACTTGTTGAGAGTGTCTGACTTATGGTATCAACATCGTTTGTAACTCGTGAAAGTATATCACCCTTTGTCGTTGTATCAA
Source organism: uncultured Ruminococcus sp. (assembly GCA_934474025.1). Lineage (GTDB taxonomy): Bacteria > Bacillota > Clostridia > Oscillospirales > Ruminococcaceae > Ruminococcus. Next base: position 491,972 of record CAKSMF010000001.1, on the reverse strand, counting down.
AGTAACTTAATGGCAAACGGTTTATTTTTTCATCAATGTCTGTACGAAGGCGTTTTGAAGTTTTCTGCGTAATTGTTGCTGTTATAAACTGCTGACTGTAATTGAGAATAGCTCCTCCGGCATATATTATTATAAGTGTATAACAGATTTTTTTGATAGCATCTATATCTATTCCCGTCATAATACCGGAAGTTATTTCATTCATAAGGTCACTGATTTTTTCAGGGCCTATAATAGTTGTTATTGAACCGCCGACAGCAAATATTAAAGCTACTATTACTGCCGGAAGATATCTTTTACAATATACAAGTATCTTTTTTATAGCACCTAAATCCGCCTTTTCATTTGGATTCATCTGTTGCATAGGTCTCATAGGAGGCATATTCAAGCACTCTCCTTTCCTGATAATTCTTCTTCTGATAACTGTGATAAAGCTATTTCCTTGTATATATCACAATTTTTCATTAATTCGTCATGCTTTCCGATACCTGCAATCTTTCCGTCATGAAGAACAAGTATTTTATCAGCGTTTCTGATAGTTCCTATTCTCTGGGCAACGATTATAACAGTTGTATCGGAGAGTTCCTCACGAATAGATTTTCTTACAAGCATATCTGTTTTATAGTCAAGTGCTGAGAATGTATCATCAAAAATCATGATTTCGGCGTTTTTAAACACTGCACGGGCAATTGAAAGTCGCTGTTTTTGACCGCCGGAATAGTTAGTACCTCCCTGTGCGACTTTTGAATGAATACCGTCCGAAAGATTTTCAACAAAGTCTGATTTTGATATTTCAAGAGAACGTTTTATTCTTGGGTCACTGTCTGAAACTTCTTCTTTGCAACCGTAAGTTATGTTTGACTTTATATCACCGGAAAATAATGTTGCTTTCTGCGGAGCTAATGAAACTATTTTTTCTAATTGTTCTTCCGGATAATCCTTTATATTTTTTCCGTCAATAAGAACTTCACCCTCTGTAACATCGTAATATCTTGGAATTAAATTTACAAGAGTTGATTTACCTGTACCGGTTGCACCTATAATGGCAAACGTTTCACCGGGTTTTATTTCAAAGCTTAAATTTTTAAGGCACGGATTTGCAGAATCGGAATACGCAAAAGACACATTTTTAAATTCAATTCTGCCACGTTCAGAAGTTTTGACATCTTCAGATTTATAAGAAACTGTGGGCTCTGTTTCAAGAACTTCATTTATACGTTTTGCTGAAACAAGAGTTCTCGGCATAATTATGAATATTACTACAAGCATCATAAATGCTCCTACAACCTGCATTGCATACTGTGTAAATGCTGTCATGTTACCGATAACTTCGGCACGTTCTGGAATTTCAGCGTCATTTATCAAATATGCTCCAATCCAGTATATAGCAAGTGTCATTCCATTCATAATCATAAGCATAACCGGCATCATAACACCCATTATACGACTGGTGAAAAGGTGGTTTTTAGTAATAGTATCGTTTACCTTATCAAACTTCTTTTCCTGATATTTTTCAGCATTAAATGCACGTACTACTCGAACACCGCTTATGTTTTCACGGGTAACATCATTAAGATTATCAGTGAGTTTCTGAATTGCTTTAAATTTGGGATAAGCAACAAGAACAAGAATTGATATTGTAATTACCATAACCATTACACATACAAATATAGCTGTTGTCCATTCAACACTTGAAGTCGAAATTTTTGCGATAGCCCATATTGCTGTTATAGGAGCTTTTATCATCATCTGCAAACCCATAGCTATAAACATCTGAAGCTGTACAACGTCATTTGTAGTACGGGTGATAAGACTTGGTGTGGAAAATTTATTTATATCGGAATTTGAAAATCTGAGAATATGTCCGAAAAGTTTTTCACGAAGCGTTTTTGAAAAGTTTCCGGCAACCTGAGCAGCGAAGAATCCACAAAACATTGCTGAAACCATGCTTCCGACAGCACATAACAGCATTAATCCTCCGTTTTTAAAAACTTTACTCATACTGATTGAACCTGCCGAAACAGACTGAGTAAGTTTTTGAGTATAATCAGGCATAGTAAGGTCAAGCCATACCTGCAAAACAACAAGTGCGACACATATAAATATAAATAATATATCACGTGACTTTAAGTTTTTAAAAACTTTAAACATAAAAATAGTGTCCTTTCTTTAAAAAAATTTCAATCCGCATCAAAATCCTTTATTTCATCATGCATAATAGAGCGTATCTGCTGTGAAACTGCAATAAATTCTTCCATGCGGTCACTGCCCACTTGGTCAATGATTTTTCTGAAAGTTTCAATCATTTCATTAACGTGTTTTTTATCCTCCTCCCTGCCCTTTTCAGACAGTGAAATCATAAGTTTTCTTGCATCTTCTGAACTTTTTTCACGGATTATAAAACCCTTTTCATTCATTTTTTTCAATAGTACAGAAACCCTTGCTGTACTCACTTTCATAAATCCGCTTATTTCTCCAGCTGAAACAGGTCTGTCAATGTTGGCAAGATACTTTAACATACAGTATATGCCGGCATTGTCATTATTGAACTTCTTGAAAGTCTCATCTGATGGTTTACCATAAAGCCTTTCAATAACACTTTTAGCTTCCTCACGGGTAGCCATAAAAAATATCACTCCTTTATCTAACGGGGTTAAACAAATATTAATATGATTTAGTGTAAATCATACGTTAATAGTATGACAAATATGTGAAAAAAATAACAGTTATATTTTTTGTCAATATTTAATAATTAATCTGAAATATTGTTGTCTGAATTATAATAGTTTATAAGCGTTCTTATTTATACAAAAAGTAAATATAATTCTTGTGTGAATGTTCGTTCATAAATTATCAATGTTATAAATTGTAAATTCTGTTTATAAACGCTTGACTTTTAAGAAATAATATGTTAAAATAGTACATATAAACAAATAGACTTTTAGGAGGACTTTTTTATGAAAAAAACTTTAAGTATATTATCAGCAATAATCTTAATATCATCTTGTTTTACAGGTTGCGGAAAAAACAATGAAGAATCTTCTAAAACTATATCCAGTGCAAGAGACCTTTCCGGAAAAACAATCGGCACTCAACTCGGAACTACAGGTTATTCGCTGGCTAATAAAATTTCAGATGCTAAGGTGGAAAAATATAAAGACGGTTCTGAAGCTATAAAAGCTCTTAAAGAAAAAAAAGTCGATGCTGTAATTATTGATGAACTTACCGCTGATGAACTTGTTGTCAATAACAAGGATTTAAAAGTACTTACCAATCCATTCAATGAAGAAGAATATGCCATAGCTTACAAAAAAGGCAATGATGAACTTGGTCAGAAACTTAATGACGCTATAAACAAACTTCAAAGTGATGGTACTATTACAAATATTTCAAAACATTGGGTAGGAAATAATCCTGACCACAAATCATACGAACCAAAGGATATTACAAGAACAGGTACTCTTGTTATGGCAACAAATGCTGAATTTCCGCCGTATGAAGAAGTTGTCAACGGTGAAATAGTCGGTTTTGATGTAGATATGGCAAGAGCTATTTGTGATGAAATTGGTATGGAACTTAAAATAAAAAACATGGATTTCAGTTCTATAATAACATCTATAACACTTGATGAGGCAGATATCGGGCTTGCCGGAATATCCGTTACACCCGACAGAGAAAAAATTGTTGATTTCACACAAAGTTATGCTACTTCATGTCAGGTAATAATTGTCAGAGATTAAAATATTCAGCCGTCAGAATACTGTTCTGACGGTTTTTTATAGTATAACTGGTATTATAAAATAAATTTAATCTGGTTATAGAAATTTTTTTGAAGTATGCTATAATAATTATAGTACTGGTACAGATTTATCTGAAAAGAGGTTTTTTACTTGAATACACAATATCAATTAAATAAAGAACTCGCCCAAATGTTAAAGGGCGGTGTAATCATGGACGTTACAACTCCGGAGCAGGCTGAAATTGCTCAGAATGCAGGTGCTTGTGCCGTTATGGCTCTTGAACGTATTCCGGCAGATATACGTGCAGCAGGTGGCGTTTCAAGAATGAGCGACCCTAAAATGATACGTTCTATTCAGGAAGCCGTAACTATTCCGGTAATGGCTAAGTGCCGTATAGGACATTTCGTTGAAGCACAGATTTTAGAGGCTATTGAAATCGATTACATAGATGAAAGTGAAGTACTTTCCCCTGCCGATGATGTTTATCATGTTGACAAGACAAAATTCAAAGTTCCTTTTGTATGCGGTGCAAGAGATTTAGGAGAAGCTCTCCGCCGTATCAGTGAAGGTGCATCTATGATACGTACAAAAGGTGAACCAGGTACAGGTGATATCGTTCAGGCTGTACGTCATATGCGTATGATGAATTCACAGATAAGACACGTTGTTTCACTTTGTGAAGATGAACTCTATGAAGAAGCTAAACAGTTACAAGTTCCATACGAACTGGTAAAGAAAGTTCATGACACCGGACGTTTACCTGTTGTAAACTTCGCAGCAGGCGGTGTTGCGACTCCGGCAGATGCGGCACTTATGATGCAGTTAGGTGCAGAGGGCGTTTTTGTAGGTTCAGGAATATTCAAATCCGGTGACCCTGTAAAAAGAGCTTCTGCTATCGTAAAGGCGGTAACAAACTTCAATGACGCAAAAATGATTGCTGAACTTTCTGAGGATTTAGGCGAAGCTATGGTCGGAATAAATGAAAATGAAATTTCAATTCTCATGGCTGAAAGGGGCAAATAATGCGTATAGGTGTACTTGCTGTGCAAGGGGCTTTCGCTGAACATATTGCCGTACTCAATAAATTAGGCATTGAATCCTTTGAAATTCGCCAAAGGGCAGATATTCCCGATAGCTTTGATGGTCTTGTATTGTGTGGCGGTGAAAGCACTGTTATGAAAAAGCTTTTGCACGAACTCAATCTCTTTGAACCATTAAAAGAAAATATTCAAAATGGTATGCCTGTACTTGCTACCTGTGCAGGAATGATTTTACTTGCTGAAAAAATTGACAGCGGTGAACCTACCTGTTTCGGAACTATGAATATCACTGTAAAAAGAAATGCTTACGGCAGACAATTAGGAAGTTTCAGATGTATTGATAATTTTAATGGTACTCCTATAGAAATGCCTTTCATAAGAGCACCATATGTTACTGAAACCGGAAATAATGTAGATATTCTTTCAGTTCATGATGATAAAATAGTTGCTGTCCGTCAGGGAAATCAGATTGCAACAGCTTTTCACCCAGAATTGACTGATGATACAACAGTTTATAATATGTTTCTGAAAAAAATATAAATAAAAAGCCTGTGTTTTGATAGCACAGGTTTTTTTAATTTATGAACTTTTTTTGCCAATTTGTTAAAATACTTTTCATTCCTATTGACAGTCAAGTAAAAATAGTATAATATGTTAATATATAATAATTTCAGAAAGAGTGATGTTTACTTGACACTAAAAGATTTAAAAATAGGTGGATACGCTATTATAACTTCGGTAGGCGGTGAGGGTGCTTTAAGACAGCACTTTCTTGATATGGGAGTAATTCCCGGAACAGAAGTTACTGTTGTAAAATATGCTCCAATGGGCGACCCTATGGAATTGCGTTTGCATGGCTATGAACTCACACTCCGCCTTGCCGATGCTGAACAAATTGAAATTACTCCTATTAATGAAAAAAATATTTCCCAACCAGACCAGCTAAAAATAAAAAATTCTGAACACCCCGGACTTGGTGAGGGAGGAAAATTTCACCCTAAAGGTAGCGGTTCACCATTGCCCGACGATACAGAACTTACTTTTGCACTTGTAGGCAATCAAAACTGCGGAAAAACAACTCTTTTCAATCGCCTTACCGGTTCAAATCAACACGTTGGAAATTTCCCAGGGGTTACAGTTGACCGCAAAGACGGTGCTATAATAGGTCATGAACATACAAAAATAACTGACCTTCCGGGAATTTATTCCATGTCACCGTACAGCCGTGAAGAAATAGTTTCAAGAAATTTTGTCCTTGAAAACAAACCTCATGCCATTATAAATATCGTAGATGCTACAAACATTGAAAGAAATCTGTATCTTACAATGCAATTGCTTGAAATGGATATCCCTATGGTTGTCGCACTGAATATGATGGACGAAGTGACTTCAAATGGCGGAAGTATAGACGTTAATGAAATGGAGTCTCTCCTTGGTGTACCTGTTGTTCCTATTTCAGCATCTAAAAATGAGGGTGTAGAAGAACTTGTTGAACACGCTTTACACGTGGCACACTATCAGGAAAAACCTCAGCGTCAGGATTTTTGCAGTGAAAACGACAACGGCGGAGCAGTTCACAGATGTCTGCACGGAATAAGCCATTTAATTGAAGACCATGCTAAAATTGCTGGTTTGCCGGTACGTTTTGCATCTGCTAAAGTGACAGAAAGTGATGAACTCATAATATCACAGCTTAATCTTGACCAAAACGAACTTGAAATGGTTGAACATATAGTTTCACAAATGGAAAAAGAAAGAGGTCTTGACAGAAGTGCTTCAATTGCAGATATGCGTTTTTCTTATATACAAAAAGTCTGTCGCACTTCAGTACATAAACCACGTGAAAGCAAAGAACATATCCGCAGTCAGAAAATCGACAAAATATTAACCGGAAAATATACTGCTATACCATCATTCATAATAATAATGGCATTGGTTTTCTGGCTTACATTCAACGTTATAGGAGCATGGTTACAAAGTATTCTCGAAATAGGCGTTGATGCTTTAACAGGTCTTGTTGATAATGTTCTGACTTCCGCAAACGTTAATTCAACACTGCACAGCCTTATAATTGACGGAATATTCGCTGGAGTAGGCAGTGTTTTAAGTTTTTTGCCTATAATTGTAACATTATTCTTTTTTCTCTCACTACTTGAAGACAGCGGATATATTGCACGAGTAGCTTTTTTTATGGACAAACTATTACGTAAAATAGGACTTTCCGGAAGAAGCATTGTACCATTGCTTATAGGATTCGGCTGTACTGTTCCAGCTGTAATGGCTACCAGAACTATGCCCAGTGAACGTGACAGAAAAATGACTATTCTTTTGACTCCATTTATGAGTTGTACTGCAAAACTTCCTATATATGCGTTTTTTGTCAATGCTTTTTTCCAAAAACATGGCGGTTTAATAATGGTTTCACTGTACATATTTGGAATAATCATGGGTATACTTATTGCATTTCTTTATAAAGAAACCATGTTCAAAGGTGAAGCTGTACCATTTGTTATGGAATTGCCTAATTACAGAATCCCTGCTCCTAAAAATGTCTGTCAACTCCTGTGGGAAAAAGCAAAGGATTTTTTGCAAAGGGCATTTTCAGTAATACTTATTGCAACTGTTATAATATGGTTTCTGCAAAGCTTTGATACACATTTTAATAGGGTTTCAGAGTCTGAAAACAGCATACTTGCGGTTGTTGCAGGAATAATTTCACCAGTATTAAAAACCGCCGGTCTTGATGACTGGAGAATAACAACGGCTTTAATAAGTGGATTCATGGCTAAGGAAAGCGTTGTTTCAACTCTTGAAATACTGTTTTCCGGAGGTATTAAAACAGCTCTTAATTCAGTAACAGCAATTTCTTTGCTTGTATTCTCATTATTGTATACTCCATGTGTTGCAGCAATAGCATCAATAAGGCGTGAACTCGGTACGAAATGGGCGGTTATCGTAGTTGTATGGCAATGCGTAATTGCATGGTTTGTTTCAACTGTTGTGTACCTTGTCGGAAATCTGATAATTAAGTGATTTTTATAAATATTTTATTCCCTGTATCACATGGTACAGGGATTTTTTTATACCGGCTTTGTGAAAAGAAAACTAAAACTTCCCTTTTCAGTTTCAAGACAGGTTTCAAGAACGTTCGCATAAAGTTTAAGTTTACGGTATGTGCTTTCATAATCTGACGGAAAAAACGAACTATTCAAAAGAAATGTCAACATAGCAACTATCATTTCAGAACTTTCTTCTCATGTTTCCATATACAATGAACTGTCTTTTGCTTTATCATACAGAATTTGTAAATATAGGGATTTTTTATACCGGATTTGTGAAAAGAAAACTAAAACTTCCCTTTTCAGTTTCAAGACAGGTTTCAAGAACGTTCGCATAAAGTTTAAGTTTACGGTATGTGCTTTCATAATCTGACGGAAAAAACGAACTATTCAAAAGAAATGTCAACATAGCAACTATCATTTCAGAACTTTCTTTCGGTGTTTCTGTATGCAATGAACCGTCTTTTACTCCGTCCTCCAGAATTTGTGTAAGTATAGGAGAAACAGTTTTAATAGCGGTCATCATCATTTTGTAATGTAAAATAATATCGTCCTGTACGTGCAGTGAAATAATTACATTATGGCTGTTATCCTGAAATTCTTTACGTATCATTGAAACAAAAAGCTGTTTAAGTTTTTCATAGGTGCTTATGCAATTGACAGTTGATGCAAAATATTCTTTTATAGCTGAAGAATAACTTCTTTCTATAACAGCATCAATAATTTCTTCTTTGCTTTCAAAGTAATAATATATACTACCCTTTCCAATGCCGGCATTTTTAGCAATCATATCAACAGTCATATCACGATTGGGAGCTTCCATGGTACACATAAGATTTTCGGCAGAATTTAATATAATGTCAATTTTATTTTCTTTCATAAGAGAAAATCCTTTCATATTTGTATGTCGATTGATATTATAACACAAAACATATTTAAATTCAAGTTTGCACTAATTGTTAATTATAGTACAAATTTTCTTCAAAATGATAAAAATGATTGTTATAAATCCCACTTGACCGCCGGTCGAAAAAATGATATAATGAACTTGTTCAAAATTCGACCGACAGTCGAAAAAAAGGAGACACTTATGTATAAAATAATGCTTTTCACTGCATTGTTGGCTGGAGGAAGTATTGCAGGATTTTCCGGAGCAAAAAAACTCTTTGACAGAACTATTCCCCGACAGGACACACTAAGAGTTGATATAAACGAAATGGCTGACATAAAAAAATGGGAAGAATACAAAAAGTTCATTGTTCCAAACCGTGAATGGCTTACTTCTCAGAATCTCGAACACATTATTATAAAGGCTCGTGACGGCATAGAACTTCATGCAGAATATTTTCCGGCAGAAAATACAAGTAATAAGCTTGTTATCTGCAATCATGGATACACTGGTTGTGGCATGAGGGATTGTGCTTCTATTGCAGTATTTTTCCATAAAATCGGCTATGACTGTCTGATAGTTGACCACAGAGCCCATGGAAAAAGTGGCGGTGATTATATCGGATTTGGAATACTTGACCGTTTTGACTGTTCAAGCTGGATTAAATATATAAACAACAGATTTAACAATTCAAAGCAAATTCTTCTCTATGGTGTATCAATGGGAGCATCTACTGTACTTATGGCATCAAGTTTGCCGGAAGTGAAAAATTCTGTAAAAGCCATTATTGCTGATTGTGCTTTCACTTCGCCATATGAAGTTTTCAAACATATTCTTAAAAGAGATTATCATTTGCCGGCGTTTCCGATTATGGAAATAAACAACTCTATGTGTCGTAAAAAAGCCGGATATGGTTTCAAGGATTATTCAACTATTCAGGCAGTGCAGAATACAACTATTCCGTGCCTTTTCATTCATGGCGATAAAGATAATTTTGTGCCAACATACATGACTAAACAAAATTATAATGCTTGTATTTCAGAAAAAGATATTATGATTGTTCAAAACGCCGGTCATGCTGCTTCTTACTATGAGAATGTTCCGGCATATGAAGAAAAAATAATATCATTTATTGAAAAGTATTTCACATAATGCAGGGAGGAAATATGAAAGAATTAAATATAAACGGTTCAGTTATGAAATGCTATCCGTTATGTTCAGCACAGAGACTTCATAATTATACAATACGATTTTGTCCTACTCAGGTTCTTTGCATAGGAACTGGACTTTACATTAAAGAAGATGTTGATTTCAATATGCTTAAAAGAGCCATTTATAAAGCTTATGAAATGTTTGAAACAATGCGTCTGAGATTTACACAGGACGAAAACGGAGAAGTATTACAATATATTGTACCATTTGAAGAACGTGACATTCCTTTATGTGACTTTTCCGACAAAAACGAAGAAGATGCTCACAATGAAATGAGAAAATGGACTGCTCTCCCCTTTGCAAGATTCAATAGTCCTATGAATCAGGTTATCATGATAAAACTTCCAGACGGTTATAATGGAATTTATCTCAAAGTAGACCATATGACAATGGATTCAAGTTCAATTATAGGATTTACAAAAATGGTACTTGAAATTTATTGTTCTATGAAATACGGAACAGATATGCCAAAACCTATGACTTCCTACATAAAACAACTTGAAAAAGACCTTGCTTATGAAAATAATTCCCCTGCTAAAAAACGTGATGAAGAATTCTGGAAAAGTGAAATTCAGAATACTGAACCTATGTATACAGATTTTGCAGGACAAGGTAGACTCCTTACACAACGCCGTGAAAACAATAATCCAAATCAACGCTGGGCTATGGTTGTATCAAAAAGCCCTGAAGCATCAATTTCCGTTTACTCTCTGGAATACGAAGCTTCTATGCGTTTAATAAAATTTTGTGAACTTCATAACGTCCCCATGGCAAGCCTTTTACTTATGGGACTTAGAACAGTTCTTTCAAAATTCAATGACAATGAAAAAGACGTTTCGGTTAAAACCTGTATTGCAAGACGTGGTACTCTTTCAGAAAAAAATTGCGGTGGTACAAGAATACATTTTTTCCCTATGCGTACCGTTATGGAAGCTGATATGACATTCCTTGATGGAATACACATGATACAAACTGAACAAAATAAAATTTTCCGCCATGCAAATTATGACCCCATTGAATTGACTATCAAGAGGGGTCAATATTGGAAAAATAAACCTGGTACAAGTTATGAAAGTATAAGTCTTACTTATCAACCGCTTACATTTCATAGAAATAAGTACAAAATGCCTGATAATCCTTATAAAAGTATGTGGTATACCAATGGCGTTGCCGGACAGCCTCTTTATCTTACTGTAATGCACCGTCCGGAAGACAATGGACTTAATTTCAATTTTGAATACAGAAAAGATGCCGTTACAGAACATGAAATGGAATATTTCTACTATTACCTTTGCAGAGTTCTTTTCAGAGGTATAGAAAATGAAAACAGAACCATTGGTGAAATTCTTGAAATGATATAAAGGAGATTAATTATGTTTGAAAAAATCAAAGAAATGATATCAAATTATGTAGAAGTTAATCCTGATGAAATAAGTACAAATTCACGTTTTATAGAAGATATCGGGCTTAATTCCTATGATTTCATGTGTATGCTCGGTGAAATTGAAGAAGAATTCAATATTTCTGTTGATGAATCAGAAATTATAAATCTTCATACAGTAGGCGAAGCTATTTCCTACTTTGAATCACTCCAATAATAAGGAGGTTTATATGAACAAAAATAATATAAAAACTCTTCAGCAACTTGTTGATGCTTCTGCAAACGAATACGGAAACAGAATTTTCTTAAAAGAAAAATCCGGTAAAGATATTGTTGAAAAAACTTTCATTCAATTTCGTGAAGATGTTAAAAAAGTAATGGCTTATATAAATACATTCCGAAATGATAAACCTATTCATTGTGCTGTTTCCGGAGCTTCGAGTTATACATGGCTTTTAAGCTATTTCGGAACTGTCTGCGGAGGAAATGTTTCAGTTCCCCTTGATGCTCAATTAGGTGAAAATGATATAGCGGATTTGCTTAACCGTTCAGATTCAGAAATTTTCTTTTATGATAAGAGATTCAATAAAATGATTAATGGATTAAAATTAAAATGTACGGAAATAAAAGCTTTTGTCTCTCTCGAAAATGATTTACCTGAAATTTTAAAAAACTATCAGCCGGAAGAATTTCCACTTGTTGAACCGTCAGCACTTTGTGCAATCTCGTATACTTCCGGAACTACTGGAAAAAGCAAAGGCGTTATGTTACTACACAGTAATTTAATCGATAATACTATGTGTCAGGATAATGAATCAACTGTTGATGATGTTGTATTGTCTGTGCTTCCCATACATCATATATATTGTTTTACTTGTGACATACTGCTTACACTAAGATACGGAAATATTCTTTGTTTCAATGACTCAATGATGAGGATTCCGCAAAATCTTAAATTATTTAAACCCACTGTTATTTTACTTGTTCCCATGATTGCAGAAACTCTTTACAAAATGATAAAAAACGTTTCTGTTTCTGAACCCGATACCCCTATAAATGAAATTGCTAAAAGACTATTCGGAGGCAGACTTGAAACTATTTTCAGCGGAGGTGCTTATCTGCGTCCTGAACTTCAGAAAAATTATATCAATATCGGAATAAATATTCAGCAAGGATACGGAATGACCGAATGTTCTCCAAGAATTGCCACAGGGTGCAAATTTGATAAACAATGCACTAATGATGTTGGAAAAATTGTTAATGGCTGTCAAGTAAAAATTGTTGATGGTGAAATAATGGTCAAAAGTAAATCTGTAATGGCTGGTTACTACAAAGACCCTCAGACTACTGCTGAAACTCTTACTGCTGATGGTTGGTTGCATACTGGTGATTTAGGTTATATCGATGAAAATAACAGACTTTTCCTTACAGGAAGAAAAAAGAATTTAATTATTCTGTCAAATGGTGAAAATGTTTCTCCGGAAGAACTTGAAAATAAATTTGCCGGAATTGACTATATAAATGATGTTCTTGTTTATAGTGACGAAAACATAATATGTGCTGAAATATTCCCTGATAAAGAACTTTATCCTGACAATGAAATTATTGAAAAGATGTTCCGTGAGACTGTAGACAATATTAATAAAACTGTTCCTACAGCCAAAGCTATACGCCGTCTAAGAATCAGAGATAGTGATTTCGATAAAACGGCTTCAAAAAAGATTATCCGTAATCAATCCAAAAAGGGAAGAATTATCAAATAAAAAATTTTTATCCGATTATGAAAGGTGATTTTATATATGACATATGAAGAAATTTTTAATAAATCAAAAAATCTTATTCTCGCTAACGATATTGACGGTTTAGAAGGTCACATTGCTGTACAGGTTAATATCACCGGTGAAGGTGAAGGGGCTTTCTACATTGAACTTAAAGACGGCAAGGTTTACGTTGAACCATATGAATATTATGACCGTGATTGTATATTCATAGTTTCCGGAAAAAATTTCATTAAGATGTGTGAGGGAAAACTTGATTCTGTTGTAGCTTTTACTACTGGTAAACTCAAAGTTGAGGGCAGTATTGAAAAAGCTCTTGAATTCAACAAAATCGTGAAAAAAGTTCGAGACAAATAATCAAAAGTTATTCTTTTTAATTCAGAACCTGATTTATAATAATCCGGTTCTGTTTTTATTTTTAAAAAATATTGAGTATTGAATTACGTAAAAAAATATGATATAATAAATCAAAAAACAAGGTGGTAAAATATATTGGATTTACTTAAAGATGATGTGCAAAAATTATTTTATAAATTTCTTGTTCCGGCAGTAAGCAGTGCAATAGCTGTTGCAACATATAGTTTAATTGATACAATCGCAATAGGACAAGGTGTAGGTTCTGATGGTGCTGCCGCAAATGCTGTGGTATTACCGATTTTTTCAATAGCATCATTTATTGCTGTTTTGTTCGGAATGGGTGGCTGTATTCTGAGAAGCAAGGCAAAAGGTGCAGGAAATGAAGAAAAAGGTAATGTATATTTTACCGCTTCTCTTGTATGGGTCAGCATAATAACATTTGTTTGCTGGATTGTAGGAATTATCTTTCAAGAAGATTTTTATCGTATATGCGGTGCTGATGATAAACTTATGCCTTATGTAAAGGATTACGGAAAATGGATTTTTGCATTTCTGCCGTCTTTTGTGTGTACAACTTTCTTAGGAAGTTTTATCAGAACAGACGGTTCACCCAAATTTGTAATGAAAGTTACATTAGTGGGCGGAATAATAAATATTATTGGTGATTGGCTTTTTGTTTTTCCTCTTAAAATGGGTATGGCTGGTGCTGCAATAGCAACTGTTATGGGGTCAATGGCACAAGTTATACTAATGATTGGATATATATTGCTGAAAAAAACTTCACTTAAACTGATTAAACCTTATAAATGGTTACCCGCTTTAAAAAATATATTCAAAACCGGATTCGGCTCTGGAATAGGTTCACTTTCAATAATAATTGTTACCTTTATAATAAATAACCAGATTATGAAATATTCCGGAAAAGATTCTCTTGCAATCTATGGTATGTTAGGTACAGTATCAGCTCTTGTTACAAGTGTATTTTCGGGTATCGGACAAGCAGTACAGCCGATTGTTTCCGAAAACTACGGAGCAAAAAATCTCTCTCGCTGTTGGAAAACTGAAAAATTCGGTATACGAACAACAATTATTTTTGGTGTTTTATTCGCAACTGTATATATTGTATTCCCTGTTAAGATTACCGGATTATTCATGAAATTAACTCCGGAAATAATCAGAATTGCTCCGTATATTGTAAGAATATATGCTTTATCGTTTATTCCGTTAGCGATAAATACATTTTCTATATATTATCTGCAATCTATATTATGCCCATTTACAGCTACACTGATTTCGCTTTTAAGGGGAGTTGTATTAAACAGCACACTTTTATTTGTACTTCCTCTCATATTTAAAGGAAATGGTGTATGGTTAGCTATTCTTCTTGCTGAAATGATTGTATTAATTGTATCAGTAGTTTGTCTGATTTCAGAATTCAAAAAATACAGAAAAAATAATTAGCATAAAAAAATCCCTCATTTGCAAAAACGGGGGATTTTTTCAGATATATCACAGTATTTTCTATTGACTTTTGGATTATATTGTTGTATAATGATAGCGATTACAAACATAATAAACCATATTTTTGCCATAAATTGAAACAGGAGGATTTTTTATGCTTAAAGCTATATGCTCCAAAAAAGACCTTTCATTGTGTGCTTATTACGAATGCATACATGATATAATCAATTCAGATGAACTCCAGCCCCTTAAAAACATTACTCATCATATATCAACAACACGTTTTCAGCACTGTATAAACGTTTCTTATTATAGTTATGTGCTTTGTTATAAACTCGGACTTAATGCACGTTCCGCAGCACGTGCCGGACTTCTTCACGATTTATTCTATTACGACAGAAAGGAATATAATTCTCTCCGTGAAAAAGGACAGTTTTCACATAGTCTTATGCATTCCCTTATAGCAGTCCGTAATGCGTCACAAGTTACAGAAATATCAGACCTCGAACGTGACATCATTGAAAAACATATGTGGCCTGCTACCCATCATTTACCGAAATACAGAGAAAGTTACATTATAACAATAATAGACAAATATTGTGCTATTCTTGAAGTCTGTGTACCTAAAATATGCGGATTTATTCCCAGTCACAAAAATAACTGAAAAAATCATTATATTTGAACGGAGTGTCCGTGATGAAAAAATTCGCAATATACAAATCACAAACAGGTTACTATTATTACAGGTATTTCGACAATATGACACAACTTGTCAATACCAATCTTGAAAATATAGTTACCGAAGACAAATTACCTATAGTTGCAGATGACAAGGGCGGATATTTCTGTTTTAATCCGAATGACTACAACTTTTCCGAAATTATAGAAACTGATGCCGATTGTCCTCTTACTCTTGAAAAAATGTTTTTTAAAAATCAGGAAAATTTCAAACTTGGTTGGATTTCGCCTGACGGTGACACATATTCATGTGAATATACAAGTCACACAAAAGCTGCTAAAATGATTGCTGAAAAGTTCTTTCCTAATGCTAAACTTCCGGAACGTACTCTCGGCAAAGCCGGCTGGCTTAAGGTTATTGATTCATGGAACGGAGTTGAACGTGAACACGGTCAGTTTGTATACTCCCTGAATGGAAAACTCACAAATAGTCAGATAAACAAACTTTTTGACTTAGGTCTTTACAATAATCCGGAAGTTAAAGAACTTCTTAATAATTCATAAAATCAAATTATTAAATAAACAAATATTGATTATTAATGTAGACTGAAATAATCTCATTGTAAAATATTCCCTATGTTTTTTATGCAATTATAACGAAAAAATATCGCCTTATAAATTATCTATTGACATTTCGTAAGAAATAGTGTAAAATATATATAATTAACAAAATTTTTCTCGCTTATATAGTGGTGGGTTAAATTGCAAAAAAAATTAAACGGCTATCATAGCAGAAATAAATCTATATTTTCTCTGCTATAAAATCAATGTAACAGTCAGTATTTACAAATGAGTATCATACTCTGAGTAATTACCGACTGTGGATTGAAATAAGCCCGTTTTTTTAAAGTCTTTTCTTATTGAAAGGAACATAGGAGGATTTTTTTCTATGAATGAAACAAGATTTTTAAAAACTGTTACTTTCGGAGGGTATGACAAAACTGACACAGATGAACTTATTAAATCCCTTTATAATCGGATTTCTCATCTTGAAAGCGAACTGAGAGTGACAAAATTTTCACTCGAACGCTGTCAGAACGATTCTGAAACAAAACAGGATTTTCAATCTTTTCTTGATGGGGAACATGAAAAGTTTATCGAAATACAATCGCAGAATGAAACACTTTCTTTACAGCTTCAATCTGCTTTGGCTGAAAATTCCGATAAAGAAAAGGAAATCACAGAACTTAAAAATTCAATTGCTGAGCTTGAAAGCAATCTCGCTGATGCTGATATAAGACTTTCTTCAATGTCAGAAAAAGATGATGCGGCTGTTTTCGGAGCTGTTTTTGCTGCCGCTAAAAAAACTGCATCTGAAATTATTGAAAACGCTAACAAAAAGTCTGCTGACCTTGACGCTAATTCAAAAAAACTCGCTGAAAATATCGTCGCAGAAGCAAATAATAAGGCTGCTGACATAGTTTATGAAGCAGAATTATATGCCTCAGAAATGACAGCAGAAGTTGATGAATCTTTACTTAAAACCACTTCAATCAACATAAAATCTGAAGTTCTTGACGATGTAAATGAACTTTCCGGAAAAATTTCACGTCTGAAACAAGTTTTTGAAGAACTTAAAAATTATGGCGATGAAATGATTCAAAAAACTGAAAACACTCTTACTGAAACTCAAAGTACTCTTATTAAAGGTGGTATACCTGTTTTTCAGAATACCGAAATATCTTCTCATATCAGTTTACCCGAAAAACCTGTGTATCAAAATACAGATTATTCCTATAATGGTGCAGAATCCGAAAATAAATTCGATGACTATGAATATGATTATGACGAAAATACACCAAACTTTGAAGACCTTGAAGAAGTCGACATTCTCGGCGATGATGAAGATGATTTTGATTTGTCGGGACTCGTCCGTAATGCTTCACCTACCAAAAAAGCAGGCGTAAATTTTGAAGCCCTCGACAAACAGGCAGAAGAATTTATAGGAAGAAAAAAACCTAATCTTAATGATATTCTTGCACAAGCGGAAGCTCTTGAGGATAATGCACCTAAAAAGAAAAAATCTGGTGGCATAGACCTTGCTGCACTTACTGCACAGGCAGAAGCTCTTGATGACTGATAAAAAAGGAGTACTATATAAATGAAAGATGTAATTATTGTTAAACCAGAAAAATGTGTCGGCTGTAATGCCTGTGTAAGAAACTGTCCTGCTCCTGAAGCTAATATAACTAAAATGCTTGAAGATGGCAGATTTATAACAACTGTTAATCCTGACAGATGTATTTCTTGTGGCGAATGTGTACGAATTTGCAATCATGGAGCAAGAGATTTTATTGATGATACAGAAACTTTTATGTCACATATTTCAAAACAAAAAATTACTGTACTTGTTGCACCATCTATAAAAGCGGTCTTTCCTGACAAATGGAAAAGCATTCTTGACTGGTTAAAAAGAAAAGGCTGTACTGTATGTGACGTTTCACTTGGTGCAGATATATGTACATGGGCTCATTTACGTGCAATCGAGTTGGGAAAAATAAAAAATGTAATAACACAGCCTTGTTCTGCAATTGTAAAATATATTGAAACATATCAGCCACGCCTTTTACGTAACCTTTCACCTATTCATAGTCCTATTTCATGTATGGCTACATATGTAAGAAAATATACACAACTTCCTACACCTATTGCTGTACTTTCCCCATGTATCGCCAAAAAAAATGAATTTATGGAAACTGGTCTTGTTGATTATAGTATAACTTTCCAGAAACTTAAAAATTACTTTGAAAGAAATGATATTGTAATTCCTCCGAACTCAACAAATAACTTTGAATATGACTTTGATAACCAGCAGGGTCAAATGGGTTCAATTTATTCACGTCCAGGTGGATTGCGTGATAATCTCTGGTTACATAATCCTGACCTTAATATAACTACTTCCGAAGGTGTTCACAAAGTTTATCCGGAACTCGATATGTATGCTAATATGAAGGAATACAAACACCCTGAAGTTTTTGACGTTCTTTCATGTGAATTCGGCTGTAACGTAGGTCCGGCATCTGGAACTAAACAAACGGTATTCGATGTCATGGCAACTATGCGTGAAATTGAAAATAGTGTTAAAAAGCGTCGTAAAACTACTGGACCATTCCGATTCGGAGAAGATAAACTTTTCAAACAATTTGATGAAAATCTTGATATATCAAATTTCATGAGAAGTTATACTCCTATGACACCGTCTCCTATTCCGACCGGAAAACAACTTGATGCTGTTTTTGAAATGATGGGCAAGCATACAGAAGCAGACCGTAATTATAACTGTCATGCCTGTGGATACCATTCATGTCGTGATATGGCTATAGCTATTTGCCGTGGTCTTAAT
The DNA here is from genome assembly GCA_934474025.1 of uncultured Ruminococcus sp. GTDB lineage: Bacteria > Bacillota > Clostridia > Oscillospirales > Ruminococcaceae > Ruminococcus. Next base: position 472,974 of record CAKSMF010000001.1, on the reverse strand, counting down.
ACTCCGGAAAACTGTATTGTACACGCTAAATCCGTTCTTGTATCACGTCACAGTGCACTTACTGCACAACATGAAAAACTTGAAGAGATAACTAATGAATGTCTTGAGCTTTCTGACAGACTCAAAAACGATATCAAAAAAATTGTTGAAAATATGGAAACTATTGACAAATCAACTTCAAAAACCAGTCAGAAAGCAAGTCAGGTAAATGACCTTCTTAATAACGTTGTAATGTTCTGCAATGATAATGACCACATGGACGCTGAAACCGTTCAACAAATGGTTGTCATTCTCCAGACAACTATAAAAGCATTCAGTGTTCTTGACGATAATGTTAATACAACTAACGAATGTACAAGTATAATCAATAATTCAATCACTGAAATAACCACTCTTATTGATGAAATAAACAACACTCTCCATAAAACTGAAAATAAATAAAAAATTTGCGGGCATTAATTGTCCGCATTTTCTTTACAACGGAAAATTTTTGTGATATAATATCAATGTAAAATATTTACAGGAGGTAAAAAACAATGAACAAAATCAAAATAGGTATAGCTGGTTACGGCAATCTCGGAAAAGGTGTTGAACTTGCTATCCGTCAAAATGACGATATGGAACTCGCAGGAGTTTTCACACGCCGTGACCCTTCAACCGTTAAAACTCTCACAAACTGCAATGTTTACAGCCTTAATGACGTTGAAAAATATCAGAATGACATTGATGTTATGATTATCTGCGGAGGAAGTGCTACAGATTTACCACAGCAAACTCCCGCTCTTGCTAAGTTCTTCAATGTTATCGATAGTTTTGATACTCATGCAAGAATCCCTGAACATTTTGCAAACGTTGACCGTGTGGCAAAAGAAAATAATCATCTTGCAATAATTTCTCTTGGTTGGGACCCAGGTCTTTTCTCACTCAACAGACTCTATGCTGAATCTATTCTTCCGGACGGAAAATCATATACTTTCTGGGGAAAAGGTGTAAGCCAAGGTCATTCCGATGCTATCAGACGTGTTGACGGAGTAAAAAAAGGTATTCAGTATACTGTTCCAGTTGAGGAAGCTATGGATTCTGTACGTGCCGGAAATATGCCTGAACTTTCTACACGTCAGAAACACACAAGAGAATGCTGGGTAGTTGCCGAAGATGGAGCAGACCTCGCTAAAATTGAAGAGTCTATCAAAAATATGAAAAACTATTTTGATGAATATGATACAACTGTAAACTTTATTTCCGAAGAAGAATTTGACGCTGTTCACAATAAAATGCCACATGGCGGTTTTGTAATGAGAAGTGGAATTACTGGAGAAAATACTCATCAGATGATTGAATATTCACTCAAACTTGAATCAAATCCTGAATTTACAGCAAGCGTTCTTATCTGCTATGCAAGAGCGTTAAACCGTCTCAAATCAGAGGGAGCAACAGGTTGTAAAACAGCATTTGATATTGCACCAGCATACCTTTCAAAACTCAGTGCTGAAGAACTTAGAGCAAAAATGTTATAATAAAAAAGTCCGGAGCAATCCGGATTTTAAAAAAACGGTTCAGAATTATTCCGAACCGTTTTATTTTAATTATCGATTAGAGAGAAGCATGGAATGTTCTTGAAATAACATCGTCCTGCTGTTCCTTAGTGAGCTTAATGAAGTTTACAGCATAGCCGGAAACTCTGATTGTAAGCTGTGGATATTTTTCAGGGTGAGCCTGAGCATCAAGAAGTGTTTCTCTTGTGAATACGTTTACGTTGAGGTGATGACCACCTTTTTCAGCGTAACCGTCGAGGAGTTCAACGAGGTTTTTAACCTGTGTAGCATTACTTTCCATTTTAATAATCCTCCTTAAAAAATTTTATATAGTCGGGAAACAGTCTACAAACCGTTTCCCGTCAGATACCTTTAATCTTCGTCATCTGGTTCAAGTTCATTAGGTTGCATACAAGCACCTAATTTTCCGCAGTCTCTGCTGTTAACAGTATCTACTTTAATACCCTTTCCATTTTCAATGACGTCAATATTTACATGACCGTTACCCTGTGAAATAAGCTTATCAATAAGTTCAGCAAGTTCTTCAGGGTTGTCAGTCGGTGTGAGCATATCAGGAGTTACCATTTTTATTACTCACCTTTGAAAGCGTCGCCTAAATCAACATCAAGGTCGCCAGCGAAAACTTCCATATCCTTGCCGAGAGCGTTAGGAATAATAGAGAATGTATTTGAGATACCGTCCTGAGCATCGGTGAATGGAAGCTTAGCAACAGATGAGAGTGAAGCTACTGCACCATGAGTATCTCTGCCGTGCATTGGGTTAGCACCAGGAGCAAGCGGTACACCAAGCTTACGACCGTCAGGAGTTGAACCAGTATTCTTACCATAAACAACGTTTGAAGTAATTGTAAGAATAGAAGTTGTAGGAACACCGTTTCTGTAGCAATGTTGCTGACGAACCTTGTTCATGAACTTTTCAAGGATTTCAACAGCGATAGAGTCAACTCTGTCATCATTGTTACCATATTTCGGGAAGTCGCCTTCAATTTCGTAATCAACAGCAACATTCTTAGAAACACCTAAAACGTCGCCCTTCTTGTTTTTAACTTCGATATCCTTACGGATAACCTTAACCTTAGCATACTTGATAGCTGAGAGTGAGTCTGCAACAACAGAAAGTCCAGCAACACCAGTAGCGAAATAACGCTTAACTTCTCTGTCGTGAAGAGCCATCTGGAGGCTTTCATAGCAGTACTTATCATGCATATAGTGAATGCAGTTAAGAGTATCAACATAGAGACCAGCAAGCCAAGTCATCATATCGTCGTACTTTTTCATAACTGTGTTGTAATCAAGATATTCGCCGTCAAATGGACGATATTCAGGACCAACCTGAACGCCTGTCTTTTCGTCAACACCACCGTTTATAGCATATAGTAGACACTTAGCAAGGTTAGCTCTTGCACCGAAGAACTGCATTTCCTTACCAACTCTCATTGAAGATACGCAACAAGCAATAGCGTAATCATCACCATGAGTTACACGCATAAGGTCATCGTTTTCGTACTGAATTGAAGAAGTCTTGATAGAGATTGATGCAGCATATTCCTTGAATCCCTGTGGAAGTCTTGTAGACCAGAGAACTGTGAGGTTTGGCTCTGGAGAAGTACCGAGGTTTTCAAGAGTATGGAGATAACGGAAGCTATTCTTAGTAACCATGTGTCTGCCGTCAACACCAACACCACCGATAGATTCTGTAACCCACTGTGGGTCGCCTGAGAAGAGTGAGTTGTATTCAGGAGTTCTTGCAAAACGTACAAGACGGAGTTTCATAATGAAGTGGTCGATAATTTCCTGAGCCTGGTCTTCAGTAAGGATACCCTTCTTCATATCTCTTTCAAAGTAAATATCAAGGAATGTTGAAGTACGTCCGATAGACATAGCAGCACCATTCTGGTCTTTAACAGCACCAAGGTAACCAAAGTAAAGAGCCTGTACAGCTTCCTTAGCAGTTGTAGCTGGCTTAGAAATATCACAGCCGTAAATTTCAGCCATTTTCTTGAGGTCTTCGAGAGCACGAAGCTGGTCTGCGATTTCCTCACGAGCACGGATTTTTTCTTCTGTCATTGGACGAATATAGAAATCTTTCTGTGCCTTTTTATCTTCAATAAGCTTATCAACACCGTAAAGAGCAACTCTTCTGTAGTCGCCGATGATACGACCTCTGCCGTAAGCATCAGGAAGACCTGTAAGAATCTTGTTGCTTCTTGCAGCTCTCATTTCAGGAGTGTAAACATCGAAAACGCCCTGATTGTGAGTTTTGCGGTATTCTGTGAAAATATGCTTGATTTCGTCATCAATCTGATAGCCATTGTCGGAACAAGCCTTTGCAGCCATGTTAAGACCACCGTAAGGCATTAAAGCTCTCTTGAAAGGCTTATCTGTCTGAAGACCTACAATCTGTTCAAGGTCTTTGTTGAGGTAACCTGCACCGTGTGAAACGAGTGAAGAAACAACCTTAGTATCCATATCAAGAACACCGCCGGCTTCTCTTTCCTGCTTCATGAGGTCAAGAACCTGATTCCAAAGAGTAGTTGTAGCATCTGTTGGACCAACGAGGAATGAAGAATCTCCGTCATAAGGTGTGTAGTTTTTCTGAATGAAGTCACGAACATCAATGCGTTCGCACCATTTACCGGCTGTAAAGCCTTCCCATTCTTTTTCAAAATTCCATTTCATTTATTATGTAACTCCTTTTTAAGAAAAAATTTGTCTGAACTTATATTAACATAACTATAATCAAATGTCAACAACATTGTTAACCATGGTTAACACACTTTATTGATGTTAAAATAAGATTTATAATTAACTATTTTTTGCGAATCTCACAAAATAGGGGCATTTGGATTTATAAAATTCATAGTTTGTATACTTTTCGTTTTCATTCGTAATAATACACAAAAAAATAATTTAAAATATGTTTAAAAACAGCAATTCGCACATTTTTAAAATACAAATTTTAAATTTTTCCAAATTTATAAATTAAAATTTATATAAGCACAGAATAATAATTAAACAAAAAAACTTATTAACTTAAAATTAACACTTTAATTAATGACATTATCACATACATATATTATAATTGTTGTATAAATAACTTTAGGAGGATTTTTCAATGAAAAAAAAGGAAATAAAACGATATAGTTTTATAGCATTGCTTGCACTGATAGTATGTATTGCAGTAAGAAATTTTTCTGTAATTTCCAATCTTTTCAAAACTGCATTCGGAGCATTAGTTCCACTTGTGACAGGCTGTATTATTGCCTATATATTCAATATTATCATGAATTTTTATGAAAGACACTATTTCCCAAAAAATCAATCATCATTTATAAGGAAATCACGCCGTCCGGTATGTGTGGCAATGTCATTTGCAAGTGCTGTACTTATACTTGTTCTTGTAATAAATATAGTTTACCCCGAACTTGTAAACGCAATAACACTTATCGCTGACGAAATACCACCATTTTTCACACAGGTGCAGGAATTTGCTAAAACCACATTCAAGGAATATCCTGAAATTCAAGATATTATAAAAAGCATTGAACCAGATGTAATGAGTATCACTCAGAAAATAGGTACTGGTGCTTATGATGTATTTGACTCACTCATTTCAATTATCGGTTCAACTGTATCAATTGTAACAAATGCTGTTATAGCAATTATATTTGCATTATATCTCCTGCTCCGAAAAGATAAACTGCATAAAGATATTGTACGTTTTCAGAGAGCTTACCTTAGTGAAAAAGTTACTCGTCGTATGAATTACGTTCTTGAAATAACAAACGACACCTTTAAGAACTTCTTTGTAGGACAGTTCATTGAAGCTATTATAATAGGTTCACTTTGTTTTATAGGAATGACTATTTTAAAACTTCCTTATTCAGCTATGGCTGGTACAATAGTTGGAGTTACTTCACTTATTCCTATTGTAGGAGCTTTAATAGGTGCATTTATAAGTGCATTTATGATTTTCACTGTCAATCCTATGCAGTCATTGATTTTTATAATATTTCTTATATTATTACAGCAGGTCGAAGGAAACTTAATATATCCGAAAGTTGTAGGAACTTCCGTCGGACTTCCTGGAATATGGGTTCTTGCAGCTGTAACCGTTGGCGGAGGGCTTTTCGGAATACTCGGAATGTTACTTGGTGTACCTATTCTTGCTACTATCTATAAACTTGTCTTTGAGATACTCGAAAGGCGTGAACGTATGCAAACTGCTATTGTAGTTTCAGATGAAAACGAAACAAACTAAAAATTATAAAGGAATAACATATGAATTCAGAATTTATAAATGAAAAAATGTATAGTCTCGGAAATGTTATTATAGATGAAAGTTTTCACACTCAAAGGGCAGATGAAACTTTCTTTAGATATTTCGGAAATGATGTTGTATATTCAATAAAACGCACTATTGATGAAAACGATTTTCCAAGAATTGAAGAATGTATGAAAACAGCTTCTACAGGAATACCGGCAAAAACAGTTATCCGCATGAAAGGTATAAATAATTCATTGCGTTGGATACTCGCCTGTGTAAAAATATTTCAGGACTCTCCTAAAAAACTTTTTAGTATAGTATTAAGCGATATATTTTCTTTGGAAAACCTTTCATATTCCCGTGAAAAAACAATTTCAGAATATCGGCATATATTGAGTCTTATAAGCGATTTGGCATTTGAATATAGTTTTCAGACTAAAAAAATAAAAATATATATGTTTGACTGTTATCGTGAAATAGTTCTTACGGACTGTAATCTTGACGAATGGCAGGCTAATGCCATACAATCCGGATATATTCTTTCAAGATATACTGAAACTTTCAATAAACTCTGCAATGATATCAAAAATGGTGTTTATCGTTTTGATTATGAATTTGAATCATCAATACTTACTCTTGGAAAAAACCGTGAAATGTGTCTTTTTCGTGGAATAACCCGTTATGAATCTCCCGATATAAAAAAAGTTTCCGGAATAATTTCAGTTATAAGTTCACGTCAAAAAACAAAGGATATTAACCTTGCTATTGAAGCTAACAAAGATTCACTATCCGGAGTCCTAAATAAACACGCTGTAACATCATATGCTATAGACCTCCTTTCTGACAGACCGTCATGCCGTGTAAATCTTGTTTTACTTGATGTGGACAATTTCAGCGAAATCATAGCAAATTATGGACATCTTTTCGGAGATGAAGTTATATTTACAGTCGCCCAGATAATAAAAACTGAAATAGGTGCAAGGGGAATTGTAGGACGTATCAGCGGTGCAGGTTTTCTTATAATTCTCGAGGATACATATGATGAAACTGATTTAAGAGGTATACTCCGTGCTATAAGAACAAAAACTGAATGGTCTTTTTCTGAACGTTCCGAAAATCTTCAGATTACCTGCTCAATGGGTGTATCAACATATCCGAATGACAGCATAAGTTATGACGAACTTTTCATGCAGGCTGATAAGGCTCTTTATATTGCACAACAAAAAGGTCAGAATCGCTATGTAATTTATGACATTGAAAAACATGGTGCTGTCGAAAAAGATATAAAAAACAAAATAGCTTTCCTTAGCAATAAAAAGGAAAGTTCACATAAACTTGAATTTATAGGACAACTTTCTGAAAATCTTGTATTCGGACGTATTCCGGATATTTCTGTGCTTCTTGAACAAATCCGTATAAAATTTGATATAGATGACATATGCGTTTTTGCAGGAAATAACATGAATCTTATTTTAAGTTGTGGAAATTCTTCTGCTAAAAATGCATACTATCTCTTCAAAAACAAATATACTGAACGCTTTTCCGGTGACGGCATATTCGTAATAGATAATGTAAATGAACTTGAAGGGCGTGACGATAATGCCTTTATCACCCTCACTAAACAAAATATAGGCGGAGCTGTTCAATATCTTATAACAGAAAACAGCATAGTAAAAGGTATGATTTCTTTCTGTTATATAGGACACTTCAAAAAATGGTCTGTAACTGATTTGGATTACTTCACAATTATTGGACGTATTATTTCAGCTATTCTAAAAAAACAGACTTACATTTAAAAAACTCTTGATTTTTTTGGAAAATTGTTATATAATATATTCAGTGGAAAAAAGTTAGCAAAGTTTTTTCACTTGTTTCTGATGAGTCATAAATAGGAGTATATTTATGAAATTTTCTAAAATGCACGGTATAGGTAACGACTATATCTATGTGGACTGTTTTCAGGAAACAGTCAAAGACCCTGAAAAAGTTTCTGTTATTGTCAGTGACAGACATAAGGGAATAGGTTCAGATGGTCTTGTACTTATTATGCCGTCAGATAAGGCTGATTTTCGTATGAGAATTTTTAATGCTGACGGTTCTGAAGCTATGATGTGTGGTAATGCTACCCGTTGTATCGGCAAATATGTTTACGATATGGGACTTACTTCAAAAACTGATTTGACTCTTGAAACCAATTCAGGAATAAAATATCTGAAACTTTTCCTTAAAGACAACAAAGTTAATCTTGTTCAGGTTGATATGGGAAAAGCTATTCTTAAACCGTCCGAAATTCCAGTAAAAAGCACTCTCGACAGATTTATAAATCAGCCTGTTGAAGTCGCTGGAAAAATATGGAATATGACTTGTGTTTCAATGGGAAATCCTCACGCTGTTATTTTTACAGATAATATTGATTCCCTTGACCTTGAAAAAATAGGGCCTGATTTTGAAAATCATGAAATTTTCCCTAACCGTGTCAATACTGAATTTGTAGAAGTTATAGACAAAAACACTCTTAAAATGCGTGTATGGGAACGTGGTAGCGGTGAAACTTTCGCTTGCGGTACTGGTACTTGTGCAACTGTTGTTGCATCTGTTTTAAATGGTATCTGCCCTTATGATGAGGAAGTTTTAGTACATCTGCGTGGCGGTGATTTGCGTATAACTTACCAGTCTGACGGTACTGTTATGATGACTGGTGAAGCTGAATACATTTGCGAGGGAACTATATCAGATGATTTTATAAATTCAAAAAAGGAGTTTGTCGTATGCCGAAACTAAATGAAAATTTTCTTAAACTGGAAAAAAATTACTTATTCATAAATATTGCCAAAAAAATAAAAGCTTTTAAAGAAGTTCACCCTGAAGCTGATATTATCCGTATGGGCATAGGTGATGTAACTCTTCCAATAGCTCCGGTTGTTATTGACGCTATGAAAAAAGCTTGTGACGAAATGGGAGTTAAAGAGACTTTCAGAGGATACGAGGACAGCGGTGCAGGTTATGACTTCCTTAAAAATGCTGTTTCCGGATATTATAAAAGTTTCGGTGCAGACGTTTCACCGGACGAAATCAGAATTAATGACGGTGCTAAGAGTGATTGCGGTAACATTGTTGATATTTTCGGAGATGATAATATTATTCTTGTAACTGACCCTGCTTATCCCGTTTATGTTGATTCAAATCTGATGAGTGGCAGAAAAATTATTTATGCTGATTCAAATGAAAGAAATGGATTTTCTGCTATGCCGGACTATAATGTTCATGCAGATATAATATACCTTTGTTCTCCTAATAATCCTACTGGTTCTGTTTATACCCGTGAACAGCTTTCTGTATGGATTGACTATGCTAAGAAAAACAATGCTATAATTATATACGATTCTGCTTATGAAGCTTTCATAACTGACCCAGATGTACCAAGAAGTATTTTCTGTGTCGAAGGTGCTAAAGAAGTCGCTGTTGAAATGTGTTCTCTCTCCAAAACAGCGGGCTTTACTGGTATGAGATGCGGTTATACAGTTATTCCGGACGATTTGAAAGTTATTGCCTCTGACGGCACAGAAGTTTCAGTTTCTCAGATTTGGGGACGCAGACAGGGAAGCAAATTCAATGGCGTTTCATATCCTGTACAGCGTGGTGCGGAAGCCGTTTTCACTGAAGAGGGTCTTAAACAAATTCATGAAAACATTTCCTACTATCAGGAAAATGCACGTATAATTTCTGATACAATGACAAAATCCGGAATTAAATTTACTGGCGGAATAAATTCACCATACATATGGTTTAAGTGTCCTAATAACATGGGTAGTTGGGAATTTTTTGACCTTATGCTTGAAAAAATAGCTGTTGTCGGCACTCCAGGGGCTGGATTCGGAAAAAATGGCGAAGGCTGGTTCAGACTTACTGCATTCGGTGACAGACAGCGTACAATTGAAGCCATGGAACGTTTTGAAAACTTAGTAAAATCATTATAAGGAGAGATTTTTTAATCATGTCGGGCAAAATAGGACTTGTACTCAGCGGTGGCGGTGCAAAAGGTGCTTATGAAATCGGTGTATATAAAGCACTTACCGCAATGGGTGCTGATGCTTATATAGATGCTATTGCCGGTACTTCCGTAGGGGCTTTGAATGCTGTATTACTTGATAGCCGTGGTGCTGAATACTCCGAAAACATATGGAATAACCTTAAATTAACTGATATGCTTAATCCGGACAAGCAACGCCTAAAAAAAATGCCGGCACTTCCTGACTACTCCGACCCTGATTTTGTTGGAATAAAACCAGATAATTTTGTTGATAGTATTGTTCTTGGCGGAATGAATTTATTTAAATCACTAAAAAAAGACAATGTTATAGCTGATTTCAAGAAAGACGGATTACCTTTCACTCAGGAAAAAATCAGCCGTCTTATTGATGAACATGTAGATTTCAATCACATATACAGAAAAATCCAAGTTGTATGCAGTAATAGCGATGGTGACCCTAAAATATTTGAACTGGACAAGTATTCACCACAGGTTCAGAAAAAAATCATACTTGCATCATCTGCACTTCCCGTAGTATATACCGGAACTTCCGGAATAGAAATAAACGGCGAATATTACTTTGACGGAGGAGTTCCCGGCAATAAAAGTAATACACCTATTTCATGTCTTTATGATAACGGCTATAAATCAGTAATTGTAGTTCACCTTAAATATGATGCTGATATAACCAATCAATACAAAATGCGTGATGCCAATATTATAAATATTATTCCGTCAAGAGACTTAGGCGGTTTAATGAGCGGAACTTTAAATCTTAATTCAAAAAAAGTACACCTTGATATTGAACTCGGTTATAATGATACTATATCACATATGCGTGAAATTTCTTCAATGATTAATAATTTATAAAAAATTTCCGGAAAGCTACAATAAACTTTCCGGAATATTTTTTATTATTTTGCACCTTTATGCTTAATAACAGCTGTAAAAAGCTTTAAAAATATTTTAAAATCAAGAGCCAAACTTCTGTTTTTTATGTATTCGATATCAGTATTCATCCATTCATCAAAAGGCATATCACTTCTGCTTTCGGTCTGACATATACACGCCAAACCGCCTTTAACAAGCAATCTGTCCATTTCTTTCGGAGTATACAGAACAACTTCTCTCGGAAGTGCCGGACGTGGACCTATAATAGACATATCACCTTTTACAACATTTATAAGCTGTGGCAATTCATCAATTGAAGTCTTTCTGATAAAATGTCCTATACGTGTGATTCTCGGGTCATCATCGCTTTTAAAAGCAAAGCCATCACAATTGTTGAGTTTCTGAACTTCTGCAAATTTTTCTTCTGCGTCAATGCACATTGAACGGAGCTTGTACATTTTGAATGGCTTACCGTTTTTAGTAAGGCGAACCTGTGAAAAGAATGGACATTTACCGTCTGAAATAAATATTGCAAGTGCAAAACCGCCAACGGGAATTGCAGTCAATACTAATCCGACACTTCCTAATGTAATATCCAGAAATCTTTTGGAAAATTCGTATGCTTTTCCTCCGGCTGGTTTAATTTTGGATTCTTTAAGAACCTTCATAACATCTCTTTGAAGTTTTTTAAGGTCTTTTTCTGTAAAATTAAGAACAGGATATTTTTTTATACCCTCTTTAGATTTTTTACTTTTGAGTAAATCATTAGATTCGACACTAATATTCTTATTAAGTATTTGACCATTGTCAACGTAAGTAGCTTGCATGTTACTCCCCCTCTACAAAATAATGCTTTTTACTTAGTAATATACGACATAATATGCAAGTAAATTCTTTTTTTATAATATATCACATTCTTTTCTATTTGTCAACAAAAAAATATTTTCCAAATTTCACCTTACATACAAAGCATTATCAGAAATTCAGCATATTTCTTTTACGGCTCTAATTCTTATTTTATCATATAGTCGCATAAAAATCAAGCTTATTTTTTAATCCGATATATTTTCGGCAAATTTGACAATCATTTACTGTTTATAAAGTGGAATATATATTGCAATAACTACTTAAACACACATCAGACATCAACAATAGTAAATTTTTTAACTTCTTCCGATATATTTTCCGCAGAACGCATAACGCCATTTTGTATGCATTCTACTGTATTCCAGCCGAATTTGTCAGCACAGTAATCTGCTGAAACCTGTGAACGCTTTAAATAATTCAAATCACGTTCATGAATATCTTTTTTTGTTTCGTCGCTGTTATAACGTCCAGATATGAGTTTCTGACTTATTTCAAGGTCTGCACGAAGATATATAACATTATCAGGTGCGGGAATACCCATATATTTATATTCAAATTCAAAAAGCCATTTCAGAAAACTGTCCCATTGTTCGTGAGGTAATTTTGAACATTGATGAACCGCATTAGAAGTTGTGTAACGGTCAGCAATTATAATACCGCCGTTTTCATAGAAATTCTGCCACCCTGTCCGGAAACTTGCAAATCTGTCAACAGCATAAAAAGTTGATGCTGTATATGGATTTACAGAATCCGCTTCTTTTCCGAAATCTCCGGCAAGATACATTTTCACAAGAGCTGATGACGGACTTTCATAATTCGGAAAAGAAACCATTTTTACAGATTTTCCGATACTTTCCAGATAATTTTTCAGAAGTACCGCCTGAGTATGTTTACCGCTTCCGTCAAGCCCCTCAATAACAATAAGTTTACCCATTATATAACCTCCAGATTAAGAAATTCACATATATCACTATCAAGCTGACTGCCGAAATCAAACATATCTTCATCAACTGCCCGTTTTATCAAAATGTCATTTTTATCTGTACTATGGAGTTTAGCAACTGAACGTGCCGTATCCTGAATTTCTGACGGTGTAAAGTAACTGAATGCAAGTTTCATTGACGGAAGAATTTCCATAAAATCACTGTAATCCATTTCAGTTATAAGATTATCAGTCATTTCAATAAAAGAATCATCAGAAAGTATAATATCCCTTGCCGTACTGAAAAGACCTTTAAGAAATTCTGCACCTTGTTTCTTAACAGGCAGACTTCCCATTAAATAGCCTCGCATAGCTGATTCAGCATCGGAACGCCTTTCAGAATCCATAGCATAAAGTAATCCTGAAACAGCTCCATAAACAGAAGGTTCTTTATCTTTTGCATTTGTCATAACAATAAGAGTCTGTTCAAAGATATCAGATTCTTCCGGCATGATATTGCCGACTATTCCGTACATAGTTTTAAGAATAGAAATAACATTATCCGCACAATCCGATGAAATATTAGCCATTGACGGAAGCAATATTATAAGTTTTCCAAAACATTGTTTTATATAGTTAAATGATGAACTATCCGAAAAATCATATAATTGTTGCAGACTATTAAGCATTTCAAAGTAACAGAGACCTTTTCCGACAGAAAAGAAATCATTATCAGAATTAAGAATATCATTGATAAGGTCGAGTTCTGATTTCTGTAAAGGTATTCCCATAAGAAAACAGTCAACTGCAATCTGAGCCGTCATTTCACAGCACATTTCATTATGAAGTTTACGAATTGCCAAAGATGTACAGGCTTCAACAATTGTAAAACCGTCTGTTGTATGGTCGATAAGTGATGAATCAACGTGCGGTGAACGTTCATAACGCCATTCTTCACGCACTCTGCTTCTTCCTTTGTTCTGGTGCAAATCAGGACCTTTGCACATTTTTGCAAATCCTGTTTCAAGGAAGTCCATTCTGTGCATGAAACGGCTTAATTCCATACCCTTTTGAGTGGTGAAAAGCGGTACATCAATATCATTCGGATTAGCCTCATCAATTTTCAGACGGAATTTTCTGCATTGTTCTTCAAAGTCCGTTATAAGCGGTGGAACGTGTGTTTTATCGCCTATAAATCCGACATCTTTGCCCGTTGCAAGTTTCCTGAGAATATCAAGCGGAAGTGATGAAGATATAGTTTTTTCACCTTTTATAAAGGTACTTGTTACTGCATCAAATAGTTCATAAATTCCCGATTGATGAGAATTTCTGAGTGCTGAAAGTCCGTCCATAAGAGTTTTGGCAGAAGTTATATCCGCTATTGATACAGGAATATCTTTTTTATTGGTTTTTTTAGCCGTTTTAACCAAAAAGTCAAGAAGAATATTATTGTATATATTTTCCGGAGAATCACTGTCAATAAGTTCCTTAAATATGGTATCGTAAAAATACGGAAAACTCATTCCGGAAGCATAACCATGAAGTGCATCTGATGCTTCATATGAATAAGCCATAGGATAACAGCCATGCATATTTGCAGGAATTTTACGGAGTTTAGGAGCTTTTATATTCTGAGATTTAAGAAGTTCATAAATTCCCATGCTATGAAAACCACCAGTAACAACAAGTATTTTATTATATTTTTCCATAGCTTCTGAAATTCTTTTAGCCATATGACTTTCACGGGCAAGTGTTCCGTCCGATTTCATTTCATCTTTTGAAGTTTCTGAACGGGTTATTTCGCAATATGTATGGAGTTGTTTTACAAATTTTTCCGGTGTAAGATAAAGTCCGCCTATTTCAAAATATTTTTCCCAGAATTCGTCAAAATTTCGCAAATGAGTTTCATAACAGAGTTTTTCATAAAATTTACCTTGTGTAAAATGTGTATCATCTGCATAACTGTGTTTATCAGAATCTTTTCGTAAACCTTTTTGTTCAGCAGTATTTATAAGAATGTCACAATATGGCAAATCTATAAATTCAGCAGGTATTTCCAGAAGTTTTGCCTGTTTAAGAGCATTATATTCGGGCGATGAATACAAAAACGGATAATAACATTTATAATCTTCTCCGTTTTCGCTAACGAATTTTTTAGAATCCTTGTAATAGTAATATATAGCTATTGGAAGTTTGGTATTATCGCTTGTAAGTATCGGAATAAGACTGTTTGCATTTTCCGGACCTTCAATCAGAATTATTTCCGGTTTATATTCCTGAATAGTCTTTACAAGCTGATATGAACACACTGGGCTATGGTGACGCACCGGAAATAACAATACTTTTCCGTCAAGGTCATATGGTACTACTTCAACAGACTTGATGTTTCCGAATACTTTTTCCATAATCCACCAACTTTACCTTTTTCTTTAGCAATAATACGGAAATATGCCTTTAATTTTTCAAGGTCGTCCTTATTTTCCTTGCATACAGCACCTAAAAGATTTTCTGTCATTACACCTAAATCAACTTTTCCGTCACCATAATACCATGCATGACTTATTGTCTGATAGTAAACGGAAACAGCTTCAGCAGTACTCATAACAGCTGACGGTTTATCAATATGAGTTCCTTTTTCGGTGATACCCTCACGCAGTTCATGATATGTAACCGCAAGAAGTTCTGCTGTATCAGTATCAATCGGCATATCAATATGCCCTGCTTTTGCAAGATTCTGAGCCTCACGTACTATTATTTCTTTTTCAAGACGAATATCCTTGACAGGTTCAACAGTTTCAAAATTAAAACGTCTTTTCAATGCTCCCGACATTTCATTAACGCCTTTGTCACGAGTATTTGCAGTACCGATTATATTAAATCCTGCTTTTGCGAAAACAAGACCATCGTCGCTAAGTTCCGGAATATTCAATATCTGGTCACTCATTACAGAAATAAGGCTATCCTGAATTTCAGCAGGAGTACGTGTTATTTCCTCAAAACGTGCAAATATACCCTTTTCCATTCCGACAAGCAATGGTGACGGTACAAGAGCTTCACGGCAAGGACCTTTTGAAAGCAACAAAGCATAGTTCCAGCTATATTTAATCATATCTTCGGTAGTTCCGGCAGTTCCCTGTACAGTATTTGTACTTGTACCACAACACGCTGCGGAAAGAAGTTCAGATAACATAGTTTTAGCTGTGCCGGGTTCACCGACAAGCATAAGACCACGGTTTCCGGCAAGTGTAATTATACAGCGTTCGACAAGGGCATCATTTCCGTAAAACTTTCTTGAAATTTCTTTAGTTCCCTCATCAGTTTTAATTTTTCCGCCAAGAATGAAAGTTCTTACGGCTTTAGGAGAGAGTTTCCAGTTTTCCGGACGTTTTCCCGTATCATATTTTGCAAGTAAAGAAAGTTCATCTGCATAACGAACCTCAACCGGCGGTTTAATTGATATTTTTTCCATAATATTTACCTCCTGATTATTCAGCGTTGCCTAAAAGAGTCAACTGCATTATTATTTCGCTGAAATAGCGTGAGTTTACGTCTTTAATATTTAAATTTTTCTTTTTTCTGTCCGAATTACATAAATCTCTAAAAATAAGTTGTCCAAGAGTAACGTTTTCTGCTTCCATGTAATCAATACTCATTCCGCTGAATCCTATTTCAGTATAATATCCCTCATAAGAGGTTGTACCGTCAGAATTTCTTACACATCTGAAAATATCGTTACGTAAAAATTCTTCAAAAAATCCAGCGTCCATAGGAATACCAGTTTCCCAGCCTTGTTTTGTAAGTTTGCCCCTCAAAGTATAATTACCTATGCTTACTCCCTCAAAACGTGTTATTTTGTTCATATTGAGTTCTTCCGGAGTAGGCTTGAAACACTGTCTTGTCAACTGATTGAATGGTTGAGTTATTTCGTAATCAGAAAGCTGTTCAATCCATGCATTTTTCTGTTCTTCAGAAAGTTCAATAGGGTGTACAAGTCCAATTGATGCATTTTCAGGAAGTTGAATTTCATCTTCATCAATGTTTGTGAAACTTCCGTCGTCCATGTATCTGAAACTTTCTGTCAATTCAGAATCCTTATAAATACCCCATATAAGACCTATAGCAAAACAATGCATAACAGGATTTTTAACAAAAAGTTTTTTCCAGTTTTCGCAAGTCCACTTTCTGTCGCACATAAGAACATATTCAAGGCGTTGTCTTTGATTTGCAACAACGGTTTTAATTTGTTTTTTCATTATCTTAAAATCATTGTATGACTGTTCAGCAAGTTCTTTATCGTCATTAACTCCCGGTTTAGGCATACTTTTGACTTTCTTTTCACCGTTGTAAATCTCTATTTCAAGGGTCGGAGTAAGATATACATTAAATTGTCTTTTTCCGTAATCAAAAGTTCTGCACATTCTTTCATCAAAATTCATATCAGGAACAATTCTGTCAGATAATTCTTCCTTGGTTATTCCGAGAAGTTCAGATGCTTTTTCAAGAGCCTTATTTGCAGAACTGCGTACCTGTTTGTGTTTGAATTTACGTGAAATACTGTCAACATTCATAAGAGCCTCTGAACTGCCGTTTACAGCCATAGCATAAACAGCTTCGGAAGCTATCGCACCTCTTGAATGTTCTGACCATTCTTTAATGTAACTCATGAGAGTTTCAATCATTCCATGACCGCCATGAACTCCGCAGAACCACATAACCCATTTAGTTTTAGCAGTTGCCCCTTTTGCTACCCAACGGCGAAATACTTCAACAGTAAAGTCATTAAGGTCACGGGAATTTATTTTTTCGGCGAATTCAACAGCGGTTTTATTTATAGCAATTGACGGCATATCAGAATAAAGTATAATAAGTGTTTTCAGATAGTCTTCCGGAACTTCATTGCCGTCATTAAAATTCAATGTTTTATAAGGCTGTTCAAAGAGCCATGCAACTTTTTTAGCTTTCTGACCTTTAGCAAGGCTTGCAAATACATTGACATCTGCTGACTTTTCAGAATTTGTATTCTGAACAGTCACACCAATAAGTCCGGCAATTCTGACTTTAAGCTTTTCGGATTTTTCCTTTTCAAATGCTTTTTCAAGTTCTTCTTTGAATGTTCCGTTATTGTTTTTTTCGATGACAGATACAGCAAGTTCACGAGAGCCTATTTTTTTAGCTTGCAGAAGTTCGACAATATCATCATGCCAATTTACAGAAATTATTTCAGCTAATGTCTCTTTAATCTTCTTGCTTGTATCGCCTGACATTGCAAGAATTTTTGATTTATACTTATTTCTGTCAGATATTCCAAGTGCTGTAAGGTATATACACCTTGAAGTGACAGACATACTTTTTACATCTATATCTTCAAATTTTTCAATATATTTAGCAACAGATTTTGAGATTGGCAAAAATATATTTTTTCCATCATACCAATCATCAATAATTTTTCCTAATTTTTCAATTATATCTGCCGGATTTACTTCCTGTTCAAGAAGTATCTCAATGTATTGTTCAGATTTGTTTCTTATGTCAAATCTAATATGATTCCCTATAAAATAATATAAATTCCAAATATCAATGAAGGTGCAAATAGTAATCAGGCGTTTCATAAAGTCATCAACACCATAAGCATTTATGTAGTTTAAATTATTGTTATATCTAAGATTTTGGCTTTCTAAGTTTGTTATATCTTGGAATTTGATACTTCCCATAAGATACTTACGTATTTGTTCTTTATTATTCGGAAAATAATCCGCTATTCCTTTTGAAATGCGTACTCTTGTTTTTTCTTTGAGAGCATTTTCTTTAGCTATATACTTTGGATTTGACTGTATAATAATATCTTCCATTTGCTTTGCAATTGATATATCAGAAACAGTATTCATAGCGTTAACATATTCATCAGTATACTTAACCGCAATCAAACCTAAATATTTCTTTAATTTTGAAACACCTATATCAATAGAAATATCTCTTATATATTTAGAATCCACACATTCAGGAATTTCCAAAATGAGATTAGAAATCCTATCATGATTTACTAATTTATTAAAAGCATAATTAGTAATCTTATAACTATTTGCTTTACTAAAATTTGCTATAAATTGTTGTTTCATCTTATCTGAAAAATATGAACCCTCTGCTAATGCTATCTGAATTTCAATATCAGAATTAACCTTTGCTAAATCAGATATATATTCAAGTGCTTTTACAACAATAGGATTTTCTTTTGGCTTAGTAAAAAGCTTTTCCATAAGACTTCTGTTTTCGGGAATCTCTGTCATATTGAGTGCCAATGCACAAAGGAGTGCTTTTATACATGGATTTACTGCAAAATCGACAGCATCTATACAAACTTGTGGATTTATACAATCATTTCTGAAAGAATTATATTTATTGTTAAAATACATCACAAATATAGCACACCAACAAGCTTTTGCTTTGTCTCCATATCTTGATTGTAAAATTTTTATAATTTCCTTGTCATGCTTTCCAAAATCGCCCCAAATATCATATATAAAATTTATAAATTCACCGCTGTTTTCCATGTACATTGCCTGAATTAACAACAAATAGCGTTCAGTAAGTTCAGATTTATTCATAGAGATAATTTCACGTTTTACAGCATTTGAAAAATTCTCCTTTTTGAACCAGTCATTAACATATGACTGAACAGGTATTCTTTCAAGGAGAGAATTATTTCTTTCTTTTGAGGTATCGAGATATTCAAGGGCAAGAGTTATTACAGCATCTTCAACGCCATAATTCTCCATTGCTTTTGAGAGTTTCGGAAAACTCTGATGATTCTGTGAATAAAGCATAATTAATTATTTCCTTTCATATTTGATATTGATGTGATTACTGCAAGGCGTTTTCTTCCCTGCTGTATATAATTCAGTACAAGATGCATTTTCATAAGAACTTCTGTGCAGTCATCATTCATACTGTGGCGATAAGATGATGCACTTTCCATAAAGTCACCTATAAGACTGCTTAAACCTTTTAATCCGTAATTAAAAGCCATATTTTCAAGTTTGTGATTATTTTTAATATCGGTCTGCAATCCACTGCGGACTATTACTGAAATACTATCCGTTACTTCCGTAAAGAAATCAAGTATTTTTTCAGCATACACCGCCGAAACTTGTATATTGCTGTATTTGTCAGGGAGTTCATATGGTTCGTCATATTTCTTTTTGATAAAGTCGTATACTTCTATAGGAAAAAGAGTCAATTCACCGTCATATATATAAGCAGTCGCAAGAAAAACATAATTTTTCTTAGGATTATCAAGCATTTTTCTGCCTATGTTGTTCAATAAATCTATAAAATCCTTGTTTGAAGCGGAATACTTTGCCCTAACTGATATCCTGTTGCCATGAATATCCTCAAGAGTGAAAACCTGATGCTGTGTGTATTTATCAAATATACTTTCAATGCACTTTTCGGGCTGTACAAAGCATAATTTATCAAGTTCGGATTCAGGATTTTTTTCAGAAATTTCAATAGCAAGTTTTCTGAAATCAGTATAAATTAAATCCCTTACTTCATCACAATCAATTTTTGCCTCATACGATGTTAAAACCGTTGTTTCCTGAGATGTGGAAAGTTTTCCGTTACTTACTTTAGCATTTATGAGAACCATTTCAGAATGCATCATATTTTTTATAGGAATATCCATTCCCCATATAAAACTGTTCCCACGAAAATACTTTTGATTGTTGTCATAAAAGGCTGGTCTTACATCAGACAATGAAAGAAATCTTTGGTCAGCATAAGGGTCTATATTAAGAAAATAATATATTTCTCCGACATAATCGCCTTTTAAACTTCTCTGACCTATCGGAAGAATAGTTAATTTTTTATCATATTTTATATATGTTTGCTTGAATGTTCCTAACTGTTCAGAAGTCAAATCATCATCTGTAAGTTTATTCAGAAGTCCTGTACAATAACAAATTTCATTGATAAATCCTTCCATATTAAAAGATGCACATCTTTCAATACATTCCGATAAACGATTACCTGTTTCACGGAGAGTTCTTTCAGCGTCAGCCATTTTCAAAGCGTGACATCGTACTGCTGAAGCTTCCAGCATATCGGGCAGGCTTTCCGGAATACGTACAAGACCATATTTTATTATATTGCTAAGAGTTTCAAGGCATTGCTTTACACAGTTATGAATTTTAATTATTTCACGTTCTGATAAATTTTCCTTTGGAGGTTCTTCCGGAATGATTTCGACCGGTGAAGTCTGTACATTTTCGGGGATTTTCGGGATTTCAATATTCTCTATATTAATATTGTTTCTAAGAGTTATTACCGCTCCCACTATATGACGGCATACTCCTCTCGATACGCAAGTACATTTACTTTCCGCAAGCGGTACACATATTGTACAAGTTTCACCGCCTGTACGAACCGTTGCAGAATCTCCATTCAAGTCAAAGTCGGGAGTTTCCTGTTCAATATCCTTGCAAGCCCTTTTATATGTCCCTTTATTTGAAAGGCCTATCAAGAAATTCTCATCTGCAATTGAAAGTTCCTTTTTCAGACCGTCCGAAACTTTTTCATTAGCCTTTTTCGGAGGTTCTTCTGTAATTTCAATGTTATTTCTAAGAGTTATTATCGCTCCCACTATATGACGGCATATTTCCCTCGATACGCAAGTACATTTACTTTCGGCAAGCGGTACGCATATTGTACAAGTTTCACCGCCTGTACGAACCGTTGCAGAATCTTCATTCAAGTCAAAGTCGGGAGTTTCCTGTTCAATATCCTTGCAAGCCCTTTTATATGTCCCTTTATTTGAAAGGCTTATCAAGAAATTCTCATCTGCAAACAAAAGAGCTTTTTTCAATTTTTCCAAAAAAACACCCCCTATGAAAACATTCTTCCAATGTACTCGCCTAACTGGTCAGGAGTCAATGCTCCGACAAATGCTCCCATATTAGCAAGTATCTGACCAAGACTCTTGTTATAAGCCGGACGTGCTTCCTCATCAAGAGCAGTAAGAAAATTAAGATTAGCACCACTTTCTATAATATTCCTACTGATATTCAATAAACGACTTTGCATTGCCCCTTCATAAAGATCCGTAACAACTATAACGCTTGTATGTGAAGGAGTAGCTATAAGAGTTTCACAATAACCTAAAGCTTTACCTATATCCGTACCGCCACCGAGTTGAACACTCATAAGAATTTGTGCGGGGTCGTCTGCTTCTTCGGAAAGGTCAACAATTTTAGTATCAAAAATTATCAGTTTAACTTCTGCAAACGGAAGATTTGAAATAATCTGAGCCATTACGGCACTATATATAATTGAACCAGTCATAGAACCGCTTTCATCTATAGCAATTATTACACGATTGTTATTATAGCGTTTAACTCTGTTGCTAAAATATATATTTTTAAGTATAATCTGATTTCTTTCGGTATCAAAATTTTTAAGATTACGCCTTATAGTCTTATTTATGTCAAGATTCCTTACAGAATGAACGGGACTTGACGAATTTCTGTCTATACGTCCCATAACTGAACGTCTTATATCATTTTCGAGTTTATGACGTATTTCATCTGCAACTTGTTTTGCAATACGTTTGGCAGTTTCAAGAACTTCTCCTTTCATAAGGTGTTTTAATTGCAGAATGCTTTTCAATAAATTCATATCGGGGTGCATTTTTTCAAGAACTTCCTTATCTGTAAGAAGTTCAGTCATTTCAAATTCTTCAAGAGCGTGCTTTTCAAGAACTTCTGCCGTCTGATTAGGGAAAAGTTTACGCACTTTTGTAATCCATTCTGCCGTTGAAATAACTGTATCGGCAAGACTTCCGGAACGGTCATCTGTGCGGACATTATCGCCTTGTGAACGATTATAAAGATAATCAAGTAACTGTTCCATATCCATAAAACCCTGTATACTGTTGCCATCATTGCCAAATTGAAGTTGTTGGTCTGACAGACCGCCAAGCACCAATCGCCAACGATTTATAGCAGTCTGACTATAATTATCGGGAGTATTCATTTTTAGAAAAAATCCCCTTTCAGTAGATTTAATTTTTGCATAAAACTGAACATTTATTCTATTTTAATTATAACATATTAAGGAAACATTTTCAATAGAAAAAAATATCCCCGAAAAAATTTTTCAGGGATATATTTTTTATTATCATATCGGGAATATTAAGCAAAAAATGTAAAAAAATAAACCTGTAAACCGATACTTAACGGAATACAGGCATTATAAAATCGAGGTGACAGGATTCGAACCTGCGGCCCCTACGTCCCGAACGTAGTACTCTACCAAACTGAGCCACACCTCGTCAACAATGAATATTGTACCATGTAAAATAAAATTTGTCAATAGTTTTTCATTAAAAATTATATAATTTTATCTTTTAATTAAAAATATTCCCAACTCACATAATAATGCTTTTCAATTCTGTAAATATCGGATAACATTTCAGTAATAGTCTGATATCGGGAATGAAGTTCCGAACAAGCTTTTTCAATAATCTGTAAAAACTCCGATGAAATATTATTCATGAGATTATAAAGACTTTTTCCAAAAGAATATATATCACTTCTGTAATCATATATATTACTATTATAAACTTCTGGTGCAGTATATTCAAAAGTACCTGAAAAATAACGTTTTTCGCCTGCATATCCCGAAATATTAAAATCTCCTATTTTATATATGCCAGAACTTGAAATAAAAAAATTATCCGGTTTAACATCACAGTGAACCACTCCGGAAGAATGAATATATTCAAGAGCTTTTCCGATATCAATGGCAATCTTATGAACTTCATTTTCAGAAAAAATCTGAATTTCATTAATTGGATTAAGAAGTTCTGTTTGTATCATTACAAGATATTGTAAATCTGAAATTTTCTGAATTTCTTTATTTTGGTACTTCATAATATATGGACAATCTTTCATAACTGAAATAATATTTGCTTCTTTTTCGGCAACTGTAAGTTTTCTTTTCAGACTTTCATAATTTTCTGCAAATACCGGTTTGACTTTAAGTGCAGAAACCTTATTGCCTGAATATATTCTATAAACTTCACTGTAATTTCCCTGCCCTATTTTTTTATCAATGTACCAGTTATTCCAAAGAGGTTGTTTTATATATTTAAAAAGTCGGTTCATAAAAAAACATTTCCTTATACTATAATTTAATTTATTATATCATAATTTTTAGTACTTTTAAAGGATTTATTTTTTCTGAATAAAAAAGGACTCATTTTTCAGAGTCCTTTTTTTATAAATTACCAGCGTCCGCCTTGTCCGCCACCGCTTGTATTTGAAGTTATTTCTGTACCGCCGGATATAGTTCCGCCGTAACCTGCTTTAAGGTTATTTTTTCCGCTCTCAAAATAAGTTGTGCCGTTAAGTGTACCGCCTGTATAAGCCTTAGTACCGTCTCCACAAAGAACTATTGCTGCTGCGGAATTAACAAAATCCATAGTACCTATAACATTTCCGGAATCATCAGCTAATGTTACAGTAGTTCCTGCTCCGATTGATGCTGAACGATTGCATACAGCATAGCTTGCAGGAATGCTTTCGCTGAACATATCACTGCTACCACCTGCAATAACTGTACCGCCATTATAATTCCATGTAGTATCGCAGTCAATAGGAGAGTTACCGCCACCTGTCTGAGAAACAAATATATAACCGCCGTTTACAGTAAGAGTGCCATTAGAATCAAGACCGTCACCGGAAGCATTAACATAGGTATAACCGCCATTGAATACGAGAGTCTGTGAACCGCCTCCCATTCCGCCTTGACCCCAGCCACCAGGTTGCTGATTTCCTGAATTATCAGTACCACCGGCAGCATTATAACCGTCGTCGGAAGATGTAACAAGTATAGTACCGCTATTAACTTCTACATCAACGCCTTCAACGCCTTCATATGATTTGATTATATCAACATAAGGAGCATCAAATCCTTTACCCTCTATACCAATAACAACCTTTGTATCTGAATGAATACCATCATCACCGGTTGAAAGAGTCATAGAACCGTCATTTATGCTAATAGTTCCGGAAGCATGAATTGAATCGTCAGTTGAAGTTATAGTGATATCACCGCCGTTAATGGTAATTGCACCGTCTGTAGCAGTACCTGTAGTATCATCAGTAACTCCGGCTTTAAGTCCCTTTGCACTCTCGGAAGTACTTGAACTGTTGCCGTCTCCCCAGCCACCGAAGCCTCCGCCAGGATTTCCGCCCCAACCAGAATTACCTCCGGAAGATGAAGCAGGACAAGTTGTTGTAATATCAATAGTACCACCATTTACAGTAAGATTTCTTGATGCATGAATAGCGTCAGAATATGAAGTTACTGAAACTGTACCGCCATTTATAGTAATAAATCCTTTAGTTTCGTCATCTGTTTCATTGGATTTTATACCTTTTCCGCTTTCAGATTTTACAGTAAGATTAAGTGTGCTGAAATCTGTATTATCGGCATTTCCGATTGTTACACTGTCCTTACCTCTGATAGCGTCATCAACGGCATTTACAGTAATGTTTCCGTTATAAATTTTTATATCGTTCTTTGAAACAATGCCGTCTTCTGTATTTCCGTTTACTGTAAGAGTGCCTGAACCTTTAATTTTAATGTCATCACGGGCAAATATAGCAGAATTTATCTGGTTTGTGTTTCCGTCAGAATCTGTATAAGTATCTGTATGTGAAGTACCGTCTGAAACTGTATTCACAGTACCGCTTTTAGCAACAATTTGTACTTCATCACCAATTGATGCAACATAAATCGGAGCTACAGTATCATTTGAAATACTTGCATTTGACAAATCCAGTTCAACAACGCCTTCCGGATAAGTTGTCTTATCAACATCAACTACAATCTGTCCGCCCTTATTTTCACCGGAAACAGTCAATACTGCCGGTTTTTTGATAGTAAGAACATTATTGCTTACTGATGCAACATCTTCCGGAGCATTTGTTTCAATTGAGTTTGCAGAAAGAGTTATAGTATATGATGAAGTATCAGGATTTGTTGTACTGCCACTTGTTCCGGCTGGATTAACGTTATCAAAAACATTTACACCAGATTTTACACTAAAGCTTTCAGAACCGTCATGAGTAAAGTTTCCGCCGGTGCTGTTGTTCTTGAAAGTATATGAACCGTCAGAAATATCAGAATTACTAAAAAGAATATATTTATACTTCTTTACAAATTCTGTAGCTGTATTATTGTAGGTAAATGAATTAGCTTTTTTCCAAGTACCGTCAGTATTTTCAGCATTATCAACACAGTTGAAGAGAAGTACATTCTGTGAAGATGTCAACAAAGTTGTATCTGTCTGATTATCAGTTGCAGTTGCAAGAACATAACCGCCTGTTATATTTGTTCCTGTAACGCTTGTAAGACCTCTGTCACCGCCTGCAACTACTGAACCACCAGAAATATCAATAGTTGTTTCAGCCTGTATAGCATCATTACCGGCTTTAATATTCAAAGTACCATCTGTAATAGCAACATTGCCTTTAGAAGATTTTAAGCCGTCACCTTCTGCATCAATATTGACTGTACCTCCCTTGACTGTAACAGATGTTTTACCATTGATAGCATTTGTTTTATCAGTGGAATTAAGAGTTGTTACATTAAGAGTACCACCAGTAATTTTAATATCGTTGTTGCATACAATAGCATTCTGAGTATTTGCGGTAAGATTAAGAATACCTGTTCCGAGGTCTCCGCCCTTTATTGTGAAATCGTCTTTAGCTTCTATAACAGCATCTCCGAGATTGTCACCGGAATAAGCTGTATCACCGTCTGAAATAAAGTTTTCAGTACCGTCAACAAGATTTATTGAAGTATTTTCAGCATTTGTAATAAGGATAGCCGGTGCAGATTTTCCGGTGATATTAACGCCGTTGAGGAAAATTTTAACTGTTTCAGCGTCAACAGTTTCATCAGGAATGTTTACATTTATCTGACCGTCATTAAGAGTACCGTCAATGTAGTAACTGCCGGAATGGCTGATAGTTACTGTTGTACCGGATACTTCTGCATAATCGCCGTCAACTGTTATTGAATCTCCGTTAAGGTGAATTTTAGTTCCTTCTGTAACAGGTGCATCTTGCCAGCTTTCCGGAAGTTCTGTAATAGAATCAGCAACAAATTTCTGTATAGAAAGTGCATCAACAGTTGATATTCCGTCACCTCTGTTATAAACATCTGCGTTGTTTGCACCTTCGGCAGAAAGTTGATATTCATCTGCATTTGAAATTGCCTGCATAATGAGTACTGCATCGGCAATTGAAACAGTGCCGTCAACATTTGCGTCACCATAAACAACATTTGTGTTTTCTGCAAAACTAATTGCCGGCAATGCCTGTGCCATTACACACATTGAAGAAAGTCCGGCAAAAAGTTTTTTTACTGAATACTTTTTCATAATAAATCATACTCCTTACAATATTTTTTATATTAATATATCGATTCTTGTTTTCTATGATTATGATTATATTATGATATTCTTAAAATAATCTTAAAAAATTGTTTAAAATATCCAATAAAAAAAGCCTGTGGAAATATATTCCACAGACTATTTTGATTTAAAAAAGGCTAAAGTAACCGGATTCACCGTCTACCACATAATAAACCTTAGCTACACCGTCATCTTCATAAGGTTTGATGTAAAGATTTACAGATTTCGGAGATTTTACGCCAGAAAGATTTTTAGCCTTTTCGGCAAGTTCATCAAGATTTCTTTCAGCACCGGCACCCTGAATGAATGCATTGATTTCAAGAGATTTCTTTGTAGCTTTTGAAACCTTTTTTTCAACTGGAGATTCAGAAACCGGAGTTTCTTCTTCTTTTTTTGTTTTTCTTGCAGGCTTTCTTTTAGGCTTGCTTTCAGCTGAAACATCATCAGTAGTTTCTTCAGTCAAAACTTCTTCTATAATGGATTCTTCCGGTTCAGCAATTATCTCTTCAACAATTGCTTCTTTCACTTCTTCAACGGGAGCTACAGTTACAGCCGGAGTTTCCGCTACGGGAGTAGTATTTTTTGCAGTTCTTGTATTCTTTGCAGATTTTGAAGCACTTCTTTGGTTTCTTGCCATAACAGCACCCTCCTTAAAATTACTTATTATTTACAGCACTCTTAAGTGCAAGACCAGCCTTGAAAGCAGCAGCCTTTGAAGCAGGAGCAATCATCTTTTCCTTAGTCTGAGGATTGATAACCTGCTTTTCCTTACGGTCACGTACTTCAAAAGTACCGAAACCTACGATAGAAACCTTTTCGCCCTTAGCGAGTTCTTCTGTGATAGTAGAAAAGATTGCGTTTACAGCCTTTTCAGCATTTTTCTTTGTAGAATTTGTTTTTTCAGCAATTGCACTGATTAATTCAGTTTTTGTCATGTTAATGCCCTCCATTAATAAAATTTTACAATTTGAATTATATACTGTTTGACGTGATTTGTCAAGTAAATATAAAAAAAATCGCAAAACATCCGATATAACGCTATATATTAGGAAAATTTTTATTGAAAACTTCTATAAAAAATATGTTTTTTGCCGAAATTGCCGTTAATAATATGATATGTCCCAATCAACAAATCATTCATTCAATGTAAAAGTATTTCAAAAAATATCTCCGCCAGATATGACGGAGATATATATTTTATTCAGCGGTCAGTACGCCATCATTCAATGTTATATCGATAGTATCAGAATTGAGATTACCACCGATAATCTTTTTAGCGACAATGGTTTCAACGTTTCTTTGTATGAATCTTCTAAGAGGACGTGCACCAAAGTTAGCGTCATAGCCACAGTCAACGATATATTTCTTTGCCTCATCGCTTACATTGAGTTTAATGTGTCTGTCAGAAAGACGTTTGCGGAGGTCATTAAGCATAAGGTCAACAATATTCATAATGTTGTCTTTTGTAAGTGGCTTATAGAAAACAATTTCGTCAAGTCTGTTAAGGAATTCCGGACGAAATTTAGTTTTAAGGAGTGCCTCAACATTTTCACGAGCCTGTTCTGAAATTTCGCCGTTTTCGTCTATACCATCAAGAATATACGGTGAACCGAGGTTTGAAGTCAGTATAATTATAGTATTCTTGAAATCAACTGTTCTTCCCTGTGAATCTGTGATTCTGCCGTCGTCAAGAACCTGCAAAAGTATATTGAATACATCAGGGTGAGCTTTTTCAATTTCATCAAAGAGTACAACAGAATAAGGTTTCCTACGTACTGCTTCTGTAAGCTGACCACCCTCATCATAACCAACGTATCCGGGAGGAGCTCCTATCAAACGGCTTACACTGAATTTCTCCATATATTCGCTCATATCGATACGAATTATATTTCTTTCGTCATCGAAAAGTATTTCAGATAACGCTTTAGCGAGTTCAGTTTTACCTACGCCGGTAGGACCTAAGAAGAGGAACGAACCTATAGGTCTGTTCGGGTCTTGTATTCCTGCACGAGAACGCAATATAGCTTCACTTACTTTAGTAACGGCTTCGTCCTGTCCGATAACTCTCTTATGAAGAAGTTTTTCCATGTTAAGAAGTTTTTCCTTTTCGCCTTCCATAAGTTTTGAAACCGGAATGCCTGTCCAACGACAAACAATTTTAGCTATTTCATCATCAGTAACTTTATCACGTAAAAGTCTGTCATTTTCGGTATCATGTTCAGCTTTCTGTTCAAATTCGGCGAGCTGTTTCTGTAAATTAGGAAGTTTGCCGTATTTAAGTTCAGCAGCCTTATTCAAATCGTATTCACGTTCAGCTTTTTCAATTTCGCCGTTAACTTTTTCGATTTCCTCACGGATTTTTTGTACAGCAGAGATATCATTTTTTTCATTATCCCATTTAGCTTTCATTTCCTTGAATTTTTCACGCAGTTCTGAAAGTTCCTGTCTGATTTCTCCGAGGTGTTCCTGAGAGATGCTGTCATTTTCTTTTTTAAGAGCCGCTTCTTCTATTTCAAGCTGAACTATTTTTCTTGAAATAATATCAAGTTCTGTCGGCATGGAATCCATTTCAGTACGGATAGTAGCACAAGCTTCATCAATAAGGTCAATAGCCTTATCCGGTAAAAATCTATCTGTTATATACCTGTCTGAAAGAACAGCAGCAGCTATCAAAGCATTATCATGAATTTTTACACCATGGAAAACTTCATAACGTTCTTTTATACCTCTCA
Organism: uncultured Ruminococcus sp.; assembly: GCA_934474025.1. GTDB lineage: Bacteria > Bacillota > Clostridia > Oscillospirales > Ruminococcaceae > Ruminococcus. The sequence continues at coordinate 443,231 of CAKSMF010000001.1, read as the reverse complement.
AAATTGAAATAGTATCTTCAACTGACGGCTGGTCTACCATTACCGGCTGAAAACGTCTTTCAAGAGCGGGGTCTTTTTCGATATACTGACGATATTCATTAAGAGTCGTTGCACCTATACAATGGAGTTCACCTCTTGCAAGCATAGGTTTAAGGAGGTTACCAGCGTCCATAGCACCGTCGGATTTTCCTGCACCAACTATTGTATGAAGTTCATCAATAAACAACAATATATTACCATTACTATTTTTAATTTCATTAAGAACAGCTTTTAGACGTTCTTCAAATTCACCTCTGTACTTTGCACCTGCAACAAGTGCACCCATATCCAGTGAAAAAACTTTTCTGTCTTTAAGGCTGTCCGGAACATCACCGGCAACTATACGCAAAGCAAGACCTTCTGCAATAGCTGTTTTACCGACACCAGGTTCACCAATAAGAACAGGATTGTTTTTAGTTTTTCTTGACAAAATACGAATAACATTTCTTATTTCGCTGTCACGACCAATTACAGGGTCAAGCTTATTCTGACGTGCAAGACCAACAAGTTCCTGACCGTATTTTGAAAGCACATCGTAAGTTTCTTCAGGATTTTCACTTGTAACACGTGTATTTCCTCTTACAGTCATGAGAACACTAAGAAAAGTATCACGTGTAATATTGAATGTTCTGAAAAGTTGTGCAATGTCTTTATTTTCGGATTGAATAAGCGAAAGCATAAGATGTTCAACTGAAACATACTCATCTTTCATATCAGAAGCAATTTTTTCAGCATTAGTTATTATTCTGTCACAATCAGCAGAGATTCCTATATTGTTGCTTCTTCCGCTACCAGTAACTTTCGGAAGAGAATTAATTTTCTTATCTACTTCGCCTTCAAAAATATCAGAATCTACATTCATTTTCTTTAAAAGCTGAGGAATAAGTCCATTTTCCTGTTTAAGAAGACCTCCGAGCAAATGAACTGGTTCAATAACCTGATTTGACTGCATAACAGCTATGTTTTGTGCTTTTCTGATAGCGTCCATAGATTTTTGAGTTAATTTTTCAGCATTCATAATAAAACCTCCTCAATAAATAATCATTGGTTGTATATATTCCTTGTATTTATCTCATGAAAGTCTCTAATAAACTTTCCTGAAATCATAGTAAATTAAAATTTTTTGTCTGCGTATTTTTTAAGGCAAAACATTATATTATATAATTTGATATCATTTCCCTGTATTCAGATTCCGTTATATATTCCGGAAAATCCTGTGGCGACAAAAAATATAACTGCATTGACTTGTTTAAGTGATTGATGTATTGACTGATTGCTGTTCCGATATCATTTTCGGAAGTACCATTAATAAGTTTTCTTGTAAAGCACCCCGAAGTAATTCCATAAGCATAAGTATTACACCCCACTTCTGAAAGACAACACTTTTCAAGTTTTACCCTGCGAATAAAGAAATTGTTAAAAAGTTCTGTAAGCTGGTTGTTTTGCGTTCTGATTTGCACACGCAACCGACCTATAAAGTCATCTGGTTCACGCTGTAATTCTATTTTATAACTTACTGCCGGACGGTATTTATACGCCAAGGCGGTTTTTAAAGTCATAAGACCGGCTGAACCCTGCTGTTGTAATTGAAAATTATTGCTTGTTCTTTCAGTAACAGAATCAAAAATCTCACGCATACGCATTTCAGGAGTAGTACAACAAAGACGTTCGGCAAGTATCTGATTTATGAGATTTGAACGACTCGTACCGAGTTTGTAAGCCTGTTCATCTACGGCTTTTATAACGCTGTCCATAAGAACAAGACTGTATACACTCTTTTTCATTTGCTTTCCTCCTTTGATAAATATCATATCACTTATTATTTAATTTGTCAAGCGAATTATATAAACTTTCACGCAAATTTCACATTTCCAAAAAAAGCTCCCCTGTTACGGGGAAAAAAATAAAAGCGGTTCATACGGTTTATAAAACCATCAGCACTGTGAACCGTGCCATAGACTTAGTTAAAAAAATCAAAAATTTAGAAAACATGAAAAAATAAAAATAAAAAGGGGGTTAGTTATAGGTATTAACTAAAAAATCTATAGCAAGCAACTGAATTAATATTCAGTATCAAGCACATGAGAGGGAATGATACTTGATACTGAACACTAATGTTTCATCTGCTGTAATTATTATATCGCAAATACAGATAATTGTAAATGTATTTTTATATACTGAACTGTAAAATAATACAATTTTTGAAAATTTTCAGTATAGGTAATAGTGATTTTTCGTTAATAAAAAATATAATATTACTTATTAACTTTTTATAAACAAAAAATATCAGACCATAAAAGCGGTCTGATACTTTTCAAAGAGAGGGTTATTTCAATTCACAGTCAATAATTATTCAAGTTTAACAATCATCAGCAAGTATTGACTGTGTTGAATTGATAGCAGAAAAATATTTATTTCAGGCAAAAATCAGCTTTCATAAATCTTATCATCATATTTGAAGAAAACAAGATTTATATTCATATTGCCATTGAGTGTGCGGAGTTCGTCAATAAATTTTTTCTGGTCAATACTATCTGAAACATCAACGCTGTATATCAGTTCAAACAGTGTACCGAAATTTGTAGTTTTAATACGACGGAGTTTATGGAAATTAGTATACTTATTAAGAACAGGTTCAAATACACCTTGATAATCGAGATTTTCAGGAATAGTTATTTTAAGTGTCATGTGATTGGATTTCATACCACCGAAATTGATTTCACTAAGAACAAAAAGTATAATTCCCAGCACAACAAAAAATAATATCGCAAAACCAATATAACCTATTCCGCACGCTACACCAGATGCCATAGCAAAAAATATGTAAGCTATATCTTTCGGGTCACCGGCGACACTTCTGAAACGCACCAATGTAAACGCTCCGGCAAGACTCAAAGCTCCGGCGGTTGTATTTATAAGAAGAAGTATAAGTGAAACTATTGTGGGAAGCATTATCATTGTAAAAACATAACTCTGCGAATAACCTTCCTTACGGTGAGTATGCATATATATAAGGCTTATAAGAAAACCTAATATTACGGCTGTTCCAACACAGACGAAAAACTCTCCTGCTGAAATTCCGTCCTGTGAATTGATTACATTGCCGAAAAATCCATTTGAAAACATTTTTTTACACGCTCCTATCTAAAAGTACATTATTTTTTATTTGAATATTTATCGGATTGTTTTTACGTTCAATAATTCCGGATTTTACAAAATTCTCATAAGCCTTACCATATTTTGAAAAGCTTGTTTTATATATTTCGAGTTCTGAAAGCTTTTCTATAAGCCATTCGGGAACGGCATTACCTACTTTAACTTCCATAAGCCTCTGGTCTTCCCGTATAATTTGGTTGCCATAACTTTCACGGTCAAGACTTAAATCGTAACGGCGTTCAGTAATTTTTCTGTCAAAAGTGAGTCGGAAATCATTGTCATCTTTTCCGAAGAAAGCTTCTCTCTGATAGCTTATGTACTGTTTTGGCAAGACCGGATAAATATTAAGAAAAGTGTCCAGTTCTCTGAAAACCTGCTCAGTTATGTATTTTTTTGTCTGTGGCTTTTTACGTGAAAGAAAATATTCATCTGATTCAGCAAGAGTCATTGAAACACGTCGCTTTGTAACAATGCCACCGATTTTCTTCTTTATTTCAAGAAAAACCAAATCTTCCGGAGATGCCGGAGAATAATAACTTCTCAAACGTATTTTTTCCTTATAGTAAGGCTTTGAAAGAGATTCTCTTATAAGGTAATCGTCCGGAGTATCATAATAAATATTATATATTCCGTATTCCTTTCCACCTACACAAAATTTATCAGGATTCATATATAACTGTAACGTTTCCATGAGATTCTCGTACTGTCTCATATCAAGAAGAAACTTTATTTCCTTTCGTGCAAAGGTATTAATAGCCATTTAAATTCAACTCCTTTTCTGTATTTTTGATTTAACTGTATTATATATGCATAATCTTAAAATAATCTTAATTATTTTTTACATAGATTTTACAATATTCTTACTTTACATATTTTTCTTCATGTGTTATAATGAATTGTTAATTATTATTTGGAGGTATTTTAATTTGATTACTGTAAATGATGTAAGTGTACAGTTCGGAGGGTCTTTCCTCTTTAAAAACGTAAACCTTAAATTCACTAACGGAAATTGCTATGGCGTTATCGGTGCTAACGGAGCAGGAAAATCCACTTTTTTAAGAGTACTTTGCGGTGAACTTGAACCCGCTTCCGGTGAAGTTATAATTCCAAAAGAAGAACGTTTAAGCGTTCTCAAACAAGACCACTTTGCATATGACGAGTACACCGTACTTGATACTGTAATAATGGGAAATGCACGTCTTTATGAAATTATGCAGGAAAAAGACGCTCTCTATTCAAAAGAAGACTTTACTGACGAGGACGGAGAAAAGGCTGCGGAACTGGAAGGAGAATTTGCTGAACTTAACGGCTGGGAAGCTGAATCTGATGCTTCAAAACTTATTCAGGGACTCGGACTTTCTGAAGATATACTTTATTCGCAGATGTCAACGCTTTCAGGTAACGAAAAAGTAAAAGTCCTGCTTGCACAGGCACTTTTCGGAAACCCTGATATAATTCTTCTTGACGAACCTACAAACCATCTTGATATTGACGCCGTAAAATGGCTTGAAAGTTTTCTTGCTGAATACTTCGGTACTGTAATAGTAGTATCACATGACAGACATTTTCTGAATAACGTCTGCACTCATATAGTTGATATAGATTATAATAAAATCAAGCTCTATGTTGGTAACTATGAGTTCTGGTATGAGTCAAGCCAGATGATTCAAAGAATGATTAAACAGCAAAACAAAAAGAATGAAGAAAAAATCAAGGAATTAAAAGAATTTATTGCAAGATTCTCTGCTAATAAATCAAAGTCAAATCAGGCAACTTCAAGACGTAAACTCATTGAAAAGCTTACTGTTGAGGAATTACCTGCATCAAGCAGACGCTATCCGTTTATAGGATTCGATATGGACAGAGAACTTGGAAAAGATATTTTACAGGTTGACGGAATTTCAAAAACTGTTGACGGCGTTAAACTTCTTAATAATGTAAGTTTCACTCTCGGAAGAAATGATAAAGTTGCATTTATCGGCGAAAGCGAACAAGCTATTACAATGCTTTTCAAAATTCTCATGGAAGAAGAACAAGCAGATTCAGGAACTTTCAAATGGGGTGTATCCGTAACAACTTCATATATGCCTGTTGATAATTCCAAATACTTCAATGATTGTAATCTTTCAATTCTTGAATGGATAAGACAGTATTCTGTAAAAGACGAGACAGAAACCTATTTAAGAGGATTTTTAGGCAGAATGTTGTTCTCCGGTGATGATGTTTATAAACCTGTAAACGTTTTATCCGGTGGTGAAAAAGTTCGTTGTATGTTTTCAAGAATGATGCTTTTTGGTTCAAACGTTCTTATACTTGACAGACCTACGAACCACCTTGACCTTGAAAGCATTACCGCTGTAAATAACAGTCTTGTAAATTTCAAAGGTGTTGTACTTCTTGCCTCCCACGACCACGAAATACTTCAGACTACTGCAAATCGTATAATTGAAATCACTCCGGACGGCTGTATTGACCGTCAGGGAACATATGAAGATTATATAGAATTCAAAAAAACTTTGAATTCCCCGCTTCTTTAAGTGGCGGACATTGTAAAACGGCAGTGGGAGCGGAAAGAATTGGTATCTTCCACTGACATGAAATCAATCCGCTTGACAGATTCTTCAAAATATGATATACTGAATATGACATTATAAGTCAGGGAGGTCATGGACAGAATGCCCTGTGGAGTGAAACAAAAAAATAACTAATATAAAAAAGTCCCTTTTGTAAGACTGCTGTCAAACAAAAGGGATTTTTTCAGTTATATTCAATTGTTTATAACCATTTGTCTGAATAACACAAGGTCAAAAACATCTGCTACTCCGTCTTCATTGAGGTCTGCAATTTTTATTTGTTCGTTTGTAAGGGATTCATTTGAAATAAGGTAATTATTGAATTTTACTGCATCAGCAATATTAAACTGTCCGTCACTGTTAATATCACCTTTAATGGTTTTTGTTTCAACTACTGACATAATAGAATTTTTAAGTTCTTCATCATACATTTTGCAATTGTTTCTGTCATAATGAAGTTCACTTATATCCCAGAGTACAGGACACAATTGATTTTCATAAGCTGTTTCACAAACTGAACTTAAAAATAATCTTACTGAATCAGCGTCCTTATTTTTCTTAGGACAGCCATATTCACCGATAATAACGGGGATTCCGTTATCAATGAATGTTGTTTTAAGCATAGTCATATTATTGTCAAGTTCTTTGAAATCTTCATCAGTTCCCCATGTTGAACGCATTTTAGCCCAGTCTGCATCTTCTTCAAGTATTGCAAATGATGACGGTGTATAGTAATGCACAGATACCGCACATCTTCCGGCAGAATCCTCTGGCATTTCAAATAACGGGTCACAAGTAAGTGCTACATCAGTTTTGTATCCTGCGATAAGTAAATGACGTTCAGCATTATTTTTTCCGGAAGAACGCACTATATCAACAAATTTCTGGTTTATTTCATTAAGAAGTGCATAGGATTGTTTTTTCTGGTCTTCTGTACCGGTCCATTGATTCCATACAGAATCCCAACCGCCCTCTTCATTGAGTGACTCAAACATAAGCTTGTCATCATAGTCACCGAAAGCATCTGTAAGCTGTTCCCAGACACGAGTGTATTTTTTCATGCATTCATCTTTTTTTGTCGGAAAATCTGACCACCAGCCGTTATCATAGTGAATATTAAGAATTACATACATACCAGTATCAAGAGACCAGTCAACAACCTGTTTTACTCTTGCAAGGTATTCTGAACTTATTGTATAATTTTCGCCCATCATATTTGACCATGCAACAGGAATACGTATTACTCCGAATCCCTCATCTACATAACCCTGTATCATATCCTGAGTAATTTCCGGACTTCCCCAAGCTGTTTCATAGGATTTAGGAGTACCGTCACCCCATTGAGCTATCCAGTCACCACATGATTCAAAAGTATTTCCTAAATTTATTCCCACGCCCATATCACGAACAATTTCCATAGTGGTCATATCTCGCATATCGGATTCAGCAGAAGTTGCAATGCAGTTTGATGAAAACATCATTGTTCCGGCACATATAAGTGCAGTAATTGCAGAAAATTTCATAAATAATCAACTCCATAATAAAATTTTTCATCAAATTATAGCATATATTCACAGAAAAGTCAACTATATTTTGATAAATTTATACCAATATGATTGACAAAAAATATACATTATGATATTATTTTATTAAAATATTATTAAAAAGGAGCTTTAAAAAAATGAAAATAATACATTTATCCGATTTGCATATAGGACTTAACTGGTTTAATAGAAGTATGCTTGATGACCAAAAATACATATTAAATCAGATTTCAGAAATCATTGAAGAAAATAAACCTGATGCCATAGTTATTGCCGGTGACATTTATGATAAAGCCATTCCTTCGGCTGAGGCTGTAAAAATATTTGACGACTTTATTTCAGGATTGTCTGTAAGAGTTCCGAACACTGAAATAATGATAATCAGCGGAAATCACGACAGTTCGCAACGTATAGATATATTCCGTAAAATTCTGTCTTTGCATAAAATACATATGATAGGAAATCCCCCACAGAAACCAACAGATTACATTGAAAAAGTAACTTTAAATGATATTTATGGAAACGTTAATTTTTATTTGTTGCCATTCATAAAGCCCTCTATGGTTCGTATGATAATAAATGACGAAGATAATAATATTTCTTATAATACAGCAGTTCATAAAATAATAGAACGTGAAAACATAGATACAAATGAACGCAATATTATAGTAAGTCATCAGTTTTATATACCATTCGGAAAATCAATTAAAGATATTGAACGAATGGATTCAGAAAGAATAACAGTCGGTAATATTGATGCTGTTTATGCTGATATTCTTGAAAAGTTTGATTATTCGGCATTAGGACACATTCATAAACCCTCAATTGTAGGAAAAAATAATATAAGATACTGCGGTACACCGTTGGCATATTCAATAAGTGAAGCAGGACAACAAAAAAACGTTATAATGATTGAACTCGCTGAAAAAGGTAACATTAAAACCACAGCTATTCCTCTTAAACCGCTCCATGAAGTACGTATTATAAAAGGAACACTAAATGAAATTCTCAATCAAAGTTATGATGACTATGTAAGCGTAATTTTAACAGAAACTCCGCAACAAACAGATATTTCAGCCCGTATAATTGAAGCATTTCCTAATCTTCTTGAAATCCGCTATTCCTTTAGAAATTCCACATATAGCGATATAATTAATAAACCTGAAACAACTACCGCAAAAAGCATTTTTGAACTATGCGAATACTTTGTAAAAGGTTTGAACAATGACGAAAAAAATATTTTACGAGATATTATAAATACTGTGCAGGAGGATAACGAAATATGAAACCAATTAAATTAACTATACAGGCATTTGGCTCTTATGGTGAAAAAACAGTTATAGACTTTACCAAACCAGAACAAAATTTATTCCTTATAACCGGTGATACAGGTTCAGGAAAATCCACAATCTTTGACGCTATTGTTTTCGCACTGTATGGTGAAGCAAGTTCAAATAGCAACAAAAAGTCAGGTAAAGAATTACAAAGTCAGTTTACAGACGGCAAAAAAACAACCTTTGTAGAACTTACTTTCACTGAAAAACATGGCAATGAAATTTCACAATATACCGTAAGACGTGAACCAAAACAAATTAAAACTTCATCAAATGGCAAAAAATCCAATGCAAGCGAAAAAGTTATTCTTATACTTCCGGACGGTACAGCCGTTTCACAAAAAGAAGCTAATGCTAAATTAAGTGAAATTATAATTCTTACTAAAAGCCAGTTTATGCAGATTTCCATGATAGCACAAGGTGAATTTATGGAACTTCTGCGTTCAAGTTCAAACGATAAGAAAAAGATTCTCCGTAAGCTTTTCAATACTGAAATATTTGACAGAATTGTTGACGAACTCAAAAACCGCCGTAAAGATTTAGCAGAACAAATAAAAATTATAAATAATATATGTCAGAATGAAGCCACACATATTCTGATACCCGAAGAATGTGAAAATACTCATTCTATAAGTCAAACAAAAGAACACTTTATTAATGAGGAAATGACTGTTTATAGTCTTGAAAATCTTTTAACTCATCTGAATACATTCTGTCACTCCATAGAAAACAAAAAAATTTCAGCAGAAGAAAATTATAACAAACTTTTAAATGACAGCGAAAAAAAACGTGACCAACTTAAAGAAGCATATAATTTGCTGAAAAACTTTGAAGAAATGGAGCAGGCAGAAAAAGAAATTTCAGAATGTAAAAAACAAGAACAAAATATCAGACAGAAATATGACCTTATTCAAAAAATAAATTCAGCTTATGAAATAAAGGCGATTTATAACAGATATGCTGATATTTCGGTGTCTGTTGAAAATATTCATAATAAATTGGAAAATCAAAAAAATATACTTCCGGACATAGAAAAAGAATATACATTACTTATTAAAGAAGAAAATAAGGCTCTTGAATTAAAAAATTCAGCAACAACAGAATTTATACAGACTTCCGAGCGTGTAAAAAACAACCTTGAAACCTTTGAAAAAATCATAAACATAGAAAAAACTATAAATGAAAAAAAATCTGATATTTCATCTTCCAGAAGAAAAGCAGAAACCATAAAAAACAAAATTTCAGAATTTGAAAAAAGCATATCTGAATATCAGGAAATTATAAAATTACTTAAAGATTCAGAAAAACTCTTCCTTGAATGGCAGATTAAAAATAATGAAGTTGAACGTATTTCTGATGATTACAATACAATAGTAAAAATAAAAAATGAAATTATTCTGCAAAAGCAAAAAGCAGACAAGTTTCAAAAAGAATATATCAATGCACGACAGCAATATTTGAATAAGACAAATGAATACACTACAAAACGCATAGCTTTTCTTGATGCACAGGCGGGATTTATAGCAATGGAACAGCTTCATAAAGGTGAACCGTGTCCGGTATGCGGTTCTTTGGAACACCCCTCCCCTTGTAAAATCACTGATATACATAGTTCTGTTACCCGTGAAATCATTGACCAACTTAATAAAGAAGTTTCAGAACTGGATAACATTCAAAATAAAAAATCCGCACAAGTCAAGTCTGCTTTGGAAATTTTAGAAGAACGAAAAAAGGACCTGTCTGATTCAATGCAAAAATTATATGAATGTATGTCAAAAATAATTCCGGATATTTCTGAAATTCCGGATATTGAACAAACCGGAAAAATATTAAGTAAATTCAAGTTGCATACAAAAGAAGAAGGCAAAACATACTCGGATAACCTTGAAAAATATAATAACGCATCTGAAATGACAAACAAATATAAAATACAAATCAATAAACTTTTGCCTGAATTCGAAGAATTAGATAAAAATATAACTGAAATAGAATCAGAAATTTCAAGTAATATTAATCTGAAAAAAGAACTTAGTGAAACTTTATACTATGACGATGAAATTTCAGCACGCAAAGAATTATCACTTGCAGAAAAATTCAAAAATGAACAAACAAATCTTTATAATAGTATAAAAGATAAGCTTAATTTATCAAAAAGCAATTTAGAACAGACAAAAGCCATTATAAAAAAATACAGCGAAGAACTTCCGGAAATTCAGAAAACTCTTTCAGAACGCAAAAAAGATTACATTAACATAACTGAAAAATACTCCCTTAACAACTGGAATGAAATAACTGAAAAATTTCAGAAAAATTATACTGAAATTTTGCAATCAGAAATTGATATCTATAATCAGAAAAAGCTTTCTGCTGAAACATTATATAATTTTTCAAAAAAAGCTATCGGAAAAAATTCACGTCCGAATATAGAAGAACTTAAAAAAGCTGATTTTTCTGCTAAACAAGCCCTTGAAACATCAAGAAAACTTCTTGAAACATACAACGAAATTTACAAAACCAATAAAAATACATATAATTTATTATCTGAACAATCCAAAGATTACAGCCGTTTAAGTTCTGAATACATGAATGTTAATCATTTATATAAAAAGCTTTCCGGAACATTATCCGGCGAACACATGGGTATAGAAACATTTGTTCAAAGGTATTATTTACAAAAGATACTTGATGGTGCAAACGTTCATTTTAGACGTATGTCAGGCGGACAGTTTGAACTTCGTCTTATTGACAGCGAACAGGCTATGTCATCTGGAAGAACAGAAATGGGACTTGAATTTACAGTATATTCAACTATCAATAACAGTGAAAGACCAGTGAAAACGCTTTCAGGCGGTGAGACTTTTATATCTGCCTTGGCTCTTGCTCTCGGACTTTCGGAACAGATACAGGAAAACATCGCTGTAGTAAATCCTGATATAATATTTATAGATGAGGGATTCGGTTCTCTTGATGAACATTCACGCAATCAGGCTGTAAGAGTTCTTAAAGAAATGGCAGAAGAAAACAGATTTATAGGAATTATCTCACACGTTACAGAAATGAAACAGGAAATAGACAATCAGCTTATTGTAACAAAAGACAGAAAAGGAAGTCATACTCACTGGGTTATAAACTGATATTTTTAACTGTGTTTTTTACACAAAAACAATATTTAGTATTTGTGCATATATACAAAAGTTTTGGAGGTTTTTGGAAAATTTGTGGTAAACTCTTGATTTTCATTGAAAATAAATCTATAATTAAACTATATTTATTATCGGAGGGATTAACAATGCACAATAAATTTTTAAACAAGGCAAGTGCAGCCATTATGTCAGCAGCTATGCTTATTAACGGCATGGCAGTTATGAATACTGGTAATGCTTTTGCCGCAGAAACAAAGTATGAATTTGAAGATGCTAAGATTTCCGGAGAAGTTTCAGTCGAAGAAAATGCCGATGCAAGTGGCGGAAAAATTCTCAGAATGGAAAACACCGGTTCTATTGAAATGAACATTGATGTTGAAAAAGACGGCATTTACAATATTATGATTTACTGCGGAGGTATTGGCGGTGCTAAACAGCAAAACCTCAAAATTAATGGCGTTTCACAGGGCGTTCTTGCTATTCCGGAAAGTGATGGATTAGAAGCAGTTAAAATTCCGTCTGTAAAACTCAATGCTGGTGAAAACACAATTCTTATTGAAAAATCATGGGGCTGGTCAAATTTCGACTATATGACAGTTGAAGAAGCTGTACTTGCTCCTATCACAGCATCACAGACTACTCCTTGCGACCCTGATGCTACCGCTGAAACAAAAAACCTCATGTCATATCTTGCAAGTGTTTACGGAAATAATATAATCTCCGGTCAGCAGGAAATATATATGTATGGTCCTCATGACTTTGAATATGAATTTGAATACCTCAAGGAAAAAACCGGTCATTATCCGGCTATCAGAGGATTTGATTTCCTTAACAGTGCTAATATTCTTTATGGTTCAGAAGACGGCACTACTGACAGAATGATTGACTGGGTTAAAAATAAAAATGGTATTGTAACAGCTTCATGGCATATCACAGTACCTAAGAAAATGGAAGGATACAAAGTAGGCGATACAAATATCACTTGGGGAGATGCTACTTACGACCCAAAGGAAACAGATTTTGTTACCTCCAATGTACTTAAAGAAGGCACTGTTGAACGTGAATATTACCTTAAAGCTCTTGAAGCTCTCGCAGGACAGATTCAGAAACTTCAGGACGCTAACGTTCCGCTTATATTCCGTCCTCTCCACGAAGCAGAAGGCGGTGGCGGTGAAACTGGTTCATGGTTCTGGTGGGGCAAAGAAGGCTCAGAAGTTTATAAGGAATTATGGAAACTCACTTATGACACACTTGTAAATGAATATGGTCTTCACAATATAATCTGGGAATGGAACAGTTATAACTTTGATACTTCTGAAAATTGGTATCCAGGCGATGAATACGTTGATATCATCGGTTACGATAAGTATAACTGTACAGTTTACCTTGAAGAAAACAACTGGCAACCATCACTTGTTCATAATGACAGTGCTATAAGTTCTACTTTCTATGGAATCATGGAAAAGTATTCAAGTAAAAAAATGGTTGCTATGGCTGAAAATGACAGTTTCTCAACAGTAGACAACCTTACAAGTGAAAAAGCTGGCTGGTTGTATTTCTGCACATGGTACGATGGTGGCAGTGATAATAACAACTTCCTTTCAAGCCCTACTTTCAATACACTTGAAGATACTATTGAAATGTACCAGAGTGATTACTGCATTACCCTTGATGAACTTCCGGAAGACCTTTATTCAAGCCAGTCCAAACCAACAGAAACAACTACTACTTCCGGCAGTAGCACAACAACATCAACAACTACTACAACAGCTACAACTGATTCAACAAGCACAACAACTACTGCTACTACAAGCGGTGAAGATGATAAAGTTCTCGGCGATGCAAATACCGACGGTGAAGTAACTATTGCTGACGCTGTACTTATCATGCAGGCAATTTCAAATTCCGATGAATATCAGATTTCTGAAAAAGGTCAGGATTTAGCTGATGTTTATAATCGTGGTGATGGAATTACAAATAATGATGCTTTAGTTATACAAATGGTTGTTGCAGACCTCATACCTGCTGAAAAACTTCCTGTTTATACTAACGATATACTTAATTAAATCAAATCCCCTTTTGTCTGAAATAAGGCAAAAGGGGATATATTTATTTATTCTGATAAGTCGGACAAAAATAATTCAATGAACATTCTGAACATTTAGGTTTTCTTGCACTGCAAACATCACGTCCGAATTGCACAATCTGATGACAGAAACGGCTTGATTTATCCGGCGGAAGAAGTTTTACAAGGTCTTTTTCAACTTTGGCAGGTTCTTTGTTTTTGGTAAGCCCTAAACGTCCGGTAATACGTATAAAATGAGTATCGGTAACAACAGCGGGTTTTCCATAAACATCACCGAGTACAAGATTAGCAGTTTTACGACCAATTCCGGACAATGTAAGTAAATCTTCCATATTGTCGGGAACTTTTCCATTAAAGTTATCCAATAATTGCCTTGCCATTTCTTTAAGATTCTTTGCTTTCATGTGATAGAATCCGCATGGTTTAACGTCCTGTTCAAGTTCTTCAAGGTCTGCATATGCGAAACTTTCAAGAGTAGGATATTTTTTGAAAAGTTTTTCAGTTACTATATTAACTCTTGCATCAGTACATTGTGCAGAAAGCCTTGTAGCAAACATAAGTTCATAAGGATTTGAGTATTTCAGTGAACATTTTATATCCGGATAAAGCTTTTCAAGTTCTTCAACGGCAAGATTAGCTACTTCCTGTTTAGTCATTGTCGAAATCCTCCTGCATTTTTAAAATTCTGTCATATACTTTATACATTTTCTGAACGGTGTTCTCAAGAAAATAGTAATGCTTTATGTAAAATGCAAGCAATACAATAATTATAGTTACAAGAACCAATAACATAATATTTTCTGTAAGCAACATTCCGACCATGAAAATTGAAAGAACTATTGCAAAAAGCATTGTCACAAGAAAATGCACTATTCTTTCGTGTTGCATAAAAGCTATTTTATCCATGTGCTGAGAAAGAATAGAATTAAGTTCTTTTTTTGTACGACAGTTGTCAAGGCGTTCTGAAACGGTATTCATATAATTTGTAAGATATTCTGTCATATTCACGCCTCCTTTTATTGAATTATACAACTTTTCATTAAAAAAGTCAACAATTATATTTTTTCAAAAAGTTTGCATGAACACAGATATTTTTCATGATTATCATTCACAGTACAGAAACATTCGTTTTCAGTAAACAGAATATTATATATATTTCCATTTGTAAGTGAATTGTTTTCACCGATATAAAGCATAAGATTTATTTGCTTGTCATTAAATAATTTAATTCCTTTTGAAGTACTCATATTTTCAGGAAGTATATTATATTTTTCAAGCTTTTCAAAAACGTCTGACAGAGTTTCAAATACTTCAAAATGTTCATAACGTTCCGGAAAATCATAATCCGCCTCATCAAGAAAATAGTTTTCAGTAAACAGAATATAATTATTATTTATTTTCTGAACAGCATATGTATAGGAAAACTCTCTCCCCTCTTTGTTTATAATTCCCCAAATACCTGTTTGTTTTCCGTTCTCAATTTTTTGAATAATCGTATATTTTTCCATATAAATCACCTGCTAAATAAAAACTTCCGGTAAAATTCAGTTTACCGAAAGTTTTACTTTTATTATTCCTGTGCAAGAACTTCTTTATAAAATTCAGAATAATCAGTTCTTCCGTCATTAGTGAACTGTATAGCACTTCTTGGGTGCTGATTTAAAAGACCTGTCATCATGTACTGTAAATCATATCCCCATACAGCACCTTGTTCACGAAGTTGAGGCATATGTTTTTCAATAAACTGCAATACAGGATAAATGTTATATTTAGGGTTTTTGAGGAATCCAAGAAGCAATTCCATAGCACAGTTGCCTGCACCTCTTCCCATTTCGCAATAAGTAGCATCTAACCAGTCAACACCATCACCAACAGCTTCAATAGTATTCGCAAAAGCAAGCTGTTGATTATTATGGGCATGAATACCTACTTTTTTGCCGTATTTTTCAGCCATTTCACAGTAAAGGTCAGCGAATCTTGCAACTTGTTCCGGATATAGTGAACCAAAGCTGTCAACAATATAGAAAACATCAACCGGAGATTTTCCAAGAATATCAAGAGCAGCTTTTATTTCGCTTTCCTGAGCGTTTGAAATAGCCATAATGTTACAGCTTACTTCATAACCTTTGCTTTTAGCGTTTTCAATCATATCAACAGCAGTGGGAATCTGATTAATATATGTTGCAACACGTATAAGGTCAATCGGACTTTCTGCACGGTCATGAATATCCTGTTTATAATTGCAACGACCAACATCAGCCATTACAGCAATTTTAAGGTCTGTATTATTTTCGCCAACAATAGACCTTATATAATCGTCATCACAGAATTTGCAAGGACCGAATTTGGTTTCATCGAACATTTCACGGTCTGCCTTGTAACCGAATTCCATATAGTCAACACCTGCACGGAGGTTTGCATTATAGAGATGCTTAACAAAATCGTCACTGAAACGGAATTCATTTACAAGACCGCCATCTCTGAGAGTTGCATCAATAACCTTAATATCAGGTCTGTAATCCATTAATTTTGAAATTTCCTTCATAAAAAAACAATCCTTTCAAATCTGATTTATCACTTTATACTGTAACGCTTTAAAGTGATTTTTGATTTCCTATATAGTATATCACAAAAAAATGCATTTGTCAAATACTTTTTTTCAAATTTCCAAAACTTATTTTTTAAATGCTTTTTTGTATCATTTTCAATATTTAGCAGTTGACAAACTTAATCGTAAATTATATAATATATTTATCTATGTTGATTGGAGGTATGTTAGTGAATACATTTCTATTCATTATTGCATTTATCATTACTGTAATTATTATGTTTGTTTTTCTGCATGAAATCAAAGAAAACAAAAAATCCAAGCAATCCCGTATGATAATAAATATCAGAAGCACTGCAAGAGGCATGACCGTCTTTATGGCAAGTGTCGCACTTACGGACAAGTTTAAATTAGTCGACTTTGGAATTTATTCTGATTCCTATTTTTTAATGGGAATTGTCTGTACAGTTGCATACATTCTATGCACGATGAATAAAAAACGCAAATTACCAGATGTTGTCTTTGCAGTCAAGGTAATTTTAATTGCGTTTATTCTGGAATTAACTTTGTTTAATGCTCCGGTATATCGTATGTGGTTTGGAAATTATTCCATGATTACGTGCCAAGCAGGTGACTTTACTATTGAAAGCGGTGGCAAGTATCGTAAAACTGAAAATGACATTTATGTAAGCGGAGGAAAAGAACTTATATTGACTATTCCCGAAGTCAATACACCTTTGAGTACAGTTTATGTTGATATGTACCTTGAAGGAAACACCAGAGCCGTTGATTTTTCAATAGACGCAACCGACGAAACACAGAATTTCTCTCCACGTGAAAAAATAGCTCATACAATAGTTTCACGAAAACAAAATCAGTCACATTATTTGCAATGTGAACTTTCCGGAAATGTTGGCGAAGTTGCAGTACGTATCCAGCCACAAAACAACGGTTCAGCATATGTAAAGGGAATAACATTAAATATGCCTATACCTATTGAAATATCATGGATTAGATTTTTGCTTATAGTGTTGCTGAGTATATTCATACATACAGTAATGCATGGATATCTAATGCAAAAAGGTGTAAACGAAAATCTTAAATTCTGTCGCAACGCTACAATCATAATAACAGCATTCATGTGTTTCTGGGCGATATGGGTTACAAATTACCGAATAGACGACCGCACATGGAAACAGGAATTTTCAAAGACTTCAGGAAATCAGGTTACACAACAGTTAGTTGACGCATTCGCCGACGGCAGAACATATTTATATCCACAGCCTGACGAAAGCTTAAAAACCTTTGATAATCCATATGACAGACAACACCGTGAAGCTGAACTCACATCAGAATGGGACGAGGATTACAGGACAAATTCTGCTTGGGACCATGTATACTTTGACGGAAAGTTTTACTCATACTATGGAATAGCACCAGTTGTATTGTTATTCTTGCCTTATCATCTGATTACCGGATATTATTTCCCAGATTCCGCAGCAGTTCTTATATTCGCAATAATCGGAATTATTGGCTTGTCATTCCTGTTCAATAAGCTTACAAAAAAGTTTTTCCCTCAGCTTCCCACTGGAATATTTATTATAAGTCTCGTAATAATCCAAATGGTAAGCGGTATATGGTATAGCATTGGCAGACCGCTTTTCTATGAAATTGCAATGTCAGCCGGATTTGCTTTCATGACATGGGCGTTTTACTTTATGATTTCTGCCAATATAATCGGTAAAGGCAAAATATCGCTTTTAAAAACTGCTGTATCGTCATTATTATTTGCTCTTGCTGTACTGAGCAGACCAACAACTGTTTTATACTGTATATGTTCAGCAGTATTCATGATATGTGCAATTACCAAATTTTCAGATAATAAAAAACATAAATTTTTCAATAAACAAAGCATTCGTTATCTTGCGTGTGCAATTGTACCAATGGCTTGTTTGGGATTGGTACAGATGATATACAATTATGTAAGATTTGATTCACCATTTGAATTTGGAATACAATATTCACTTACTATAAATGATTTTAGAAATACTCAATTTCATTGGTTATTGTCTCTGATACCATTCTGGAACTATTTATTTAATCCTCCCATATTCTCAACTGAATACCCTTTTGTTTCTGCAAACTTTCAAGGAATGGGTGTCGGCGGATTTTTCTATAATGACTCATCATCAACGCACAATGTATGCGGATTGTTTTTCCTTGCATTACCGATGTTTTCATACCTGCTCGCCGGAAAAGCACTGAAAACTATTCCTGACAGACGTGAAAAAATAAAAAAATCCTTGTATATACTTTTTCCATGTATAGTGATTCCGTTAATAATAATATGTTCCGTATGGGAAAGCGGTTATTCCATACGTTATATGACGGATTTTGCATGGCAAATGCTTATAGGAGCATATTTTATAATATTCTATCTGTATCAAAAAGCAACTAATCCCACAGTCAAAAAAATCATTAATATATTTTTCTGTGTATCACTTGTATGGACTATAGTTGTAAGTGGTGTACAATCTGTAAATCAGGCATTCCGTTATTGTGATATGCACTGGGATTATCCGGAAATTGCTTACGAAATTAAAAAAATATTCATGTTCTGGAATTAAAATTCAAAAAACCGGACGTTTTATTGCGTCCGGTTTTTTTACTATAAATCAATTGTTCATTTTAAATATTCGCCTTGCACTGATTTGTGGCGGTAAACTTGCGGTCATTGCACCATTATAGACAATTTTCACATTGTCCCCGACGTTGAAACGACACGCCCATGATGTATTTACTATAACTTCCTGTTCATTTGGGAACTCTTTTACAAGAAGATTAGAACAATTAACTTCAAGTACTGTTGCAAACATAACCATTAAATTATCACCTCATAATTATAATATGCATATATGTTTATATTTGACAAAGCTTTATTGATATATCGATAAAAATATGATATAATGAGTTCAGGAAGTGATTAAATGAAAATATATGAAAACTGCTGTTTATGTCCAAGACGTTGCAATATAAACAGATACGAAAAAAAGGGCTTCTGCGGAATGGGAACAGAAATCCTTTCTGCCAAAGCGTCCCTGCATAAGTGGGAAGAACCTTGTATTTCCTACAAAAACGGTGCAGGAACAGTATTTTTTACCGGTTGTAATCTGCATTGCTGTTTCTGTCAGAATAACTCAATAAGCAATGACTTTTTCGGAAAACTTCTCACAGATAACAGACTGGCAGATATTTTTCTGTCATTACAGGACAAAGGAGCGGATAATATTGAACTTGTTACTCCTACACACTTTATTCCAAGTATAATACACGCTCTTGACCTTGTTAAAAACAAAATTCAAATCCCGATTATATATAATTCCGGCGGTTATGAACTTCCAGAAACTATTGACCTGCTCAATGGTTATATTGATGTTTATATGCCTGATTTGAAATATTTTTCATCTGAAATTTCCGCACGTTATTCCAACGCTCCGGATTACTTTAAATATGCATCAGAATCAATTCTTGCAATGACCCGACAAACCGGAAAACCTATCTACAACAGCAACGGCGGACTTATAAAAGGTACTTTGATACGTCATCTTGTTTTGCCTTCACACCGCCACGATTCAATGAAAATTATGGAATGGATTTCTGAAAACATTCCCGATAATCTGGTAAGTATCATGAATCAGTATACACCATTTGATTTTATAGATGAAAAATTTTCAGAAATAAAACGTCGTCTTACAAAAATGGAATACAATAGTGTTATACATTACGCCGAAAAACTCGGTATAAACGGTTACACACAACAACAATCATCTGTAGGTGAAAAATATGTACCGGATTTTGATTTATCCGGTTTATAATATTATACTGTTGCTCCTTTAAGAAATAATATTTTATCATTTTTAAATTCTATCCTTATAGCATCACCGTTTTTTATTTCTGAACGAATTATCATTCCAGCTAACTCATTTTCAACAAGTTCAGTAACACGCCTTTTTATAGGACGAGCACCATATTTTTCAGTTTCCTTGGCACAAGCTATAGTTTCGATAACCCGTGGTGAATAACTTAACTCTATTCCAAGACTTTTGGCACGTAAACGAAGATTTTCAAGAGCGATACGACTTATTTTTACAAGGTCATCATGTATAAGAGGTCTGAATACAACAAGTTCATCAATTCTGTTTATAAATTCCGGAGTAAAATGTTCCCTTAACCTTGATAAAACATAATCTTCATTGGCTGAATCTGGATTTTCAGTAAATCCTACTAATGATTTTCGGCTTAACTGGTCTGCCCCTATATTTGAAGTCATAATTATAATACAGTTTCTGAAACTTGCCTTTTTCATTGTCGAATCTGTCAAAATTCCGTCATCGAGTATCTGCAAAAGAACATTCAAAACTTCAATATCAGCTTTTTCAATTTCATCAAAAAGCAATAATGAATAAGGATTTCGCCGTACTCTTTCACAAAGGTTACTTGGTTGTTCATCATAACCAGCATATCCGGGAGGAGCTCCTATAAGCTTGGATACAGAATGTTTTTCCATATATTCGGACATATCAATTCTGATAAGGTTGTTTCCCGAATTATACATACAATCCGCTAAAGCCTTTGCAAGTTCAGTTTTTCCAACTCCTGTAGAACCTGCAAACAAAAATGATGCTATTGGTCTGTTTGCATCACGCAAACCTGATTTTGAACGGCATATAGCATTAGTAATTTTATTTATAGCATCTTCATGACCTATAACTCTTTCAGAAAGTTTCATTTTCAGAAAATTCAGTTCATGAACATCACGAATACTTATTTTATCAAGTGGAATACCTGTTTTCATTGAAACAACTGAAATAATATCCTCTTTAAGAACACGTGGACGAATACTGTTATTTGCAAGTTTTCTTATACCACTCAAACGATTTTTAGCGGTACTCATGTTTAAATATTCGGTGTATCCCGTGCTGTAACGAATTTTAGCACAAGCACAGGCTTCATCAAGTACATCAATAGCTTTATCAGGTAAAAAACGTTCAGATATATAACGCACAGACATATTTACAGATAAAGATATTATTTCCTGACTTATTTCTACATTATGAAAGGTTTCGTAATTATTTTTCAGACCATTGATTATTTCAATACAGTTTTCAATTGATGGTTCGACTACGCTTACAGGCTGAAAACGTCTTTCTAAAGCGGTATCCTTTTCAATAGTTTTGCGGTATTCTTCAAACGTTGTAGCACCGATTATCTGAAGTTCACCTCTCGCAAGCTGAGGTTTCATAATATTAGCTGCATCAATAGCACCTTCTGCTGCTCCTGCCCCTACAATTGTATGAATTTCATCAATAAAAAGTATTATATTACCAGCATTTACGGCTTCGTCAAGACACGCTTTAACACGTTCTTCAAAATCACCTCTGTATTTTGCCCCTGAAAGCAAAGAGGTAAAATCCAATGCAAATATAAACTTATTTTTAAGAGAATCCGGAACAAGATTTCGTACAAAGAGTTCTGCCACTCCCTCAACTATAGCAGTTTTTCCTACTCCTGCCTCCCCTATCAGACATGGATTGTTTTTATTTCGTCTGGAAAGCACCTGTAAAACTCTTTCAATTTCGTTTTTCCTGCCAATGAGGGGGTCATTTTTTCTTATAAGAGAAATATCTGTAAGGTTTTTTCCATACCGGAAAAGATTTGGAAGCTGTGAAAGCTTAGGTTTTATTGCCTCAAGAAGTTCTGCCTGAACCTCCGATGAATGAACCAAATTAAGTCCTCCGCAAATTCCGGTAAGATTTCCGCCTATTTTCTTGATTATAGTACAGGCACTACATGAAGATTCCCGAATGATTGCTGATAAAATGTGTTCCGGAGTTGCCTGACGTTTTTTATCCGTCAATGCAATGTTATAGGAAGATTCAAGAATTTTTTTAGTTGCCGTTGTGAAATACCTCTGATTGAGTATTGACGGAGTACCCTGTCCCACAAGGTGAATAATTTCACGTCTGAGGTCATCGTAAGAAACGCCGTTTTCTATGAGAATTTCGGCTGCACTTGTTGTACCGTCAGCGGTGATAGACAGTAAAATATGTTCACTGCCTATATAGGTATGCCCAAGCTCTGAAGCTATATTGACGGCATTTTCAATAATCCGTACTGCTTTCTTTGTGAATTTATCCGTATTTATCATGATTACACCCTCCTGAAAAAAACACCTGATTATATTATGCCACTATTTCTGTGCGATAACAGTCGAATACTGCGATTGTAATTTTTTTTGTAACACTTTTTCAGGTATAGCATAATATGTACTATAAAGCAAAACAAAAAATGCTTTAAATAAAATTCAACAAGGAGTTGTTTTATTTATGTGTAATTCATGTTTTGACGGCAATAACTGCTGGTGCATAATTCTTCTTATATTCCTCTTCCTCATCATCTGTGGCGGTTGCGGTAACAACAACGATTGTGGCTGTGGCGGTTGCAACAACAACTGTGGCTGTGGCTGTTAATTAAATAAACAAGAAAAGGGACGCTTTTAACGTCCCTTTTTTTATGCAATATCCGCAAGTCCAATGACTTCATTACGTCTATTAGTAAGAATTGGCTGTGAATTTCCTGTAATACAATCAGCGGTAACAGTAACCTTAGATATATTTTCATCAGAAGGCACTGAATACATAGCTTTCATGAGAGTATTTTCAAGAATTGAACGCAAACCTCTTGCCCCTGTTTTTTGTGCAATAGCCTTTTTAGCTATTTCAATGAGAGCATCATTTTGTATTTCAAGTTCAACATTATCATATTCAAAAAGTTTCTTATACTGCTTTATAAGAGCGTTCTTAGGTTCTGTAAGGATTCTTACAAGTGAATTTTCGTCCAGTTCTTCAAGAACAGATATAACCGGAAGTCTTCCTATAAATTCAGGAACCATACCGAACTTAACTAAATCCTTTGGAACAACTTTTTTGAAGATATTGTCTTTTTGTTCAATACTGCTTTTGATTTCTCCGCCGAAACCTATTGGTGATTTTCCTATACGTTTCTGAATCTGCTTTTCAAGACCATCAAAAGCACCGCCACATATGAAAAGAATATTTTTTGTGTTAATCTGAAGATTTTCTTGATTCGGGTGCTTTCTTCCTCCCTGTGGAGGAACGTTTGAAACAGTACCTTCAATAATTTTAAGAAGTGCCTGCTGAACACCTTCACCGCTTACATCACGGGTAAGTGAAGCGTTTTCAGATTTACGAGCAATTTTATCGATTTCATCAATATAAATGATACCTTTTTCAGCGGCTTTTATGTCATAGTCAGCGGCTTGAATAAGTCGCAACAGAACATTTTCTACATCATCGCCAACATATCCAGCCTCAGTAATTGTGGTAGCGTCCGCAATCGCAAAAGGAACATTAAGCATTTTAGCAAGAGTCTGTGCAAGAAAAGTCTTTCCCACACCGGTAGGGCCAAGAAGTAAAATATTACTTTTCTGAAGTTCAATGTCATCTGTAGTATTATTTTCGTTCTGTCCCGACTGGCTCATAATACGCTTATAATGATTATAGACAGCAACAGAAAGCGAAATTTTAGCATCGTCCTGACCTATTACATATTCATCAAGGAATTTTTTAATTTCAATAGGTTTTAAAAGCTTGATGTCTTTAAATTCAGAATCAGGCTGAGAAGCTTTTCTTTTAGCCTTAGCCATTCCAGAACCGCAGAGAACTTCATAACAATAACAAACGCATTCGTCACAGATATTTGAAGGACCTGCTGAAAACATACTTTTTACTCTGTTTTCACCCTTGCCACAAAAACTACATGATTTAAAAGTTTCTGACATTATTCAACCTACCTTTTTTCAATAACCTTGTCAATAAGTCCGTATTCAAGAGCTTCCTGAGCGTACATAAAGTTATCACGTTCAGTATCAATCTGAATCTGTTCAATAGGCTTGCCGGTATTCTGAGCGAGAATTTCGTTCATTTTCTGACGTGTTCTTACAAGGTGGTCAGAATGAATCTTTATATCTGTACACTGTCCGGAAAGTCCGCCGGAGATAAGGGGCTGATGAATCATGATTTCACTGTTAGGAAGAGAAAATCTTTTTCCCTTTGCACCTGATGAAAGCAAAAATGCACCCATTGAAGCTGCCATACCAATACAGATAGTTGAAACATCACACTTAATATAATTCATAGTATCATAGATTGCCATTCCGGCAGTAATAGAACCACCCGGACTATTGATATAAAGTGAAATATCCTTTTCACTGTCCTGACTTTCGAGGTAGAGAAGCTGTGCTACTACAAGGCTGGCTGTAGCATCATTCACCTGGTCTGAAAGCATAATAATTCTGTCATTGAGGAGTCTGGAAAAAATATCATATGACCTTTCACCACGGCTTGTCTGTTCAACGACATAAGGTACTAAACTACTCATTATTCATCGCCCTTTCTACAAAAACGTTGCTGTTCCGCCGTTCAGCAGAACAGCATATATATTTTATATATTTTAAACAGGAAAAAACTAATTATTCAGCAGTTTCCTCTGCTGTTTCTTCAACAGCTGTGTTCTTGATAAGTTCAATTGCTTTCTGAACCTTTAAATCCATTACATAATCGTCAAATGGAATGAACTTCTTGATAGTTTCAACATCAACATTATTAGCCTTTGCAACATCTTCAAGACCAGCATTGATTTCTTCTTCAGAAACTTCAAAGTTTTCGATTTCTGCAATCTTTTCAAGAGCAAGTCTAAGCTTAACTTCGTTAACAGCTCTGTCTCTGTAAGACTCTCTGAAATCGTCCATATTCATGCCTGTATACTGGAAATAAAGCTTTATATCCATACCCTGCTGAGCAAGTTGCTGTTCAAATGAACGAACAATTGTATCAATTCTCTGTTCAAACATACAATTCGGAATAGGAGAATCAACCTTTTCAACAAGAGCATTCATAAGCTGATTTTCAAAATCTGAATCTGCCTGATTTTTAGCAGCTTCTTCAAGCTTAGTCTTGATATCAGCTCTGTATTCATCAACAGTATCAAATTCAGTAGCATCTTTTATAAGGTCGTCATTAATTTCAGGAAGTTCCTCATAGCTGATAGCCTTGAGCTTGGTCTTGAAAGTAGCGTCCTTGCCTGCATATTCTTCCATCTGATAATCAGCTGGGAAAGTAACATTTACATCAAATTCATCACCGATGTTGTGACCAACAATCTGGTCTTCAAATCCAGGGATAAACTGTCCGCTACCGAGTACGAGTGGGTGGTCTTCACCTTTTCCGCCCTCAAAAGCTTCATCGCCGAAGAAACCTTCAAAATCTATAGTAACTTCATCGCCGTTCTGTGCCGGTCTGTCGTCAACAGAAACAATACGAGCATTCTTTTTTCTAATCATTTCAATCTGCTTGTCTATATCGGCATCTGTGATTTCCTTAACAGCCTTTGAAGCCTTCATGCCCTTGTAACCGGAGATATCGATATCAGGCTTTGTAATGCAAACAGCCTTGAGTTCAACACCTGTTCCCTTGTCGATAGAAGTAACTTCAACAGAAGGTCTGTCTACGAGAGAAAGCTGAAGACCTGTTACAGCAGCTTCGATTTCAGGACCGATAAGGGAATTGATAGCACCTTCATAGAAAGCACCTTCACCGAAAGCCTTTTCAGCCATTTTACGTGAAACATGACCCTTTCTGAAACCTTTAATCTGAATATTTTTCTTCTGACGCTGATATTCTTTTTCAACAGCGTTTTCAAATTTATCAGCATCAATGCTGATAACGAGTTCAGTTGTGTTTACGTCTGTTTTTGTTGATGATTTTAAGCTCATAATTTGTTAATCCTCCATTATTTTATATAACATACTTGCTATATTATACCACAAAGTGAAAATTTTTTCTACTGATTACGGATAGTTCTGCGAAACGCACAAATTATAAAACTTTTTCCGGAATAAACTGTAAATAATCACCTGCGATTAAGTGAAAATTAATCCCGTCATAAGTATTTTTAATGCAAAGTTCATGTGCTGAACGTCCATGAATATGACCATAATAACAGTCTTTTATGTTGTAGCGGTAAAGGACATCAAGTATATCATAATTGAAATTTGTAGCGAAAATAGGCGGATAATGCATAAATACAATAGGTTGAAGATTTTCAGCAAGTGCAGACTTTATTGAAGTTTCAAGACGTTGTACTTCACGTTTAAGAACTTTTTCGTCTGTGGTTTCACCTTTAATGCTGACCCAGCCTCTTGTACCGCATATCCCGTAATTTTCATAGCGGAAGTGATTGTTATGCAAAATTTCAATACTTCTGCAACCCTCTGCTATAAGAAAATCGTCCATTTTCTTTTTGGTAGACCACCAATAATCGTGATTACCTTTTATAATAATTTTGTGACCTGTAAGCCTTTCGATAAAATGAAAATCCCGAGCAGATTCTTTGAGGGACATTCCCCACGAAACATCACCGGCAATTACAACAGTATCGTCAAGCTTTACAATGTCAAGCCAGTTTTTTCTGATAAGTTCCTGATAATTTTCCCACCCCTTAAAAATGCTCATAGTTTTTTCGGGATTAGATTGACACAGGTGCAAATCAGCTATAACAAACAGGCTCATCAGATGCCGAGAGTTTCCAGAACGTATTTTTTCTGGTCTTCCTTAGCAATAGTATCATTGAATCTTTCTGGTTTATTTTTAAGGTCAGCAAGTGCAGACGGTACAGGCATTTTTGAAAGTTCAGCAAGCTTGTCAATCATGTCATATTCGTCAAGGTCAGACTTCTTATTCTGAACTGCTTCAAGTACTGATGCACTGAATTTATATGGACTTGCAGTAGATGCGATAATAGTTTTTGTAGTATCGCCTGTTTCTTTCTTGTAATCCTCATAAACCTTTACAGCAACAGCTGTATGAGTATCACAGGTATATGAATACTTTTCGTAAATTTCGTGAATAGTCTGCTTTGTCTGAACGTCATCACAGCAACCTGCACAGAATTCTTCTTTAAGCTTAGCCTTTATATCGTCAGTAACTTCATATTTACCCTCATTAGCAAGCTTACCGAACCATTCTTTGATAAGAGCGTCATTTTTGCCTGTAAGGAGGTAAAGAAGTCTTTCAAGGTTACTTGAAATAAGAATATCCATTGACGGTGAAACAGTAGCATAGAAATGTCTGTTTCTGTCATAAACACCTGTATTAATGAAATCTGTAAGAACGTTGTTTATATTTGATGCACATATAAGTTTATTAACAGGTACACCCATGTGTTTAGCATAGTAACCGGCAAGAATATTTCCGAAGTTACCAGTAGGAACGACAATATTAATCTTTTCGCCTAATTCAATTTCGCCGTCTTTAACAAGTTCAGCATAAGAAGAAATATAGTAAACAATCTGCGGAACAAGTCTGCCCCAGTTAATAGAGTTTGCACTTGAGAACATCATTCCCTTTGAATCAAGCTTTTCCTTAACGTCATTGTCTGTGAAAATAGCCTTAACACCATTCTGACAGTCATCGAAATTACCCTTTAATGCACAAACACTAACGTTTGAACCCTCCTGAGTTTTCATCTGACGTTTCTGCATAGGACTAACGCCGTCTTCCGGATAAAATACCATAATTGAAGTGCCTTCAACGTCTTTAAATCCCTCTAAAGCTGCCTTTCCTGTATCACCGGAAGTAGCAACAAGAATTACAATTTTCTTGTCGAGATTGATTTTCTTAGCTGAAGTTGTAAGGAAATAAGGCAATATCTGAAGTGCCATATCCTTAAAGGCACAAGTAGGACCGTGCCAAAGTTCAAGCATATAAGTACCGTCAAAAAGGTGAGCTATTTCGGCGATACTTTCAGTTTCAAAATTTTTTGTGCTGTAAGCGTTGTCAGTACAATAATGAATTTCTGCATCTGTAAAATCTGTAAGATACTTTGAAAAAACAAAAGCAGCTCTGTCAGCGTATTTCATATCACCGACTGCTTTTATCTCATCAAGTGAGAGTGCAGGAATGCTTTCAGGAACAAACAAACCGCCGTCAGCAGAAATACCCTGAGTAATAGCTTCGGCACTGTTAACTTTTACTTTACTGTTTCTTGTGCTGTTGTAAAACATATTATCACCTTTCAGAAAATGAAATTATAGCCTGTGGTATCATAGGCATTAAAAATATAATCAATGCTGAGAACAGTTCCGTTATCAATAATCACTTCTGCAACATCAAACCGTGGCTGAAGGATATCGGAGTTCTTACAGCAAAAATCACTTGCAGTTTTAATAATAAGAGATTGTTTGCGTTTGTTAACAGCTTCAAGCCCTGAAACAATACTGTCTGGTTTTCTTGCCTTAACTTCAACAAACGCTGTATATTCATCATTTTGAGCGATTATGTCAATTTCTCCGCCCTTAATTCTGTAATTGCGGACAATAATTTTATATCCAAGGTTTTCAAGGTAAGTACAAACGCTTTCCTCACCCAGTCTGCCAATTTCATGTTTAGTCATTTTTCTAATTTAAAACTTTTCCTGTGTACATCGGATATTCCGTATTTTTTAATCATTTCATAATGAAGTTTTGTAGGATATCCGCTGTGCTTTTCAAAACAATATTCCGGATACTTCAAAGCAAGCTGTTTCATATAGCGGTCACGTGAAACTTTCGCAAGAATTGAAGCTGCTGCTATTGATGCAGAATTAGCATCGCCTTTTATGACAAAACGACTTTCACAATCAAGTTTCGGAGTTCTGTTACCATCAATAAGTGCAAGGTCTGGTTTTATTCCAAGACCTTCAACGGCACGTTTCATAGCAAGCATAGTTGCATTAAGAATATTAAGATTATCTATTTCGGCAACTGTCGCAGTAGCAATGCAATAGGCATCAGCTTTTTCTATGATTTCATCGTAAAGCGATTCGCGTCTTTTTTCGGATATTTTCTTACTGTCATTAAGATAATCTATTAAAAGACCGTCCCTAAGAATAACAGCGGAAGCATAAACATCTCCTGCGAGAGGACCTCTTCCTGCCTCATCAACTCCGCATATAACAGGAAAATCCTTTCTTAAAGCACTGTCATAATCAAAAAGTTCCTTATGAAGAATTATTCTTTGCATGACTGCTCCTTTTCGGGAAGTTCAAGACTAATTCTGCCGAGCTTAGCACTACGGAATTCATCAAGAACAGTTATAGAAGCTCTTTCTGTATTGACTTCTCCTCCAGAAATCACCATACCACGTTTTTTGCCGACTTTTTCGAGAAGTTCAAGACCCGTTTCACCGTCGGAATACTCTATTTTATAGCGTTCTGTAAGAGATTTCGGATAGTTTTCTTTAAGGAAAACAAGAAGTTTCATAGCAAGGGTTTCAATATCAAGAATATCATCGCTTACCGCACCTGTAAAAGCAAGTTTTATAGCAACTGTCTGGTCTTCAAACTTAGGCCAAAGCACACCGGGCATATCGAGAAGTTCGACATTATTTTCGAGTTTAACCCATTGTTTTACACGAGTAACACCAGGTCTGTCCTCAACTTTAGTACGTTTTGCACCTGCTAATTTATTTATAAGTGATGACTTTCCCACATTCGGAATACCTACTATCATAAGTCTGACAGGAGCATTTGACATTCCGTTTTTCTGGCGTTTTTCCATAAGTTCCTTTAAAGTTTTTGTTTTAACCGCTGGAATAAATGATTTCAGACCCTTTCCGGACTTACAATCAACAGCGAGTGCAGTAATTCCCATATTTCCGAAATAACTAACCCATTTCTGAGTTACTTTTTCGTCAGCGAGGTCACATTTATTTAAAAGTATAATACGAGGTTTTCCGGCAGTAAGCCTGTCCATTTCTGGATTACGACTGCTTAAAGGGGCTCTTGCGTCAACTATTTCAACAACTGCATCAACGAGTTTCAGATTTGCAGAAATAGCACGTCTTGTTTTAGCCATGTGCCCCGGAAACCATTGTATATTTTTCATGTCGGTATTATCCAAGAAAATACCTCCTTAAAGTTATTTAACAAAACCGAAAGTTTCTAGCGGAGATATACGCATCAGAACCTTTCCTGTTATATTTTTAACGGCTACAAATCCGAGTTCACTGGAACGACTGTCCTTTGAAACCTGCCTGTTATCCCCCAGTACGAATACATAGCCTTTCGGAACAGTCACCGGATACTGACCGGTAAAAGCTCCCTCGTCCATGTGTGTAAGACCAGTAATGTAACTTTCGTCAAGCATAACACTGTCAACATAAACCGAACCACGTTCAAAATCAATGTCAACAGTCTGCCCTTCAACTGCAATGACACGTTTTACAAGAGTTTTGTGTAAACCTCTGTTTATTTCAAGGTTTCGGTTTTCGTCCAGAGTAACAGCATCACCAGCATAAATAATCACAATGTCGCCTTGTTCAGGAGAATTACAAAAAGCCGTTGTTATAAGTCTGTCACCGGAGATAAGAGTATTTTTCATTGAATCGCCGTTAACAGTTGCAATACGGAGTACATATGTAAAAATCATAGTCATAAGAAAGAGAGTAATAATAATAAGCTCTATAAATGATATAATTTCACGATATAGTACACCAAAAAATTTATTGTTCTTCATTGCTGTTGTGTTTGTATGAATCGCCGAGGTATTTAAAACTGCTTA
Organism: uncultured Ruminococcus sp.; assembly: GCA_934474025.1. Lineage (GTDB taxonomy): Bacteria > Bacillota > Clostridia > Oscillospirales > Ruminococcaceae > Ruminococcus. The sequence goes on along the minus strand of CAKSMF010000001.1, from coordinate 412,131 downwards.
TAGGAGCATATCTTAAAATAGCCTTTCCATAAATCTGGTCTTTTTTTATAAGACCGATATCAGGGTTACGGCTGTCAGAAGAACCATTTCTGTTATCGCCCATAACAAAATAATATCCTTCCGGAATTGTTATCGGATAATCAAATACGCCGCCATTTTTAAGTTTTTCCTTAATGTAAGGTTCATCAAGGGTTTCACCGTCAACAATAACATCTCCGCTGTAAGCTTCAATATCAATAGTTTGACCGCCGGTAGCAATGATACGTTTGATAATGCATTCTTTAAGACTTGACCCATCTATATTATTTTCAACGATTTCGTTGTCACTGTTCAGAAGATAAGCCATATCATTATTAATAACAACTATATCACCGTATGAAAGTTCACCATATATGGTATTCATAAATATTCTGTCGCCGTCCTGTAAAGTGTTGGTCATTGAAGTACCTACAACATTTACGGGGTGCAGAATATATGTAAAAATCATTATAATAACAAATACTGTTATTAATGTGGATTCAACTACTTCAATTACATCACTGAAGAAATTTTTTTTCTGATTGGCATTTAATTCTGTATTTTCTTCCATAGTGACACCTCACAACATAATATTAGCAAAAAAGGGACTTGTAGTCCCTTGTGGAGATTGACGGGACAGGCAGAATGAACTGCCTGAATCCAGCCATCAGCCATCTTAGCGAATCTGTTCCTTAACCTTAGCAGCCTTGCCGACTCTGTCTCTGAGGTAGTAGAGCTTAGCACGACGAACTTTACCGTGTCTTACAACTTCAACCTTGTCAACAGCAGGTGAATGAACAGGGAAAACTCTTTCGATACCACAACCGTGAGCAACACGTCTTACAGTGAAAGTTTCATTGATACCGCCATGCTTCTTAGCAATAACAGTACCTTCAAAAATCTGAATACGGCTTTTTTCGCCTTCTTTAATCTGTACGTGAACCTTAACAGTGTCACCTACATTGAATTCAGGAACGTTTTCCTTCATGCTTGAATTGCTGATTAACTTGAGTGCATCCATTTTAATTTCCTCCTAAAATTTTCGGACATTCTTGTTATGGACAACAGCGGACTGTCCGGTTTAATGTCTTTCGGCATTAACTCCCGTCAACAAAAAAACATTGACGGATTTCAAATGCTTTTATATCATAACATACTTTTCAGAAAAATGCAAGTGTTTTTCTGAAAAAATTTTCATTATTTTCATATTTTTTATGTACACATAAGATATTAATTCAAAAAAAGTCATCTGTATTTATATTTTGCCTCTTTAGATTTTCTTTTATTGTAAGACTTGTTGGTATTCAATGTCTTTACTGTATCGATTGATTTATTCACCAAAATTGCAGTAGCAACTGTTCCAATAATTCCTACAGCACCTTTTACATAATTCATTTTATGTCTGTGTTTCTGTTCATCAAGTTGTTGGTAAAGTTCTATTTTTTTTTCAAAGGAAGCATTTTCATTCTGAATAATAAAATCAATAATTTTATCATAACGTTGGTCATCTAATTGTATTGACATACTTATGGTGTCATTCAAATTTGCAAAAAAGTTTTCTGCAATAGGCATAAAGCCCGAAAAAACTTGAAGTCTTGCATCTGTTATAATCTTCTTGCTTTGATATCCGTAACTACAGATATTTGAAATAATAACATTTGTCAATTCTGTAACATCTTTAAAATCAGGTAACATTTTACCAATAAGTTTTGGTAATACTTTTTCAGCTATTGCTACTTCTGTACTTGCCACAAAAAACAACCTCCTAATTAATAAAAAATCGTATTATCTTCACAAAAAATTCCTGTACGCCTGATATCAACGACTTCAAAAGGAATTTCAGTAACATTTTTTAAAGCCTCAAAGAAAAGTGCAGGATTGTAATTTGTCTGAGTACCTGCCGGAAGTCTCATTGACATATTGTACTTGTCATCACTTAAATTTTTTGATGTTATTTCAATAAAAGGTTTAATATCAACTTGCTGAATACCTTTTTTAGTTTTTTTGTCAACAAGTATGCTGTCACTTTGTAAAAGCTTTTCAATATCATCTGCAAGACCTTTTATATTATCCGATTTAAAAGAAAAACTGTATTCAGCTTTTGCGATTGCGGTAATTTTAAGCTTAGGTTCTGCAACTGAAATAATCTTCATACCATAAGGCATAACGGCATTTAAACGGTCACGTACTTCATCAAAAGGAATTTCTTCATTAAGGTTAAAATCAAGTATTTCACAACTGCTTTCATATCCGAGAGACAAAGCAAGTGCAAATGAAAAATAAGGGTGTGAATGGAATCCCTCTGTATACCATATAGGGAGCTTAGAACGCCTGAAAGTTCGGAGCATACAGCGGTTGAGGTCAAGATGAGAAATATATTTTGCACGGTCTCTTTTTTCAAAAACTGCTCTTAGTTTAATCAAAACATCTTCCTCCAATCTCTTTGCTTACTCCACAAGCGGAACACTTTAAGCGACAATGTGGTGTTGTAATAGCTTTGTGAGCGGTTTTATTTTCACGAATGAAAAATTCCTTTGAAACATAGTAGTCAAGATGTTCCCACGGAAGAATCTCATCATAAGGGATTCTTCTGTTTGCATAAAATGACGGGTCAACTCCACATTCATTGAAAGCCTCTATCCACTTATCAAAATAAAAATGTTCGCTCCAGCTGTCAAATTTGCAACCTTTTTTCCATGCCGTATAGATAACATCACATAAAGCCCTGTTACCTTTAGCAAGAACGACTTCAAGCATACTGACATTACAATCATGATAACTTACTTTTACACGCTTTTTATTTACACTGTCAAGTAAAAGTTTCTGTTTATGGTCAATCATTTCATTAGTGTCCTGAGGTTCAAACTGAAACGGTGTGAAAGGTTTCGGAACAAATGTAGCACAGCTTACTGAAATTTGCAGACCTCTGCCCTTAGGACGATTTTCAAGGCTATAGAAAAGGTCAGTTATACGCTGAGTGAGTTCAGCAATACCTATTATATCTTCATCTGTTTCAGTAGGAAGTCCCATCATAAAATACAGCTTAACAGAAGAATAACCGCCTTCAAAAGCTATTCGGCAAGTATTCATGATTTCTTCTTCACTTACGTTTTTATTTATAACATCTCTTAAACGCTGAGTTCCTCCCTCCGGAGCAAATGTAAGTCCTGATTTGCGGACTTTCTTTATTTTTTCAAGAAGTTCTTCGGAAAAGTTGTCAACTCTGAGCGACGGTAAAGAAAGATTTATTTTTTCGTCAGAAGTATACTCAATAAGTTCTGAAAGCATAGGAGATATTTCAGAATGGTCACTTGTACTCAATGATGCAAGTGATACTTCATCATAACCGGTATTTTCACAAAGAGCTTTTGTTTCTTTAACTATTGTATCTGATTTCTTTTCACGAAATGGTCTGTAAATAAATCCTGCCTGACAAAAACGACAACCTCTTAAACAACCCCTAAGTACTTCAACTGAAACTCTATCATGAACTATTTCCGTAAACGGAACAACAAAATTATCCGGATAATAAACTTTATCGAAATCCTTTATAATACGCTTTTTCACGACCGGAGGAGCATTATTGGTTACTTCAACTTTTTCAATAGTGCCGTCCGGTTTATAGGTAAATTTATAAAATTCCGGAACATATATTCCCTGAATCTGACAAGCCTCTTTTAAAAATTCTTTTCTTGATGCACCTTGTTTTTTCATTTTGTTGTAAAGGTCCATAAGTTCAAGGTTAACTTCCTCGCCCTCCCCAAGAATGAACAAATCAAAAAAATCTGCTAAAGGTTCAGGATTACAGACACAAGGACCTCCTGCAACAACTATCTGAGTAAGTTCTTCTGTACGGTCATGGGAATATATAGGAATACCTGCAAGGTCAAGCATATTAAGAACATTTGTGTAAGAAAGTTCATATTGCATTGTAAATCCTATAAAATCAAAGTCTTTAATCGGGTCAAGACTTTCAAGGGCGTATAAAGGAATATCGTTCTCACGCATAACTTTCTCGAAATCTTCTGACGGTGCAAAACATCTTTCGCACCAGTAATTTTCACGTTCATTTGTGAGTGAATAAAGAATTTTCATTCCAAGATGTGACATTCCTATATCATAAGCATCAGGAAAACAAAATGCAAATCTTACATCTATTTTTGACTTATCCTTTATAATGCTTCCTACTTCCCCGCCTATATAACGTGACGGTTTCTGAATTTCAAGCAGATGTTTTTCAATTTTATCCCTTAACATTCAAATCCTCCCTAAAATTTTTCATTATGTATTCTTTTTCTTGTGGCAATTTGTCTGGTGTAAGGTTTCCACTGTCTCTGAGTGATTTAAGATATTCTACATTTTCTGTAATATCAGTTATGGAAACTATCCATTCATTTATATACTTTTCAACCATTTTTCCACGCAAACCTAATTGTATGGCTCTTATTGACTTAGGATTTCCATAAATATCTCTATCGGGGTCAAACTGACAACGCACTTCTGAATTTATTATTTGTTTTTTCCATTCTTCATGCGAAATTCCCATATCAGCATTATAAGATGACATAACAGCATGACTAAGAATTTCCTCAAATCCCTCACGTTTAATATCAATAGCAAGTATGTGTTCTTGGTTTTCCTTTTCAGCCCAACCTGAACGGTACATAATCCACAAAAATGACGGTTTAATCCAAGTCATGCGTTCACGTTTGAAAGATTTTCCGAAAGTTCCCAATTTAACGGCTTCTGTAGCTATTTTTTCGTTGAAAGCTTGATATACACGAATAGTTTCATCATTATAAACAGCATTTATATATTTCATAATTTAAACCTTTTCGGCAAAAAATCCGATAATTTATGAACTCCGTCTGCAAGAACTATCATAAAATCATCGTCACAAAATTCTGACATAACTTGCAAACAAGCACCACAAGGCATACAAGGATTTAAAAAATCATCATCATAACTTCCGGCAACAGCAATTGCTTTAAAGTCCGTAAACCCTGATGATATAGCTTTAAAAAAAGCTGTTCTTTCAGCACACATGGTAAGGGAATATGAAACATTTTCAATATTGCACCCTGTGAAAACCTGTCCATCACTTGTAAGGAGAACAGCTCCTACTTTAAAATTACTGTATGGTGAATAAGATTTTTCAGAAGCTTTTACAGCAAGGTTAAAAAAATCATTATCTGTCATAAAAATCACCTCATTTTTTTCCGACTTTATGTTTTTTTCCGTCCGGAGTCATAATATAAGTGTTATTAAGCTGTGATTTAAGATTGCCGACTACTGCTTGTCTGTATTCGTTGCGTAAAGCTGTTTGTTCTGCTTTTTCTTCTTCAGTAAGCCCGATATTCTTGGATTTATGGGCAAGTTCGTTGATACGGTCAATTTTTTTCTGATTCATATAAAAACTCCTCTTATTTTTAGGTATTAATTTGATTATACCATGTATAAATAAATAATTCAAGTATTATAACTGGATTTTTATTTTCAAATATGATATAATTATTATACACAAAATAGAAAGGATTGACTATCAAATGAAAAAAGCACTTGTAACCGGTGGCACTGGCGGAATAGGTCAAGCAATTTGTCGCAGACTTTCGGCGAACGGCTACCATGTAATGATAAATTATGTTCATTCAGAAGAAAAAGCTGAAAAACTTGCTAAAGAGATTTCCGGAGAACCAATAAAATTTGATGTATCCAATATTGAAGAAGTTGAAAAAATAGCCAAACAAATAGGTAAAATAGATTTGCTGATAAACAATGCAGGGATATCCGAAATTGATTTATTTACAGGAATTTCACATGAAAAATCATCTCGCATAATGGATATAAATTTAGGCGGTACTCTTAACTGTTCAAGAGCATTTCTTCCTGCCATGATTCGTGAAAAATGCGGTTGCATTATAAATGTTTCGTCAATGTGGGGGGAAGTCGGAGCATCATGTGAAGTAGACTATTCAGCAACTAAAGCCGGTATAATAGGATTTACAAAAGCTTTGGCAAAAGAAGTTGCACCCTCTGGAATCCGTGTAAATTGCGTTTCACCAGGATTCATAATGACCGAAATGAACAGCCGATTTACTAATGAAGAACTAAACGAAATAAAAGAAGAAATACCATTAGGATTTTTTGGGAAACCTGAACACGTTGCCGATTGTATAAGTTTTTTAGCGTCGGATATGGCTGAATACATTACGGGACAGGTTATTTCTGTAAATGGTGGTATGGTTATTTAAGGTGGGATTTTATGGACAAATTACAAAAATATTTTATAAACGGTGCATTAGTGGGAGTTCTGATATGGATTATAGTTACTATCTGTGATGCTTTTGATGAATTTATCCTTAAAGTAGAATCTTGTACAGGCTTTATAGCTTGTTTTGCAGTACCATTAATTTTATCAATTATTTATATTATAATTTATCTGAAAAACAAACCAGCACTTATAAAAATATTTTTATGGTTTGCAGGATTTTTATCATTCAGCATTATATTAGCATTCATTATATGTTGTATGGTCAATAATCACACATACATAATAAGTAATTCATGCAAAGGTTGTGTTTTTTTATGTCTGAATGGTATTGAATATTTTATATATGCATTTTTTACAATAGGAGGATTTGTTCTTATAGCTACTATTTTCCATATAATTTATGCTATTGTAAAACACTTTTCAAATAAAAGGAGGATATCATGATTTCTAAACGACTTGTTTTAATTCACAGGGCATTCTGTCCATGACCTCCCTAACTTATAATGTCATATTCAGTATATCATATTTTGAAGAATCTGTAAAGCGTATTGATTTCATGTCAGTGGGAGATACCAATTCTTTCCGCTCCCACTGCCGTTTTACAATGTCCGCCACTTAAAGAAGCGGGGAATTCAAAGTTTTGTTGAACTCGACAAAATGAAAAATCTTTACAGACAAACTTACATTCTTCATGAGGATAGAAAAGAAAATGACGCTGAACACAGTTGGCACATTGCAGTAATGGCTTTTCTTTTACAGGAATACGCCGATTCTGAAACAGATATTTTCAAAGTAATAAAAATGTTACTTATTCATGACGTTGTGGAAACTTATGCAGGTGATACTTACTGTTATGACGAAAAAGCCAATTCCACCAAGGCAGAACGTGAAGAAAATTCTGCTCAGAAAGTTTTCGGACTTCTTCCTGAAAATCAAAAACAAGAGTTTTACGGACTATGGAGAGAATTTGAAGACGCAAACACAAATGAAGCTAAGTTTGCAGGAGTACTTGACAAACTTCAGCCTATCCTTTTGAATTACTTAAAATCCGGAATTTAATGGAAAGAGCATGGAGTTTATGGAAAACAAGTTTCTGCACGTAACAAGAATACTTCCGATATCTCTGCGGAACTTGCCGAAGTTATAAACTTAGTTATCGAAGATGCAGTAAAAAAAGGTTGGCTGAAAGTATAGTAATATTTCACAAAAACAAACCTTTTTTTACGTGCATAATTACTAAACCGCTGAATTACGTGATAAAAAGATGATATTTTACCTATATATATTGAATTTTTCCTTAACTTATGATATATTTGATATATTCTTTACAAGGAGGATATTTAATGGCAAAAGATTCTATTGTTGAAAAAAAGAATTTCAAAGAACGTTTTAAATTATTTCAGGAAAATCGAAACAAAAAAACAGAATTACACCCCAAAATCAATCTTATAATTATGCTGATTTTTCCACTATTTATAATGAGTATGGCGGAAATCAACCAGTTTAAAGGAGTCGTTCCTTATTTTGAATTCCTTGTCAACAGACCATCAGTTATTTTATTTGACTTATTTTTAACATCGATTTTGTTTGTATTTTTGTTAGCACTTTTTCGTTCAGGGTGGATTTCAATAGCAGTACAAAGTTTTGTATATATGGCTTTGAGTATAACAGAACTTTTCAAATATGGCACTAATGGAAATCATCTTATACTTTCAGATATGAAACTTGTTCGTAGTGTTAAAAGTCTTAAATCCTTTGCTTACATAAAGATAACACCAAGGCTTGTTATTTACTGTTTGATAGTGATAGCCTTTATAGTGCTTGCATACTATTTCAATCCTAAATTCAGACTTAAACCCATTAAACGTGTAATTACAGCCTGTGCTTGTGTAATTCCATTTGCCGGACTTATTCTTATACCGGCATTCTATTCACCAATTTATAAAGCTTTCGGAATAGATACTACATCTGCTACAAATACTTTCAAACTTAATGAAAAATTTCAAAGCAACAGTTTTCTGGCATTCATAGTTCAGACTGCATCTGAAAGCTATGCTAATCGCCTTACTGAACCTGAAAACTATGATGATGAACATGTTACAGAAATTGTTGATGAAACTCCAACTACCAACAATGATTTCAATGGTGGTGAAAAACCTAATGTAATAGTAATCATGAGTGAATCTTATGCCGATTTCAGAGCATTTGACGAACTTAACATAGATGACAAGTATTATGAAGGTTTTGATAAAGCTTGCAGTGAAGGTTATACCGGTACTACTATTACTCCTACTTACGCAAGCTGGACTGTTCGTTCAGAATTTGAACTTCTTTTCGGGCTTCCGGTTCGTGGAATAAATACTCCTAATATGCCTCAAAGAGAACTTGCTGACCGTGAACAACCTGCTCTTGCACAATATTATAAAAGCTGGGGATATTCAACAGCTTATGTTCACCCATTCCAGAGCAGTTTTTACAGCCGTTCAAGAATTTATGGTAAATTTGGTTTTGACAAAATGATTTTCCACAATGACCAGACAGGCGAATCAGATTTTACAGTACCTGTTGAACATTTCGGAACTTATGTTGATGACAAGACTGTTTTCAATCAGCTTATCGACCTTGTAAAAACTACTGATGACCCGATTTATATTCATACAACAACTATGCAGAATCATCAGCCTTACAATTTAGGTGACGGTGACGAAATTACAAACTATCTTACATGGATTCAGCATACTAATGAAGGTCTTACAGAATTTCTTGACGAACTCAAACAAATTGATGAACCTACTTTAGTATTTTTCGTAGGTGACCATTTCCCGTCACTCAGAGGTGAAACAAGCGTTTATAATCAGCTTGGTCTTAACGGTTCAAACTGTAGCAAGCTTTATGAACAGCGTTATTTCTTATGGAGCAACTATGATGCTGATTATTCATCTGTTCCAAAGGAAAATGTATCATTCTTCTATATGCCTTATGTTCTCATGAATATTATTGACGCTCCGCATGATGCATTTATCGATACCATGATGAATTACATGAAAACAATCCCTGTTTATTCCGAAGAATATGCAAGTGATGTTCCAAGAAACGAAGAACTTGATATGCTTACTTATGACCGAGTAATAGGTGATGTTTATTCGCCTTGTCCTATACCGGAGGAAGAACTTACCACTGAGGAGGAAAAATAATGAAAGATTTAACAACAAATATTTCCGGTTCTGCTGAACTTAATGTATCAGAAAAAGAACTCGCTGTTAATGTAGAAAGTGGCAGTCTTAAAGTATTCGCAACACCATGTATGGTTGCACTTATAGAAAAGTCCGCTTGCAATTGTCTTGCTGAATATCTTGAAAACGATGAAACAACCGTCGGTACTGAAATCAATGTAAAACACGTTTCAGCCACTCCACTTGGAATGAAAGTTACCGCCGAAGCAGTTCTTACAGAAATAAACGGACGTGAGTTTGTATTCAATGTAAAGGCATTTGACGAAAGCGGTTTAATCGGTGAGGGAACTCACAAGCGTTTCCTTGTAAATGGTACAAGATTCACTGATAAAACTTATTCAAAAATTAAATAATTCTTAATTAGTTAAAAAGAACAGGTTTTAAAATCTGTTCTTTTTCTTCATATTTCACAATAAATGCTGTTTTTTTCTATATGTTATCATATTTTTATCACATAAATGTTTATAATAATAATTACAGAATAAATGAACCCGGAAAGGAAGTTTCTTATGTCAGATAATTACCCATTCAACAATGATGAAAATAATAAACAGAATTCATCATCTTTTATTTATGAGAATAATTCCAGTCCGAAAAAACCTAAAAAACATACAGGGCTTAAAGTAATTGCTTTTGTATTGTCAATGGTAGTTGTCGGCGGAGGCTCTGTACAGGTATACAAGTATATGAATGCCGATAAACTTCAGGTATCAGATTTTGATAGCAATAGCGATACAGAACCCTCAAAAGCATTAGTACAACAAAGCTTACCTGAAAGTTCCGTTACAACAAGTGCAGAAAGTGAAGATATTCCAAGTCTTATTGATATTGCTGCACGTACAGATGCTAAATCACTTCCGGATATAGTTGATACAATTATGCCATCAGTTGTCGGAGTAGCTTCTACTTTTGAATACACTCCAGATTACAGCAGTATGGGTGGCTGGGGCTGGGGATTCGGCACACCTCAACAAGCTGAAACCCAAGAAATTCATGCTACCGGTACAGGAATTGTAATGTCGGAAGACGGATACATTATCACAAATGCACACGTTATTTGTGACGACTCTGAATATAATTGCGGTGAAGCTACTGAAGTTTCAGTAGTATTCAGTGATGAAAGCGAACACGACGCTAAAATTATAGCTTATGATACTGAAACAGACTTAGCTGTATTAAAAGTTAATGAAACTGGTCTTACTCCGGCAGAATTCGGCGATAGCGACGATTTAAGAGTAGGCGAACTTGTAATAGCAGTAGGAAATCCTCTCGGTTTTGAACTTTTTGGTTCTGTAACAAGCGGTATTGTTTCTGCTAAAAACAGAAAAATTGATATAAATGAAAAAAGTATGACACTTATTCAAACAGATGCAGCTATAAATTCCGGTAACTCCGGCGGACCTCTTCTTAATAGTTCAGGACAGGTTATTGGAATAAATTCTGCTAAAATGTCATCAAGTTACGGTTCTGCAAGCGTTGAAGGACTTGGTTTTGCTATTCCTATTGATGATGCTAAAGTTATAATTGATGACCTTATAAATTACAAATACGTTAAGGGCAGACCTCAGATAGGTATTTCAACAGTCGATGTGACTGAATCAGTTTCACGTTACTATGATATCCCACTTGGCGTATACGTTCAGGACGTTCAGGAGGGTGGTTCAGCTGACCTCGCCGGAATACAAAAGGGCGATGTCATTATAGATGCTGACGGAGAACCGATTACAACCGCTGAGGAACTCAACACTATTAAAAACAATCACAAAGCCGGTGAAACTCTTAAACTTACAATTACAAGAGCCGGTGAAGATATACAAATTGAGCTCGTTTTACAAGAAGCCAACGCTGATAAAGGTACTCCTTTTAATGATGAAACAAGCGTTGATGATAATTAATTAAAGCGTTCTTCTTAATATACTTCTCCTTACTTTCATTAAAGCCGTTCCCTTACAAAAAAGGAACGGCTTTAGTGCTTTTTTTATAATTCTATTGGTATAGATTTTTCCTTTTCAATAGAGTAAAGATATGCTTCTTTTACTTTTTTTCCGGTAGTCAGTTCTATTGCAGATTTATAAAGCTGTATCTGCATTCCGTAACGTTCAGCAAGATGTTTTTCTGAAACTCCCCTGTCAGATTTATAGTCAACTATAACAAGACCGTCATTTTCTTCAAACATAAGGTCAATAATACCTTTTATCATTCCGTCTGATTTACTGAATTTTTCCATTATATCGCTTTTAATATTTAGTTCAGATATTGCAACCATAAATTTACGTTCACGCCATACATTCAAAGATTTTTCTATGCGTTTATATAGATTGCTTTCAAAAAATGCTGTTATTTTTTCAGGAACTATTGTTTCAGCCTGTACTGAACTTATATATCCCATGCTTGCGACTCTCTCTATTTCGTCAGCCGGATTATATATTGCTTTATCAAAATCACAATACTGAAAAAACGTATGTATAGCTGTACCACGTTCAGTGCCTGTCATTTTTCCCTCATTCATAATAAATGACGGACGTTTTAATTTAAAATCAAACTTTTCCTCTTCTCTGAACTTTCTTGTAATCTGTGTTACACTCAATTTTGAAGGTATTTTTGATAAACTATCATCATAACTGCTTGAAATAATATTGTTTATCTTCTGACATATAGAATCATCTGGTTCTGCTTCTTTATAATCTTTCTGTTCTGTAACTTTCTGTTCTGTAATTTTATCACAAAATTCATATTCAAATATTTTTTCATTATAATCAGAAGAAATATCTGAAATTATTCCAAAATGTTCAGCAATATTTTTAAATTCAGAATGTTTCATAAGACAAAGCCATATCCATTCGCCGAAATTATCCACCTGAGATATCATATCACTTATATCACCATTGTTAAATACATACTGTTCAGCGAATTTTGTTACAGATGTTAATATAGTGTCATTGAATTTAAGATTTATAAAAAGTTTCTGTTTAGCCCTTGTGAATCCAACGTACATAAGACGCATTGCCTCACTCATAGTATCGCTTTTACCTTCACTTACTAGCATATCACGCTGAAATGTATCACATTTTTTGGCAGTTGAAGAATCATAAAACATATATCCTATTCTTCCGTCCTGCGAACACATAACTGTTTTATAATCGTATTTGAATTTTATAGAATTTTCAGCCATAAACACAAATGTAAATTCCAGACCCTTTGAACTATGAAGTGTCATTATTGAAACATAATCGCCTGATGATGCTGAGACTTTTCCTTGCTTGTAATCATCATTTTCAAGAACTCTGTCAATATGTCTCAGAAATCCGTTTAAACCACTCAATCCCTCAACTGACGATGATTTTTCATAATTTTTTGCGTGCTGTATAAGTGTACGAAGATTAGCACGTTTCTTTTCCCCGTCATTATAAAGTTGCATTACAGAAATAAAATCAGTGGTATCATAAATTTTTCCGATAAGTTCGCCTACAGTCACAGTAACAGAATCAAGACGGAAACTTTCCAATGAATCAATAAAATCTTTACATCTCTGAACAAGTGATATATCACAGTTTTCATATTCACCACCAACAATTCCGAGCATAATTACAAACAAAGGTTTTTCTCTGTCAAGGGATTTTATAAAAGCGATTTCTGGTATCTCAAACATATACATAGGTGAAGTCATAACTGCTGTCATTGAAACATCAATCAACGGATTACTTATAATCCTTAATAAATCGATAAGCACAGATATTTCACGGGATTTAAGATAGCCGGAATCTTCATGCGGTTTTGCAGGAATGCCGATTTTTTCAAGTTCATCTGCATATTTATTGATAAAATCATTATTACGTACAAGTATACAAAAATCAGAGGGTATACATTTACGTTTTGTGCCGTCCTCTAAAATAACTTCTGTACCATCATGAAGCATTTTATAAATTTTTTGTGCTGTAAAAACCGCTTCCGGATTAGGTTTTTCCTTGATATCACTTTTTAATACTATAGATGATTTTTTTTCATTTTCGTCATTGTCATTGTTCTGGTCATTTATAAATGATATATGTGTAAGCCTGTTTAAATCCCTACCGCCTGAATAAGCTCTTGCCCCGAAATACAGCATTTCATCTTCGTCATAATCAATATCACCGCATTTTTCTGACATTATATTACTGAAAACATAATTTATAAAATCTATCACTTCCGGAGAACTTCTAAAATTTTTATTAAGAAATATACTTTTGTTCGGACAGTTGCTTTCAGATGTATATTTTTCTGAATTTTTAAGAGTTGCAATAAAGTTTTTAGGGTTTGCAAGTCTGAAACGATATATTGACTGTTTAACATCACCAACAAGAAAAACATTATCACCATACAAAGAATTACCGTTTTCATCAATACGATAATTTTTTGAAATAAGTTTAAATATCATATCCTGTTTGTTATTTGAATCCTGATATTCATCAATCATGATTATATCATAAAATTCAGCCGTTTTCTTAGCTGTTTCCGATTGAATTATACAACCATTTTCATCAGTTTCGGCCAGAAGTTCTAAAGCAAGCCTTTCACCGTCATCAAAACTTATAGAATTTTTACTGCACTTTTTTTCCCATACAATAGACTGATATTTTCTGACCATTTCCGCAAGAATTTCCGTAACCTTTGCAGAAAGTCTGTAATAATAATCCGTTTTATCATTAAGTTGTAATACTTCTTTCACGATTGCCTTGTAAATATCACGATTAGTTTTAAATCTCTCTCGTATTATTTCATCATATTCAGATTTACCGACAGATACAAGTTTGCCAAACTTAATATTTTTAATTTCTGTTTCATTCGGAAGCCTTCCGCTAAGAAATATTTTATATAAATTTTTTATCAACTTGCATTCTTTAGATGACTGTTCAATGGTTTTCATGCATTGCTTATCTTCAGAATTTCCATAGAACATATCTTCTGCCATGTCAAAACATTCTTCTGCCATAGCTAAAGATTTTTCAAGTTTTTGAGTACATTTTTTCAAAAATATACTATAATACACTGATTGCGTAAAATCTTTTTTGTATTCATCAACAGCAGTATCAAGCCATTTATCACGAAAAGAAACAGATGACAAAAACCTGTCTGTTTCTGTTATAACATCGGTAAGTCGTCTTATTCCCTTTATACAGAAATTATCGTACATAAATGACAATTTATCACGTTCATTCTCGCTATAAAATTCTATAAGTTCGTCCATTGCCTGAGCTTTAAGAATTTTGTCTTCTGTTTCGTCAAGAATACCAAAACCCGAAGTTATTCCCTGTTCTGAAATATTATCTCTTATGAGTTCAAAACAGAATGAATTTATAGTAGAAATTCTTGCATTCTGTAAAAGTATCTGTTGTTTTGCAAGATGTGTATTATCCGGATTTTCGCTGATGAGGTCACGGATTTTTTTATCAAGACGTTTTTTAAGTTCAGACGCCGAATCGTTAGTAAATGTAACAATAACCATTCTGTCAGCTCTCACTCCGGATTCAGTATCAGCAATAAGTTGCACAAGCCTTTCAGTTAAAACCGCAGTTTTTCCGCTTCCTGCTGCTGCCGATACTATAACAGAAGAATTTCTTGCATCAATTGCATTTTTTTGGTCAAGAGTCCACTGCATTTTAGTTTTCCTCCATTTCTTCCAGACGATTGCTCATTATTCCGGAAATCTCATTAATTATTTTTGTATCCGGTTTACGATATCTTGTAAGCATGGAATTATCACATATGTTAACATAGTCACAATAATCACATGGTACTTTATTATTTATACATTGCGGAATAGCTTCCACATTGCCTGATAAAAGCATTTCTGCCATTTCTTTCAATTTTGCATAAACATAATTTTTAAGCCATTCCATACCGTCCGAATCAATGCACATACTATTTGCCCCTATGCCTTGTGGATTTGTTTTAGTAGGCTTTACGAAATTAACCGGTACAAATTCGCCTTTTACGCCCGTTTCCATAGCGTCAAGAACTTTGTGCTGTCCTAAAACCAATCCCGTTGATTTCAGAGCAGAATTAATACTTGCTTTATCTTCTTCCGGATAAATAGGAGAATACAAAACACCAGCCGGTATACAATCCTTGAATATGCCGTTTTTTTGAGTTGCAACAAAAAGATACAAAAGCATTTGTAAATTAATACCACCGGCAAGGTTTTCAGGATTAATCAATTTTCTGCTACTTTTGTAATCAATAATTCTAAGATACTTTTTATCACCTATTGTACAAGTATCAGCACGGTCTATTTTTCCTCCAAAATAAAGGCTATGACAATTATCAAAATCAAGTCGCAAAGAATACTTTCTTTCAAGTTCCACTTCAAAGCCAACCGGAGTGAAACTGGTTGCCATAAACTCCTGTTGAAGATGAATAAATACTATCAAAAGACCCTCAACAATTTTCTGGAAAATAAAATTAAAACTGAAATTTTTTCCGAAATCTCCTCCGAGTTTTTCATTAAAATAATTATCTGCACATTCTTTTATTTGTTTCTGAAGTTCGTCAGGAGTCATTTTTATAAAAGTTTCTTTATCCGTATTTCTGAGAACTCCCGAAAAACATTCATGAATCATATCTCCTGAAATTCTGTTATCGAGTTCAATTTTTTCACGTTTGCGTATATTAAGAAATTTTTCACAAAAATACTTGAAATGACATTGATTATATTCTTCAACACCTGTTGCCGATAGTCTTAGTGGTTCAAATGACTTTAATTTCTGCATAACTTCCGTATCAACAGCGTAATTCTGACGGTGTTCTGAACGTTTTGTTATATATTCAATACGCCTTTTGTAATCAGGTTGTTTCATGAGAACTTTTTTTATTGAGGAAGTATATTTATTATTGTCATTTATATTCTGCATATAGTGATAAAAAGCTGAATGAAGTGTTACTGCATAATAATCAAGTGAAATATCTTTCCTTGTCAACAAGATGTTATCAGTTCCAAACATTTTAATTATACTGTCAATAACTTGTGCAGGATATTTACTGTTTCCGGAAAGGTCTGACAATGTATATGTTATAAAAAGTTTTTCAGATGCAGAAGACAATGCCTTATATACAACAAGTCTTTCAGCAGAAATTATATCAGAAAGTGAACGTGATATATCTATACCATTCTTTGAAAGATTCTGCTTGTCGGTTTCTGAAAATACTCCATGCATAGTCACCTGATTAGGAAAATCCCCGTCATTTGAACCGATAGCAAATACTATTTTAGGGTTTGAAAGTCTCGCTGTACGTGCAGATGCAGATATTACTGAATCAAGAGTCTGCGGAGGTACAGAATATTCAAGTTTTCCGACCATTGATTTTATAATGCGAACAACTTCTGAAAATGATACAATTCTATCACCAAGAACTTCCGCTACACTGTCAAGAATATCTATTATACAAGCCCATAATCTTTTAAGTTCAGAAGCTTCATAATCTCTGTCAAGATTTATTAATTCGCCCATAATCCTGCTTACGCTTGTTTCTGCTCCACTGTCAACAAGATATTCATAAAGTATCCGGCATATATCAGTAGCCGTATTTTTTTCAGAAAACTTTTTCTTCAGACTTATAATCGGATTTATTACAGACTGTCTTATATTTTCCAGTAACTCTAAATTATCATCTTTTGCTGTAAAAGGTTTATTCCAGCTAATGCCATCAATATTCCATTTGTAACAGTAATTTTCAAATAATGACATATCTGTAAGAGAAATATCAAGTATTCCGCATTTCATGAATCTGAAAATGTATTCAGACTTTAATTTTTTTACAGTAAGCAAATCAAGTAATGATGTGAAAAATACCATTATTGAAGTATGCATTACAGGTTTAGCGGTACTCATAAAATAAGGTATTCCGCATCTCTCGAAATTTTCTTTAAGAATGTCAGCATAATCTTCTATATTATTTGATATTACTGCAAAATCACGATACTTTAAATCAGGATTTTCATAGATAAGATGTTTTATAGTTGAACATACATATTCAGCCTCTCCATACATATCATTTGATTCAAAAATCCTTATATTATCAGGTTTAGGGGCATAAGCCGGATTATAACGAATATTCCTCATAATATGTGTACTTAAATATTCAAGGTCAGCGTGTGCAAAACGCCAACTTTTACTGCATTTTATATTACGATATTCAGTATTGAGTTCTTCACAAAACCTTTTTATAGTACGATAAGTGCTGTTTACTGTATCAAAAAGCGAATATTCACCGGCATTTACATCATCAGTACGCAAAGCTATATAAACATTTTCGGCACATGAAATCATAATTTTAATCATTTCCAACTGGTCACCGTTGAAACTTTCAAATTCGTCTATATAGATATTCATTCCCTTGAAAAAGTTTTCACGGTTTGCCGTTCTTGATGCCTGAATAATATTATCAAGATTGTCTTTAAAGCCATATTCTTTCATAAGTCGGTCATATTCAAGATATATTCCGGCGATATCATTTGTTTTGTCCATAAGACGCTTATCAAGAAATGATGATTTTTCCATAAGCATCTGCGGTGAAATTCCTGAACGTTTCATATCATTTATAAGATTAAGAACTTCCTCCGCAAAGCCATTGTACATACTTTGCCGGCGGAAGTAATTCAATGTATCTGGATTACTCTGGGCAGAAGAAATAGCTTGATATATTAAAATCATTCTTGCATAATCGTCAGCATATTCACCTTGCCTGTCGTATTCACCATAAAGCTGAAAAATCTGTCTTGACAGTCCAGTAAATGTCAATGAAAGCAATTCATTGAATTTTTTAGCACCAAGAAAAAAATATAACTTTTTATCGAATTCATATGAAAACTGTTCTGGAACAATTATCAACTGTTTTCCGGACGCTTTTTTTATTTTTTCAAACATGACAGTAGTTTTTCCGCTTCCTGCCTGCCCTGTAATAAATTCTACCATAGAAGAATATCCTTTCTGATTAAAATATGCATACCGCTATAATAAACGATATGCATATTATCACAATATTTTAATAACCGTTACGGTGACATTCAATCATAAGTGCCGGATAATCAATATAAGCATAATCACGGTCAACATTACCATTTATGCCATCTATTTTTCCTTCGCTTGTATACTGCCACATTCCGTAATAACCGCCGTAGCTTGGTTTTCTTACTCCATAATGTGCAATCCATACGGCATATTTATTAAGGAATGATACACCAAGCTTATTTTTTAGGAAAAGTGAATAGCTTGTAACTCCGCAACAATAGCCCTGTTCTTCCATATATGAACAGAAAGCTTCTGTAATAGCGTCAACTTCTGCCATAGTCATGTTATCAAAGCAGGAATCTTCTATATCAAAGTATACTGGATATTCTAATTTATAATCCTTGATAACTTCACAGAAAGCTTTAGCTTCTGCGACTGCATCTTCAGGAGTTTTTGCGTAACTGTACCAATAAGCACCACAATCAATATCAAGACTCTGAGCAGTAGTTATATTATAATCAAAATACTTGTCCTCCTGCTCAACATACTTTCCATAGCCTGCACGTATAATTGCATAGTCAACTTCACCGGAATTTTTTACTGCATTCCAATCAATGTCGCCTTGCCATTCAGAAACATCTATACCTTTGTAAAGATAATTTGGAACTGTTGTAGTAGAAGTTATTTCTTTAATACCGCAATCGAATGATGTTGCCGGAGTATCAACATATGTTTCAGGTGACTTTATATACGGATAATTCACATAAGAAACATCAAGGTCAACATCTCCCGGTACACCGTCAACAGAACCGCTTGCTGTATATTGCCACATTCCATAGTTTCCGCTGTAGGACGGGGCGGAAACATCAAAATTCGCAACCCACACATCATATTTATCAAGAATTTCAGAATATATTTTTGTTTTAAGGAAAGTTGTATAACTATAAACTCCTACACGATAACCTTTTGCTGAAAGCGTTGAACAAAACGCCTCTGTAATTGCAGAAATCTGTGCTGTACTAAGATGACTCTGCGAAGGGTCTTCAATATCAAAATATACCGGATATGTAAAATCATAATCCTTTATTACTTCATAGCAGACCTGTGCTTCTAAAATAGCTGATTCAACATCTGTTGCATAGCTGTACCAATAAGCACCGCACGCAATGCCATTAGCCTGTGCCTGTTGCATATTGTAATCAAATGTCGGGTCTTCCTGTGAAAGAACTTTTCCGTAACCTGCACGGAGAATTGCAAATTCTATTCCGCTGTCTTTTACGGCTTTCCAATCAATATTAGGTTGCCAAGCTGAAACATCAATACCTCTTGCCTGTCTTTGTACAAGTGAAGGGTCAAGTTCTGTCGGAACAGTAGTTACAGTAGTTGTTGTATAACCCATATGAGCATTATATATATCAAATACATTGAAAGGAGGTTCAGTAGTCTGTGCAGTGGTTGTCTCGAAACTTGCAGTTGTAGTAGTGGTAGTACTTTTTGCTGTTTCTTGTGATGTAGTAGTTGTTGTGTATGTAGATTCGTTAGTAACAGTTGTTGAAGATGTTTCAGATATTACTTTACTTTCATCTGATTCTGTGTTATCATATAATTCAGTAACGGTTTCTTCGGCGATATCAACAGCAAATGTCTGAGTAGCGCTCTCTGCGATAGTTATGCCCATCATCATGCATGATACAACAGCCGAAAGAACCTTTTTATATAACTTCATTGCAATCATTTCCTTTCGTCGTAACAATAATAAAGCCGTACCTATAATTGCGGTGCAGCTAACTTTTTATGTAACCTTTTTGTAACATTATAGCACATTTTTTTATTAATTGCAATATCAGGAACAAAAAAATTATTTTACATCAGAATATTTGGTTATTATGACGAATTTAAAATGAATATTATGGTAATTCTTAACAGTTTTTTATGAGAAGAGAGGAAAAAATTAAATGGTTAAATTTACAGTAAACGAAAATGACAGCGGTCAGCGTATTGACAAATTCATAACAAAGGCTCTGCCGGAGCTTCCAAAAAGCATGATGTATAAGCTTTTCAGAAAGAAAGACATAAAAATAAATGGTAAAAAATGTGATATTTCAGCTATTTTGCAGACGGGAGATATTGTAACAGCTTATGTTAAACAGGAACTTTCCGGTGAAAAAAAACATGATATGAGTTTTCTTGAAGTTTCGGACGATGTTAATATAACATATGAAGACGATAATATTTTAATAGCATTTAAACCTGTCGGACTTGATTCACATTCCAATAGTACAAGCACTTCTGATACTTTAATAAACCGAATAAAACACTATCTTTACAATAAAAAACAATACATTCCCGATAGTGAAAGTTCATTTGCACCTGCACTTTGTAGCAGACTTGACAGAAACACAAGCGGTTTAGTAATTTCCGCAAAAAATGCCACCGCTCTCCGTGAAATCAATGAAGCTATAAGAAACGGAAATATTCATAAAATATATCATTGTATAACCGTTTCACCACCGCCCAAAAATGAAGATATACTCATTGCTTACCATAAAAAAGATGATACAAGAAATATAGTTCGGATTTCCGATACAAAACAAGACGGATTCAAGGAAATAAAAACCGGTTATAAAGTGCTTGCCCAGAAAAAAGGGCTTACTCTTGTTGAAGTCACTCTGTTTACCGGACGAACTCACCAGATAAGAGCACACCTTTCACATATCAATGCCCCCATATTAGGTGACGGAAAATATGGCAACATTTCAGCAAATAAACGCTATGGAGTTTTCAGGCAAGCTTTGTGTGCCTGCTCACTTAAATTCAATTTTCCGGAAACT
The DNA here is from genome assembly GCA_934474025.1 of uncultured Ruminococcus sp. Classification (GTDB taxonomy): domain Bacteria; phylum Bacillota; class Clostridia; order Oscillospirales; family Ruminococcaceae; genus Ruminococcus. The sequence goes on along the minus strand of CAKSMF010000001.1, from coordinate 390,794 downwards.
TCTCCGCTTTTCTACCTGAATAAAATTACTATAAATGCTTCTGATGCTTTCGGAAAAATATTTTAATATAAACACTTGACTTTTGCTGTTTAAAACAGTATAATCTAAGTTTGCCGTTTGTCACTTGTTTCGATTTTTTTAAATATTTAAACTAAAAAATGACTGTCTATATGAGAAAACAACGAAACATAAGTGAATGGTCATAACAGACCACCAAAAAAATATGGATTTTAAATATCAAAAATTTAAAGCCTATTTTTAGAGTTTTTCAAGTGTTTTTAAATAGATTAAGTAGCAAACTCTAAATAAAATTACTATAAATGCTTCTGATGCTTTCGGAAAAATATTTTAATCCAAATACTTGACTTTTGCTGTTTAAAGCGGTATAATTTTCATATACTTTAAAGAAAGGTCTGATTTTTTTATGAATATTCTTGTTGTTGGACTGGGGCTTATTGGTGGTTCAATCTGCAAAGCTCTTAAAAAATATACTTATCATACCGTTACAGGTTGTGACATAAATCACGATATAGAAGAAAATGCTCTCCGTGATATTGCCATTGACAATATTTTTGACGGAAATTATAATGATTTCGATTTGATTGTTATATCACTCTTTCCGGAAACTGCTGAAAAGTTCTTTTCTGAAAACGCTGGTAAATTCAATAAAAAAACTCTTATAACTGACGTCTGCGGAATAAAGGGAGATTTTTCTGAACGTATGAAGTCAATAGCTGAAAAAAATAATCTCCGTTATTTAGGTATTCACCCCATGGCAGGAAAAGAATTCGGCGGTTATTCAAACAGTACTCCGGATTTGTTTGTAAAAGCCAACTTTATTATCGCTCCATTTGATGACAGCAACAATGATGATATTGAAACTCTTCGCAAACTTTCTTCTGAAATAGGTGCAGGAAAAATAGTTCTTACAAGTCCTGAAAACCATGATAAAATGATTGCATATACTTCACAGCTTGCACATATTGTTTCAAGTGCATATGTAAAAAGTCCTGAACTCAACCTTGAATGCGGATTCAGCGGAGGAAGTTTTCAGGATATGACACGTATCGCTACTATGAATGAAAAAATGTGGACTGATTTATTTATGCAAAATTCTGATAATTTGCAGTTTGAACTTGATACCCTTATAGAAAATCTTCTTAAATACCGTTCTGCACTTCAGAACCATGATTCAGAAACAATGAAATCCCTTATAGCTGAAGGCAGAAAACTTAAAGAAGATAACCTCCGTCACCGTGTGGGACAACCTAACTAAAAGTAACAGATTTCTTATATATGGCATAAAATATACCGTGAGATAATCTCAATTAAACTGAAAGGAACGTATTTTTTATGCCAAAGGTATTTTTAAGTCCCTCGACACAGGAGTGGAATCAATATGCTACCAGTGGCAATGAGGAACTTTATATGAATTTGCTTGCCGACAGAATAGAACCTTACTTTCGGGCAAGCGGAATTTCTTATGTTCGCAACGACCCGTCACGTAATGTTGATGGTGCTATAAAGGATTCAAATTCTTCTTACTATGATGTACACCTTGCACTTCACACAAACGCTTCTCCTGAATATCTGGCGGGAAAATTAAGAGGTATTGATATATATTTTGCTCCTAAAAGCAATGACAGCGAATATCTTGCAAATATAATTGCCAATAATCTTAAAAGCATTTATCCTTTGCCCGATAAAGTAAACGCTGTTCCCACTTCAAGCCTTGGTGAAGTTCTCCGTACAAAAGCCGTTGCGGTTCTTTGCGAACTCGGCTATCATGACAACTATGCAGATGAAGCTTGGCTGAAAAACAATCTCGATAATATAGCAAGAAATATATCAGGCTCTATATGCGATTATTTCGGAATACCTCTGGTTCTTCCTACTGCTGTACGCTGGGGAATTGTTATAACTGATGGTTCAAGACTTAATATAAGGCAATTTCCAGATGTTACATCAAGTATAATAGGAGCAATTCCGAATGAGGCTACTGTTACAATTAACGGCGAAACAAATGGCTGGTACGTTGTAAATTATAACGGAACTATCGGTTATGCCAGCAGTGAATTTATATTTATATAAATCTATAACCAAAATGCACCTCACAATATTAAACTGAGGTGCATTTTTATATGTAAATCAATTTAGAAAGCATATCGCAACAGCCAGATATGATGCAAATGCACTCCACAACAAATATGGAACATTCAATAAAGAAGCAAGTTTACTGATTTTGAAAAAACGTATAACCATTATTCCGACAAGTATAAATAAAGCTATTGCCACTATCGCAGACAAGCCAAACAGTTTTAAACGGAAAAAAATTATACTCCATGAAAAATTTACAGCAAGTTGTATTATGTAGATTTTAAGGGAATCGGGCTTTTTTGTTTTAATAATATATGCAGAAATTCCCATAAGCATATAGAGAACAGTCCATACTATCGGAAAAACTTTTGCCGGTGGTGAAAATGGCGGTTGAATTATCTGTGAATAAAATACTGAAAAATTTCCGGAAATAACCGCTGAAACAGTACCAACAAGTTCAGCTATTATAATAGAAGTTAATAAATCTGTTAAACTGAATTTTTTCATAATATGTACACCCCTTTAAAATCGGATAGTAAATAATTATTCAGAATAACAGATAAATATTACTTCAAAGGATAAAGTTTATCAAACACTGCATGAAATTTCAATGGAATATATTTATCAATATGGCATTTTCCAAAAAACCACTCTTCATAAGAACACATTTTTATAAGTTCCTCAAAGAATGCATGAACTTCCAGTCTTTCAAAAACGTCAACACGCAAGCAGTCTTTAAGGGAAGCCGGTGGTTCATGAGTAATTATGTAATCAACTTTATTATTGTTATCAGCAAGATTTTTTAAAGCATAAGTTATTTCTTCATGAGTAGGCTGTTCACGTTCCCACCAGTTTTTTCCGTCTTTTCTGAACTCATAATCATGGCTGTGACCTCCTCCGAATGTAAATATTTTTTTGTTTTCAATTGTATAAATTTCTCCACGCATAAGATGTACTATATTTTTTGAAATTCTGTGTATTTTACCGCCGTTCCAAGTTCTTTCGGGATAAGCTTCCAATAGGTCAAAATTTTCATGACATCCGTCTATAAAAGCTATTGTATAGTCTTTTGAAGAAAGTTTTTTTAGTGTAGAAATTTCAGTTTTAGAAGCATTCCATATAAATCCGAAGTCACCACATATAATAAGCGTGTCTCCTTTGCGAATTTTTCGGAAATCTCCTGATTTGAAACGTTCAATATCTCCATGAGTGTCACCGGTTACATAAATCATTTTTCAAAACCTCCGTATCATTAATGTGACAGATATATTTTAACATATTTTTTCCCTGTCGTAAAGACTAAAAATTTTTTTTGAAAAGGGCTTTAAAAATAGGAAATTATCTGTTATAATATAGTTATCAGATTATTATGCATAAGTAAAGGAGTAAGTATGAAAAAATTTCTATCAGCACTTGTGGCGTTAATGATGACAGTGCCACTTCTTTGCGTTCCAAAAGTAAACGCAGTTAACTTTACACTAAAGACACCTTTGAAAAGTGAATCAGTTGTTTTGATTAATCGTGATACCGATACTATTATTAACGAAAAAAACGCCGATACACGCCAAATGCCCGGTCCTCTGGTAAACATAATGACCGCTGTTATTGTTCTTGAAAACTGTAATAACATTAATCAGGAAATTGTAATGGACGAAAATGTTTATTCCGATATAATATTTAACAGCGAATATCCAGATGATGTCCGTACTGCTGATATCTGTAACGGAGATGTATTCACTGTTACTGACTTGCTTTATGCAATGATGTTGACTTCTTCTATGGAGGCTTCACAAACCCTCGCCTATTATGTAGGTGGAAGCAATGTTGATAATTTCGTAAATCTCATGAACCAGAAAGCAGACGAGCTTGGTCTTGAAAATACTCACTTCACCAATCCTACCGGACTTTATGACAGTAATCAGTATACCACTGCACGTGATATGGCAACACTTACACAGTATGCCCTTAATGTTTCGATATTTGAACAGATTGCAACCACATACGAATATAAACCCACAGTTCCTAATCAGGCAAATCATGAAGATTTCAACGAATGGACTTGGAAACATTCAAATGAAATGATGAATCCGGAAAGTTCAAGTTATTATAATTCTGCAAAAGGAATAAAAACTGCAACTCTTGAAGAAGCAGGAAGAAATATAGTTACATTGTCGAGCAAAGACGGAAACAATTATCTTGCCATACTGATGAAATCCCCTATAAATGATGAAGACGGAAATTTAGTATACTATCATATCGAAGACGCTATAGAACTTTTTGACTGGGCTTACACACATATTTCATATCAGGTATTGCTTTCTGATACCGCTGAAATAGGTGAACTCCCTGTAGAACTCGCCGACGGCAATGACTATGTTCTGGCACGTCCCGCAAAGGAAGTTTCAATGTTATGGTATGATGAAATAGACGTTGCAGCAGTAAACAAATATGATATAAAATGGTATCAGAAATCCCTTTATGCTCCTGTTAAAAAAGGCGAACCATTAGGTGAAGTAACTTTGAAATACAATGGAGAAGAATTAGAAACAGTTGAATTAGTTGCTGTATCCGATGTTAAACGTTCGTCATCAAAGTATAATTTGTTTGCTTTGAAACAGTTCAAAGATACAAAGTGGTTTAGTACAGCATTAACAGTATCGATTATATTGTGTGCAATATATATTCTTATGTGTACGTATTCATATGCCGTTTACCGCAACAGAAAAAGAGAAGAAGACGCAAGAAGACGTGCCAATTTTAAAAGAGAGTCCCAAAAATCCGATGAATAATATTTCCGATATAAAATAAAAAATGCACCTCCATGTTTTTCTGGGGGTGCATATATTTTTATATTAATTGGCAGATACGATTATTCAGTAATATTATTTGCCTCAGCATTTTCAATATTCGACTTTACCGGAGTTTCATCAAGCATATTGAAAAGTGCATTAAGGAAGTCATAATAGCACGATGAAACAAGATGAATACCGTCACCGCCGGTACATTCCGGACGAAGTGCATTTGTAGCGGGGTCAGCAACTATTGAATAAGCATCAAAATAGTAAACATGATTTGAATTTATTTCATTAACCATATTTTCAAGTGCTGTATTGAATAACTGTATAGTATAGTTACTTACAAAATCCGAATCAGCAGTAACCGGAGTTATACCTGCAACTATTATGTTTATATCTGGAACTTTGTTTCTGATTTCGTAAATAGTTTCTTTGTATCTTTCTGCAAATTCCTCAGCGGTTGAATTGTTAACATCATTCATACCCAATGACATATACAGAATTGACGGATTTACATATGCTACACTATCAACAAGTCCAAGACCGGTGCTGAATGTAAAGTAATCTCTGTTCCACATTGAAACGGATTCTGTAGCTATGTTATGAGAAGCCGGAATAAATCCATAAGCATTGAAACCATAAGCTATTGAATCACCTGCTACAGCGAGTCTTTCCTGATAAAACTGACTATTTGGTGAATCCCCTATATAAGAACCGGCAGAAGGTGCAGTAGTTGTAATAGTGGATTCATTATTTTCATTTGTCGGAGAAGTTACATCAATATTTTTTTTCGTAACCGGTGGCCATACATCATATTGAGTTACAGGAGGCTTTGTAACTTCTTTCTGAGTACCCGTTGGAACAGTAATAACATGGGTTTCAGAAGAATCTATGTATACAGAAGTTGTCATAAGTTCAATAGTTACGGAAGATATTTCCTCTTCTGTTTCAGTGGTCGGAATATTAACAGTAGTTGTTGTAGTAATTGTTTCTTCTGATAAACCTGTACTTTCAGTGCTTTCTGAAATTGTTTCAATGGAAATGTTTTCATCTTCCGGAGAATCGTTTCCCTGACACGAAGTAAACATTGAAGTTACTGCCACAGCAGAAACAAAAAATGATATTATAAGCATTAGATTTTTTATAAAACTTTTTTTCATAAATAAAAACTTCCTTTTTTAATAATTCAGTTATATTTTACCACAATAAAAGCAAAAAGTAAATACTAATTTCAAATTTCACAAAAATACCAGTAATAGTTGACAAGTTATTGAATTAGTATTATAATAATATTATTAATTTTTAGAATTGGAGTTGACTTTATGAATATAACTATAAATGATTTATATGATTTAAGTCATACTGTTGCCAGTGACTATCTCAGACAGTTTAAATATGGCTGGGAGGCTCTTAAAGGTATCAGTGATTTTATTATCGAATTTGGAAAAACGCTTTCACCTGACGAATATGACAATCCTTTCAAAAATGTATGGGTTCATAAAACCGCTAATGTTTATCCGACTGCTTATATAGGTTCGCCATGTATAATCGGTGCTGAAACGGAAGTACGTCATTGTGCATTTATAAGAGGAAGTGCCTTAATCGGAAAAAATTGCGTTATCGGAAATTCTGTAGAACTTAAAAATGTTATTATCTTTGATAATGTTCAGACTCCTCATTATAACTATGTTGGTGATAGTATTCTTGGCTATAAGTCGCATATGGGAGCAGGTTCAATAACTTCAAATGTAAAGTCAGATAAGACAAATGTTGTTATTAAAGGCGATGAAAAAATTGAAACCGGAATCAAAAAAATAGGTGCAATGCTCGGAGATTTCGTTGAAGTCGGTTGTAACAGTGTTCTTAATCCTGGTACTGTAATAGGTCGCAATACTAATATTTATCCGACAAGTTGTGTACGTGGAGTTATTCCGGAAAACAGCATATTCAAAAACGATGGTACAATTATTCCAAAAAAATAATAAAAAATCCCTGTCTTAATGGCAGGGAATTTCTTTTGCTGTTATCTTATAAAAGTAAAGTAGAGCAATACTAATGCACCAAGAATAATTCTGTACCAACCAAAAACTTTAAAATCATGTTTCTTAATGTAATCCATGAGGAATTTTATAACAAATATTGATACAACAAATGCAACAATCATTCCGGTAGCAAGAATTATTCCCTCATGAGCCGTAAAACCACCGTCATATTTGACAAGCTTGAGCAGGCTTGCACCAAACATTACCGGTACAGCAAGATAGAATGTAAATTCAGCTGCAACAGTTCTTGAAATTCCAATTATCAAAGCTCCTACTATTGTAGCTCCTGAACGTGAAGTTCCGGGAAATACTGCTGCTATTAATTGAAAAACACCTATTATCAAAGCAGCTTTATAAGTAAGTTCGTCAATATTATTTACTTTTGGAGTGCGGGATTTATTCCAGTTTTCGACAACTATAAATGCTACACCAAATACTATTAAAGCTATTGAAACAACAACGGCATTATAAAAATGTTCATTTAACCAGTCATCAAAAAGCAAACCTATTACCGCTGCCGGAACACAAGCAACCAAAACTTTGAACCACATCTGAAAAATATCAGTTTTTATGTATGCTCCGAATCCCTCTTTACTTAACGGGTGGGCGTTGCCTTTTTTGCCAAACGGGAAAAGTTTCTTCCAGAAAATAATTACAACTGCCATAATAGCACCAAGCTGTATAACAACGTCAAACATTTCCTTGAAAGAATCCGATACATCGAGTTTAAGAAATTCATCAACAAGAATAAGATGCCCTGTACTGCTTATAGGCAACCACTCGGTTATGCCCTCGACTATGCCTAAGATTACGGCTTTAAGTACTTCAATAAAATCCATTACAAAAAAGTCCTTTCTTTTGTTTGATATAGCTGAAATTATACCATATTACAATGTATATGTCAAGTTTATGTTTGACATTCTAAAGAAATTCTGCTATAATTATAAAAAAATAAATTTCGGAGGCAATATTTTGAAAAGACTTCTCATACTTCTGGGTAAAATAATTGTTAAACTCCTTCATTTGTTCCATAGAAATGCCGGAAATCTTCCAGGTATAATATTATGGCACTTGTCAGGACATAAATGCTGTTCAATATTCAAAGTTGACTGCCCTATTATAGCAGTTACAGGAACTAACGGAAAAACTTCCGTGACAAACTGCATAGCACAGCTTTTTGAAAACAGCGGTAAAAATATTATAATCAATCGTGAGGGAAACAACCTCGATACAGGAATATGTTCACTTTTGCTAAGACATTGTGATTTATCCGGACGTGTAAAAGCTGATTATCTTATTCTTGAAACTGATGAATCTCATGTACCTGTTGTTTATTCTCAGATGCAACTTGAAACATTAGTTGTTCTCAACTTCTTCCGAGACCAGCTTGACAGAAACGGCGAAATGGAAACTCTTATACAAAAAATAAACGGTTTCTGTAAAACATTCAATGGAAATCTTATTCTTAATGGTGATGACCCTAACACCGCTCGTCTTGGACGTGCTAATCCTAAAAACAAAAATGTAAAGTATTTTCATGCTGAACCATATAAATTCGCTACCAGTAAAATATTTGAGGCTTCAGAGGGACGCTTCTGCCCTTTCTGTGGTGAACCTCTTGAATATGAGTATTATCAGTATTCACATATAGGAAAGTTCATCTGCAAAAACTGTAAATTCGGTGATTATAAGCCATATATTACAGCAAGCGGAATAGACCTCGAAAAACCTGTATTCATAGCAGACGGAAAAAAATATTCTCCGAAACTCAACAGCATTTACAATATTTATAATATGACTGCCGTTGCAGGAGTTGCCAAACTCTACAACATAAAACCTGAAATCACTAACAATGTTATTTCAAACTACACTATAAATAACGGTCGTATGGAAACTTTCATGTTAGGAGACAGAAAAGCTACTTTAAATCTGGCTAAAAATCCAGTAGGTGCTAATATGACTCTTCGTGTTATGAACGAAATGAACGGCGACAAAGAATTATTATTCGTACTCAATGACAATGTGGCAGATGGTCTTGACGTTTCTTGGATTTGGGATATAAATTTCAGTATCTTTGAACGTGTTACAAGAGTTGTCACATCAGGCACAAGAGCATATGATATCGCAGTCAGAATAAAATGTTCTGGTTATCCTCCCGAAAAAATAACAGTTTGCCCCGATTTAGACGACGCTGTAAAAGAACTTGCCAAAACAGAGGGAAGAAAATTCGTTATTGCAAACTATACAGCTGTACAACCTACAAGACAGGCTTTGAAACGTTATTCTGAAAGCAAAGGTGACCAAAATGAATAAAATTAAAATACTACATATGTATGCTGATATGCTTGACCTTTATGGCGACAGCGGTAACATGGAAATTCTGAAATACCGTTGTTCAAAACGAAACATAGAATGCATTATAGATAAATATTCTATTGATGATGATATGCCGTATTTTCCCGAATATGACCTCATTTACATAGGAGGCGGAGCAGACCTTGAACAACAACACATCTCCGCTGACCTGCTCAAATGCCGTGACGGTATCAAAAAAGCTTACAAAAATGGAAGTTTTCTTTTTCTGATATGCGGAGGATATCAGCTTATGGGAAAATATTACCGTGATGCAGACGGCAATGAAATTAAAGGTCTCGGATTATTTGATTATTACACTGTTGCACCCTCAAGCCGTAAAAAACGTTGCATAGGAAATATCGTTATCCAAACACAGATTACCGGAAAACCTATAAAGGTAGTTGGTTTTGAAAACCATGGCGGTCAGACTCATAATGTCAAAAATCCTTTTGGTGAAGTGCTTTTCGGTAACGGAAACTGTTCAAAAAGTCAGGCAGAGGGATATTTTGAAAAAAATGTTATAGCAACATATTTGCATGGTCCTATGCTTGCAAAAAATCCTGCGATTTCAGACTATATGATAAATTACTGTGTTAACCGACGTTCTGCTACTCCTGTTAAACTTGCTAAACTTAATGATACTCTTGAAAATGACTGTCGCAAAGTCATGCTTCACAGACTTCTCAATAAATAAGATAAGGGACTGTAAAAAGTCCCTTTTTTATTTTATTACTTTAATTTGTTCTTTTTGTCTATGTAGTATACAACAGGTGTTAATGTTAATGCTATCGGAAATATTATCCAGCTTTTTGTCCAGTTCCAAGTTAAAAAACTGAAACCAAGATAAATAGCTGTTACTATACACCAGAAAATCCAAATAACTGCACATTCTCCGGAATCTTTTGTTTTCTTCTCTCGTGTAAAACGGTCTTCTTCAAGGAGTTTTGAAAAACCTTTTTTTACTGATGAAACTCTTACAATTAGAAATACTCCCACAGCTACCATTGAAAATAATGCAAAAGTTACTATTCTGTCGGCAATATCATTATTGAACAGTTCATCAACTATTATTGATGGAACTACTGAAAGTATGCAAAGAATTATACCTGTTATCTTATCTCTTATGTGAATCAGTGAAAATTTAGCAAGTTTTTCACGTAGCATTCCTTCAACGCCGTATTCTGTATCAATACCTTCTTTTTTTAAATAATTATAAGATTTTTTACTGGCACTTGCCGAAATAAAAAGTGCTACTGCAACAGCAACCATTATAAACATTGAAGTATCACTTATAGCTGTTATAATTCCTGAACTATTATCCAACATTGCGGGAACTACAGGTGACATTATACATAATGCCACTCCTAAAGCCGTTTTGAATGATGACTGATTGTTTATCTTAAGAAAATTATTAGCTTCTTCCATTGAAACACGTCTTAAAGGCGGTGTCTCATCAATGGAAACTGTATTTTCAGTTAAATTTTCTTCAATATCATCTTTTAAAAGATAATCTGTGCTTACTCCGAATATTTCAGACATTTTAAGTATCTTATCAAGGTCCGGAACAGATAATGCCCCCTCCCATTTTGAAACTGATTGCCGGCTTACATTTATAAGTTCGGCGAGTTCGTCCTGTGACATTCCGCACCTTTTTCTTAACTATTTCAATCCACAGGGCATTCTGTCCATGACCTCCCTGACTTATAATGTCATATTCAGTATATCATATTTTGAAGAATCTGTCAAGCGGATTGATTTCATGTCAGTGTGAGATACCAATTCTTTCCGCTCCCACTGCAGTTTTACAATGTCCGCCACTTAAAGAAGCAGGAGATTCAAAGTTTTGTTGAATGATTTTGTCTGCAAGTATCATATTAAATACCTCCTGTAGTTTTTTTACTGTAACCATTCTATCATGGACACACTCAAAAAGCAATCAATCAGACTTTACAATTTGTCAACTGTTGGTTGCTTTTTGCAATATTTAAGCAAATATTACAGTTGCAATGAATAATAGTATATAGTTTGTCATTAAATGCGGACTTCCTCCATAAAATGTTACTATATCAGAAACAAGGGAGGGCGTTTATGTTTTTCAAAAACAGACTGATAAAAGATACTATATTATTAACATTCATGCAGTTGTTTCTTGACACTTCAGCGTTATTATTAAATGTTTTTATAACACGACAGCTCGGAGCATCAGCTATCGGCATACTTACGCTTATGGGGTCATTCTTAGGACTTGCCGGAATACTTTCAAATGGTAACGCCTTTTTATGCACAAGCCGTCTTGTTTCTGAAGAAATGGGAAAGAATAATTCCAATCCAAACAAAATCCTTGCACACGGAATAAAACTTTGTCTTATGCTGAGCATTACTGTTTCAGTAGTAATATTTGTATTTGCTGAACCTTTAAGTAACAAGTTTTTCAGCGGTGCAAAAATGACTGAATCAATTAAATTCATGCCATTGGCATTGATTTCCGGAGCTGTTGCCTCGTGTTTCAAGGGATATTTCAATGCCTGCCGTAAAGCCTCAGTATCAGCAACGGGAGATATAATTGAATTTATTATAAAATCACTTATTATAGTTATCATGACTCTTACTGCAACAAATCCAGATGAAAATTCAGTATGCAGAATAATGATAGCCGGAATTATCGCCGGAAATATATTTTCTTTGGTGTATTGCCTGATAGTTTTTTTCAGACACTATGATAAGTGCCTTGGAAAGTGTTCTCTTAATTTCAGAAAATATATGACCTATGCTTTTCCGATAATGGCAGGAAGTATTTTAACATCAGCTTTAAGCAGTACAAATGATGCATTGATTCCTATTTGCTTACGACAAAGCGGTGATTCCATAAACGAAGCTTTAAGCCGTTTCGGAATATTTGAAGCAATTGTAATTCCGACATTATTTTTTCCGTCAGTTGTGCTGTGTTCGATGTCTGGAATAATAGTCAGCGAATCCGCAAGGGCTACAGCGTCCGGAAACAAAGAACGCATAAGAAGTCTTACAGAACGCCTTACAAAATATACACTAATATTTGCAATATTTGCATCTGCTGTGCTTATGCGTTTTGGAAGCAATATCGGAAACATCATGGGTGGCGGAGTTCTTGCCGGCAAAATGATAACAATTATTGCACCAGTTGTACCATTTATATATATGGAAATCATTCTCGAAGCTTTAATAAAAGGAATGGGATTACAAGGCTTTTCATCATTAAACTATTTGGCTGAATATGCTGTAAGAATTTCGGTAGTATTGATATTAGTTCCTAAACTTGGCTTTTATGGAATAGTAGCATCATATTATTCAAGCAACATAATAGGAAACTGTGCAAGATTCATTAAAGTAATGAAACATACCGGAACTCCTTTCAAACCATTCAGAATAATAGCTGTTCCGGTGATTTATTCATTTTTAACCATGGGTACAGTTGAACTTCTTATACGCATATTAGGAGGAGGTGACAATACTATTTTAGAAATAATTATCTTTGTTATTCTCTGGGGGGTGATGTATTTCGGAATATTCGCCGGTTTGAATTTTAAATCCTTTGAACTTCCACATAAAAAATGTTATGCAATATTCACAAATAAACTGCACTAAAATAATATAAAATGTAGAAATTAAATTTGCACTATTGCAATTTGCACAAAAAAGTTATATAATTATCTCATGCAGTTTGTACTGTACAATTAATTCCAGAGGAGAATTTGACATGAAAGATTATGATGTTACCAAAATAAGAAATATTGCTCTTGCCGGTCACAACGGTTCTGGTAAGACTTCTCTTGCAGATGCTATCCTTTACAAAGCGGGAGCTTCTGACCGTCTGGGTAAAACTGCTGACGGTACAACCATTTGTGACTATGACCCCGAAGAAATTAAAAGGGGTATTTCAATAGGAACATCTCTTGCATCATTTGAATATAATGACTATAAAATAAATCTGCTTGATACCCCAGGGCTCTTTGACTTTGCTTCTGAAATGATTGAAGGTATCCGTGCTTCTGATACTGTAATGATTACGGTTTCTGCAAAATCCGGCGTAAAAGTCGGCACACGCAAGGCTTATAATGAAGCAGAAAAACAAAATAAATCAAAAATGTTTGTTGTCACGAAAATTGACGACAAAGACGCTAATTTCTTTAACGTCCTTACTGAATTGAAAACAGTTTTCGGTCCTACCGTATGCCCTGTTGTTGTTCCGGTAATCAGCAATGGTAAAATTGTTTCATACGTCAACCTTATAGAAATGAAAGCTTACAAGTATGACGCAAACGGAAATGCTGTCGAAACTGATATGCCTAATGCTGAAATTTCAGAAAAATTTGAGTATCGTATTGACGGACTTATAGCTGCTGTTTCAGAAGCCGTTGCTGAAACTTCTGACGAACTTATGGAAAAATTCTTTGAAGGTGAAGAATTTACTCAAAAAGAACTTGTTGACGGTATTCACGATGGTATGAACAGAGGTATTATTACACCTGTTGTTTGTACATCTGCTATGGAACTTGCCGGAATAGATATGCTTCTTAAAGAAATAGAACTGCTTCTTCCCTCCCCTGACGAAACAGAAACTACAGAAATTTCTGAAGTTAAATGCGACGTTTCAGAACCAATGTCAGCATACGTTTTCAAAACAGTTGCAGACCCGTTTGTAGGTAAAATGTCATTTATACGTGTTATGTCAGGAAAGCTTTCCCCTAACAGTGAAGTGATAAATTCTGTTACCGGAAATTCTGAAAAAATCGGTAAACTTTATACTCTTCTCGGCAAAAAACAAATTGATGTCAATGAAGCTTGTGCCGGTGATATAGTTGTTGCATCAAAGATTTCTGCAAACACTGGTGATACTCTTTGTGATAGTTCAAGAATAGTTACATTTGAAGCTATGGATTTTCCAAAACCTTGTTATTCAATGGCTGTCAAGGCTAAAGCTCAGGGCGATGAATCAAAGATTTCTGCAAGTATGCAGAGAATAACAGAAGAAGACCCCACTTTGACATACTGTCAGGACGAAAACACAAAAGAACAAATTTTAAGCGGTTTAGGCGAACAGCATATTGAAGTGGCTGTTGCTAAACTTAAAAATAAATTTGGTGTTGATGTAAATCTTACTGTTCCGAAAATAGCATACAAAGAAACTATTCGCAAAAAGGTTAAAGTTGAAGGCAAACACAAAAAACAGTCCGGCGGTCATGGTCAGTATGGTCATGTATGGATTGAGTTTGAACCTTGCGTAAGTGATACACTTGTTTTTGAAGAAAAAGTGTTCGGTGGAGCAGTTCCTAAGAATTACTTCCCTGCTGTTCAGAAGGGTCTTGAAGATTCAGTTAAAAAGGGAGTTTTAGCCGGCTGTCCGGTTGTTGGACTGAAAGCAATTCTTGTTGACGGTTCTTATCACCCTGTTGACTCATCGGAAATGGCATTCAAAACAGCTGCATCAATCGCATATAAAGAGGGATTACGTCAGGCTGACCCTGTTATGCTTGAGCCTGTCGGCGAACTCAAGGTCACTGCTCCGGACGAAAACACAGGTGACATTATGGGCGAACTTAATAAACGTCGTGGCAGAGTTCTCGGTATGGAACCTGTTACTCATGGTATAACTACAATTCAAGCAGAAGTTCCTATGCGTGAAATGCATGACTTTGCACTATACATACGCCAAGTCACAAGAGGTATGGGAAGTTTCACTCTTAAATTTGAACGCTATGAACAATTGCCATCAAATCTTCTTGCAGAAGTAATTTCATTAGTTAATTCAGAAAATTAATTCAATATAGGGGGTGCTTAATGCACCTCCGCCCTCTCTTTTTGCCGAAATACAGGTGTTTAAAAAGTTTTTAAGAATTTTCAAAAAAATTTTCAAAAAAGGGTTGACAAATCGAAAAAGTTGTGATATAATATAATAGTCGTCAGGGAACAACAACGACAAAACAAATGCGTGGGGGTTTAGCTCAGCTGGGAGAGCATCTGCCTTACAAGCAGAGGGTCACAGGTTCGAGCCCTGTAGTCCCCACCACAATGGCCTGGTAGTTCAGTTGGTTAGAACGCTGCCCTGTCACGGCAGAGGTCGAGAGTTCGAGTCTCTTCCAGGTCGCCATATGCGGATTTAGCTCATCTGGTAGAGCGCCACCTTGCCAAGGTGGAGGTAGCGAGTTCGAGCCTCGTAATCCGCTCCAATAAGGCGCTATAGCCAAGTGGTAAGGCGTGGGTCTGCAACACCCTGATCCCCAGTTCAAATCTGGGTGGCGCCTCTCTAAAGCATTCGATTTAATCGAGTGCTTATTTTTTTATATTAATTAAGCACCCTTTGAAAAAGTTTTGTATTTCAAAGGGTGCATTTTATTATTCTACTGTAACGCTCTTTGCAAGATTTCTCGGTTTATCAACGTCATATCCCTTTGCAACAGATACATAGTATCCCAATAACTGCAACGGTATTACAGAAAGGCTTCCGGCAAAAAGCGGGTTTGTCTGTGGAATATACACAGTAAAGTCAGCAGTATCTTCTATATTATAATTACCATAAGTTGTAAGTCCCATAAGTGATGCCCCACGGCTCTTGACTTCAACCATATTGCTTACTGTTTTTTCGTATAAATCCGGCTGTGTAAGTATACTTATAACAAATACCCCGTCCTCGATAAGACTAATAGGACCGTGTTTGAGTTCACCGGCAGCATACGCCTCAGAATGAATATAACTTATTTCTTTCATTTTAAGGCTTCCCTCAAGACTTATCGCATAATCAATGCCACGTCCGATAAAAAATACATCTTTAGTGCTGGCAAGCTTATTCGCAAACCATTGTATACGTTCCTTGTCTTCAAAAATTCTGTTTATCTTATCCGGAATTTTATAAAGTTCGTCAATCATTTCAGAACAGATTTCAGGAGTCATTTCTTCTCTTGCAACAGCAAATTTTATTGCAAGCAAATAGCCTGCTATAAGTTGTGTACTGTAAGCTTTAGTTGTAGCAACGGAAATTTCAGGACCGGCAAGTGTATAAAATACATTATCCGCTTCACGTGCAATCGATGAACCAACTACATTAACTATACCTAAAGTTTTTATTCCGCATTTTTTTGCCTCTCTGAGTGCAGCGAGACTGTCTGCTGTTTCTCCGGACTGACTTATTATTATTACAAGACTATTCTTAACAAGTTTCATTTTTCTGTAACGGAATTCGGAAGCAAGTTCAACTCTTACAGAAAGTGAAGTTAAATTTTCAATAACATATTGTACAGCCATTCCCACATGATAGGCTGAACCACACGCAACAATATATATCTGATTAAGTTCTTTTATTTCATCATCACTGAGACCAATTTCATTGAAATTTATTTTTCCGTCCTTAACAACAGAATTGATTGTATCACGAATAACTTTCGGCTGTTCATGGATTTCCTTTAACATAAAATGTTCATAACCACATTTTTCAGCTAATTTAGCGTCCCATTTAATTTCAGTAGGTTCTTTCTGAATTTCTTCACGGTCTATATTATAAAAAGTTATACTACCTTTATCAAGCTTTGCTATTTCCATATTGTCTATATAGTAAACGTTTCTTGTATATTTAAGAATCGCCGGAACATCAGATGCCACATATGTTTCGCCGTCAGAAATACCTATAATCATAGGACTTTCCTTGCGTGCTGTGTAAATTTCAGACGGACAGTCCTTGAACATAACAGCAAAAGCATAAGAACCTCTTATTCTCATCATAGCACGGGCAATTGCATCAACAGCACCCAGATTGTATTTTTTATAATAATAATCTATGAGTTTTATAGCAACTTCTGTATCGGTCTGAGATTTAAAGGTATATCCTTTTTTAGAAAGCTTTTCTTTAAGTTCCTGATAATTTTCAATAATTCCGTTATGAACTCCTATAACATTGCCGTCATCACTTGAATGCGGGTGAGCATTTAAAGTAGAAGGTTCACCATGAGTTGCCCACCTTGTCTGACCTATACCGCAACAACCTATTATTGCATCACCGTCATTGGTCATTTTTTTAAGAACATTCAATTTACCTTTAGCTTTTATGATTTCTGTTTCTTTTTCTCCGTCACGAACTGCAATTCCAGCAGAATCATATCCTCTGTATTCAAGCTTTGAAAGACCATCAAGCAGTATCGGAGCTGCTTGTTTACTTCCTATAAAGCCTACTATTCCACACATAATTTTTCCTCCGTTTATAAAAATATTTTATTAATTGCTTAATAATAGAATTTTACTAAATCAAAATTGCTGTATGTTCAGTTTCTTCATTTTCTAAGATATATAAGTAATATAATTT
Organism: uncultured Ruminococcus sp.; assembly: GCA_934474025.1. Lineage (GTDB taxonomy): Bacteria > Bacillota > Clostridia > Oscillospirales > Ruminococcaceae > Ruminococcus. The sequence continues at coordinate 373,179 of CAKSMF010000001.1, read as the reverse complement.
ACTATTATACTTTACATTCTATATTTTTTATCAATATCTTTTTCTGATAATATTCCAAATAAATTAATATATTGATATAAAAAACTTCAATATCATCTTAAATTTTATCCCCCCGCTTGTCACGGGAGGACAAATACATAAACTTATTTAATACGTTCCCCACATTCCGGACAGAACTTGGGAAGATTATTTACATCAGAAGTAGTCCAGCCACAAGTACTACATGAAAAAACCTTTTTCTCTGAAGGTTTCGGGCTTCCGCATTCTGAACAGAATTTTCCTGTATTTTCTGCACCACATGAACATTTCCATGTACCCGATGATGTAGGCTTAGGCTTACCACATTCAGCACAGAATTTTCCTGTATTCTCAGCACCGCATGAACACTTCCATGTACCTGATGCTGTAGGCTTTGGCGAACCACAATTTGCACAGAATTTTCCTGTATTTTGTGTTCCGCACGAACATTTCCATGAATTAGCAGACTTTTGTTGATTTGCACCCATCTGGAAAAGTGCCTGTGCATTTAAACCTCCGGCTTGCTGAGCCATGTTCATTCCATAGAATCCCATTGATGCACCATTCGGATTACTTGCAGCGGAAGTCATTGCGTTAGCCTGAGCATTAACAAGCATTGCAGCAGCATTAGATGCATCTCTGTTCCATGCAGTATCTTCAAATTTCTTTATTCTTTCCTCATCATCTTTTGAAATTGTAACAGAATTTATAGCCACTGAAACAACTTCAAGACCTCTTTTTTGACTCCACTGCGGTGAAAGAACGCTTTCCATAGCATTTGAAAGTTCAACAGTGTGTAATGGAAGTTCATCATATCTTAAACCGTCCTGTGAAAGTTTTGCAAAAGCCGGATTAAGTGCATTAAGAAATTCTGATTTCAACTGTTGGTCGATATTTGAACGTGTATACTGACCGGTGACATTACCACATACATTTGTATAAAAAAGCAATGGGTCGCTTATTCTGTAAGAGAATACACCATTACAACGTACACCAACAGTAAAACTTCTTCCGATGTCATCATAAGTCATTCTGAAAGGTACTGGATTCTGAGTACCGAATTTGTTATCTGTAAGTTCTTTGAGATTAAAATAATATACTCTCTGGTCATGTGCAGTATCTCCGCCGAACGAAATACGTTTGCCTATGATTTTAAATGTTTCTTTAATGTTACTGCTGAGATTGCCACCGAATAAGCTTGGTTCCGTTGACATATCGTACGTATATTCACCAGGAACAGCACATACTTCAACAACTTGACCTTGGTCAACAATAATCATGCATTGACCGTCACTTACAGCAATTTTACTGCCGTTTGTGATAATGTTGTTGTTTCCTTTGTTTGAAGAAAATGTACTTGTTTTTTTCATTCCCTTTACGACAAGAACATCTGCGGGAAGAGCGTCACAATAAAAGAATTCCTTCCATGAATCGCCAAGTGCTGAACTTGTTGCTACAAAAGCTGACTGAATAAGTCCCATAAATATTAGCTCCTTTCAAAAGCTGATTGATTTTATATTTTAATCATTCCCATTCTTTCCATACGTCCGGACAATAACCTATAGTTGCTTTTTTTCCGTTACGGACAACAGGCGTTTTTATCAGGGATTGATTTTTAAAAACTTTTTCTTCTTTATCATTGTCAGAAAGGTATTTAATTAAGACAAGCAAATCCTTATCTTTAGAATTTTCGTTAATCATGCAATCAATACCACCCACTGATTGTTTAACGCTATTAAATTCACCTTTGCTCATATCTTTTTCTTTCATATCAATAAACTGATATTTTATATTTCTTTCCTTGAAAAAACGTTCTGCTTTTCGAGTATCCTGACACTTTTTAGTGCCGAATATTTGTATATTCATTTGTTCCTCCCAAAAATAATATACTTATATGTCATGTAAAAACTTTCTCATTTTACATAGTTAAATTATAACAATTATCAACATAAATTTCAAGTGTTTTCACTAAATATTCATAAATAATTTATATGACTATTTACAGATTTGAATATTAATCTAAATAACAGCCAAATTTCAAGGAATAATAATTTTAAGTTTTGCACTAAAAAAACTTATAATAAAAAAATCCTGACTTTGCAGGATTTCTTATATATTGTTGACGTGCATTTCAAGAATATTTTTCAATGCTGACGCTGACCCGGAATGTGACCTTTCGATTTTTACTGGAAGACCTTTCGTTTCATTGACAGCACAACGAGCCATTTTGTGAGACATTGTTCCTGTAAACATTACAAGTAAATCAGGACTTCCTATCTGCCTTTTGAGGTCAGTTTTCATATGAGTAAAAACTTTTGCTCTGCACTTGTATTCTTTGCAGATTTCCTTATATGTTCTCACCATGCAATCATTGCCACCTAAAATTACTACACTCATTTTTAAAACTCCTTCTTAGTTAGTGTTAACTAATATTAGTATACACTAACTTTTTGAAAAAGTCAATAGTGTTATCTCTATGCAACAATAAAACTGCACATTTAGATGTACAGTTTTACTTTTTTCTTTTGAATCTTGGTGCAATTTTGTATTTATACAGATGATAGCAAGCTGAAAGGTTCACATCATACAGAATAAAAATAATGTTACATAATCCAAGCATAATATAACTGCCATATTTGCCAATTTCATCAAATTCATCAAGCATCTGGTCAAGTCCGAAAATATAGACCGTCACAAAAAAATAGGATATTACACAAACATTAAATATAAGAAATTTTATAAATTTACGCAAAAATCCTGATTTTATTTTGTCAATGCTAAATTTAAGAATGGGATAATGACCAAAAAGCATTATGAAAATAAGTGCAGATTCTTTATCAAACGTTATAAAAAGCGACAATAAACCAACTGCTATATATGTCAGCCATGCCCAAGCGGTACTTACTTCAACAGCAATTATCATCATAAGAACACCCGCAACCATTGGCAACAATAAATAAAACATAGGCATAATACCTGCAAAAAACATTGCTGTCAGACAAAGTGCCGAAACTATTCCGCCAAGTGCCACACGATAACTTATATCTCTCATATGTTATTATTTTTCTTTGCTTTCTGAATATGATAAGTTATAATTGACAGAAGTCGTTCCGGAACAAATCTCTGTCCTATTGCACAAACCTTTGTTGTAAACAGCGGTATTGCAAAGAATTTCCCACGGAAAAGAGTTTTTAAGGCGTAATCAGCAACATATTCCGGTGAAGCAGGTTTCATACTGAAACTTACTCCGGCACGGTTATTAAAATTAGTATTTACAGGACCAGGACACAAAACAGTTATTTTAACGTTTGAATGTTCATGTTTCAGTTCTTCATATATTGCAGAAGATAATCTTATTACATAGTTTTTTGAGGCATAGTAAGATGATAATAAAGGTCCTGTCATAAATCCGGCAACAGATGCTACATTAAGTATATATCCCCTGTCACGCTTTTTAAAGTCACGCAGAAAAAGTTTTGTGAGTATATGAAGTGCAGTTATATTTACGTCAATCATGGATAATTCGTCATCAAGGTCAGTTTCGTCAAACTTTCCGAAAATTCCATAACCTGCGTTATTTACAAGGAGGTCAATATTTTTATCTTTGCAGAATTCATATACTTTAAATACTTCATTTCTGTCAGAGAGTTCAGCTTTTATTATTTCGGTATTATTTCCAAAGTCCCTCTGCATTTTTTTCAGAACCTTTTCATTTCTGCCTGTAAGAATGAGTTTCCAGCCATGATTATGGAGATTTTCTGCAATACACTTACCTATTCCGGAAGTTGCACCAGTTATCAATGCTTTCATAAATAAATCACTGTCCTTTCATTAATTGTTTAATAAATCAAATAAATGTTTATTGTTCATGCTGTCTATCCCGAAAAGAAATAATGTTTGTTCATAGTTGTCAGGATTAATAAAATTACTGAGAGGTTTTTCCATATTTTCCGGAGAAATCACCACAATTTCACTATAATGCTGTATTAAAAACTGTATAAAACAATCTGCATAACTGTCTTTTATAAGAAGAAGTTTTTTATCGTTATTTACAGAAGTTTTTATGCGGATAAAAGGTTCTTCATCACCAAGATACATTTTATACATATCACCACTTGAAAGAAAGCTTTCATCATTAAGAGTTTTGCGATAAGTCACGCCATTATTAGAATAAGCTATACATGAAGTTATATTTGCCCCTCCTGAATAATTATAAACGTCAAGTATATCTGATTTTGTACCGTTATAAAGACATTTATTATAGAGATTTCCACGAAAATCACTTGTAACGTGTTTTATAGTGTATTTATCATATGATAACGGCTGAAATCCAAGTTTCTGAATTATAGTCTTATAAACATAATACGCTCCATAACTTGTAAGTTTTGAGTCATTTCGATAATATATATAATTGTCATTCAACATTCTTAAAATATTATAAGTATCTATTTTTCTTATATCCTTATCAAAGCCTTCATATAAAACTTCTATTTGTTTTTGTTCAGGATTTGTCAGAAGATATTCGGGTAACATTTCATCATATACTCCTGAAGAAGTAGGCAAAGACGCAAAATACATTGTTCCCGAATAATTATGAAAAAACTCATTTATATGGCTAATATTTTCCGGATATATCTGCCTTTCAGAAATTTCTGAATCAAGAAGCATTTCATCATTGATGAAAACACCATTCACAATTTTTTCGGATACAGAAGATTTAATATAAGTCTGTAATGAAATAAGCTTTTCACGTTTAAAAAAATGGTCTGTCATATATTCGCTGAGTTGTTTTCCATAACTGCCGTCTGAAAGTGCTGAAACAGACAATTTCGGAAATTCTGTAAGCTGACGGTTTTCAGAAATTGAAAAATCATCTTTTTTTCTGCACATTGTCAGTATAAACATTACTGATATTACTATAATCATAAGAATGGCTGTTATTTTGCCGGAGATTTCAGAAATTTTCATAGCACATTCACCTCTAAATTTTCAACAGGAATATTTCAGAACTTCCGCTGTATGAAATAAATATTGTACATATGATAAATGACACTACTGTTAAAACCGGACTCAACAACAAGATAATACTTTTAAGACGGGTTCTGTCTGAACGTATAAGCAGATTTTTGAAAAGGTTTGTTGAAAAATACATACACACCAAGAGCATTATTATATAGTATTTCAGTAAATAAAGCGTTATGGAATCTGCAAATATTTTATTACCGCCAAGCATTACAAGAAGATAATTAAAAGATTGAGTAATATCATTTCCGGAAAGAAATACCATACATATTATTGTTATCACATATGTATAGATTATTCCTGTTATTTTCATAAGACGGAATTTTTGAACATACTTTTCAAGTGTAACCGCAATTCCTATAAGCAATCCCCACATAAAACCATTAATATCAAATTTATACCACAATCCAATAAGAATCCATGCAAATATAGTAGTGAGTTTTTTATATAAACGATTTTTACTTAGTTCACCGAAAGGCTTTGAAATATAACGCCTGAACCAGTATATTATCTGTATATGCCATCTTGATGCAAAATCACGCATTTTTGTACTGAATACCGGATAATTGAAACTTTGTGGAAATTTGAAACCAAAACAATGACCTACTCCTACGCCCATATCTGAAATTCCAGACAACATAAAATAAACATACAATAAATATGCAGTTATTCCAATCCAAGCATTAACAGCGGATAATTTCCATATATCAATAGTTCCAACTGCCATATAAAGCATATACATAGTATCTCCTGCAATAACTTTTTTTGCAAGACCTTTTACAAAAATTTTAAAACCTGCTCCCATTTCTGAAAGACTCATTTTATTATTGTCCAACATTCTTGAAAACGTTTTATACCTTACTATTATGAAAAGCTTAGGGAAAAACATAATATACAATGAAAGCTTTATAAAATTAAATTCAGGACGCAGACGTTTCCGAAAAACATCTATAAGATATCCTATACAAGTAAGCGTAACAAAAGATATTCCGAATGGAAAAAATTCCTTTGGTATTCCGAGTTTATTCCGGAAAATATTCAAATAGTCAGTTTTAAAAATAAAGAATATTATCAAATCAATGAGAACACCAATAAACAATGGTACGGCAGATAGAAATTTATTTTTGTGATACTTCCATATAAAAAGACCACACAAATAGTTTACAACCGAAAATATTACCATAAATCCTAAAAACCACAGACTATTCAAGGCATAGAAAATTCCGCTTAGTACAAGAAGTGATAACTGTTTGAATTTTTCAGGAATAATTCTATAAATTAATAATGACAATGGCAGAAATCCATATATAAACAACAAACTGCTATATATCATTCTGTACCCTCCATTTTCAGAACATATTCAGAAAGCTCTTGACTGGTCATCATTGTATTAAGAACCTCAACAAGAGAAGCTGACGACATCAAAGACGGCAAATCAAGACTTTTCTGAAGCTTTTCCCTAAGATAACTACTATTTTGTCCCCCACTCAATCCAAGTTCATAAAGAGTTGATTTAGTTATATCATGTTTATGTGAACTTTCTGTAGCACACACTCCTGATTTTTTAAAAGCTGAAATCAATGTTTTGATATCTATTCCTTCTACTCCGAGTTTGCCCTCTGCTGAGGGTTTTTCCTTGCGTTTTTCCTTTCCAAAAATATCAGGAATATAAACATTTATTATTTTTCCGTTTTTAACAGCACCTTTTATATATCCACGGATTTTTCTGCCCGCACTATCCGAATCAGTAAGAATTATTATACCTGTTTTTTTTGCATAGTAACGTATAAGTTCGAGTTTTTCAGTATCTTTGAAAATTCTGAAACCATTTGTAACTATTATAACACCGTCAACAACTGATGATAATTTTATTTTATCATATTTTCCCTCAACTATTATCGCCTCATTAATTTTTAACATAACGCCTCCGTTATTTAGTCATAAGCATTTTTGTAACTGCCTGTTCAAGAACTATTTTTTCATCTACTGCCGTTGTGTTAAGCTGTACAGCCGTATCACGAAGAATTTTTATACAGGAACGTATTCTTGCTGTACTCATTCTTGAACTGTCTCTGAAAGCATTTTTAACTTTAAATTCCCACACATAAGAATAATCACTCATTACATCTGAAACACCTTTACCGGCATTTTTTGCACACGATGCTCTATACATATCAAGAAAAATATTAGTTATATTTGCTAATACACTTCCACGATTGTTTTTATCAGTCATAAGCTCATCAAGTGCAACAAATGACTGTTGTTTATTGAATGATGCTACAGCGTCCGCCAACTGAAAAACAGTTATATTATTCTGACGATGTACAAGCAGATTAAGCATTTCATGGGTAATTTCTTTTCCATTAGCATATGCACATAATTTGTCAATTTCATTTTTTACTGTCAGAATATCATAAAGGCACATATCAGCAAGTTCATTTGCGTTAGTGCGAGAAATACTTGAACCATTTTCAGAAACTTCCGATACAATGAATTTTGACATTTCGGCAGGTGTCAAAAGTCCCATTTCACAAACAGTACCATTTTTTATTACAAAATCGGCAAGTTTTTTGTTTTTATCAGTAATTCTTCCCTTTTTTGTTGCAACTTCAAATCCGGTAACATTGAATATAACAACTGTATAAGGCGGTATTTCTTTTATAGTTTCAAGTAATTTTTTATTGAAACTTTCAGCTGTTTGTCCACGCATTTCATCACAAGGTTTTTCACAATTGTAATCATTTATGAGAATACAATTATAATCTGACATCATGGGCATCATTTGTATCATGTCATAAAGTTCTGAAAAATCGAGTTTCTTTCCGTTAAGACGTGTAAGTGCAAATTCCTCATTATCACCGACAGCTACATTGATAATCTGTTTTGTAACTGTCTGAACGCCTGTGACATTCTGTCCATAAATATAATAAAGATTGTCCAACTCGCCCTTTTTAAGACGTGCTGTAATAGTTTTCTGGTCTGCCATAGGCATTAAAAATCACTTCATTTCAGGTTTAAATTTATATTTTACTCCAGATATGATATTTTGAAATCGTTATCTTTCATAACTTCAATACAAAAATTATTCATTCCGGAATACTTATAATCAATATCTTTTTTATTGTCAAGGTAAATACTCTTGTTATCACACTGCATAACAGTATCTTTTACAATTCTGTCATAAAATACTGTAAGTCCCCTGTTTGTCGGAACGTCATTTTTAGTTGATACAAGTGTTATTTCAGAATTTTCATATATAATTCTGACTACATTATCAAAATATGTTATGCTGTAATCATGAGCTTTTATTTCGTAACTGTCATCAAATATTACAACATCATTGTTTTGACATGGCTGAATATTTCCATAAGCAAGCCAATTGTTTACTTTTACAGAATCCAATTTATTTAGATATACAGGATAAAGAGATTGTATACTTCCATGTAAAATTATGCATTCAACATTATCTATATTGTTTTCAGAAAGGTATTTACTTGCATAACGTGGATTTCTGTAATCGTCCAAATCAATAACATAACTTTTATTATGATAGGATACAATAACAGAAGCTTTATTGCTTTTTCCGACAACTGCAACTTTAAATTTATCATATCCCGAATATTTATAAAATTCTGTTCCTAAATATGTAAAGCATATTGAAAAAGCTATCCCAAGCGAAATATATCGTCTGTTACCTGTTGATATCTTAATCATAACAACAATTGCAAGACAGATAACAGAAAGCTTTGCCGGAAAATCATTTCCGCATGATATATAAGAAAAATCCAGTTCAGAGAGTTTTCCGGATATTAACAGTATTATTTTTATTATTCCTCCGGCGGAATCAAGTATAGGAATAAGCCCTCCGGTAAATGTATATATCATTCCTATAATCATGCAAGCTGTACATAGTGGAACTATCAATATATTTGTTATCGGAGAAATTATTGATACTTCATCAAAGTACAGCATACTAAGTGGCATTATCGCAACAGAAGCACATAACATCATTGCAAAATTGCGAATAAATCTTTTACTGAACGTATCGGCAGAAAGTTTTTTCACCATATACGGTGCAAAAACGCCTATACCGAAAGTTCCGGCAACAGAAAGCAAAAATCCCTGACTATATATAACATAAGGATTCACAATACATATTATAAGAATTGCAATGGCAAGCGAATTGAATGTATCGTTTTTTCGGCGAAAAAGTCCGGCAGAATACACTATATCAAACATTATTGATGCTCTTATTGCTGAAAGTGGTGCATTTGCCATAATAACCATAACTGCCATAAAAATATTAACAAAACCAAATGATACAAATTTATTTATATGCAATCGTTTAAACTGTCGCATTATAAACATTGCCATAACTGATACATGAAGTCCGGATACCGCCATTATATGTCCTATGCCAGTTCTGTAAAGAGTGTTTTTTACGTCATCACCAAGAAAACGTTTTTCACCGAAAACCATTCCGGATAGAAAACCGCCACATTCATCACCGAGTTTAACACGAAAATCAGCAATAATTTTTTCCCTGTAATTCATAAGGAAGTTTTTAATTTTATTGCAGTTAAGTTTATCAACGGTTATTCCATCTGCCTTTTCAACTGAAAGAAAAATAGAATCCGGTTTATAATAGTTTTCATTGTCAAAAAGATAATCTCCTGAAATCTTTTTAAAAGTACAGTTCTGAATATTTATCCGGTCACCGTATACTGCATCAAGTTCATTTGTATAGAATAATACTTCAGCTTTTCGTAAACCGTTTATTTTTCCTTTTATAGTATAACGAGCCTTATCATTGTCATAAATATCATAATCAGCAACTTTTCCGGAAAAACTTCCTTGTGTATCACTGTATGACACAATATCTTTATAAACATACTGTGTATAAAATTCACCGACTGTAAAGGCAATAGCAAACGATACCGAAACTATCGAAAAATCTTTCATTAAAAAGCCTTTAAGTTTTCCTATAATTATGTATATCAGAAAAGAAACTGCCGGAATTATCAGTTGCCATGCATTTGTAAAAAATGAAACGAAAAACAATCCCGACATATACCCTGCCATAATACCAATCATTTTTCGTTTCATTATAATTTACCTCACTTGTTTCAATCCACAATCGATAATTAACAATTGTTGACTGTTACATTGACTTCATTATTTATTTTCCACCGCCGTTAATATTTTTTGCGATTCAATATAACATTTATAAAAATTCAAAAATTTCTATCAATCATTGAAGAAAAGCGGTAATTTTTCAAGGAATACTACATCATCACGGTTTGACGCATCGCCTTCCGCAAGCACTGCTGAATACGTAACAATTTTACCGCCGGCTTTTTCTACAAGTTCAGAAAGTGCCTCAAAAGATTCTCCTGTACTAACTACATCATCAACTATAAGGATTCTTTTATTTTTGAGCATAGCTAACTTTTCCTGCGATAAATAAAGAGTCTGTAAATCGGCAGTAGTAATTGATTTTACTGATACTGAAACCGGATTTGTCATATATAATTTAACAGATTTTCTTGCAACAACATAAGGCTTTCCGCATTGTCTTGACATTTCATAAGCAAGCGGAATACCTTTTGATTCAGCCGTAAGAATAACATCAAAATCTCCGCATTTCTTGAGGAGTTCTTCTGCACAGGCTATTGTAAGTTCCACATCTGAAAACATTACAAAACCTGCAATACACACCTTTTCGTTAAGCGGACATATAGGAAGTTCACGTTCAAGCCCTGCAATAGTCATCTTGTAAGTATTCTTCAAAGAATTTCAGCTCCTTATTCAGTCTTACCGAGGGAATCAGCTCCCCAACCCATTTTCACACCTCCTAAAACATGAAAATGAAGATGTTTAACAGTTTGACCAGCATCATCACCGCAATTGCTTATAACTCTGTAACTGTTTATGCCTTCAATTTCTGCAACTTTCGGTATAGCTTCAAAGACTTTAGCAACATATTCTGAATTATCTGCATTAATTTCATTGGCACAGCATATATGTTTTTTAGGAATTACAAGGTCATGTACAGGAGCAATTGGTGAGATATCCTTAAATGCAAAAACAAATTCGTCTTCATAAACCTTTGTGCTTGGAATTTCGCCATTAATTATTTTACAAAATAAACAATCCATAATAATTTACTCCTTTCGGTTATCCGGCACAAGATTAACACCTGCACCGGAATAATTTTTTTACTTAATAAAATTGCCTGCTATATTTTCAAATTCGTTCATAGCGTCATCAGTTTTAGAGATATCTCCGATACCTGCCATAGCACTGTCGGGTTTTCCGCCACCCTTACCGCCTGTAAGAACTGCTACTTCACGAACAATTTTTCCGGCATTAGCACCTTTTTCAACTGCACCCTTTGTACATACACAATAAAGAGTACCTTTTTCACCCACAACACTTGCAAACAATGCAATAATAGCTTCATTCTTGTCCTTAATGCTATCGCCGAGCTTACGGAGAGCATCAGGTGCAGAACCGTCCATTCTTGCAGAAACAAGCTTAACACCATTTAAATCCTTAGCATTGTCGAATATTGCTGAAACTTTAGCATTAGCAATTTGCTGATTAAGGCTTTCAAGTTTTCTGTCTTTTTCCTTTGATTCAGCAAACATAGATGCACATTTTTCCGGAAGTTCTGTAACATTTGCAAGTTTGAGAGCCTTTGCGGATTTAAGAATAGTATTTTTATAGCTGTTGATAAGTTCAATTACTCCCATACCTGTAACAGCTTCAATACGTCTTACACCAGAGGCAACGGAATTTTCAGAAACTATCTTGAAAAGTCCTATTTCAGAAGTATTGGAAATATGAGTACCGCCACAGAATTCTATTGAATTTCCGGCTGTTACAACTCTTACAGTATTTCCATATTTTTCACCGAAAAGTGCCATTGCACCAAGTTTTCTGGCTTCTTCAATAGGCATTTCCTGCATTGTAACAGGAATAGCTTTCATAATTTCAGCATTTACGAAATTTTCAACCTTAGTTATTTCTTCATCAGTCAATGCACTGAAATGATTGAAGTCAAAACGACAAGCCTTTTCATTTACAAGCTGTCCTGCCTGATGTACATGGTCGCCGAGAACTTTTCTTAAAGCATACTGTAATAAATGTGCAGATGTATGATTTCTCATAATAGCGTGACGGCGTTCTGTATCAATCTGAGCAGTTACCTTATCACCCTTGGAAATACTACCAGCAGTTACTTCAGCAATGTGCATAAAATGACCTTCTGATTTAATAGTATCAAATACTGCAACGCTGTCCGAACCTGTAAAAATAGTACCAGTATCGCCGACTTGTCCACCGCTTTCGGCATAGAAAGGTGTCTTGTCAAGAACGATAACAACATTATCACCCTCAACAGCAACGTTTACTTCTTCACCGTCCTTGTATATAGCAAGAACTTCTGATTCTGATACGCTATCAGTATATCCGGTGAATATAGTTGCAGGAGCTTCAACCTTAATGCTGTTATCAGCCCATGATGAACCAGCTTTTGCAAGGTGGTCTGCTTTAGCTTTTGCTCTCTGTTCCTTAGCAAGTTCAGTAAAGCGTTCTGTATCAACTGTAAGACCCTTTTCCTCACAGATTTCAATTGTAAGGTCTATCGGGAAACCATAAGTATCAGAAAGTTTGAAAGCATCATCACCAGAAAGAACAGTTTTGTTTTCCTGAGCGAGTTTTTCAGTAAACTGTGCAAGAAGTTCAGAACCCTTGTCAATAGTTTTTGCGAATGCTTCTTCTTCTACACTGATAATCTTTTTAATATAATCTCTCTTTTCATCAAGTTCAGGATAAGCATTTTTATTTTCATTTATAACAGTATCAGCAACTTCACAAAGGAAAGGTCTCTTTATTCCTAAGAGTCTGCCATGACGTGCTGCACGTCTGAGAAGTCTTCTCAAAACGTAACCTCTTCCCTCATTTGATGGCATTATTCCGTCACCAACCATGAAAGTTGTACTTCTTATATGGTCTGTAATTACACGAAGTGAAACGTCTGTTTTATGATTTTCTTTATATTTAACACCTGCAATATCAGAAACGTGTTTCATAATATTCTGGACAGTATCAACTTCAAAAATATTATCAACGCCCTGCATTACACAAGCAAGTCTTTCAAGACCCATACCTGTATCAATATTTTTGTTTTTCATTTCAGCATAATTTCCGTTGCCGTCACTGTCAAACTGGCTGAATACAAGATTCCATATTTCAATTACACGGTCAATGTCGCTTGCCTGTTCAAAGCTTTCAAAAGGACCATAAGCTTCTCCTCTGTCGAAATGAATTTCTGAACAAGGACCGCAAGGACCTGAACCATGTTCCCAGAAATTGTCTTTTTTGCCAAGACGAATAATTCTGTCATGTGGAATGCCTATTTTATTTTCCCAAATCTGTTCTGCTTCGTCATCGCTTTCAAAAATTGTAATCCAAAGCTTTTCTGCCGGAATTTCGAGTTCTTTTGTAAGGAATTCCCAAGCCCATTCAATAGCTTCATTCTTGAAATAGTCACCAAATGAAAAGTTACCTAACATTTCAAAATATGTGCCGTGACGTGCAGTTTTTCCGACGCTTTCAATGTCGGGAGTTCTTATACACTTTTGACAGGTTGTAACTCTCTTGTTAGGAGGTACTGCCTGTCCAAGAAAGTATTTTTTAAGCGGTGCCATACCGGAGTTAATAAGCAAAAGGCTCTTATCTCCCTGCGGAACAAGTGATGCACTTGCCATTCTTGTATGGTTTTTACCCTCGAAAAATGAAAGATACTTTTCACGAAGGTCATTCAGTCCAGTCCATTGCATATAAATCTAATCTCCTTTTTCAAACATACATGACGAAACAAAAAAAGCCCAAGTCAGTTGGGAAAAAACTCTGAGGGCAAACCCCGTTGCGTCAATGCGATACAAGTATATTATAGTATTATTTTTGATAAATGTCAATGCTTTTGAAATATTTTCCGGAATTTTTAGAAAACACTTGACAAATAGAAATTAATATGATATAATTTTGATATCAAATTAACAGGGAGGTCTTTCCATGAAAGAAAAAGTTTTATCGGGCAAAAACAACGGTTTCTTTATGCTTGTGTTGTTTATTTTTCTCTACATAGCAAGTATAATGCTAATTCCATTCGGCGGAGCATCAGGAAATTTCTTTTTTTCTGCAATTGGTTTTATCTGGGTATTTATAGGCTGGTTTCCATTCAAGGGACTTATCATTTTAAAACCACAGGAAGCTATTGTACTTACTCTTTTCGGTAAATACAAGGGTACTTTGAAAGAAGAGGGATTTTATTGGGTAAATCCGTTTTGCAGTGCGATAAATCCAGCATCAAGAACTCATCTAAGACAGAGTGACGATATAGGAAAAACTGTTATGCAAGACACTCAGCCAATAACTGCAAATAAAAAGATATCCCTTAAAATAATGACCCTTAACAACAATCGTCAGAAAATAAATGACTGTCTCGGAAATCCTATTGAAATCGGTATAGCTGTTATGTGGAGAGTAAAAGATACTGCCAAAGCTGTATTTAATGTTGACAACTATAAAGAATATCTTTCACTCCAATGTGACACAGCTTTAAGAAATATTGTCAGAATATATCCTTATGACGTTGCACCGGATATTGATACAACAGGTGACGGAATCGCAGATGAAGGAAGCTTAAGAGGTTCAAGCGAAATAGTAGCATCAAGAATAAGAGACGAAATTCAGCATAAAGTTGAAAATGCAGGTCTTGAAATTGTTGAAGCACGTATCACTTACCTTGCATATGCTCAGGAAATAGCAGCTGTTATGCTTCAGAGACAGCAGGCATCTGCAATTATTGATGCAAGAAAAATGATTGTTGACGGTGCTGTCGGAATGGTGGAAATGGCTCTCGAACGTCTTAACGAAAGCGGTATGGTTGAACTCGATGAAGAACGCAAAGCTGCTATGGTTTCAAATTTACTTGTGGTACTCTGCGGGAATCACGATGCACAACCTATTGTAAATTCAGGAAGTCTGTACTAATATGGCACAGAAAAAACAAATTCCGCTCAGAATATCCGATAAATTGTATTCTGATATTGCAAAATGGGCAGAAGATGACTTCCGTTCAGTAAACGGACAAATAGAATATTTACTTACTGAATGCGTTAAACAGCGTAAGAAAAACGGTAAATATGTTTCTGACGAAATAGACGCTCCACCCGATTTCGATATTGAAGAATTTGATTAATAATTTTTATGCCCCTGAAATAATCAGGGGTATTTTTTTACCTGCTCACTATTTTTTCAACGATTTCCTTGAAAACAGGTGCAGATGCATCATTTCCGTAACCGCCGTCCTCAATTAGTACAGTAACAGCATATTGCGGTTTATCTGCCGGAAAAAATCCTGTTATCCATGCATGACAGAGTTCAACACCATTTTTATCATAGCGACCGGTCTGTGCTGTGGAAGTTTTTGCACCTACTGTTGTATAATTTGTTTTTGCATTTGAATTTTCATTATCCTCAACAGCTGAAATCATCATTTCCTTTAACTGATTCGCAGTAGTTCTTTCAAGTACCTGTGAATTTTGTGGTTTCTTTTCGTTTAATATATCATCACCGTCAAGGGTCATTCCCTTTACAAGACGAAGTACAGGCATTTTACCGTTATTTGCTATTGTACAGGTAAGCTGAAGAATCTGCAAAGGAGTTGCTGAAAGTTTACCCTGTCCGAATGAAAAATTAGCAAGTTCAGCCGGTATCATTAAATCTTTTACAGTAGGAAGAACTCCGCCTGATGCCGTCATTCCCGAACATAAATGTATTTCACGTCCGAATCCCAGATTAAAAGCAAGTTCACGGAATTTTTTTATATCAAGCATACGACTGAGATTTATAAAATAAGTGTTGCATGAATTTGTTATTGCATCTGACAGAGTCTGTACACCATGACCGTCAGTTTTATGGCAATTGAAAACTTTACCGTTTACATTTTCACTTCCTGTACAATTATATACATAACTTCCGAATTTACTTTCAATTGCCTGCACCGATGTAACAAGTTTAAACACTGAACCCACACTATACGAATACAAAGAACGATTTATTAATGGACTTCTTTCATCAGAAATAGCCTTTTCCATATTATCAACTGAATATTTCGGAAAACTTGCCATTCCAAGAATTTCACCTGTTTTGACATCTGCAACTATAATTGTTCCTTTATCGATGTTTTTTCCGGCATCTTCGCATATTTTCTGAATATCAAGGTCTATTGTTGTAACTACTCCATTTTTTTCTGCATTGCTCCGGATAATCTTTTTTCCATCTCCTATAAGTATCTGTCCAAAACCGTCTGTTGTATAGGTAACACTGTTTTCACCATAACCATTTCTTAAAATTTTGTCATATGCATATTCAATACCAGCAACCCCCTCACCTTGCGACAAATACCCTACAACGTGTTGAGCAAGCTGGTTTTCTGAATAGCGTTCGGGAATTTCAAAAACTGTCAATCCGTCTGATTCTATAGTATCGGATTTGCACTCAAAAGTAAAAGGTAATCCTTTATCGAAATCTTCTAAAAAACTATCTTTATCAATTGCTGATTCTGCTGTTGAATTTCTATCAAGAAATGCCGGAATTGCTACAGCCATATATTTTTTTGATGAATTTACAATAGGTTTTAAATTTCTGTCATAAATAGTTCCTTCGCTGTTTCCGGCAATAATTGTACATTGTGCATTTGTACGTGCTGTCTGAACGTGTTCACGCTTTATTGCAATGCTGTAATAATTAAAACATAATCCCACAAACATAAGAAAAAACGTAACAACAAGGATAATAATTCTTGTCTGAATTTTTTTGTACATAAAAAATCACCTCATTATAATTATTGGCAAATGAGATGATTTTAATTCAATTTATTCAAGTATTACTGTAAAAGGTCCATCGTTAAGAAGTTCAACTTTCATATCTGCCCCGAAAATTCCAGTTTCAACATGCTGACCTTTATTTCGCAGATATTGGGTAAAGTATTCAAAAAGTTCATTGGCATAATCCGGAGAACCTGCCTGAATAAAATTAGGACGGTTACCTTTTCGGCAGTCTGCATAAAGTGTAAATTGAGGTACTACCAATATAGAACCGTTTACATCTTTAAGCGAAAGATTAATTTTACCGTTTTCATCAGAAAAAATTCTAAGATTTACTATTTTATCTGCAAGCCTGTTGCAATCTTCCTTAGTATCGTTTTTTCCTACTCCGAAAAGCAACAGATAACCATTATTAATTTTTCCGGTAACATTTCCGTCAACAGTAACACTTGCATGAGTTACCCTCTGTAAAACTATTTTCATAAATAAACCTACTTTCTTACAATATCAACATCAAAAGGTATCAGTCGGATAACATCTTTTCCCCTTGAATCGATAATACTATACATAGATTTAGGAAGATTAATCATAACAGTTTCATTCGAGTTATTGAAAAAGAATATATATTCATTTATTCCGTTTGTTCGGGTAACGACTTCCACACCTTTTGGCAAACCTTTAAGGCGTGGTATTTTAGCTTGTACCATGAGATTACCTGCGAAACTCTCATAAAATTCAGGTTCGCAGACAGTTCCGACATAGTAAGCCATGCCATTGCAATATTTATTCATAGTTACTGCCGGACAGCATTTATAAAAACTCTCTCCATACTCTGCATAAACTTTGGCAGTTGTAAGATGAAGTATATCACACCACTGTTTACAACGAAACTTCTTTCCGGCAAAATCCTTAATAGTCTGGTCTATACTATCACCAATCGGGTCATATTCAGTAACTTCTGCACCAACAAGCTGTTTATAAATAGTCGGCAATGCTTCCATAATACAGTTATTGTTATTGTCCTTAACGCCACTGCGACAAGTCATGACAAGAGTACCGCCATTTATTACAAAACGATATATATTTTCGATAACAGATTTTTCATTTACAAACATTGCAGGAGCTACAACTATCTTATAACCTGATAAATCTGAATCAGCTGATACAACATCTATATTTGCACCGTACCTTGCAAATGCTGAATAAAAATTTTCAAGCTGTTCCAGATAGTCAAAATCTTCAGTCTGTGGCTGAATCTTCAAAGCATTGAAACAATCCGGAGAATACAATATAGCTATTTCAGAAACTATATTCGCAGAAGTAAATACATCAATTTTTGAAACTGTCTTGCATAATTCCGAAAACTCAAAAAAACGTCGTGATAAAATATTGCTTTGGTCAAGTATTCCATGAAGAAACATTTCAGAACCTTTTACAGCAGTTCTCCAACGAAAATGCATTACCGCATCTGCACCATGTGCAAAAGCCTGCAAAGAATATCCCATAATCATTCCCGGACGTGGAGTAGGTGACATTGTTGTCCACCCTCCTACCGCACCGCTTAACTGTTCAGTAATCCAGAAGTTGCTTTTTTTAATACCACGCATCATATCAAGTCGGAATGCGTGTGATTTAACTTGATTTCTTCTGTCAACAACAACCGGAGGATAATTATCATAAGAAACAAAATCAAGATTTTCAAAAAGCTTATAATAATCAGGAGCATTTTCACAAAACCATGTATTAGTTGTTACATTTGCCCGTGGAACTTCACGGCGTATAATGCTTGCTATTTCGTTTACATATTCAGCTGTACATTCAGCAGAAAATCTCTTATATTCAAGACACAATGCAGGATTCTGCCATTCAAGCGGATACGCTGTAGGAGGTTCGACTTCTGAAATGTCACTATATTCAAGACTATGAGCCTCTGCCCCTATCGCAAATCTTATATCATCAAAGCTGTCATATTTATCAAGCAACCATTTTCTGAACTTATCACGGCATATTTCACAAGTACACTGATAGGATTCAAGTTCACTGTCAATCTGCCATGCTACAACTGACTGTTTATGACCATATCGCCGAACAAGCTGTTCTGTAAGCCTTTTTGCGTATGCTAAAAAAATCGGGGAATTTATACACCTATGACCACGCACACCAATTTGTACAGGTTTTCCGTCAGCACCTACCTGAATAATCTGAGGATATTTTTTATAGAGCCATAATGGCGGACAATCAGTGGGAATACACATCATTATTTCGATTCCTGCATTTTCAAATGTATTGATTGCTTCATCTAACCAATCAAAATAAAATAAACTATCCTGATATTCGATACTGGACCAAGCACCGTCACATATGCGGATAATATTAACGCCTGTTTTTAACATCTGTTCAGCGTCTTTGCTCCACAAACTGCTGTCCCACTGTTCCGGATAGTAATCAACACCTATTTTCATAGTTTTCCTCCGGAACATTGTATTCCAGAATTTCGCAGTTATTAACCATCCATACAGCAAAATCCTCTGTTTTTATATCGTTAAAATATGTATTTATAATTCTGCATACTCCGCCGTGACACACTATGAGAACAGTTTTATCATGGTAATTTTTTATTATGTCATCAAGTGCAGAATATACCCTATGGGCAAGCTGTAAAACAGATTCACCAGTTTTTCCCATACGCATTGCAAAATTAACTTTGTTTTCCTCAAATCCCTCAGAAAACCTTGAATGTGTTTCATAATTACCATAATTCCATTCTCTAAGACGGGAATCTGTAACAATTTCAAGACCTGTTTTTTCTGAAACTATTCTGGCAGTAGTCTGAGCTCTTTTCATAGGAGAAACTATCATTACATCAGCGTTCAGACCAGAAACTTTTTCAGCAAGAACGTGTGCCTGCTGTAAACCCGTTTCATTAATGTCCATATCCGTTGTACCTAAGATTCTTTCCTGTTTATTGAAATCCGTCTGACCGTGCCTTGTAACGTATATTTTCAAAATCATCACTCCATAATATATTTTTTTATTTCCTCACGAGCGGTATCAAGCATAAGCTGACTTGGATTTTCACCGCCCATAATTCTTGCGATTTCCGAAACTCTCCCCTCAAAATCAAGCTGTGTAACGTGTGTTTCTGTTCTGTCATTCACAGTTTGTTTTTCAATCATAAGGTGATTGTCTGCCATAACTGCTATCTGCGATAAATGAGTAACACATATTACCTGTCTTATTTTTCCGATTTCCCTAAGTTTTATACCTATTTTCTGAGCAGCTTTGCCACTTACTCCCGTATCTATTTCATCAAAAATCATTGTAGGTATGCTGTCCCTGCCTGCTATAACACTTTTAAGGGCAAGCATTATTCTTGAAAGTTCACCACCCGACGCTATCTTTGAAATAGGTTTAGGAACTTCACCTTTATTAGCTGAAATTAAAAATTCAATATTGTCCATACCGTTTATAGTAAGCTTTCCCTTTTCATGCTGAACACTTATTATAACATCTGGCATATTCAGAAATTCAAGTTCTGCTGTAACCCTTTCAGCAAACTTTTCAGCAGTTTTTTCACGATAATCAAAAAGTTCCTTGGCTCTTTCGGTAACTTTATGAAGCAAGGATTCTTTTAATTTGTTAAGTTCAGCTATTTCATTGGCGGAACTTTCAAAATAAGTCACCTCTGCACAAGCATCATTATAAAGCTTAACAAGTCCGTTACAGTCTGTAAGATACTTTTTTTTCAGTTTATTTATAATATTAAGGCGTGTACTTAAATATTCCAGACGCTGACCGTCAAGTTCAATTTTGTCCGCCAGAGTTTCCAGTTCTGACGAAATATCAGCAAGTTCAATTTCAACTGCTGAAAATCTCTCGTAAAGTGAATTAAGTTCGCTATTATTTTCAGTATAATTCAAAATTTCATTTTCTGCTGATAATATCAAATCATTAGCGTTATTTTCTCCTGAAACTATCTGTATAGCATTTTTAATAGCAATAATCATTTTTTCAGAATTTTGAGCGGTTTCATATTCTTTTTCAAGAATTTCGTCCTCATTTTCAGAAAGTTCCAGTTCTCCAATATCCTCTATTATGGAATTAAGATATATACTGCGTTCTGCCTTTGAATGTTCTGATTTTTTTAGTTCATTGAGTTTTTTTGCAGTATGCTGTAATTCTCTGAAAACTTCCCGATAATTTTCAAGATAAGAATTATCCTCTCCGAAATCGTCAAGTATCTGTAAATGTTTTTCGCTGTCCATAAGAATCTGATTATCATGCTGTCCGTGAATATTTATAAGCATACTGCCTATTTTTTTTAGCAATGAAGCCGGTGCTGTCCGCTGATTGATTCTCGCAATACTTTTGCCATCTGAATTTATTTCACGGGTAATGGTTATCTCTTCATTGTCATGAGATATTCCCAATTCATCAAGAAATGATATTATATTACTGTCAAGTTCTGTAAAAAGTGCAGTTATAACAGCTTTGTCACAACCAGTACGAACTATATCTTTACTGCTTCTGTTACCTAAAACAGCATTGATACCATTAATAAGTATTGATTTTCCTGCACCTGTTTCACCTGTAAATATATTCAGATTTTCATTAAAAGGTATAATAGCCTCTTTAATTACTGCAAGATTTTTAATATAAATTTCTCTTAGCATAAATTTCAGCGTTACCTCCCGTAAAAAAGTTCATTTCTGAATTTTTTGGATAACTTTTTAGCGTCTGCTTCACTTCTGACCAGAATAAAAATAGTATCATCACCGGCAATAGTTCCGACAACGCCTTCATGTTTTACTGAATCAATAGCAGCACAAGTTCCCTGAGCCATTCCGGCACGGCATTTAAGAACAATTGTATTCATTGCATAATCAACTGATAATACCGCTTCTGCAAAGAAACTTTTTTCTTCAACCACCGCCACTGGAAATGTATATCTGTAATTTCCGTCAGCATCACGCTGTTTTACAAGGGAAAGCTGTTGTATATCCCTTGACAGAGTAGCCTGAGTAGTTTGAATGCCTTTTTCAGCAAGAAGTTCAATAAGCATTTCCTGAGTGGAAACAGGTTGATTATTTATAATTTCCAATATAAGTTCATGTCTGTGATTTTTCATAAAACGCTCCTATTTTATAGGTTTGCAAAGCTTTCTGCAAAGTGACTCGTGAAAAGAATTTCCAATAAGATTTATAAAACGAATATTGTTTCTTCCACGTGATATTTCTATTGATTGGTCTTTTTCCAGTTGTATATGAAGTTCACCGTCAACGCTTATCACCATGTATTCGCAATCACGTGTGCGACTTGTAAGGTGTAGTTTCCGGCACGATGAAAAAAGAGTAGCTCGTGAAAAAAGCGAATGGGGACAAATCTGAGTCATTTCGATACACTCTAAATCCGGTTCAATTACAGGTCCGCCAGCCGACAAAGCATAAGCTGTTGACCCTGACGGCGTACTGAATAAAACTCCGTCTGCACGATACTTTCCGACAAGATAACTATCAGAATATACTTCAAAATCGCATATACGAAAACTTCCCGAACGTGCCGAAATTTCGTTAAGTGCAGTATAAGTTACTTTTTTTCCGTTTTCAATGCAAGTAACATCAAGTGTCATTCTGTCTGAAATTTCATATTCACCGGTTTTAAGAAGTTTAAGCCTGTCCAATTGGTCAGCCTCAAGACCCGCCATAAATCCAAGAGTACCTGTATTTATGCCAAGTAACTTTGTATCCGTTCCCATAAGAAGCTTTGAACACCTTAAAATCGTACCGTCACCACCTATTGCAATAACGAAATCAGCTGTTCTTACAGATTTTTTTATATCTTCAAATTTCACAAAAGGTTTGTCCGAAAAATCTTTTCTGAAATCTTCGCTTACACACACATCAATTCCGGAAGAATTAAGTACGTCACAAGCTTCCCTTGCACATTTAAGGGCGTTTCTTTTCTGAAAATTCGGATACAATGCTACTATCATAAAAAAACTACTCCTTTAATTTACTGAATGCCATTTCCACAAGCTGTCTGAAATCCCTTATAACCGGTGTATCGGAATTTTTTCGGATATGCACAAGATATTCAATGTTGCCACTTCCGCCTTTTATTGGTGAAAAAGTATAATCAATTGCTGTAAGTCCCGAATTATATATTACTGCATCAATTTCAGATAACACACGTTCATGAACTTTTTTATCACGTACAATGCCATGTTTTCCGATAAACTTCTTACCTGCTTCAAACTGTGGCTTTATAAGTACAACGGATTCCGCCCCGTCATTTAAAAGATTACACAATACAGGAATAATCATTTTCAGTGAGATAAAAGACACATCTGCTGAAATAAAGTCAACTTTATCACCAAGGCTTTCGGGTGTAACTGTACGTATATCAGTGCCTTCAAAATTTATAACTCTGCTGTCATTACGTAAAGATTGTGCAAGTTGCCCATGTCCGACATCAACAGCAAACACTTTAACAGCACCGTTTTTAATCATAAAGTCTGTAAAACCGCCTGTTGATGCTCCGATGTCAAGACAGACTTTTCCGGAAAAATTCAATCCGAAAACCTCAGTTGCCTTTTCAATTTTTAAAGCTCCCCTGCCAACATATAATTCCTGTTCAGATGACTCTATAATGTCGTTCTGGGTTACTTCATAAGAAGCTTTACTAACTGGATTTCCATTAACTGAAATATTACCTGATTTTATCATTTCTTTGGCACGTTCACGACTGCGGGCAATTCCACGCAGAACAATTTCTGTATCAAGTCTTGACATCTGAATTACACCTCTTTTGTCTGTTTTTTTGTTTGCTTCAATCTACAGTTAGTATATGTCTGACTGTGATTTTCCTCATATTAGTGAGGGATACCGATTTACCTCCACCCAATACTTCAATTAAGTTTCTGATTTACAATTCATATCATCATCTATAGAAGTGGAAGTATTCCTTATTGATGCTTGTTGAATATATTCAACAATTTTTTCAGATGTCATACCAAGTTTTTCAAGGCACGAATGCACGGACGCCTGTTTCACATAATTGTCGGCTGTAACCCTGCTATAATCTCCAGAATATCCGGCTTCTGCAAGTTTGCTTCCTATTTTTTCAGAAATACTTCCATTTCCCATGGATTCCTCAAAGAAAACAATTCTTTTATAATCTTTTATTTCATTAATTATATCACGGTTAATTGGATAAATTTTTGTGAATTTAAGAATATCGCAATTAATATTTTGTTTTTCTAAAATTTTCTTTGCTTTATGAACTTCATTATAAAGTCTGCCATAGGTTATTATAAGTATATCACTGTTACTACGCATAAAAATACACTCTGTACTAAGATAGTCACGATTAAAGGAAACTTCTTCTGCTCCTCTCGGATACCTTATTGCAGTAAGGCATTTATCTGTATATATGGCTTTTTTCATGCAAAGTTTAAGTTCTTCATAAGATGATGGAGAATATATTACAGTATTAGGAATAGATGTAAGCATCGGAACGTCAAAAAGTCCCTGATGTGTTTCGCCATCTTCGCCAACAACTCCGGCACGGTCAATTCCGAGTATAACATGAAGTTTTCCTATAGATACATCATGAATAAGCTGGTCATATGCCCTTTGCAGAAAACTTGAATATACCGCAAATACAGGAATCTGTCCCATAGATGCAAGTCCGCCACAAAACGTTACAGCATGTTGTTCAGCAATGCCAACATCATAAAAACGTTCCGGATAACGCTTACTGAAAAACTGTAAACCCGTGCCATATTTCATAGCAGCAGTTACAGCACAAATTCTGTCATCTTTTTCGGCAATTTTTACGAGTTCTTTTCCGAAAACAGTAGAATAACACTTATTGGCTGAAACTTCCGGATTACCTGTTTCAATATCAAATTTTGAGATACCATGGTATTCACCGGGATTTTTTTCAGCAGGTTCATATCCCTTGCCTTTTTTTGTTTTAATGTGAATGACAACAGGTTTATGATAGCATTTAGCTTTTTTCATAATTTTTTCAAGGTCATAAATATTGTGTCCGTCAATAGGTCCAAGATAAGTGAAACCCATATTTTCAAAAAGAGAACTCTGGTCAAGAATCCTGTATTTAACGGCATCTTTAGTGCTTTTAATTCCCTTAACGACAGGTTTCCCTAAAACTGGAATAGCATTCAAAGTTTCTTTTACATTCTTTTTTGTAGAAATATATTGTTCAGACCTGCTTAAATTTGTAAGATGTTTAGCTAATGCTCCTACATTCTTTGAAATAGACATATCATTGTCATTAAGAATAACAATCATATTGCTTTTTCGTTCTTTGCCTGCATTGTTCATTGCTTCATAGAACATACCACCAGTCATTGCACCATCACCAATAACTGCGATTGTATAGTTATCCTTTTTTTGAAGCTTCATAGCTTCTGCAACACCGCAAGCTACTGAAACAGATGTACTGCTATGTCCGCTTATGAAAATATCATGAGGTGACTCTTCGGGTTTCGGAAAGCCGGCAATACCATTTTCCTGTCTTATTGTTGAAAATTTGTCAGCACGTCCAGTAAGAATTTTATGTACATACGTTTGATGTCCAACGTCCCAAATAATTTTATCGTCAGGTGAATTAAAGCATCTGTGTAATGCAACTGTAAGTTCCACAACTCCGAGATTTGAGGCAAGATGTCCGCCATTATGCGAGATTGTAGAAATAAGCATATTACGTATTTCTACACAAAGGGATTCACATTGTTTTATGGATAGTTTTTTCAGGTCTTCCGGGAGGTTGAGTTCCGAAAGACTGACCACATCTGATTTTTCGTATTCATTCATTTTATATAATGCGGAAAATTCCGACTCTCCTTTGTATTAATATTTCCTTTTCAGTAGCATATTTGTGAGATTAACAAGAAAATCGTTGTTATTGATATTTTTCAGACAATCAAGAGCCTCTGATGTAATTTTATCTGCAATTTCCTGAGCCTTTTCAACTCCGTAAAGAGTTACAAAAGTAGTTTTATTTTCTTCAGCATCACTGCCGACAGGCTTGCCAAGTTCGTCCGCATTTCCGGTAACATCAAGAATATCATCAATAATCTGAAAGGCGAGTCCGAGTTTAAAACCATATTCAGAAGCTATACTTATAATATTATCATCTGCATTGGCACATATACAACCCATTATACATGAAACTGCTATAAGCTGACCTGTTTTATTATGATACATATTACGGAGATTTTTTTCATCAACATCTGTTTTTAATTCATTTTCCATGTCGATAACCTGACCGCCAATCATACCATTTTTGCCGACAGCTTTTGAAAGATGTGAAATTATTTTTATTTTCTGTTCTGCTGAAAGTTCTGTATCGTCCGCAATAATCTCAAAGGGCAATACTGAAAGTGCATCGCCGGCAAGAATTGCCATAGCCTCTCCGAAAGCCTTATGACATGATGGTTTTCCACGTCTGAAATCATCATTATCCATAGCCGGCAAATCATCATGAATTAAAGAAAAAGTATGTATCATTTCAATAGCACACGCCGGAGCTTTTGCCTTTTTGAAATCAGTTCCCATAGCCTCGCAGAAAGCATACACCAATACAGGACGAATACGTTTTCCGCCTGCATCAATGGAATAATTCATAGCATCAATAAGATTTTTCTGTGGTTCTGTTTCAGAAGTATGAATATTATATTCATTAAGACTTTCTCGTGTATAAGATATATACTCTGAAAACTTTTCTTTAAATCCGTTCATATTATTTCCCTCCGATTTCATATTGATTTTTCAGATAACCATAAATAGCTATTCCGGTAGCGTTATCACAGGAAAATTCCGGTTCTGCAAAGTAGGACTTTCCAAAACGGGAAATAATTCTGTGTTTTATTATTTTGTCGGACATCACACCGCCGGCAAATAAAAGTGGAAGATTTCCATAAATTTTAATTGCCTGAACCGTCATTGAAATTATAGTTTCTGTCACAAAATCCAGACAATATTTAGCAATATTTTCAGGTTTTTCACCGTCATCAAGCATTTTTTTGCACTTGTTTTCCAATCCTGACAAACAACAGTTTGTATCCTTGATAACAGCTTTTACTTTGAAATCCTTATTTGAATTATAAGCAAGCTTTTCCAGTTCAGCACCACAAGGAAATTTTAATCCCAGCATAACTCCTACACGGTCTATTGCCTGTCCTGCTTTCAAGTCAAGTGAAGTACCGATTTCAGTTATTTTTATGATTTCAGAACTATCCGGTTCACACAAAAGGCAGTCTGTTGTTCCACCGCTTACATGAAATGATATAAATTTTTCATTTATCAACCCCATAGAATCCGCCGAATAGAGAGCTGATAAAATATGTCCTATCTGATGTGAAGTGCGATAAAAGGGTATTTTCTGAATCGCTGAAATTGAACGCCCTAAACCTTCTCCGCACAGGAAACACGGCATATAAGAACCTTCAATATTTCTGGGACGCACTGATGCTGAAACAGCTTTCAAATCAGAAAGTGAATATTCATTAAAAAGTTTTTCTATCATTTCCGGAAGTTGTTTCGTATGGTGAAAAACAGCGTCACTTTGTCTTAAACCCAACTGTCCCTGTTTAACCGGAAGAAGTTTTTTAGATTGATAAACCTTATTTGTATCACTGTTATAAACAGCTACCGAAGTGGTATAATTGCTTGTATCAATCCCTATAAATTCAGGCATTTTTGTTATCTTCCTTTTGATTATTACGGGCAAAAGCTCCAAGAACACCGTTAATAAATGAGATATCTTCCTGATATGTGTAAGTTTCCGCAATATTTACTGCTTCACTTATAGCAACGTTTACAGGAACATTTTCGTCATAAACTGCTTCATAAAGAGCGATTCTAAGAATTGCAAGATTGATTTTAGAAATTCTGGAAATACTTCTTGACTTGCTGTATCGGGAAATAATTTCATCAATTTCCTGACAGTGTTCAATAGTACCGCCAACAATTTTTTTAACATCATCATTAAGATTTATTTCGTCAACTTCTTCAGCAATTTCATAAAGTTCATTGATATCATCATCACGCAAAAGCTGTTCAAAAACCAACTTAAATGCATTATCTCTTACTTCACGTCTTAACATAGTCTTTAACTCCTTTTTTAATCAAATACTGCACCGCTTATTATAACATTCACCCGAGCCACCGGAATACCAGTCATATTCTGAACATTTTCCTTAACAGCCGACTGTACTTCCTGAGCAACTACACGAGCTTTTTCCAGACCTTTTATTCTGATTTTTACATCAATTGATGCAACATCACCCATCATACTTACTTTTATAGGTGCATTATTTTTAATTTTGCTTAAAGCATTTATTTCACCACTAAGACCAGCTACTCCCTTTACATCGAGAGTAGCGAGTCTTGCAATGGTAATTATAACATCATCTGATATATTCAGTTTGCTGTTTATAACATCTTTAACAACTTCCATTTTCGACCTCCGTAACTGTTGTATTTTTGGTTTTGATATGCCCTCTTTATATTATACCAAAAAAATTCAGTTTGTACAACTACTTTACTTCAAAAATTCTTATATTTTCTGCATTGACTTCTGTCTCGTCCAGAATTATCTCTTTTATAGAGGCAACCTGAGCCTTGTCAAGCCCCGGAGTTTTTATAACAACCTTAGCTGTTGAACCGTCGAGATAAGCCACACAATCCTCAAAACCCTGAGCTTTTATAAGGGATTCAATAGTTCCTTCTGATTCGATAAGCTTTGAAACCTCAACAGCATCAAGAGCATTCATAACCATTTCGTCCTCTGTAATGTCTCCGCCTCCTATAATTGATTGCAAAGTCTGTACAGCGGTATCACGATTATTCATTTTATCAAGACGAGCCTGTGCAAAATAATCTGAACCAGAAGTATTTACGGGGTCTGTCTTAGCATTTACGAATTCTGTTTCGCCATAGCTTACAGTATCATTTTCAGCGGTAACGGTTTTTGTTTCGCTGTCTGAAATCTTCGGAACGGCTGTATAGTTTATGTATACCGCAATTGCAAGCATAAGTGTAAGACAAGTCATAATGATTTGTTTTTTTCCAATAATAATAGATGGCTTTTTCATAAAAAAATACTCTCCTTTAATATTTAAGTTTGGTTACATATATCTGACCGGTTGGAATTCCCAATGCGGTAGATGTGGCTCTGTAAATCTGTTCCTGAACTGACGGACTGTCAAAACCTCCGCAAGCCACCACTGCACCGGTGATTACAGGAGTCTGAATAGTTTCAACAAGTGCCGACTTTTCGTTTCCACTGCCAATCATCACATATTTTTTTTCCTCCTCCGTGTTGTTTTCAGATTTGCTTCTTTTGCCTTCAGTTGCATAGACATAACGTTCATCGCTCCCAATAGTCAAATAAACTTTCACTTTGCCTGCCCCTTCAATACTGCCCAGAAAACTTTCAAGCCGTTTTTCCGTTTCAATGCGGTAATTTTCTGCATTGTAGCTTTCGGAAACAGAACTATATTCTGTAACACTATTACTTTCACTATCCGGAATAACAGAGGACAGTGTTATAAAAATCAGTCCCATTATTCCCAGAACTACTACAATAAACAGAAGTTTTTTATCTTTCGGCAACTCCCTGAACTTTTCAGCCCATTCCATTTACTACCTCCGTGTTACTGCCGACGTTATTTTTAATTATTTTTTCTGCTTTTTCAAAATCGTCCGCACTGATTATGACCTTACTAATAAATATGCTGTTATCATCAGAAATATTAACTTCTGTATTAATTTCCGTGCAGATTATTCCGGCATTATTTATTTGTTCGGATAGAATAGATGATATATTTTCGGCAGTCTGACGACAGATTTCATTATTATAAAGTTCCTGTGAATATTCAGTATCTTTTGACTGAATATCAGGCATTTCAAAATTCAGACTACCCTTTGTAAATGACGCAATCAGTACTGTTATAACAGTAAGGTTCAGTAAAAATTTCATCTGTGATTTAAGACGAGTTCCGGAAACCATATTTTCTATCATACACACACCAGCCGAAACTATACATATAGCCATTACAGCGTTTTTAAAATCCTCCATTAATATTCCTCCTAATTAAAACATTTCATAAGTATTCCGGTACAAAGAACAAATATTACTGAATAACACACCAAAACACTTTGAGCAACTGCCAGTCCACTGTCAATGCCTTTCATCAATTTAGCAAGAGGTTCAGTTGAAAAAAGTTCAGCAGTCATCATACCAATCCACATCACAATACGAAAAACAAGAAGTTCGATAACAGGTGGCAACATAATAAGTACCATAGCAACTATACCAAGAGTTCCGACAGTTCCCTGTATAACATCAAAACTGCTTTTAACAGTGGCATAAGCATCAGAAACCGCTCCGCCAACTACGGGAACAGCTCCGGAAATCAGAAAACGTGCTGTTTTACTTGCCACACCGTCTGCTTTTCCGCCTAAAGTGCATTTCATAGAAACAAATCCTGTAAATAATGTCATAGAAATAGTCATTCCTAAAGTTATTATTTTTTTTAAAAGATTTATTATGCTTTCCGTTGAAATACTTGAAAATACACTTCCAGAAACCGCCATAACTGCTGTCAAGCTAACTATGGGAATAAGAAAGCTTTCGGACAGGTTAACAATTAATTCAGATGCACCAAGAATAAGCAGATTGTAAATTCCGGCTGTAGTAATTCCGCCTGCAATAATAGTTACTCCAACGAAAACAGGTACAAAAACTAAAATAAACTTTCCTCCACGGGTTATTGCTTCAAGTGATAAACTGTATATTGTAAAAAGTTGTGGCATAATTACTGTTACAGCCGTTATTACGCAAACCATGTTGTAAAGCTTTGAATTTTCACCAGAAAATATACTTTCACCGGCACTTTTAATTACTGCTGTGAAAAGTACTACTATAATCATTGTACGCAACACTTTCAAAGGAGCAGAAAGCCTTGATTTTACGGAATTTATAATTACATCTGTTAATTCACTAAAAGAAAGATTTCCAATATCATCATATGTATAACTAATATCATAATCGGACATTATACTGTCAATCTGTTGACTTATTTCTGTTTCCCCGTTGATATATTCTGCAAAAGTCATCAATGGACTTGCAACTATAAGCAATACTACAAATATCACTAATATATAAATTAATTTTTTCATACTTGTCCTATAATTTCGTTAATTTTTTCAATTAATGTTTTCAATATCGGCATACTCATGAACGTTATAGCACCACGTCCCCACATTTCTGCAACTGATGCAATAGCATTTTCGCCACTGTCACGACATATTTCGCACGTTATCTGCGTTATGAAACATATAGCTGTTGCTTTAAAGATAAGTGAAATATAGCTATCAGAAATTCCGGCTTGCGAAAAAACATCACTCACATCTGAAATAATCGGTTCAACAAAGACCATCATTCCGCCTAATACCGCAATACAAGCCATAAGTGCCGTCATTAATGACTGTTCATGACAATGCTGTCTAAGCAAAACCGCCATAATTGCTGAACACACACAAAATACTGCAACAGAAAAACAATTTTCTACCATAAGCCGAATACCGTTTTAACTTTTTCAAAAAGGTCACCTATTTCATCAACAATAACAATCAAAACAACTATTAATCCCGCAAGAGTCGTCATCATAGCTTGTTCTTCACGTTCGGCACGTTTAAGGACGAGATTAAGTACAGCAACGATAATACCAGTTCCGGCTATTTTGAAAATCAGGTCAATATCCATAATATCAGTCCTTTCATATTATAAGTATGCCAATCATTACTCCGAACAATAACCCGACACTTCGATATAATTTACCTTTCTGAGAATACATTTCGGAGTATTTTTTTTCCAGAACTTCAGCATTTTCACTTATTGCATCTATTGACGCAAGTTGACCTTCAATGTCACTTTGTCCAAGCACTGCCCCAAAATCAAATAAAATTTTTTTGATATCATCAGGAATGCTTTTCTGAGACTCAACAGCACTTGACCACATTTCGTGAAAATCTTCCTCCGGAGAGTATTTTTCTGGGAGTTCATTCAAAAAGGTTAATTTTTCAAATGATTTATTATTTTTAAATTCTGTCGCAATCGCATAAACATCATCTGCCCTGCAACGTATAATAATTTTGGAATTCAAGAACATTTCCTTAATCTTATGACATAATTCAAGGTTACTTTTCAAATGTTCTGAAAAAGAAATTCCGGCAAAACCTCCGGCTACAGAAAAAATAACAGCTGAAACTATTCTTAAAAACATTTGCAAAGCCTCCTGATTTCACGAACTTTACCTATACTTTCAAGAAAAACTGCATATTCAAATACCCCACTTTCAAGTAAAGGTTTTATTGCATGACGTTTTAAAAGATTTTCATAATTTTCTGCATGAACAGTTGCCGAAAATTTCACGCCACTTCCGTAAGCCTGCAAAATTGCTAAAGTATCATCAGAAGTAGAAATTTCATCACAAAAAATCATATCAGGGGAAAGAGTTCGTACCGCTGAAATGATTCCGTCCGAACGACTGCAATTTATAAGAACATCTGTAAGAATACCTATATCATTTTCCGGAGTTCCGCCAGATGTTGACGAAATTTCATTACGTTCATCAATCAAAGTAACTTTGAAACTATTTCCGGATAATCGGCATAAATCACGTAATATAGTAGTTTTTCCGGAATTAACCCCTCCGCATATAAGAATACTTTTTCCGAAAGTTTTATTAAAAATATCTATTGCACAATTTTTAACACATCTTGCCACACGAAAATTAAGAGCATTAAAACTATTGATAGTTTTTTCTGAGGTGTCGGAATAAGTTCCTGCTACCCCTACACGTATTCCGCCTCTAAGAACAAAATAGCCCTCATGCAATTCTTTATGACAACTATGTATTGAAAAATGACATAACCTTTCAACAACTTGTTTTATATCCGCCGAATTAATTATAATATTTTCCGGATTATTAAAATTTTTTGTAAGCTGACCTTTTCCAGTAAGGTATTTTATTTTATCCGGAAAAATAAATGAAACTGCCCGTCCGCTCCTCAGACGAATTTCTGTGGCTGTTCTGTCGCATTCAGAAACACTTGCCATAGCATTGCGAACTATCGGAGACATATAGGACGAAATTATTTCATAGCTTGTACTGTCCATGATTGTAAACACTTCCTTTCATTCAATCATATTCATACAAGCCGTACATTATTACACGGGCATAAAAAAAACAGCACACAAAAGTGTGCTGTAATTTTTGTAAGAAATTATTCCTTAAC
Organism: uncultured Ruminococcus sp.; assembly: GCA_934474025.1. GTDB lineage: Bacteria > Bacillota > Clostridia > Oscillospirales > Ruminococcaceae > Ruminococcus. Next base: position 339,905 of record CAKSMF010000001.1, on the reverse strand, counting down.
ACCGCCGAGTGCAACACCGGCAATAATGAACTTAGAAAGGCATATGTAAGCAATGATAATCGGAATGATACCAAGTGCAATACAAGTGTAAATCATACCATAATCTGCGGTCTTCTGTGATGACTGGAGGATACCAAGCATCATAGGAAGTGTACGGAGGTTAGTAGTACCACCCTTATTAGGGTCAATAAGAATCATATTAGGTGTATAGAAGTTATTCCAGCTTGCAATGAATGCGAAAATTGCCTGTACAGCAATAGCCGGTTTCATCATAGGAATAGCAATCTGGAGGAAAGTTCTGAATTCGCTACAGCCGTCAATACGAGCAGCTTCAACGATTGACTGTGAGAAGGAAGATTTGAGGTAAGATACCATGAAGTATACTACCGCAGGAGCTGCAACAGCAGGAATGATAAGCGGAATAAAGTTATTAGTAAGGTGAAGGTTAATCATAAACTTTACGAAACCCGCAGAAGTAACCTGTACAGGAACCATCATTACAAGAAGAATGGCTGTATAAGCTGCATCTTTAAGTTTGAAATCATAAACACGAATACCATAAGCTGTCATAGCTGAAAAGAAAACTGTCAGGAATGTGGCACAAACAGTAATAGTTAAACTGTTTTTGTAACCAATCATAAGACTAAAGTCATCTGAAGTTTTAACACTAAGATTCTTAATGTTTTCACCAAGGTGACCGCTTGGAACAAAGAGTTTTCCAAGACCTGTCATACTGATGATTTCACCGTGAGATCTGGTAGCATTAAGAATAAGAATATAAATAGGGAGAAGACAGATAATTGTAAGAATAATGAGCCATACAAAAATTATACCTGACTTTATTTTCAGACTTCTTGTATAGTTTTCCTGAGTGTCTCCGTAAGTTGCTTTCATCTTGCTCATACACTAAGACCTCCAAACTGTTTATTCTTTGCTTTCTGCTGTTTGATAAGAGCCTTACGTTCCTGTTTCTTTCTGTGTTCATCTTCGTCACGGTTAAGACGGAAGATAATAGCACCAAGAACAGCTGTAATGATAAAGAGTACAACAGATGCAGCACCTGAATAACCATAAGAAGGTTCAATAGCACCACTGTGGAACTTGTCATAAATATAAACAGCAATAGTTTCGATATTATCGATACGTTTACCTTCCTTAGAAGTTGTGAAGAGGTAAGGCATATCGAACATCTGGAGACCACCAATCATAGAAGTGATGACTGTGTAAACGAGAATTGGGGAAAGAAGCGGAACAGTAATCTTAAGGAATGTCTGACCGCTTGAAGCACCGTCAATGCTTGCTGCTTCAAAGAGTGAAGGATTGATACCCATGATACCAGACATAAGCATAATCATAGTATTACCAAACCACATCCATGTCTGAATGAACATAACAATTATACGAGGAGGCCATACAACTTCGCTCGGAATATTCTTGGTCATGTTAAAGAATTCGCCATCATCGAGTACGCCAAGAGATCTACCAATGATAGTAGCTGCTGAATAGTTTGTATCAGCACAAAGCTGAAGGAAAAGTACAGCTATAGAAGCAGCAGTGATGATGTTAGGCATATACATGATAACTTTAAAGAATCCTTTTCCCGGAATCTTAAGCTTAGCATCTGTAAACCAAACAGCAAGTGAAAGTGAAAGTGCAATCTGAGGAATGAAGTTACCAAACCAAAGAATGATAGTATTTTTAAGACATCTCATGAAATCCTGATGCTGTACATCAATGGACATGAGTTCTTTAGCAGCAGCCTTTACTTCCTTATCGGAACTAAGAAGGTCTGCCTTGTTATAAGGGTGACTGAAAAGAAGGTCACTAAAGTTTTTAAAACCTACCCAAGAGTCACCAGCACTCTGATTTCCTTTAAATGCAAGGATAAATGTGTAAATCAGAGGCCATAACTGGAAAAAGCAATAAACAATAAAAAATGGTAAAATAAACATATAGCCATACTTAGCATAGCTAATTGACTTAATTCTGCTCTGAGCAGATGATGCCATACACACACACACCCTTTCGTAATATTCAAATAAGTGCCGATGGAACGTACCTGTCCCACCGGCAATAAATTCAGGACTTAACTAAATATTACTGAAGGTCAGGAATATCTGATGCAACCTTTTCCATGAATGCAATCTGAGTATCTTCCCATGAAGCACCAGATTCAAGGTATTCAGACTGAACTGTTTCAATAAAGTCAGACTTGATTGTTGCATCGTAAGGAGTGATAAGACCATTAAGGTTAATCTTCTTAGCATTTTCGTGGAGAACTGCGAAGTAGTTCTGACCATCGAGGAGGTTTGTAACGTAATCGTTCGGGTTTTCACCAGAATCAACAATTTCCTGCATTACAACCATGTTGTTGCAGTATTCAGGCTTGCTGAGAGCGTATTCCTTAATCTGGTCACGGTCAACTGTGAATGTCTTGATGAAGGACTGAGCTTCTTCAGCGTTATCAGTAGCAGGATTAACAACAATCCATGTACCTCCCCAGAAGTAAGGAGCAGGACCCTGGCAAACATTCCACTTACCATATGTAGCACCGCCTTCACCGCCAGCAGCCTGTGCGAGAATAGCGTCACCGAAGCCCCATGTTGATACAAAGAAGCCCATTGCACTGTCGTCCTGACCAGAAGCATACCAAGAAGCATCCCACTGTGGGTTCTTAGTTACGCCACCGCAATCCCAAAGTCTCTTAGCATAGTTAGCGAATTCTTCGCAAGAAGCATCAACTTCAAGAGCATTGTCTACAACCCAAGGATTTGTTCTGCCAGCTGCAAATACCTGCCACATACCACCAAGAGTATCAGCAAGAGCTGTCTTACCGCCAGACTGTTCAGCAATGTCTTCAGCAGTTTTTACGAAATCTTCCCAGTTACCAATCTTAGCCTGCATTTCTTCAGGTGTCTTTACGCCGAGGTACTGTTCAGCAAGGTCTGTTCTGTAAGCAAAACCACCTGCTGCTGCCTGCCATGAAACACCCTTACGAACGCCGTTGGAATCCTTACCGATTTCATCAGTATAAGCGTAGATATCAGCAAAGTTATCATCTGTGAAACCAAGCTGTTCGAGAGGAGCTGTCTTAGTGTCATCGTTGATGTACTTGAGAGCCCAGTCAGCTTCGCAGAAGTAAACGTCAAGGTCAGAACCATCATTGAAGAGAGCGTCATACTTTTCAGAAGCAGAACCGCCGCCTACATCGAAGTTAATGAAGTTAACCTTGTCATCAGAAGTGCCAGTAGCCTTCTTCCACTGTTCGAGCATAGCCGGTACGTCATCAGCGTTCCAAGCAGCAACTGTAAATGTATCACCGCCTGTAGCGAGCTGAACTTCACCTACTTCAGTAGAAGCCTTTGCTTCAACAGAAGAACTGCTAGAAGACTCGTCAGAAGATTCAGCGGAAGATTCGTCAGAAGATTCAGCGGAAGATTCGTCAGAAGATTCAGCGGAAGACTCGTCAGAAGATTCCTCAGAAGATTCAGCAGTTGATGAAGATGAAGATGTAGAAGATGATGTAGAAGATGAACTATCATCACCGCCACAGCTTGCGAATGCACCAGTAGCCATAGCAAGAGTAGCAACTAAGGCTAAAGTTTTTTTAAGTGTGTTCATTAGATTTTTCCTCCTTAAATATGTATATTATATTTATTCAAATATAATATGTGTGAATAAAATGATTTGTTTCTGTCAAATATAATATAAGAATGAATGTACTCAAACTTTTTTTATTCTTTCAGAAACATTTGACTGTAAAAAAAGCCTTAAAAAAAGTCAATATAATCCACATAAAGCTTCATACGGGAAAAACTCCTGTATTATTCCGAAGCGTGTGTAACTTAGCAGGAATGCCGGTACGAACTCATACATTTGCACACACTGTGGACTATTGCCTTACTAAAAATATACCTTATTTTTCGTACAAAGTCAATGATTTATAACGTTCTTTAATATTTTTTGGGCATATTGTATGTTTTCAACACGATTTTTTTGTGAATCTTCACATAAAATACAGCCTATTTCAAAAAAAGTTACAAAACGGTAAAAATCATTTTTAACACTTATGCACTATTATTAAACATGTCTTTTATACCTATTGCCCAACTGTTACAAATTTCACCAATTCTGCGACTTGATTTTGGTTAAGTTTTTCGACATAAAGCAACTCATAAACATGACTGAAACCTTGCAACTGTTCCCTTAATGTTATAATGTCTTGTGCAATTTGTTCATCTACGTTTGGTAAAAGCACAAGCAATTCAATACCAGCAGTATTAATATTTATTGGAGCAACGTCTTCTAAAGTAACTTGTGATTCTGTCTCAATTTCAGGAAACGTTTCTGTTTGTATTTCAGGTTCTGTAATTTCTTCTGGTATTTCCTCTATAACTTCTTCAACATCATAAACGGGATTTTCAACATAAATATAGTCACATATATTATAGAATGTTGATTCTCCTATACCATAAACGTTCATTATTTCCTCAATGTTGCGGAAACCTCCATTTTGTTCACGATAGTTTATTATTTCAGAAGCTTTTGATTCTCCTATGCCGTCAAGTTTCATAAGTTCTTCAATATTCGCTGTATTTATGTTGATATAAACTTCCTCACAAGTGGTTGTAACAGGTTCTATTGAAGTTGTGACAGGTTCAGTATTTGTTGAAATTAACGAAACCTCACTTTCAGTCACACAAGTATATGTAGTACTGGTATATGTTACTTTACAAGATATAGTTGTTGAAGTAGTTTCCTCAGATATTGAAACAATTGTATTTTTGTTCATAACAGTTATTGAAATATTATCTTCCGGCTGTTCAGATTCAGGAGCAAGAACAATTAAAGATACTCCTAGTACAACAATAATCGAAATAATAATATATATAAAACTTTTTTTATTCATTTAATTTTGAGTAGACATTTCTGTATAATAAATAAGTATTGAAGTTGCGTCAACGGAATCAATAATACCATCGTCATTATAATCTGCTGAAAAAGTTTTATCAGTAGAAATAGTTCCACTTCCGTTCGTTGATAAATCTGCATAATGCATCAATACAAGTGATGCATCAACAGCATCAACAAAACCATCGTCATTCAGGTCGCCCTTGTTTTCGCCAATTGTAATAAATCTGCATTGTGAAGCAAAAGAATCATCAGTTGATGCAAGTCTGATAGCAACAATCTGACCTTTTTCAAGAGTATAATCTGATTTCCATTCAGAACCGATACTCTTTATTTTTTCAGTATCATTAACACCAAGACGATTACCAATAGCAGAAATATATTCCTCTTCACTTCCGTATCCCCACTTTTCAGCAAGTGCAGAAATATCCGGATTTTCTATAATTGCTATTTCGTATTCATAACCGGAAAGACTATATTTTCCGTCTTTTTCTGTAAATTCAGGAATTTTTACCGGTGTAACAGGAGCTTCCGGAATTTCATATGTTACAGGAACACTTGCAAACATACCATTTCCGGCAGAAATTCTGAATGTTATTTTTTCATTCGGAATAACTTTAAAAGCCTTGTTCATAACCATTCCGGAATTAATCCATGTACCGTCAACAAGTCTGTCTTGTGCAGAAACATAATCCGATGTATCAGGATTTTCTTTTACAGAATATTCAAGAAGTTCAGCGGTATCATTCGGAATAAATCCCAGCATTTCATAATAGTAATCTGTTTCAAGTTCCGGAAGTACTGCTCTTTCCGGTACTTTACAGATTACTTTTTCTGAATTGCTTGTACATATTGCTGTAAGTTCCTGACCGGCATATTTTCCGACATTTTCACCGCTTTTAAGTTTTGTTCCGTCTTCTGTAGTAACGGTGAAGTTACTCGGAAAACTTATCAATTCAGTTTCAAGATTGAATGATATAGGATTTTTGACAATTGTTAAAGTTATTGTATTTGAAAGTTTATTTTCCTGTTCCAATTCAAAAGTGATAGTTTTTTCGCCGTAAGAAACAGGAATTTTATCAGTATATTCAGAAGAACTTATACTTTCACCGTCCATAGTAATTGTTGCACCTGTTACCGGATACAGTGAAATTGAACTATCATAAGTTTCCGCATTGATTAAATATTCACTGTCACTTAATTTTATAGCTTTTCCATAACCGGATTTTGAAGCATTATAACATAAATCATTAAAACCTGCTTTAGCCGGCTTATAAGTCTTCTGAGTTGTGAAAACAGGGTCAGTATATGCTGAAATTTTAGTTTCAGAAGTTATTTCTATAGGTTCAGTATACGGAACGTATTCGGAATCATTGACAGATACAAATATTTCTCCGTCTGCTGATAATGAAATGCTTTCATTAGTAGGTACTTCACCCTCAATATGTGAAAATTTAACTGTATCTGACGGATTACCAAAAGCTTTAAGTGAAACATTTCCAGTTGTAGAACACAAATCACCTGCTGAAAAGAGTTCTTCATAAGTTTTGTATAATTCGTCTGCCTCTTCTAAACTTGCTGTATCAGTTTCCGAAATACCGTCATAAATTTCAGCTTTTAATGATTCAAGAATTACTTCTTTTTCTTCATCAGAGTAAACCTGTTCTTCTCCGAACATATCAAACCAGTTTTCACCGTCCGAACTATAGAAGCTTTCATTATAATTTGTGTTATTCTCAATCTGTTCAGCACTTGTATAAACCCCTATGTCAGTAATTTCACCTGTTTCAGTGTTTTTTATGAATAAGCTTGATTCAACTGGTATTACAAATGGATTTTCTTCACATGAAAGTTTAACAACCACACCAAACTTTTCACCACTTTTTACAGGAACGCTTTCAGTAAGTTCAACTGTTCTGTAACCTGTAAGTTCTTCATAACCATAAGTTGTTGCTGATGGCGTACCAGATGACGGAGATGTTTCATCAGTAAGAGAAGTGTATATAGTAATTTCGTAATCTGTGTTTGCATTCTGAAAATAAGTTGAAATTGCATCTATCTGCATATCATCTTCTGCTGTGAAAACGTTTGCCATGTAAGAATAACCGCTTTCATCAATATTTTCCTGAGAAGACATAAGTTGAGTAGGTATAAATGTATCATGATGATAATTTGTAGAATAATTGTCATTATCTCCGAGTTCATAAACAGCAAAATCACATAAGCTTTGGTCATCATATGAAATCCATATATATCCGTCATTGCCCGAACCATAGCCCCAACTGTTTTTAATAAGCCATGCACCATTATGTTCGGGTTTATTGTTGAAATTTTCTGCCGGAAAATCATCGTCCCAACCAGCAATTGTTACAGCATGATTTGCAAACCTTGATGCTTTTTCCGAATAAGAACAGTTATACCTTGAATTGAAATCACTATAATCATAATAAAAAGATACATCAACAGCATTTCCGTTATAAACAAATTGCTTAACAATATTATTTATATCATCAGCATTGCTTCTGTATTCATCAAAGTCAAAAATATAAGCATTTTCAAGATGATAATCGCTTACATACTGCATATCGGCAGTTTTATCGGAGTCATCAAAAAATTCAACATTATCATATGGTAATCTGCTTTCATTTACAGGGCCTATCCATTGTGACCAAAGATTAGTAACAATTCCTGTTGTACCTCCCCAGTCAAGATGTTCTTTTATATCCTGAGCAGATGTAATAATCTGATTATCACCATAGTAAGAATAAAAAGCTGTATGTAATTCTGAAAGGTTAATTGATGGCACTGCATCAATAATACTTGATTCTGCACTTGAAGCTGAAGAATGACACCAACAAGTGCCATAAATAGTTTGGTCTTTTACAGAAGATATAGTACCATTTTTACGCATATCAAAGCTTGATGGCATTTTAATTGCAGTTCTGCTCATTTTATTTTTATGATACTTTGTACCATTTGATACCGGAACAGGTTTTCCGTCGTTTTGACCTACTATATACTCAAAATCCGGAAGCGAAAATGCAATGCTTCCTGTACTTACTGCTGAAACATCTGTATCAATTTTCACACTATATACCGCCGGAATAGAAACGGCTGTAATCAATGAAACCATTTTTAATAAAACTTTTTTCATATAAACACTTCTCCAACTTTTCAAAATAAGTCATATAGATTTGTACCCAAAAACAGAAAACACTTTAAACATCAGGTTTATTTATATACAGATATATTTTTAAGCAGTAACTATATCTTCTGCTTTCTGAAGATTAAGCTTTTGAACTGCCTGTTCTCTCATCTTGTATTTGAGAATTTTTCCGGCAGCATTCATCGGGAAACTGTCCACAAAGTCAATATACTTAGGGCATTTATGTTTAGCCATACGTTCAAGACAGAATTTTTTTATTTCAAGCGGAGTAGCTGTCTCGCCCTCTTTAAGAACAATACAAGCCATAATCTCTTCACCATAATTTTCATCAGGAACGCCTATAACCTGAACGTCTTTGACTTTCTGATTAGTATAAAGGAAATCTTCAATTTCTTTAGGATAGATATTTTCACCACCACGAATAATCATATCCTTGATACGACCAGTAATTTTATAATAACCGTCCGAAGAACGCCTTCTTGCAAGGTCACCCGTATGCAACCAGCCCTGAGAATCAATAGTAGCAGCTGTAGCTTCCGGCATTTTATAATAACCTTTCATTATATTGTAACCTCTTGCTACAAATTCACCGTCAACATCGTCCGGAAGTTCTTCATTTGTTTCAGGGTCAACTATACGGCATTCAACGCCAAAAATAGGGCCTCCGACTGTATTTACACGCTGTTCAATAGAATCAGTAGTTTTACTCATAGTAGTAGCAGGTGATGCTTCTGTCTGACCATATGTAATGCATATTTCATTCATGTGCATTTTTTCTATAACTTCTTCCATTGTCTTTATAGGGCATGGAGAACCTGCCATAATTCCAGTACGCATATGAGAAAAATCTGTTTTCGGGAAATCTGCATGACCAAGCATTGCAATAAACATTGTCGGAACACCATGGAAACAAGTTACTTTTTCCTTATTTATGCAAGCAAGCCCTTTACGCGGCGAGAACCTTGTAATAGGCAACATAGTAGTACCATGAGTTACAGAAGCAGTCATAGCAAGAACCATTCCAAAACAATGGAACATAGGTACTTGAATCATCATTTTGTCAGCGGTTGACAAATCCATACAATCGCCGATTGCCTTACCATTATTTACAACATTGTAGTGTGTAAGCATAACGCCTTTTGGAAAACCTGTTGTTCCTGATGTATACTGCATATTGCATACATCATGAATATCAATAGTACGACGAATTTTTTCCACTTCACTATATGGAACGTTTTTAGAAAGTTCAATAGCCTGTTCCCATGTGTAACAGCCTTTATTTTCAGAACTTACTGTAATTATATTTCTTAAAAATGGAAGCTTTTCAGAATGAAGTTCACCGGCATTGCAGGTTTCAAGTTCCGGACAAAGTTCTTTGATTATATCAACATATTTTATATCTTTTATTCCGTCAATCATAACAAGCGTATTTGTATCTGACTGTTTCAAAAGATATTCAGCTTCATGGATTCTGTATTCAGTATTCATGGTAACAAGTACAGCACCGATTTTAGTAGTAGCCCAGAAAGTAATATACCACTGCGGAACGTTTGTAGCCCAAATAGCTATATGGTCACCTTTTTTAACGCCCATTGCAAGCAAAGAACGTGCAAAGGTGTCTACATCATCTCTGAATTCCGGATAAGTTCTTGTATAGTCAAGTTCGGTATAACGGAATGCATATTGATTTGGAAATTCTTCACATATACGGTCAAGAACATCAGGGAATGTATAATTAATAATACGTTCTTTTGGCCATATGTAATTTCCTGTCTTGCGGATATTCTCCTGAAGTGAATGCTTATGCTTTGTTTTATAAGGTTGCATGAATTCCGCAAACTTAGGAATAACAATACCGGCATCTGAAAGGTTTGATGACCAACGTTTAACCCATTCAAGAGAAATATAACCAATATAATTTATTGACTTGAGATAAGAAAGCATTTCCTTTATCGGAATATCACCCTCACCCATAAGACGATATTCAACTTTTCCGTCAGATTTTAAAATACTATCTTTAACCTGTACGAATTTTATATATTCACCAAGATTAGCAATAGTAGTTTCCGGTGATTCACCTGTAAATCTATACGGATGGTGCATATCCCAGAGAACTGCTATTTTACGACTTTTCACTCTGTCAATAACACGTGCAAGACGAGCAGTATCACTGTAAACTCCGTTTGTTTCAACAAGAAGTGTAACATTATATTCCTCAGCAATCGGAACAAGTTTTTTCAATGCTTCAACTACAATATCGTCATTTACTTCATTTTCTGGACGATAATTGTTATCTGCAAGTATTCTTATGTAAGGAGTATTAAGCTTTTGAGCAAGCCTTGCATAAGCTGTTATCTCTGCTTCGGCATCATTGAATTTTTCTGCATCTTTCAGGCAAGCACCGGAAGAAAGACATGGTATTTCAAGATTAAGTTCTTTAAGTTTTTTGATAGTCTGTGAAATCTTCTCATCAGAAAAAGGATTTTCCTTTATTGAAAAAATTTCATTACCAATTCCACGAACTTCTATACCATTGAATTTAAAGTCTTTTGCAATAGAATATATGTCCGACCATGACCAACTCGGACAAGCGAGAGTTGAAAAACTTATTTTCAAATACATCATTCCTTTACATTTGATATTATACAGAAATAATTATATCATAACTAGAAAAAATTGTCAATAAAAATATTCCCCGTAAAAACAGGGAATATATTCTATAGTCATTTATAAAAATATCAGATTGTATATTATTTATTTCCTAATAATGAATAGTAAGCTATTCCGAACCATTCACGCACCCAATAAGTAGGAGTAATATACCAGCTTGTATATCCTGAAATATTATAGGGATTGATTCCCATATTCTTAGCCAAAATTTCAGAACGGTATTGATGAAAAGCATCTGTTACAAGAGTTATTTTTTCAGGAAGTTCATTATTATTAATTATTTGCTGTGAAAATTTAAGATTTTCTTCAGTATTTGTTGATTTATCCTCCATAAAAATGCGATTTGCTTCAATTCCTTTGCTTATAAGATAATCTTTCATGCATTGAGCCTCGCTCATAATTTCGTCACTGCCCTGTCCACCGGAAACCACTACATTTACATCGGGGTGTTCAGAAAGATATCTGTAAGATGCATTGAGTCTGCGTTTAAGCATGAGACTCGGGCGACCATTTTTCACCTTGCACCCAAGAACTACAACAGTAGTGTTTTCATCTGGAGGAGGGTCATTAGCAGATTTAATCATGAATATACTTATAACTATTGCATATACAACAAACAATGCAAGAAGTACACACATTATACTAAGAAATACTTTTCCGCCAGACATACTCCAAAGATTTTTTATAAAATGCTTGAAAGGTTTCCAAAAAAGAAAAATCAGACTCATAGTTCCGGAAACAATTATTCCGAAAACATTTCCAATATTCAGTATTCCCATTGGTACAGGACAAACGAACAGAACAAGTAATACAAGAGATATAAACAATGGTATAATTTTAAATTCCATATTTTTCAAAATAAGACTCCTATTTCATTTTTGCAGAAAGTTTAAGTATGCGGTCAAGATTTTCTTTTGTAGTTGTTTCACTTCCTAAATGAGTAGGAACATTATTATACAATCCGTGAAAATCTGAACCGCCGGTTTCAATAAGTTCATAGCGTGACGCAAGGTCAGAAAGTTCATGGCGATAATTTTCATCAGCAGACCAGTGACCGACTTCCACTCCGTCAATTTTGTTATTTTTTGCAAGTTCTTCTAAAAGTTCGATGTTGTCATATAATGCAGGGTGAGCCATTACAGCAACTCCTTTTGCAGTATGAATAAGGTCTATAACAAAATTCACGTCCGGATATTCACGTTCAACGTAACACGAACCTTTTTCGGGATTAAAAAGTTCACTGTCCAGACTGCCGTAAAATTCAAGTGCATAGCCATAATCAATCAATGCACGCATAATGTGTTGTTTAAAAATGCTTTTAGATGCCGTAGTATGTTTCAAAATGCTTTCCATAGTTATAGGATATTTTTCCATAACTTTAGCAATCATTTCCTTTGAACATTCTTTACGTATTTCACATGATTTAAGGCAAAGTCCCTCCAGTCTGTCGGGCTTACGTGGAGCATAACAAAGTATATGGACTTTACGACTGCGTTTCTTGTCCCACGCTGAAAGTTCAACGCCTTTCAGAATATTAACGCCGAAACGTTCACCCAGAATACCTGCTCTTGAAAACGATGCCATAGTGTCATGGTCAGTAATTGACAACCATTCAATGTTAGTACGTTTAGCCTGTTCAATTATATCCTCAATACCCATAGAGCCATCTGAAAGCTTTGTGTGACAGTGTAAATCGCAAATCATAATGAAACCTTCTTTCTTATATATACAACGGTTGATTTTTTAAACTAAAGTTCATATACATTATATCATATTTTTATGCAAGTTTCAAGTATTTTATGCATTTTTCACCTGTTCAACACTTTTTATTTCAGTCAGAATCTATTATTTTAAGGGTATTATAATCATCAGAACCCTGATAAAACTTATCAAGAACACGCTGAAACAAATCATTATCCGGCACAGCACGCTTGAAAAGAGTCATACAGGAACAAATTTTATATGCATCGATATATCCAAATACAACCATAGGGTCATTAGTTTTAATGTTAAGAAGTTCCGAAGTTATTTCAATAAGCCTTGAATTAAGTACAGGGTGATTATAATAATCAATAGCTTCTTCAAGACTTTTAATAGAAAAATAGGCAGTTGTTTCACTTATGCCGAGTCCATGAATCTGAGGAAATACATACCATATCCAATGAGATGTTTTTACACCTTTTTTCATTTCGGATAATGCTGTTTCATAGGTTTCACTGAAACCATAACCATAATCCTGTGCATCTATGAATTTTTGCAGGTCAGTAAGTTTTATTTCTATGCCTAAAACTCCATATTCAGCTTGTTTTTCACTGGAATAATACTTATTCATACTTTCTGAGTCAGGTATTTCATTTTTTTTGTATCCAAGCTTTTCTTTCGGCAAAGTGGCATACAATTCCTTGAAACTGTCAAAACGGTGCAAATCTATTACTTTGGTCTGTATTTTTTCTTTCGGATTGTCAATTAAAGAAAACTCTATAAAATCTCCGACTTTAACTTTCTGGCGTTTTTCATCATAAAGACGAAGTTCAATTGTTTTAGTTTTATTCTTTATTTTTTCAAAAGGGTTCTTTGTAAGTTTCATTGTATGTAACATCATTTTCACCTCTTTTAATCTATTTATCATTACAGAATGCAGAATAAAGTTCACTCTTTTTAAATCCGGATTCTTTAGATATTGCTTTGCAGGCATCTGTTGGTTTTTCACCCATTTCAACAAGTTTTTTAACCTGTTCAAGAGCCTGCTCCAATGTTATATTATCATATAATTCTTTCCTCTTGCCCTCTAAAACAAGTACAAATTCGCCCCTTGGTTCTGTAATGCTGTAATACTCAACAGCTTCACCTAAAGTCATGCGTAAAACTTCTTCATGAATCTTAGTGAGTTCACGGCAGAGAGAAATTTTTCTGTCCTCTCCGAAAAAGTCACAAAGGCATGAAAGAGTGTTTTTAAGTTTATGGGGAGCTTCATAGAACACCATAAGACCTGTTTCATTTTTAAGGAGTTCAAGACGTTCTGAACGTTCTTTCTTGTTTACTGGCAAAAATCCCTCAAACATAAAACGTCTTGCATCAAGTCCGGAAACAGCCACCGCAGATACAACAGCACTTGCTCCCGGAACTACTTTTACTTCAATACTATTTTCAGCACACATTTTTACAAGGACTTCCCCAGGGTCAGAAATACAAGGCATTCCTGCGTCAGTAACAATACCGCAGTTTTCACCATTCAGAAGCCTGTCAATAATCCTTTGTGCGTCACTTTTGGAACTGTGTTCATGAAAGCTTACAAGCTGTTTTTTTATCTCGTAACGGTTAAGAAGTTTAAGAGTAACTCTTGTATCCTCCGCACATATAAAGTCAACACTATTAAGAGTATCAAGCTGACGTATGGTTATATCATCAAGATTTCCAATAGGAGTACCTATAACATAAAATATTCCGCTCATTAAAATTCCTTTCCTGTTGAATAGATTTTTTCAAGTTCTTCTGTAAAACCACTTTCACTTCTTATATATAATTGAGTTTCAACCTGCATAAACGGTTTAGAACCTTTCTTGCCCTCTATCAAAAAAAGCCATGGAGATGATTCGGGATTCTTTGAAACAAAACGTATTCTTTTAGGTTCTATATTGTTGTTACGCATGGCACAGATAACATCTGATAATCTTTCAGGACGATTGCAAATACACAATCTTCCGCCGAATTTAAGAAGTTTTTCAGCAGTACAGCAAACATCATTTATATTGCACATAATCTCATGACGAGCTATTTTCTGAGCAGTTATTGCACTCTCAAATCCTGTATTCACAGCCTTATAAGGCGGATTACACGTTACAAGGTCAAGCTTTCCTATGGGAGCGTTTTCCCAAAGTTCTTTAAGGTCTGCACATATGGGAACTATTTTTCTTACTTCACTTTTTTCAATGCCTGTTTTTAACTGTTCTATAGCGTTTTCCTGAATGTCAACAGCATATATTATTTCGGGAGGCAATTTTTTTTGCATAATAAGAGGAATTATTCCACAACCCGTTCCCAAATCACAAACCTTGTCTTTTTGTCTGTATTTGGAAAAATGTGCCAATAAAAAAGCATCTGTTCCGAAACGGTGTTCACTGCTTGCACATACAAAAATTTTATCGGTAAGCTTTTCTAATCTGCAATCTGTCATTTTATAGTACCTCCGCCAACAACGACATCATCATTATAGAAAACTACCGCCTGACCGCTTGTTATAGCTCTCTGAGGTTTGTCGAACTCAACAAGATACTGATTGTTTCCAATTGCTGAAACTGTTGCCGGCTGTTCGTTCTGACTGTAACGTGTCTTTGCAGTAATCCGCATAGGTTCATTGATTTCTGCAACAGATATTAAATTGACATTTTCGGCAATGAGAGAACTTGTATATAAATCTTTTTCATCTCCGAGTGTAACTGTATTTTCGTTAACGTCCTTTTTCACAACATAAGCGGGTTTGCCGAGTGAAATTCCTAAACCTTTTCTCTGACCTATTGTATAATTGATAATTCCCTTATGAGTGCCAAGAATTTCGCCATTAATATCTACAAAATTTCCTTCCGGAACTGTTTTTCCCGTGAACTTTTCTATAAAGCTTACATAATTTCCATCGGGTACAAAACATATATCCTGACTATCCGGCTTATTGGAATTTACAAGACCTGCATTTTCAGCAATCTGACGGACTTCCGATTTTTCAAGGCTTCCGAGAGGAAAAAGAATATGTTTAAGTTGTTCTTGAGTGAGAGAATACAAAACGTAAGTCTGGTCTTTGTGACGGTCTTTAGGACGTTTAAGAATATAGCGTCCTAAATTTTCGTCAAATTCATTAATTGCATAGTGTCCGGTAGCTATAAAGTCATAACCAAGTTCCATGGCTCTCCTTAACATTTTATCAAACTTGACGTGCCGGTTGCATTCTATGCATGGATTAGGAGTTTGTCCACAAAGATAACTGTCTGCAAAATTTTTCATAACGCATTCACGAAAATTATCCTTGAAATTAAATACAACGTGTTCAAATCCTAAACGATAAGCTACACTTCTTGCATCCTCGACATCGGACAATGCACAACAGGTTTTACCGTCTTTTTCTGCCTGAACTATATCCTCATCACTAAAAAGTTTAAGAGTAACACCCATTACTTCATAACCTTGCTCCCTAAGAAGAAGTGCTGAAACTGAACTATCCACTCCTCCGCTCATACCAACCATTACTTTTTTCATAAATAATCACGTCCTTATATAAAAATGGGGCGAACATTATCCGCCCTTTAAAGAATATCAGTCAAATTATCAAGTGTATAGAAATAATAATCTGAAATATCCCTGATTTTATGAATATCCTCCGCTGAAAGAGAATCATAAACCCCAGCCGTTATGAAATTTCTGCTTTTAGCTGTTTCAATGCAGTGCAGAGAATCTTCAGCCACAAGAACATTTTCAGGAGGAAGTTCCATAATTTCAGCACATTTCAAATATATATCGGGATTTTTTTTACCTTGCGGAAACTCTGCCGACGTTAATATAAATTTCATACGGTCATATATTTTCAGACGTTTCAAAGCTGTTTCCGCAAGGTTTTTATAAGTAACTGTTGCTACACCATAGGGAATATTCTTTCTGTCAAGAAAATCAAGAACTTCAATAACGCCTGATTTTAAAGGAATATTATAAAAATATTCATTGCGGACAATTTCTTCAATTCTTTTAATAATGTAATCAACAGTACAATTAAGATTAAATTCTTTTATAAAAAGTTCACTTGCCTTATCAATGGTCAGTTTTTTGACACGTTCTGAAATATCTTCCGGAGGATTTTCAACGCCGTTTTCTTTTAAGAACTTTCGGTCTGTATTGTACCATATATTCATGGAATCTATAAGAGTTCCGTCAAGGTCAAATATGACACCTTTAATCTTCTGATTCTTCATAAATTGCTGTTTCCTCTGAAATTTCAGTATCTTCTTTTTCTTCTTCTGTAATCTCCTCTGTATCGGATTGAATTTCGGTTTCTGTATCTGTTGTTATAACATCTTCTGTAATAAATTCAGTTTCTGTTATTGTAATTTCTTCTGTACCTGATTCAGTTGTAATTTCCGGTTCAGACCTTGTTACAGATTTAGGTTCAGCATTAAGACCGTCCTTAGCATCACCGCATATAATAACAGCCTGTTTGCCAAGAATATTATACATTTCCTCAAATTTTTCAATAGGATAAGTAGTATTTCCGACAAGAGGGTCAGCAACATAAACTATTCCTTTATCAAGGTCATAACCATAAAGTGTCAAGCAATGCTGATAAGTACAGAACCACATTTCATTACCGTTTTTAGCTGTATAAACGTATTCCGGCTTAGTGTCCATAAGATACATAGTTGCCCATACAACAACAGGTCTTCCCTGCTCCACCTGATAAAAAAGGTCTTTAAAATCCGTTCCGGTAAGGTCAACGGGATAACAATCTGATTTTTCAACACGGAATAAACGTCTTGCAGCCTTGCATATTACTGGAGAATTACAACCGAATCCTGTATAAGATTTAGGGTCACCTATATAGCATTCGTCCATAGTGTATTCGCCGTTCATGTCTATCAACATATATTTGTCGCACATTGTAACTTTATCAACGTCAAAGCCCAGAAAATTCAATGTCTGAGTAAGTGCAGTTATTTCGCAACCTGTAGGCAGTTCAGGATTTTGCATAACTGTTTCAAAACCGTCAATAACAGCACTTGTCGGCAAGTCGTAGTCTTTTTGGTAAATATCAATAGTAGTTGTTTCAGTAGTTGCTTCTTGTTCGGTAGTTGTTTCAGGTTCATCTGTATCCTGTTGCTGATAATTTTCAATTTCAACATAGCTTGCATTTGAAATAGTATCTGCATCGGCTTCTGTTGAACTCTTCATAAGCTTTACTCTGTTTCCGCAAGAAGTGAATGCTATTGTTGCAACGGCTGTAACAACTGTCATTTTCAGAAATTTATTTATCATATTTCTACTCCATGTCTATCATAATTTTTGCCCTGTATTCCTTTTGGGCGGAAGTCACTGTTTCAAGTGAAAGACCATATACATCTGACGCTCTCATTTCCAAATCAGCAAAACGACCGGCAGTTTCACTCATGTTTGAAAGCTTTGCAATTGATGTCCCATAAGGAATATCAGCCTTGCCTTTGGCTTGTGCAAGGATTTCCCTTCCCCTTTCGTTAAAAGCAAGTATGCGACTAAACGGCGGTAAATTTTTCATATCATCTTTTTTTATTCCTATAAGGAGAGAAAGCATTATCCGCCTTATGCGAGCCATTGTATAACGTTTTGTCTTGATACTATTAAAAAGTTCCTCAAGTGAACAGGAATTTCTGGCATTGTATATCCGGTATTCAAGCCCCTGTCCGATATCATTTATAAGTGAAAGTTCTTCCGGTGAAGAAGTCCGCAACTTATACAGTAATATTCTTTCCAGCCTGTCAATAGATGCAATATTTCCATTATTCATAGCTGTATTGAGTACATTGCTCCATAATTCCGGCATGAAACTATCAGCGGATTGTATACTGTTTTCAGAAATAATTCTTTTTCTTATATCAGACGCACTTGTTATATTTTCACATGGTTCATGGCTGTCATGAGGTGTACCGTTTCTTTTCACAGTGAATGGTTTCATTTTTGATGAAAAACGCATAATTGATTTAATGTATTCAATAGCAAGAAGATTATTAGGTTCAGCAACTATTACAGCTGATTGTGAGTCAATATCATTTATCACAGAACTAAGTGCTTTAGGATAAGTATAACCTTTTTCCATTATATTTATTATCTCGTCATAATGTGAAACAGATACTGACTGAATAGTTTTTACTGCATTATAAAGCTTTGTTATATCACCGCATTCACTGCCGAAAGAAATTTCCTGAACAACACCCAGAGAATTTAAAAGCCATACTGCACCGGTTGCAAAATTTTCAGCTGAAGAAAGGCAGTACTGAACCGGAAGTTCAATTACCAAATCCACACCGGAACGCACAGCAAGTTTTGCACGCTCAATCTTGTCCATAACGGCAACGTCACCACGCTGTACGAAATTTCCACTCATAACAGCAACGATATGAGTAGCCCCATTTTTTCTTGTTTCATTTATATGATGAAGGTGTCCGTTATGGAAAGGATTGTATTCGCATATAATACCACTGATTTTCATTTTACTACCTCTTTTCACAAATTTCAATGATTACAGAAAATTTTTCATTTATTGTACATATTATTTTTGATTTTTTCAAAACTGTTTGTCTACTTTTCCATTTTTTTATAAATTTAACTGAATAAATTTCAAAAACCCCTTGCAATTTACAGAAAAAAGTATATAATTAATATATGCACTATACAAAACTGAAAGGAATGTTTTTATTTATGATTATCTTAGTTGTAAATGCTGGAAGTTCTTCATTGAAGTATCAGCTTATCAACATGGACGACGAAAGCGTTATTGCAAAGGGCAACTGTGACCGTATTGGTATTGATGGTCACATCTCCCACAAAACCGGTGACGGCAGAACTTTTGAAGCTGACTGCGATTTTCCAACTCACACAGAAGCTTTTATGAAGCTTGTTGAAGCTCTCACAACCGGTGATGCAAAGGTTATCGACAGCATGAACGAAATTTCAGCTGTAGGTCATAGAATAGTTCAGGGTGCTGATATTTTTGATAAATCTGTTCTTGTTACAGATGAAATTATTGACAAAATAGATGAACTCCGTGAACTTGCTCCGGTACATAACCATGCTCATGCACTTGCTTTGAGAGCCTGCAAAAAAGTTATTCCAGAAGGCGTGCCACAGGTTGTAGTATTTGATACAGCTTTCCACCAGACAATGCCTCCAAAGGCTTATATGTTCGGACTTCCTTATGATGATTATAAGAATCTTCATGTAAGAAAGTATGGTTTCCACGGTACATCACATAGATTTGTTTCTTCTGCACTTGCTGAAGCTATGGGAAAAGATATCAAAGACCTTAAAATTGTTTCCTGCCACCTCGGAAATGGTTCTTCAATAACTGCTGTTGACGGCGGTAAATCTATCGATACTTCAATGGGATTCACACCTCTTGACGGTGTAGTTATGGGAACAAGAACAGGTTCTGTTGACCCGTCTGCTGTTACATTCGTAGCTGACAAACATGGATTCTCTCCTGCACAGATGAGCGAATATATGAACAAAAAGTCCGGTTTCCTCGGAGTATCCGGTGTAGGTTCAGATAATCGTGATATCACTGACGCTGCTGAACACGGTAATAACAGAGCTAAACTTGTTTCTGATATGCTCGTTTACGAAATCAAAAAATATATCGGTTCATACGCTGCTGCTATGAATGGTCTTGATGCTGTACTGTTTACAGGCGGTATCGGTGAAAATGCTTTCGATGTAAGAGAAAAAGTATGCGAAAATATGGAATTTTTCGGTATAAAGCTTGATAAGGAAGCTAACAACGGTTTAAGAGGACAGCTTAAGAAAATTTCTACTGAAGATTCAAAAGTACAGGTATGGGTTGTTCCTACAAACGAAGAACTCCTTATTGCAAGAGATACACTCGCTCTTATTTCTGAATAATTTCATTATACATTAATATGAATTAAAAATCAACACATTTTTATAAATACACTTTTCTTATAACGGAAAAGTGTATTTTTTTGTCACTTTATATCACATTTATGCATAAAAATTAAATCTTACATATACAGGAAATAATAGCAATTTCAACAAACTTTATATATATGCTTGACAAAAAATTTTAAATGTTATATAATCAGTATTGCTTAAAAGTCATAAATGATTTTATTACTTCTGTAAGCGGTGGATTGAAATAATCAAAACTATATAAAGGAGATATGAATATGTACAAGACTATTGTAAAATCAGAAGGCATGATGTGCCAAATGTGCGAAAAACACGTAAACAACGCTATAAGCAGAGCATTAGTTACAGAAAGTATCAAATCTTCATTTAAAACAGGCGAAACAGAAATAATTTCAAAAACATTACCTGATGAAAATAAAATTCGTGAAGTCATTGATGCGGAAGGATATAAAGTAATTTCCGTTGTCACTGAACCTTATGAAAAGAAAAAATTCAGTTTATTCAGAAAGTAATAAACTTTTTTCTGCTGTATTTTTAAAGGTACAGCAGTTTTTTTATTTAAAAGAAAGGCTTATATAAACAAAATGAAAATTCAGATTTCAGAACACTTTACCATGAAAAAACTTTTAATCTTCTGTCTGCCGTCAATAATAATGATGGTTTTCACATCAGTATATGGCGTTGTAGACGGACTTTTTGTTTCAAATTTTGCCGGTGATACAGCATTTTCTGCTATAAACTTCATTATGCCTGTAATTATGGCACTTGGTTCACTCGGATTCATGTTCGGAACTGGAGGAAGTGCGATTGTTGCAAAGACCTTCGGAGAAAACAAAAAGGATTTAGCTAATCAATATTTTACAATGCTTATATGTGTTAATATAATTGTTGGTTTAGTACTTGCAGTTATAGGATTTATTTTTCTTAAACCAATCGCAATTATTATGAAAGCCTCTCATGCAATGCTTGAATACTGCATACCATATGGAAAAATACTCATATGCTGTGTACCTTTTTTTATGTTACAGAATGTTTTTCAGAGTTTCTTTGTTACTGCCGGAAAACCAGATACAGGACTTAAAGTTTCAATTTTATCCGGACTTGTAAACATTGTATTTGACTTTCTGTTTATAGGCATATTCAAATGGGGAGTAATCGGTGCAGCTGTTGCAACCGGAATGTCACAGGCAGTAGGAGCATTAATTCCTTTGTTTTATTTTGCATCAAAGAAAAATAATAGTATGCTTCGTTTTGTAAAATTCAAATTCAATAAGTCTGTTATATTCCGCACCTGTACAAACGGTTCATCAGAACTTATGACAAATATTTCAATGTCACTTGTAAATATGCTTTATAACACTCAGCTTATGAAATATGCAGGACAAGACGGAGTTTCAGCATACGGAGTAATCATGTATGTAAGCTTTATATTTGTGGCAATATTTATAGGATTCTCAATAGGTTCTGCTCCGATTGTAAGCTATAATTATGGTGCAAAAAATTCCGACGAATTAAAAAGTATTTTCAAAAAAAGTATCACTGTTATTTCATGTACTGCAATTATAATGACACTGCTTTCACAGATTATCGCAACTCCCCTTGCCAATATATTTGTAGGTTACAAACCGGAATTATTTGACCTTACTGAAAAAGCATTCAGAATATATGCTATTTCATTCCTTATAGCAGGATTCAATATTTATGGTTCATCATTTTTTACAGCACTTAACAATGGCGTAGTTTCAGCAGTGATTTCATTTTTAAGAACGCTCCTGTTCCAGATTGTAATGGTACTTATAATACCATTAATTTTCGGTATCAGCGGTATATGGGCATCAATTATATTTGCTGAACTTTTAGCTGTTATAGTAACAACATTCTTTATATTCAGAAATAAGTCAAAATACGGTTATATGTAAAAAAATTTCATTCAGTTATCACAGTTTCTGATTGAAAACTGTAAACATTTATGATATAATTATACGTATCACTGAATGAAAGGTGCGTATATATGACAAAAAAAACAGAAAAAATTATAAAGCCCGACCCTGTCCGAATTAACGCTCCGGCAGATAAGGGGCTTACTCCGGAACAGGTTTCACAACGACTTGCTGACGGTCTGGACAACAAACCAGTTGAATCACCGTCAAAATCAGTTAAGGAAATCATATCCGAAAACGTTTTCACCTACTTCAATTTCATATTCTTCATATTGGGATGTCTGCTTGTTTTTGTAGGTTCGTATAGGGATATGACATTTATTCCTATTATCATTGCAAATACTCTCATAGGTATTTTTCAGGAACTCCGTTCCAAAAGAACACTTGATAAACTTACAATGCTTAATGCTCCGGTAACTTCTGTAATACGTGGCGGTCAGGAAATGACGGTACAGTCACAGGGACTTGTTCTGGACGATATAGCAGTATTCCGTGCAGGAAATCAAATAAGTGCAGATGCAATCATACTTGACGGAAATGTTTCTGTAAATGAATCGCTCTTAACTGGTGAAGCAGATGAAATAATAAAATCTGCCGGTGACACTCTTATGTCCGGAAGTTTCGTAGTATCGGGAACTTGTCGTGCAAGGCTTGAAAAAGTCGGAAGTGAATCTTATATTTCACAACTTACCTTACAGGCAAAACGTTCTAAAAAGGGTGAACAGTCCGAAATGATACGTTCACTTAACAAAATTGTAAAAATCGCCGGAATTATAATTATTCCTATTGGAATATTTATGTTCTACCAGCAGTATTTTATAAACCATATCCCAATGAAAGACAGTATTGAAGCTATGGTAGCTGCTGTTATAGGAATGGTTCCTGAGGGACTTTTTCTTATTGCAAGCACAACTCTTGCAATAAGTGCTATGCGTCTTGCTATGGGAAAAGTTCTTGTACATGATATGAAATGCATTGAAACCCTTGCCCGTGTAGATGTTCTTTGTGTGGATAAAACGGGTACTATAACCGAAAATGCCATGCGTGTCACAAATGTTATTCCCGTTTCCGACGAACTTTCAAGCGGTGAACTTCATGAACTTTTAAGTGACTTTTCTGCCTCACAATCTTCCGATAATGAAACTATGACTGCTCTGAAAAATTATTTCAGTACACCGTCCGGCAGACAAGCAATAGGTAAAACAGGTTTTTCATCAAAATACAAATATAGCAGTGTTACATTTGAAAACGGTTCATATGTAGTGGGAGCTCCGGAATTTGTTATAAAAAATTTCACTTCACAATATGCACAAATTATTGAAGAAAACAGCCGAAAAGGTCATAGAGTTCTTGTATTCGGAAAATATAATGGCATTCCGGACGGAAAAGAACTCAGTGACAATTTCAATCCAATATGTTTTGTGCTGATTTCTAACCCTATACGTGAAAACGCTCCGGATACATTCAAATTCTTTGCAGAACAAGGCGTTGAAATAAAGGTTATATCAGGAGATAATCCGGTAACAGTTTCAGAAATCGCAAAACAAGCCGGAATAGAAAATGCTAAAAATTACATTGATGCATCTACGCTTACCAATGATACTGCAATTTATGATGCTGTACAAAGATATACAGTTTTCGGACGTGTTACCCCTGAACAAAAAAGAAAGTTCGTAAGGGCATTGAAATTACAGGGACGCACAGTTGCAATGACCGGCGACGGTGTAAATGACGTTTTGGCACTCAAAGATGCTGATTGTTCTGTTGCAATGGCTTCAGGAAGCGAAGCAGCAGCACAGGTTTCACAATTAGTACTTCTGGAGTCGGATTTTTCAAAAATGCCTGATGTTGTTATGGAAGGCAGACGTGTTGTAAATAACCTTGAACGTTCCGGAAGTCTTTTCCTTGTAAAAAATATATTTTCGCTTATAATGTCAGTTCTTACAATTTGTTTTGGAATAACTTATCCTCTCAAACCCTCTCAAATATCACTTATAAGCCTTTTCACAATCGGAATACCTGCACTTTTCCTTTCACAAATGCCTAATCAGGATATGATTCGTGGCAAATTTATGACAAACATTCTATTGAAAGCTTTTCCAGCCGGAATAACCGATACTATAATAGTAGCAGCTATGGTATTTTTTGGAAACGCCTACAACGTTGACCAATCGGACATTGCAACGGCTTCAACTATTCTGCTTTGTATCGTCGGACTTATGATTCTGTTTGAAATAAGCCGTCCTATGAACGTCTATAAAATGACATTATGGATTTTCTGTATATTCGGACTCGCTTTCTGTATGATTTTTATAAGCGACTTATTCGGAATTTCCGGAATGTCAACAAAAGCAATCCTATTGTGTATTAACTTCTCAATCATTGCAGAACCTTTCATGCGATATTTGACTATGTTATTCAATAAGATAAAAGAACTTTTTACAAAGAGTTACAATGAAACAAAAAAAGAAATAAAACTTTAACATAAAAAAAGGGACTTACTATCAAGTCCCTTTTTTATTCAATTGGCAATTAATTAGATTTATTTTGCGGAAGTTGGTAAATACTTTCTTACTCTTAAAGAAATCAAAATTGCAAGTAACAATTTCAAACCATCAAAAGCAAGATATGGAACTACACAAACACTAAGTCCATAAATAAAGCTGGTTTTCATAATGTACATAAACCATAATGTTCCGCAAGTATAACAAACCATAAGTCCTACAATCAATGAAATAATCTGTATGTAAAATTTATTTCCGATAAATTTTTCAGCACACCAGAAAATAGCACCAAGGAATATAAATCCCCATATGTAACCACCGGAATATGAAGTTAAAGCACTTATTCCCGCTTTAAATCCAGAAAATACTGGTACTCCCACAGCTCCGAGAAGAATATAGGTCAGTATAGAAAAAAAACCTTTCTTTCCGCCTAGAATAAGCATAGCACAGAAAATTCCGAAAGTCTGCAATGTAAACGGAATCGTTGTAGGAACTGAAATCCATGAACATACAGCCAGAATTGCCGTAAAAAGTGCCACCTCAACTATTTCTCGTGTTTTAAAAAATTTGCGTGATGCAACATCTTGTGACATAAAAAAGCCTCCTTTCATGAAACTATTATATCACATAAGTAAGCGATTGTCAACCTTTTTTTAAAAATAAGGTGACAATTATTTTACAGCATTCATTTTATGACGCATACGGTTTATATTTCTTTCAAAATCACCGCTGTTAATCCAGTCAGCCAAAAAATATTGTTCCATCATAGGAACAGTACATGAATAAAAACCTATTTTTTCAGTATATAAAGATAGCATATTTTCCGGCAATAACATATATCCTGCTCTCATTGACGGGGCAATAGTTTTAGAAAAAGTATTTATATATATAACATTTCCGTCAGGACACATTGAAAATAACGTCTCTGGTGCTGTTCCTGTAAGAATGATTTCTGAATTATAATCGTCTTCAATTATAAAGGAGTTTCTTTTTTCTGACCACTCTATGTATTCCGAACGCCGTTGTGCAGATGTTGTTATATTACTCGGAAAACTATTAAAAGGTGTCACATGAAGTACAGATGCATTTGTTCGTAAAAGTTCATCGGGACGTATTCCCTCGTTATCCATTTCAAGCATATCGCATGACGCACCATTTGCCATATAAACGGCTTTGATTTTTTCATATGAAGGATTTTCAAGGGCTATTGTACGTTCTCTCCCTAACATCTGTATACATATTCCGTAAAGGTATTCTGCTCCTGAACCTATTATAACCTGTTCTGGTAAAACATTTATATTCCTGCTCCGCATAAGATAACGGCTTATTGCCTCTCTAAGTTCCGGACAGCCATTTTCAGGCGATTTCATTAAAATTTTTTCTCCATAGTCTGATAATACTTTCCGCATACGTCCCGCAAATGCTGAAAACGGTATATCAGGCTGAGTAATTGTATTTCCAGAAGCTTTAGTAAAAGATTTTGTTGAAATCATACCTGACGGAAAACTTCTTTCCGAACTGTATATTACATAACAACCACTTCTTTCACGGGTTTCACAGTAATCTTCATCACGCAATAATGAATAAGCATGTTCTATAGTTACAATACTGACTCCGCAATCCATTGCAAGAGAACGCTTTGAGGGAAGTTTTGAACCATATGGAAATGCTCCGGAAATAATTTTATTTTTAAGTGTTTCATAAATCTGAATATATACAGGTGTATTGCTGTTAAAATTTACAGAAATGTTTATAATAAAGCACCTCCTTTTTCGTAATAACTAAATTATAACACTCCGGAAATAATATGTCAATAAAACAAGATTCTCCCCACAAAACATATGTCCTGTGGGGAGATATAAATAAGGAGGTTGAGTGTAGATTGCTTTAATAAATACTACTTGTAGATTCTGAATTTAAATTTCTTGAAAATTCAGGTGTATCTGATTTATCTTTATAGAGATAATCTAATGGTATTTCACCAGTAACTCTGAAGCTACGCCATAATTCTCCAGGCCATGATTCACCGGTATTCTCGTAGAAGTTATACCAATATGAAGCTATTCCGTTTTCATCAAGTGAATATTCAAGCTTGATGTATCCGACTTTAGTTTCACCATAGAATATTGATTCCCAATTACCAGTATAAATGTCTTCACTTTCATAAATCATAAGTACATTTTCTATATTATCTACATAATACCATGTACCAGCAAGAGAAGCTACACTTATACTTGTTTCAGGCGGTTTTTCGACTTCATAAAAACCATATTTATTAGGTTCACGAGCAGGCTCTGTTGTAGGATTTTCAGTAGTTTCAATAATCTCACTTGTAACAGTAGTAGTCGGAGCTTCTGTTATAGGCATGGTAGTTATAGTGGTTTCTATAACTATTGACGTAGTTGTAGTCGTCTGCGGAGGAGCAGTTACCGGTGGAGCAGTAGCCGGTGGCTGTGTTGGTTGTTCGTTATTTGGCTCGGATACATCATTTTCAATGTTATTATTTGAATTCTCTTCAACAATATGTCCCGGTTCTGTAGCCGGTGGAGCTGTAGTTGTACCGCCAATAATTATTCCGGAATAATCATTCTGTCCTGCATAATCAAATCCATTAGCATTGTATCCTTTGTCAATATACGAACCTGTAACAATCTTAGTAACCTGATTAGGTTCTGCAACACTGCTCACAACAGGCGGATTTGATATATCAAAATCATCATCTCCTGTTAAATTGCCACGAAGTATAACAACACTTGCTATTCCGACAATTGCAACTACAAGTGTAGCTACTGAACTTGCATACTTACGCCAAATCGGTTTATTGTAATGTTCGATACCTGATACTGAAATTTCGTCATTTTCTTCTGAAAATTCAGTATTTTCTGTCACCTGAATGTCATCGTCCGGCAAACCGCTTTTTTCAAGGCAATGTTTAAGAATACGTTTTTTTTGATTTGCGTCAAGAGCGGGATAATTTTCAGCTATTTCCTCAACGGAATTTTCGTCAAGGTCTGTAAGCTGTTCCATAAAATCTTTATTGTTTTCACTCATAATTTTCACCACTTTCCAACATTGCACCGATTTTTTTTCTGGCACGCAGACTTCTTTTTTGTACTGCACCTGATGTCATGCCCAGTTTATGAGCAATTTCACTTACTTTCCGGTTGTAGAAGTACTGATATATTATTATTGAACTGTCCGGTTCACCTAATGAACGAACTATATTCCAAAGTTTTTGGCGGAATATACGCTTTTCTGCTTCCTCTTCAGTATCAACCTCAGACGGAGGGAGATTTATTTCTTCATCATCTATATCAGAGTATTTATTATTCTGTCCTGAAATTCTCCGGAAAGCGTCAATTGCTCTGAATTTTGCTACGGTGCTTATGTATGATTTAAGGCTACCGGTACTAACAGAAAAATTTCCGGCATTTTTCAGAAATTCAACTATAATATCGCTTACACAATCTTCAATATCTTCTTTTGTTCCGAAACGTCCAAGTTTATTAATAACAATTGCATATATGAGATTTCCGTATTCTTCGATAAGATATTCGTAAGCATCTCGAGGGGAACTTTCCAATAACTGTTCCCATTCCGTATCGGTCATATTTTCACCCCTATAATTTTTTCTGAAACAAATGTCCTTCTTTCTATATATAACATTCGCCATATCTCAAATAAAAAGGACACATTTCATATACATTTTTTATACTGACCAATATATATTTTATCATGTTTTAATATGTCCTGCCAATAGCAAATAATAAATTTACAAAAAATTCATAATTGCTGATTTTTAAAATACTTTAATAAAGAAAACGAAATTATCTTATTTATTCAAAAAAAGATTGAAAAAAATATAAAAATATGATATAATTGAAAAGATATAATTTTAACATCAGGGGGAACTATGAAAGAATTTTCACTTATTATGGGATTGACAGACTATATTTCTGTCATATTTTTTTCGATTGCAGGAAAAATATTCATTAGTACAATGTACAAGGAAATTAAACTCAAATATTTTGTAATGATGACCGGAGGTTTTTTATTTGCAGGATTTGCGGGTTTCTGCAAAGCTACTTACAAAGTGCTTTATGGCAGTGGATTATGTGATTTTCAGGTACTTAACAACGTTCATATGATTTTATTAAGTATCGGAATTTGTATGATAGGTTTTTCATTTGTCAGAATAACAAATCCGAAAACCAGAAGTTTCAATATATATTCAGTTCCTCCGGTAGTGATAGTATCAAATACTCCATTTATTGTGCTTGATTTTATTGGAATAATAGCAATCTTTATTGGAATCAAAAGACTTGCGTTTTCAGTTAATGCTAAAAAAGCCGTTTTATTTATCAGCGGATTTTGCATTATAGAAATTATTGCCGGTTTTATGGGAGCTTTGATAGACTTTGAAAAATCACATATAAACTGGATTACGCAAATTTTACAAACTACTGCCACATT
This sequence comes from uncultured Ruminococcus sp., assembly GCA_934474025.1. Lineage (GTDB taxonomy): Bacteria > Bacillota > Clostridia > Oscillospirales > Ruminococcaceae > Ruminococcus. Next base: position 310,587 of record CAKSMF010000001.1, on the reverse strand, counting down.
TATGTTTCTTATGAGTTCAGTTATAATAAGAAAAAAAATGAATTCCGAAGACGCAAAAGTTACTACAAAACAACAAAAAGCCCTTGACTAAAATGTCATGGGCTTATATTTTTTATTGATTTCGTATAAATCAGAGTTCAAGACCATTGAAACTATCTTCAAGAACTTTTCTTGAATTCTGGAATTTTTCTTTTTCCTCATCAGTAAGTGAAAGTTCAACTATCTCTTTAACTCCGTTTCTGCCGATAATACATGGAACGCCTATAAATACATTCTTGCTGTCATATTCACCGCAAAGCTTTGCAGAAACAGTAAGCACACTGTTTTCATCTCCAAGAATAGCTTTAACAATACGTGTTATAGCCATTCCTATACCGTAATAGGTAGCCCTTTTAGCTTCAATAATCTTATAAGCTGCTGTACGAACCTGTTCTTCAATAGATTGCATGTCATTGATGTTATAATCGTTGCGTTCATCTTCAAGAATTTCTGTAACTGACTTTGTAGCAAGCATAACCTGTGAAAGAGGTACAAATTCACTGTCGCCATGTTCACCGATAACATAGGCATGAATATTTTTAGGGTCAACTGTAAAATAATCTCCAAGTAAATAACGAAGTCTCGCAGTATCAAGGGAAGTTCCTGTACCGATAACTCTTGATGCTCCAAAACGTGAAAGTTCATAAGTTACACGGGTCATAATATCAACCGGATTTGTAGCGACAAGGAAAATTCCGTCAAATCCCGACTTTACAACCGGATTTATAATTGAACGGAAAACTTCTGTATTTCTTTGCAAAAGGTCAAGACGTGTTTCACCGTCTTTTTGAGCGACACCGGCAGCTATAACAACTATATCAGCGTCTTTGCAATCCTTATATTCACCGGCATAAATTTTCATATTAGACTTTGCAAATGCAAGACCATGATTCAAATCCATAGCTTCACCATTAGCACGAGTCTTGTTTACATCAATAAGCACAAGTTCATTACAGATACCGCCCTGATTTACGAGAGCGTATGCAAAACTCATTCCAACCATACCCGTACCAATAAGTACGACTTTTCTTTTATCTGTATTCATGATAAACCTCCGATTGTTTCACTCTACAGTCGGTAATTTAACGGAAACTGACAAATCAGTTTATAATTTATCTCCGCCCACCACTGCTGTTAAGTTTTTGATTTAGAATTCATCTCAACACCTATAAAGGTAAGAGAATTCTTGTTAATGATTGTTAAAAAACATCATATTTATTATACACTATTTTTTTCAACAAGTCAACATCAATTTAATATTTTTCACAATAAAAACAAACGAAAATTTTAGTATTGTTAAATGTTTTACAGCTCAATTCCATTCTGTTTGAGAAGTTCTCTTGCAGTTTCCACAGAATCAACGCCCTTTGAATTCTTAACAGGAGCGAACTCTTTACAGCGTTCAACTTCATATGGCAAACAACTTTCCTGAAGATGCACCATATCCAGAACAAGTGTTTCAAATTTATAACCATTAGGTTCGTCGGGAACTATATATTCACCATTTTCATTCATGTAAGGAATTTTCTTTTCAACTACATGAACAGGCATTTTTTCTGAAACAATCTCTATAAGTCTGTTTACATTAAATAAATAATTCAATATAACACCATATTTATAAGCAAGCTGTCCGTCCTCTGTAATAAGTTCACGCATTTCAGGAGTCATTTCATAGTATTCAACTATAGCTGGTTTACCGTCTTCTGCACAAAGAACACCTACACGTTCATTTGGTTCAGCCTTGCTTACTACCTTGCTTCCGGATTGGCTTCCGGAATCTATTACCGCACCTATAAAGCATGGGTCTGCAATTTGTTGCAAAACATTATCAACTGCAAAAACATTTATCCATTTAATGCCTTTTTCTTCTATATCTTTAAGAAGTCCGGCACGAACAATAGAAGAAAACCAACCGCCATTACCATTAGGAGAAATTGAAATATCTGATTTGCTTTCCATATACACTTTACCATTGAAATCAACGCTTGGTGCCATATCCTGTATGAAAAACTTTATATAATTTTTGTCATATCCGAAAAAGTTCTTTTCTTTAAAAAAGTTTACAGTATCATCATAATTTTTTTCATTTGTCATGATGTATAGCTGAATAAATGTGCCAGTATCTTTAATAACTTTCATGAGATTGTTGATAAGACATTCAAAAATATAGAGTTCTTTTGTAAGACCTATATTAAACATACCTTTCGGCTTATCAAATCCAAGGCGTGTACCCTGTCCCCCTGCAAGAAGAACTGCTGCAATTTCGCCATTTTTTATAGCGTTTGTTCCCAATGAGTAATATTTTTCTTTATTTTTGGAAATATCATCAATTGTAATTGCTCCTAATGGTTCAAAATTTCCCCTCTTTGCAGAATATCTGTTTTCTTCGCTAAGGTTTTTAAGCACAGAAAAATCTATCAGTTCAATTTGTGAAAGAAGTTTTTCTTTTTCTTCACTATTGAGTTCATTATAATGTTCAAGAATATGTTCCTGACCATATTGTTTCAATAAGTTTTTTGCTGTATCAAGTGTAATCATGACACAACCCCCTTTAATATTATATGTTTAGTTCCAAAAAATATCGTAAATATTTTGTTTCAGTCTATAACCAGTATATATTAAAGCCTTATTATCACTGTTTATAGAAGTAAAAAAGTCTTGATAATTATTGTTGTTTCAATCCACAGGGCATTCTGTCCATGACCTCCCTGATTTATAATGTCATATTCAGTATATTATATTTTGAAGAATCTGTCAAGCGGATTGATTTCATGTCAGTGGGAGATACCAATTCTTTCCGCTCCCACTGCCGTTTTACAATGTCCGCCACTTAAAGAAGCGGGGGATTCAAAGTTTTGTTGAATATTATACCATATTAATTTATTTTCGTCAATATATAAAAGATAAATTTTTAAGGAATTATTTTATACCGTTCAAGTCGCAAACTGACTATTATAGAGTTTTGCATAGAAACCGTCATTTTGCATAAGTTCGCTATGACTGCCCTGTTCGACTATATTACCATTTTTCATAACAAGAATAGTATCAGAATTTTTAATAGTAGAGAGTCTGTGTGCAATGATAAAACTTGTTCTGCCGTCCATAAGCTTTGTGAAAGCTTTTTGAATACGTTGTTCAGTACGTAAATCGATTGAACTTGTAGCTTCGTCAAGAATAAGCATAGGAGGACTCATAAGCATAATTCTTGCAATACATATCAACTGTTTCTGACCCTGTGAAAGTCCACTGTCTTCACTTATAACAGTATCATAACCATTTGGCAGACGTTTTATAAAACCATGTGCATAAACTGCTTTAGAAGCTTCAATAATCTGTTCACGGGTTGCATTCGGCATACCATAAGAAATATTTTCTGCAACTGTTCCTGTAAAAATCCATGTTTCCTGCAAAACCATACCGAATTGATTTCTTAAACTGTCACGTGTAATGCTGTTTACATCTTTTCCGGAAACAGTTATCTTACCGCTATCAATATCATAAAATCTAAGCAAAAGATTTATTATAGTGGATTTTCCGCAACCGGTAGGACCTACTATAGCTACTTTCTGTCCGGATTTTACATCAAGACTGAAATTGTTAATCAATTCAACTTCCGGATTATAAGAAAAACATACATTTTCAAAACTAAGAGTACCATTACAAGCAGTAAGTTTTTCTTTGCTTGAATCATCAGAAACTTCTGTTTCATTAAGTACGTTGAAAACTCTTTGTGCTGATGCTACAGCGTTCTGCAATTCTGCAAAAACACCGGATATTTCATTAAAAGGTTTTGTATACTGGTTGGAAAATGAAAGAAAACTTGTAAGTTTTCCGACAGTCATAGAACCAATAAATCCGACTGTACCAGTAACTCCTAATGCTCCGAGAAGTCCGACCGCTGCATAAATCATACCATTTACAAAACGTGTTACAGGATTGGTTATTGAACTTAAAAAAGTAGCTTTTATACCTATTTTTCCATAATCAGCATTTATATTATCAAAACGTTTCATAGCCCTGTTTTCGTAAACAAAAGCCTTGACAATCTTTTGATTTCCTGCCATTTCTTCAGCAAGTCCAACCATATCGCCACGCAACTTTGATTGTTTCATATACGAATCGTGAGAAGCTTTAGTTATTTTTGAGGCAGCTATAAATGAAAGTGGTGTCATAATCACAACAACAAGAGCAATTCTGAAATTTATAAACATCATGAAAATAAGTGTTCCGACTATAGTCATTATACTGCTGAAAAATTGAGTAAATCCTTGTAAAAGACCGTCTGAAACAATTTCAATATCATTGATTACACGGCTTGTAAGTTCGCCATTTGTGTGACCGTCGATATATTTCAGCGGAACTCTTTCAAGCTTATTGAATATATCTGCTCTCATATCACGGATTGTAAGAAATGCAAGTTTATTTGTACACAAACTCATAATCCACTGAAAAACTCCGCTTGCTATAACCATGACAGCAAGTCCGACAGCAATTTTTTTAAGGTCATCAAATTCAACTGTGCCTTTTCCTATGCAACAGTCAACAGCATTACCAATAAATATGGGAACTAAAAGTGAAAGTCCCACACCTGCTATTGCAAAAAATATTGTACTTATAAGATAAGCTATATAAGGACGGGCATACGAAATCACCCTTTTAAGAGTATCAAACATTTCAGTTACCCTCCTTTTCGTTCATCTGTGATTTATAGATTTCGTTGTAAATTTCGCAGTTTTCAAGTAAATAATCATGTTTTCCGATACCGACTGTTTCTCCGTCGTCCATAACAATAATCTTATCAGCATCTTTAAGTGAAGTAGTTCTTTGTGAAATCATTATAACAGTAGTTTCAGGAATATCAGTTCTTAAAGCCTTACGAAGAGCCAAATCGGTTGCATAGTCCAATGCACTTGTTGAGTCATCAAGAATGAGTATTTCCGGATTGCCGACAATCGCACGTGCTATTGAAATTCTCTGTTTCTGTCCGCCGGAAAGGTTTTTACCACCCTGTGAAATCTTAGTATCAAGACCATCAGGCATTTTGCTTACAAATTCCCATGCCTGAGCAGTTTTAAGAGCGGATATTATTTCTTCATCAGTGGCGTTTGGATTATGCCATTTCATATTATCACGGATACTTCCTGTAAATAATACAGCTTTCTGTGGCACAAGTCCTATTGACTGTCTGAGTGCTTTAAAGTCATAATTATAAACGTCCACTCCGGAAACCAATATTTCACCCTCTGTGACTCTGTAAAAACATGGTATAAGATTTGCAAGCGTTGATTTACCGCTTCCCGTACCGCCTATAATTCCAAGCATTTCACCTCTTTTAAGGTCAAATGAAATATTCTTTACAGAACAGTCACCGGCAGTTTCGTAAGCAAATGAAACATTTTTAAATTCAAGAATATTTTCACTGTTTCTGTGGTCAGAAGGTTTTTCATTTCCTCCGGATTTTTCAGACTCAATGTCAAAAACTTCACTGATACGATTTGCAGATGCAAAAGCCTTTGTAAAAGTTACAATTAAGTTTGCAAGAACTATCAATGCAAGTAATATCTGAGTCATATAGTTTACAAATTCAGTAAGTTCACCTTGTGTAAGATACCCCGAATCAATTCTCACACCACCGAACCATATAATAGCAACTATACCCAGATTCATAATCATGAAAGAAAAAGGATTTAATATCGAAGATATTCTGCCTACTGCTATTGAACTTGTTGCTATATCATCAACGGATTTCTTAAAATCTTCTATTTCCTCTTTCTGTCTCGCAAAAGCTCTTATAACTCTTGCACCCTCTAAATTTTCACGGGTAAGCATAGACGCTTTGTCAAGATTTTTCTGAGTGGTTTTGTACATAGGAACAGTTTTGTTCATTACAGCAACTATAACTATTGTCGTAAGAATAGCAACGATAAAAAAGATTACAGACAATTTCAAATCAATACGCATTGCCATAACCATTGCACCTATTACAAGAAACGGAGAACGGGTAGCAAGTCTTATAAACATATTAACACCATTCTGTACAGTATTTGAATCATTAGTAAGACGATTGACAAGTGATGCTGTACCCACTTTGTCAATACTGCTGTATGACAATGAATTTATATGTTTATAAAGTGATGTTCTCAATTCTGTACCAAAACCATACGCACATTTAGCAGCAAGCATCTGACAAGTAAGTGCAAATCCCAGTCCACAGAAGCCCAATAACACTATTAACCCTGACATACGCAGAATATATTTTGTATCATTATTTGTAATTCCTATATCAATAATACGTCCCATAACATGAGGAACAATAAGTTCAAAAATAGCTTCCAGCAGTTTAAAGAAAGGACCGAAAACCAATTCTTTTTTATAATTTCTAAGATATTTAATTAATTTCTTCATGTTTCACCTTTGTGTATTTTTTTGCTTGTTTTTTTAAATCCATAGTCAACAATTTCACGGAGACTGACGAGTCAATGTATGTCTGACTGTAACTTTTGTTAGTGCCTGTTAAAATTCTATGTCCATAAATTCTATAAGTCTATCGCACGCTACGCTGTAACTTATATACCACTTGCCATCAATCTGTAATACGGAAGACGGTTCAGCAACAAATATTTCATCATTAGCATTATTTTTATAAAAAGGTATTTCACAAGTATAACCATCAGTAGCATTAATATTAAGCTTTGAATTTATTTCAGCCAGTTCATCGGCAGTATAACGTTCAATAGTAGTTTCATCTATATTTATTGACCATGTATCAGTATCTGATGTATTATAATTGCTCATAATTCCGTGAATATTCTGTATAGAACCATTTATAGCTGAAATAATATTATCTTTTGTGAACATTTTTTCAACAGTTTCTTCGGATTCTCCGAGACTATCTTTAAGATATGCTTTCATATAAGTGTCAAACGCTGTTATTTCGTTCGGACTGAACAACGCATATACTGCATCGGCATTACTGTCAATATAAGCCTGATGATATGCATCAAGAACTGTTCTGTATTCTGTATTATTTTCATCAGAAATTTCACTTGTAGTTTCTGTAGTAGTTTCTGTAAATTCAGTGGTTGTTTCAATGGAAGTTGTAGTAGTTTCTTCAACTGATGTTGTGACAACTGTTTCTGCTGTAGAAGATGTACTATCTTCTGTTTGTTTTCCGTCACAGCCTGTAACCAATGCCATTAAAGCAATCACAAAAGCCGTATATTTTACGATTTTTTTCATAATTCTTATTTCTCCTTGTTTTTAGTCTGTAAAATCTATTATACTATTATATTTGTTTTCCGTCAATCGTAATATGCCGGCAAATTAATGAAAATCTGATTTTTTGTGTATAATTTACAGTTTTTTAAGAAAAAAAACCGCCGGACAATTTAAAAATCCGGCAGTCTGTAGGGATTAAATTTTTGTTATGTCAACAAGTTCAACATCATTTATAGTTCTTCCCGATTCAAGAACCTTAACAAGTGATTTTGCAGTATCAATTGCAGTCAGGCTACATATTGAACGTTCAATAGATTTACGACGCATTTTAACACTGTCACGTTCCGGAAGTCTTCCCTTTGCAGATGTGGATATAACATAATTAACTTTACCACTATCGAGAAGTGTAACTACATTAGGTTCACCGTCCGAAATCTTGCGTACAAGGTTAGAAGCTATCATGTTTCTTGTAAGTACGCTTTGTGTACCGGAAGTAGCATATAATGTAAAGCCCATTCTTTCGAGTCTGTCGGCAATAGGTAAAATCTCCTGTTTATCAGAATCACGTACAGAAATCAATACACCGCCTTCACGCTTGAGGTCAAATCCGGCAGCTATAAGTCCCTTTAAGAGTGCATCTTCAAGATTTCTTCCTATACCGAGACACTCACCTGTGGATTTCATTTCTGGTCCGAGCATTGTGTCAACATCTGTAAGCTTTTCAAAACTGAATACAGGTACTTTTACAGCGACATAATCACCAGCCGGATAAAGTCCGCTTTCATAACCCATATCTTTAAGCTTAGCACCAAACATTATTTTAGTTGCAATGTCAACCATTGGTATTCCTGTAACCTTGCTTATATAAGGAACTGTTCTTGAAGAACGTGGATTCACTTCAATAACATATACTTCGTGATTATAGACAACATACTGAATGTTAACAAGTCCTATAACATGAAGTTCCTTTGCAAGCTTACGAGTATATTCAACAATGATTTTCTTTATTCTCTCAGAAAGGTGCTGTGCAGGATATATTGAAATAGAGTCACCGGAATGTACACCAGCACGTTCAATGTGTTCCATAATTCCAGGAATGAGGAAATCCTCACCATCGCATATAGCATCTACTTCAACTTCTGTACCCATCATATACTTGTCAATAAGTACAGGATTTTCAATCATATGACTTGTAATAATGCCCATATATTCAATAACATCAGCCCTTGAATGAGCAATAATCATATTCTGACCACCTAAAACATATGACGGTCTGAGAAGTACAGGATATCCTAATTCTTCAGCAGCCTTTATAGCTTCTTCAGTAGTCATTACAGTATGACCCTTTGGACGCATAATTCCGCACTTTTCAAGCACTTCATCAAAACGTTCCCTGTCCTCAGCAGCATCAATCATATCAGCAGAAGTACCAAGAATTTTTACACCCATTTCGGATAAGTGTCTTGTAAGTTTTATAGCAGTCTGTCCGCCAAACTGTACTACTACACCATAAGGCTTTTCGGTTTCTATAATTGATTCAACATCTTCTTTTGTGAGAGGGTCAAAATACAATCTGTCGCCTGTGTCAAAGTCTGTAGAAACTGTTTCCGGATTGTTATTGCAAATAACTGCTTCATATCCGAGTTCTTTAAGAGTCCATACGCAATGTACAGAACAATAGTCAAATTCAATACCCTGACCGATTCTGATAGGTCCTGAACCAAATACTATTACTTTTTTCTTTCCTGTATTCTGATGTTCGATAAATTCAGAAGCTTCATTTTCGTCATCGAAAGTTGAATAGAAATAAGGTGTTTCTGCCTTGAATTCTCCTGCACAGGTGTCAACCATTTTGAAGACTGCGTGTTTATGAAGAGGACATTTCTGTCCGGAAATCCTTTCAATAGTGCTGTCTAAATAACCATACTGTTTAGCTGTATTGTACTTTTCTTCAGTAAGTTCACCGTCTGCAAGCCACTTTTCGAGTTCAACAAGATTAAGAAGTTTATAAAGAAACCAGTTATCAATCATTGTAATTTCGTGAATTTCTTCCGGAGTTATGCCACGTTTAAGAGCCTCAAATACTGTGAATGAACGTTCGTCATCAACAAGATGAAGTCTCTCACGGATTTCATCAGTAGAATATTTTTCAAGCTTTTTGAGATTCATTGTATCAAGTCCGAGTTCGATAGAACGAACGGCTTTCATCATAGCCTGCTCAAAACTTGTACCGATTGCCATAACTTCACCGGTAGCTTTCATCTGAGTACCGAGAGTTCTCTTGGCATAAACAAATTTATCAAACGCCCATTTAGGAAATTTTACAACAACATAGTCAAGTGCAGGTTCAAAACAAGCATAAGTTTTTCCAGTAACCTGATTTATAATTTCGTCAAGTGTGTATCCGATTGCGATTTTTGTAGCAGTCTTTGCTATAGGATATCCTGTAGCCTTTGATGCAAGAGCAGATGAACGTGATACACGTGGATTAACTTCAATTACTGCATACTTGAAACTTGTAGGGTGCAATGCAAACTGACAGTTACAACCGCCCTCAACTTTAAGTTCCTTGATGATGTTTATTGCAGCTGTACGGAGCATTTGATATTCTCTGTCGGATAATGTTACCGCAGGAGCTATAACTATACTATCACCGGTATGAACACCTACAGGGTCGAAGTTTTCCATAGAACATACTGTTATAACATTGCCCTTGGCATCACGGATAACTTCAAATTCTATTTCTTTCCAACCGCTTATACATTTTTCAATAAGAACCTGAGTAATAGGTGAAAGTCTTAAACCATTAGTTGAAATATCTCTTAATTCTTCCTCATTCTGAGCGATACCGCCACCAGTTCCGCCGAGTGTGAACGCCGGACGCACTATAACAGGATATCCTATAACTTTTGCAAAATCAACAGCATCTTCAACAGTTTCAACTACTTTTGATGGTATGCAAGGTTCGCCTATTTTTTCCATAGTATCCTTGAATGCCTGTCTGTCCTCTGCTTTGTGGATAGTTTCAGGATTTGCACCTAAAAGCTTTACATTATGGGAGTCAAGGAAGCCTTCTTCAGCAAGTTGCATTGAAAGAGTAAGACCAGTTTGACCGCCAAGGGTTGAAAGTATGCTATCTGGTTTTTCTATTTCAATAATTCTCTTAACTACATCAAGAGTAAGCGGTTCAATGTAAACTTTATCAGCCATAGCCTTATCAGTCATAATTGTGGCAGGATTGGAATTTACAAGAATAACTTCAAGACCCTCTTGTTTCAATGCACGACAAGCCTGTGTACCTGCATAGTCAAATTCAGCAGCCTGACCGATTACAATAGGTCCTGAACCTATTACAAGTACTCTTTTTATATCCTTTCTGAGTGGCATAATTACTTTACCTCACTTTCCATAACAGTTACAAATTTATCAAACAGATACGCTGTATCAAGAGGACCACCATGAGCCTCTGGGTGAAACTGTACAGTAAAAGCATTAACAGCAGTATATCTTATGCCTTCACAAGTTTTATCGTTGGCATTTATATGGGAAACGTGTCCCACTTCTGCCGGAATACTATCACCAACTACTGCATAACCATGATTCTGGCTTGTAACATAAGTAAGTCCGCTTTCAAGGTCAATAACAGGCTGATTTGCACCTCTGTGACCATATTTAAGCTTTTCAGTTTTTCCGCCGTTTGCAAGTGCCATGAGCTGATGTCCTAAGCATATACCAAAAATAGGAATACCAAGCTTTTGAATTTCTTTGATATTTTCAATAATTTCAACATTTTCAGCAGGGTCTCCAGGGCCATTTGAAAACATTATACCATTTGGATTAATTTCTTTTACCTGTTCAGCGGTTGTTTCTGCCGGAACAACGACAACTTCACAACCACGGTTTACAAGTTCCTGACGGATATTTCTTTTATATCCAAAATCAAACAAAACAACTTTATATTTTGGATTTTCGTTTGTATAAGTGAGAATTTCATTATTCGTTACAGATTTTACAGCATTTTTTATACTAAAGGATTTAACTTTTTCAAGAAGTTCATCTTTCTTTGAATAAACGTCCTCTGTAGTTATAACGCCATTCATAACACCTGTTTCACGGATAATTCTTGTAAGCTTTCTGGTATCGATATTACAAATACCAACTATATTATTTTCTGAAAGGAAATCCTTTATATTACCTTGACAACGGAAGTTTGAAGGAACGTCACAAGCCTCCCTTACAATATAACCGCTTACATAAGAACGTGCGGACTCATTATCTTCATGATTGACACCATAATTTCCGATAAGTGGAAATGTTTGTGTTACAATCTGTCCGTAGTAACTGGGGTCTGTAAGAGTTTCCTGATAGCCGGTAAGTCCTGTTGTAAAAACAACCTCACCAATAACAGTACCCTTTGACCCAAGACTTTTACCCTCAAATACCTGACCATTGGCAAGCATGAGGTAAGCTTTTTCACTCTGGTTGAATAATGACAATTTTTACCATTCCTTTCATTTATTAAAGATATATTCATAACAGTTTCACGCCATTGTGAAATTGTCGTTTAAGCAATTTTTAAAAATCAGCAAATTCTGATTCTATATTGACTACACCATTTTTTACAGTGTACTTTATATTTACTGGAATATCCTCATAAACTCCCGACCATTCATAATCAGACGGTTCAGCAGACAAAATAAGCTGTGAAAGTTCTTCTGATGCTGTTTTGTAATCTTCGCCACTTTTTCCGCCTATTGATGAACCTCCCGGACCATGATAAATTTCAAGATAAAGCTTATCTTCTTCATTTTCTGCAACTATAAGATAGCTGTACATATTTTCATAGTCAGTATCTATCCAATCAGGCTGACCGAATACAGTAATAGCTTTTCCAAGAAAAAGTGCAAACTGTTCGTCACTATTTCCGTAGTGATATATATTATGTGTACCGCCTGACCATTGTTGGCGTTCATTTTCCGTTGCACGTCTGAATTTGTACATAAAAATCTCCTTATTTAAGATTGATATATGAGCAGATATCATCTCTCATGCGGATAGCTTCACGGCGAGCAGCCTTAGCAAAATCTTTTTCATTGCAACCTTCTTTTTTATATGCACACATTACTGCACGGGAAGAATTGACAATAGCTCCGAGACCGTTTTCATCAAAACCGCCCTTTAAGCCTTCTGCTCCGCCCCCTTGAGCTCCATAACCTGGAACAAGAAACATTGTATGCGGAAGTCTCTTTCTGAGTTCAGTAAGCTGTTCAGGATAGGTTGCCCCGACTACTGCACCAACAGCAGAATATCCATATTTTCCGATAGTATCAGAACCCCATTTTTCGCACATATCGCCCATAAGTGCATAAATTGGTGTACCGTCGTCAAGAAGTCTGTTTTGAATTTCTCCGCTTGATGGATTAGAAGTTTTTACAAGAACATATATTCCTTTATCTTTTTCCTTACAAACTTTAAGTAATGGGTCAATTCCGTCTGTGCCAAGATATCCATTAACTGTGAGGGCATCTGCTCCAAAAGGTTCTATTTCATTATCACAAACCTTTACAGTACCAAGATGTGCATTTGTGTAAGCTTCCATAGTTGCACCAATGTCATTTCTTTTGCCGTCTGTAATAACAAACATTCCATTAAGTTTAGCATAACGGATTGTTTTTTCAAGAGCCTTTATTCCGTAATGACCATACATTTCATAATAAGCTGCCTGTGGTTTGATAGCTGGTACAATATCATGGATTTCATCTATAATTGCCTTATTGAATGCAAAAATAGCTTTAGCAGCAGCTTTGATAGTTCCGCCGTCATCATCAAGATATTTTTTCTGAAGATATGTCGGAACATATTCAAGTTTCGGGTCGAGACCTACAACAGTAGGATTTTTCATTTCAATAATTTTTTCGATAAGTCTATCAAATGACATAGTAATATATTTCCTTTCATTGTAAATTTTCGTATCTTATAACGCCCTTTGAAATCGTCATGAGATTTTTTCCTGTAAGAGTCATTCCCTTAAAAACAGTATTATGCGACTTGGAATGGAGTTCTTCAGGATTAACAGTCCATTTTTTATTGATATCCGCAATAATAAGGTCAGCTGTTTTTCCGACTTCAATTTTTGGAATCTCAAGACCAAGTATCTTACGTGGATTTACACACATAAGTTCAACAACTTTCTGCAAACTTATTTCACCAGTATGATAAAGTGCTGTAAGAGTTGCTGAAAGTGAAGTTTCAAGACCTACAACACCATTAGGAGCTTTTTCAAAAACAGCTTTTTCTTCTGGTGCATGGGGTGCATGGTCAGTAATTATGCAATCAATTGTACCGTCTTTTATTCCCTCAATAATTGCTTTTACATCTTCGGGAGTTCTTAAAGGCGGATTCATTCTGTAATCTGCATCACGCTTGTTAAGTAAATCATCTGTCAGCATAAAATAATGAGGAGCAGTTTCACAAGTTACTTTAATTCCTCTTGACTTTGCAAAACGTATAATAGCAGTACTTCCCTCCGTGCTGACATGGCATATATGAATCCTTGCATTGACTGATGAAGCAAGTATAATTTCTCTTGCTGTTATATAATCTTCTGATGCCCTGTCCATTCCTTTAACTCCGAGTTTTTCAGAAGTTTTGCCTTTATTCATTATACCGCCGTTTATAATATTGAGGTCTTCACAATGTGATGCTACCAACAAACCGTTTTCGTTTGACATTTCAAGAGCCTGTCTCATGAGTTCAGCATTTTCAACTGGCCTTCCGTCATCAGAAATACATATACAGCCGGCTTTTTTAAGGCTTTCATAATCGCAAAGTCCGCCACCGGACATACCATTTGTAATACAGCCAACCGGATAAACTTCCACACCAGTATTTTTTGCCTTGTCAATTATGTAACTGATAGTTTCAGGATTATCACAAGGCGGTTTTGTATTTGGCATTGCAAGAACTCCTGTAACACCTCCGGCAAGTGCAGAACGGCAACCAGTTAAAATATCTTCTTTATAAGTGAACCCTGGGTCACGGAAATGCACATGCATATCGAAAATTGATGGCATAAGCACAAAATTTGTACCATCTATAATTCTGTCTGCTGTAACCTCAATATTTTCACCTATTCGGGAAATTTTTCCGTTTTCTATAAGAATATCTGTTATAATATCCTTTTCAGTATCAACTGCACGAATATTCTTAATAAGTATAGAATCCAATTTCGTACCTCCTTTTATTTTTTAAAAAATTTAAATTTGGTTATTGCTGTAACTGCAATTATCTGTATTCCAACAGTGACAGCCTTTTTAACAAGAAACTTTTTTGAATGTCCTGACATAGCCTGACGATTACTGAGAATATTTCCTTTTCCGGCGACTTTTTCAGTTCCGAAACCAAAAGAAAATTTTTCATTATTTTTAGTATATTCCATAAAAAAGCATTACTCCTTTATAGGTTCAGCAATAAGAAACTTTATTTTCTTGCCCTCTTCAGTAAACATATTTTCATGTTCTGTCACAAAATTTTCAATACCTGTTTCATTGTGTAAATCATGCGTACTGAACTTTATTATAAAGCCTGCTTCTCGGAAATAATCAAATGATTCTTCAAAAAGTTCATCATCATCTGTTTTGAACCATATTTCACCACGAAGGAATTTTTTATAGTTCATCAATTGCCTTGTATGTGTGAGACGGCGTTTTTTATGTTTTTTCTTAGGCCATGGATTACAGAAATTTATATAAATTCTGTCTGCACGGTCATTTTCGTCCCAAGCGGTATCAAGACGTTCAATATTCTGAATAGCTATCCGAACGTTATCGGGAGACTTGTTTTCTTTTTTGTAAGCCTCTTCAAGTTTTCTTTTTGCAAGAACAAGCATTTCATTTTTTATATCCATTGCAACGAAATTTATTTCAGGGTGTGCCGGAGCTATCTGTGAAATAAATCCGCCTTTTCCGCAACCAAGTTCAACATATAAAGGCTTTTCGGGTTCGTTAAAAACTTCACACCATTTGCCTTTAAGAGCCTGCGGTTCGTGAATATAGAAATCACAAGCTTCAAGTTCGGGCTTAGCCCATGCCTTATGACGTATCCGCATAAATTACCTCCAATAATGTACTTAACTTATTATAACACAAAATCAAACATATTCCAATAGGTAAAAGAAAAAAATCCGCAAAAAACTCTCCGTCAAAAAAAGCAACGGAGAGTTTTAAATATCAATATCCTAAATCTTTCATACGTTTTTTGAAATCGGCATTAACTTTAGCCATTTTCTTTTTATCACGAGTCATCTTTTTGATATCGTCCTTAGAAAAGTTTTCTTCGGTAGGACTAACAGGAGTTGAAGGAATAGGATTAGGTTCTTCATCTATAAATTGATTAAGACGCTGTCTGAATTTTGACTTACCTTCACCAGAAAGAGGAACTGACCCCACCGGTTGTGAACTTCTTACACTGCTGTTCATATAATGACTGGAAGTATATTTTGATGCCTGAGTATGTGGATATATACTCTGTAATGGCTGACTGTTAACAGGATTCTGAGGATACGGCTGTGCATTATTCGGAAAACTTGCCTGATTAGGCTGTTGTCCGTATGGATACTGCTGTGAATACTGTTGCATATCCGGCTGTATAAACTGAGGATTCATGCCATTCTGCTGAGGATAACCCTGTGGATATCCCTGCTGTTGTTGCGGATATGGATAACCCTGCGGATATCCCTGTTGTTGCGGATATGGGTAGCCCTGCGGATATCCCTGTTGCTGTGGATACGGATAACCCTGTGGATATCCCTGTTGCTGTACATATCCTCCCTGCATATTATTAGGCTGTACAAACTGAGAATTCATTCCCTGAGGAACATTCTGGTACTGTTCCGGATAAGGATTAATTGGCTGTTCTTGTTTTTGTTCCTGATTCTGTTCAGCGAGAGTATGCACAGGAGTTGACGGTGTATCATCAAAATCAAAGCCGAATTTTTCTTCAAAGCTTAAATCTTCGCTTACTGGTTCTTCTGCAAATGTTGGAGCTTCTTCAATTGGTAAATGAGAGATTTTCTCACTTGCTTCTGATGAGGCTCTGAAAGCTTCCAGACTAACTAAATTGCAAGCTTTAACAGCACTATCTGCTGTAAGAGCAATATCACACTGACTATTATTTTCATCTGCTTTATAAAGCATCTTGATACAATCATCACACGGACGGCATACAGTACCATCAACAAAAGATACAGTCAGTAACTGTTTTGCAGTTACACAATTATCAGAAAGCATTGACACAAAAGCACTGTATTCCGGACAGGCTTTCATAACTTTACCATGGCTTATTCTGATACCTGTAACACCTGCATAAACTTCATCATTACTGCCTACTATCACGCAAAGTGAAAGGTAATTACTATCAGCGGTCTGAGGGTCGAATTTTTTTACATTTTCAACAAGCCCGATAGCTTTATTGTATAATTCCATTAATTCCACGTAAAATCAATATCCTTTCATTTTTATTAGAGCAAAAATATACGCTCCCGATTATTAAGTAAATTGGTTTACCTGATATTATTTATATTTATAATTATACTGCATTACGGACTATTTGTCAATAAAAAAATAATAATAGGCACAAAAAAATTTCACGTCCCATAAAGAAACGTGAAATAATTATTTATTATACAATAGGGCTAAAGAAACATATTTTATTACTGTTATTTTTGCACATAAACATAGCTGTTTCAGAACATTTCAAAACATCTTCAGCGTTAACAGCATCTTTCGGGAACAAAGCCACTCCGATACTTGATGAAACGCCGATAGATTTATCATCAATCTTTACAGGTTCAAAAAAGATATTCTGTATCCTCATTGTAAAATTTGCAATATCCTGATTATCATTTTTTTCATCAAGAATTATGGCAAATTCATCACCTGAAATTCTTGCACAGAAATCATTTTTGCCTGTGATTCTCTCGATTTTTTCGGCATAAGTTTTAATAAGCTGGTCACCGGCAGACATTCCGAAATCGCTATTTATTCTTCGGAAGTCATCAAGATTTATACTGACAACAGCACCGCTTTTTTTATTAGAAATGCTTTCTTCAAGGTGTTCCATAAATAAGTGTCTGTTAGGCATTTGTGTAAGACGGTCATAATATGCAAGATAAGAAAGAACTTCATCTTTTTCCTGCAAAATACGCTTATTCTCGATTTCCTGTTCATACTTTTCCATAAGTTCATCATGCATTGTATCATTTTTAACAGTATAGTTGTAAATAATCGCCATAATTATTACAGTACAGACCGAAATCGCAATTGAAGGCATAGCCTGTTTCTGACCTGCCACAACTACAGAAAAAATTCCTGATACAAAATTCAATGCATTAAGTATGATTCCTATTATAAAACCTGTTTTTCTGTTTGTAAGAACCAGAATAACAGAAATCATAACGTGTAACTGTGCTACAATACCGGTTATACCAGTAAGTTTTGGATTAGAGACTATAATTTTCTGAAACACAAAAAATACCAAGAATAGTAACACACAAACAACAATAATTGGCATATTTTTTTTATTTGTTTTGTTTTCCATAAAATCTTCCTACTTTATTCTACTAAATTTTCCTCATAATCATAACGGGCATTATTCATTGTATTTTTAAGCTTTTGCTTTTCCATGCGGGCTTTTTGTTCAGCCTTACGCATGGAAGCATGAATTTTATTCACTTCAACTTGTTCTTTAAGTTCTTCAAGTTTTTCAGCAAGCACTTCACAATCAAAAACGCACGCAAGAGATGTATCGTCTTGAGTACCACATTGTGCTCTTTTGGAAAGGTTTTTGCGAATTGATAAACTAAATGTATCTATATTTGAAAGCTGATTTGCAAGGATACTGTGATAATCCAGAAAATCCTCATCACTTCTGAACGATGTGTAAAGACCGTCTGTCGATACAAACACCGCTATAGGCTTTTCTTCAATGGTATAGAAACTGTTGAAATAGTTAATTGCCTGACTATTACACATTGAAGCTGTTATATTGGCAGGAGCACTTTCTTCATAAGCGATAGGCATTTCGGCGGCAGCATCGTCACAAATCTGTACAAGGCTACCGTCGCCAATCTGTGTGCCGAAAGTGAATTTTCTGCCCATAACTGCTACAATAAGTGTAGTACCGTAAACTGATTCAACTTTTATACGCTTAAATTCTTTTTCGGTAAAAGGTTCTCTTTCTTTATCTGTGTATGGGTGGTGGGTGTAATGATGAATTACAAGTCTATTCCAGCGAGAGATAATATTTTTCTCAATCTTTTTAATTATATTGTCGGGGTCATTCAGAAAACTTTCCTCAAAGGCTTCAGGGTTTTTATAAAATTCCTCAACCGCATCGAGTGCCGCTTTTACAGCCATTTCAGAACCCTTGTCACTTCTGAAATGCTTTTTGCTTCCATGACCGTCCGCAACAACAGCGATACCATAATTTTCATACGCCCTAAATACTGACGAATCCTGACATACAGTACCGCTTTTAATATGACTTGCTCCGATAACGGTATGACAAAAACCATTAAACATTTGTAAGCACTCCTTTCGGTCAGCACATAATCGGGATTACCAGCCTGAATCGAAAGGAACGGAATCCGGATAGTCCTGCGATTTAACAAGGTCCTGAATCTGCTGTCCGAGCATTTTCTGCTTAGCTGCATAAACATCTTGTGCACTGAGTTCATGACTTGAATCATCAGCAAGTGTCATACTTTTACTACCTATCTGAGAAGAAGTAACAGCAATAATCTTAATCATCTGTGCAAGCTGACCGCCGGAATAAGCGTGCACAACCGTATCCTTAGTACCTGTAAATTCTGCGAGCATATCGTCATTAGCTTCTTTGCCAATACCGAGAGCAGCTTTAAGACCAAACTTATACCAGCTGTTTTTCTGAAGAGCTTCAAGACCAGCTTTATAATCGTCTGATGGATAGCCGTCTGTCATAAGAAATATTACAGGTGCAAATGACAGTGACGGAGAACTAAGAAAACTGTTTCTTGACATTCTTATAGAAAGTTCACGGAAAGCCTCACCCATACTTGTAACGCCGTCTGCTCTGAGACGAGTCCATTCAAAATCTTCAATTGAAACAGGTTCAGAATACATCCACATAACACTGTTTGCAAAAGTAAGTACAGCAATTTTAACATCTGTATCAGCCTCACCTACACGGCGAATTTCTGGAATAAGTTCTTCCATAACAGTGTTAAGTTCGCCCATTTTAGTACCTTTCATACTTCCCGAAGTATCAATCAGAAAAAATATTACAAGACTTTTTTTAGAAACACTCGTAGCACTTAACGGGTCATCATCATCAAAATCAAGCATACTGTCAAAATCTTCACCAACACTGTTTGCGGGTATTTTTACATCTTTTTCGTTCATATCATTGCTCATAGTTTACATACTCCCTTTCTTATCCATTATATACCGCCAAGTAAAGACAGCGATAACCATATTTCTTTCAATACAAAGCCGATAATGCTTAGAGTATGACACTCATTTACAAATAACGGCTTTTGTACATTGATTTCATGACAGAAAGTGATACAAATTCATCTCCACCCTACTGCCGTTTAGTGTATTATGCAATTTAACCTGCCACTTATTGATACTTGTTAAATATGTGCGTTTACATCACCGAAATCAATTTCAAGACCTTTCCAAAGAGGAAAGCCCTTTCCAGAAGCTATATCATAAAAAACACCATCAGGCATTTTTACACGCCAAGTTTTGCCGGAACTGTTTTTAATTCCGAGCATACCGGGTTTAAGTTTATTTTCAACGAGTTCGCCGACAACTTTCTGGAAATCGTCAGAACGTGGGTCAATTTCACATTCATAAAATTTACTTCCCACATACAAAGGCATACGATAATCACGATTACTGAAAGCAAGGCTTACAAACTCCGCACCACACTTTGGACATCTATAAGTTGATTCATCAACATTTTCAAACATTGATGTAAAGTTAGTTCTTCCACAAGTGCAAACGATGATTTCTGAACGGAGACGTATAAATAATTTCTGCCATTCATTTTCAATAATACGTCTGTTAGGTTCTTTTATACCAATTGTAAAGGATTTTATAAATGCTTCACGTACATAAGCCGGATAAATTCTCCAGAATTTAATTACATTATCATGAATGCCACGTACCGGACGATTAGAATTGTCATTAGGGTCATATACAAAAACTGCCTGCTGTCCGTAATGTTTAAGTTCAGAAGTTTCTGTAAGGCAAACATCTTTAACAACCTTTTCGCCTTCCATTGGGTCGCCTCTGAAAAGAAGTTTGAAAAGTACAACTGCCAATGAATATTTATCAGTCTGAACAGTTGGTTTTGCAACACCTCTTACGACTTCAGGAGCCATATAACCAGGTTTTCCGCCTATACCAAAGTTACTGCCGTCCGGAGCGATATTATCGCAGTCACAAACAAGAATATCACCGGTATTTACATTAATAAAGAAACCACCGTCATTCAAATCCTGATAACTTTTTCCTGCACGGTGAAGCTGTCGGAAAGCATTTACAATATTAATTACGGCTGTAACCATTGCATAAAGGCTTGAAAACTGTACGGATACTTTGTTTGCACGACCTGTAAGTTCATCAATATCCAATCTGTATGTATTGAGAATATCAACAAATGAATCATAACCCTTTGGACGAAGTGCCATTATATAGCCAAAAGTTCCGTTGCTGTTTTCTTTTGTAAGATACTTAGGCCAAAGAAATTTATCACTCGGAGCACCGTCTTTGATATTGTTTTCAATATTTTTACGAAACGCTCTGGCATTTTTTATTTTATCAACGTCATACCATTTAAGAGCATATTCAACGCCATTAAAGTCAACGAGATATACAATACCCTGACCACCACTGCCAAGGATTTTTTTAACTACAGCATAACCGCCGTATTCCATTTCTACTTTTTCGCCTATTTTAAGTTCTATCAATATAATTCAGTCCTTTCCTGAGTTTATTGTTATGAATTTATTCTGCTGAAAGGTGTACCCTTTGCAACTGTTTCAACATTCATGCCATTTGCCATACAATAACGGTGAACATATGAATTTTCGTAGCACTTTATAACAAGTGATGTACAATAAGAAAATGCTCCGTCATCTATAAATTTGATGTTTTCTGAAAGGAAAAGCTTACGGAGTTTTTCACAACCAGAAAAAGCCTCTCTGCCGATACTGCTTACGCTTTCGGGAATATCTATTATTTCAAGACTATGGCAGAACGAAAATGTATTGTCTTCTATTTCAAAAACGCCGTCCGGAAGTCTTACAACAGTAAGTTTTCCGCACTGACTGAAAGCACCTTGTTTAATTACCTGTACAGTTTCCGGAATTTCAACGCTTTTAAGTCGTTTGCATTCTGAAAATGCGTATTCACCTATTGTTATAAGAGATGACGGAAGTTCAACAGTTTTCATAAAGCCGAAACCGTCAAATGCAAAACTGTCAAGTTTAGTGTAACCTTCAGGAATTTTTACAGTACCTTTAAGACGAAATTTAGCTGCATCTGCTGGTCTGAATACTTTCATTCCAACATCAAAAGGCATAGGAGGTTTTTTGGTTGCCGGAGCTTTTTCTTCAATTGGATCTTTTATTACTAACTGTTGAGATTTAGGAAGTTCAATCATTTTAGAATTATATTCCCACCCAAGCATATATGTAAAGCATACAAGTACAAATTCAGCAGCATTTTCAGAAAGAAACATTTCTGATGTCATAAATTCTCTTGCTTTCATTATAGCTATACTCTGCTGTTCATTTTCATGGAGCATATTTGCAAGAACGCCATTCTGAAGCATATTTCTGAGCAAACGGCATTCCTTTTCATATTCGGGAATATAGTCCCTTAAAAGTGAGACAAATTTATTTGTATCTTTTATAACGTCCTGTCCGTGTTCATTTGTCATTGCTTTCAGTGCACGTTTTATTTCAATAGTGTTTTCAAATCCTGCCACATTATGTGAAACGGGTGTTCCGCATTTCGGACATACTTCGGCAGTGGGGCTGAGTTCATTTCGACATCTCTCACAGAGCATAATTCAATCCTCCTAATTTTATCGTGACACAATTTATTGCTTTATATTTTAATTTAATACGCAATAATACCATTATAAATACTTATTGTCTATTATTGAAGTATATCACGTATCTGAAAAAAAGTCAAGAGTTAGCAGAGATTTTAAACATAATTTTGATATTTCTTACAAAAATATAACTAAAAGTATATGCATATCATCAAAAACAAGTAAATTTATATAATATTTTTGTGTTTTTCTACAACTTAATCATTATGCAAATTCACATAATATTTTATTAAAATTTTAGTAAAAATTCTCTTGAAATCCTTTCAGGTATGTGCTATAATTATTGTGGGTAATTAATATCGGGATAATCTCTGATACTTTTAGAGAATATATTTTTTAAGGAGGGCTATACCTAAAATGAAAAAAAATAAAAGAAAGTTTTTGAGTATTTTGACACTTGGAGCATTGGCATCATCATTTATTTTTTCCACTGGTTGTGACAATAAAGACCCATCATATGTTGCAATAATATTCAAAAATCAAGGTCAATTCTGGGAAATTCCTACACTCGGTGCTAAACATGCCGGAGAAGAAATGAACATTAAATTAACTATTAATGCCCCTAAAGACGAAGATGTAAAAGCACAGGTAAAAATGGTTAATGATGCCATTTCAAAAAAAGCTGATGCTATTATAATTGTTCCTTCAGCTGATGATGACGAACTCGCTGATGCACTCACAACAGCTCAGAATAATGGTATAAAAGTATTAACCGTAGATTCTGATATGAGAGAAGATGTTCGTTCTTCATGTATAAGTACAAATAACGAATATGCCGGTGCTATCTCTGCAAGAAAAGCTTACGAAATTATGAATGGCGAAGGCGAAATATGCATACTTATGCAATCTATGGACTCTACTAATGCTATTGCAAGAGCTGATGGTTTTAAATCTCAGATTCAACAATACAATCAGGAAGTGCTAACCGAAGTTAATAAAAATGAAGACGATGAAGAAGTAGTAACAGAAAAAAATGAACCTTTAAAAATTTCTGCCGTTGTAGACGGTCAAAGTGATGTTCAGAAATCCAGAGATGCAATAATTCAGACATTAAATGACAAGCCGGAAATAAAAGTTATATTCACTACAAGTCAGACCACAACTGTTGGTGCTTGCATGGCTGTCGATGAACTTGGATTAGCAGATTCCGTTGATATTCTTGGATTTGACTCTTTCCAAAGCAGAGACGGCTCAAAAAGTTCTGATGAATACCTTAAAAATGATGTTCTTGATGGTTTCATACTTCAGAATCCGTACAATATCGGATATCTTGGTGTAAGATATGCTCGTGACCTTATAAATGGTCAGTCTATTGCTGCTTATATTGATACAGGTGCTACACTTGTTACAAAAGATAATGTAAATGACAGCGATATTCAGATTATCATGAATCCTATGGAAAATTAATGGAGGACTTTAATAATGGCTACTAACGTTTACAAAGGTTCAAAAACACAACGTAACTTTATCGTTGCTTATATAACGATTTTGGTTATCATGACCCTTAACTTCATAAACAGTATGTTCATCTTCTATAACGGCAGACACGTTTATTTCCGTAATATGAACTCATATCAGTATATGGCTACTATAAGTGAAGAATTACTTACCGTAAACCGTGAAGTTCTTATGATTGTTTCGGGTATGGACGACAGCATGTCTAATGTAACAAATATTCATAACTCTTTCGACAATATAAGAAATCTTATGAAAGAATATGAAGCCGGTGAACATTCAGAACTCGAAACAAGAAGATATAATTATGCAAAAATGCTTATTGAATCATATGATAACAAACTTCTTAGTCTTGAACATTCTTTTGCAAATATCTCATATGACCAACTTCAAAGTATATATCTTCAGGAAATTCACCCGACACAAAACGCTGCCGTTGAAATGGTAATGGCTACTCTTGAAATCGATAAAGACAATGCAGAGGCACTTGAGTCACGTAACTCTTTATGGTTTGGTATTGGTTTCTTATTTATGTTGGCTGTACTTATTGTAAGTGAATTATTGATACGCAGAGTTGAAAAATCAACAAAACGTAATATGTTAAAAATGGAAATGCAAGAACGTCAGATTGAAACCGCTGGTCGTAAAATTCAGAGTTCCAATAAGAAAATGCAGGATATCGCTCTTACAAATATTCTTACCGGTATGAAAAACCGTTACTCACTCGAAGATGACCTCGCAGGAAGACTTGAAACAGACCAGTTTAATATTGGTGTATTTGATATTGATAATTTCCGTATAATAAACGATACATATGGTTATGAATTCGGTGACGAATACCTTTCAGCTATCGGTGAAATGCTTACAGAAGAATTCAGCGATTCAGCAACAATCTATAATATCACAAGTAATGAATTCTGCTTTGTATTCAATGATGATATTCCGGATAGTCAGGCTCAAAGAATTGCTGATAAAATACGTGCTACTTTATCAACTCCTATTACTATAGAAAGCATTACAGTACAGTGTACAGCTTCAGGAAGCATTTATCATTATCTTCCTAATGACTGCCTGAATGTAAGTTCACTTCTTCTTAAAATGGATAACGTTATGCATAATGCCAAGAGAAACGGCGGTAATATGATTTACGTTGTTAACAGTCTTTAATACATAAAAAATCGGGTACGCTATATGTACCCGATTTTTTATTATATTCCTGCTCTTTCTTTGATATAGGATTCAAGATAATCAACAGTTTTTTCAATGCCAAGACGAGTGCTGTTTATACACAAATCATAAAGTCTTGAATCTCCCCAGTGTCCTGAACAATGATAGTTGTGATAACGTTTTCTTTTCTTGTCCTTTTTACGAATAAATTCTATAGCTTCATCTTTCGATAACTCATAAACTTCCATGATACGCTTTATTTTAGCATCTGTATCAGCAAGTACAAAAAAAGAAATCAATGCCGGATTTCCTTTAAGTTTAGTTTCAGAACATCTTCCGACCACTACAAAGGATTCTCCGCTTTCGGACTTTTCTTTAAGAAAATTAAACTGCATTTCTGCTACATTATCCTCTATGGAATTACTGTAACCTCTTACACGTCTTGAAATAATCTTTTTCTTAGGATTTTCGTTATACTTTTCGATTTGTTCAGGAGTAAGCCCTGTTTTTTCGGCAATTTCTGTAATAAGATGTCGGTCATATATCGGAATATTGAATCTTTTTGCAAGTGTTTCAGCAATAACACGACCTCCGCTTCCGAACTCTCTGCCGACTGAAATAATAATCTGTCCCATAAAGTACCTCCTGATATTATAAGTATCTGACAAAAAGATATACGGTTGAAATTGCAAGTACTATAATAGTAGCCGGTGCAAGCTTTTTGCAATATTTTCCCCAACCAATAGGATAACCGTTTTTAGCAGCAACAGATGTACCTACAACGTTTGCAGATGCACCTATAGGAGTTGCACTTCCTCCTATGTCAGTACCGATTGAAAGCGTCCATGCAAGTGTAGGGAGAGCTACTCCGGAAGTCTGAGCAAGGCTCTGAATAACCGGAACCATTGTAGCAGCAAACGGTATATTGTCTACAAATGCACTTGCAAATGCCGATACCCAAAGAATTATTACTATCATAAGTTTAGCATCGCCACCACTGATTTTTTCAATAAAGTCAGCAATGATTTCAAGTATACCAGTTTCTTCAAGTCCACCCACTACAATAAACAATCCTATAAAGAATAAAAGCGTTTTATAATCAACTTTTTTAAGAAGTTCAACAGCATCTTTTGCAAACGCTATAATAGTTATAAGAGCTATAAACAATCCTATTGTTGCAACTGTAAGATGAGTCATAGAATGAGTTACAAGAAGAACAACAGCACAACCAAAAATTACAGTACTTACTATGAAATCACGCTTACTTGTAATAGCTTCGCTTGGCTTTGGAAATTTTGACATATCTATTTCCTTGTCACTGTCTGTAACAAGTTCTTTTTTGAAAACTATGTAGAAAAATATTATTGACACTATAAGGGAAATTCCTGCAACAAGACCTGTATTTGTAAGGAAATCACCGAATGAGTATCCTAAAGAAGTTCCGACTATAATATTCGGAGGGTCACCGCACATAGTTGCTGAACCGCCTAAATTCGCACAGAAAATTTCCGAAAGAATCATCGGTACAGGATTGAATTTAAGCAACTGCGAAAGTTCAATAGTTACTGCTGCAAGAAACATAATAACCGTTATACTATCAATAAACATAGACAATACAGCAGACATTATCATAAATGTTATAAATACCGGAATTGTTTTACATTTTACAAGAAAAGCTATTTTCATACAAAGCCAGCGGAAAAATCCTGCTTTAGCCATGCCTTCAACCATTACCATCATTCCGGCAATGAAAATAATAGTTGCCCAGTTAATACCTTTGCTTTCGCTTTCGGTCACCTGATACCAAAAATCCTTAGTTGCAAAATTTTTTAAAGCAAGGGTATTCCAGATAGCTTTACCATTTCTCATACAGACACCGAAAACTACTATAAGTGTCAGTATTCCGCTACCAAGAGTTACATAATGCCGTTCAATCTTATCCATAACAATCAGTATAAACATTGCTACGAATATTACAACGGCAAAAATTTGTGCTGTTAACATAAAAGTTTTAACCTCCTATATAAAATTATTATTTTTGCACCTTTGGAATTATAGCATATTGTAAAAAATATTTCAATAATATTTGCGTTTTTTTATTGTTAATTTAGTTTTTTCTGCATTTTGAGGGATTTTAAGTATAATTTAATGTATTTTTTTGTCAGATATTGCAAAAAAAGCACGCTCAAAAAGAACGTGCACAATTATTTTATATATATTTCGTGGGGTGTTTTTCTTTGCGTGAATACTTTTTATTTTCTTCTGCCACTCTTGTAACCGGATTGAGTCCTGACCAGTCACGGCGTTTAAGATTATCAATTCTGCGTTTTTCTTTTTTGCTGAGTTTTTCATAAGGTACAAAATTCATAAATCATTCCTCCCCTGCCTTGAAATTATAAATAGGTTTTATAATTTCGGTTATCTCTGCCGTTTCTGCTATATTGTCAATAATGTCATTCATGGATTTATAAGCCATAGGGCATTCATCGAGTGTACCGGAATTAACAGAAGTTGTATAAATACCTTTCATTTGTTTTTTGTATTCCGATACTGTAAAACTCTTCTTTGCCTGCGAACGTGACATAAGTCTGCCTGCTCCATGAGGTGCTGAATAATTCCAGTCCGGATTGCCTTTTCCGATACATATAAGACTACCGTCACGCATATTCATCGGAATCAATATTCTTTCGCCTTTCTTTGCAGAAATAGCACCTTTACGTAGTATCATGCTTTCAGTGTCAATATAATTATGAATCGTGGTAAACTGTTCAACAACATGAAGTCCCATACCTTTTATAATTTCGTTCATCATTGCAAGACGATTAAGACGTGCAAATTCCTGTACTATTTTCATATCATGAATATACTGTTCAAAGAGCAGACCTTCGGTATATGCAAGATGTTTAGGAATATTTGTAGTTTTAGTATTCTTGAGTTTTTTTATTTCTGATTCAATTTGCTTTGATTTTCCCTCTGCTTTAAGCTTTGAAACAAGTTCGTCAATATCGGTCTGTGAATTTTTATTCAGATTGTTGTATGCCTGTTTCTGATAATATTTAGCTGTTTCAACGCCAAGATGTCTCGAACCTGAATGTATTACTATATAAATACTATCATCAGAACCTTTATCGACTTCTATAAAATGATTTCCGCCTCCTAAAGTTCCGAGACTCAATTCAGCACGTTCAATATTTACGTGTTCAGAACAATAAAGTTCTGCAAGATTGATGTTATTTATATATCTGTGAATTTTTTTCCTGATTGCAAATCCCGAGGGTATTGTACGGTAAATCAGTTTATCGAGTTGCTGGAGTTCAATGTGCTTTTCCTTGATTTTGACTGTTTCCATACCACAGCCGATATCCACTCCTACAAGATTAGGAATTACTTTATCAGTAATAGTCATTGTAGTTCCGATTGTACAGCCTGAACCCGCATGAACATCAGGCATTATGCGTATTTTTGAACCCTCACTTACTTTCTGGTTGCAGAGTTCAATAATCTGTGATATAGACTCCTGTTCAATTACTTCTGTGAAAACTTTTGCAGAATTGTATTTTCCATTGAGAACTATCATATAAAATCCTTTCTGTTTGCCTGTAACCATACAAAAAAGGCGTTCCCGCACAGCAAGAACGCCTTATATAGTATGAAATCCGATAACATTAATGAACGGAAATATACAGGCAAACACTATGCTTAATATTTGTATGGATTGAGAGAAGATTATAATTTATTGTCATAGTGTTCACCGTCCTTTCGTAAAATAATAAAGTTATTATATACTAAATAATCTGGTTTGTCAAGGAAATACGCATATTTTTAACCATATTGTAATTATTTTTCGCTTGCAAGCCTTGAATTTTTACGTTGTTTTTTCACCTCATACATTTTCTCGTCAGCCTGTGTGATAATATTGTATAATGTAATATTTTCATCAGCAGTAACTATAATACTTCCGATACTTGCCGAAAGAGTATAAGGTTTTTTAATTATGTTGTTTATATTATCAATCTTTGAATTAAAACGTCTCTTAAATGCTTCATCATCACCATTAACAACGTCAGAAGTAAATACTACAAATTCATCTCCGCCGAATCTTGCACAAATACCGTTCATAGCACTTTCTTTAATTACACCGGAAAGCCTTTGTATAGCAAAGTCACCTTCATTATGACCGTAATTGTCGTTGATGAATTTCAAACCGTCCATGTCAATAAATGTCAGCATGACTTTCTGTTTTTTGTCGAAACACTCACGATATTTCATATCAACAAGATTTATAAATCCGTTTCTGTTATAAATATTACACAGGGGGTCAATAACATAAAGGCGATTGAGTTCGTCCATAGCCTTATTTAAATGAATAAGCTTACGGATATTTTCAAGAGAGTTACTCAAACTAAGGGTAAGTGTATGACACAACAAGCTATATATAGGAAAATCACTGTTTGTTATGATATAATATCCCAGACATCTTTCACGGAAATGTAAAGGCAGAAAATAATTTATATTTCCGGTATCTTTAAGGGGTTCAGGGAACATATTTCTGCTTGGAAAATATCCACATGAATGTTTTTCGCCTCTGCTCCAAATAAGAGGAGATGTCATATATCCTGAATAAGTGTTTTCGCTTTCAACAAGAAAAGTATCTGCAACTATAGCATCCTGCCAGTTTTCAGTCAGGCATATACTGAATTTATCACAGCCAAGTTCTTCAACAAAATTACTGAGAATTTCCATAGCCTCATCAATTTTTTCTGTTTCTGCAAGACCTGCGGTAAGACGATTAAGCATTGAAATACCTGAATTCATATTTTCAATTTTTTTATAAGCACTCTTTTTATAATCCTCAAAATCATTTTCATTATTATTCTTACAGCCACAGCTTTCTGTAAATACTGGTGATGATGCAAGCTTTATATGCTTTGAAGGATTGCCACCGTTAAGTATTTCCATAATTACT
Organism: uncultured Ruminococcus sp.; assembly: GCA_934474025.1. Lineage (GTDB taxonomy): Bacteria > Bacillota > Clostridia > Oscillospirales > Ruminococcaceae > Ruminococcus. The sequence goes on along the minus strand of CAKSMF010000001.1, from coordinate 280,577 downwards.
TCAACTGATTTATAACCCATTTCAGCAAGCGGTCTGTCTACAGAAGTAAGAACTGGACAGAAATTTCTTGCATTATAAGTATTATCAAATCCCGTAACTATAACATCTTTAGGAACTTTATACCCTGCCTTTTCAAGTGTCGAAATAGCAGTAAGTGCCATTGCATCATTAGCACATATAAAAGCGTCTGGCATTGAAAGACCAGACTGAAAAAATTCTTCAATAGCCTGTCTGCCGTCCTGACTTCTGAATTCTCCGAAAAAGATTCTTTCTTCTTCAACCGGAAGATTATGTTCTTTCATTACATTGATAAAAGCATTATAACGGTCTGTAGCTTCCGGATTGGACATAGGACCGGAAATATAATTTATAACTTTTGCCCCATGAACTTCAATAACGTGTCTTATAACATCAGTCATTGCGGAACTATTGTCTATACTGATATTATAAAGTTGCGGATATTCTGAACAATCAAAAACAACTGCCGGTATACCTGATTCAGTAACACGATTTATAATGTTCTGTTTTGTTTCAGAATCACAGATAGTATTTGTCATAAGAATTGTGCCGTCAAAAGCATTGAAATTTATCAAATTATAGATACTATATTCACCTGTATCAAAACGTTTGCTTTTGAGCATACCACCATGTGCCGCAAAATATGACAGTTCAATATTAACATTGTTATAATCATTACGGAGCATACCTCCATAAGATGCGAAACATGACACATTAATATTGTGTTCATGAGTATATTTATTTATACCATTTATAATGTTGTTCTGGTATTCTTCATCAATACCAGCAGCAACAACTGCAATATGTATCATTTTTTTACTATTCATATTCCTCACCATTTTCATAGTATTTTTATAACTAATTACCCCTATTGTATCATTGTTTTACAGAAATTAAAAGCATTTCCGCAAAATTCATCACTTTATACAACAAATTATATATTTTTTGTACATTTCAACCATTAAAAAAGAGGGACACAATGTCCCCCATAATTTATCTATGAAATCCAATAATGCTGAAACAACTTTACCTATAAAATATATTTCGGCAATAATTTTCTTTCAAGTATACTTATAGTCTCAATCCACAGAATTTAACATATATAAAAATTGCTGACTATAGTTTACAATTTTCTTATATAAGCATGCTCATATCATAAAGTCCTGCCGGCTGGTCTTTGAGGAATATAGCAGCATTGATAGAACCTTCTGCAAAAACTGTCTTTGATGAGGCAGAGTGAGAAAGTGTAATAACTTCATCATGACCGGCAAATATAACATCATGTTCGCCTACAATTGTACCGCCTCTTATAGCATGCATACCTATTTCGGACTTTTCACGTTTCTGACGGCGTGAATGTCTGTCATAAACATAATGCTTTGAATTATTAAGAGTTTCATTTATAGCATTTGCAAGCATAATTGCTGTACCGCTTGGAGCGTCAATCTTTTGATTATGATGTTTTTCAACTATCTCAATATCAAACTGGTCTCCAAGTACACTGGCAGCTTTTTTAGCTAATTCTACGAGGAGATTTATTCCAAGTGACATATTGAATGTAAAGAATACTGGAATTTGTTGTGATGCTGATTTTATTTTCTGAATCTGTTCGTCACTATAACCTGTTGATGCCACCACAATTGGAGTACCTGTTGTGAGACCGTATTCAAGAAGTCCGTCCAGTGAAGCAGGATTTGAAAAATCTATAATAACATCTGGTTTTACAGGGAGTTCAGATGGTTTGGAAACTATCGGAAAATCAGCATACTGTTCTGTGTAAAGGTCAATTCCCGCAACAACTTTACAGTTATCACGTTCTTTTATGCAATTGTAAATAGTTTTACCCATTTTACCATTTGCACCACAAATGGCTATATTTGTCATTTTATACACATCCTTTATTTTATGAAATTACTTTATAAGACCGTGCTTTTCAAGTGATGCTCTTAAAACTGCCTTGTGTTCATCTGTCATATCACAAAGTGGCATACGGCATGAACCAACATCAACACCGGTCATATTAACAGCCTCTTTAACCGGAATAGGATTTACTTCAATAAAGAGAGCGTTTATAAGGTCAAGATATTCAAGCTGTAACTTTGTAGCCTCTGCAAAATTGTTATCAAGACAATACTGTGCCATATTGTGAACTTCCTTAGGAATAACGTGTGATGCAACAGATATAACACCCTTTGCACCAAGTGACATTAATGGAACTATCATATCATCGTTACCGCTGTAAACGTCAATAACATCTCCGCATTCTGCAAGGAGCTTTGCACAATAACTGATATTTCCGCTTGCTTCCTTGATAGCAACAATATTTTTATGCTTTGCGAGTTCCTTAACTGTTTTAATATCAATAGCCATACCAGTTCTTCCGGGGATATTGTAGAGGATTATCGGAATATTTACAGCATCAGCAATAGCTGTGAAGTGCATTATAAGACCCTTTTGTGTAGTCTTGTTATAGTATGGAGTAACAAGCAGTAAAGCATCTGCTCCGACTGCCTCAGCCTCTTTTGAAAGTTCAATAGCATACTTTGTGTCATTGCTTCCTGTACCTGCAATAACCGGAACTCTGCCAGCAGTTTTCTTGACAGCATAGCGAATACATTCAAGATGTTCTTCATCTGTCATTGTAGAAGCTTCACCAGTTGTGCCACAGATAATAATTGCATCTGTATTGTTTTCAATCTGATAATCAATCATTTCACCAAGACGGTCATAATTTATTGAACCGTCCTTATTAAACGGTGTAATAATTGCAATACCTGCTCCGGTAAAAATAGTATTTTTCATTGTAAAGCACTCCTTTCAGTGCATATTAATATCATTGTTTGTTTATTTGTTTCAATCTACACTTGGTAATTTTACAGAGACTAACGAGTGAGCGTATGTTTGATTAAAATAAAGATTTATCAAGTATATAGACTTCCCAGTCTGTATCAAGAGACATTCCATGTGATTTATAGAATCCGGCTGAATTTTTATTCCATGAAGCACACTTCAATTCAATCTGTTCACAATTGTTCAGACGTGAAATTTCTTTTGCTTTTTCAAGGAACTTTCCGCCAATTCCGCAACCTCTGAATTCTTTTCGTGAATATAAATCTTCAATGTAAAAAATTTTTCTTCCTGTAAAAGTGGTGTACTTATAGAAAGCATTCATAACACCAACAGGTTCATTGTCAATATATGCAATAAAACTCATTATCGCACCTGTTTGAATGAGTTCAGAAAAGCGTTCCTGCGACATAGTGAAGATATCCAATGCATTATGGTATTCCATAAGTTCACGAGTGAGAGTATAAGCAGTAGGAATATCAGCCGGTAAAGTGTTTTTTATTTCAACAAACATCAATCAAAATAACCCTTTGCTGCAAGAAGTTCTGCAAGCAATACGCCACCACCTGCTGCACCTCTGAGTGTATTATGTGAAAGGCATACAAACTTATAATCATATTGAGTATCTTCACGGAGACGACCTGTAGAAACAGCCATACCATTTTCAAGATTTCTGTCAAGCTTAGCCTGTGGTCTATCGTTTTCTTCAAAATAATGAATAAACTGCTTAGGTGCTGATGGTAATTCAAGTTCCTGAGGTACGCCCTTGAAATCTGCCCACAATTGAAGAATTTCTTCCTTAGTTGGTTTCTGTTCAAAGCTTACAAAAACGGCTGCTGTGTGACCATCGGAAACAGGAACTCTAAGGCACTGAGTTGTGATTGCTGGTGTAGAAGCCTTTACAATCTGATTTCCTTCGATAGTACCCCATACTTTGAGAGGTTCTTGTTCGGATTTTTCTTCTTCTCCTCCAATGTATGGAATAAGATTATCAACCATTTCAGGCCATGTTTCAAAATTCTTTCCTGCTCCTGAAATTGCCTGATATGTACAAGCAAGAACACTCTTTAATCCAAACTTTCTGAGTGGGTGGAGTGCAGGAACATAGCTCTGTATAGAACAGTTAGACTTTACTGCAATAAAACCTCTTTTTGTGCCGAGACGTTCTCTCTGAGCCTTGATAATTTCAATATGGTCTGGATTGATTTCCGGAACTACCATAGGAACATCAGGAGTAAATCTGTGTGCAGAATTATTTGAAACTATCGGGCATTCAGCTTTTGCATAAGCTTCTTCAAGAGCCTTGATTTCGTCTTTCTTCATGTCAACTGCACAGAAGCAGAAGTCAACCATAGATGCAATTTTTTCAATATCAGCAGTTGCATCAAGAAGAACCATATTTTTCATGGATTCAGGCATAGGAACTGCCATTTTCCAACGATTTCCTGCTACTTCTTCATAAGTCTTGCCTGCACTTCTCGGAGAAGCAGCAAGAACCTTTACGTTAAACCATGGGTGATTTTCGAGAAGTGTTGCAAACCGCTGTCCAACCATACCAGTTGCACCAATAATACCAACATTGTACTGTTTCATAAAAAAACATCTCCTTGTAATTTTTTACAAAAATAATAAAAACCTGTTGCAAACAGGTTCATCATACGTTATAATAGAAATACCGGCATATAAAAAAGTTAAATATGCTGATAGCTCTCCATCATGTATGATGACAGTCAAAAACCTGTTAAGCCAGTGACCAGAATTGAGTTTACCAGAAACAATCCTTCGGCGGTTGCACCTTTCACTGAATATCACAGGATTGGTTATCCGATATTCAGGTACTTATTTTAACCGCACCTCTACCTTGTCTATAATAATATCACTTTAGTTTTGTTATGTCAAGGGGTTTTTAAAATTTTTTAAAAAAGGAGAAATGCGATGAGAATATTATTCTGTAAAATCGCTCATATGAAATATTACAAGGGAATATACAACAACGACAAACCATATAACGGCGGTGATTATGTTAAAAAGACCGGCAAGGCAAATGAACAATATAATTTTGCTCCGGTATCCGTTGATGACAATAAAAGAAAAATCTGTCTTGGTTTTTTTGAAACAAAGTCAACAAACAGAACCAGTATAAATCAATTACATATTGAAAAAATAAACGGCTGTGAGGCATTGAAAAAAACAGACAAAATTGATGACGTTCTTGTTGTGTGGTGTGCTACTGCTGATACTAACGAATGTGTTGTAGTGGGTTGGTATAAAAACGCTACTGTATATCGTAATTATTGCGAATATTTATTCAAGGGCGAGACAGATGAAGAGGATTATATTCATCTTTGTAACATAATCGCAGATTATAAAGACTGTGTACTTCTTCCAGCCGACAGTACAAGACGACGTTGGTCTATACCTAACAGCCGTAAAAGTACATATGGTTTTGGTCAATCTCTGGTATGGTATGCAAAAGAAAAAGAAGCTGAAAGTTATCTGAAATCATTGATTGTTTCAATCCACAGGGCATTCTGTCCATGACCTCCCTGACTTATAATGTCATATTCAGTATATTATATTTTGAAGAATCTGTCAAGCGGATTGATTTCATGTCAGTGGGAGATACCAATTCTTTCCGCTCCCACTGCCGTTTTACAATGTCCGCCGCTTAAAGAAGCGAGGGATTCAAAGTTTTGTTGAAAGAATTAATAACTACACCGGCGAAAACTGGATTGACAAATATCCTGATAAAGAATAAAGGAGTTATAAAATGTTTAAATTACTTAAAACCGAAAACAAAGCTCGTCGTGGAGAATTTGAAACCGTTCACGGAACTTTTCAAACACCATGTTTTATGAATGTTGGCACTTCTGCTGCTATAAAAGGTGGTATCTCTTCCGTTGACCTCAAAGAACTCAAAACACAGGTTGAACTTTGTAATACATATCATCTTCACTTGCGACCAACCGACAAAGTTATAAAACAAATGGGTGGTTTACATAAATTCATGAACTGGGACAAGCCTATTCTTACTGATTCCGGTGGATTTCAGGTATTTTCACTTGCAAAACTCCGCAAAATCAAAGAAGAAGGCGTTTATTTTGCATCACATATTGACGGTCACAGAATATTCATGGGGCCCGAAGAAAGTATGCAGATACAATCAAATTTAGCTTCAACAATAGCTATGGCTTTTGACGAATGTATAGAAAATCCGTCCCCTTACAAGTATGTACTCAATTCTATTGAACGTACTACCCGCTGGCTTTATCGTTGCAAAGAAGAAATGAACCGTTTAAACAGTCTTCCCGATACGATAAATAAACATCAGATGCTTTTCGGAATAAATCAGGGTTCAACTTTTGACGACCTCCGAATAAAACACATGGAGGATATCGCTAAACTTGACCTTGACGGTTATGCTATCGGCGGACTTGCTGTCGGTGAAGAGACTTCCGAAATGTACCGCATAATAGATGTTGTAGAACCATATATGCCTAAAAATAAACCACGCTATCTTATGGGAGTGGGTACACCGTCAAATATTATTGAAAGTGTTGCAAGAGGCGTTGATATGTTCGATTGCGTTATGCCAAGCAGAAACGCACGTCATGCTACTGTATTCACATGGAGCGGAATAATGCATTTAGGCAACAAATGTTACGAAACAGACCCCAGACCTATTGATGAACAATGCGATTGTCCTACCTGTCGCAATTTCTCAAGAGCATATATCCGTCACTTATTCAAAGCTAATGAACAGCTTGCCGGAAGACTTGCGGTACAGCACAATCTTTATTTTTATAATACTCTTGCTGAAAAAATCCGTGATGCTATCGACAATGACCAGTTTGAACAATTCAGAAACAAATACTCTGAATTGCTTGCAACTCGTATCTGAAAGGAGAACTATTTTTGAATATCGAACTTCCATTATTTTTTAAAAGCGTCATTGATGCAGATGAAAGTGCTATTGTACTTTGTGATATAAATAACACTATTGTATATATGAATCCCTCTGCTATCAGAATGTATGCCAATAGAGGCGGTGCATCACTTGTAGGACATTCAATCAGGTGTTATCATGGTGAAGATGCAATGAGCATTATTAAAATGATTGCATCATGGTTTGAAGAAAGTCCGCAAAACAATAAAGTATTCACATCTCACAATGACGAAAAGAATATTGATTTATACATGATTGCTTTACGTGATGACAATGGAAATCTTATAGGTTATTATGAAAAACATGAAAACCGCAATCCAGAAACAAAATCACGCTATCAAATGGATTGATTATACATAAGGAGAAAAATATCATGGAACTTTTAAAATCTGATTTCTATTATGATTTGCCGGAAGAACTTATAGCACAAACTCCGGTTGAACCCCGTAACACTTCCAGAATGATGTGCGTTAACCGTCAGACAGGTGCTATTGAACATGACCATTTCTATAATTTATGCAATCATCTTAAAAAAGGTGATTTGTTAGTCATGAACGATTCAAGAGTTATTCCTGCAAGACTCTACGGCGAAAAAATAGAAAATCATACTTTTATAGAATTTCTTTTGCTTGAACAAAAAGGCGAAAAGTTATGGGAAATAATATGCCGTCCTGCAAAAAAAGCTAAAAAGGGTGTTAAATTCTCATTCGGTGATGGCAGACTTATTGCTGAAGTAGTTGAAGTTAAGGACGACGGAAACAGAATAGTTAAATTCGAATGTGAGGGAAATTTCTTTACTGCCCTCGAAGAAGTAGGACAAATGCCTTTACCGCCATACATTACCACAAAACTTGAAAATAAAGAACGTTATCAGACTGTTTATTCTCGTGAACTCGGTTCTGCTGCTGCACCTACTGCCGGATTGCATTTCACTCCGGAAATGATTGAAGAACTTCACAATAAAGGTATTAAAACAGCCTTTGTTACACTACACGTAGGACTTGGAACTTTTCGTCCGGTTAAGGAAGATAATGTTTTAAATCATAAAATGCACAGTGAACACTATTTTCTGCCACAGGAAACTGCCGATTTAATCAACGAAACAAAAGCCAATGGCGGTCGTGTTATTGCTGTAGGTACTACTGCTTGCCGTACTCTCGAAAGCGTTGCAACTTTCTATAATGAAATTTCAGCACATGAAGGTTATACAGATATATTTATTTATCCGTCATATAAGTTCAAATGTATTGACGGACTGATTACAAATTTCCATTTACCTGAAAGCACTTTAATTATGCTTGTTTCTGCCTTCATGGGTTATGAAAATACTATGAATGCTTACAAAATCGCTGTCAACGAAAGATATAGATTTTTCAGTTTTGGTGATTGTATGTGTATTCTGTAAAAAGGAGAATAATTATGATAACTGCTATTTTTGACCTTGATGGTACTCTTGCCGATACTTTGTATGACCTTGCTGATGCTACAAATTTTGCCCTTGAAAAACTTGGTTATCCAACTCACCCATATGAAAGTTATAAAAAATTCGTTGGAAACGGCGTACAGAAACTCTGTTACAGAGCGTTACCCGATAATAAAAAAGATGACACCGAAAAGCTTCTTGAAATTTTCAGTGAATATTATGGTGAACATTTTCTTGATAAAACAAAGCTTTATGACGGAATGAAAAACTGTCTTGATATCCTTAAAGAAAACGGCGTTATCCTTGCTGTAGCTACCAATAAACCGCAAAATTTTGCCCGTGAGATTGTGGAAAAACTTCTTTCTGAATACAGTTTCATAAAAGTTCTTGGAGGCTGTTCAGAACGTCCGAAAAAACCTGATATTTCAATTATAAATGAAATTCTTTCAGAAACTCCGAAAAATAATGAAGTATTTATGATTGGTGACAGTAATGTTGATATTCAGACTGCTAAAAATGCTAATATCCATTCAATAGGCTGTGTATGGGGATTCAGAGGACGTAAAGAACTGGAAAACGCCGGTGCAGACTTTATAGCAGAAACTCCGGAAGATATAGCAGATTTTATACTTAAATGAAAATACTTGTAATAGCTGATGAAGAAAGCCGTTCATTGTGGGACTACTGGGACAAATCTAAAACAAAAGAAATTGACCTTATACTTTCATGTGGTGATTTAAATTCTGAATACCTGTCATTCCTTGCAACTATGACTAACGCTGATGTTTTGTATGTTCATGGCAATCATGACGAAAACTATTTACATAAAGCCCCTAAAGGCTGTATCTGTGTTGACGACAAAATCATCAATTACAAGGGAATAAGAATTTTTGGTCTCGGCGGTTCTATGCGGTACGGCAACGGTAATTTTCAGTTCACGGAAAAGGAAATGCATCGCCGTATAGTAAAACGCCGTTTAAGTCTGATAAAAAATAAAGGTTTTGACATTCTGCTGACGCACGCTCCAGCAAGAAACATAAACGATATGGAAGATTTACCACACAGGGGTTTTGAGTGTTTTAATAAACTTATTCAGAAATATAACCCTAAATTCTTTATTCATGGTCATGTACATAAGACTTATGGTAATTTTGAACGCATACGGAAAGTCGGCGAAACTACTGTTATAAACGCATTTGAAAAATATATCATAGAAATCTGAAAGAGGTGTTTTTCATGAATGATGATAATATCAGTGGCGACTTCTGGGAAAAATTCAATTTTTCAGGAAACGTTGTTTATAAAGAAACATGGCTTGACGAAGATATGCTTATGGTTGAATATCCCGAAAAACTCACGCTTGATGCGGGTTTTTATAATGGAATTTTCAGAGTTTACATAATATGGGACTGCAACTGGCAGTCTCCCGTTGCAGAATACACCTGCAAAACCGTTGAAAACTTTGAAAAACTGATAAACCTTGCTACAGAACAGATTGAAAAAGAAATCAGACAGAAACGTTTTTCTTACTATGGAAAGATATGGGAAACTATCAGAATAAATTATGACTGACAAATAAAATCCCCTCTTTTACGAGGGGACTTTTTATATTATTTACCTATTTTTGCAACTTTAAGCATATTAGTACTACCTGAAACACCAATAGGTACACCTGCTGTAATAGTAACTATATCGCCGTCCTGAACAAGTCCGTGAGATTCTGCTGCTTCAACTGCCGCAGAAAAAAGTTCATCTGTACTTTTCTTTTCTCCGATAATAATTGGAATAACTCCCCAACTCATATTCATTTGACGTTGTGCAGTTTCTCCGGTAGTACAGCATATAATCGGACACAATGGGCGATATTTTGAAATAAGTCTTGCAGTTTGTCCGCCAAGTGATACTGTAATAATAGCTCTCGCATTAAGGTCATGTGCAGTTGTAACAGTAGCGTGTGCAATAGCCTCTGCAATGTTGCCGTTAGGTTCTGTACGTCTTGCAGAAAATTCGCCTTTATAATCTATATTGTTTTCAGTAGTTTCAGCGATAAGAGCCATTGTTTTTACTACTTCAACAGGATATGCACCGGCAGCGGTTTCACCCGAAAGCATTATAGCACTTGTACCGTCATATATAGCATTAGCAACGTCTGTTATTTCAGCACGTGTAGGACGTGGATTTGTTATCATAGATTCAAGCATCTGTGTTGCTGTGATAACCTGTTTGCCTGCATTGTAACCTTTGTGTATAAGTTCTTTCTGTATTGCGGGTATGCGTTCAAAAGGTATTTCAACACCCATATCACCTCTCGCAACCATTATACCGTCGGCTGCCTCAAGGATTTCGTCTATATTTTCAACACCGTCTGCATTTTCTATCTTAGCAATTATACGAACATCAAACCAACCTAAACTATGTGTGAATTTTCTAAGATAGTTTATATCAGCAGCAGTACGAACAAAACTTGCGGCGATAAAATCAAATCCCATTTTTGCACCAAATTCAAGGTCATTCATGTCATTTTCACTGAGATAAGGCATAGAAAGCTTTACTCCTGGTACATTTATTCCCTTGTTATTTGAAAGTGTACCACCATGAATTACACGACAGATAATTTCATCTTTGGTAACCTTTTCTGCAAGAAGTTCAATAACGCCGTCGTTTATAAGAATTCTTGTTCCTATGCTGACATCACGTGGAAGTTTCTTAAAACTTATGCTTCCTCTTTGATTATCACAGAGTACATCTTCAGTTGTAAGAGTATATATATCTCCGTCATAAATTTCAACCGGTTTATCATCAACAAACTTACCCAAGCGAATTTCAGGACCTTTTGTATCAAAAAGTGTTGCTATCGGCAAATCGAGTTCTTTACGAATCTTTTCAATCATTTGGAAACGTTTTTCATGTGTTTCATAATCTCCATGGGAAAAGTTGAAACGAGCGACATTCATACCAGCGAGCATAAGTTCACGCATAATATTCTTGTCATCAGTTGCCGGACCTATCGTGCAAACAATTTTAGTTTTTCTCATAAAAATTCTCCTTGTTTAATGGTTTCAATCCACAGTCGGTAATTGCTCGGAGTTACATTGACATCACGACAGAAAGGAATACCGATTTTTCTCCGCCCTTACTGTCATGTTTTTAGCAGTTCAAACTGCTGTTTACAGAGGTAAAGAAAGTTCTGCCGGTTGTTATCAGATTTTTTTAAGTTTTGCGAGATTAGCCATAATTCTTTTAGTTCCCACATTGTCAAATGCCACTTCAAGCATGGCATCATTCGCCATAGGTTTAACTGAAATCACAGTACCGTCTCCAAAAATATTATGTTTTACTCTTTCGCCCATGGAATATACATTGTTTCCGGAATTGGACGGAATCGCAGAATGCATTTTATTTCTTGCAAGCTGTTGTTGTAATGTTGAGGAATATACAGCAGTAACCGTATTATCATCAGCATTTGATTTACGACGCATTATAATAGCATTATCATGTTTTTCAATAAATTCATTGCCTATCTCACGCATAAATCTTGAAGTAACATTTCTGTGTGTCTGTCCGAAAAGCATTCTCTGTGATGCACTTGTAAGATAAAGTCTGCTTTTAGCACGTGTTATTGCAACATATGCAAGACGACGTTCTTCTTCAAGGTCTTTTTCGTTGTCAAGAGAACGAGAACTCGGGAAAATTCCTTCTTCCATTCCTATTACAAAAACATTTTCATATTCAAGACCCTTTGCAGAATGTACAGTCATAAGAGTAACCTTATCATCTGAATTATTGTCACGGTCAGCGTCTGTATACAATACAATATCTTCAAGGAATCCGCCAAGAGAAGGACACGGCGAATTATTCATATACTGCACTACAGATGAACGCATTTCCTGTACATATTCAAGGCGTGCATCGGCGTTTTCAAGAGTTTTTAAATATTCAAGATAACCTGTTTTTTCAAGAACAAAATCATAAAATTCATCAAGTGGCATAGTATATGATTTTTCTATAAGAGTTTCAAAAAGTCCGGCAATATTTTTAAGGGAGTTCACTTTTTTAGCAAGAGGGGCATATTCGTCGGATTTTTTCATTACTCCTAACGGTGAAATATTCAAATCACGGCTTATTTCTTCAATAAGTGTAATAGTAGCATCACCAATACCACGTTTAGGTTCATTTATTATTCTTTTAAATCTCAATATATCATAAGGATTATTTATAAATGCAAGATATGCTATAATATCTCTGATTTCTTTGCGGTCATAAAAACGCATACCGCCATAAACTTTATATGGAATACCTGCATTTACAAATGCACGTTCGATAGAATTTGACTGTGCATTCATTCTGTAAAGAACAACGTTATCAGAATATTTTCTGGTTTTACTGTAAATATCCTTTATAGTATTTGCAATAAATCTTGCCTCATCATTTTCATCAAACGATTTATACCAGTAAACTTTTGCACCCTTACAGCCATCAGTCCATAAAGTTTTTTCTTTTCTGCTGTTGTTGTGGCTGATTACGGAATTTGCAGCATCAAGTATAGTTTGTGTGGAACGGTAATTTTGTTCAAGACGTATAACCTTTGCATTAGTAAAACACTTTTCAAAGTTAAGTATATTGTTTATATCAGCTCCTCTGAAACTATATATACTTTGGTCATCATCACCAACAACACAAATATTCTGTTTTTCACCGGCAAGAAGTGATATTAATTTAAATTGTACATAATTGGTATCCTGATATTCGTCAACCATTATGTACTTGAAACGTTCCTGATACTTTTTGAGGACTTCCGGATATTTTTCAAAAATTTCAACAGCAAACACAAGAAGGTCATCAAAATCAAGAGCATTAGATTGTTTAAGATGTTCCTGATAAGAATTATAAACACGGGCTACAAGTTTTTTTCTGTAATCCTGACCGGCATTTATTAGCATATGTTCAGGTGAAATCATTCTATTTTTAGCAAAACTTATCTCACTTTGCACGGAGTTCACTGTAAAAACTTTTTCGGAAATATCCATTTCATCACGGATTATTGAATTAAGAAGCTTTTTACTGTCATCTGAATCGTATATAGTGAAGTCTTTTCTATAGCCAAGACGTTCTATTTCGGCTCTGAGTATTCTGACACAAGCTGAATGGAATGTAGAAGCATTTATTTTATGACCGTCTTCACCGAGCATTTCGCAAAGTCTTTCACGCAGTTCATTGGCTGCCTTATTTGTAAAAGTGATAGCTAATATATTCCATGGTTTTACTGTATCAACAGCTATTATATCCTGAACATCAAGTACAGCGTCGGGGTCATCATCATATTCACCCTCTGCATAGTCTTTAAGAAATTCAATATCATTAGGACGGGCATCACCCGTTTCATCAGCATAAGCATTGCCGAATTTAATCATATTTGCGATACGATTAACAATAACAGTAGTCTTACCGCTTCCTGCTCCTGCAAGGACAAGTACAGCACCTTTAACAGTAAATACGGCCTCCTGCTGCATTGTATTCATGCGACTGAAATACTTTTTCAGTGCAGCTTTTTTTTGCTTGTAAAAAGAATTATTATTCATAAAAAGTCTCCTACAATTTTAGTGTTATGGGAAAAATGTGATTGTGCAGAAAAAGACTGCTGTTATTTTAAACTAATAGTAATATTCCCAAATAATTATTATATCATATTTGTCAAGCCCTACTCCCGAATTTATGCCATTATTTATTTTATCACAAATCCACCACCATGTCAACGCCGTTTTTTCAAAACACGGATACAAAAAATTTTTATTTTTATCAGACTTTACTGTTAAATAATGATATAATAAACAGAATAATCACTGAAAAAGTTTTATATAACAAAATTCTTTTTACTTATAACCAGAAACAATATAAGAAAAATTTTTTAAAACAACTGTTGACAAAGTGACTCTTATATGATATTATTTACTTATATTTCAAAAGCTTTGATGGAAAGAAGTAGATATAATCCTGATTTTGCAGAGAGTCGTTGTTTGGTGCGAAACGATATGAAGTATTATATTGAAGTAGTTCCGGAGCTTCGGCAGTGAACGGATTTATTATTCAGTAAGTGCCGACGTTATTTTCCCACGTTACAGGGAGCAGGAGTGCAGGATTTTTTTCCTGAATTCAGGTGGTAACACGGATTTCTTCCGCCCTGAGCCTTTTAAAAAGGTTCGGGGCTTTTCTGTTGTTGCCGTAAATCTAATAAAAAGGAGTTTAACCAATGGCAAAAGAACTTGCAAAATCATACAATCCTAAGGATTTTGAAGACAGAATTTATTCTGCATGGAATGATAAAGGCTGTTTCCGTGCAGAAGTTGACCCTAAAAAAACACCATATACAATAGTTATTCCCCCTCCGAATATAACAGGACAGCTTCATATGGGTCACGCTCTTGACGAAACTTTACAGGATATTCTCATACGCTGGAAAAGAATGTGCGGATATTCTGCATTGTGGTTACCGGGAACAGACCATGCAGCTATCGCAACAGAAGCAAAAATTGTTGAGTCCATGCGTAAAGAAGGCGTTACCAAAGAGGATTTAGGTCGTGACGGTTTCATGAAGCGTGCTTGGGAATGGAAAAAACAATATGGCGGACGCATTGTTGAACAGCTTAAAAAACTCGGTTCTTCATGCGACTGGTCAAGAGAACGTTTCACTATGGACGAGGGCTGTTCAAAGGCTGTCAAGGAAGTTTTCGTAAAATACTATAATAAAGGTCTCATTTATCGTGGCGAAAGAATTATAAACTGGTGTCCTAAATGTAAAACCTCTCTTTCTGATGCTGAAGTAACTTACGAAGACCAAGCAGGTCATTTCTGGCATTTAAGATA
Organism: uncultured Ruminococcus sp.; assembly: GCA_934474025.1. GTDB lineage: Bacteria > Bacillota > Clostridia > Oscillospirales > Ruminococcaceae > Ruminococcus. The sequence continues at coordinate 265,482 of CAKSMF010000001.1, read as the reverse complement.
TCAAATCAAAGATACAGACCAGTATCTTGAACTTGCTACCACACGTCCTGAAACTCTCTTAGGTGATACCGCTGTTGCTGTTAATCCTAAAGACGAACGTTATAAGGATTTAGTTGGTAAAACAGTTATTCTTCCTATCGTTCACAGGGAAATTCCCATTGTTGCCGATGACTATGTTGAAATGGATTTCGGTACAGGTGTTGTAAAAATCACTCCTGCACATGACCCTAACGACTTTGAAGTGGGTCTCAGACACAATCTTCCTGTAATCAACGTAATGAATGAAGATGCAACCATTACAGATGATTATCCGGCTTACGCAGGAATGGACAGATATGAAGCCCGTAAAGCTATAGTTGCAGACCTTGAAAAAGAAAATGCTCTTGTTGAAATTGAGGATTACAGCCACAATGTAGGAACTTGTTACAGATGTGGTACTACTGTTGAACCAAGAGTATCTACACAATGGTTCGTTAAAATGCAACCTCTTGCACAACCTGCTATTGATGCTGTCAAAAACGGTGAAACTAAATTTGTTCCTGAACGTTTTGATAAAATATATTTCCATTGGCTTGAAAATATCCGTGACTGGTGCATTTCCCGTCAGATATGGTGGGGACATCAGATTCCTGCATTCTATTGCGATGAATGCGGTGAAATGACTGTTACTAAGGAAAGTTCCTGTAACTGTCCGAAATGTAACAAGCCCATGAGACAAGACCCTGATACTCTTGACACATGGTTCAGTTCTGCATTGTGGCCTTTCTCAACTCTCGGATTCCCTGAAAAAACTAAAGACCTTGACTATTTCTATCCTACAAATACCCTTGTAACAGGTTATGATATTATATTCTTCTGGGTTATCAGAATGATGTTCAGCGGTCTTGAAAATATGGGTAAAGTACCATTCAATACAGTTCTTATTCATGGACTTGTAAGGGATTCACAGGGACGTAAAATGTCAAAATCTCTCGGAAACGGCATTGACCCTCTCGAAGTTATCAACGAATATGGTGCGGACGCTCTTAGATTTATGCTTGCTACAGGTAATTCACCCGGAAATGATATGCGTTATATTGACGAAAAGGTTAAATCTGCCCGTAACTTTGCTAATAAATTATGGAATGCTTCACGTTTCATAATAATGAACCTACCTGAAGATTTTGAATTTAATGGACTTCCTGAACAGCTTGAACTTGAAGACAAATGGCTTATAAATAAATTCAACAAACTTGCCAAGGAAGTAAATGAAAATCTTGACAAATTTGAATTAGGTGTTGCTTCCCAGAAACTCTATGACTTTATATGGGACGTTTTCTGCGATTGGTATATCGAACTTACTAAACCACGTATTCAGGCAGGTGGCGAAACTATGGCAAAAGCTCAGTCCGTACTCGTATGGGCTATGCAAGGTATGCTTAAACTTCTCCACCCGTTCATGCCTTTCATTACAGAAGAAATATGGCAGGTTCTTACAAACGAAAAGTCAATGATTATTCTTGAAAGCTATCCTGTATATGATGATAGTATTGACTATTCAGCAGAAGAAAAAGCATTTGAAAAAATAATTTCTGCTATCAAGGCTGTAAGAAATACAAGAACTGAAATGAATGTTCCACCATCAGTAAAGGCTAAACTTTTCATTGAAACTGCTGAACCTGATTTATTCAATTCATGTGCATTATTCTTTGAAAAACTTGCTTCTGCATCTTCTGTTGAAACAGGTGAAAAGTTTGATATTCCCGATTCTGCAAACGCTGTTACTGATTCCGCAAGAATATTCATTCCTATGGACGAACTTGTAGACAAGGAAAAAGAAATAGCACGTCTTGAAAAAGAAAAAGCTAAAGTTCAGAAAGATATTGATTTCCTTAGCGGGAAACTCAATAATCAGGGGTTTATCGCCAAAGCTCCTGAAAAACTCATAGAAAATGAAAAGGCTAAGCTTGCAAAAGCAGAAGAAAAAATGGCTAAAATCAATCAGACAATCGAAACATTTAAAAAATAATGCGTGAAAAAATCATTTCTTATGCACGGGATAAGTATGCCACAGAGCCTGAATTTCTGTGGCAGAAAACTCCTGACGCATTTATCTTAAGAAATTCAAAAAATAAAAAGTGGTTTGCATTGGTTATGAAAGTAAAAAAATCCGTATTTATTCCCGATGCCAAAGAATCTGTATACATCATAAATTTAAAATGCAAACCTATTACAAGAGAATGTTTATTAAACGAAAATAAATGTTTTCCTGCATACCACATGAATAAAAAATTATGGATTTCAATAATCCTTGATGATAACATTGATTTTAAAATTCTATGCAATATTATTGACGAGAGTTATAATATTGTAAATTCAAAATAAAAAGGAGAAATTTTTTTATGATTAAGCATATTGTAATGTTTAAATTAAAGGAAACTGATAAGTCAGTTTACGAAAACGCTCTTGAAACTAAAGAACGTTTTAATGACGTTATAGCAAATGTAAAAGAACTCAAAAAAGGTGAAGTTGTCATCAATTCAAAAGATGCAGACCAATCCAACTATACAATTTCACTTCTTTGTGACTTTGAAACAATAGCTGACCTTAATGCTTATCAAGTACACCCTGCTCATGTTGCTTTCGGTAAATTCATAGGCACTATTAAAACTGACAGAGCTTGTATTGACTACGAATATTAAGTTTCTTTTATAAACTCGAAATGGAGGCAGTTTAATGAACTTCAATGAATGTATGGATTTTATAAACTCATACACCAAATCAGGTGCAAAAGTTACAAATCTTTCACGTGCTGAAGAACTTATGAAATCAATAGGCAATCCCGAAAAAAAGCTTAAATTCGTTCATATAGCAGGAACTAACGGAAAAGGTTCTACACTTGAATATATTTCAAATGCTCTTATTCTTTCCGGTTATAAAACAGGACAGTTCACATCACCGTTTGTACTCCACTATACCGACAGAATACGCATAAACAACAAAGAAATTGATGAAAATTCTTTCTGTGAAATATGTGAATTTGTTTCTGAAAAAGTTTCGGACAAGCCGTATTCACAATTTGAAATAACTATGGCAATAGCTTTTTTGTGGTTTGAACGTGAAAAATGTGATATAGTCATTCTGGAAACCGGTATAGGCGGACTTCTTGACTGTACCAATGTAATTTTACCGCCTTTGGTTTCAGTTATAACTTCAATATCACTTGACCATACGGCAATTTTAGGAAACACAGTTGAAGAAATCGCCTCCCATAAAGCCGGAATTATAAAAGAAAATTCTGCTGTCGTGATATCAACTGACAATACAAATGAAAATGTTTTGGATATTATGAAAAAAACTGCTCTTGAAAAAAATGCTGAAATAATTCCACCTGAACCCTGCAAACCTGCTTTTGACGGCGGACTTATTTCACAGTTTATTTACAAAGGACAGCATTATAAACCCGCAATGTTTGGTATTCATCAATACCACAATGCCCAGACAGCTTTAACTGTATGCATTTATTTAAGAAAACATGGATTCAATATTTCAGATGAAAATATTAAAAAATCCATTGAAACCACTCAAGTTAAAGCACGTGTTCAATACATTGAAGGAAATCCTCCTGTTATCGTGGACGGCGGACACAATCCCTCCGGTGTGAGTATGCTTTCACTTGTGCTTATGTATCTCAGTACAAGAAACAAAAAAATATATACTGTAATGGGAATGATTGATTCAAAAGACTATGAAGAATGTGTTAAGATTATTTCTCAGCAATCAGATATGTTCTTTGCAATAGACGGATTCGCTCCTAATTCAGTAAGAGCGGAAAATATTGAAAATATTGCAGGTTTCTATTCACAAACAGAAATATATCACTCTTTTAGCGATGCTGTAAACAAAGCTAAAGAACTCGCCCTCGAAAATAATGGAATAGTTGTTGTATGCGGTTCACTTTATTTAGCAAGCGAATATCTTAATAATATCGTTAAATAATTCAAATATCGTTCTAAATCTACAATAAAATATGTTCATTTTCGACAAATCGTAATCTTTACAGAAAATTTTTTATCTTAAACTATTGCAAAATTTTTCGGACGGTGCTATAATTTATTCAGAACTGCGGAAGCAGAATTTTTTAAAGGAGGTTTTTTAACAATGGCGTTAAAAAATCAGTATCTCATCGACTTATTAGAAACAGTCAAGAAAAGAAATCCAAGTGAACCTGAATTCATTCAGGCAGTTACAGAAGTTCTCGAAACTCTTCAGCCAGTTGCTGAAAAGAGACAGGATTTAATCGATGCAGGCGTATTCGACAGAATCGTTGAACCTGAAAGACAGATTATGTTCCGTGTACCTTGGGTTGATGATAATGGTAAAGTACAGATTAACAGAGGTTTCAGAGTACAGTTCAACTCTGCTATCGGACCTTACAAGGGCGGTATCAGACTTCACCCATCTGTAAACCTTGGTATCATTAAGTTCCTCGGTTTTGAACAGGTATTCAAGAACAGCCTTACAACACTTCCTATGGGCGGTGGTAAAGGTGGTTCTGACTTTGACCCTAAGGGCAAGAGCGACGGAGAAATCATGCGTTTCTGCCAGAGCTTCATGACAGAACTTTGCAAATATATTGGTGCTGATACAGACGTTCCTGCTGGTGATATCGGTACAGGTGCTCGTGAAATCGGTTATATGTTCGGTCAGTACAAGAGAATCAGAAACGAATTCGTTGGCGTTCTCACTGGTAAGGGTCTCACATATGGTGGTTCACTTGCAAGAACAGAAGCTACAGGTTATGGTCTCTGCTACTTCACAGATGAAATGCTTAAGGCTAACGGCATGAGCTTTGAAGGTAAGACAGTTGTAATTTCCGGTTCTGGTAACGTTGCTATCTATGCAACTGAAAAGGCTGTTGAACTCGGTGCTAAGGTTGTTACACTTTCTGACTCTAACGGTTATGTTTATGACCCAGACGGAATTGAACTTGACCTCGTTAAGCAGATTAAGGAAGTTGAACGTGGACGTATCAAGGAATACGCTGAAAGAACTTCTCACAAGAATGTTACTTATACAGAGGGTTGCTCAAAGATTTGGGAAGTTAAATGTGATATTGCTCTTCCATGTGCTACTCAGAACGAAATCAACGGCGAATCCGCTCAGATTCTCGTAAACAACGGTTGTAAGGTTGTTTCTGAAGGTGCTAATATGCCTTCTACTCCAGAAGCTATTGAAGTTTACCTTTCTAATGGTATTCTCTATGGTCCTGCTAAGGCTGCTAACGCTGGTGGTGTTGCTACTTCCGGTCTCGAAATGAGCCAGAACAGCGAAAGACTTTCTTGGACATTTGAAGAAGTTGACGCTAAGCTTCACAACATTATGGTTAACATCTTTAATGCTTGTAGCACAGCTGCTAAGGAATACGGCGTTGAAGGTAACTACATGGCTGGTGCTAACATTGCAGGCTTCCTCAAGGTTGCTGATGCTATGAAGGCTCAGGGTTGTGTTTAATTAAAATTTTGACCGACTCATCAGAATAAATAAAAATTTCCCCTGTCGTGCTAACCGGCAGGGGATTTGTTTTTTTATTATTCAAATTCGTATTCGCCATTATATTCGGATTTGAATTTTTCAAATACCTCATTCAAAAGCTTATCATCGTCAATAGAAAGAAATTCTCCCATTTCTTCGTTATCAGACGGAACAATTTCAAGAATAACAACTCCGTCATCATCTTCATCAAAAGGCAACATCACTGCAAAATAGCGTTCCTGATACTCAACCTCTCCGATAACTTCAAAAGAAACGTCATTTCCATCATCATCAGTAAGAGTTATATAATTTTCGCTTTCCTCTTCAAATTCGTTATTTTCAATAAAATCACTCATACCAAAAATCTCCTTTACTCAAAATTAAATTCGTCGGCGTGTTCTTCTTTGAACTTATTAAAAATCTCCGGAAGCAACTCATCGGCAACAGGTGCAAAAGTACAATTTTCCTCGTTTTGCTCATCTGGAACAAGTTCAAGAATAACTGTGGCACTATTATCGGCAGTAGGCATAAGAACTATATACATTTTTCCTTGATATTCAACAATGCCAAGAACTGCAAATTCTACTTCTTCACCGTCATCATTGACAAGGGTTATAAATTCCTCATCATTTTGTGAGTCATCAAGAAACTCTCCGGCAATATCCGCCATAAGTTCTTGTACTTCATCACTGCTGAAATACTCATCATTATCTTCAAAATCGTTCATTTAAATAAATTCCCCCTTTTTTGAATATAACTAATTTTATCATATTTCAACAAAAAAATCAATACAATAATTGTAAATTTTTGCCACAAATATTATTTTAATAATCTGTCAATAATAATTCCGGAAGGTGATATCATGAATAGTCAAATACCAGTCCCCGACCCTCTCACAAAAGACTATGAATATTTTTTCCCGTCTGCCTCGTGGGACAAAAACGGAATTATTCCAATATATACCGAAGACAACAAATTTACAGATACTCAGGACATTGATATAAAAATTCCTGAACAGTAATTCCGGACGCTCTTTTATAAGGAGCGTTTTTTATATTAAAATAATACTTTATTTTTTATCAACAGAATGATATAATAATTATAGAATTATTTACAGGAGATAAAATATGATTATTAAAAATTTTATTGGTCATCTGAAAACTGTTCTTCATCATCGTCACCTTGTAATGATACATTGTTTCAAAGCCGGAATTTTCTGGCATAGTTTCACACATGACCTTTCTAAATTTTCACCAACTGAATTTATTCCCGGTGTATTGTACTTTCAGGGAAACCGCAGTCCGAATGAACGTGAACGAGAAGTAAACGGTTACTCAAAAGCATGGATTCACCATAAAGGAAGAAATCGTCATCACTTTGAATACTGGACGGATTACAGTCCTAAAACCCGTCGTCTTGAACCGGTCGAAATGCCCAACGATTATATTATTGAAATGTTTTGTGACCGTTTAGCAGCTTCTAAAACTTATAACGGAAAAAATTATACAGATTCAAGCCCTCTTGAATACTTTATGCGTGGAAAAAACAACCGTTTCATAGAAAAGAAAACTGCAAGAAAATTAGAATTTCTTTTACGTATGCTTGCAGAAAAAGGCGAAGATTATACATTCCGATACATAAGAAAAAAGTTCAGAAAATAATAATCTCCGCTTAAATAAGTTATTCAAGATATTGTTTAAGATACTGTCCTGTATATGACTTTTCACATTGTGCAATTTCTTCAGGAGTACCCTGTGCCACAATCATTCCGCCTTTGTCACCGCCTTCATATCCTAAATCTATTATATGGTCAGCAACTTTTATTACATTAAGATTATGTTCTATTACAAGTATAGTATTACCTTGTTCTGTGAGTTTTTGTAAAACATCTATCAAATTATGAACATCAGCAGTATGAAGTCCCGTTGTAGGTTCGTCAAGAATATATATAGTTTTTCCGGTAGAACGCTTAGATAATTCAGTTGAAAGCTTTACACGCTGAGCCTCACCGCCCGACAAAGTTGTAGCAGATTGTCCCAGTTTTATATATCCTAATCCTACTTCCTGCAAAGTTTTAAGTTTGCGTGAAATTTTAGGAATATGTTCAAAAAATTCAACAGCTTCATCAACTGTCATTTCAAGAACGTCATGAATAGATTTATTTTTGTATTTTATTTCAAGGGTTTCACGATTATAACGCTTGCCGTTGCAGACTTCACAAGGTACATAAATATCTGGAAGAAAATGCATTTCAATTTTAATAATTCCATCACCCTCACAAGCTTCACAACGTCCTCCCTTTATATTGAATGAAAAACGTCCGCTGTTATAGCCATGGGCTTTAGCGTCCGGAGTTTTAGCAAATAATTCTCTTATATCTGTGAAAACTCCTGTATAAGTTGCAGGATTTGAACGTGGTGTTCTTCCTATTGGTGATTGGTCTATGCATATTACTTTATCAAGATTTTCAATACCTTCCATGCTGTCAAATTTCCCTGCCCTCACTTTTGAGCGGTTCAATTTTGCAGAAAGGTATTTATAAATTATTTCGTTTACAAGTGAGGATTTTCCAGAGCCGGAAACTCCAGTAACACATATGAACTCACCTAATGGAATTTTAACATCTATATTCTTTAAATTGTGTTCTTTTGCTCCTCTCACAATGAGATACTTTCCGTTTCCGGAACGTCTTTTTTCAGGGAGGGCTATTTTCTTTTTACCGCTTAAATACTGTCCTGTAATGGATTTTTCACATTTTATCAGTCCAGCGACATCACCGGCATAAACCACTTCACCACCATGCACACCTGCTCCTACTCCGATATCAACTATATAATCAGCAGTAAGCATTGTATCATCATCATGTTCAACAACTATAAGGGTATTTCCTAAATCCCTCAGCTTTTTAAGAGTCGCAATTAATTTATCATTATCACGCTGATGAAGTCCTATACTTGGTTCATCAAGAATATAAAGCACTCCTACAAGTGATGAACCTATTTGTGTGGCAAGGCGTATTCTCTGGCTTTCACCACCCGAAAGAGTTCCCGATGCTCTCGACAAAGTAAGATAATCTAATCCTACACTTTTCAAAAAACCTAATCTTTCTTTGATTTCCTTAATAATACGTTCTCCTATAAGCATATCTTGTGCAGAAAGCTGAAGCTTTTCAAAGAAGTCCAGACAATCATTTACAGATAAATCCGTAAGCTGACTTATGTTCATATCGCCAACAGTTACCGCAAGATATTCAGGTTTTAGACGCTTTCCGTGACATTCCGGACATTCGCTTTCACTCATATATGATTCAATTTCATTTCGAGATGATTCGCTGTTAGTTTCATGATAACGCCTTTCAAGATTGTTTATTACTCCCTCAAATGCTGTTTCATAAGTTCCTCCGCCAAGTGATGACGGTCTTGAAATAGTTACTTTTTCGTCATTTGTTCCATAAAGGAAAATATCAATCTGATTCTTTTTGAGTTTCTTAACAGGAATATCCAATGGTATATTGTATTTTTTGGAAATAGCATTATAATACATCATAGCTATTGAATTTTCATCAAGACTGTTCCAACCATGAGCATTTATAGCACCTTCCAGAATGCTTAATTCTTTATTTGGTATAACTATTTCGGGGTCAATATGTCTGAATGTTCCTAAACCTGTACACTTAGGACAAGCTCCCATAGGATTATTGAACGAAAACATTACAGGTTCTAACTCACCTATACTTATATTGTGGTCTGGACAGGCATAATTTTGTGAAAAAAGCATTTCTTCACCGTCGATAACGTCCACTAAAGCGAGTTCTCCCAGACTGAAAACTGTTTCAAGGCTGTCTGTCAAACGTGATTCTATGTTTTCTTTTATAACTATTCTGTCAACAATGATTTCAATGTTGTGTTTTTTGTTCTTGTCAATTTTGATTGTTTCGTTAAGGTCATAAATTATTCCGTCAACCCTCACACGAACATAACCGCTTTTTCTTGTACTCTCGAATTCTTTTTTAAACTGTCCCTTTTTGTTTCTTGCCAACGGTGCAAGCAACTGCAATTTAGTGCCTTTCGGAAGTGACATAATTGTATCAACTATCTGGTCTATGCTCTGCTGTGATATTTCCCTGTTGCATATCGGACAATGCGGAATACCTATTCTTGCATAAAGAAGTCTTAAATAATCGTATATTTCTGTAACTGTTCCCACTGTAGAACGTGGATTTTTTGAAGTTGTTTTCTGGTCAATCGATATTGCCGGAGAAAGTCCCTCGATACTGTCAACATCAGGTTTTTCCATTTGTCCAAGAAACATTCTCGCATATGATGAAAGGCTTTCAACATAACGACGCTGACCGTCCGCATATATTGTATCGAAAGCAAGAGAAGATTTTCCTGAACCTGATACACCTGTCATTACAACAAGCTTATCTCTTGGAATTTCAACATCTATATTTTTCAGATTATTAGCCCTTGTACCTTTTATAATAATTTTATCAGTCATCTTTTCCCTCCAAAAGCATATCACGCACTTCCATAAGACAAAAACCTAAAAGGTTTTCGCCATTCCATTCCAAAGGATTATTAATATTCTTGTCAACTGCTGACATACCTATTCCCCATATTTTATCATAGGGACTTGCTTCAACAAGTATACGATTATAAGTTCCGATAAGAAACCCTTTAAGTTCGGGATTTTGTGAAAATTTAGCATAATTTCCTTTTATAACTATATCTGATTTGTTGTCGTTCCATACTTTTTCATTAAATCCTGAAATTTTACGTCCCATATCCTTGAATTGTTTCGGGTGATTAGCCTGCATAATTTCCTGATTTATCTTTGTGTCACCAAATAATAAAGCTTTTTGTGACATCATATATTGTTCAGCAGTGTGGTATTCTACACCATCAACAATAAACTTACAGTCATACCACTGGCTTAAACAACTTTTAGTTACTGAACCATCAATGGAGGGTTGGTGTCCCCAGAAAAATATATATTTCATCTTTGATTTTTTCCTGAAATCATTACATATAACATCAATAGAATATTTCATTATTTAAGTCCTTTCAATTCGTTAATTTTGTCACGCAAATATAAAGCGTGTTCAAATTCAAGCATTTTAGCAGAATTTTTCATTTCAACAGTAAGTCTTTCAATAAGTTCTGTACGCTCCTTTGCAGAAAGCTTTTTATTACTGGATTTTTCAACTTTTTTCTTTGAAGTTATTCCAATAACGTCACGTACGTCTTTTATGATAGTTTTAGGAACTATTCCATGTTCTTTATTGTAAGCAATCTGTAAATTGCGTCTGCGTTCAGTTTCAATGATAGCACGTTCCATTGAACCCGTTACTTCATCGGCATACATAATAACTTGTCCGTGACTGTTTCTTGCGACACGTCCTATAGTTTGTATAAGAGATGTTTCACTTCTTAAAAATCCCTCTTTATCGGCATCGAGAATAGCAACAAGGCTTACTTCCGGAATATCAAGACCTTCACGCAAAAGGTTTATTCCTACAAGGACATCAAATATACCATTTCGCAAATCTTTTATAATTTCCATACGTTCAATAGTATCAATATCATGGTGCATATAGCGGATTTTAACCCCTAAGCGTTCATAATATTCTGTAAGGTCTTCAGCCATTTTCTTTGTAAGAGTCGTAATTAATACACGTTCATTTTTTGCGGTGCGGATATTTATTTCCGATAGCAAATCATCTATCTGATTAAGTGTAGGTTTGACTATTATTTCAGGGTCAACAAGTCCTGTAGGTCTTATCACTTGCTCAACTATTATATCAGTTTTTTCACGTTCTATTTTTCCGGGAGTAGCACTTACATATATTGCCTGATTTATATGAGAATTAAATTCCTCAAAATTAAGCGGTCTGTTATCGAAAGCACTCGGCAATCTGAAACCATACTCAACAAGCGTATTTTTTCTTGCGTAATCTCCGGCATACATAGCACGAACCTGTGGCAATGTAACATGACTTTCATCAACAATAAGCAAAAAATCATCTGGGAAATGGTCAAGCAATGTTAATGGAGTACTTCCAGCCGGTCTGCCTGAAAGTATTCTTGAATAGTTTTCAACACCACTGCAATAACCAACTTCACGTAACATTTCCATATCATAATGAGTACGCTGTTCAATTCTCTGCGCTTCAATAAGCTTGTTGTTACTTGTAAAGTAATCTATGCGTTCAGAAAGTTCCTTGTCTATTTCTTTGATTGCGGATTCTATTTTTTCATCTCCCACGACATAGTGAGATGCAGGAAATATAGCTACATGGCTTACAACAGCCTTTACTTCACCGGTAATGGCATTTATTTCAGAAATTCTGTCTATTTCATCTCCGAAATACTCCACACGTATAGCAGTATCGCTCGATTTTGACGGAAATATCTCCACTACATCACCACGCACACGGAATTTATTACGTTCAAATGCTATATCATTTCTTTCATAACGGATTTTTACAAGTTCACTTATTAACTGGTCACGTGATTTTTCAGTTCCCTGCCTTATTGAAACTACCATTGAACGATATTCTTCCGGACTTCCGAGGGAATATATACAAGAAACACTTGCTACTATTATAACGTCTTTACGTTCTGCAAGTGCCGTTGTTGCTGAATGTCTCAATTTATCTATCTCATCGTTTATGGACGAATCTTTTTCAATATAGCTGTCTGTACTCGGAACATATGCTTCCGGCTGATAATAGTCATAATATGAAACAAAATATTCAACTGCATTTTCCGGAAAAAACTCTCTTAATTCCGAGCATAGCTGTGATGCAAGTATTTTATTATGTGCAAGTACAAGTGTCGGTTTATTGACACGTGCTATAACATTAGCCATTGTGAAAGTTTTTCCTGAACCGGTGACACCTAACAAAATCTGTTCTTTTTTTCCCGCCTCAATATTATGAACAAGATTTTCAATTGCTTGTGGCTGGTCGCCGGACGGTGCATACTTTGAGTGAAGTACAAAACGCTCCATTACCTTTTTAACTCCTTTATATTATTTCGTTATTCTATTATATCATAATCCGCATTTACAGTAAAGCAACAAGAACATATTTTCTTGATTTAATTTATTCACTGCTTTTTAAATTCGGTATTGACAAACTGTTTAGTTTGTTGTAAAATATAATATATGTATTTATACACTTCTAATAATTGGTAAAGGCGGTAAACAAATGGGTTTATTTAAAAACATATTCGGTGCTAATGCTTATTCAAACAGAGAGCTTAAACGTATCGAACCTATTAAAAATAAAGTTCTTGCACTTGATGAAGAATATACTAAACTTTCAGATGCTCAGCTGAAAGCCAAAACTCAGGAATTTAAAGACAGGTTATCTGCCGGTGAAAATATTGACGACATTATGCCAGAAGCACTTGCCACTGTCCGTGAGGGTGCTTGGCGTGTACTTGAAAAAAAGCCTTATCCTGTACAGATTATAGGTGCAATAGTTCTTCATCAGGGACGTATTGCTGAAATGCGTACCGGTGAAGGTAAAACTCTTGTTGCCTGCGTTGCCTCATATTTAAATGCACTTTCTGGTCTCGGAGTTCATGTTGTTACTGTAAACGACTATCTTGCTAAAACTCAAGCAGAAGAAATGGGAAAAGTTCTCCGTTGGCTTGGCTTGACTGTAGGTTGTATTCTTCACGGTCTCAATAACGAACAACGCCGTCAAGCATATAATTGTGATGTTACTTATGCTACAAATAATGAACTTGGTTTTGACTATCTCCGTGATAACATGGTTACCCATAAAGAAGACCGTGTACAGCGTAAACCAAACTTTGCAATCGTTGACGAAGTTGACTCCATTCTTATAGATGAAGCACGTACTCCGCTTATTATTTCTGGTAAGGGCGATAAATCAACTCAGCTTTATTCAATAGTTGACCGTTTTGCTAAAACTCTTACTTCTACCACTGTAGTTGAAATGGACAGCAAAGAAGACCAAGATGCTATTAATGAAACTGCTGATTATATTATTGACGAAAAAGCAAAAACTGCTACTATCACTCAGCGTGGTGTTAAAAAAGCTGAACAGGTATTCAACATTGACAACCTTATGGATTCAGAAAACCTTACACTTCTTCACCATATCAATCAGGCTATCAAAGCTAACGGCGTTATGAAAAATGATATAGACTACGTTGTAAGAGACGGCGAAATAGTTATCGTTGATGAATTTACAGGTCGTATGATGGAAGGCAGACGTTTTAATGACGGTTTGCATCAGGCTATCGAGGCTAAAGAAGGAGTTAAAGTTAAGAGCGAATCAAAAACTCTTGCAACTATTACTTTCCAGAATTTCTTCCGCCTTTACAATAAACTTTCCGGTATGACCGGTACTGCTATGACAGAAGAAGACGAATTTAAGGAAATCTATAAACTTGATGTTATTTCCATACCAACCAATAAACCAGTTATCCGTATTGACCACAATGACCAGATTTATAGTTCTGAAAAAGGTAAGTATTCTGCTATCATTGACCAGATTATAAAATGTCACGAAAAAGGACAACCTATACTTGTTGGTACTGTATCAATCGAAAAATCCGAACTTCTTTCCGCTATGCTCAAGCGAAAAGGTGTTAAACATAACGTTCTTAATGCAAAACAACACGCAAAAGAAGCTGAAATTGTCGCACAGGCTGGTAAATACGGTGCTGTTACAATTGCAACTAACATGGCTGGTCGTGGTACTGATATCATGCTCGGCGGTAATGCTGAATTTCTTGCAAGAGCCGAACTTAGAAAGCGTGAAATGCCTGAAGAACTCATCACAGCTGCTATTGGTTTTGCTGATACTGACGATGAAGAAATTATTAAAGCAAGAAAACTTTATCAGGAACTTTTTGATAAATACAACGCAGAAGTTAAAGAAAAAGCCGTTGCTGTACGTGAAGTCGGCGGTTTATATATTCTCGGTACAGAAAGACATGAATCACGCCGTATCGATAACCAGTTGAGAGGTCGTGCAGGTCGTCAGGGTGACCCAGGTGAAAGCTGTTTCTTCCTCTCTGTTGAAGACGACCTTATGCGTATTTTTGCGGGAGACCGTCTCGAAAATATGATGAAAACTCTTAATGTTGACGAAAATATGCCTATAGAAAGCAAAATGCTTACTAAAATTATTGAATCCTCACAAAAGAAAGTCGAGGGCAACAACTTCAGCATAAGAAAGAACGTTCTTAACTATGATGATGTTATGAATACTCAGCGTGAAATTATTTACAAGCAAAGAGCACAGGTTCTTGACGGTGAAGACCTCCATGAAAGCATTCTCAAAATGATGGAAGACCTTATTACTTCAACTGTAAATACATATCTTACTGATGAAGACGAAAAAACAGATTGGAATATCGTTGGTCTTAAAGATTTCTTTACCGGCTGGCTTATCGGAAAGGAAGACCTCAATTTCACCGATGAAGAACTGAATTCCGTTACAAAAGAAGAAATTATAACAGCTCTCAACACAAAGGCTGGTGAAATTTATCAGGCTAAGGAAGAACAATATGGTTCTGAAATAATGCGTGAACTTGAAAGAGTTATTCTTCTTAAAGTTGTTGATACAAAATGGATGGCTCATATTGATGACATGGAAGAACTCAAAAAAGGTATCAGCTTACGTTCTTATGGACAGAAAAACCCTGTTATTGAATACAGATATGAAGGTTTTGAAATGTTCGATGCAATGGTTGAATCCATTCGTGAAGATACTATCCGTATGTTGCTTACTGTAAAACTCCAGCAGAATCAAGCTCCACAGCGTGAACAGGTTGCTAAGCCTGACGCTCCTAATGCGGGTTCTGGTGACGGAAGCTTTTCACAAAGTGCAAAGAGTTCCAAAGTAGGAGACAATGACCCTTGTCCATGTGGCAGTGGCAAAAAATACAAGAAATGTTGCAAAGGCAAGGAAAATCAATAATTAATATCGGGACGGAGTTTTTTTCCGTCCCTTGTTTTAATAAACATCAACAAAAATTCTTCCCTCTATAGGAGACAAGATGAATTGTAAATTAGAAACTTAACGGCAGTGATGGGCGGAGATAATCGGTGTCAAACATACACTGATTCGTCAGCCTCCGTGAAATTACTGACTGTGGATTGAAATAAAAAAACAAGAGGTAGTACAATGAATGGCTATAATGTTTTTGCACAATACTATGATGACCTTACAAGAAACATTGATTACAAAAAACGTGCAGAATATTTTGACAGTATAATAAAAAAATTTAAAGTAACTCCAAATAATATTTTACTTGACCTTGCCTGTGGTACGGGAAGTATTTCCGAACAAATGGCACTTCTTGGCTATGATGTAATAGGTATTGATAATTCTATGGAAATGCTTAATATCGCTCTTGACAAGAAATTCGACAGCGGACTTAATATACAATATCTATGTCAGGATATGTGTAATATAGATATGTTCGGAACAATAGATGTAACTATTTGTGCCTTAGACAGCATAAATCACCTTTCAAGCCTTAACGATGTAAGAAAAGTTTTTGAAAAAGTCTCTCTGTTTTCCGAATATGACGGACTTTTTATTTTCGATGTAAACACAATTTACAAACACCGAAAAATTCTTGCAAATAACACATTCACTTATGAAACTGATAATCTATATTGTATATGGGAAAACTCCCTTAATCCTGACAATGACGAAGTTAAAATGAATCTTGAGTTTTTTGAACTCGAAGAAAACGGATTATATTCAAGAAGTTCAGATAGCTTTTCAGAAAAGGCTTACAGTGAAGAAGATATAGAAAAATTGCTTATTGAAAATAATTTTGAAATTATAGGGAAATATAGTGATGATACTTTTAACGCACCTTGCGAAACATCACAAAGAATCATATATACAGCACGTTGCAAACTTATGAAAGAAGGATTTTAAAAATGGGTAAATTATATAGAGTTATTTCAAAAGACGGTTCAGCATTTGCAAGCGTCCTTGATGCAAAAGATATTGTTTCAGAAATAGAAAAAATACACAAGACATCTGCTGTAGTGACCGCCGGATTAGGCAGACTTACAATAGGGGCATCACTTATGGGATATATGCTGAAAGGTCAGGACGACAGCATAACTCTCCGTGTAGATGCTGACGGTCCAACAGGTCAACTTGTAGCAGTATCAGACAGTAAAGGTAATGTAAAAAGTTATGTAACTAATCCTGTTGTTGAAATTCCGCTTAATTCTCAGGGTAAACTTGATGTAGGAAGTGCAATAGGTCACAATGGTACTCTTTCCGTTGTAAAGGATTTAGGATTAAAAGAACCCTATGTAGGAGTAACTCCGCTTGTTTCCGGCGAAATTGCAGAAGATATTGCAAGTTACTATGCTACAAGCGAACAAATACCAACAGTTTGCAGTCTTGGTGTGCTTGTAAATCCTGACCTTTCCGTAAAGTCGGCGGGAGGATTTCTTATACAATTATTGCCGTTTGCTGACGAAAAATGCATTGATATTATAGAAAAAAATTTAAAGAATATCCGTCCGATTTCCGCAATGCTTGCTGACGGAATTTCACCAGAAGAAATAGCTGATATGCTTATGGACGGTCTTAATCCAGAACCCCTTGACAGTGCAAATCCTGTTTACAAATGTGATTGCAGTCGTGAACGCACTGAAAAAGTTCTTATCAGCTTAGGAAAACAAGAACTTCAAAGCATTATAGATGATGGCAAGGATATTTCCATAAGCTGTCACTTCTGTGGTAAGGAATATAATTTCACTACGGAGGAAGTCGGAAAACTTATCGAAAAACAATGAGGTAAATTTTATGTACGATAACAAAACAGAAGATATTCCAGTAAAAACCGTTCTTGCCTGCGTGGATACAGGAGAATTTGATGCTGAAATTTCAATAAAAGAATTGGCTGAACTCGCTCAGACTGCCAATGCGGAAGTTGTAGGAGAAATAATTCAGAAAAAGCAGTCTTATGACCCTGCCACCTGTATGGGTTCTGGACGTTTGGAAGAACTCAAAGAACAGCTTGAAATCCTTGAAGCTGAACTTGTTATATTCGACCATGAACTTACCGGAATACAAGTCCGCAATATCGAAAAAATACTTGATATCAGAGTAATAGACAGAACCACTCTTATTCTGGATATATTTGCCCAACGTGCAAGAACCAAAGAAGGCAAATTGCAGGTTGAACTTGCTCAACAAAAATATCGTTTGCCACGTCTTACCGGAATGGGTACTTCCCTTTCACGACTTGGTGGCGGTATTGGTACAAGAGGTCCAGGTGAAACTAAGCTCGAATCAGACAAACGTCATATAAGAAAAAGAATATCATATCTCGAAAGCGAACTCGAAGAACTTCAAAAACACCGTAATTTTTCACGTTCACGCAGAAAAAAGGACGGTATATTGTGTTGTGCAATAGTTGGATATACAAATGTAGGAAAATCAACTCTTCTAAATGCTCTCACAGATGCAGGAGTTCTTGCAGAAAATAAACTTTTTGCAACTCTTGATATAACTTCACGTTCAATAGAACTTCCAGACGGCAGAAGTGTGATGTTAATTGATACTGTCGGACTTATCAGAAGACTTCCGCACAATCTCGTTGAGGCTTTCAAATCGACTCTTGAAGAAGCCTCTGTTGCTGATATTATTCTGAATGTTCAGGATATTTCCTCACCTGAACGTGAACAGCAAGCAGAAGTTACAAGAAATCTTCTCTCTGAACTCGGTTGTGACGGAATACCACAAATAAATGTCATGAATAAAGCAGATATTTCAATGTATACAGATACTGTTTTTGAAAATGATACAACTGTTTTAATAAGTGCCAAACAACAAACAGGTTTTGAAAAACTGCTTGACTGTATTATGAAAAATCTGCCAGAAACTTCAAAGAGAATGAAATTATTAATCCCATATGACAAAACTTCATTCATAAACAGAATAAGAACTGACGGCAAGATATTCTCCGAAGAATACACCGAAAACGGTACTCTTGTTGACGCTCTTGTTGATGTAAAACTATTAAAAGAAGCTGAAGAATATTTATGTTAGGTGCAGTTTATGGTGATATAATTGGTTCATGGTACGAATCACATACAACAAAGAATTATAATTTTCCGTTTCATAGTAAGTCTGAATTTACAGACGATACTGTTATGACAACTGCTGTATGTAAGGCTATCCTTGAAAACAACAAAAATATAACAAGAAATCAGATAAAATCTCGTGGCTATGAATATGCTGTAAGATATAAACAGTATTATTCATATTTTCCGTATGCCGGATATGGTAAGATGTTTGCAAAATGGGCAAAAAGTCACTCCATGAATGTACAGAAAAGCTACGGAAACGGTGGTGCTATGCGTGCCGTACCTATCGGATATGCGTATCACTCTGAAGAACAGATTTTATTACAGGCAAAAGCAAGTTGTTATTACACTCATAATTGTAAAGAAGCCATTAATGGAACACAAGCAGTTGCAATGACTGTATTCATGGCACGAAACGGCAAAACTAAAAATTCTATACGTGAATATCTAATGAAAAAATTCCATTATGACCTTGATTATACTATTGAAGATATAAAACCAAATTATTCATTTAATAGCAGTACAAATTACAGTGTTCCGCCGGCTATTGTAGCATTTCTTGATTCAAATGACTATGAAAGTGCTGTCCGCAATGCCGTTTCACTTGGCGGTGATGCTGATACTATGGCGTGTATTGCCGGTGGCATGGCAGAAGCTTTTTATAAGGAAATCCCTAAAAATATAAAAAGTTTCTGTTCATCAAGAATTGACATAACATTAAAAAAAATTCTTAATGAGTTTTCTGAAATATATTGTTAAAATAATTTTAAATTTAATTTCTATTGACATATCTTTTTAAAAATGTTAGAATGGTTACAGTAAATGCTTTGACAGAGACAAGTAACATGGTCGGACGTTCCCAGAGAGTGCGGAAGTTGCTGAAATCCGCATATCAGAAGCCATGCGAATAACACTCCCGAGCAGTGACCTGAAAGCCTTACGGCAAGTAGGTGAAACGTTTTCCGTGCGTTAAACGGCAAGAGTGACTGTTTTTTTGAACAGTAATTCAGGTGGTACCACGAGAAATTTTTTCCCGTCCTGTATTTTTTGCAGGACGGATTTTTTATTAAGAAAGGAACTTTTTTTATGAAACATACTGATATTAAAGTACTCCTCAACACTAAAGCCGAAAATCAAGAAGTTACCGTTTGCGGTTGGGTGCGTACTTCAAGAAACTCTAAAAGTGTTGCATTCGTTGAAGTAAATGACGGTACTTCACTTAAAAACATTCAAGTAGTAGTTGATAAATCTGCCGATTCTGATTACAAAGAACCACGTGTAGGAACTTCTGTAAAAATAACTGGTACATTGGTTGAGGGAAGAAACAATACTGTTGAAATTAATGTTCTTCCGTCCGGCGTGGAAATTTTAGGAATATGTCCGGCAGATTATCCGTTACAGAAAAAAGGCTGTTCAATGGAATATCTCCGTTCAATGCCACACCTCAGAGGTCGTACAAATACTTTCAATGCTGTATGGAGAGTCCGTTCAGTACTCGCACAGGCTATACACAAGTATTTCCAGAAAAATAACTATGTATATGTAAACACTCCTCTTATAACCGGTAGCGATTGCGAGGGTGCTGGCGAAATGTTCAATGTTACAACTATCGGATATTCAAACGAATACAAAAACGAAGAAGATTATTATGAAAATGATTTCTTTGGAAGACGTGCAGGTTTATCCGTTTCAGGACAGCTCGAAGGTGAAGTAGCTGCTATGGCTATGGGTAAAATTTATACATTTGGTCCAAGTTTCAGAGCAGAAAACAGTAATACTCCAAAGCACTTAGCTGAATTCTGGCACATTGAACCGGAAGTAGCTTTTGCTGAACTTCCGGACGTTATAGAAATTGCCGAAGATATGCTTAAAACAGTTATCCGTGAACTTCTTGACACTTGTCCTGATGATATGAAATTCTTTGATGCTCACTTTGAAAAGGGTCTTGTTGCTCGTCTTGAAGAACTCATTTCCCACGATTTCGGCAGAGTGACTTACACAGAAGCAATAAAGCTTTTACAAGAATCAGGTGAAAATTTCGTATATCCTGTTGAATGGGGCTGTGACCTCCAGACAGAACACGAAAGATATATTGCTGAAAAAGTATTCAAAAAAGCTGTTTTTGTTACAGATTATCCAAAGGAAATAAAGTCTTTCTATATGAAACAAAATCCAGACGGAAAAACTGTTGCTGCTGTTGACCTCCTTGTTCCAGGAGTTGGCGAAATAATCGGTGGCAGTGAGCGTGAAGCAGATTATGATAAACTTGTTTCTGCTATGAAAGAAAGAAATATGAATCTTGACCTCTATTCAGATTACCTTGATTTGAGAAAATATGGTTCTGTACCTCACGGCGGTTTTGGATTAGGTTTTGAAAGACTTATCATGTATACAACAGGTATGTCTAATATCCGTGACGTAATCCTCTATCCAAGAACTGTCGGCAGTATCAGATAATTAAAATTTCCATTCGGCATATAATATGACAGCATCAGGAAACATCAATGACGCTGTTTCCTGATTAAATAAATAGTAAAGGAATGATATTTTTATGTCAAAATCGCTGTATATTCCAGAGGGTTATAAATCCGCCCTCACTCTCAGAGAAACTCAACACGCTATCAAGTACATTAAGGACGTTTTTCAGCAGGCACTTTCATTTGCTCTTACTCTTGACCGTGTATCCGCTCCTCTTATCGTAAAAAAAGGCAGTGGTATAAATGACGACCTTAACGGTGTTGAAAGAAAAGTAGATTTCACTATTAAAGAAATCAATGAAAGTGAAGCAGAAGTTGTTCAGTCACTCGCAAAGTGGAAAAGAATGGCACTTTATCGTTACGGCTATCAGCCAAATGAAGGCATTTATACTGATATGAATGCTATCCGCCGTGATGATGATACAGACAATACTCATTCAATTTTCGTTGACCAGTGGGACTGGGAAAAGGTTATCACTCGTGAACAGAGAAACATTGACTATCTCAAAGAAACCGTTAAAAGCGTTGTTAAAGCCGTTTCATATGTAAAAAGAAAAGTAGGTTTACGTTATCCTGCAATTGCCGGAAACGTTTGTGAAGATGTATTCTTTATTACAACTCAGGAACTTGAAGATATGTTCCCTGACAAGACTCCAAAGGAACGTGAACGTCTCATCACAAAAGAACACAAAACTGTTTTCATAATGCAGATTGGCGGACTTCTCGCAAGCGGTCAGAAACATGATGGCAGAGCTCCTGACTATGATGACTGGTCACTTAATGGTGATATTTTCGTATGGGACGAAGTTCTTGACAATGCTCTTGAAATTTCTTCAATGGGTATCCGTGTAGATGAAACTTCACTTAAAAAACAACTCGCCGAAACAGGTACAGAAGACCGCATGAAATATGATTATCATAAAATGATTGCTAATGGTACACTTCCATTAACCATAGGCGGTGGAATAGGTCAGTCAAGACTTTGTATGTTCTTACTTGAAAAAGCACATATTGGTGAAGTACAGTCTTCTATCTGGAGTGACGAAATGATTTCAAAATGTGCCGAAAATGGTATAATTCTTCTTTAATAAAAAAAGCACACCACTATTGGTGTGCTTTTTTTGTATTTGATTATTTCAATTTATAGTTGGTAATCTCACAGAAACTACAAATAAATGCATATTTGACTGTGATTTTCTTCATATACCGATTTATATCCGCTCCATTGATGTTGAGTTTCTGATTTACAATTCATCTCACCACCTATAGAGGCGGAAACATTCCTGTTAATGTTTATTAAAGCTGTTCTGCAATATCATATATGAGTTTTTCAGATTTTTCCCAGCCAAGACACGGGTCTGTAATGGATTTACCATAAATATTCTCGCCAATCTTCTGGCAACCGTCCTCAATGTAGCTTTCAATCATGAGACCTTTGACAAGCTTTTTAATATCATTACTATGACGCATACTGTGAAGTATTTCCTTAGCAATTCTAATCTGTTCATTGTACTGCTTGCTGGAATTTGAATGATTAGTATCAACGATAAGTGCAGGATTGAGAAGTTTTTTCTGTGCATAAGTATCAGAAAGTCTTATTAAATCCTCATAGTGATAGTTAGGGAAAGAATTTCCTCTGTCATCAACGTAGCCACGTAATATAGCGTGTGCATAAGGATTTCCGTCGCTCTTTGCTTCACAGCCTCTGTAAATAAATGCGTGTGCATGTTGTGCAGCAGTAATGGAATTCATCATTACGGAAATGTCTCCGGAAGTAGGATTCTTCATACCTACCGGAATAGTTACTCCGCTTGAAACAAGTCTGTGCTGTTGATTTTCTACGGAACGAGCTCCTATTGCAATATATGAAAGAAGGTCATCAAGATAACTGTAATTTTCAGGATAA
Source organism: uncultured Ruminococcus sp. (assembly GCA_934474025.1). Classification (GTDB taxonomy): domain Bacteria; phylum Bacillota; class Clostridia; order Oscillospirales; family Ruminococcaceae; genus Ruminococcus. The sequence continues at coordinate 242,469 of CAKSMF010000001.1, read as the reverse complement.
AGCATTTCATCAGCACATGAAAAACCTGTTTCAGCAAGAGCTTTCATGTGTAATTGTCTTACTGCAATGATACCGCTTTTAAGGTCAGGCATACCTGTAGGGTCAGGCTGGTGCAACATTCCCTTATAACCGTCACCGGTTGTACGAGGTTTTCCGGTGTATATTCTCGGAATCATGAAAATCTTATCTTTTACTTTTTCCTGTACTTCTCTTAAACGTGTAATGTAATCAAGAACGCTGTCCTCTCTGTCTGCTGAACAAGGTCCTATAATAAGAATGAATTTATTGGATTTTCCACTGAAAATATCCTTGATTTCTTCATCACGCTTAGCTTTTATGTCAATAAGTTCCTGTGAAAGAACATGAGCAGATTTAATTTCTGTCGGGTGGGGTAACTCCCTGATGATATTCATAGCCATAATAAAAAACTTCCTTTTTAATTTATTTTTATATAATCCATATTCGATGATTTTACGAAACACGAAAATATTGTTTTTTTCGTCCACTACTGATAATTATTTTATCCCCAATAATAATTTTTAATTTTCTGAAATCCAATCTGTACCATATCTGAGTGCAAGCTGGTCACAAAGCACAAGTGCAGTCACGCTATCAATGACGACTCTTGCACGATGAATTATAGCAGGGTCATGACGACCTTTTATTTGTAATTTTGTGTCCTGCATGGTTTTAAGATCAATTGTATCCTGCTCCTTATAGATTGACGGAGTAGGTTTAACAGCAGTACGGAAAATTATAGGCATACCGTTAGTTATACCGCCTAAAACTCCGCCGTTATGATTAGTTTTTGTGTATACAGTCCCATTATCTGAATAATAAGCATCATTAGCTGTACTTCCAGACATTTCAGCAAAATCGAATCCGTCACCGAACTCTACTCCCTTTACTGCCGGTACACTGAAAAGTATATGAGCAAGTACTCCTTCAATAGTATCAAACCACGGTTCACCGACACCTGCCGGAAAACCTATTACAGCAGTTTCGAGACAACCGCCAACACTGTCGCCGTCATTTCGGGCAGACGCTATTTTATCAGTCATAGACTGCTTAGCAGAATCGTCCAGTACAGCAAATTCAAGTCCACTAAGAATATCAATGTCATTTTTTATATCATTGAATTTTCTGTCATTTACTCCGGCACAGGAAAGTATATGTGTACCTATATAAATACCTTTTTTTCTGAGAGCATTTATAGCAATTGCTCCGGAAGCAACCAAACCTGCGGTTATTCTTCCTGAAAAGTGTCCGCCACCTCTGAAATCCTGAAATCCATGATATTTCATCTGTGCTGTATAATCTGCATGACCCGGACGTGCTTTATAAGCAAGTTCTCCATAATCCTTACTGCGAGTATCATTATTCTGTATTATAAGAGTAATAGGCGTACCTGTAGTTTTTCCGTTGAAAACTCCGCTAACAATCTTGACTTCATCAGCCTCACGCCTTGCAGTCGATAATGAACCAACTGATTTTCTCAATTCCATTTGCGACGCTATGAAATCTTCATCAACATCAATTCCGGGAGCTAAACCGTCAAGTACTGCCCCAATCATATTGCCATGACTTTCACCGAAAATAGTAACAGCAACACTTGAACCAAATGTATTTTTCAATAAAATCATCTCCTGCGAATTCATAATATGTTTTATTTTTATAACATCTATAGAATATCATATATTTGTCAATTTGTCAAATGTTCACTTAATTCTTTAAGACGTGTCAGAATAACTCCTGCTACTTCATCTTTTGACATTATTTCAAGCTGTTCTGTGTTGTTTTTAGTTATAAGTGTAACAATATTAGTATCTGTTCCGAATCCTGCTCCGGCAGTTTTAAGGGAATTAGCACAAATCATATCACAATTTTTTGAATAAAGTTTCTTTTTTGAATTTTCAAGCATATTTTCTGTTTCCATAGAAAAACCGCATATAATTTGATTATCCGGTTTATGTTCTCCTAAATACTTGAGAATATCTTTTGTACGTTTAAGAAGAATACTCATATTGCTATCTGATTTTTTTATTTTGTTGTCTGCCATTGATACCGGAGTATAATCCGCAACAGCAGCAGATTTTATAATTATATCAAATTCTTCCTGACGTTCCGTTACTCTCTGAAACATTTCCTCAGCGGATTCAGCTTTTATAACGTTTACAAACATAGGCGGTTTTACTTCAGTGTGTCCCGCAATAACAGTTACATCAGCCCCCCTGAGCATAGCATTTTTAGCAATGGCAAATCCCATTTTTCCGCTTGAATGATTAGTTATAAAACGTACAGGGTCAATATTTTCACGAGTTGCACCGGCTGTAACAAGAATCTTTTTTCCCTGCAAGTCCTTTTCAAAAGCTATTTCACGTATTATATATTCAAGAAGCGTTTCCTCGTCCGGAAGTTTACCGTCACCCATATCACGATTGGCAAGCATTCCGTGAACAGGCTCTACTATTTCATAACCGAATCTTTTAAGCTTTTCAATATTATCCTGCACAATGGGATTATGAAACATATTATGATTCATGGCTGGAGATATAATTTTTTTACAGGTACAAGCCATAACCGTTGTTGTAAGCATATCATCAGCTATTCCATTGGCAATTTTTCCGATAACATTTGCAGAAGCCGGAGCAATCATTACAACATCTGCCTTTTTTGCTATTGAAACGTGTTCAACACTATATTCAAAGTTTCTGTCAAAAGTATCTATAAGGCACTTATGCTGTGTAAGGGTTTCAAATGTCAACGGGTGTACAAAATTCGTTGAATTAGGTGTCATTGCAACATGAACTTCTGCTCCGAGTTTAGTCAACATTCTTGCAAGGTTGCATATTTTGTATACTGCTATAGAGCCTGATACTCCTAACAATACTGTTTTTCCAGTAAGCATATTATTATAGTCTCCTTTTTATAAAATTCATATACATATCAAGCATCGGACTTATTTCTATATCAGCGTGAGCATTACAATGCATACAAAATACCAGTTCACCTGATTTTATTTCAATTATTTCTGTATCGGTAAAACCGTCATTATTTGCTGAAATCTCTCCTATATATAAATCTGTCTCATGCTGTACTACTAAAGAATTTTCATTTTCGTATTTACTGATAGTTTTTATGCCGTTTTCAGAAAACAATTCCTTATTGTCTTCAAGCCATATTTTTAACTTTTCATTCATAATAAGAAAATATCCTTTCAAAGTTTTCTTTTGCGGAAAGCTCATCTCCCCATGAAAGCGAATCACCAGCATAGCATAATATTATGAACGGGTCTTTTCGAGAAATATATTCCGGTAATACATTCCATATTTTATATGATAATTCTGAAAAATCCTTTATATTCATGTCATTATATAAAATTTTCAGACAAAAGAATTTTCATTTTCGTATTTACTGATAGTTTTTATGCCGTTTTCAGAAAACAATTCCTTATTGTCTTCAAGCCATATTTTTAACTTTTCATTCATAATAAGAAAATATCCTTTCAAAGTTTTCTTTTGCGGAAAGCTCATCTCCCCATGAAAGCGAATCACCAGCATAGCATAATATTATGAACGGGTCTTTTCGAGAAATATATTCCGGTAATACATTCCATATTTTATATGATAATTCTGAAAAATCCTTTATATTCATGTCATTATATAAAATTTTGAGACATTCGATAAATTTCTTTTCAAAGTTTTCAATATTTATATCATTGAAACTTATATGTTCTTTTATATAAATCATGCTTTCTTTCACATTTCCGCAAAGCAGTTCTAATTCAAGAAAATCTGAATTATCAGGATATTTCAAAAAAAGTTCGTCAAGTTTTTCATTATATAAATTTTCTATTTCATTGTTGAATCCCATAAGAAGTCCATATACAAATATTTCTTCCATTTAAATTCCTCCGATAATATTCTACAATATATTGAGTTTTTTGTCAATTGGATTTATTTTTCATCAAAACTATGGATTTTTTAAGGATAATATGCTATAATTACTTATATAAAAATCAGGAGGTCTTGAAATTATGCTTTTAGCAATAGATATCGGAAATACTAATATAGTTTTTGGCTGTGTAAATGAAAAAAATAATATAGTACTTTTTGAAAGAATTTCAACCAATCATCAGGCAACTGCTACGGAATACGCTTCACTTATGAAAAATATTCTTGAAATGAACAATTTTCAGACAACTGATATAGATGATGCTATTATGTCATCTGTTGTACCGGCTGTTACTGAAACAGTGAGTTCAGCCGTTAAAAAGCTTTTCGGCATTGAAGTTATGACAGTAGGTCCGGGTCTGAAAACAGGTCTTAATATACTAATAGACAATCCGGCACAGCTCGGAAGTGACCAAGTTGTTGACGCTGTAGCATCTATCAATCAGTATCCCATTCCGCAAATTATAATTGATATGGGAACTGCTACAACTGTTTCGGCGATAGACAAAAATAAAAATTATCTCGGTGGTCTTATTATTGCCGGAATGGGTACAGCTACAAATGCTCTTACTGCTAAAACCGCACAGCTTCCTAAAATAAACTTTGAAGTTCCCGAAAAAGTAATAGGAACTAATACTGTCGATTGCATGAAAAGTGGTATGCTTTATTCAAATGCCTGTGCATTAGATGGAATTATTCAACGAATTGAGGAAGAACTCGGCGAAAAATGTACAGTTGTTGCAACCGGCGGACTCTCCGAAATAGTTGTACCTTTATGCAGACGTGAAATTATTCTTGATAAAAGTCTTTTAATAAAGGGACTTACAATTATTTACAGAAAAAACAAGACTCGCAAAGCATAAAGGAGAATTTATGGATAGCGTATTACTTCCAATTATAAACGGTGCTATGAAAGTTCCTGGAGTAAAAGTCAATCGTGAAGAATTTCTTGAAAAAGAACTTAAAGGTAAAGTGCCAGATAAAATGATAGAAGACGCTTTAGTTTATGGCACTAAAAAAGCCGGAATTCCAATAGAACTCATAGAAAAAATGGCAAAAAACACAATAAATTCTAAAGCTTTGCTTACTGTTACAGCGTCATTTTTATCAGGTATGCCAGGCGGACTTATCGGACTGCTTGGCGGTTCATCTGCTGATGTTATACAATATTATGCAAATTTCTTTAATCTTGCTCAAAAGCTTATGTATTTATACGGTTATCAGGATATAAATGAACTTGATTCTTCTCAGGAAGATGTAATGATAGTCGTTTTAGGAGTAGCTTCCGGAGTTGAAGTGGCAAATGCATTTCTGAAAAAAGTTTTGAATGAAACTGCTGTCAAATTACAGGAAAAAGCAATTGCAAATCAAGGAAGTAAAATAATTGCAAATCAAGTATTGATTATTTTGGGTAAAAAATCCGCCACACGCATAAGCGAAGAACAGATTGCAAAAATATTTGGAAAAGCTGTTCCAATTATCGGTGGATTAGTAAGCGGTATTATTTCTGCAAGTACATTCAAACCTATGGCAAAAAGACTCAATAAATCCCTTAAAGAATTTTATACATATAATTCTTATAGTGATGAATCCAATATATTTGTTTCAATCCACAGGGCATTCTGTCCATGACCTCCCTGACTTATAATGTAATATTCAGTATATTATATTTTGAAGAATCTGTCAAGCGGATTGATTTCATGTCAGTGGGAGATACCAATTCTTTCCGCTCCCACTGCCGTTTTACAATGTCCGTCGCTTAAAGAAGCGGGGGATTCAAAGTTTTGTTGAATCTTGAAAAATAAGTATTTAAAAAAACCGCCATTAATTGACGGTTTTTTATTTTTTCATGATATATTGTTAAGTGCATTTGTAAATTCTCTGTACATATACAGTGAACCTAATGCAATAAGTGGTAAATTATTTTCTTTTGCATATAAATACGCTGATTCAACACCGTCACTTAATACTGTAAAAGCTTTTGCGGTAATGTTTTTTCTTAAAAAGGTTTCCGCAAGAATTTTACTGTCAAGTGAACGTGGATTATCAGGCTTTACAGTGAAAACACAATCAATATACTTTCCGAGAATATCGGCATATAAATTGTATTCCTTGTCAGCCATAACTCCTATAAGCATTACAACACGACTATCAAAATACTTTTCAAGACTTTCTGCTGTACGTGTTATACCATCGGGATTATGAGAACCATCAAATATAACAATCGGATTATTACGGAGTAATTCAAAACGTCCATGCCATTTTGTATTTTTCAGACCTTCTGTTATTGCATTTTCTGAAATACAAAGTCCTTGATTTTTAAGAATTTCAATACAGTTAAGAACATTAAAAACATTATTTAACTGGTATGTTCCTAAAAGTGGCAATGTTATTTTCATATCTTTATATAAGAATTCTGTTCCCGACAGACTGAAAACCGGTTCAACACTATATGGTTTTATCCGAAAAAGTTCAGCAGACTTTCTTTTTGCAGTTTCAATGATTATATCGGGGATTTTTTCATCACCAAAAAATACAGGTCTTTTTTCCTTAATTATTCCGGATTTGTGAAAAGCAATTTCTTCAATAGTGTTTCCTAAAAATGAACAGTGGTCTTTGCGGACATTTGTTATTACGGATAAAAACGGAGACTCTATAACATTAGTTGAATCAAGGTCGCCACCCATTCCGCATTCCACTACCGCAATATCACATTTTTTCTGTAAGAACAGTTCAAATGCCATAGCTGTAAGTACTTCAAATTCTGTAGGTTTGTCGTCCATTGATTCACAGACAGGATATACAATATCCATTATTTCCGCAAAGTCTTTTTTAGAAATTTCTTCGCAGTCTATACGGAAACTATCTGTAACTTCTGTTATAGCAGGAGATGAAAAACTACCAACTCTATAACCGGCACTTTTAAGAACAGATGTAAGCATTGCATTGAATGAACCTTTTCCGTTAGTTCCGGTAACATGAATTATCTTTACTTTATTTTGAGGATTGCCGAGTTTTTCCATAAGTACGGAAATTCTTTCAAGCCCCAGACGACTGCCACGTCCGGAAGCTATTTTAAGATATTCCAAAGCATCATTAAATGTCATTTTTTGCACATTCTTTCCACTTGTTCTGAAAATGCTTTATTTTTCAGCAAAAGGTAAATTATATATGTTTCAAGAAGCCCTGTAACAATATATATCGGCACTCTTAAAGCAAGCACCTGAATTGGTGTATGGAAGAAAATAAACATTCCTATAGATTTTATAATCATTGAACCGATTGCGTGTGCAGGAAGAACTGAGCCTATTATTGCAGGAAAACTATGTTTCTTTTTAAGAATACAATGTGAAATAAGTCCTGATACAAAACCTATTGAGAATGCACCGATTGTTATAACATAGTTTATAGCATATCCAGCCATTACACAGCCGATTAAATCCGCACCAGCTCCGACGATACCGCCAACTACTGGTCCGAAAAAGATTCCAGCCATAAGTATAGGCAGATTTTCAAAGCTTATTCTTATACTTGTTCCGATGTTGAATGCAAGAAACTTTCCTAAAACAATACTCATTGCTATAAGAAGTCCTGACATTACAATCATTCGACTGCCGAAAATTGCCACATTTTTGGCTGCTGTTGTTGATTTGTTCATAAAAAAATACCTCCTTTTTCCTCACTCATACGACAAAGAAAAGAAGGCAGTAAAAAATTCTTTTTTTGATTGTCCTACGAAGCGGGATGCAAAATGCGAACCGCAAGTCATTAAGACTTTTCGTCCGGTTGACAACTCCCCGTTCAACCGTCACTTGACGAACGCATTTTTACTCTTCAACGCTGTCATTATAGCACCGCTAAAGAAAATTGTCAATAGTATAAACAATATTTTGTATTTTATTACAAATATTTATATTATTGCATTATATTTTATAGAAATTCTGCTGTTTAAGAAATTTTTTCACGAAAACTACTTGACAAGCTTTCCGAAAAGTGGTATACTTATTAAAGTATCGTTACCCGATATTTGTTATCCTTGCCCGCAGTGAGTTGTAGGGCAAATTCCAGAAGGAGGTGTATTTTTAATGGCAAAGATATCCGCTAAGTACGAAGTAATGGTTGTTTTCAGCCTTAAGAACGGCGAAGAACCAATGAAAGCTCTTGTTGAAAAATTCAAGGAAAGAATTGAAAGACACGCTGAAGCTGTTGAAGTCAATGAAGATTGGGGTAAGCGTAAGCTTGCATATCCTATCGAAGACGAAACAGAAGGTTACTATGTAATCTATACTTTTGAATCTAAGCCTGAATATCCGGCTGAACTTTCAAGACGTCTTAACATTACTGATGGCGTTCTCCGTTCACTTGTTACTGTTATTGGTGAATAATTCTATTTTTTAAGGAGTCGGTTAAATGAATAAAGTTATTTTAATGGGCAGACTTACTGCTGACCCTGTATTAAGACAAACTCAAAGCGGTACTACATCATGTTCTTTCAGACTCGCTATAAATCGCAGGTTCACAAATAAGCAAACTGGCGAAAGAGAAGCTGATTTTATCAGTTGCACAGCATGGTCTCAGACTGCTGAATTCGTAAACCGCTACTTTAAGAAAGGTAGTATGATTTGTGTTGAAGGCGAACTCAGAAGCAATAGTTATCAGGATAAAAACCACCCAGATGTTACTCATTACACAACTGATGTATTTGTAAACAATGTAGAATTTACAGGTTCTAAAGCTGAATCTGGTTCAGTTGGTGGTTATAACAATAATAACAATGGTTATTCAGTTCCGCAAAACAACTATAATCCTGCTCCTCAGAATAATTACAACAATTATTCTCAGCCACAACAGTATAATACTCCAAATGACAACAGTATGTCTTATGGAAATATGAACGATTATGAGGAAGTTCTCAGTGACGGTAATGTGCCGTTCTAATTGAACGAAACCTACTATTTACGAAAGGAGTGTGCCACGTCATTAATTAAATTGACGTGCGGATTGATTATGGAAAAGGAAAGAAATTCCCGTCCCTCAAAGAAGCCACGCAAGAAGGTTTGTATGTTCTGTGCTGACAGAATTGAGAAGATTGACTATAAGGACCTTGCCAAGCTCAGAAAGTGCATGACAGAGAGAGCTAAGATTCTTCCAAGACGTGTAACTGGTACTTGTGCATATCATCAACGTGAACTTACAGTAGCCGTAAAGAGAGCAAGACAAATTGCACTTCTCCCTTACATCAGCGACTGATTATAAAAAAACAGGGGAGGTATTATTCACCTCTCCTTTTTGCTATGTAAACTAAAACGCTCCTACGGCATCATAAGGAGCGTTAAAGTCGGGTTTTTATCGGTTGTATGCTACCGCCTCGTCTTTTTTGAAAAGCAGGGATATACACCATACTGCCGAAATCGCTACCAAAATGTAAACTGTTCGACTCAAAAGACTTCCAGCTCCGCCAAATAACCACGCTACAAGGTCAAAACTGAAAATACCGACTAATCCCCAGTTTATTCCCCCTATTATCAGGAGAATAAGTGCCAGTTTGTCCCACATATTGAGAACACCTCTTTATTCGGGATTTTTTTATTACGCTGTTTATTGATATTGTGTATAACTCAGCGTCTGATTGTATTATAACCTCAAAATGCATTTATATACATTTTGTTTCATAAAAAAAGAAACCCTGCCATAAGACAGAGTTTCTGAATGTGTATGTATGCTATAAAATTACTTTACAATGAACTTATCGATTTCCTTGAGGAAGTCTTCAGCGTCATCTGTGTGAGCATCAAGTTCAATCGGCTTGGAAAGGTCAAGGCTGAAAATACCCATGATAGATTTAGCATCAACAGCGTATCTTCCGGAAACGAGGTCAATGTCAAAGTCATAACGCATTACAATTGTAACGAAATCCTTGACATCATTGATTGCCTGTAAAAAAATTTTTGTTTTTGTCATAAAGTGTGCCTCCTGTTCAGAATAAAATTTTTTATTGTTTATTGCTTTTTCAACGGCTTTTCCCTACCGCAACTATATAATATCATGTATTTTGCCGAATGTCAAGCCAGTTATAACAATTTCGTCAATTTGGTATAATAAACTATGCAATGCAAACCTCTTTTTATTCAGAACGAATAATTATTTATAGTGCATAAAAATGACTGGGGGTTTTTGTGCAGTATTAACACAATAATTTGACAACAATTTTTCCTTAACTCTATAAACAGCAGAGCAAATCGCAAAAAACTGAACATATGTTTCAATCCACAGGGCATTCTGTCCATGACCTCCCTAACTTATAATGTCATATTCACTATATCATATTTTGAAGAATCTGTCAAGCGGATTGATTTCATGTCAGTGGAAGATACCAATTCTTTCCGCTCCCACTGCCGTTTTACAATGTCCGCCGCTTAAAGAAGCGGGGGATTCAAAGTTTTGTTGAAACAAAGAATAATCTATGTTAATAAGGTGAAATATGTATAAAGTATTTTTTATTACTTTTGGCTGTAAAGTAAATCAATATGAAACTGAATCTCTGAAAACTTCATTTCAGAAAAACGGTTATAAAATTTCCGATACTGTGGATAACGCAGATATTATCATTATAAATTCATGTACAGTTACGGAATACGGTGACAGCGGTGTTTTATCAACACTTAGAAAAATCCGCAAAAAGTATCCCGATACTGTAATAGCTTTAACAGGCTGTTATCCTCAGGTAAATAAAGATTCAACAGAAAAGCTTTCGGAAGCTGATATAATTACCGGAACTAAAAACCGTCATGAACTCCCCTCCCTTGTTGCAGAATACCTTGAAAAACATTCCAAAAAAATAAATATTTCTGACTATTCCCGAAACGATACTTTTGAAAATCTTGACTTTCCTGTTTTTGAAAAAAATACACGTACTTTCATGAAAATTCAGGACGGCTGTAATCAGTTCTGCACATATTGCATAATTCCATATGCAAGGGGACGTTGCCGGTCAAGAAATCTCGAATCAATCAGAACAGAAGCAGAAAATTCCGCACGAATGGGTAAAAAAGAAATAGTTCTTACTGGAATTAATCTTGCTTTTTACGGAATGGAATTCGGAATCAATCTTGCAGACGCCGTTGAAGTCTGTGCATCTGTTGACGGAATTGAACGTATTCGTTTAGGTTCTCTTGAACCTGAAAAAATGTCTGACGATTTATTAAGAAGAATTTCAGCAGTAAAAAAAGTTTGTCCGCAGTTTCACTTATCACTCCAAAGCGGTTGTGACAAAACTTTAAAAGCTATGAATCGTCATTACAATACCAAAGAATATCTGAATCTTACCGAGAAAATAAGAAGTTTCTTTCCGGAATGCTCTTTCACAACAGATATTATGGTAGGTTTTCCGAATGAAACTGATGAAGATTTCAAAGAATCTGCCGAATTTGTTAAAAAGGTAGGTTTCAGCAAAGTTCATGTTTTCCGTTATTCCCGCAGAAAAGGCACTCCAGCCGATAAAATGTCGGGACAGATTCCGGAAAATATAAAGTCAAAAAGAGCTTCCGAAATGTCAGATGCCGTTAAATTATCCGAGGAAAAATATTTACAATCGCTTATCGGAAAAACTGTACAAGTCCTTTTTGAACGTGAAAACTGTACAGAATTTCATAGAGGATATGCGGAAGATTATACATTAGTAAAAATTCCTCGTGAAAATTCTGAAAAAAGTTTGCGTAATCAGTTATTTTATGTTACAATAGAAGAAAGCCGTTCTGATTTCTGTATTGGCAGAATTGTGAACGAATCTTCCCCCGACCTTGCCAGAGGTCAATAATAATTTAGAAATGGAGATTTTAATATGTCCGTATTCAGAATCTATGCCGAAAAAAAACCGGAATTTGCTGTTGAAGCACAATCTGTACTCAATGATGTACGTACAGCTCTCAGACTCAATATAAACGGTCTGCGTATTCTTAACAGATATGATGCTGATAAGCTCAGTCAAGAAGATTTCAACGCTTCTATAAACACCGTCTTTTCAGAACCTGCTGTTGACGTTGTTTATGAAGAACTTCCTGAAATTACAGCAGATGACAGAATCTTTGCTGTTGAATATCTGCCGGGACAGTTTGACCAGAGAGCAGACAGTTGTGAACAGTGTATACAGATACTCCGTCAAGGCGAACGTTGCCGTGTGAGAAATGCTCGTGTATATATTATTTCCGGAAATATCACAGATGAAGAATTTGATACTCTCAAATCCTACATTATAAACCCTGTTGAAAGTCGTGAGGCTTCACTTGAAAAACCTGAAACCCTCGACAATAACTATGAAATTCCTGAAACTGTTAAAACCCTTGACGGTTTCACAAATCTTGACGCTCAAGGACTTAATGATTTCATAAAACAGTATGGTCTTGCTATGGATTTTGATGATATTAAATTCTGTCAGAAATATTTCCGTGATACAGAAAAACGTGACCCTACAATTACAGAAATCAAAATGATTGACACTTACTGGTCAGACCATTGCCGTCATACAACATTCCTCACAAATGTTAATGATGTTAAGATTGAAACTCCTTATATCAGAGACACTTATATTAAATATCTTGATGTACGTGATGAACTCGGACGCTCCAAAAAACCAGTCACACTTATGGATTTAGCTACAATCGCTGCTAAGAAACTTAAAGCAGACGGACTTCTCGATGACCTCGATGAAAGCGAAGAAATCAATGCTTGCTCCGTAAAAATCAAAGTTGATATAGACGGACAGCAGGAAGACTGGATTTTAATGTTCAAAAACGAAACCCACAATCACCCTACTGAAATTGAACCTTTCGGCGGTGCAGCAACTTGTCTCGGCGGTGCTATCCGTGACCCGCTTTCAGGACGTTCATATGTTTATCAAGCTATGCGTGTAACCGGTGCAGCAAATCCGCTTGTTCCAGTTGAAGACACTATTGCAGGAAAACTTCCACAGAGAAAAATTACAGTAGGTGCATCAAATGGTTATAGTTCTTACGGCAACCAGATAGGACTTGCTACAGGACACGTTGCAGAAGTTTATCACCCTGGCTATGTTGCAAAAAGAATGGAAATAGGTGCTGTAGTTGGTGCTGCTCCGGCTGAAAATATCCGTCGTGAAAGACCAGTTGCAGGCGATATAGTTATACTCCTCGGAGGTAAAACAGGTCGTGACGGTTGCGGTGGTGCTACAGGTTCTTCAAAGTCCCATACTCTCGAATCACTCGAAAACTGCGGTGCAGAAGTTCAGAAGGGTAATCCGCCGGAAGAAAGAAAGTTACAAAGACTTTTCAGAAATCCAGATGTCACAAAAATGATTAAACGTTGTAATGACTTTGGTGCTGGTGGCGTATCAGTTGCTATCGGCGAACTTACAGACGGTCTTATAATCAATCTCAATGCAGTTCCTAAAAAATATGACGGTCTTGACGGTACTGAAATAGCTATCAGCGAATCACAGGAAAGAATGGCTGTAGTTATTGCTCCTGAAGATGTTGATAAATTTATGGCAGAAGCTAAAAAAGAAAATCTTCAGGCAACCGTTGTTGCGGACGTTGTTGACGAACCCCGTCTTAAAATGAACTGGAATGGTCACACTATTGTAGACCTTTCAAGAGATTTCCTTAATTCAAACGGTGCTGTAAAGTATACTGATATCGTTGTTGAAGACCCTGTATTCACTGATGATGAAACTTTCACAGACAGTGCTGAAACTTGGACAGAAATTATGTCAAATCTTAATGTATGTTCACAGAAAGGTCTTATTGAAAAATTTGACTCAACAATCGGTGCTGGAACTGTTTTAATGCCATTCGGCGGAGTATATCAGATGACACCATCTCAAGCTATGGCTGCTAAGATTCCGGTACTCAAAGGCGAAACTAACACTTGTTCACTTATGGGCTGGGGATATAATCCGGATATTTCTTCAAAGAGTCCATATCATGGAGCTATGCTCGCAGTAGTTGAATCTATCTCTAAAATAGTAGCTGCCGGTGGTTCTTATAAAAAATGTTGGCTCACATTCCAAGAATATTTTGAACGCACTCAGAATGACCCTAAGCGTTGGGGCAAACCTCTTTCCGCATTATTGGGTGCATTTAAGGCACAGCTTGAAATGGGTTGCGGTTCAATAGGCGGTAAAGACTCAATGTCTGGTACTTTTGAAGATATAGACGTACCACCTACACTCGTATCATTTGCAGTATCAACAGCACAGGCTAATAAAATTGTTTCCACTGAATTTAAAGAAGCCGGAAACGATGTTATAATGATTACTCCTGAATACGACAGAAATGGACTTCCTGTATTTGCAAGCCTTAAAAACTGTTTTGACAAGGTTGAAAAACTCATTGCAGAGGGTCGTGCAAATGCTGTATGGACACTTGGTTATGGCGGTGTTGCAGAGGGTATTGCTAAAATGTGCTTTGGTAACAGACTTGGTTTTGAATTTTCTGCACATCTCACTGCAACTGAACTCTATAAGCATTGCTATGGTGCATTTATTGTTGAAGTTCTCGGCAACGCTCAGGACGGCGAATTTGTAATCGGTAAGACAATTTCTGATTATAAGATTTTCACTGAAAAGTATACTGTAAATCTTGACAGCCTCCAGAGAGCATGGGAAAGCAAACTTGAACCTGTATTCCCATGCAGAATAAAAACTACTGATACTACTCCGCAAACTTATTCATATGAAAATACTGAAAAGAAATCTGCATCTATAAAAGTTGCACAGCCTAAAGTTCTTATACCTGTATTCCCTGGTACAAACTGCGAATACGATACAGCAAGAGCATTTGAAAAAGCAGGTGCTAAGGCTGAAACAGTTGTTATAAAGAATCTCTCTGCGATAGACCTCGAAGACAGTATAAATTACTTTGAAAAGGCTATCAAGGAATCACAGATTATAATGATTCCTGGCGGATTCAGTGGCGGTGACGAACCAGAAGGCAGTGGTAAATTTATTACAGCATTCTTCCGCAATCCTAAAATCAAAGACGCTGTTCACGAACTCCTTAAAAAACGTGACGGTCTTATGCTCGGTATCTGTAATGGTTTCCAGGCTTTAATAAAACTCGGTCTTGTTCCATTCGGTGAAATTGTTGATATGACTGAAGAATCACCTACACTTACATTCAATACAATTGCACGTCACCAGTCAATGATGGTAAATACAAGAATAGCTTCTAATAAATCACCATGGCTTTACGGTTGCGAAGTGGGAGATATTCACACTGTACCTATTTCACATGGTGAAGGCAGATTTGTAGCACCTCAGAGTCTTATTCAGAGACTTGCCAACAATGGTCAAATTGCTACTCAGTATGTTGACATTGAAGGTAATCCTACTATGGATATCCGCTATAATCCTAATACCTCCATTGAAGCTATTGAAGGTATTACTTCTCCTGACGGTCGTGTATTCGGTAAAATGGGTCACTCTGAACGTAAAGGCAGTTACATCTGTAAGAATGTTACTGGCAACAAAGACCAGAAAATTTTTGAAAGCGGTGTAAACTACTTTAAATAATCAGTACAAAAGAGGATAGATTTTTTCTGTCCTCTTTTTTGATGAATAAAATTTTTTATACTTTTTGTTAAATATGACATTTTCTGGTATTGACTTCTAATGTTTTTTGGTGTATAATATGAATATCCTGAACTGCTACTAAAAGCAGTAATATATAAAGCAAGGAGTTTGATGACAATGAACAATATTTTATTCGCTGCCTCTGAATGTGTCCCGTTCATAAAAACCGGCGGTCTCGCAGATGTTGTTGGAGCTCTTCCTAAGTACCTCAACAGAAGCGAATTTGATGTAAGAGTGATTCTTCCTTACTATACTTGCATTCCTGCAAAATACAGAGATAACTTCAAATATGTCACTCACTTCTACATGGACTACGGTAAAAGAGAAAATAATGTCCATGTTGGTATCATGGAGTATGAATATAATGGTATAAAATTCTATTTTGTAGATAATGAATATTACTTCAAATGTGATACTCCATATTCCCCTGATTTAAAATGGGATATAGAAAGATTCACTTTCTTCTGTAAAGCTGTACTTGCCATTCTTCCTGTAATAGGATTCCGTCCTGACATTATCCACTGTCACGACTGGCAGGCTTCACTTATTCCGGTATTTATGCACTCAACTTTTGCAACACACCCATTCTACAGTTCTACAAAAACTATCATGACTATTCACAATCTTAAATTTCAGGGTGTATGGGATATTAATACTTTCAAATATAACACAGCATTTCCGGATTATATGTTCACTTCTGATAAACTTGAATTTAATAAAAATGCAAATATGCTTAAAGGTGGTCTTGTATATGCAGACTACATAACAACTGTAAGCGAAACTTATGCAGAAGAAATTAAGTATCCATTCTATGGCGAACATCTTGACGGACTTCTCAGGGCAAGGTCTGCTTCTCTGCGTGGTATTGTTAACGGAATTGACTATAATGTTTTTGACCCTAACAATGATAAAAATATTTTCAAAGAGTATCATTCCAAAAACTTCAAAAAGAAAAAGGCTCAGAATAAAATGGAACTCCAGAAAGAACTTGGACTTCCTGTTGATGAAAATAAGTACATGATGGCTATAATTTCACGCTTAACTGACCAGAAAGGTCTTGACCTTGTAAGTTATGCTATGGAAAAAATCTGCGATGAAAACACTCAGTTTGTAGTAATCGGTACAGGCGACCAGAAATACGAAAATATGTTCAAACACTATCAGTGGAAATATCCTGAAAGAGTTTCTGCAAATATTCTTTATTCTGACCAACTCGCCCACAAACTTTATGCTGCTGCTGATGCTATGCTTATGCCGTCACTCTTTGAACCTTGTGGTCTTACACAACTTATTTCGCTCAGATATGGTACTGTGCCGATTGTTCGTGAAACCGGCGGTCTTAAAGATACTGTTTTACCTTACAATGAATTTGACGGTACAGGTACAGGTTTTTCATTCGCTAACTACAATGCAGATGAAATGCTTGGCATAATCAATTATTCAAAACACATATACTTCAATCATCGTGACCAGTGGGACAAAATGGTTTACAGAGGAATGACTACTGATTATTCTTGGAACAGTTCTGCTAAACAGTACGAAGGTATGTACAATTGGATTATTAACTGGTAATTTTTTTAAAAAATTATGGGCGGACAGGTTTCTGTCTGCCCTGTTTTTAAAAGGGGGAAAATTATGCAAAGAAAAATTAATGGTGCAATATTTGACATGGACGGTCTTATGATTGATACAGAAAAACTTCTTGTGCGTTTTTGGAAAGAATCTGCATTTGAATATGGTTACAATATGACTGATGAAAATGTTTACGAAATAAGAAGTCTTTCAAGAAAATACTCGATACCATTATTAAAAGGAATTTTTGGAGAGGAATTTCCATTCAATGAAATACGCAACAGACGTATTGTTCTTATGAACGATTATATAAACAAATACGGATTTGAAGTAAAAAAAGGGTTATTTGAAATCCTTGACTACCTCAAAACAAACAATTACCGCATAGCTGTTGCTACTGCTACAGAACGTGACCGTGCTGAAAGTTATCTTAAAAAAATCAATGCATATAAATACTTTGATGCAATTATATGTGGCGATATGGTCAAAAACGGTAAACCTGCTCCGGATATATACCTTACGGCTTCCGAAAAACTCGGGCTTCCGTCAACCGAATGTGTGGCTTTCGAGGACTCTCCAAATGGCATTAAATCGGCATATACTGCTGGTTGCAAAGTAATTATGATTCCCGACCTTACTCAGCCAGATGAAAATATAAAACCTTTGTTAAGCGGAGTCTATGAAAGTCTTGATAAATCTGTTGACTTTTTTGAAAGGATTTGAATTATGCCAGGAAAAACAAGTGTATCAAAAATATTTGAAATACCTAAATTTTATTACTTTGAAAGTGGAAATGATTATTCCGGAAGTATGAAAGATTTTTCTTATAAAATAATAAATGGAAGTAATCTTAAATGCCTTACATGGCACGGTAAGCTCTGTTCAATGAAAGCCACTATTGAGAATGAAAAAGAATTTGAAAAAAGTCAGGAAGGTTTCGACGAACTTATAAAATGGCTTGAATCAAAATACAATGAATAACAAAAAAAGACTTCTGAAATTCAGAAGTCTTTTAATTTTTATCAGATAACGCCGGAGTCACCTTCATTTGAATCAATAGGAGCGTCTGTTACTGGTGGTGATGTAACCGGTGGGTCGGTTACTGGTGGTGATGTAACTGGTGGGTCTGTTACAGGAGGGTCAGTAACTGGCGGGTCTGTTACAGGAGGTTCTGTAACTGGTGGTTGTGTTTCGTAATGAGTAGTAGCAGGTACAACTGTAGTTACATGAGTTGTTACCGGTTCAATATAGTGAGAAGTAGTTTGTTTCTGAGTTGTTTTTTGAGTAGTTTCTTCCTGTTCATTTTCTGAAGAACTTCCATTATCAATAACCAAATCACCATTATCAATAGTTACATTCTCGGAATAGTAGTATACTATAAGTTTTTTTCCGTCCTTGTTGCTGAATGTAGAACCTGGTTTAACATCTTTACCCTCGACCTGCAAACCTGTTACAACATCTGGTTCAAACCCTGTAGCTTTTGTTGCAAGTATAGAATAATTAACAATTCCTGCTTCTTTGAGTTTTGCTTCATAGTCTTTTATTTTAATTCCCTCAAATTCTGGAATTATAGCTGTTTCTTTGCCTTTGCTGACTTTTACTTTTATAGTTGTGTGACCTCCGACAATCTGTTCACCGGGTTCAACTTCCTGCCAGAAAATCATATCTGCTTCATAGTCGTTATTGTATTCAAATTCAGCCTCAAGAGTGAAGAAGTCTTTATATTTTTCTTCTGAAAGTTCATAAAATTTTCCGACAAGGTCAGGCATAAGAGTATCAATTGTTTCTGTTTCAGTTTCCTGTTCGAGTTCGTCTTTGGAAACAACATTATCAGAAGTAGAAACCGAATTATAACGGTTTGCGGAATTATTCTGACGTTCAGCCTGAGTATCAGTAATCATATTTATTATAAATACTGCTATTATCATAAGTATTGCAATAAGAAGTATTCCTATAATTACCGGAACTTTCAGACGGTCAACCGTTTCATAGCGGTAATCCTCTTGATTTTTGTTGTTATAATTGTTGTTCTGATAATTTTCCTGTCGTGGAATATACTGACTGTCTGTATGACGTTCAGGCGGATTATATTGATGATTCTGATAATTTGATGTATTTATAGATGTGGTATTCTGAATAACTTTAGGACTCTGTTGTTCAAAAAGTTCTGTAACAAGGTCAGTAATAGTCTGTATACGGTCACAACCGGATAAATTCATACCTTTCATTATGACTTTAGACACATGATGAGGAATTTTTGCACTTAACATATATGGCTCACAAAGTTCATCATCTTTAAGTCTTCGCATAGCGTCAACAGGCATACAGCCGGTCAAAGCACGATACATTAAAGCACATACGCCGTATATATCAGTCCATGAACCTTGACGGCTGTTACTGCTTGCAGAATACTGTTCCGGAGCGGTATAACCTTTAAAGAGTTCATATTCAAGACCTGCATCAGCTGTACGAACTGCCGGTACACAAAAACCAGTCAATTTAAGTTCACCTTTGTTTGTTATGTAAACGGTATCGGGGCAGATTGCACGGTGTATAATTCCTGAATTATGAAGTATTCCAAGAGTTGTAAACAATGGCGGGAACAGTTTTGAAACTTGTTCCCAGCTTAATTCACCGGCATTGTCTTTAAGATAATCAAGCATTTTAACACCGTCAATATGTTCAAATACAGCATATGTTGTATTATTTTCCATAAACATATCAAGCATAGGATTTATATTTGAATTATTACGCAAACGGGCAAGTGATTTGTTAAGTGCAGTAAATTCTGCCATAAAAGCCTTATATTTTGCCAAATCTTCCTGATTCACTATAACAGTAGAATCTTCTTCAGAACGTGTGCAGAGGTTTATAGGCATATATTCCCTTATCATAACAGTACATTCTGTTGATGCATCATGAGCAATATATGAAGCTCCTTCGCCGTTGTATTCAAGCAATACGCCGACAATATATCTGTCATGAAGTATAGTTCCCGGAGATATATACATGGGATTAGACGGAGTGTTTTCAGCATATCCGCATGACGGACATATTGAAAGTCTGTTATCGTATTTTTTCATACACTTGTAACATATTTTATGTTCTCCCAAAGTTGCTCCTCCTTTTATAATAAGATAATATTGTTTCAACATTTATTTTAACAGCATTTCAGGCAAATGTCAACCGCTGAAAAACTAATATTGCTGAATTTTCGGAAATTGTATTTGAATTGTAATCAAATTATTACCTGTTTGTAGTAAATAAGAAAATATTATTACAATGAAATAAGACCATTGTCAAGCATTTCCTGAACAGCAAGCATAACGCCGAGTTTACCGCTTGTATAAGTAATTCCACCTTGCATCCATACGGCGAAAGGTTCACGAATAGGAGCGTCAGCAGAAAGTTCAATAGATGCACCATTAGTGAAAGCACCTGCTGCCATTATTACTTTGTCGGAATATCCAGGCATATCCCATGCTTCCGGAGTAACGAAAGAATCAACAGGAGCACCTTTTTGAATACCGCAACAGAACGCTGTAAGAAGTTTTTCATTGCCAAGCTTTACAGCTGTAATAATATCACCTCTTTTATCGTCCTTATGCGGAGAACATTCAAAACCAAGCATAGTAAAAAGTTCACTTGCAAAAGCAGAAGTTTTAATTGCATTTGAAACGACGTCCGGAGCAAAGAAAAATCCTAATAATATTTCACGATTCATTCCAAGAGTACAGCCTACTTCCTTACCCATTCCGACACAGGTCAGACGATATGAACACTGTTCAATAAGGTCTGTACTTCCGGCAATATATCCGCCTGTGCGAGCAATTCCGCCACCAGCGTTTTTGATAAGAGAACCTATAATTACATCTGCTCCTACCTGTAAAGGTTCTCTTTCCTCAACAAACTCACCATAACAGTTATCAACCATTACTATAACATCTGGATTACATTTTTTAGCAGAAATAATCATTTTTTCAATATCATCAACTGTAAATGCAGGTCTGAGAGAATATCCTCTTGACCTTTGTATGTATGCAACTTTTGCACCCTTTACTGATTTTTCTATTTCGGAATAATTTGGTGTTCCATCTGGCAATAAATCTACCTGACCATATTCAACGCCATAATCCATAAGCGAACCATTGCCCTTTGTTCCTGAAATTCCGATAACTTCCTCAAGAGTGTCATAAGGTTTTCCGGTAATGGAAACTATTTTGTCACCTGTTCTTAAAACACCGAAAAGAGCAGTTGAAAGAGCATGAGTTCCGGAAACAAAATTAAATCTTACTAAAGCATCTTCTGCACCAAGAGCCTGTGCAAAAACTTTGTCAATAACATCACGTCCGATATCTCCGTAACCGTATCCTGTTGAACCATAAAAACATGGTTCACTCACACGGTTATCAGAAAAAGCTTTCAGAACTTTGGCATTGTTGTATTCAGCAATTTCATTTATTCTGCGAAATGATTCTGTACAATTTTTTTCTGCCTGTTCCGCAAGGGAAAGCAATTTACTGTCAAAATTATAAATTTCATTTAATTTATTGTTCATTTGTAAGTTTTCCTTTCATTAAACTTTCTTTTTCAATGTCTATTCTTTCGAGAACTATTTCGTGTTCTACTTCACGGAATCCTATTTCACGATAGAAACTTACTCTTATATCAAGAGCCATAAGGTAAGCTTTTTTTCCTAAACCATTAAAAAATCCTGCAAGCCACTTGAGAAATTCTCTTGCATATCCCCTGCCCCTTGCTGATTCAGTAGTAGCGACCTGTCCTATTAAAACAACATTTTCAATATCGAATATCGCCGATGCGGTTGTAGAATGCTTATAAGTAAAAGTACGGCTGATACCATGACGGCATCTGTGTGAAGTATCTGTATACCACAATGAGAAATCCGCAATATTCGGAAAACCTTCACTTAAAATTTTATAAACATCAGGCAAATTCGGATTAAATTCAACGAATTCTTCAATAGATTCAAGTGGTTTACCGTCCGGAATAAGTTCAAATATAGTACGATTAAGTTGCTGATAGTGCTGTGGAATTTTTATATTTCTGAGAATATGCTGACAACCTTCTATTCTGAATGGCAGATTCATGCTTACAAAAAGATTTATTTCATCGGTAGCCTGTAAATTGTCATCAGCACAAATAATAAGGGTTGAATTTATCATAAACATAAAACCTATGCCGTTTGTATCAGAAATTTTATAAAACCGGCAAAAATCATAACCTGTTCCGTAAGCTTTGAGATATGCAAGCATTTTACGACCGGATAGCGTTTTCAAAAGTAAATTACGGTCAAATTCGCTTTCCTGTTCAATAAGCTTTATCATAATGTATGAATCCTTTCAGCAAGCTTTTTGACAAGGATATAGGAATTTTCAAAGTCTTCCCCATTTATTATGCATGATGCAGAATGAAGATATCTACACGGCACTGAAACAGCAATAGTACGGATACCTTTTCCGGTAAGGTGAATTACTCCGGCATCGTTTCCGCCTGCAATCATGGTTTTAGTCTGACATGGAAGAGCATTTTCACGAGCGACCTCAAAAGCCAATTTATATAATTCCTTATCATAAACAGTGCTTCTGTCCATGAATGACACAACAGCACCCTTTCCAAGCGAACAAACTTTTTTATTTCCGTTCACTCCGTCAATATCAGATGCAGTTGTGGATTCAAGAACTATTGCAAAATCCGGTTGTACAGAAAATGCAGATACTCTTGAACCTCTCAGACCTATTTCTTCCTGAACGTTAAATACAAAATATGTATCATATTCAGGTTGTTCCTCAATAAGACGTATCATCATAGCACAACCTGCTCTGTCATCAATTGCCTTTGATTTTATATGATTTCCGGATTCTGTAAATTCTGAATCAAAATATACACAATCTCCAAGTGATACATATTTTTCAGCGTCTTCTTTGTCATTTGCTCCTATATCAATGCATAAATTCTTCATTTGAGGAGCTTTTTCACGCTGTTCTTTTGAAAGATTATGCACAGCCGTTGAACCTACTACACCATGCAGATGATTTTTTCCGACTTTCACTTGTCTGCCAATAGTTACGGAAGCATCAACTCCTCCCACCATATCAAATGCAAGTGTGCCGTCCGGAAATATTCCGGTAACTATGAATCCCACTTCGTCCATATGAGCACAAATCATAACTTTTTTATCAGAAGTTTTCTTACCCTTACGGAAACAAATAAGATTTCCAAGCGGGTCAATTCTATATTCACACAAATTTTTTATTTTTTCAATTATAATTTCACGGATTGCCGATTCATCACCGGAAACACTGTCTGCAAGACAAAGTTCTTTTAATAAATCCTTCATAATTATGCCTCCTTTATAAATTCCGCAAGAAGTTCGCTTGTAAATTTCACATCATCAAGTGAAATGACTTCAACCGGAGTATGCATATTTCTAAGCGGAATGGATACTGTACAAGCTTTTGCACCGTCACGGCTTACTGAATACTGGTCAGCATTTGTAGAAGTAAGACCGTTCATTACTTCAATCTGATATGGAATATTTGCATTTTTTGCAGTATTTATAAGACCATCGGAAATTTCTCTTGACAATGACGGAGATATACCAATCATTGCACCCTTTCCGAGTTTACCGCATTTCATTTCATTTTCACCGTGCATATATGCAAAACTTACATCTACTGCCAAAGCTATATCAGGATTTATTTCAAACGCTCCTATTTTTGCACCACGTTCACCGAGTTCCTCCTGAGTTGAAAAGATAACAGTTACATTATATGCTGTTTTTTGTTCTTTAAGCAGTTCAAGAGCATAAAGAATTGAAGTTATTCCGCTTCTGTCGTCCAACGCACCTCCGGTAACACAGTTATTAAGTAATTCTTTGCACTTTACATCAAAAGTCACTGTATCGCCAAGCGAAACTATGCTTTCAAGTTCATCTTTTGAAAATCCTGTATCTATTGCTATATCATCAAATTTAGGTACGCCATTTGAACCGTCTGAAAGGTGCGGAGGTACTGAACATATTACACCTTTTAAATCCCTGTTTCCGTGAATCACAACGGGTTGAGCTGGTAACAATCTACGGTCAATACCACCAAGATTTCCGACTTTAATAAATCCGTCATCTGTTATGTAAGTAACAATCATTCCTATCTGGTCAATATGAGCATCAAGAACCAATGACGGAAGATTTTCACAAAACTTGCCGAAATGTCCTATAACATTACCATTCACAATCTCAGCATCGGGACAATATTTTCTAAGCATATTCAAAGCTATTTCAGAAACCGGACTTTCACTTCCGGAAGCTCCTGAAGTTTCTGACAGCTTAAAAAGAGTTTCTTTAATATCCATACAAACAAATTCCTTTCATTGTTATGAATTTTTGTCACATACTTTTATTATATCATGGAATTATATTTTTGTCCACTTTTTTTAAAGAAATGCAGTTATTGACAAATATTTTTTTATGTGCTATACTTTAATAAGTATCAAAAAAATTCTCCCACCTCTATATGTGGATTGAAGCAAATACAAAATTTTTAAAAAGGATTGATTTTGAATGGATTATAACCAGCTTGCAGAGTTTCTCTTTCCGGATATAAAAGATACTCCGGAAGATATTATAAAGCGTTTCCCAGAAAGAAATTTACCTGACGGTGCTTGTGTTACACGTATAGGACCAAGTCCGACAGGTTTTGTTCACCTCGGAAATCTTTACAATGCTATTATCGCTGAAAGACTTGCTCACCAGTCACAAGGCGTTTTTTATCTGCGTATCGAAGATACTGACCAGAAACGTGAAGTCGAAGGAGCTGTTGAAACTCTCATAAATGCAATGGCTTATTTTGGAGTTAACTTTGATGAAGGTGCAACTGCCGACGGTGACAACGGAAATTATGCACCTTACCGCCAGAGACAAAGAAAAAATATTTATCAGGTATTTGCAAAAGAGCTTGTTAAACAAGGTAAAGCTTATCCATGTTTCCTTACAGAAAATGAACTCAATGCTATTCGTGAACAGCAGACAAGCAACAAGGAAAACCCTGGAATTTACGGAAAATATGCCGAAAAGAGCAGAAATCTTACAATAGAACAGATTAAGGAAAATATCTCACAAAATAAATCATGGGTACTTCGTTATAAGGGAGTTCAGACAGACGAATATATAACTGTTGAAGATGCTGTAAGAGGTAAGCTTGAAATGCCAAGAAATAATATGGATTTCGTTCTTTTAAAGAGTGACGGAATACCTACTTATCACTTTGCACACGTTATAGATGACCATTTTATGCATTCAACTCACGTTATCAGAGGCGAAGAATGGTTATCATCACTTCCAATGCACGTGGAATTGTTTAATACTCTCGGTTGGAAACAGCCTATTTACTGCCATACTGCAACACTCATGAAGATGGACGGAGAAAGCAAACGTAAACTTTCCAAGAGAAAAGACCCTGAACTTGCTTTATCATACTATCAGCAAGAGGGAATATCTCAGGATGCTGTATGGGAATTTCTGCTTACTCTTCTCAACTCCAACTTTGAGGAATGGAGACTTGCTAATCCTGATACAGATTATAAGGAATTTCCGTATACTCTCGAAAAAATGTCAATATCAGGTGCATTGGTTGACCTCGATAAACTTCGTGACATTTCTAAGAATGTTATATGTCATATGACTGCTGAACAGGTTTATAGTAAGTGGCTTGAATGGTGTGAAAAATATAATCAGGAATTTGCAGAACTCATTAAAAAATATCCTGAAAGAACTCTTTCAGCCCTCAACGTAGGAAAAGGCGGAAACAAGCCCCGTAAAGACCTTGAAACATGGAAACAAGCTTGTGATTTCATGAGTTTCTGGTATGACGAAACTTTCAAGTTTGAAGACGAAATGTCAGTTGAATATGATGACGATACAAGAAAAACTTTCTTTGCCCGTTATCTCGAAACTTATAACCACGCTGATGAATCTTCTGAATGGTTTACAAAGGTAAAGGAAATTACTCAGGAACTCGGATTTGCAGTAAAACCAAAGGATTTCAAGAAAAATCCCGACCAGTACAAAGGAAGCATTATAAACATTACAAATATGTTGAGAATAGCTCTCACAGGACGTGCTAACGCTCCGGATATATGGGAAGTATCTCATGTTCTCGGCGAGGAAATAGTTAGAAAAAGACTCGAAAAATGGATATAAAGAGGTAATTTATTTATGTCAGAAAAGAAAAAGGATTTTGTAATACCAAGACCGGAATTTCCAAAACGTGCAATCGTTACCGGCGGTATGCCTTATGGAAACAAAGAACTTCATTTTGGTCATGTCGGCGGAATGTTTGTTTTTGCTGATGCTTATGCAAGATTTCTTCGTGACCGTATAGGAAAAGAAAACGTTATTTTTGTAGGCGGTACAGATTGCTATGGTTCTCCTATTGCAGAGGGCTGGAGAGTTAAAGTCAATAAAGGCGAATTTAACGGCAGTCTTGAAGACTTTGTACAACGCAATCACGATAAACAGCAGGAAACCCTTGATGCTTACGGGATATCACCAAATTTATTCGGAGCTTCCGGACTGGGTCGTTCTAAGGAAATACACGCAGAAGTTACAGACTGGTTTATAAGTTCATTGTATAAAAAAGGTCAGCTTGACAAAATAACTACAATGCAGTTTTTTGACGAAAAAGCAGGAATGTTCCTCAATGGCAGACAGGTTATAGGAAAATGTCCGGTTGAAGGCTGTACTTCTGAAAAAGGATATGCAGACGAATGCGACTTAGGTCATCAGTATATGCCCGAAAACCTTATAAATCCTATAAGCACTCTTACCGGTGAAAAACCTACTATGAAACCTGTTACAAACTGGTATTTCAAGTTAAGAGATTATGAAAAGCTTTTACAGGAATGGGTTGAGGATATGAAAAAAGATAAATCAATCCGCCCTGTTGTCTGGAAAACTATTTCTGAATTTCTTAAACCGCCTGTAATTTATGTGAAGCGTGAATTTGAAGAAAAATACAATCAGCTCAAGGATAGTATGCCTGAACATACTTACATTGAGGAAAAGAAAAAGCCATCATTTACAATAGAATTTAAAAAGTTGTCAGATTGCGATAAAGCTTGTAAAATTCTTACAGAAAACGGCATACGTTATCGTACCGGAAAAACTCTCGTACCATTCAGACTGACAGGCAATATTGAATGGGGCGTTCCTGCTCCCGTAATGGACGGTGAAAAAGGTTTAACTGTCTGGGTATGGCCTGAATCTCTTTGGGCTCCTATATCATTCACACAGACTTATCTTGAAAAAATCGGTAAACCTCGTGAAGACTGGAAAAAATACTGGTGCAGTAAAGATTCTAAAGTATATCAGTTTATCGGACAGGACAACATTTATTTCTATGGAATTGCTGAACCTGCTATGTGGATTGCACAACAAGAAAATTCTGAAAAAACTTCCAATCCAGCAGACGGCGAACTTCAAATGCCTGTTATTGTTGCAAATCATCATATACTTTTCCTTGATAAGAAAGCTTCCAGTTCTGGTGACGTAAAGCCACCTATGGCAGATGATTTATTAAACTATTACACTCCAGAACAGCTTCGTATGCACTGGCTCGGTCTCGGACTTGGACAACGTTCAGTAAGTTTCATGCCAAAGCCATACAATCCACTTGCAAAACCCGAAGACAGTGACCCAGTTGTAAAAGACGGTCTGTTGCTTTCAAATGTATTTAACAGAATGATACGTACTGCATTCTATACAACTCAAAAGGAATTGGACGGAATAATGCCGTCCGTTGCACCGGAAGAAAAATTCGTACAGGAAGCTGAAAAAGCTGTACTTGAATTTGAACGCCATATGTCAAAATTTGCATTCCACCAGTGTACATATGTCCTTGATAGTTATATAAGAAACGGCAGTAAATATATGTCCAAAAATATTATAGTGGATTCCGATGACAAGGAAAAACTTTCACAGGCTCTTGCAAATCTTTTCTATATGATTAGAATAGCAGGCGTATTATTGCACCCGTTAGCACCTTTCGGCACAGAAAAACTCCGTGAATATCTTGACGTTGATGAACGTATATGGTCATGGAATACTATTCTTGAACCACTCACCTATTTCACAGGCGAAAACCACAAGCTTAAATTCCTGCCACCTCGCACAGATTTCTTTACACGTCATGAAAGCCAGTTTGAAAACAAAGAAAATTAAATTTAAGTCAGGGGAGCGTTCAGTAAACGCTGAGAGGGAATTATACATTCCGACCCTTTGAACCTGATACGGATAATACCGGTGCAGGAAGACCTTTGATTTTATAGGGGAACTGCATTTATTTGCAATTCTCCTTTTTATTTGTATTTAATATAGAAAATATATCATCTATGAATATATTCCACTTAAAAAAGAAAAATTATTAAAGGAGGTGTAATCATGATAACAGTAAACGGAGAAAAAATGAATTTTTCAGGAACAGTCTCACAATTGCTTGAAGTTCTTGAATACAATGAAAAACGTGTTGCAGTTGAACTTAACTATAATATAGTTTCTAAGTCAAAATACGGAAATACAGAAATTTCTGACGGTGACACAATTGAAATAGTACGTTTTGTAGGAGGAGGCTGATTTTTATAATACCATCTGAAAACGAAATGTTCAATGCACTTGCCGAACGCCATGGAAAAGTATTACAAGAAAAGCTATCATCTGCAAAAGTTGCTATATGCGGAATAGGTGGACTTGGTTCAAATATTGCCATAGCATTGGCACGTGCTGGCATTGGACAACTTCATATAATGGATTTTGACAGAGTTGATATATCAAATCTCAACCGTCAACAATACTTTGCGGAACAAATCGGACTCTATAAAACTGATGCAATGACAATCAATCTTCATAGAATTGCTCCTTATTGCCGTATTGTTTCCGAGAATATCAGACTTGACGAGAATAATATTCCAGAAATTCTCAAAAACGATGATATCATCTGTGAAGCTTTTGACAATCCCGAATCCAAAGCAACTCTTGTAAACAGCGTTCTGGAAAACTTTCCTGAAAAGTACATTGTAGGCGGTTCTGGAATGGCTGGTCTTGAATCTGCAAATTCTATAACTACTCGTCGGGTAATGAAGAATTTCTATCTTTGCGGAGACGGTAAAAGCGATGTTGCAGACGGAAACGGACTATTTGCATCAAGAGTAATGGTTTGTGCAGGACATCAGGCAAATATGATATTACGCATTATTGCAGGAAAACTTGACATCTAAAAGGAGGTTTTTTATTTATGGATAATAATGATAAACTTATAATAGGCGGACATGAATTTAATTCAAGATTTATATTAGGTTCAGGAAAATACTCCCTTAATCTGATTGAATCCGCTGTAAAATATGCCGGTACAGAAATAATCACACTTGCTGTACGCCGTGCAAATTCAAAAGAACATGAAAATATCCTTGACTATATACCAAAGGGAATAACTCTCCTGCCAAATACTTCCGGAGCAAGAAACGCTGATGAAGCTGTAAGAATTGCCCGACTTGCAAGAGAACTCGGCTGTGGTGACTTTGTCAAAATCGAAATAATGCGTGACAGTAAGTATTTGCTTCCGGATAATGCAGAAACAGTAAAGGCTACTGAAATTCTTGCAAAAGAAGGCTTTGTAGTAATGCCATATATGTATCCAGATTTGTATACGGCACGTGACCTTGTAAACGCTGGTGCATCTGCTGTAATGCCTTTAGCGTCTCCAATAGGTTCAAATAAGGGACTCTCTACAAAAGATTTCATACAGATTTTAATTGATGAAATAGATTTGCCTATTATAGTTGATGCGGGAATAGGCAGACCGTCACAAGCTTGTGAAGCTATGGAAATGGGTGCCTCTGCTGTAATGTGCAATACTGCTCTTGCAACTGCCGGTGATTTGCCGTTAATGGCTGAAGCTTTCAAACAAGCTGTTGAAGCAGGCAGAAAAGCTTATATTTCCGGTATGGGACGTGTTCTGACAAGAGGAGCGTCCGCCTCTGATACACTTACAGGATTCTTACGCAACTAAAAAAGGAGATAATTTCAGATGGAAAATAATTATTTTATTGATTCTGACAAGCTTTCCGAAAGTGCGTTGAAAAGAAAGCACGAACTTGAAAATAATCCGTCCGTCCGCTCCGACCATATGAAATACATGAACGGAATGGAACAGATTAATTCCGATATACGTGAAAAAATCATGTCTATTATGGAAAGCTATGATTATAATTCATATACAGCCAAGGACGTAAAATCAGCTCTTGAACACGAACGCTGTACAATTGAGGATTTTAAAGCATTGCTTTCACCGTCAGCAGAACCTTTCCTTGAACAAATGGCAGAAAAAGCACGTCTTGAAACAAGAAAGCATTTCGGAAACACTGTATATCTGTTCACCCCATTATATATAGCAAATTATTGTGATAACTATTGTGTATATTGCGGATTCAATTGCTACAACGACATAAAACGCATGAAATTGAACATGGAACAGATTGAACATGAAATGAAAATCATTGCCGACAGTGGCATGGAAGAAATTCTGATTCTTACAGGTGAAAGTCATGTTAAAAGCAGTGTCGAATATATCGGAGAGGCTTGCAAACTTGCAAGAAAGTATTTCCGCATGGTAGGACTTGAAATATATCCTGTAAACACCGAAGATTATAAATATCTTCATGAATGCGGTGCAGATTATGTTACAGTTTTTCAGGAAACTTACGACAGCAAGCGTTATGAAGAACTTCACCTTTTAGGACACAAAAGAGTATTCCCATACAGGGTAGAAGCTCAGGAACGTGCTTTAATGGGCGGTATGCGTGGAATAGCCTGTTCAGCATTACTTGGACTATCGGATTTCAGAAAAGACGCTCTTGCAAGTGCATTACACGTTTATTATCTGCAAAGAAAATATCCTCATGCTGAAATATCATTATCATGTCCGAGACTGCGACCCATTGTCAATAATTCAAAAATAAATCCTCTTGACGTTCATGAAAAACAGCTTTGTCAGGTATTATGTGCATATAGAATTTTTTTACCGTTCTGTGGTATAACTGTTTCATCAAGAGAAAGTGAAAGTTTCCGAAACGGTATTGTAAAAATATGTGCTACTAAGATTTCTGCCGGAGTGTCAACAGGTATAGGCGACCATGAAAGCAAGTATACAGGTAAGGAAAATTCTTCAACAGAAGGCGACGAGCAGTTTGAAATAAATGACGGAAGGAGTTTTCAGCAGATGTATAATGATATGTCTAAAGAGGGTTTACAGCCTGTGCTGAATGACTATCTGTATGTTTGATGTTATATGCGTTACCAATAGAAAACTTTGTGAGGAAGATTTTCTTTCAAGAATCGAAAAAATTTGTAAATCCAGTGTCAGTGCGGTAATATTGAGGGAAAAAGATTTATCAGCAGATGACTACAGAAAGCTTTCAGAAAAAGTAATAAATATCTGTCATAAATATAATAAAAAATGCATACTTCATAGTCATGCGGATATTGCCAGCGAACTGAATGCAGACGGATTGCACGTTACTATGGATACATTCCGTAAAATACCAGAAAAGAAAATCTTTACAGGAGTATCATGCCACAGTATAGAAGAGGCTAAAGAGGCTCAAACTCTTGGAGCAGATTATATAATTGCAGGTCATATTTTTGAAACAGACTGCAAAAAAGGTCTTGCTCCCCGTGGATTAAATTTTCTTTCTGAAATCTGTCATAATGTTGATATACCAATTTACGCAATAGGTGGAATAAATAATAACAATATACAATATATTTCAGATGCAGGAGCAGACGGCTGTTGTATAATGAGCGGATTCATGAGAGGTGATATTTTTGAATATAAAAAAAATTCTTAAACTATACGCAGTTACGGACAGAACTCACTTAAACGGCAAAACGCTTGTAGAAGCCATTGAACTCGCTATTCAGGGAGGTGTAACGTGCGTACAATTAAGAGAAAAAAACATAAGTTATAATGAATATATCTCAAAGGCTGTTGAAATACGTGAAATATGCCATAAATACAATGTTCCGCTGATAATTAATGACAATTACAGAGTAGCTTTAGCAAGCGGAGCAGACGGTGTTCACGTTGGAATTGAAGATACAGCAGTTTCCGAAATAAGAAAAAACGTCGGTGACAATTTCATAATAGGTGCGACCGCCAAAACCATTGAACAAGCTCAAAAAGCTCAGAAAGACGGTGCTGATTATTTAGGTGTGGGAGCTGTTTTCCCGTCCCCGACAAAAACTAATGCTATACGTATTACACCCGAAAAACTTACAGAAATCTGTAAAAGTATAAGTATACCTGTTGTTGCAATAGGCGGAATAAACCTTGAAAACGTTCATCTTATAAAAAATTGCGGACAATCCGGAATAGCTGTAGTATCAGCTTTGTTTTCGCAGGACGATATAAAAGAATCAGCCGAACGTCTTATATCCGAATTAAGAAAGGAAACGTAACATTGAAAAAAGTTCTTACAATAGCAGGAAGTGACAGTTCAGGAGGAGCGGGCATTCAGGCAGATATAAAAACAATGACTATGCATGGAGTTTATGCCATGAGTGCCATAACCGCCCTTACTGCCCAGAATACTATGGGAGTACGTTCAATATATCCGGTAAGTGCAGATTTTCTTAAACAGCAAATAGATGCGGTTTTTGAGGATATCCGCCCCGACGCTGTAAAAATTGGTATGATATCCTCTCCTGAACTTGCTGAAGTAATTGCCGAACGACTTATTTATTACAACGCTAAAAATATAGTTACAGACCCAGTAGCCGTTGCCACAAGTGGTGCAAATTTAAGCAGTTCTACTACTTACGATATAATAAAAGAAAAACTCTTCCCGATTTCAACGCTAATTACACCAAACATTCCAGAAGCAGAATTGATTTCCGGAATGAAAATAAACAATTCCGATGATATGGAAAAAGTATCCGAATATATATCGGAAAAATATAACTGTACAGTTTTGTGCAAAGGTGGTCATAACATAAATACGGCTGATGATTTCCTGTATAACGGCACTGGAAAATGGTTCAGAGGCGAACGCATAGACAATCTAAATACTCATGGTACAGGGTGTACATTGTCAAGTGCAATAGCTTCTAATCTTGCCAAAGGTTACAGCCTTGAAACCTGTATACATCTTGCAAAAGAATATATAACATCATGTTTAAGTGCAATGCTTGACATAGGTCACGGAAACGGACCTTTAAATCATATGAAAGGACTTGAAAAATGAAAAATTACAGTACACAAATGGAAGCTGCTAAAAAAGGCATAATCACTCCGGAAATGTTGACGGTTGCAAAAAAGGAATACATTTCACCCGAGGAACTCTGTCAGCTTGTTGCAAAAGGTGAAGTTTGTATACCATGCAACATAAATCATAAATCTATTTCACCAGAGGGAATAGGTTCACGTATGCGTACAAAAATAAACGTTAATCTCGGAATTTCCGGCGACTGCAACAATTATGACAACGAAATGAAAAAAGTTGAAATGGCTCTTAAATACGGTGCTGATGCCATAATGGATTTAAGCAACTATGGCAAAACTAATACTTTTCGTAAACAGCTTATTGAAAAATCTCCGGCAATGATAGGAACTGTTCCTATGTATGACGCTATCGGTTATCTTGAAAAAGATTTGCTTGAAATAACTGCTAAAGACTTCCTGAAAGTTGTTAAAGCCCATGCAGAAGAAGGCGTTGATTTTATGACAATCCATGCCGGAATAAACAAACGTGCTATTGAAGCTTTCCGACGTGACAAACGAAAAATGAATATAGTTTCAAGAGGAGGCTCATTACTTTTTGCATGGATAATGATGACAGGTAATGAAAATCCATTCTATGAATATTATGACGAAGTTTTAGATATTCTCCGTGAATACGATTGTACTATAAGTTTAGGAGACGCTCTCCGTCCAGGTTGTATAGACGATGCGACAGATGCCGGACAGATTTCTGAACTTATTGAACTCGGTTCATTGACTGAACGTGCATGGGCTAAAGACGTTCAGGTTATGGTAGAAGGTCCGGGTCATATGGCTATGAATGAAATTCCTGCAAACATGAAGATTCAGAAAAGAATATGCCATAATGCACCATTCTATGTTTTAGGACCTTTAGTAACAGATATTGCCCCAGGATATGACCATATAACTTCAGCAATAGGCGGTGCTATTGCTGCTGCAAACGGTGCTGATTTCCTTTGTTATGTGACTCCGGCTGAACATCTCCGACTTCCCGATGTAGACGATGTTAAAGAAGGCATTATTGCAAGCCGTATCGCTGCACACGCTGCCGATATTGCAAAGGGTATTCCTCATGCCACTGACCCCGATAATGCTATGGCAGAAGCTCGTCACGTTGTTGACTGGGACAAAATGTTTGATATTGCTATTGATGGTGAAAAAGCAAGAAGATACTTTGAAAGCACTCCTCCTACAGACCGCCATACCTGTTCAATGTGTGGAAAAATGTGTGCTGTACGTACTACAAATAAAATTCTCAATGGTGAAAAGGTTGAATTTTGTTCTGAAAAATAATAATTTATATTAAATAAAAAGCACACCATATTTAATTATATGGTGTGTATTTTTTTATTACTGATATTTAGGTTCGCAGGTAAGATTTACGCCAAGTCTCTTGAAAATTCTTTCATCTACTGCCGAAAGTATAACAGTTGAATGAACTTCACAGCCACGGAGTTTTGAAATCTGTTCCATAGCCTTTTTAGCATTTGGGTCTGTATTTGCACATATAGAAAGTGCAAGAAGTGTTTCATCTGTATGAAGTCTTGGATTGTTATTTCCTAAATGCTGAACTTTAAGATTCTGAATAGGTTCAATAACGTGCGGTGACATAAGAAGTACATCATCAGAAATACCGCCGAAATATTTCAAGGCATTAAGCAACAATGCAGAAGACGCTCCAAGAAGATTTGAGGTACGTCCTGTAAGAATAGTACCATCAGGAAGTTCCATAGCTGCTGCTGGAGCATTTGTTTCCTTTTCTCTTTCAAGTGCAGCTCCTACAACTTTTCTTTCATCAATTGTAACATTTGCCTGTTTAAGAAGAAGTTCCAATTTATAAACTTCATCTTCTGAAACAAGTCCCTTGCGGTTATCACACATTGCGACATAGTAACGTCTTATAATTTCATCTTTTGAAGCACGACAAACTACATCATCATCAATAATGCAGTTTCCTGCCATGTTAACACCCATATCAGTAGGTGATTTATACGGGGATTCACCTAAAATTTTTTCAAGCATTGCGTTAAGAACAGGGAAAATTTCAATATCACGGTTATAATTAACAGTAGTTTTACCATAGGCTTCAAGGTGGAATGGGTCAATCATGTTAACATCATTCAAATCAGAAGTAGCAGCTTCATATGCTATATTGACAGGGTGACGGAGTGGCAAATTCCATACAGGGAATGTTTCAAACTTTGCATAACCTGCATTAAGACCTCTTTTGTGTTCATGATAAATCTGTGAAAGACAAGTTGCCATTTTACCGCTTCCAGGACCGGGAGCTGTAACAACTACCAGACGGCGTGAAGTTTCTATATATTCATTTTTTCCATAACCCTCATCACTGATAATATGTTTAAGGTTTGAGGGATAACCTTTTATACGATAGTGATGATAAACTTTAATTCCCAGTGACTCAAGTCTTTTCTGGAAAGCATCAGCAGACGGGTGACTTTCATAACGAGTAAGAACAACACTGCTTACATAAAGTCCGATTTTAGTAAATATATTGAAAAGACGTATAACATCGACATCATAAGTTATACCTAAATCTCCTCTTATCTTGTTTTTTTCTATATCTTCGGAATTGATTACAATAACAATTTCAGCTTCGTCCTTGAGTTGTAAAAGCATTTGTAATTTGCTGTCCGGCTTAAATCCCGGAAGCACTCTTGATGCGTGGTAATCATCAAAGAGTTTTCCGCCAAATTCAAGATAAAGCTTGTCTCCAAACTGTGCAATACGTTCCCTTATGTGTTCGGATTGCATACGTAAGTATTTATCGTTGTCAAAACCGATTTTATTTATAGCCATAAAAAGTACCTCCTAAATAATATCAATATTTATTATATACCAAAGTAAGAAAAATTGCAAGTAAAAAATCCCACTCCGATAAAGCAGGACTTTTTAAATAGATTTATTGTTATTTTTATCCTTCGGAATTTATATTTATCAATTTCAGTTAAAAAGCTTTTAAATTAATGATAGTACGAATCAATACCGAAATACTCTTCCAAAGTAAGATATGGGTCACCCATTTCAGTAGCTTTTGCGTGTATTTTATAAGATAAGTCTGTACCTACATAGCGTATATGCCATGATTCATATTTGTATCCGGTAATATTTTGCTTTGACTGAGGATAACGCAATATAAAACCATATTCATAACAATGCTGTTCAAGCCATATAGCCTCTGGAGTACCTATAAATGTATCATCAATCTGGTTAACGTCTATAGCAAGTCCGGATTGATGTTCTGAAAATCCTGGGCGTGCTGAATAGGTATCTGCAATTTCCTGACCGTCAATAGCAACATAATTGTTATATATAGCGTCCTGAGTATAGTAATCACGGAAACCAGATGAAAGATATATATTAAGTCCTACAGCAGATGCGCCATTCTGGAGTTTATAGAACTGACTAAGACAAGTCTGGTCAAGTTCCGGATAAAAGTCCGCCGGCAAACTGTATGATTTATTGGCAATAAGAACATTATCAATATATTTTATTCCCGGAATATCATAAACTTTCGGAGCAGGACCATAATTATAATCCGATTCTTTAGGAGCATCAGCAGGCAGTACGGCTGTTGATGCAGGTGTACCAGGAGCAGAAGTTGATGGTGTATAATCTATAACTGACGGTGCTGATTCTGTCGGAACTTCTGATACAGGCGTTTCAGTTGGTGTTTCAATAATATCTGTTTCCGGAGTTGTAACCGGTATAGCAGTTGTAGTCTCAATAATAGAATTTTCAGTTTGATTAATTTCGGTTATAGTTGTTGTGGTAGTTGTTGTAACAATATAACCATTATTTATAGTGGTCTGTATATTTTCATCTGATACAGTTTCAGTACTATGATTAACTTTACCTTCATTTACAGTCATGGAAAATTGTGAAACAGTGTCATCTTTTCCGCAAGCCTGAAGTGTAAATAAAGTTGATAACAGCAAGGCAAAAATAATTTTTCTTTTCATAAAAAGACTTTCCTTTCAGCTATAATACAATATTATACCACTTATTTTCCAAAAATTCAATAGAAAAACATAAAAAAGGACAGTTCAATTTTATATGAATCTGTCCTTTTTTCATCAGAAATTATTCATAATCAACAACATCTACCCATGATAAAAGTATATCATGTTCTTCCGGATTGCTCTTAATTGATTGTGAAGCTGCTACTATTGGCATCCATGACTGCACGTATTTTTTAGCAGTATTGCTCTTTTTGCAGAATAAATCAAGATACTTTTCCGCACCCTCAACATTGCCTTTAAGGCAGAATGTCAAATAAGTTCTTGCAACGTCGGCAGAAGCATTACCTTGAGTAGCGTGTGCCCAATCAAGAATATAAGGTGTACCGTCCGGTTTTATTATAACATTTGAGGGAGTATAATCTCCATGACAGAGTTTATGGTGGTCAGGAGTGCTTGCAATACGTGTATAAAGTTCGTACTTTGTTGTACCGTCAAGTTCTGTAAGACTTATTTTTCTGTTCATCTTGTCTTTAAGCTGACTAAGCAATGGTGACTTCTTTGAATGAATTTCAAGCTGAATATTAACGAAAAGCTCCATATACTCATCGTACTTTGAAGGATTGGAAGCTATAAGAGAAGATATATTATTACCCTCAATATATTCCATAATGATTGCCCATTTGCCATCGATTCTTGTTACCTCGTATAATTCAGGAATATTAAGTCCTGTTTCGCAGGCACGTGCATGATTCAAAGCTTCATTAAGAACGTCGGCTCTTGAATAATCCTCATTGAAAAGCTTTATAACTTTGTCGCCGTCACGATAAATTTTCTTGTTGACTCTTTCAGCGATTATATTTTCAGTATTCATATGTGAAGCCTCCAATCATCAAACGGGATATGACTTTTCTACAAAAGTCTTTCCATAATAAGCATTGAGATACATTTGTTTAATTTCACTCATAAGCGGATAACGTGGATTTGCACCTGTACACTGGTCATCAAATGCCTGTTCTGTCATTTCGTCAAGAGTATCAAGGAATTGTTTTTCATCTATGCCGTAATCAGCGATAGTATCCTTTATTCCGATTTTATGACGGAGTTCTCTTATAGCATTAATAAGATTATCAACCTTTTCATTATCAGAATTACCGCCAAGACCAAGAGTATCAGCAACTTCTGCATAACGTGAACGTGTATGAGGATAGCCATACTGTGGGAATGTTCCCATTTTAGCCGGAGTTTCAGCCGAATTGAAACGTATTACTTCTTCTATAAGAAGAGCATTTGCTACGCCGTGTGGTAAATGATGAAATGCTCCCAATTTATGAGCCATTGAATGACACACTCCTAAGAATGCATTTGCAAAAGCCATTCCCGCCATAGTAGCACCATTAGCCATTTTTTCTCTCGCAACGCTGTCTGAACCGTTTTCATAAGCTTTAGGAAGATATTCAAATATTATCTTCAATGCTCTGAGTGCCAAACTATCAGTAAAATCAGTTGCCATCATAGAAGCATAAGCTTCAAGTGCATGAGTTACTGCATCAATACCGGAAGCAGAAGTAAGTCCTTTTGGAGCAGTCATATGAAAATCTATATCAATAATTGCCATATCCGGAAGAAGTTCATAATCAGCAAGAGGATATTTAACACCTGTTTCACCGTCAGTAATTACTGCAAACGGAGTTACTTCTGAACCTGTACCGGCAGAAGTCGGAATAGCAACAAAATAAGCTTTTGAACCCATTTTCGGGAAAGTATAAACTCTTTTTCTTATATCCATGAAACGCATTGCCATATCCATGAAATCAGTTTCAGGGTGTTCATAAAGAACCCACATAATTTTAGCAGCGTCCATTGCAGAACCGCCACCAAGAGCTATTATAACATCAGGTTTAAATGATGTCATCTGCTTTGCACCATTTTCAGCACATTCAAGAGTCGGGTCGGGTTCAACATCAAAGAATACTGCATGCTGAATACCCATTGTTTCAAGCTTATCTGTAATTGATTTTGTATATCCGTTTTCATAGAGGAACTTATCAGTAACTATAAATGCACGTTTTTTGCCCATGACTGTACCTAATTCGCTCAGTGCAACCGGAATACTGCCACGTTTCATATAGATTTTTTCAGGTGTTCTGAACCAGAGCATATTTTCTCTCCTTTCGGCTACAGTCTTTATATTCAGAAGATGTTTTACACCAACATTTTCACTTATGGAGTTTCCGCCCCATGAACCACAGCCAAGTGTAAGTGAAGGTGCAAGATTAAAGTTATATAAATCGCCTATTCCTCCCTGTGAAGAAGGGGTATTTACTAAAATACGACAAGTTTTCATGCGACTCTGAAATTCTTTAAGCTTGTCCTGCTGAGTTTTAATATCAAGATAAATTGATGATGTATGACCATAACCACCGTCTTCAATCAATCTTTCAGCCTTTGAAAAAGCATCACCAATATCAGATGCTCTATACATTGCAAGAACAGGTGAAAGCTTTTCATGAGCAAATTCTTCTGAAAGGTCAGTGCTTTCAACTTCACCTATAAGAATTTTAGTGCCATCTGGAACGGTTACACCAGCGAGTTCTGCAATTCTATAAGCACTTTGTCCAACAATTTTTGCATTGAGAGAACCATTTATCAGAATAGTTTTACGAACCTTGTCTTTTTCGTCATCATTAAGGAAATAGCAACCTCTCGCAGAAAATTCAGCCTTTACCTTATCATAAACTCCGTCAAGAACTACTACAGACTGTTCTGACGCACAAATCATACCATTATCGAAAGTTTTTGAATGAACAATTGAATTTACTGCAAGTACAATATCTGCTGAATCATCAATGATAGCCGGAGTATTTCCAGCACCTACGCCAATAGCAGGCTTTCCGCTTGAATAAGCTGAATGAACCATTCCAGGACCGCCGGTTGCAAGAATAATATCAGCTTCACGCATTAAAAGATTAGTCATTTCCAGACTTGGAACATCTATCCATGAAATTATATCTTCTGGAGCACCGGCTTTTACTGCTGCTTCAAGAACTAATTTAGCTGCTTCAATAGTAGATTTTTTTGCACGGGGGTGCGGACTTATTATAATACCATTGCGGGTCTTGAGAGCAAGCAAAGTTTTGAATATTGCTGTTGAAGTAGGATTAGTAGTAGGAATTACTGCTGCTACAACACCAATAGGTTCTGCAATTCTTTTAGTTCCGTAATCTTTATTATCTTCAATAACACCACAAGTTTTAGCATCTCTGTATTTATTGTAAATGTACTCGGAAGCATAATGATTTTTAATCACCTTATCTTCAATAACACCCATTCCAGTTTCCTCAACTGCAAGTTTTGCAAGAGGGATACGCTCTTTATTGACGGCAAGGGCAGAGGCTCTGAAAATTTTATCTACCTGTTCCTGTGTATAAGTGGAAAAAATTTTCTGTGCCTTTCGTACACGTTCGATTGTTTTTTCAAGTTGTTCAACACTGTCAACAATTTCATAATTTTTATTGTCCATATTATTCCTCCAGTACATTATAAAGTTAATGCAGAATGATTGTTATTTTTTTAACAACCTAAGTAAAGAAAATTTCTTTGTTTCACCTGCACTATGTATATTATATCACACTTTCACAATAAAATGCAAGTATGTTTGCTATAGATAACAAAAAATTTATTGACAGACTATTTGAAAAATGTTAAAATGAACAAAATAATATTTTTAAAATAATTCAACTATAAAAGGAGCAGTAATTATGAAGAAAAAATTATTTTCTTTGATATCAGCAATAACTATGATTTTCACACTCACACCAACAATAACTATTGCAGAAAACAAAACTTCAAAAGAAACTTTAAAAATTATGCCTATAGGAGATTCTATTACACATGGTTATCAGTCATCTGGAGGCTACAGAAAATATTTCTGTTATTATTTCGGAAGTGATAATAAATACGATTTCGATATGGTAGGTCCTAATTCTGATTATCCCGAAACTTACGAATACAACGGC
This sequence comes from uncultured Ruminococcus sp., assembly GCA_934474025.1. GTDB lineage: Bacteria > Bacillota > Clostridia > Oscillospirales > Ruminococcaceae > Ruminococcus. The sequence continues at coordinate 201,009 of CAKSMF010000001.1, read as the reverse complement.
GAAACAGTCACTTATGACAGCAATCATTGCGGATACAGCGGTTATGCCATTCAATATATGGAGGGTACAGAAACAAGACAAGGTATTCTTGAAACTCTACAAAATGGAAACTATCTGCAAACTTATGACCCTGATATTATTATGTTGCAAATCGGAACAAATGATATTCTCAGTGCCTATAATGACGGAATCACAGACCGTCTTGAAAATCTTATAAATTACATATCAGATAACACAAATGATGACGCAGTTATATTTGTAAATACGATTCCATATATTGACGCCGTAAAAGTTTATGACTGGTGCTGGGCTTATGGTGAAGAAAAATTCAATAATACTCCGGAAGACTTTAACGAAATAATAAATGAATATGTTGACCGTTATAATGCATCAATACCTGTACTTGTTGACAAGCTTCAGGACGAAGGAAAAAATGTTGAATTTATGGATATTTACGGACGACTTAAAAAAACAAATCTCCTTGAGGACGGCGTACACCCTACCGAAAAAGCATATAATATAATAGGTCTTTTATGGGCTGGTGAAATAGAACATTATTTGGATATTAAAAAAGTAATTGATGAAATCAATTCAACAGCAGAATGCCCTTATAGAATATCAGATTTAGTATCGCTTTCAAATTACATTTTAGGTCGCAACAATCATCAGATTACAAATGAAAATTATTCTTTATATGATATTAATAAAGACGGTATTCTTAATATATTTGACCTCACACTTCTTAAACAGACATTTATAGAAAAATATTGTCAATCCAGAAAAATAACAACAGGCAGTTCTTCATCATCAACAGTTATAAAAGCTAAAAATTCTGAAATTTCCGAAATAGAATAACAAACAATTTCATAAAAAATTATAACCCATGAAAAAATTATTTCATGGATTATTTTTATAATTCATAAATTATAATTTACTTAATATCAACAACAGATACTATAATCGCTAATATACCTAACGTTTCTAAAATAATAGACATTCCATAAATATCTGATTTTTTTACTTTACTCCAATTTATTCTGTCCGGAGTCATTTTTTTATGATAGATGTTCTGATATGAACAGAATATATGTTTCCACTTGCATTTATATCCAATATACTGATATAGTCCAAATACAATGAAACAAATTCCCATTAAAAACATATCATCAATAAAAAGCATCAATACAAACCACAGGTATCTGTTCATATAAGCAAGTATAATTATTAATACATTATTTTTCATATTATATTTTTTTACTATAAAGAAAACATTTTAATGGAATTGTTCCTTTAGGCATTTTTATAAAAATTTCTTTTTCTTCCATTTTACGAAATCCTCTGTGTTCATAAAATTGATATGTACACGCATTATCAGTATGAAGATATAAAATTTTTCCCTTTTCTTTTTCTTCAAGAGCATTAAGTAAAATAGTTCCTATACCCTTGGCTTTACAATTGGGATTTACTGCAAAAAATACAATTTCGCCATCTGGTTTGTTGGACTTCATATAATGTGCTAATTGTTGTTTTATAGTTTTTTCATATAAATCTGCTCCGCCCTTAAAAAAAGATTTCTGAAGCCAATCAACAAATTTAACATAGACTTTCTGAAAAACATTTTCTTGTTTTTTCTGTTCACCTTTGATTTCTGCCAGCAGAATACCAGCAAATTTATTGTTTATATACGCTGAAAATATTTGTGTGGCACGATTTAATTCAAGATACCAGAAATATCTGCCGTAAGCATTAAGTAAAAACTTACTGTCAAGATACCAGTCAAAATGCATACCTTTTATTGCAAACTGAATAGCTTTCTTGTAATCTTTTTTCTGTATATCTTTAATTTCTATTTTCATAGCTACACTTCCATTCCGATTAATGTATAAATTATAGCATACTATGAAAAATAAATCAACCATACAAATAGATATTATCTGATAGCATCTTTCATACTTTTTACATATTCGCCAACATATGACGGTGCATCTTTACCGTATTTTTCAATAATTTTTATAATTGCTGAACCTACAATAGCTCCGTCTGAAAATTCAGTCATTTGTTTTGCCTGCTCCGGTGTGGAAATTCCAAATCCGACAGCACATGGGATATCAGTATTTTCACGAATCAAAGAAACCATATCATCTATATTGGTTGTAATTTCACTTCTTGTTCCGGTAACTCCCAGACTTGAAACAACATATATAAATCCCTCGGCTTCTTTTGCAATCATTGCTATTCTGTTTTTAGAAGTAGGCTTCAAATACTGACAAATACATGAACGTCCAGCAGTTGCAATCATTGCTATTCTGTTATCGGAAGTAGGCGCAATCAATGAAATCATATCAATGCCATATTTTTTGGAATCTTCTGAAAATTCTCCCTTTTCCTCAAAAGGCAAATCAGGTATTATAATGCCGTCAATTCCAGTTTCAGCACATTTTTTCATGAAACGTTCTGAACCATATGAAAATACAACATTTGCATAAGTCATAAATACAAGAGGAATTTTAACATCTTTACGGAGTTCAACAACTAAATCAAAAATTTTGTCTGTTGTAACTCCACCTGCTAATGCTCTTATATTTGCACCCTGAATAACAGGGCCTTCAGCCGTAGGGTCTGAAAAAGGTATGCCAAGTTCAATAAGGTCTGCACCGTTTGCAACTGCTGAACGTACTATTTTAGCTGTTGTTTCAAGGTCAGGGTCACCGCAGGTTATAAAAGGTATAAATGCTTTGCCATTTTCAAAAGCTTTTTTTATATTACTCATAAATATCCTCCCCTCTGTAACGTGCAATAGCAGCACAATCCTTGTCACCACGTCCGGAAATAGTAACGATAATAATTTTATCTTTTTCCATAGTAGGAGCAAGTTTCATAGCATAAGCTACTGCATGAGCAGATTCAATAGCCGGAATAATTCCCTCTGTTCTTGAAAGATATTCAAAAGCATTTACAGCCTCATCATCTGTAACAGGAACATATTCAGCACGTCCTATATCGTGTAAATAAGCGTGTTCAGGACCTACACCAGGATAATCAAGTCCGGCAGAAATAGAATATACTGGTGCAATCTGTCCGTATTCGTCCTGACAGAAATATGATTTCATACCGTGGAAAATACCTACTTTACCAGTATTTACAGTAGCAGCGGTTTCAAAAGTATCTATGCCACGTCCTGCCGCTTCACAGCCGATAAGACGAACGTTATTATCAGGAATAAAATGATAAAAGCTTCCGATAGCATTAGAACCACCACCCACGCAAGCTATAACAGCATCAGGAAGTCTTCCCTCTTTTTCAAGAATCTGGGCTCTTGATTCCATTGAAATAACAGCTTGAAAATCTCTTACAATAGTCGGGAATGGGTGAGGTCCCATTACAGAACCTAAACAATAATGTGTATCACTTATACGGGAAGTCCATTCACGCATAGCTTCTGAAACAGCATCTTTAAGAGTTGCTGTGCCTGTCTTTACAGGAACAACTTCAGCACCAAGGAGCTTCATTCTGTAAACATTTAATGCCTGACGTTTTGTGTCTTCCTCTCCCATGAAAACTACGCATTCCATATCAAGAAGTGCCGCTGCGGTTGCAGTAGCAACGCCGTGCTGACCTGCACCAGTTTCAGCGATAAGACGTGTTTTACCCATTTTTTTAGCAAGTAAAGCCTGTCCGAGAACATTGTTTATCTTATGTGAACCTGTATGATTAAGGTCTTCACGCTTGAGATAAATTTTAGCTCCGCCGAGTTCACGAGTAAGTTTTTTTGCATAATAAAGCAATGACGGTCTGCCGGCATAATTGTCAAGTAAATCTCTTAATTCACGATTGAAATCAGAATCATATTTATAATGATTATAAGCATTTTCAAGTTCAATGACAGCATTCATAAGAGTTTCCGGAATATACTGTCCGCCATGAATGCCAAATCTTCCTTTTGACATCAAATCAAATCCTTTCTTCTGAGAGCGTCAGCAAATGCCCTCATTTTGTTAACATCTTTATAACCTGCCGTTTCAAGAGATGAACTCGCATCGACAGCATAAGGTTTTAATATCTGTGTAATTTCTCTGACGTTTTCAGGAGTAAGTCCTCCTGCAAGAAAATAAGGACGTTTTAAATTCCTTATAAGCGAATGATTAAACGTTTTTCCCGAACCTTTACCAGAATCCAATAAAATATATTCTGCCGGAGATTTTTCTGCTTTTTGAATATCCTCCGGTTTTCCGATTGTGAAAGCCTGTATTATAGGTACACTAACAAGTTTTCGGAGACTTTCTATATAATTGTCATCTTCTGAACCATGCAACTGTACTATATCAATAATTTCTTTATTTACAAGTTCGGCTACAAAATTTATATCTGAATCAACAAACACCCCGACAGGAATTATGTTTTTATCAAGATTTTGGCGTAATTCAAAAGCTTTTTCAGGTGAAACATATCTTTTACTTTTTCGTGCAAACACAAAACCTATATATTCAGGCATAATCTCATTAGCGTAATCAATATCACAATGACGACTTAAACCACACATTTTTATTTTAGTCATAAAGTACCCCTTAATTCTGCAAGCTTGGCAGTTTTATCACTTGCACGCATAAGAGTTTCACCAATTAAAACAGCGTCAACACCAGATTCACGAAGTAATTTTATATCATCTGCATTTTTGACACCGCTTTCAGATACAAAAATTATATTCTGCGGAACAAGTTCTCTCATTCGGCGACTATTACCCGTATCAACTGTGAAATCCTTTAAGTTTCTGTTATTAACGCCTATAATTCTTGCACCTGCATTTATAGCTGTTTCAATTTCCGATTCGTCGTGAGCCTCAACAAGTGCTGAAATTCCAAGTTTATCGCATATTTTTATATAATTTTCAATCTGTTCTCCCGTAAGAATGGAACATATTAACAATACTGCTTTAGCACCAAGGACTTTAGCCTCATAAATCATATATTCATCAACTGTAAAATCCTTTCGGATACATGGTAATGAAACATTTTCAGCAATTTCTTTTAAATATTGGTCACTGCCTAAAAACCACTTAGGTTCGGTGAGAACTGAAATACAATCTGCACCAGCTTTTTCATAATCCTTTGCTATCTGCAAATATGGAAAATCTTCTGCAATAACTCCCTTTGATGGTGATGCTTTTTTACATTCGCATATAAATGATATACCATTCTTTGAAAGTGCCTTTTCAAATTCAAAGTTTCCGATTGGCAATTCAAAAGCTAATGATTTCATTTTATCAGCAGAAATTTTATTTTTAGAAATCTCCACACGTTCTGACGCATGAAGTGCAAGTTTTTCAAGAATAGTCATGTAACACCTCAGCTATTTTTTTCAATCCAAAGTCGGTAATTCACGGAGACTGACAAATCAGTGTATATCTGACTGTAATTTGTCGCATGTCAGTGGGGATACCGATTTATCTCCGCCCGCCACCTACATTAGATACTTGTTGAAATTTCAATAAGCTTTTCAAGAGTCTTAATAGCTTTTCCGGAATCAATAATTTCTTCGGCTATTTTTATACCGTCTTGTATATTTTCGGCTTTTCCGCCAATGTATATAGCAGTTCCGGCATTAAGCAAAACAGCATTTCTTTTGTGACCTCTGATTTCACCGTTAAGAATTTTTCTTGTGATATCGGCATTTTCAACAGGAGTACCGCCTTTTAAATCTTCTTTTGAACATCTCTCAAAACCAAACTGTTCCGGAGTGATTTCATAATTTTTAATCCAACCGTCTTTATATTCACAAATAGCAGTTGATGCACTAAGGGAAATTTCATCAAGCTTATCCATACCATAAACTACCATGCCTTTTTTTGAACCGAGTTTCATTAAAACTTCTGCAATAGGTTCAACAAGCGAACGGTCATACACTCCTAAGAGGTGCATCTTAGGATTTGAAGGATTTGTGAGAGGTCCAAGAATATTGAATACGGTACGTATACCGAGTTCTTTTCTTATAGAACCTACATATTTCATTGAAGAATGGTATTTCTGTGCAAAAAAGAAGCAAAATCCTACTTCATTCAATAATTGACGGCATTTTTCAGGTTCAAGATTTATATTAACGCCAAGAGCTTCCAAACAATCAGCCGTTCCACTGAGTGATGATGCTGAACGATTGCCGTGTTTTGCGACAGGTATTCCAGAAGAAGCAACTACTAATGCAGAAGTTGTTGATATATTGAAACTTTGAGAATTATCTCCGCCTGTACCGACTATTTCCATTAAATCAAGGTCGCTTTCAAATTTTATAGCAGCATCACGCATAGCAGCTGCACAACCAGTAATTTCTTCAATAGTTTCGGATTTTGTACTTTTTGTGGAGAGTGCTGAAAGAAATGCAGCGTTTTGTGTGGGGGTTGTCTGACCGGACATAATTTCAGATATAACTTGATAAGCCTCATCATAAGTCAAATTTTGCTTATCAACGATTTTCATAATAGCTTCTTTAATCATTTTAAACAACTCCATTCATATTTATAAAATTAGCAAGCATAGTTTTTCCGTCAGGAGTCATAATTGATTCCGGGTGGAACTGTACTCCAAAAATCGGGTATTCTTTGTGTTGAACTGCCATAACTTCTCCGTCATCGGCAATTGCAGTAACTTCAAGGCAATCAGGAATAGTTTTGCTGTCTGCCACAAGTGAATGATATCTTGCTACCGGAATATCTGTATTTATTCCAGCAAAAAGAGGACTTTTTTTATTTACAGTTATTATTGACTGTTTGCCATGCATAAGTCTTTTTGCATAAGTAATTGTTGCACCATAAGCCATGCATATTGCCTGATGTCCGAGACATACGCCAAGAGTGGGAATTTTACGTGAAACTGTTTTTGCCACTTCAACAATAATTCCTGCATTTTCTGGTCTTCCATAGCCTGGAGAGATTATTATTTTTTCCGGAGCAAGCTTTTCGATTTCTGAAACCGTCATTTCGTCATTGCGGATAACTTTTATATCAGGCGAAATTTCACCAATAAGCTGATAGAGGTTATATGAAAAGCTATCATAATTATCAATAAGTAAAATCATAAATTTTCCTCCTCCGCAAGTTCGAGAGCATTAATAACGGCTTTTGCTTTGTTTATGCATTCCTGATATTCTTTTTCCGGAACAGAATCGGATACAATTCCCGCACCGCTACGAACAAAAACTTTATTATTTTTCTTGTATGCTATTCTTATTGCAATGCAAGTATCAAGATTTCCTGTAAAGTCAATATATCCGATAGCACCACCATAAATTCCACGCTTGTTATTTTCAAGTTCGTTAATGAGACGACAAGCTTTTATTTTAGGAGCACCCGAAAGAGTTCCAGCCGGTAAAACAGCACTTACAGCATCGAGAGCATCAAATTTATCTGCAACTATTTCGCCTCTTACAGTTGAACCTATATGCATTACGTGTGAATAACGTTCAATGGTATGTAGTTTTTCTACTTTAACAGAACCAAATTTACTTATTTTTCCTAAATCGTTACGTCCTAAATCAACAAGCATATTGTGTTCAGCGAGTTCTTTTTCATCAGAAAGGAGGTCTTTTTCAAGTTCAAGGTCTTCCTTTTCATTTTTTCCACGTGGACGAGTTCCAGCAAGCGGAAATGTATGAAGTACACCATTTTCGAGTTTAACAAGAGTTTCTGGTGATGCTCCTGCAATTTCCACATCTGTTCCGGAAAAATAAAACATATATGGTGACGGGTTTATAGTTCTAAGTACACGATATGTATTAAATAAGCTTCCCTCAAAACCTGCACTAAGTCTATTTGAAAGAACTATCTGGAAAATATCTCCCTCATGAATATGATGCTTAGCTTTTTCTACCATTTGGCAATACTGTTCCTTGCTGAAAAGCGGTGTAACTTCTGTTGTAAGATGACTTTTAGGTTCTTTAGCCTTTTCACCAGTGCGAAGAAGTTCAGCAAGCTGTTTAAGTTCAAGCATAGCCTTGTTGTAACCTTTTTCAGGTTCAGAAAGGTTCATGTTAGCGATTAAAATTATTTTCTGTCTGAAGTTGTCAAAAGCAATTACTTTATCAAAAAGCATTAAGTCAACATCTTTGAAATTTTCTGTATCAACGGTTTCAATACGTACAGACGGTTCAGAATAACCAAGAAAATCATATGAAAAATAACCTACAAGACCGCCTGTGAATGACGGAAGATAACTAAAACGTGGACTTTTATATGATGAAAGAATTTGTCTTATCTGTTCTTTTGGGTCGTTTGTTTTGAATTTAACATCACCTATTTTAATGTTGTCGCCTTGGCAAGTAATTTCAAGCTTAGGTTCAAATCCTATGAAAGTATAACGTCCCCATTTTTCTTTATCGGCAACAGATTCCAGCATATAGCAGTGGGTGGAAACGTTTTTAAGTATACGTACAGCCTCAATAGGAGTACATATATCAGACATAATTTCACAGCTTACAGGAAGAATATCATATTTTCCGGTATCTGCAATTTCTTTGACCTTGTCAAACTCGGGTAAAAATTTCATTTTACAACTACACCTCCAGAATTTACATAAATAAAAAAGTCCCCGACAGATAAGAATAATCTGTCAAGGACGAATAGTTAATATATCCGTGGTACCACCTTGATTCATGGTATAACCATGCACTTTATCGGAATACAATCATATTCCTGACGATTAACGCACGTCGTAACGTCATGGAATACTCTGAAAAAAGATTTTTCATTTGACCATGCCCTCGGTGACCCATTTGATAATCTGTTTTTTACCTGACTCTCACCAACGCAGGCTCTCTGTAAAAGCATAATTACCTTTATTTTCACGTCAACGGTTTAAGTATGTAGATATTATATCATCAAAAAAATGACTTGTCAAGTAGTTTGAAATATTTTATTTTTTTAATTATAATATAGTATTGAAATTCACACTAAACCTATGTTATAATAGTAATATAAATATTTAAAAGGAGGCTTTTTAATGAAAATTTCTACAAAAGGTCGTTACGCCCTGAGAATGCTGACAGATATCGCTTTAAATCAGGATAATGGATACGTTTCACTTAAAGAAATCGCTGAAAGACAAGGTATTTCAAAAAAATATCTTGAGCAGATAGTTCCATTGTTAAGCAAAAGTAAAATAATAAAGGCAAATCGTGGTAATAAGGGCGGTTACATCATCAACGGAAAACCGGAAGACCATACTGTCGGTGAAGTTCTTCGTGCAACAGAGGGAAGTCTTGCTCCTGTCTCCTGTCTTGAATATGAACCTAATGACTGTGAACATTTAAACGAATGTGCAACGATTGAAATATGGGAGGGACTTTATAAACTCATTACAGAATATCTTGACGGAATAACTATCCGTGATATTGCCGATAAATGCGTAGATAAAAGCGATTATTACTGCATATAAAAAAAGACTGCCGATTTTTTAACCGGCAGTTTTTTTGCATTATATAAACATTGGAGTCGATAAATAACGTTCTCCTGTATCAGGAAGCAATACAACAATATTTTTTCCTTTATTTTCTGGTCTTTTAGCAAGCTGAATACCTGCCCATATTGCTGCACCGGAAGAAATTCCTACTAAAACGCCTTCATTTCTTACAGTTTGTTTGCTTTGTGCAAAGGCATCTTCATCAGAAACTTGTATAACTTCATCAAAGATATTCATATCAAGAGTTTCAGGAATAAATCCTGCTCCGATACCTTGAATTTTATGTCTGCCTGCTTTACCTCCCGAAATTACCGGAGAGCCAGCGGGTTCAACAGCAACAACTTTTATGTCTGGATTTTTTGATTTAAGATAAACTCCAGTACCGCTGATTGTACCGCCTGTACCTACTGCTGAAACAAAAATATCAACTTTTCCCTCAGTATCTTCCCATATTTCAACACCTGTGGTCAACATATGAGCTTTCGGGTTAGCCGGATTGGAAAACTGAGACGGAATGAAACTATTAGGAATTTCTTTAGCAAGTTCTTCTGCTTTTTTAATAGCACCAGTCATACCGCTTGCACCGTCTGTGAGAACAACTTCTGCACCATAAGCTTTCATAAGATTACGGCGTTCAATACTCATAGTTTCGGGCATTGTGATAATAAGTCTGTAACCCTTTGAAGCAGCAACAGATGCAAGACCAATACCAGTATTTCCGCTGGTAGGTTCGATAATAACGCTATTAGGTTTAAGAATGCCTTTTTCTTCTGCATCTTCAATCATAATCTTTGCAACTCTGTCTTTAACGCTTCCTGCCGGATTAAAATATTCCAGTTTAGCGATAATTTTCGCATCAAGGTTATTAGCCTTTTCAGTTTTCACGAGTTCAAGCAAGGGAGTTTTTCCGATTAAATCGGTAATAGATTTATAGACTTTCATAGCTGGTTCTCCTTTTCCTTATTTCCTATGTAAATAGTATGAATATATTATATCACATTATTTTTGATTTGTCAACAGTATTTTATAAAAAAAATATCAACCGAAACTTTTTTAAGTTTCGGTTGATATTTGATAAATTATTCACCTGTTTGTGTGCTGTTTTTAGAGACTTCTGAAAATTCTCCGTCCGGATAGCAGTCAACAATTTCAAGAGCGTTGCTGTCATAGTAATACCAGATACAGAAAGCAGCAAGACCAGGATTATCTTTCATATTGATTGAAAGTTCAATAGTATCACCTTGTTTTGCTGATACATGGTCACCATATACTGCAAAACCGTTCATTGTAGCAGGGTCAACAGAATCAACTGCACCATCGCCTACTTTAACAGAACCATTAACAATAGTATCAGGAGTTATAGTCACACCCTCAATTGAAGAAAGGTCAGGATTGATTGAAATATCATAAACACCATCAGGAGCATTTTCCTTTACCTTAAAAGTAACTTTTACAACAGAACCATTGAATACAAAATTTTCATTCTTTGAAATATCAATCCACATAGCGTACATACCCTTTGTATTGGATATATATTCAGTATTAGTAGTTGCTTCAGTAGAATTATTATCCTGATTATCATTCTTTGTCGGTTCAGGAGTTGCATTAGTAATAGTTTTTACTTCTGTAACAGCTTCACCATTTGCTTCAGTAGCTACTTCGCCGTTAGCCTCTGTAACTGTAACGATTTCTGTAATAGGTTCACCGGCAACGTATTCTGTAGTAGATTCAGCACTGGAACTTTCATCAGAAGATTCGGTAGCTTTAGTAGGGTCAACATGGTCAGCTTTAACAGGGTCATCTTCATTTATGTCTACACCGTCCATAGTTATATCATTTTCTGAAGCAGAACCCCATTTGAAAGGCATAGCTGTCATAGGTTCTTCGGAAACCTCACTGCTTTCACTTTTATTTGAACTTTTACTTGAGCTGTCAGCATCATCTTTATTATCAGAACAACTTGCAAATGCTGAAAGTGCTACACAAGTTAATGCAACAAGTGCAATAAGTCTTTTTTTGAAATTATTCATAATATATACCCTTTCATAAAGTGCTTATTTAACGGAAATCTATTCCGTATCTGTCAATAATAATTATACACAAATACAAGCTGTTTGTCAAGGTGAATAACGAATTGTAATCATTTCTTTTTTAAAAAGACACTTTTTCAACATCATTCTGTCACAAAATGAAGTAATTTATCTTTCATCTGAACAAATATTCAGAATTAATGTTAACTTTTTCAGTGGATATTTTTAAATATAAAAAAATCCGGCAGAGAATTTCCCTGCCGAAATGTTTTTTATTTAAATCTGCTTGCAAGTTCTGTAATGCTTGAATCAGTTGTTCCTTGTCCGATAGCATTGAATTTCCATTCATTGTTATGCTTGTAGATTTCACCAAAAATCATAGCCATACAGCCGGAATAATCATCTGTAAGACTATAACGGCAGATTTCAGAATTGTTTCTGTTATCGACAATTCTTATAAAAGCATTTTTCACCATACCGAAATGCTGTTTACGTTCAATAGCTTTATAGATATTCACAACAAAAACTATTCTGTCGATATCATAAGGTACTTTATCAAGGTCAACAACAATCTGTTCGTCATCACCCTCACCTGCTCCGGTAAGATTATCCCCCTTATGAATTACACTTCCTGAACTATGTTTCAGATGTGCAAAATAAACAATATCTTCTTTACCGCAGAGAACGCCGTTTTTCAAAAGAAACACCGAAGAATCACAATCAACATTTACTTCTTTCTTTGAAAAAAGACCACGTTTTTTCTGAGATGCGTCCCAGCCAAGACCAACGGTCACACTTGAAAGTCCTGCTCTGTCTTTAGAGAGACTGATTTTTTGACCTTTTTGTAAACTAACAGCCATATTTCAAACCCTCATCACTCAACATCAACGCCGAAGCTTTCACAAAGAGCTGCAAGTCCACCTTGATAGCCACTGCCTATAGCATTGAATTTCCATTCATTGCCGTGTTTGTAAAGTTCGCCAAAAACAGCAGCAGTTTCAATTGAGAAATCTTCTCCCAAATCATAGCGAAGAATTTCCTCATTGGTTTCCTCATTATAGATTCTTATGAATGAATTGTTTATCTGACCAAAATTCTGGCGTCTTGCCTCTGCTTCATGAATAGTTACCGTAAAATCAATTTTAGTGATTTCAGCCGGAATTTTTGAAAGGTCAATTTTAATCTGTTCGTCATCACCTTCACCCGCACCGGTACGATTATCACCGCAATGAGTAACTGCTCCTGATGGGTGTTTAAGATTACCATAAAATACAAAATCTTCAGGTTTTGAAACTTTTCCGGATTCTGTAAGAAGAAATGCAGATGAATCAATATCAAAATCTGCTCCTGTATCGAAAGTATTTGTATCCCAGCCAAGACCAACAACAACTTTTTTAAGACCAGGATTGTCTTTTGTAAGGCTTACTTTCTGTCCTTTACTTAAACTGATTGGCATATGAAAAACCCCTTTACATAATCTTTAAAGATAAAATTATTCAGCATCAAGTCCATAGTGACCGCAAAGTGCTGCAAGTCCACCTTGGAAACCGCTACCTATAGCATTGAATTTCCATTCACCGTTATGTTTGTAGAGTTCACCGACAACGACAGCGGTTTCAATTGAGAAATCCTCTCCCAAATCATAATGAATAAGTTCCTCATTGGTATCTATGTTAACAATACGGATAAAAGCATTTGATACCTGACCGAAATTCTGTCTTCTGTTTTCTGCATCATAGATAGTTACTGTAAAAGCAATTTTTTCGATGTTAGCAGGAATTTTTGAAAGGTCAATTTTAATCTGTTCGTCATCGCCTTCACCTTCTCCTGTGAGATTGTCGCCCATGTGTTCAACAGCTCCGGAAGGGTGTTTGAGATTTCCGTAAAAAACGAAATCCTTGTCACTATTGCATTTTCCGTTACTTTCTGCAAGAAAAGCAGAAGCATCAAGGTCAAAAGCTACTCCGGAGTCAAAAACATTAACGTCCCAGCCAAGACCGACCATTATATTTTTAAGACCGGGATTAGTTTTTGTGAGGTCAATTTTCTGACCTTTTGAAAGGTTTATAGGCATAATAAGTTCCTCCTTTTAGTTATTTGATTTAGGCATACTGTACCTTTTATTGAAATCATTTTTAATAACCTGCAATTTAGCTTGGTCTTCCTTGCGTTGTTTGCGAGCGTCTTCCTGAATCTGTCTTGTTTCGTCGATACCATTCATAATAGTCTGCCATGATTTTTCAAGAGTTTCAATCTTTATTGAACTTCCGGAAGCCATTCTTGCAATCATCTTGGACTGTTCAACAGTATTCTGTGCGTTTTTAACAAGCATTTCATTTGTTTTCTGGTCAAGAGCGGACATAGCTTCTGCCTGAATTTTCTGACGTTTAAGCATCATAGCCTGTGCAAGAGCCTGCTTGAATACAGGAAGTGTTACTATAAATGCAGAGTTAATTTTTCTGACAAGGTTCATATTGCTGAAAGCCATCATTTTTATCATTGGAACTGACTGCATAGCAATGCTTTCAGCAGTTCTTAAATCCTGAGTTCTCTGTTCAAGCATCATGAGAGCCTGTTCAAGATTCTGAATTTCAAACTGTATAGAAGTATCTCCGGTAGTTGCCATATCCTGTCTACGCTGTTCAAGATAAGTTTCGATTTCTTTGCAACCCTGTTCACCTGCAAGAATATATTTTACAAGCTTATGATAATACTCAACGTTTGCGTTAAACATCTGGTCAAGCTTTTTGTTAGCCTGCTTGATTTCTTCCTCATATTTGCGGAGCTGAACATAAATTTTATCTACTTCATCTCCCATAGTATGATATTTTGCAAGAATTTTTTCGAGTTGTTTTTTTGCATTTCCGAATATCTTTTTAAATAAGCCCGGATTTTCCTTAATTTCTTCGATATCAAACTGCTCCATAATTTTTCCGAGAGCAGTAAGCATCTGTCCGGAATCATCAATCTGACTCATACTCATGCTATTGAGTACAACATCAGAAGCTTTTGAAATTTCGTCAGCAGCGTCTGCACCAAATGAAACAATAGTTGTTAAATCGTCAATAACAATCTGGCTTACAAGCTGGTCAACTTCTTCAGAACCAACAAGAGTATTATTCATTTCTTGTCTGTCAGCTACAATATCATACTGCTGTACTACATCAACTTCCGGTTGCTGAACAACCTCCGGCTGTGTTGTAATAGTAGTTTCATTTGTTTGAGGTTTTGCTCTTGAGAGGTCAATACCCATTTCAATCACCGTTACTAAAAACTCACTTTTATAAGTTTTTCCACTGACTTGTGGTATACATGACTGATAAAAATCACGTAAGTAACATATTCCTTTCATGTTGATTAATCAAATTTTTTGGTTTTATTTTTAAAATTCAACCCGTTTATAGAAACAGGAAAATTTTTATTTATATTTTTGTTCAACTGTCTGCTATCAACTTCTTCCGAATAATTTTTTATGCCATGGCTGTCGTGAACTTGATGATATATGCGAAAAATCAGGACTTTTCAGGTCATATAAATACTCACCGACTTGATGTTCACTTATAATTGAACGGCTATAATGGTTTTCAACATTATAATAACCGGTAGGTATCATAAACAAAACGTCAAATCCTGCCATACTCAGAAATTCCATAACTATAGCCATTTCAGGAGATATTGAAGTATCACCGGTATTTATATATAAAATTTTGGGATTTTTCTTTGTAAAGTCAAAATTCTGTAATTTTCTTATAATTTCCTTGTCAATACTATCAAGGTTAAGTATAGTTGAAATTATTTTGTATTCCATTCCATTTTCAAAAGTACCTTTTATAATACGACTATCAATAAGAAGTTGTAATTTATCAAGAATATAATCCTGAATTTCCTCTCTTAAAACTTTATATGGGTAATCCGGACTATTTTTTATAGCATTACGTTGTAAAGAACCATTTTTCCAAAAAGCCACTGCCGATTGAGAAGTATTAGCTGTTTGTACAGGAACATTATTACGAATATTAGCAGAATATGGATTTGCATTATTCAAAGAGTATGGATTGAGACTTCCGAGCGAACGGTTCATGTTTCCGCTGGAATATGGATTTGCATTTGATGAATTAGAATTTGTAAACCCTCTTTGATTACCATTAATTACAATAGTATCTTCTGTTACAAGTCTCTTTACAAACTGCCAATAAGCTTTAACATTGCCGTCCTTTACTCCGGATACTTTTGCAAAGAATACAGGTATCATAACTTTGTCATTTTCTGTTGAAAAGTTTGGTCTGTATTTAAGTTCCTGATTCCAGAGGAGTTCAATTTCTTCAAACATTGTATCAAGTACAATAGATGATGCTTTTGAATATTGATGATTTCTGTAAATTCCGGTATCCTGATACATGAGTGTATCAAGTTCACGTTCTGCATGATATGCAACAGTACCGGCACGCATTGAAACTCCTTCTTCTGGAAATGCATTTATTTCAAGCGAACTGTCATATGTGAATTCCGTAATCTTATCATCATCTATTTTACAATCGTTTTTAAGTGCCGGATTTAGTATCAGAACATCAACAGGAAGTGCTGAAAGAATTTTTGTGAAAATAATCTTGTTTTCGTCAAAACCACAATTAAAGAACACAAAACACGGAATATTATTTGCATTCCAATTAGAAAAAAGTTTTTTCTGCCACCTTTTAAGCCAACATATAACATATACACAAGTATTGACAAATCGGTTTATAGAATATTTACCAGAATATTCCTGCATTATTTCCAAGAATTCGTATCTTACCATTTGCTGTAAGTTTGCATCACTGATAACTATATTTCTGGCAAGTTCACTTACCGCCATTGACGGTGAACTGTAATTACTGCGTTTTATTTCAGAAATCTCATCATAAGAAGGTTCAGTAATCTCACCATTAACTATTATTAAATTACGTTTCTGATTATTTATGGAATTTCTGAACGAAATCAATTCATTAACATAATCCGCACGACTATAGACCCCGTTTAACTGATAAAATATATTATATATGTTTTCGGAAGTATTTCCTCTTTGGTCTGCCGTTATAAGAACATCATTCAGACCGTCACCATTTGTCCATGTGTTTGTGATTATATTCAATGACGGTTTTTTTCCGCAAATATTAGCTGTATTTATTTTTTCGGCAACTGCCTGCTGTAGTTTTCTTATAGAGAAATCTTCCGGAAACTCTGTACCATTACCTATCCATATATCAACTTCAGTTGAATCCGGTTCAAATCCGCCGTTTCTGGAATTTTGAACAAGCACAATATCACAGCCTGCTCTTGATAACACTGATAATATCATAAGTTCGTAATGACTTCCTATTCCGTTGCAAAGAATTTTAGGCAGACTTTCTTCACCAAGACGGCTGACCAGACTTTCAAATCTATAATACAGCCAACACATAAATTTTATATATGCATTTTTAACTATATTTATATTTTTTCCTTTGGCGACAAGTTCTGAAAGCACATCATACATTGAGTTGCTTATTTCCTTACGCTGAATAACGTTCATTCTCGGAAGCCACTTTTGCAGACTTGTCATTATAAACTGGCTGTTCATATTAAAATCTTCGCCCATCATCTCATAATAATATGAAAGCTGGTTCTGGTCAACATTAGGAATTCTTCCGTCAATTACAACGCCGTTTTTTCTGACTTCATCATAATATCTGCATAAGAAGTCCCATATTTCCTTACTATATGAATTTATACTATAAAAGAATACATTATTACCACTTCTCTGACTAAGATTCAAGAAATAGTCATCAAGAGAACTGATTTTGATACGCTGAAACACTTATATGTCACCTCTTGATTTTATTTTCGGCAAAACCAAAGGCTGAACCTACAATTCCACCGATTATATGTGTCAGTTCTGAAATATTATTGCTTGCAAAAACACCATTATATATTTGCTGTCCAATGTATATCAATGCAACGAGTATAAAAGTAACAGGAATTTTGCCACTTTGAAAATTTGCAAATGATGACAGCAGTATAAACGCAAAAACAACTCCGCTTGCTCCTAAAAGCTGTATATGAGGAAAGAATATAAAGTTTATAAGACCAGTAACAAATGCTGTTACTGCAATAATTATAATCATATCATATTTCCCGTATTTTTCTTCAAGCAAAGGACCTAATAACAAAATATACATCATATTGTTAATAAAATGTTCCCATGATGCATGACCAAATACATGACCGAAAAATCTTACATACGTAAGCGGATTTGCAAGTGATGACCTATACACACTGAAAAGTATATTATTAGTTGTACCATTTGTCACCACATTTAAAATAAGTGCAATAAAACATATTGATACAAAACCCAATGTTACAGGAGAATTAAAGGTTATTTTCGTTGTCAGTTTATTTGACCTTTTCTTACTCATCAAAAAATCTCCCTAATCAAAAAACATATTAAATCAATTAAAGTATATCATATTTTTCATAATTATGTCAAGTATTTATTGTAACAATATATGAAATATTTATCACGACAAAATATGTGAAAATACACTTTTCATAACTTTATTATAATTGTTATCCGTTACAGAAAAGTTTACTATATATGAAAAAGGTGTAACATATTTTTTCATTTTTTCTGATATATCATGCAAATTAGGCGGTTCACTTTCCGGAGAATCCTTACCGCAGAATATAAGCATACCTTCAATGCTGTCATTTTCGTCAAGCGGACTTATTGAAAAAAGATATTTATATACCAGTTCCATAAGCCTGTCGTTTTCGACCGTCTGAACAGAACTATATTTTGCATCTATTATAATGTACTTTGAATGACCGTCACGAGTGATTTTAATAAGATAATCGGGAGTATAAGTGTTTCCCTTGTTAGTATTGCGAAAATTTGCTGACCTGTTGCGATAAAGTCCTATATCATGCCTTGAAGATGTAACATTTCCATATATAACAGGTTGAAAATAAAGTGTAATATCAATGCCATCACTGTTCTGAAAAAAGAAAGTATTATTACAATAGGTATTTGAATAATATTTTGTTCCTGAATATCTGAATCTTTCTGTTTTTTCTTCAATAAATGTACATTTAAGTTTTTCACGTATAGTAACTATAAGCTTTATAAGACAATAATATTCATATATTTTACTTGTTGATACAAAACTAAGCAACAATTGACTTTTTGCCGAACTGTGTCCCCCATACTGAAACCACTCGTATATTTTCTGATATACCGCATTATATGGAGTAACCAACCGAAAAGTATCAGTATATTGTGGCAAATAATCTATATATGCATCATCAGTATTAAAAATTCTTTTATATCTGAACCACAATATCTGAAAATGTTCAATGTAATCATTTATTTTTTTCATATATTCATCAGACGATTTTTTTCTGAAATTGTATATATATTTTTTGGATTCAAAATAATCTCCCACAATATGAATATCATTATTAGTTATATTATTTCTGATATCTTCCTTTGAATTTTCAAGTTCCGAAATTATTGTCGATATAAAACCTGTAATAATACGGTTTTCATAAACATCATAACTATATGACGTACTTGAAATAAAAGTATTTTCCGGTTGAAAATGTCTTTTTCCATAATTTATTCCGGTGTTGAAATTAACTTCATATAGTTCTTCGGGGTGAGATGCTATGTATTGTATAGTTTTAGGTGAAACATTATTTAGCTTATGAAATTTTCCTATAGTTTCACCCACTACTGATTTTGTCTTTGGAGAACTCTGAAAATAAGGAAAAAATTGTTCATAAATTTCTATAACCTCATCAAGAAATCTGAATTTTGATTCAATTGTCATATTACCGCTTTCGCCGATTTCATCAAGACTAATGTAGTTTTCGTAAAGATATTCTTCGCCTTTGTCATAAATATAATTAATCATTTCTATTACATTTTTATTGTGATTATTATTAGTAACCATTACAGAAATGCTATCCGAAACATAAACTTTACCGGAAATCACAACTTTTATACGCACTACACCAAAACATTGTAAAAAAATTCTTTTGTCTTCTTTAAGGGATTTGTCGCATTTAAATTCATAAATATCACATGAATCATCAGATTGTTTAATCTGTATTGCCTCATCATTTATATAGAATTCTGAAATATATCCATTGCTGTCAACAAGTCTGAAAGAATTATATTCATAGTCATTGAAAACATAAATATTAGTTTTAAGAGGGTCATCGTATTCCTGAAATGACAATAATTCTTCTTCTCTCATATGTATTTCAGTAGTTTCTTTTAGCAGAGGACTGTTTAATTCCAATTTCATAAATATCCTCCCTGTCAGGAAAGATACTGGCAGTATCCCATATTTCTTGATGAATTGTTTTTCATTTCTTCAAGAGCTTTTTTAGTCATATCAAGGTGGGAAGAAATACAGATATTTATAAAACTATCAAAAAATTCTTTATAAAGTTTCATATGACCGTTAATTTTAGGAAGAAGTTTTTGCATAACAGTATAGTCTATAGCGATAATTTCTGAATCATTGCCTTCCATAAGTTCACGGGCAGTTGCAATATAATGATACATATTGATTTTTATTCTTGGACTTACTGCCATTCCAAAATTCTGGAAAATCTTGAATATCTGTTCAAGAAGAGACTGATTTCTTATTTTACCCTCCGGAACTTTTCCAAAAGTATTATACAAATCTTCCCATAGAATTTTTTCAACAGGACGTGGAATATCTTCTTTTATATCAGAATCCGGAAGTTTTATAATCCATGCACGGTCAAGAAGTCGTGGTGAAAGTGTTTCTGTAGTCTGGTCATTGTTTATGGTAGCTACAAATCTAAGTGTATCCGGTATATATATATCGTTTTCAAGACCAATATTTATATAAGCTTCACTGTTATCACATTTATCGGCAATCTGCATGAAATCCGCCCAATAATATTCTATAGGACTGAGATTGGCTTCATCAAGAAGTACAAGATATGGAAACGGTGAATTATCTTTTTCTTCATTAAGTATCATAAGAGAATCATATAAACGTCTGTTGCTTTTATCGTATTTCTGAGTGAGCGGATTATAATAACCTATAAGGTCTTTTTTCGATGACCAGCCCTTTTCCACTGAAACAGGAACAAAACGGTTATAATTTATTTCGTCATTTCCAAAATCTGTAAGTCCAAGACTATTGCCTATAATATTACAAACAGAAGTTTTGCCTATACCAGGAAGTCCGGAAAATACAGTCAAAAAACCTTGAGTTATACAAATATACATATTTATAATGTCATTGGTATTATAGTTTCTGTATTGCTTAACATAATTTACAAGATAATCACAAAGTTCTTTCTTTTCCATGTGACGACAATCTTTAGCTTTTTGGCTGATTTTTGAAACGGCATTATTATAAGCATTCATTTCCTGCTGTCTGTTAAACTGACTTGCTGATTCAAGCATAGCATTAGAAATATACGGGTCAAAAGCTATTTTAGTTTCGTTAACCTGTTCATTGATAGTAGCCTTTATTTTGCCTTTGATTTCGCCGTTTTTATGCTGAAGCTTTGAATTTTCATCTAAAAGAAACATTCTTATACCTTCCTGATATTCGATATCTTTTATAATATCGTTATATCTGCTGTAATTTGAATACAATTCCTTTAAATCAGCTATTTTCTTTTCAAGTTCTTCAATTTCAGTAGTTTTTTCTGCTAAAGCCTTTGATTTTGCAGATTCAACAGCTATTGCCTTTGCTTCGGCTTTTGTTGGTTTGGCTTTGTATTTTTTTTCAAGTTCTTTCTGTAAATCCTTAAATTCCTGACTTGATTTGATTATTTCAGAAAGAGTTTCTCTCATTTTAGGGTCATTACAATAAGCACGTAAATAGGTTTCTGCAATAATTTTCTGTTCAGAAGTGTATTTTTGAACATCTGAAAAAAGATTATGTATTCTTTCAAGTCGTTCCTGCTTTTTGTCGTCCGGAATATTTTTTGAAAGAATAGCCGAATTACTCATAAGCTTCACAAATTCATCTGGTTGTTTTTTGAGAGTATTCAATAAGTCCTTTGAAGTTTCAGAAAACATACTCTTTATAAGGACTTCATCAGAAATAATATCTTTCTTATAATTGCAGTCATCATTAACCAATGCAAACGGAATACAGACAGGGTCACAACCAAATTCTTGCCTTTCACTCATTCCGAAAACAAGTTTATCTTCATTGTAACAATTAATTAAATATCTTTGTTTTTCAATTTTAGGCTGAATAAGTGTTTTTCCGTCTTTCTTTTCCACCTTGTAAGGTCCTGATATATCAGAATTTTCATCATCTTTTTTTCTTTTTAAGAGAACCAATTCACCTAACGCAAATTCGTCATCTATCTGAATGTAATCATGAGCTAATTTATTATCATCTATAAATTCCTGTGGTTCAGCTATTCTGAATAATCTAAGTTCACTTATTTTCTTAAAGAATGTAGTAGAATTACGATTAGTATCAAATTCGCTCTGCAAATCTATTTTCAGATTAACATCTGGGTGTATTTCATTAGTAAGATAGTTTATATTATCCTGAAGATTATCTTCATCAAATGAAATGGCAAAAGTATTTTTAAGGTCAAGATTTTCAATAATCCTTTGACTCTGTGAACCTATACTACGGGTATAAGAAAGGTTTATAGTGCCATTAGGAGGAAATTTTTCTGCAACCTGTCTTAATTCTAAAAGTTCCTTTTTTGAAGAACCTACTTCAAGCTTATACTGTGGAGCAAAATTATAATAAGTTTCACGTCTTTCAATGTATCCTATATAATATACAAGCTTTTTTTCCTTGGATTTTTTCTTTGAAACTGTAGTTTTCGGTTGTTCTGTTTCGGGAATTTCAGTTATCTTTTTATTTTCCTTTATTGATTTGATTTTTTCCGAAATATCCGAAACTTCTGGTACATCTGCGATTTCTTGCAGTTCAGAAACCTCCTGTATTACATAAGTGTTTTCCGGAACTGAAGTAGTTTCTTCAGGCATTTTTAAATCTTCTATCTGTGGTTCTATAGAAACAACATCTTCGATTTCCTCATTATCATTATAATTATTGTAATTGTCCGCAAGAGTTTTATTAAATTGTTCTGATTTCAGAAAATCTGATAATCTTTTTTTATCAAATGTATCCTGATTAAATATTTCTTTAAATATAAGTATAGTATTCATTATGCAATTTTCGCCGTTATATGATGATATAATTTCTTCATAACTTGCATCAGGTGAAAAAAGTATCCCTCCACGCTGATATTGATAAATTTCATCTGTAAATTTACTCGCCGACCTATCTAATGCCATTAATACTTTTCTTTCAATTTGCTTTTCTTTTTTTATTTTTCGCTTTTCATCACGGCTAAGATTTTCAATTGCATGATTAATCACTTCTTCTGGAAGTTTCATATAAAATTGAGCTACTGTTGATATCATTTTTTTATCTACTGATGATGAATTTTTAATCATAGA
The DNA here is from genome assembly GCA_934474025.1 of uncultured Ruminococcus sp. Taxonomy (GTDB): domain Bacteria; phylum Bacillota; class Clostridia; order Oscillospirales; family Ruminococcaceae; genus Ruminococcus. Next base: position 178,030 of record CAKSMF010000001.1, on the reverse strand, counting down.
AATAGTTTTTGACGACATAAAAATCACGTCCTTAATAAAATTTTATGGTTTTACAACAAGCAAACCATAAAAATATTATATCATACAAGGAGTGATTAGTCAAGAACAACAAAAATATTTCAATATATTTCTTGAAGATTATTTAAAATGTTATTTAGTTAAAATTAAAAAAACCGCCTTTATAAGACGGTTTTTTAAGGGGGTTATAAATTAAGGAGAATATATTATTTATCTTTTTTCACTTCATCAAGTGTAATCTTAGCTGTTTTTTCTTTTCCACCTCTGATATAAGTTACTTCAATTGTATCACCTGCGGAATGAGTATTTTTCTGGGCGTTGAGTTCTTCAGCAGATGAAACTTCTTTTCCGTCAACAGCTGTAATAATATCACCAGACTGCAAACCAGCTTTTTCAGCGGCACTGTTTTCTGATACATCTGTTACATAAACACCAACAGGCATATTATACATCTGCGAAATAGTTTCTGTTACGTCCTGACAACTTATTCCAAGCTGTGGCTTGCCAGTAACATAACCATATTCCATAAGGTCATCAATTATCTTAGAAGTTTCGTTTGAAGGAATAGCAAAACCGATACCTTCAATACTTGCTGAACCATAGCTTGATGACATTTTAGAAGAGTTTATACCAATTACCTGACCTTTCTTATTGATAAGAGGTCCGCCGGAGTTACCGGAATTTATAGCGGTATCAGTTTGAATAAGATTCATAGCCTTGTCATTGATAGTGATATTTCTGTTAAGTCCGGATACAATACCACTTGTTACAGTGTTCATGAGGTCAAATCCGAGAGGATTTCCGATAGCTATAACGGATTCACCTAACATAAGACTGTCACTATCGCCGAATTCTGCTGATGTAAGACCTTCGGCATCTATTTTCAGAACAGCAAGGTCACAATCTGTATCATAACCAACAACTTCTGCATCATAACTCTTATCGTCATTCATATGAACTTTTATACTGTCTGCAAGACCTGCTCCGTATTCACTGTCATATATAACATGTGCATTTGTGACAATATAACCGTTTTCAGTAATTATAACGCCTGTACCTGTTCCGGTAGCACTTGAAGTTGATGGTGTACTTCCGAATCCATAATAGTAACCGCTATTCATTGAGGTAACTGTAAACTGTGATTCAATGCCGACTACAGACGGAAGAACCTTTTGTACAATTTCTTCTGTTGAGAGTTCCTGTTCGGAATCATCTGCTGTTTTAATAAGGCTTACGCTTTCAGCGGCAAGAGAAGACTTATTATTTGATTCAGTTTTGCTTGTTTCCTCAACGGCTGATGTAGGACTTTCAAACACTCCACGGTATACGGCAACAGAACCGCCAGAAACAAGAACCATTGCCATAAGAAATGCTGCTGCTTTACGGAAAGTATGTTTTTTTGGTTTTGAGGAATTATCGTCAAGATTTATATTATTGTATTCGTTCATGGTAAAATCACAATCCTTTCAAATACTCTGTGGTTGTTTTTTAGTATGTCTGTATTATAGACCGGCACTGTGAAATACATTTGCCCTTTTTGTAAATTTCACACGAATTCTACGTGTCAAATTTTTCATATGATTGACAGGATTGTGAAAATTTATACAGGTTTTTTTCACATATAAATTGACAATTTCAAATCCATATATTATAATTAATATAAAACAAAAACCGGAGGGAAAATAATGAATACATCTGTTGTAATAGTTTGTGCCGGAAATTCAACAAGAATGGGCGGAATTAATAAAATTCTCATGCCTTTGGGTGAACGCCTTGTTATAGGAGTGACAATGCAGGCTTTTGAAAAATGTGAAAGTATAAGTGAAATAATAATTGTCGCTCGTGAAAGCGATTTTCCTGCAATATATGAAGAAGCTAAAAATGCCGGCATTACTAAATTAAAAAAATGTACTGTCGGAGGTTCTACACGTCAGGAAAGCGTTATTAACGGTGTAAAATGTATTTCAAGTGACAGCGAAATGATAGCTATTCATGACGGAGCAAGACCCCTTGTAAAACCTGAATACATTGAGAAAACTATAAAGGATGCATCTATTTTCGGAGGGGCAACCTTGGGAGTTCCTGTAAAAGATACCATAAAAATGGTTGAAGACGGTCTTATAACTGATACTCCACCAAGAAAATTTTTATATATCACTCAAACTCCACAGGTGTTTAAACGTAAAATTTACTTTGAAGGAATAGATTTCGCTCTTGAACATGGTCTTGATTTCACAGACGATTGTCAGCTTGTTGAGGCTATCGGAAGTAAAGTTTACATGACAACCGGCGATTACACAAACATAAAAATAACTACTCCGGAAGATATCAATATAGCAAAAATACTTCTTGAAAGGAATATGTAATATGTTTAGAATAGGTCATGGATATGATGTTCACCGCCTTGTTGAAAACAGAAAACTTATTTTAGGCGGTGTTGAAATTCCGCACGATAAGGGGTTGTTAGGTCATTCTGATGCAGATGTACTTTCCCATGCAATAATGGATTCCATGCTCGGAGCATTGGCTCTCGGAGATATTGGGTGTCTTTTTCCAGATACAGACCAGAAATTCAAAGGAGCAGACAGTCTTGAACTTATGCAGGAAGTTTGTCGGATAATCAATGATAAAGGTTATTCAATAGGTAATATTGATTCCACAATTATAGCACAATCCCCTAAACTCGCACCATATATACTGACAATGCGTGAAAATATCGCTAAAGTATGCGGTTGTGATATTTCTCAAATCAGTGTCAAGGCAACTACAGAAGAAAAACTCGGTTTCACTGGTGAAAAACTTGGTATTTCAGCACATTCAGTAGCTTTGTTGATAAAAAAATAATAAAAAACCACAGTTATGAATGTTCTTTTAAGTGAACATTTCATTACTGTGGTTTATCTTTTTTCATAAGCGATTCAAAAGCACTTTTTCCGGAAAATGATGATTTTCTCTTGCTTGTAAAAACCCAGAAACATATAAGTAATATCAAAAACGGCAACGCTATTGCCGGAACTGCTAACATCGGGTCAACCTGTGTTGCATCGGCAGGAACTCGGGCATCATATTCCTGTTGAGTTTCAATACGGTGCGAACGCAATAATAATCTGTGCGTATTCACTCCATAGGGGGTACAGGTCATTAATGTTACATAGTCGCCATTCGGAATTATTTCAAGTTTATCAATTTCATCGGGCTTTATTATGAGTATTTCCTCAACTTCATAAGTATAGGATTCTCCAAGTATATTGATTGTAAAAATATCACCTACAACAAGTTTGTCAAGGTCTGTAAAAAGTTTCGAGGACGGCAAACCTCTATGTGCAGATATTACTGCATGAGTATTAGTTCCGCCTACCGGAAAGGACGTTCCTTTAAGATGACCGGCTGCTATATTCAGAACTTCTTCGCTTGTGCCATGATATATAGGTAATTCGACTTTAATAAATGGTATAGAAATATAGCCCATTACTCCAGTATCAGAAATATTCAATATATCGTCATATCCCTCTACAGTATCGGCATTAACAATAGATGATTTTGTATGAAACAATTTTTCATTATAATCACGTGCCTGTTGGATTAATTTTTCTGCCGTATCGTCGTCCATTTCTGCTACAATCTTGTTATAATTTTCAACTGCACGGGTTTGTACTTTAGAATTCCACCAGTCACTTACAATAGGATAAAGCATTACGGAGAGTCCCACAAGCAACATAATCGTTAATATAATTGTTGAAAGAATATTAGATTTTTTTCTCATGGGATTCCCCCTGATGCCTGCCGGAAGATTTCTCTGCCGGCAGATTATTAGGAATAAAAATTTTTATCAATCTACAGTCGGTAATGCTCAATCAACAGCGAATACCGACTGTTGCATTTTAAGTTAATTAGTTTTCTTCTTTGCCCATTCTTTTCTTAGTGATGAGGAATATTCCTGCTACTGCTACCATGCAACCACCGCCAAGATAGAATATCTTTGTGCCGATACCACCAGTTGAAGGGAGTTCAGAGCCTTTCTTATTGACAATCTTAACTGTACCATAACCTGTTTTAGCTGTTGCACCAGCATCAACAAATTCTGTATCAGAAACACTAGCATATCCAATACTAAGATTAGTCAATGCATCTTTAGCAGTTGATTTATCTGGTGAATATATCCAATTTTGTCTCTCAGACATTATAGTAGGAGATATATTAAACTTTATATCTTCCTTCAGTGCATTATAGCCAGCAGGAGCATCAATTTCTGTGATGTAATATGTACCAGCATCAAGACCTCTGATTTCTATATTATTCTTACCATCAGATACCCATACACCATTTTCAGCACTTACAGTAGTATCCTTTGTAGGAGCTGTTGTACCAAGTTCTACTACTTCTCCATCTTTGATTCCAAGATAAACCTTTTCTGTAGTAGTACCACCATCAGTAGTAGCATCAGTTATTTGCTTTTCTTTATAAATAGCAAATTTAGCATTTGCAAGCTTTGTTGTATTATCTTCCTTTACCTTATCGATATCAATACCATATGTGAATACAATAACGCCGTCCCATGGTGTAGAACCTGTTTCTTCTGTTTCTTTATCACCTTTTGTATCCTTAGGATATTCTGGCTTGGTTTTGTCGTTTTCTTCTTCATCACCAGTCTTAGGATTGTATTCTATATTAGGGTTATTAGAATAATCAAGTTTAACACCATTAATCTGACCGTCAAGACCAATTGTAGCAGTATTATTGAGTTTTGCAACATACTCAACTGTTATAACATCTGATGCATTAGGTGCAATTTGCTTAATATCTTCAATAGTTATTGATATATTTGAATTATCAGAAGCATCTATAAAGATATCAGTATCCTTAGAATAGTCATATGCCTTTTTCTCATTTAATTGTAATGTAACTACTTCATTACCATTAACGCTAATCTTAAATGAAGCATTATCAGCAAGTGTAAATTCTGAACCAAGATTATCAGTGAACTTATAGTAATAGTGTTCATAATCAGCATATGTTGAAGGAAGTGTACCATAAAGTTTGAATGGAACGTCATCACCGATATTATAATCAGCAATATCATTATAATCTTCATCAAGCATTCCTTCAGCATGTCCCCATTTATAATCTGAACCAGTATCAGAATTTTCTTTAACTTTCTTTACAACTGTAGGGGCAGAACTTTTTGAAGTTACATTTATATCTTCACCTACTACGCTGACAACAAAACGTGTTTTTGCACCGCTATTTTCACTATTATCACTCATTGTTGGATTTGATGCGTCCTGTACTAAATAGTAACCGTCAGCAAGACCTGTAATTTGTCCATTGTCATATGTTCCTGATGTTTGATTTGCAAGAAGATGACGTCCAACAACTTTAACAAAGTCTTGAGTTAAATCAGAATCATCTTCAAATACTTTCCTCTGTGTATCTGTCTCTGCATCTGTAACTTTAGTATCTAAAACATTTGCAACGTCCTGAGCAGAAGTACAATTTGCAAAATAACCTTTAAGAGTAGGGTCTATCTTTAAATCACTAATAATACCAGTACCATTTACGCCTGTACCCCACTGAATATTAGTAAGGTTTTCATCATCAGCATTATATGTACCTGAAAAAATTTGGTATGCTTCATAAGTATGATTTGCTTTATCAGAATTTGCAATAGTAATTACATGACCAGCTGGTGCTGAAGCAGCAGAAGAAATCATAGGTGCGATAGAGCAAGCTGAAAGGGTAAGGGCAGCCATCATAGCTGCAAATTTTCTGGTGTTTTTCATAATATTTTCTCCTTTTTAAATATTTTTGATAAGGTTTAGCAGGACTGAATTTGCCAGTCCTGCGTATTATACAGAACGTTTACGCTTACGTATAAATGTGACCACAGCAATTAACATTATTCCCGTACCTGTAATATAGTACCAGTCAGTACCTTTTCCCCCTGTAGAAGGTAATGTATACCCTGGTGATTCTGATTCAGGAACTTTCTCATTGCAAACTACAAATTCCGAATTGTCATCTGAACTAAGTGATTCACCATTATTAGGATAACTTACAGGATAATATTTTATTTTATTACTACTGCCGGTTATTTCACCAACAGGATTCTGACTGTCTGCTGAATCCACTTCGGCAATGTAGTAATAATATGTATTGCCGTTTTCGTCCTTTGCAGGAAGATTTAATTCTTTCTGCCAGTTTTCCGTGGCAGTAAGAGTAACATTTTTTACAAAGGTAAAATCATTGACAGAAGGTTTCACAGCATAAAGACCAATCTTAATCGTGAATGTTGCTGTTCCGCTTACACTGTCTGTCGCTTTGACAATAACTGTTCCTTCATCGCTATAGGAAGTTATCTCACCGGTATCCTTATCAATATTGGCATAACCGTTTCCTTCGATAATCTCCCAAGTAACATCGCCTATAGCATTATTGACACTAAGTGCCTGAGTGGTATTTTTGTTCATTGTAGCAGAACCAATGATTTCGAGGTCATCAATTACCGATACAAGAAGATTTTTTGTAACACCGTTTCTTGATAAAACGATATTTGTATCATCTACTTTATCAAAAGATTGTAAACGATAATATCCAAATACACTCGGATAATAGTAAGTAGCTATCCGTTCTGAATTTGGGTCTTCAATTTGAACAATGGATTCATCTTCTGAACTAAAACTTAAATTATCACAAGGAGATATTGCTATAGTTACAGTGGTATTTTTACGCATTTTTTCAATACTGATATTTTCGCTTGCCATACCGCTTACAATTATAGCTACACCGGATACTTTTAAAGTAACCGTATCTGTTGAACCGTCATCAGCAGTAGCAGTAATTATAATATCATCTGAAGTATAACTATCAATAGATACAACACAACTCTTTCTATCCTCACTTGGAGTAAGAGTTACTACACCACTGCTTGCAGTCCATGTTGCCGGCTGATTTGCAGTAACTGTTGCTGACTCACCTTCAGTCAAAATAATATCACTTGATGTTATTTTTATACTATTATCACAAACAAAAGTAATTTTAACATTTACAGAACTTGCACCGTCCCACCATTGAACAGCATTCATTTTTACATTACTAATGTCTGTCGGAGTATCAAAACTATATGTTTTAGTATAAGGTGAAGTTTTTACTTCTAGCCAGTCATCGCCTCCAACATAATTATTATAATGGAAACTAAATCCACCATTGCTAGTACCTGTAACTTCAATTTTAAGGCTTGTTACACCTTTATAATTTAAGTTATTGTAATCATAAACTGATGTGTCACTACTGCTATCGCAAGTAAACTCAATAGGTTCATCAGACATAACCGTAATCTGATTATCATTTGAAAGATATACATCATTAAGTGAATTTTCATTGACAACTACATTTCTTGAATTATTATTCAATGACTTTTGAGAAGTTGTTCCGTCATTAGCATAAGTCTTTCCTGTTTTATATACTGAATACAATCCAGCAGCCGCAGTTACAAGACCTGCATTATAATCCAAAGCAACTTCGTTTCCTACATGGTCCTTACAATTGTCTTTGTAATCAGAATTATCGCCGTTTCCTCCAGAGAGAGCACCTACAATAACATGACCATCACTTGTGTATATTCCGTCCCAGCTATTCCAATTAGACCAATTACTGTCAACCGTCAAACCTGATGCGGCTCTGTGATGAAGATTCTTTACTGAATTATCAGCATAACCAGATACAAAACAAGTAGAAGAATTTCCGTTAGTTGCAACACTGTTATTGCCAAGAATATAATTCATTTGACCTGCACACCAGTCTGTATATGATTTAGTATCCTGATACTTATCATAAATAAGAGCCACTGTCTGAGCAAGTGTATTATGTCTTATGCTTCCCCAGTTGTCACCGATTACTGTAAAATTACTACCATTGCAATTATTAAGGAAAGTGGTAACTTTTGATTTAATTGTACTGTCATTTGAATCAATACGTGTAGCATATACAGTAGCTGCACCTAATGTTACATCTCCCCAGAAATGACCTCTTTTTTCAACTTCAAGACTATCAAGCTTGTTCTTGCAAGCAGTTTTATAAGTTGAATCCTGTGTAGCAAGGTAAAGCCATGCAGCTGCCCAAGCTTGTTCACTGTTGCATTCACTATCTGTATATTCACTCGGACTTGCACAAACATTATACTTTGTTGAGAAATCATATAATGCTTCAGCATATTTAAGATAGTTACTGCTTTCAGTATCATCAGGGAAATTCATAGCATACAATGCAAGTGCCGCTGCATACTGTGCTGCAATATTACTTGCACCGTTTGTAGTGAACATTTCATTTCCACGCTGACTAACAGTCTGCATTTCAGGAGCTCCCCAATAACTGTGGTCTGTATCGCCTTCGCCCTTCTGATAAAGGAACTTAGTTACTGTATCGCCATTCAAAGTTGTTGATTCTACAAAGAAATCACAAAATCTCTTCATAATATCTTTATAATGACTTGTAAGACCCAAACTGTCAAATGAATCTTTAAATTCATTATAAGCCCAACCCAATGTTGATGCTGAAAATCCTTGTGGAAGTCCAAACATTACATGGTCGCCGGCATCATGATAACCACCTGAAACAGAATCATTTGTGTGACAATTATCACGCCAACTGTATGCACTTTGTTCTCCTACATCACTGCCACACATATTGGCATCATAGAAGTAAAGTGAATACTGCATAAGTCTTGCATAATCGTTATACTGATTAACGCCGTTTTCAGTGTAATAACTGTCATCATAATTTGGTACAAGATTTGATGTATTATTCGGATTGAAATGCGTTGCACCATAAGATTTTTCTGTATCAGTTGAAATATTATCACTTCCGTTATTTGATGAACCGTTCGGATTTTTTGTAGTACGGTAAATAGCTAAATAAATTTCATTGGGACGGTTGCTTGCCTTATCATTTGACCATTCTTTTTTAACTGTCATCTTGTTTGTGTCAGGAACATTTGTAATTGTCCATGATGTCTTAGTGTTATCTGAAGTAATATCTTTAAGTTTCCAACCGTCAGGAATAGTCTTTTCATCTACAGATATATCAGTTGCGGATTCTGGTATTGAATAATTTCCAGTATAAGTATCGCCTGAACCTGTAAGTTCAACTGTTTGAGTCTTAGACTTACCATTCACTGTGAATTTAAGTGTAACATCAAGTTTATCAGGTTTTGTAGCTGATACCACGCCATCTGGCAATTCCCAGTTCTTTGTAATGGAAATATCCTGTTCTTTAAGAGTATTCTTAACTGTTATAACACCTGTTGCAGTAATATCATTACCATCATAAGTTACTGTAAATCCAGCATTACTTGGTACAGTTTCTTCAACATAGTATGTATACAGATTGTCTTCACTTTCGTCCTTGTCTGAATCAATAAATCTTTCAAGATTACTCCATTTATAATGCCATGGAGTAGATTCACTGCTATTAAGAGTTACTGTATATTCATCAGAATTGAAAGAAGTATCCACTTCACCGCTTGGCAACTTACGTTTAAGTGTAACTGTAATAGGTTCTTTCAAGGATTCAAAGGCATCATAACCTATCCATTCTTTTTTAACAGTAACACTCATATTAGCTCCTGCTTTTTTATTAGGGATTTTAACTATGTTGTTTTCTATGGTAAGACTTAATTCATCATCTGTTGTGTCTAAACCTGTGCCTGATGAAGAAGTATCCGGCATTTTATCTACACCAAATAAAACACTGTCATTTGCATTTATATTAGCTTTTCCCCAAGCTGTACCAAAAATCAAATTTTCATCTTGGTCATGAATTACTATAACTTTGTTGTTATCACCGTCACCGGTTTCTACTTTAATACCAATAACATTTTCTGTACTCAAATCCTGTAAATCAAAAATATAATTCCAATCTGCACCAGATAAAGTTACATCATTTATTGAACTTGACGAACCATCACTATAATAGAATGTCAAAGTTTTAACTGTTGGAATATTTCCGTTAGAATTGTATTGTATGGTTTTAATATTATGTGGTGTAGCAGTAGAACCACTTCCCGAACCAGATTCGCCATAGATTCTGACTTCACTCACCTGAATGTTGTTGTCCTGAATTTGGAACTGCACTGACCAGTCATTTGATGTAGGCGTAATTGAAATTGTTTCTGTATCATCATTAACCAAAAACATTATTGAATACTCATCATTGCCTAAATCTTCAACTTTAAGTGTACCGAGACTTGATTTAAAAAGGTTACTCCAGCTACTCAAACCAGATATACAACCATTGTCGGCTTGGAAATTGATTTTATTATCCTGAATTAAAGCTTCTACTTCACTTACTGAAGAACCAGATATCTTACAAATAGCTTCTATAGCTTTAACATTCTGATATGCTGTGGTTATATTATTATTACCACTGCTTATAGGATAGTTATATGGGTGTACTATATAATTACCTAATCCGCTTGAAGTAGGTTCAACAATATATTCGCTACCCTGTTTTTTAACCCTGAAACTAAATTTTTCCTGTGAATCATATCCTAATGGAGCTTTTGCTTCCTTGAGGTAGTATGAACCGGATTTAAGATAACCATTTTGAATATATTCAGAATTATAATTTGTATCGCCGTTTCTGATAATTTCAAACAAGTTGAAATCTGTATCTTTTTCAATTTTAAATGATGTTCCATCTAAAGGATAAATAAGCGTATCATCACTTGCATACAACTGGAATTCTGAACCGTCAAGCCTTTCAGTAAAATCTGATTTCCATTTCTGAAATACAAGCTTTGCACCGGATATCTTTATATCAGTCATTTTGATTTCCTGTGAAGAATTGCTTAAATCAAGAGATATTCTTTGTTCACTTCCGTCAATCCAGTATTCAATAGTTTTGTCACCGGTTTTCACGAAATAAATATCCTTAGCTGTTTCATAATTATCAGGAGCAGTTTTTTCATGGAAATGATATATAGTATCTGTTATAAGGTTTGAAATATCCAATGTATAACTTGATTTACTTGAATCCCATGCCCATAAATTTTCTGAAACGCTATCATTCCCATTCAAAAGCTGAATTTCCGCACCTTTAAGTGCATTTCCGTCACTGTCAACCTTAGAGAATAACAAACCTGTCTTATTTTCAAATGTCAGATAATCGCTTAAAACAGGCATTACCATTAAGCTTTCTTTATCATAGTAATAATCGTTTTCATTGTACTTGAAAATCTGTGAATTTTCAACACCGCTTATTCCAACTGAATTACCATTACCATTCACTTTAAATATAGTACCAAATGTTGAATTAGCATTATTGGTATCGCCGTCAACTGTATCATCAGCATGAGCCATGATAGGTTTGAACTGTATCAATGAATTATTTTCGGATTCAGTAGTTGTTTCTGTTTCAGTCACTTCTGTAGTAGTTTCAGAAGTTTCAATTGTGGTTTCAGTAATTTCTGTTGTTTCAGTTTCAGAGGTTTCTGGTTCTGTATTTTCAGAAATTTCTGTTTCACTTACTTCTGATACAATTTCTTCTTCATTGTCCAGAACATTATATGAATCATTCAGTAATGACTGTCCATCAAGAGAATAAGTAGCGTCTTCTTCAGGAGTACCTATCTTATCATTATCAATAATGCATATGCTTTCTACAGTATTATTTTCTATGTTAAGACCAAATACTTCTTTTATATTTCCGTCAGCATCTTTGATAACAATTTTACGCTGTTCAAGTGCAATGTTTGGAGAATCTGTATAAGCGTCCCTTATCTGAAAATAGAATGTACCTATACTTTCTTCTTCGTTTTTGATTTCCATTTTCACATCTACAACTTGCGGAATAGTACCATTAAGGCTATCACTACTTAGCAGATGATTTTGCTGAACTGTTTCTGTCACAATTATTGTATAGGTTTTTGAAGTACCTATATATCCGTCCGGAGCAAAACTTTCACTTATAGTATAAGTATTTGTAATCGGGTCGGATACATTTGTATAATTTGTATTACCAGAAAAATCAACACCTGTAGGAATTTCCACCCACTTAGTTTTATCTGTTGAAGTCCAGCTTGTTACAAGCTCATCACCGTTTTTTACATCAAAAGAAGCACCAGCAAGATTTATATCTGTACCTTCAATCAGCTTATCGAATGGTACAGCATAGCCTGCCTTAGAACCAAGAATATTACTTGTTCCACGATAAGGTCTGTAACCAAATTCAAGACCGCCCTCAAAAGTCATAGCAATTAAAGCACCAGACAAGTGACCAGTACAAGCCTTATCTGAAGTTACATCTGCATTAGGAGCAAATATTGTACCATTAAAGTTACCATTAATTGTACCGGCTACAGCATCTGTAAAGTTATAAAGTATTTTTGATGATGCTGGGTGGTTATTACTTCTCCAACCCACTACTGTTGGATTAGCATTGTTGTGATAATCGTTTTTATTGTACTCATCTCTTTTATCCAAATCTCTGTTATTGGAGATTTCTTCTTCTGTTCCGTCAGAATACTCCATTACTGTCTTAACAGTATTTCCTGCTCCTTGGATATTGAATACTTCTCCACCGCAATTGATAATAAGGTTACATTTTGGAATTTTTTTAGTTACAGTTTTAAGTTCATCTGTTTCTGTTTCTCTTACAACCATTTGAGTACTGCTAACAGGAACATTTACAAATCTTATTTCTTCTAAGCTTGTATAATTCATACCTTCTGGAAGTTCAAAGTAAACTGCTTCTGCATTTTCCATTCCGTCGGGAACTGTAAATGTTATCTTATTTTCAACTGACAAATCAGTTGTACCATTAGCAGTTTTTTCACTTAAAGATTTTGAACGTTCTCTAAGCCATTCAAATGTATCACTAAAATTAATTACATAACCAGTAGTCATCGGTACATACATTTCAGCAAGTTCATTAACTTTCACATTATCATGTGAACCATCTTCATTATAGTTTTTTGTTTCATTATTACAATGTGGGTGAGTTCCTGTTTCTGCATTACCAACTACAAAACGTTTAAATTCATCTTCTGTTGGAGGAAAATAAAGTGTAGTACCATAGCCTTGATGTCCGCCTTTATTTTCAACTAAACTATTTATACGTGTCATATTATTGCCGGTTGCTAATGGACCAATATTAGACATCCACCCGCCTACTATTGCATGAGCAAAATTTTCTATAAACTGGTAATCATCAGTATCTTTAAGGGCTGTCATATAACCAAAGTTACCAGAACCAACCTGATAGCACCAAGAGTTTTCAAATCTCAGATTTCCACCAACAGCCACACGACCTTCAGCGTCCGCATCTGTCAAAACAGCATCACCTTGAAGAAAGAGACAAAAGTCATAAGCTATTCCAAGAAAATATGTGTCTTTAGCTTTTTCAGCAATTTCATCGGCTGTTTCCGCACCATTAGCCCAGTCAAGTGAACCATCGCTTTCTCCCTCATAAGAACCTATAAGTAATTCTTTAACTGACATCTGTGCCGGACTATGACCGTCATTAGCGGTTGAATAGACATAATTGTCAAGCATTTCCTTAGCAGACCGCCCCATAGATAAAGGGTTGGCGACATTATCTTCACCATCTGTCATACTAACAGCCGGCATAATAAGCCCTGCCGATACTCCAAACGAAACCAAAACGGACAGAGCAAGCGTCGCTGCAAGATATTTTTTATGTTTTTCGTAATTAGTAATATAATTCTGAATTATTGATTGAAATTTCTTCAACAAAGCTCCCCCCTATTACAAAACTATACTGTGCCAATATTTTTAAAAGGCCATAATCTAAAGATAACACGTCCGATAACATATTCATCGGCAATGCAACCAACTGTAGTTGAACGACTATCAACGGAAACAGACCGATTGTCACCCATTACAAAAATTCTGTTATCTGGTACTTGATACGGTAATTTTATATCACATATACCAAGTGATTTTTCATTAACATAGGATTCATCAAGTTCTGTGCCGTTAACATAAACAGTGCCGTCCTCTTTGATATCTATGATATCCCCTTCAATACCTATAACCCTTTTAAGCAAAATCTTATTATTATAATAGAATGCCACCATATCACCGGATTTAAAATTACTTCTCTTTGAACAAATAACCAATTCGTCATTTTTCAAAGTAGGAGACATACTTGAACCAGTAACTCTAAGAACCGGTAATAATAACATTGCAACAAGCACTGCCACAGATGCTACAACAATCAGTGACGAAACTGTATTTTTAAGTACTTTCATGAAATCCTTGTGATATCTTACTTGTTTAACTTCTGAATCAAGCTGTTCAGCAGTCGGCAGATTATCCATTGAAAAGTCAAGTATTTTTTTCCTCATTGTCGGACTCCTTTTCATCTTCGGGACGTACTGCATTGAATATCTTTTCAAGGATTTCACGATTATTTTCTAAAACTTCATTTTGCTTTTTAAGATGTTCGTTTTCTTCCTGAAGCCTGTCAATTTCTTTACGCATATAAAGTAACAGGTCAAGCAACTCAGGACGTTTAAGTTTATGCAATTCCTTATCAGTCATAAATTAACCTCTCATCAGGAAAATCAATCATCTTTTTTCTTATTTTTAATTGCAAGACCGCCAGCAATAAGAAGTATACCGCCTATTGAAAGTGGTACAACCGGCCACCAAAGCTGTCCAGTCTGCGGAAGTTTTTTACTATCTCCACTATCGGATTTTCCACTTGAACGATAAGTAGTTGTAACTTTATCATTGTTATTGCGTGTAGTAGTTGTACGTGTTCTTGTCACTGAGTCGTTATTCTGATTACTTGTTGATGCAGTTCCTGTACGTGTTGCTGTGTTATCAGTAGTAGGAGTAGTTACTGTACCTGTAGCCGTATCATCAGTTAATTCACCAGTAGCAGTCGTATTAGCTGTTGTAGTTGTAGAAGTTGTAACAGTAGAACTTCCATTAGTTGTTGTTGAAGTTCCTTGTTCTTCAGAATAATAATTTGCAATACTATAATGTGAAGAATCATATTTTATTTCAACTTCATAATTGGCAGGTATTTCCCTTTCAAAAACTATCCATGAAGAAACAGTATCTTGTTCAGACCATTGGTACTTCCAGTTATTTTCTTCATTAAGGATAACTGTATCATAATATTCTTCATTTCTGTAAATATCAACTGTAATGCTTACGGGACGTTTAGAAAGATTATTATCATCACCTATCCATTTTTTCTCAACTATGTAATCACGAACTTCTGAGTTAGCTACTTCATATTCAAATTTTGGATAAGCATTGTATTTAAGGTTTTGGTCATCTTCTTTGATTTCAATAAGTGCTGTAGTAGGTACATAATAATGATTGTCGACTTTTAAAATTTTTCCTGTTACAAGATAAAGACCAGCATCAAGTTCTGTAAATGTCACTTCACCATTTTCATCAGTTATGCCTTTTCTTAAAGGAGCTATATTATTTGCAATAGCATAGCTTTGAAAAGTCTGAGCAGCTTCATTTACTCTTTCTTCGGTAAGTCTGCTGAAATTTATCTGAAAGCTTGCAAAATCCCCTGTTTGAGTAAAATTTCTGTTACTGTTTATACGTTCTCCGACCTTATAGAGTTTCCATTCCATGCCGGAAAGAATAGTATCATCACTTACACAGACAAGAGTCAGCGACTTTGAATTATTATTTTGATTTTCCGCTCCTGCACTTCTCGGAATAATCAAAGAAAGTACAGACAAAACAATAATTATACACATAGAAATATTTAACAGTTTACATTTTTTCAAAAACATATTTTTTATCCGCCCTTCCCCAATATTTTATACCCAATATATTACTTTTTTGGTCAATTTGTACTATTAACTCTCTTGACACAAAGATTATATCATGAATTTTGCTAAATGTCAATAACTTTGTTAAAAATTAGTCATTATAAACAATCACAAATAGTATAGTTTATGCAATTTAATAAAAATAAATATATTTCAATAATGTCAAAAAAGCTTTTGTTAATAAAATGAAATTTATGCAATATTACTTTTAATCAACAAATTATAACCATAAAAATAATATCATTTCTGTTATTTTTATTGTAATACCAGCATCTTTTTCATGTAACATAAATCAAATACATCTATAATATTATCTGAATTAATATCACCGGCTTCATAGTTCAAAAGTGAATCCTTATCAAGAAGATAATTCTGCATATTAACAACATCAGCAATATTGAATTTTCCGTCTTTATTTACATCACCAATAACATTTGTTTCGGGAACTATCCAGCCACCGTCATCAACTATAAGACAAAGCATTTTTATAGTATCTCCAAAATAAACATCTTCACCATATTCAATAACTGTCTGACGTATAGTGTCATGCCATTGCTTGTTGCTTTCATCGCAAGCAGAAGCAAGCATAAACGGAGTTACAAAACACAAATCGTTATAATCTTCAATAGCAGTACCGTCAAGTTTATAACCGGCTTTAATTTCATAAGGGTCTCCGTTAGTTTTTTCTGAAATAAATTTTGTTATAGTATCAGCAAACTTTTTAGCATTCATATTTTTGTTTATAAGGTAATCCATACTTATACGCCAAGGTGTACGACAACTATTATAATAGTAATATCCGTCATTATCGCTTTCAAGGAAATTAGGAGATGACGGTATAAATTTACCTGTTTTTTCGTCTTTAATAATAAAATCCGGAAGAATACCTGTTTCATACTCATCAACTATACTATTAATAATAGTATATGTGCTGTTGTAAACATTTATCCAACGTTCATCGCCGGTCACTTCTGCAAATACCGGCATATACTGCATTATAAAATCGGAAGCCCTTGTTGCAGAATATACTGTATCATTTTCATCAGACAGACTAACCCAGTCTCCTAATTGTAATATCCAGTCTGTTTTGTTTACTTCATATTCCATAATATCATTTATAACATCAACAGCAGTTTGTTTGTAATTTATATCTCCGTCACTTCCCCATATGCTGTCAGCCATAAGCAAGGAATACGCTATATCAAGGTCTCCGTCCGTTGCCGAATCAGCTCCCGAAACATTGACAATAGCTTTTCCGTTATCCTGTTGTTGCCATGCCATGAGATTAGAACCTATATTGCTTAAATGATTTCTGTAATAATAGTACATTCCGTCAAAAATATCCTTTGCATTGCTGTCATATTCAGCCATGGAAGCAGTAATTAACATACCATAGCCATGAGCCTCCGAAACAGTAACTTCTGTTCCTGTATTATTATCAGAATATGGAGTATTACTGTACCACACATAATATTGAGGGTTATCAGCATATTTATCTTTAACTATATATTTATCTTTCCAGTAATCATAAAATTCAAGCGTTTCATCTGTAATATTTTGATTTTTTTCAGAATATAAATATGTACTCTCCATAAATGGAATACTTAACAAAGCTATCGCAAAAGAAATTGTTTTTTTAAAAATTTTCATGTAAATCCTCCCTTATATTAAAAAATCTGTAAATGTTTCAATCCACAGAGCATTCTGTCCATGACCTCCCTGACTTATAATGTCATATTTAGTATATCATATTTTGAAGAATCTGTAAAGCGGATTGATTTCATGTCAGTGGGAGATACCAATTCTTCCGCTCCCACTGCCGTTTTACAATGTCCGACGCTTAAAGAAGCGAGGAATTCAAAGTTTTGTTGAAAATTTTGTCAATCAAATTATACTGGAAATTATTGACTTTTCGGAGAATATATGTTATTATTAACTTACGGGGCATTAACGCAGTTGGGAGCGTGCCACACTGGCAGTGTGGAAGTCAGGGGTTCAAGTCCCCTATGCTCCACCATTTGAAAATATAGAAAAACAGGCATATTTCCGTATTTGAAAATATGCTTGTTTTTTTAATCAAATGTAATTTGTCCTTTTTTTGTATACCATTTTCAAAAAAACTTAAAAATCAGCTATAATTAGCTAATTTTCACCTTGTTTTTTTCTTCATCTTCTACTACCGTTTCAATATTCCTTTTTGTAATAAGCATATTTTGTAAAACATTAGCTGCTTCTTCATCAGCTTCCGCAATACAATGTAAGTATTTGTTTGTAGTTGATATATCACCATGTCCAAGGCGTTCCTGAACTTGCTTGATATTAACGCCACCATATAAAAGCAGTGTGGCAGAAGTATGACGCAAACTATGAAACTTACGGTGTTTTAATCCATTCTTTTTTAAAAATTCACTAAATTGTTTTGATAATGTCTGTGGATATATAATTTTTCCATTACGTTGCGTAAATAACCAATTTCCATTATTCCATTTTTCCGCCTGCTCAATGGCTTGTTTTTCTTTTTCAGATTTCAAAAGTCTGATAAGGTCTATACAATAGTTATTTACTGCAATTATACGAATATCATTATCTTTTGGTGCTTTGGTTCTTATAGGTTGTCCTGACACTTTATATATAGAACGTTCAATAGTGATTTTGTTTGTCTGATAGTCAATATCACTGAATTTCAATCCAGTAAGTTCTCCAAGTCTTGCACCGGTCATTATTGCAAGATTTACCAATACTTGAAATTGCAACGGTTCATCTTCTAAGCATGACAGCATTTCCGCAGCTTCTTGTTTTGTGAATATCTCAACTTTTGGTGTTACTACTTTAGGAAGTGTAAGCTTTTCAGCAATCGCCGGACTTGATTCAATGATATCCAGTTTAACCGCTTGTTTTAATATTGACTGCAAAACTGCCAACTTTCTTTTTATAGTTGCTGGAGAGTTATTATTATTACTTTGCAGATATTTTATAAACTGTTGTATATGTGTTGTTTTTAATTCTGATAATTTTATATTACCTAAAACAGGTACAATTAAATTGTTAATCAGATTATTATAATATTCATATGTACGTGGAGCTAAAATATTTCTTTTAATGTCAAGATACATTGTGCAGAAATCAACTAATTTTATGCCTTTGTGAGTCCCAGTAACACCATTTTTACACTGTTCCTCAAAAATTGCTGCCTGTCGTGCAACTTCTTTTTCTGCTTGCTTGGTTGTCAATTCTTTATCTGGTTTCCATGTCATATATTTTACAATTTGTTTTCCGTTGGTATCATATCCGCATGAAACACGGATTAAATAACTATTTTTGCGTTTTCTTATGCTTGCCATAAAAATACCCCTTGATTTTTATTTGAGGATATGTTATAATAAGCTCGGATTGAAACTTTTCATAAAATATCCTTTTTATGAATTACTTTTCAAAAAATGCCGTCCGTCTCTCAAATATTGGACGGCGTTTTTTCTATCTTATAAATGGATTTATTTTAATACGCTCTTTTGGCTTTCCTCGTTCTCCGTTCCTGATAATTTCCAATTTAATACAATTCATATCTTCCAGTATTTCTAATGGCTCATCAAATTCATATGCCCGTAAGGTTTGACAAAGCCTAAGCAATTCACTTTTTGAAATTATACTTTTTTCAGAACGTTGTAATTTCTTCAATATGTATTTTGCGTTTTTTTCTGTCGGTTCTACACTGCCCGACAATGCATTAAGTGCCTGACTTTCTGTCCATTTTCCTATTGATATCGAATTAATAGCGGTCTGACCTGTAAGAAATTCTGTCGGTTCATGTTCACATAAATGAAGTATACCAGCTATTTTTAATACTCTTCCGAATTGTTTTGATGCCCATTCCTTTAAGTTCTCAAACGTTCCGCCGTCTCTGATTTCTTCCTGAATATGTTCAAAGTAATCTGAAAACAATAGTTCTGCTTCCCTGTCGCATACGATAACGGGAATATCAGGCGTTGACGGCAAACGGAGCAGGCGTATTATTAAGTCATTGTATTGTTTCTGAAGCTTTAGCGGTATGTCTGGACTATCCATTTTCAAATAACCTGCTCTGCTCTCCGGAAAGGAAAATAAAAAGCGGTAAATAAATCCACGTCCGGAGAATTGACGATTATTAATAGCATTTGTGAAGTGTTCGGGCTGAACCATTAAGCCCATAGTAAGCAAAGGTTTTTTCAGTTCTATGTTTTCTTTGGTGCGTCTCAGAATTGTATAATTAGTGCCGTCATAAGCCTTTAAAAAGATATTAATATTCGCCTGACCATTGGAATATATACCGCTTAAAACGTCAAATACGCTTCCCTCGTCGTCTATGATGCCGATTGTTCCGCCCTGTCTGTACATTTCCATGGCAAGTGCTTCCGGCGTTGCATCACTGACATTCAATATTAATTCATGTTTCCTTTCAAGTTCAGAAAGCTGTTTTGTAATGGCTTTTGCTGTCTGCAAATCCGCTTTCAGTGCCTTGGTTCTTTTATTCTCTAAATATGCACGCTCTGTTTTATACTCTTCTATTTCCGGAGCGTGTATTTTATTATATTGTTCCTGATATTCTTCAATCGGTTTCATAAACTCTTTAAGGCTTCCGGACTTTCTTTCACCTGGTGAAGCTACTGTTATTGTATAGAGATTTAAATTTTCTGTATGGCTGTTTCCGGTATGTTTGATTACGGCTTTTCCCTGTACACATAATGAAAGAACTGACAGCAACGGAAGTACTGCCATTTCTGGAACTACCTGAACATAATCCGCAACCGCTTTCAGATAGTCACGGAGCAGGAGAGGTAAACTATTCAGCGGAAAGGGAGCAGGCTTTTTTAAACTGTCGAAACTTTCAGGAAGTTCCCACGGTTCAGGCTCATTCAATTCAATAGCCTTTTTATTTGCAAGTTCTTCCACTTCCTGCTCAACGTTGAAATTTCTTGCGGCTGTCATGATGTTTGTATAGACTTCTGAACGGCTCTTTAAATTCTGTTTCATGAACATATTTTCTAACAGGCTTTCAACCTGAAGTATAAAGTTTTCTTTGCTTAATGTTCCGTTTTTTATGCTTTCTGTTATTTTATCCATTATTTTACCTCCTAAAATTAAAAGCAGACATTTTTATGCCTGCTTAATTGATATCTTAACACATGGCTTTATAACATTGCTTTATAGATGTCATGCATAATTGCTATACATGAATCACCTGTAACATCAACACGAATAGTATTATCAACGTATTCAATTATAACCCATTCGTGATAGTTATCTTTGATGTACTTCATGTTTATTATGCGTTCTCTAGAGTACATCACAAGAAGGTCACCAAGCTTTTCAACAAACATTGATTTGTTTTCCATTATTTCTCCTCCTTTTTTCTTCACTTTAATACTTTTACATTATTTTTCAAAAAATCTATTCAGTTCTCAAACGTTCTGAACTGCATCAAACGTCCCTTGTATTGCACGTACAAACAGTGTACGTTCCGCAGGGTCATATCTATTCAATACCTTTTTCAGCTTTTCTTTTTCTTCTGGCTGCCACGGTTTGTCAATGCCGTTATCGTCAAGAAATTTAAAGCCTATCCATATTTCTGGTATTGCTATTCTGTCTCCTGCTTTAGTGTCCTTGGTCTTTTCCTGATACTCTTTCATGTATTCCCAGTACCTTTTCATACTCTCACCACCTTTCATTTTATACTGCTCCTGCTCCGTCACTTCTGCTACTTGTCCATTATTTGTCCATTATTTTTCAAAAAATGTATTCTGTTCTCAAGCGTTCTGAAGTGTTATAATTTCTTCTATCAGTCCTTTTTATCCTGCTTCTTTTGATTTTGCTGTGTCATAATCATTTGAGACATTCTTTGAAAAAGAAAAAAACTCATTTGTATTGTAGAATCAATAGATAATCTATCCATTAATGACAAATTGTTATATAGCTTTTGAAAGTCATTGGGAGTATATTTTTCTGATTTTTCCATTTTATCACCTTCTTTCAATTTTTAATATGAATATACGCTTTTTTGCGTCTATCACTCTTACATTATATGTTAATTTGCGTATAAAGTCAATAGTTAAAATACACAAACTTGCGTGATTTGTTATATTTAATATACACAAAATTGCGTAAATATAAATGATACACGAAAAAATTTAATTGACAATATACACAAATTAGCGTATAATAAATACAGGAGGTGAACGAAATGCTTAAAGATAATTTAAAAAGATTGAGAGAATCAAAAGGACTTACCAAAAGGGAACTTTGTGAAAAAACAGGTATTTCCGAACGTGCATATTTAACATATGAATACGGAGAACGTGAACCAAAAATAAGCGTTATTGAAAAACTTGCGGACTTTTACGGAGTAACTACAGATTATCTTTTAGAACGTAATAATTCTTTAACTTCTTTTGAAGATATCATTAGTAAGATAAATGAAAATTCAAATACAATGGACGTTATTGAAATGTATGGACAACTACCAGAAAATATACAGCAAGCTATTATTGACTTTATGTCAAGTCTATTGGAAAAACAAAATGCTGAAGAACCTCCAAAGAAAAGACACGTTGAACGTCTTGGAGACATTGAAGACACTCTGAATCAGGAAGAGCAGGCTAAAGAAAACGGCGAAACATCTTGTGCATAACATACCGATAAAAGAAAAATCCGCTCGGCAGTACGTCGGGCGGATATTTTTTTATTTTTATTTTCTGATTTTGTATGAATTTAATGAATATAATACTGAATGATATATTTTTTGCCTATATTACGTGGTTTTTTAATTCATTCCTAAATATGAATTTATTTGAAGAAAATAACTATATTTTTAATAATTTGCCTATAAATAGCGAAAAATTTAAATTCATGAAAGAATATGAAAAAATATGAAGATAATACTTGCTTTATATTTTTTTCATGAATTTATTCATTTTCTTCATATTATCTTCAAGTTTTTTCATATCCCAAAAATGCCGAAATACAGCCTTTTTAATATTATCTTCATTAAATTCATTAAATTCATGCTATTCAAAAAATTTTTTTCATTGGTATAAAAATTTTTTCTGGAGCAGGTTCAGCGGTTAAGTAGCAGTTGAATAAACGGGGGATATGACCCATTTAATATATACAAGAGGACTTCAACACGTCACTGCACAAATTTCTTGCTGGTCTCTTTGTTCGTTCTTTGTTATAGTCCCCCCTACCTCTGAAAAATGAAAATATAAAACGCTTCGCCACCTAACTAATGTATTTCATGAATAAAATTCTCCCTAAATGAAAATTAAGCTCAATTTTGAGCCGTTCTATTTCCCTATTACTAGGAAATACTATGAAAACGGAATTTTCCGTTGTGACATCTGAACGAAACGTTATGTCAGAATGTTGGTGTTGGAAAAGAACCCAACAACACATTGAGCAGGTCAAAAGGAATTTAAAAACGGTCAAGAAGCGGTCGAAAAAGGAATAGTTGAAAAGTGCATTTTTTTGTTGAAAAGAAAATAAAAATATTAAGTATTCACATGAATAATGCTATGTATTCACCACTTTAAAGCGATAAATAGAAAAATTTCCGCCTGCTCAAAGACGGAAAAATTATAAAGTTCATTTAAAATGTACCAATATACCATATAAAATATATGAATGAGATTTCACGAAATATAACGAATAATAAAGGGATTTAAGCGTACTTTGCAGAATTTTTCTTGGGATTTGAAGAATTTTATAGAATTTTTTCGGAAACAACTTTTTTACAACTTTTATGTGAATTTAAGACGTTTTAAATATTAATTAAATGCTCCTAAAATTATCATTAAGAAACTTTTTAAGTTCTTTATAAAGTCTCGGTTTATCATCAGCCAATGCCTGAAAGAAAATTTCATTGAATTGCTCTGTACCATTTTCAATTGCGGTGTTTGTTTTTGCATCAACATTTCTTTTATAAGCTACTGCTCTTGTTAAAGCAATTGTATTTTTTATTAATGTTTCAGTGTCTATTGCCTGTATCTGTTCATCTGAAAGACTATTAATCTGTTCTAATAATCGGTTGCATAAAAGTCTTGTAAGAGGTTCTGTAAAATCAATATTCTTGTATTTTTCGGTTTCTTCCATAATGGCACTAAAGTTTTCTTGTATCATTCTAAGTGTATGCAGTGATTCTATAAGGTTTGAAGCATAACGTTGTACGGCTGATTTTGATATATTATTTCCAGTACTCTTTATATAATCAACGATTTCTTGATATGTAGAATTAGATTTTATCATTTCATCAACAATTTCTTTTATTTCAGGCGATAATTTATCAATAGCATAATGCTTTCTTATATGTTTTCCCATATTCTCCCTCTTAAAATAAGTCTTTAACAAGTCTTTTTACATTATCAGTAATCATTTCTTCTATTCTGCCTTGTATTCTGCACATTTGACTTTCACTTAAAAATACACAACATTTTTTTACATAATCAGTAAATGCCTGCTCCGTATCTGATTCATTACAAATTACTGGACATCTTCTTTCAGTTCTGTCCGGTTCGTGTTTTACAATATGAATTTCTGGCAGTTCAGATGTAAGAAGATTTTTTAATAGACTAAGCCCAATTTGTAAACCGTTCTCAAATCCATTGTATGAAGCATAATTAAATGCAATCTGCATATCATTAATAAAACTATTTTTAAATCTTTCGTCAAGTGCCATTATATTATTTATTCGTTCTTCTAATGCATTTAATCTTTCTTCATCTTCCTTATTAAATACATCAATGTTTTCATGGTCAAAAATAAAATTCATTATTGAATCATGTATTTGTTTTATATTCATTTCATACATTGTTATATTCTCCTTTGAAATACTATTTCATAAGATTATGTATATTACAATTATACAATGAATCAAAATTCAAGTCAATTGAACTTGATTATTTTAAAATATCATTGATAAAATAAAAAGTCGAAAATTTATCATATTGTTTTAGCTTGTCCATTATTTGACCATTATTATTCATAAAAAACAAAAAATCAAAAAAATTCATTACCAAAAATTAAGGATTATCCAGTTGAACATATCTCAAAAAGGTGTTTTCTCACACTGGCAGTGTGGAAGTCAGGGGTTCAAGTCCCCTATGCTCCACCAAATCCTTCGATTAGTCGGAGGATTATTTTTTATATAGTTTCCAGTAATAACGGCGTTCAGATATTGGAAAGTCATTCATAACACCATGTTCAGGGTCATAAAAAACACCATTACAATACAATGACCAATGCCAACACCGTGGCGTTTCGAGACTTAAAAGGCACATTTCGGGTAATTCTTCTTTATTGTATACTTGAATTCTTGTATCAGATATTTCCACTCCGAATGCTCTGAAAGTCTGTTTCATTTCTTTAAGTGTAGTTTCTTTTTCATTATTTAAATAGGTAACAATTTCATCGACTGTTTTTTCAAGTACCATTGCAAGCACTGCCTGTCCGCATTGTAAATCAGTCGGTTCATGAATATAATTCATTAGAAAAAAATCCTTTCCAAAATTAATATAGTAAAGAATATCATATAAGGTCAGATTTGTCAATAATAAACTAATTTGCTATAAATTATCAATTTAATGAATTTTGTTTAATTTGCCGAATTATAAGCCTTTTTGTAATATTATTCCGTTATTTGCTTGACAATGTGATGTTTATGTGATAAAATAAATATGTTATTTTTTTATTAGGAGGAGTTTATATGTCATTTTGCCCAAATTGCGGAAAAGAATTAGCTGATGGTGCGGTTTGCGATTGTCAGAAAAAAGGTAACAAAAAAGTTTTGGCAATAGGCGGTATAGCAGTAATAGCTATCGTAGTTCTGGTATTAATTTTTTCTTCATTTGGAGGAGGTTACAAAAAACCTATCAACCAATTTATAAAAGGTATCAATAACAGCGATTTTGAAGAAGTATTCTCTGCTGTTGTTCCAGAAAAAAAGCTGAAAGAAGTTAAAAAGCAATTCAAAAAGTATGATAAGGACTGGGACGATGTTATTGATACAATGAATGACGGTTTTGATAACGCTATTGAAGAACTGGAAGACAAATACGGAAAAAATATAAAGTTTTCTGTAAAGTTCGTTGATAAGAAAAAAGCTGATGATGATGAATTTGATGACATTGAAGAAGATTTTGATGATAATTTTGATGCAGAAGTCCAGAAAGTTTACAAAGTTAAAGCCGAAATCACTATAAAAGGCAAAAAAGACAAGGATTCTACAACTTCATGGTTATACGTTGCCAAAGTCAAAGGCGATGACTGGAAACTTTCTACATATAAAGATGAAAGCGGTATAACAGATTTGTTCAGCACATCATTATTCTGATTATAAAAAACTGTTACTTTAGAGTAGCAGTTTTTTCTTTTTCAAGAAAATACTTGCTTGTATAATCTATTCCTATTGCCCCTAAAGGTGCAGTTATAATTATGCCTACTACTGCAATTGAAAGTACAATCTTTCCGCACGAAAGCCCCATAGCAAGAGGCACTGAACCTATAGATGCCTGTACTGTAGCTTTCGGAAGATATGCAATAACGCAGAAAAGACGTTCTTTTATATTCAGTGAAGTTCCCGCTGTACATATAACTACACCAACTGCACGGAACATCAAAGCTACAAAAATCATTATAATAGTATTTATTCCGGCAGTCATTGTATAACTTATATCCACAACAGCTCCTACCAATACAAATAACATTACTTCAGCAACAATCCATAATTTTCCGAATTTCCCTGAAAGTTCTTCTGAATGTCCCTTTAATTTTATAACGCATGACATTACAACAACAGCAATCAATCCGGAAACCGCTATGTATTTTTTCAGAAAACTTTCTGTTGCCATAAGCAAAAATGCAACTGAAATCATAAGTACAGTTTTTATAATAGTGTCTTTCTGAAACTTAAAAATTATATTAAGAACTAATCCAGCAACTATTCCGATAACAATTCCTGAAACAATTGACACAGGTATGTCAAGAAAATCCGAAATATTTACTTTTCCGCCTTGTGCCATAGTGACAAATGTTGAAAAAAGTACAATTACAAAAATATCATCACAAGACGCTCCTGCAAGTATCATTTGCGGAATACTTTTTTCTGTTCCTCTTTTTTTTTCCATAAGATTAACCATTCGTGGAACTACTACCGCCGGAGAAACTGCTCCCATAACTGCTCCCATTATAGCTGATTCAAGCCGTGTAGTTCCTAAAAGCAAAGGGGCAAATATTACATATCCTATGATTTCAAAGCTTGCCGGAACAAATGACATCATAACCGCTGGTCTGCCTACTTTCTTCAAATCAGATAAGTTAAGCGAAAGTCCTGCTTTAATAAGTATTATTATAAGTGCAATCTGTCGCAATTCTGAAGATATTCCAAGTATTGACGGGTCAAGCAAATCAAGAACATAAGAACCAATTATTATTCCTGTAATAATCATTCCTATGATACGTGGAAGTTTTAAACGGCTGAAAATATCCGCCATAAAGAATCCCATAATAAATATGATTGCAAGTGAAAATAACATAAATATAACCTCCGTTAAAATAATTAATATAAAAAAGCTGACAACTTCTGCGTAAAACAGAAGTCATCAGCTTTTAAAAGCGGTTTAGTTTACAAAACAAGGGAGAACATCATTCCCGAAAATATTAAGTTTTTAGAATACATGACCCTGTGAACAGTAATAATTTCCGTCATTTGGATTATAATATGAGTCATATCCACAATACGGACACCATGCATCAGGATTGAAACCATCGTCCCAGCCGTCGCCGTCAGCATCTACACCAGTAAGCCCACTGTTATTCGGATAGCCAGTATAATTATTATTGTTATCATTATTATTTATATTATTTGAATTATCATCTTCATTTGTATTATTAGCATTGTTATCAGAAGTAGTAGTTTCATATGTAGTGTCATT
Source organism: uncultured Ruminococcus sp. (assembly GCA_934474025.1). Classification (GTDB taxonomy): domain Bacteria; phylum Bacillota; class Clostridia; order Oscillospirales; family Ruminococcaceae; genus Ruminococcus. Next base: position 150,232 of record CAKSMF010000001.1, on the reverse strand, counting down.
CGGGTCAGCTTTTCTTGCGTCAATAAGATTTATCCAACCGGAACTGTCTTCAAGAAGTCCCCACTTATTACCATTATCATCAACAGTTTCTTTAGAAATTATATAACTTCCTCTGTCAGTGATTGTGCCTGTAATCATGCTATTATAAGAAGGTTCAGAATAGATATCAAGAGCAGGATTAGCAAGTTTGATAATATATTCCTTAAATTCTCCATTTCCGTTTACTGTAAGAGTGCCTGTAATAGTTTCTGTCATGATATCGGCTGTTGTAGTGGTATCAGTTGTTTCAGTAAATAATGTAGTATCTGTTGTAGTTGTATCAGTAACTAATGCTGTAGTTGTCGGTGGAACAATTACATTAACTGACATTGTATTCTGTGTAGATGGTTCTGTATTTGAATCTTTCTTTTCATGAGTAACTTTTAAAAGACTGCCACACCACAGGGCAACAAGCACCAATATTATTATTGCACCGGAAAGCACCATAATCTTTCCGATATTCAGAACTTCTTTCTTTGCCATTTTAATAACTCCTTTTCTGGAAATACTTTCAGTAATCCTACGTTAATTATATCTGCATTTAATATTATACATAAGATATCTCGAAATGTCAATAGATTTCTGCTGTCAAGAAAGGGGATTTGTGCATATTGACAGATACAAAAAAATAATTTTTAATCAATTATGAGTATTGACAAAGTAGTATTAATATGTTAAAATCTAAAATTGAAAATTAATCTCATTTAAGGGGGAAAATATGAAACAGGATTCAGGATACAAGACAAAACAAAAAGAAAAAATCCTTGATTACCTTATCAGGAACAAGGAAAAACATACTAATGTTCAGGAAATAATTACATTTCTTACAGCAGAAGGTAATCCGATAGGTACAGCAACAATATATCGTCAACTTGACAAGCTTGTTGATTGCGGAATGGTACGAAGATACAATTTTGACGGAAAAACAGGGGCTTGTTATCAGTATATCGAAAATAAAGAAGAATGTCATGAACATTTTCATCTTAAATGTACTGTCTGTGGTAAACTTATACATTTAAATTGTGACAGGCTTTCAAATATAAACCGTCATATATTTGAAAAACATGGTTTTCAAGTTGACCCCTCACAAACTGTATTTTATGGAAAATGCTCCGAATGCTTATCAAAAATCGAAAAATAATTTTTGTAATATTTCCATAAAATTTAAATTTTCTGAAATATATTCAAAATACTTACTGACAGATTTAATTAATTATTATATCAAAAATATTATTTTTCATAAAAAACCGGACACTCAAAAAAGAATGTCCGGTTAAGTTGGAGCTGATGATCGGACTTGAACCGACGACCTACGCCTTACCAAGGCGTTGCGCTACCGACTGTGCCACATCAGCACTCAACATATGCTATTATATAATATTTTTTCTAAAATGTCAAGAGTTCTGAAATATTTTTTTTTATTAACTAAAAAAACTCTTGACAATTCCTGTTATTTGTGTTATCATAATTGAAAACGTTGAACGAATTAAACTTGAAAATAAGTCCGATTCAGAGAGCTTTCGGCTGGTGTGAGAAAGTGAGGAGTTTCAAGAAGCTACATTCGGAAGTTTCTGCATTGAAATTAAGTAGGTGTGGACGGGTCTGCCCGTTATAGCTTTAGAGGTCGGGGAAATTTCCCGATAAACTGAGGTGGTACCACGAAAAATTTTCGTCCTCAGACGGTTTTTGCCGTCTGGGGATTTTTTGTTTGGAAGTGATTTTATAAAAATACTTGTTACAGGCGGAACGGTTTTCGTAAGCAGATACACTGCTGAATACTTCATGAAAAGAGGACATGAAGTCTATGTACTTAACAGAAATACAAGACCGCAGTCCAAATGTGTAAAGCTTATAGATTGCGATAAGCACAATATCGGAGACAGATTAAAGAATATTTATTTTGACTTGATTATTGACGTAACTGCATACAATGAAACTGATGTTCAAGATATTTTAAATGCCCTTGACGGTTTCGGAGATTATATAATGATAAGTTCCAGTGCTGTATACCCTGAAACAAATCCGCAACCTTTTTCTGAAGAGCAAGAATGCGGATTCAATATTCACTGGGAAGATTATGGCACAAATAAAATTAATGCTGAAAAATATCTTCTGAACAAAGTACCTAACGCATATATTATTCGTCCACCTTATTTATATGGTAAAATGAATAATCTTTACAGAGAAGCATTTGTTTTTGAATGTGCTGAAAAGAATCTGCCTTTTTTTGTACCCGACAATAAAGAAATGAAATTGCAGTTTTTTGATATTGAGGATTTATGCATATTTATTGAAAAAATTATCACAAACAAGCCCGAAAATCATATTTTTAATGTTGGTAATCCCGAAACTATAAGTATAGAAGAATGGGTAAGGCTTTGTTACAGAATAATCGGCAAAATACCTGATATAAGATGCATACAGCCTGAAATAAATCAACGTTTGTATTTTCCGTTCAGAAACTATGAATATATACTTGATGTAACAAGACAAACAAAAATTATGCCTACTGTAAAACCGCTCGAAATCGGTCTGAAACAGTCATATGACTGGTATAAAAATAATCGTGAACTGATAGTCCGTAAGGATTATTTACAGTATATAAAAAATTCAATGCAAAGGAGATTGTATAATGACAACTTTTGAAGAACTCAAACGCCGTGGACTTCTCGCCCAGCTTACCGATGAAAAGGAAATTGAGGAACTTATAAACAAAGGCGGAGCTACTTTCTATATAGGTTTTGACCCGACAGCAGATAGTTTGCACGTGGGACATTTTATGGCTCTCTGTCTTATGAAAAGATTACAAATGGCAGGCAATAAACCAATTGTTCTGCTCGGCGGTGGTACTGGTATGATTGGTGACCCTTCTGGCAAAACTGATATGCGTAAAATGCTTACTCCTGAAACTATTCAGCATAATATCGACTGCTTTAAAAAACAAATGAGTCGTTTCATTGATTTTTCAGACGGTAAAGCCATTGCCGTAAATAATGCTGACTGGCTCATGAATCTTAATTATGTTGAAGTGCTTCGTGAAGTAGGTGCTTGTTTCAGTGTAAACCGTATGCTTACTGCTGAATGTTACAAGCAAAGAATGGAAAAAGGTTTATCTTTCCTTGAATTTAACTACATGATTATGCAGAGCTATGATTTCTATAAGCTTTTCCAAGAATACGGCTGTAATATGCAGTTCGGCGGAGATGACCAATGGAGCAATATGCTTGGTGGTACTGAACTTATTCGCCGTAAACTCGGTAAGGACGCTTATGCAATGACTATTACTCTTCTCCTTAATAGTGAGGGTAAAAAAATGGGCAAGACCGAAAAAGGTGCTGTTTGGCTTGACCCTGAAAAAACTACTCCTTATGAGTTCTTCCAGTACTGGAGAAATGTTGCTGACTCTGATGTTATTAAGTGTCTTAAAATGCTTACATTTGTTCCGATTGAGGAAATAGAAGAAATGGAAAAAACTCTTGAAGGTGCGGGATTCAATAAGGCTAAGGAACTCCTTGCTTACGAACTTACAAAGCTTGTTCATGGTGAAGAAGAAGCTGAAAAAGCTAAATCAGCATCTAAAGCACTCTTTGGCGGAAGCGGTTCAGATGAAAATATGCCTGTTGCTGAAATTTCCTCTGCTGACCTTACAGACGGTAAAATAGGTTTGCTTAACCTTATCGTGAAAGCCGGTCTTGCTCCGTCCGTTTCAGAAGCAAGAAGACTTGTTCAACAGGGCGGTATAACTGTTGATGACCAGAAAATTACTGACGCTAAAGCACAAGTTGCTCCTGACGGAATTATTATCCGTAAAGGCAAGAAAGCTTTCAAGAAAATAGCTGTTATATAATCAAATAAAAAAGAGGCTGTAAAAAGCCTCTTTTTTTATTTAATCCTGTTCTTTTTTTATCTTGAAAATAACTCTCAGAAATCCCGAAAGAAATTTCGGACTACGTATTACAACAATTTTCATTTATGTAATCCCTCCTTTGCTGATATACTTTTATTATATTCAGCAAGCGGGATTTTGTGCTATCTAATCGAACGCACTATTAAAGCAAGTCCGCTTTCTATGGTGATTTTAGCAGTATCAATTATTTCATTGCTTACACCTAACGGAAAATTTTGCGTAAGTGTATAATCTTTCAAGGGATATTTTACCCCTGACATTTCTGTTATATGAAGTTTTTCAGTAAGTGAAAATACCGAAAAGTACCAATCCTTATATTTAGGATAAAATTCAGTTCCTTTTCCTTGTAATGTGATTATGTTTTCCTCATCATATATGGACATTTTACAAGAATTTTCATAGGCATAAATAAGAGTCTGAATATTCGCAAATGTATGGTCAAAACGTCCTCCAGTTCCCCCATACAGCTTTATATCAGTTGCACCTCTTTCAATGGCAAGTTTTACTGCAATCATAGTGTCTGTATCGTCTTTTTCAGGAATTGTGCGGTAAACTTCACCAAATTGAATAACTTCTCCAGTATATGAATCAAAATCACCTGTTACAATATCCGGAAATATACCCAGTTTTTCAGCATGAACAATTCCCCTGTCGGCACATATAACAAAATCCGAATCAGTATTCACAAAGCTATAGTCTTTAATTTCACCGCCGGCAAATATAAGTGTTTTCATAATTCCCATTCCTTTAACTGTTTGGCTTCTTCGTACATTGTACAGTAACTTTCATGGCGACTTGCTGAAATTTCACTATTTTCCAATGCCTCTATAACCTTACAGCCCTTTTCACAAGTATGCGAACAGTCACGAAAACGACAATCAGTATATTTTCTGAACTCTCTGAAACAATCAGCTAATTCTTCTTTTCTTATGATGTCATAACGGTTTGTTTCAAAAGTAGAAAACCCTGGAGTATCTGCAATATATCCGCCCTCACTCAATTTATAAAGTTGTGCGTGACGTGTAGTATGTTTTCCTCTTCCGAGTTTTTTGCTTATTTCCGCCGTCGGAATATTCAAATCAGAATCAACCGCATTAAGCAATGTGGACTTTCCTGCCCCTGAATTTCCTGTCAATGCACTTATTTTTCCTTTTAAAAGATTTCTGAATACTTCAATTGTTTCTGGATTATTATAATCAATTTCAAAAACATCAATACCAATGTTTTTATAAATTTCTTTTATTTCTGCACCACTGCCCAAATCCGTTTTAGTTATGGCAATAATAGGTGTTATTCCCTTGTATTCAGCAATCGCTATAAATTTATCAAGAATAAGATAATTCGGAGACGGATTACACGTTGAAACTATAAATATCAATTGGTCAAGATTTGCAAGAGGAGGTCTTATAATACAGTTTTTTCTGTTGAGGATTTCAGAAATAACACCGTTTTGTATTTCAACTGTATCCCCTACATATGGACTGATACCTCTGTTGCGGAAAATTCCTCTTGCTTTACATTCTAAAATACCGTCGAGGGTCTCCACAGTGTAGAGACCCCCAAGGCATTTTGTTATAATTCCGCTTTTTATAGCGTTACTCATTACTGATAAGGAAAATAATTTCCGTATACGTCAAAGTATCCATATCCGTCACCTGCATCACGGTTAAATACTCCAACTAATGACGGGTCATATGCAGTAGTTGCAACAGTAGTCTGAGGAGCTTCTGTTGGTGCTTCTGTTGGTGCTTCTGTTGGAGCTTCTGTTGGTGCTTCTGTTGGTGCTTCTGTCGGAGCTTCTGTTACTGGTTCAGTAGAATTATCAAATCCGCCTACAGAATTGAATGCACCTACAACGTCTTCTGTCTGAGTTGTTACAGTACCAGTTGCAAAGTTAAAGAAGTACGTACCAATCTGTGCTCTTACACCTGTGTTAAGGTTTGTAAGAACTACTACTACTGATACATTTTCACCTGAACCCTTAACATTCTGGCTAACCTGTTGCATTTCAGGAACAAGAAGTGTATTAGTTGATTCTGTAGAAGTTGAACCGTCTTCATTAGTGATTACAAAGTCAATAACAAATCTTCCGTTTGCACCCTCTGGGAAAGGTACTGTAAATGGAATTTCGCCGTCAGGAGCAACACCGTTACTTACATAAAGTATAATTTCTGTGCCTTCGTCAACCTTTTCGCCCTTAGCGATAGACTGTTCAATAACCTTGCCTTCTTCTTCATATGAAGCTTTGAGTTCTGTTTTTGGTTTAAGACCTGCATATTCAGCAAGTGTACAAGCATCATCAGCAAGCTGTCCTACATAGTCATCAACGCTTACCTGTCCTGCATCAACGCCCATGCTTACATAAAGAACAATTGTTGAACCCTTATGAACTTCAGTTCCTGCTTCTGGTTCAGAATTGATTACATAACCTTTCTGAATTTCAGTGCTTGAAGAATTTTTGATTTCGCATTCAAGACCACGCTGTTTCAACTGGTCTCTTGCGAGTTCAGCATTCATGTTAGCAACGTTAGGTACTTCAATTGTTTCCATACCCTTACTTGTTTTAACCTTGAGAACGTCACCCTTTTTAAATTCAGTACCTGCCGGAATATCCTGCTCAAAGATAAGACCTTCATCAAGTTCATTGTATTCAGAACCTTCAAGTTCAAACTGAATGTTGTTACTATACTGATTTACGGCTGCATTATAATCCATTCCGTAAAAATCAGGCATCTTAAAGTCATTTGTCTGACCGTCGCCCTTGATAAGTCCGCTAAGGAGAGTGGCAACAAAAATTACAGCAACTATAATTACTACAACAACTATTGCAGTAAGTACCGGAACAACCAATGATGAACGTTCTTCTACTTCTTCATAACCATTATTTTCGTCATAGTCATCATAATCAGGCTGTTGTTTTCTGCCTTTCTTCTTTGTAGATTCAGCAACCGTTGTACGTACACCGCCTTGATTTCCGTTAGCTTCTAACATTTCTTCTGGCTGAACGTTATAATAAGCTGTATTTTCATTATCAGGGTCTTCCTCTTCTTCCTGATAATAACCGAATGTTATATTAGGATTAGCTTTAAAAGCATCAATATCGCTTATCATTTCAGCAGTAGACTGATATCTGTCTGCCGGATTCTTTTCCATAGCACGAAGTACAATTTCTTCAAGACCGTCCGGAATATCAGGGTTCAAAGCTCTTGGACGCTCCGGAATATCCTGCATATGCATAACGGCAATTGCAACCGGATTATCACTGTCAAAAGGTTTTCTGCCGGTAAGCATTTCATACATCATTGCACCAACAGAATAAATATCACTCTTTGCGTCAGTAACATCACCGCTTGCCTGTTCAGGACTGATATAATGAACGCTTCCTATAGCCTGGTCGGTAGCAGTTTTACCCTCTTCACAGGCAAATTTTGCAATACCAAAATCCATGACTTTAATAGTGCCGTCTGTAAACATCATGATATTCTGTGGTTTTATATCACGATGAACAATTCCCTTATCATGAGCGTGCTGTAATGCTCTGAGAATCTGTATTACAAAATGTACAGTATCTTTCCATGTAAGGACTTTTTCTTCCTCAATATAATCTTTAAGTGTTATTCCGTCAATATACTCCATGACGATATACTGAATTTTCTGAGAAAATCCAACATCATAGATTTTAACGATATTCGGGTGTGAAAGAACAGCAATAGCCTTTGACTCATTTCTGAATCTGCGGAGAAAATCCTCATTTTCTGCATATTCCTTTTTCAAAATCTTGATTGCAACGTCCTTATGGTCCATTACGTCAACACCCTTATAAACTTCAGCCATACCGCCTATGCCTATAAGCTCGGTGATTTCGTATCTTCCATCGAGTGTTTTTCCAATGTACTTATCCATTTCCTCTTTTTTCCTCCTGTTTTATTCAGAAATTACCGCAACAGTCACATTATCACGGCCACCTTTACTGAGAGCCAAGTCGATAAGATTCTGCGTGACGTTTTCAAAGTCAGAATTTTTAATAACGTCATATATTTCATCGTCGGTGCAGTAGCCCGAAAGACCGTCCGAGCATAACAGCAGACTGATTTTATCCTCATAATCGAGTAAAAAAGTATCTGGCTGTACTGTTTGTTCTACACCAACCGCTCTCACAAGCATATGTTTCTGTGGATGGTTTTCAAGTTCCTCCTCAGTAATCCTGCCCTGTTCATATAGCAGTGACGCAACATTATGGTCTGTAGTTATTTGAAAAATGCCTTCGTTTTCTACTATAAGATACGCCCGACTGTCGCCGACATTAATAATAAATGCCGTTTTATCTGTTACAAAAACTGCAACGCAAGTCGTACCCATACCAAAATTATTTAAAGCAAGCTTTGCTTTTGTATAGATAACGGAATTTGAAGCCGAAACTGACGATATAAGAAGCTTACGGATTTCCTCATCATCAAGGCTTTCCTTGTATCCTTCAGAAAAACGCTGAAAGAATTCCTCCATAGCGATAGTGCTTGCTTCCTTGCCGGAATTTTCACCGCCCATGCCGTCGCAAATCACAGCAAGAACATTATGACCAAAATACTCACACCGCACTGAATCCTGATTTTCATCACGTTTCAGACCGATATTAGTAGCATATTTAAATCTCAAAAATCCGCACCTCCGTCCATATTCTGTTCAACGGCATCACGTCTTAATTGACCGCAAGCTGCCTCTATATCACTGCCGAGAGTACGTCTCACGGTAGCGTTTATTCCCTTACTGCCAAGCTTTTTTGCAAAATCCGCTACTCCTTGCCGTGCAGTATGATAATTTCTTTCTTTTACCTTGTTTACGGGAATAAGATTAACATGACAATTCATTCCTTTCAGTAAAGACGCTAAATTATCTGCGTCCTTATCAGAAGAATTAACTTTGTCAATGACAGCATATTCAAAAGTGACACGCCGTCCGGTATTTTTTATATAAAATCTACAAGCTTCAAGAAGCTTTTCAATATTATATGCATTATTTATAGGCATAATTTCAGAACGCCCATTATCATTAGCACAATGAAGTGAAACAGATAGTGTTAAACCTAATTTCAATTCTGCAAGTTGATAAATCCGAGGAACTATTCCACAAGTTGACAGTGAAACATGACGTAGACTGAAATTATTTCCGTTACTATCAGAAAGAAGATACAGAAATTTCAGTACATTATCATAATTGTCAAGTGGTTCTCCTATACCCATAAGAACTACACCGGAAATTTTAATATCAGAATCCTTTTCAGTTTGATAAATCTGCATAAGTATTTCTGATGGTTTAAGATTTCTTACAAATCCGGCAATAGTTGATGCACAAAATTTACAACCCATTTTACAGCCGACCTGAGTTGATACACAGATACTATAACCATAATTGTATTTCATAAGCACTGTTTCAACAAAATTGCCGTCCGAAAGCCTATATAGATATTTTACAGTATTATCTATATGAGATTCAAGCCTTTTTTGTATATTCAGTGTATTTATACAAAATTTTTCATTAAGAAGTTGTCTCAATTGTGCAGAAATATTTGTCATCTTATCAAAGTCAAAAACTCTTTTAATATGCAACCACTGAAAAATCTGTTTTGCACGAAATTTTTTTTCGCCGTATTCAGTAATAATATTTTCAAGCTCTGCAAGGCTTAAACTTAGAATATCAATTTTTTCCAAAACAATCACCTTACTTTTCTGAACTTTGAAATAAAGAATCCATCACTTCCAAAATGACAAGGAAATATATCTGCACTACTGCCGAATTTTTTTCCGAGAGGTTCAGGTAATATAATCGGTTCTATTTCGGAATGTTCAGCAAGAAGTTTTTCAACTACTTCAATATTTTCAGCTTTCCGCAAAGTACAGGTAGAATAAACCATTTCACCGCCTGTTGCGAGATACTTCAAAGCATTTTCGGCTATTTTGTATTGTATTTCCGGAAGTCCAGAAAAATCATTGAAATTCTTGTATTTGATTTCAGGTTTACGCCGTATTGCTCCCAGTCCGGAACAAGGAACATCACAAAGAATTTTAGTAAATTTGGGCAATTCCGGATTAAATTTCGTAGCATCACCTACAGAAACCGTTATATTTGAAAGTCCTAAACGTTCCGCACCGTCACGAACAAGCTTTACTCTTTTTTCATGCAGGTCAAAAGCCATAATTTTTCCTTTTCCGTTCATTAGTTCCGACATTGTGAAAGTTTTTCCACCGGGAGCTGAACATATATCAAGAACAACGTCATTTTCAGTTGGTGCAAGTGCCATACAACATAATTGTGAAGCCAAATCCTGCACATGAAAAAATCCTTTTTTAAAAGCTTCACTTGATGTAACGTCTCCGGAAAGTTCAAAACAATTCGGTAAAAGGTCACATTTTGTTGCTTTGTCCCCGAATATTTCAGAAAATTGCTTTTCAGTACATTTGAGAGGATTTATTCTTAACGTAACAGGAGGACTATTCAAAGCATCAGAAAGAAGATTTTTTGATAAATCCTTGCCGTAATCGTCTATAAGACTCTTTACAAACTCCTTTGAAACAGAATATTCAACACTTAAACGCTCCAGTTTTTCAATCGGAAGTTCAATAGTTTTTCCCTGTCTGATAAAGTTTCGCAAGATTGCATTAATCATACCCGATGCACTTGTTTTTCCGAATTTTTTCGCTAATGAAACGCTTTCGTTAACTGATGCGTTATCAGGAATACTATCCATAAAAAGAATCTGATAAAATCCACAGCGTAATATATTCAAAACTGTATCATCAAGCTTTTCTATGGGTCTTGACGAAAATTTACTTATAATATAATCAAGATAAATTTTTCGTTCAATAACTCCATAGTAAATAACTGAACAAAGTTTTTTATCACGCTCGTCAAGGTCAGAATTTTTCAAACCACTGTTAAGTTGTATATTTGAAAAACTTCCTCCCGAAAAAGTTTTACAAAGAAGCTTAGTCGCTAAATATCTTGGATTCGACATAACAACCACCGTCTTTAACCCAATTTTTCGCCAAGAATAAGTTTTTTACCTCTAAGGAAATCGGCTGTTTTCATGCGTTTACTGCCTTCAAGCTGAATTTCGCAGAACTTTATAAGACCGTCACCGCATTTTACTATAAAGCTTTCAGTATCAACTATACAACCGCTTTCAAAATCGGAATTTCCTGAAACTATTTCAGACCTGAAAACTTTAAGTCTTTTTCCGTTAAGCATTGTAAATCCTGTAACTCCACGTATTGTGTTATGAACTTTCTGAACGCTCTCCGAAAAATCCAAAGCACTCATTTCCTTGCGAATCATAGGAGCATAATTTGACTTTGAATCGTCCTGTTTTTCGGGTGATAAAGTACCGTTTTCAATTGCCTGAATGGTTTCTGCAAGAACTTCACCGCCAATATCAGCAAGCCTTGTATAAAGTTCCTGATAGATTTCATTTTCTCCTATATTGGTGCTTTTTTTAATAAGCATATCACCGGTATCAAGTCCTTCAGCCATCATCATGGAAGTGACTCCCGTTGTTTTTTCTCCATTGAGAATACACCAGTTAATCGGTGCTGAACCTCTGTATGCCGGCAAAAGTGAAGCATGAATATTTATACAGCCATACTTCGGAAGATTAAGAATTTCTTTCGGTAAAATCTGTCCATAGGCTGTTACAACAATTAAATCAGGGGAAATATTTTCAAGAATTTCAAAAGCCTGTTTTGCGTCGTCGCCTTTTCTAAGGGATAAAGGCTGATATACAGGTATATTGTATTCCATAGCCACCGATTTAACAGGTGTAGGAATCATTTTATACCCTCTGCCTTTTGGTTTATCAGACTGTGTAAAAACTGCCGGCACTTCATGAGAGCTTTCGGCAAGCATACGCAAGCAAGGTACTGCAAATTCCGGTGTACCCATAAAAACAATTTTCATATTGAAATTATCCCTCCGGCACAAAAAATTCTTCAACTATTTCTGTAAATACGTGTCCGTCAAGATGGTCATATTCGTGAGCAGTACATTGAGCACCAAGTTCAGTGAAATCACGTTCCCACCAGTTGCCGTTTCTGTCCTGAGCCTTCAAACGACAATGTGCAGGACGGGTAACGAATCCCCATACATTCGGACATGACAGACAGCCTTCTTCAACACGCTGTTTGCCCTCTTTTAAAGTAATTTCAGGGTTTATAGCTTCAACAATATCATCATTATCAAGATGCATTATAAAAATACGTCTGCATATTCCCACTTGCGGAGCTGCAAGACCTACACCCTGAGCCTTTTTTAAAGTTTCATGCATATCATCAAGCAACTGTGCAAGCCTTGCATCAAACTTTTCAACAGGTCGGCATACTTTGTGTAAAGCCTCATCTTTGTCTGTCAAAATTTTTCTGATTGCCATTTTTGTTCAAATCCTTTCTTTTTTTTAAAATCCTGTTTCTCCATTCATATCAGCATAAACAGAAATTTTATTCATTTCTTTAAGTTTGGCAGAACTTTTAAGTACTTGGCTTATAAAACCTCTTATTTCGGAAGTATTTTTGCATTTCATAATAATCCGCCAACGGTATCTGCCATTAATTTTTCCATAGGAGGATTTAATAGGCTGAATTACTTTTATCGGAGTCTTTGGGTGAAGTTCGTCAAGAAATTTCCTCATAAGTCCAAAAAAAGCATCTGCACCTTTTTTAACTGAAATATCATCATTTCCCGAAAAACAGAAAGTACATATATCACATATCGGCGGAAAAATCATTGTACGTCGCAATGCTATTTCCTCTCTGTAAAAACTTTCATAATCCTGAGCAGAAGCAAGATTTATAATATAGTGTTCGGGAATGAATGTTTGTAATATTGCTCTTCCGGAATGTTCACCACGTCCGCTACGTCCCACAACCTGAGTTATAAGGGAAAAAGTGCGTTCATAGCTTCGGAAATCTCCGGCATAAAGAGCTTTGTCTATTGAAAGTACTCCGACAAGTGTAACATTCGGGAAATCAAGTCCCTTGCCAATCATCTGAGTACCAATCATTATATCATATTTGCCATTGCGGAAATCTGTAAAAGCCTTTTCATATGAGTATCTTGAAAAAGTTGTATCGGCGTCCATGCGCAAAACTCTTGCTTTCGGGAAATACATATTAAGTTCATCTTCAAGTTTTTGAGTGCCAAAACCCATACTTCTGAGTTTTTCAGAACCGCAATTTGTGCATTGTGTTGGCATATTTCCGGAATATCCGCAATAGTGACACATAAGCTTGTTATTTTTCAGATGATAAGTCAAAGGAACAGAACAATTCGGACAATAAACCGGTTGTTTGCATATCATACAGCTTATAATTGTATGATAGCCACGGCGATTAAGTAATAATATAGTCTGTTCATTTTTTTCAAGATTATCGTCTATTTCATCAACAAGCTTTCTGCTAAATTCTGTTACATTTCCGTCTGCGTGTTCCTTGTTCATGTCAACTATGCTTACTTCCGGCAAAGGCATATTCTGATAGCGGTTTTTAATTTTTACAAGATGATAAATATTTTTTTCAGCAAGATAATAACTTTCTACTGATGGTGTAGCAGATGCCAATAAAAGCGTTGCACCATGATATGCACATCTTTTTTTTGCAACATCATGAGCGTTATATCTTGGAGAAATCTCTGATTTATAAGTGCTTTCGTTTTCCTCGTCCATAATTATAAGACCTATATTGTCGAGCGGTGCAAAAACAGCACTTCGTGTACCTATAACTATGTCTGCCAGATTGGACTTTATGCGTTTGTATTCATCAAGACGCTGTCCCATTGACAGTCCACTGTGGATTACTGCCACTCTTTCTCCGAAAAGTGACCGAAAGCGTTTTAGAACCTGCGGAGTAAGGCTAATTTCCGGAATAAGCATTAAAACTTGTCTTTTCATGCTTATTGTATCGGAAATAAGTTTTTCAAAAACTGATGTTTTACCGCTTCCTGTAACTCCATGCAACAAATATACAGCAGGCTTTTTCAAGTGTACCTGTTCAGAAATAACATCATAAGCAGATTGCTGTTCCCGTGAAAGAATTGTATCATTCACATCAGCCTGCCCTTCTGAGAAATCCTCAACATGACGGAATATTTCCATTTCATATTCTTCAGCAACGCCGTTTCTTACAAGATTGGAAATAACTATTTCTGTAACTCCGCACATATAGGCTGTTTCTTTTGAAGATGCACTGTTTTCCGAAAGAAATTCTACAACAGTTTTCTGTTTTGGAGTAAGCTTGAAATTTTCCGGATTTTTCATATAATTTTCTGTCAGTCGCACCATTTTCAAAACAGCATCGCCGACTTTTTGCCGAAAAACGTTATCAGAATTCAATGCATTGCTTTCACATAATTCATCAATGGTTTTTCTGCCGTTTTTAGAAATATAGTCCACGATAAAAGCATTCAACTGCTTGTTATCTGCACACTGTTTCAAATTTTCAAAAAGCGTTTTGGCATCGTTGCTAAGGACATCATCAAGTAAAAAGTTTTCATTAATATAAAACTTTTCTGTTGTTCTGACATTCATAGCGGGAGGAATCATAACCTTAACAGCATCATAATAAGTACAAAATGTATAATCATGCAAATAATATATAAGGTCAAGCATTTCCGCCGAAATCACCGGCTTATCATCAATTACTGAAATAATGGTTTTAAGCTTTAAACTGCTCTTTGAACTGATTTTCATAACCATGCCTGTACGTCTGGAATTTCCTATTCCGAACGGTACAAGCACACGGCAACCGCATTTTACTGAAAAATTTTCCGGTACTGCATAGCTGAAAAGCATATCAAATGAATATGCTGTACCACTTACAGCAATTTCAGCCACTAAAGACATTTATTCTCCCTGTATAGGAGTGTTTATAATTTTACACTTACCGCTTGCTATTTCTTCAACAGCTGTTTTAACGGGTTTTTCTTCAATTGTCATTTCGTTTTTATAAAGTTCGTCTGTAATTTCTCTTGCACGTTTAGCAACTGCAATTACAAGTGAATAACAACTTTCATTTTTTGAAATAATCTGATTTACTGCTGGTCTAAGCATTTTAAACACCTCATTTTATAATATCGCCCGAAAATTCAGCTTTAAGCTTTTCTGCACGCATTATTGCAAAAAAGTCGTTTACAGCATCTTCAAGAGCATCATTGACAATAATGTAATCATATTTTTTAGCCTGAGCCAATTCGTTAGTAGCTTCTGAAACTCTTTTTTCAATAACTTCATCTGTTTCAGTGCCACGCTTTTTGAGACGGCGACGAAGTTCTTCAATTGAAGGAGGAGCTACAAAAATTGAAACGGCTTCAGGTCTTTTCTGCATAACTTTAAATGCACCCTGCACTTCAATTTCAAGAATAACATCAATACCTTTTTCAAGATAGTCATCGACTTCCGAAAGAAGCGTACCATAATAATGGTCACAATAACCAGCGTATTCAAGAAAAGCACCATCTTTTATTTTTTGTTCAAACTCTTCATTTGTTATAAAGTAATAATTAATGCCATGTTTTTCATTTTCACGTGGCTGTCTTGTGGTTGCAGAAATCGAACAGTGATAATTACCATTTTTTACGATTTCAGCAAGCATAGTACCTTTTCCGCAACCGGACGGTGCAGAAAAAACTATAAGTCTTCCCTTTTTCATAAAAACAACCTTTCCTTATTCATTGAGACGTGATGCAAGGGTTTCGGTAACTAAAGACGATAATATAATATGTCCGCTATCCATAACAATTACGGCTCTTGTTTTTCTGCCGTAAGTTGCATCAATTGCCCTGCCATCGTCACGAGCTTCTTGAATCATTCTTTTAATGGGAGCTGATTCAGGACTTACTATTGTAACAATCCTTTCAGAAGAAACCATATTCCCATAACCAATATTTATAAATTTCATAATTATTCTATATTCTGAATTTGTTCACGAATTTTTTCGATTTCCGCTTTCATATCAACGACAATTTTTGTAATATTCAAATCCTGAGCCTTTGAACCGATTGTATTAACTTCACGGTTCATTTCCTGAACTATAAAATCAAGCTTTCTGCCAACTGGTTCATCTGATTCAAACATACTTTTAAGCTGTGAAATATGACTGCGTAAACGTACTGTTTCTTCATCTACGGCTACTTTTTCAGCGAATATTGCTGATTCAGTAACTATACGCTGTTCATCAATGTCTTTTCCCTCAAGGATTTCAGAAATTTTCTGATAAAGCTTGTTATAATAATTTTTCACAGTTTGCGGAGAGAGTTCCTCAACCTGTGAAACCATTTTCAAAATGGAATCTGCTTTCTGAATAACATCAGCTTTAAGTTTTTCGCCCTCTGTCTGACGCATTTGAACAAAGTTCTGTAAAGCTTCATTTGCCACTTCTGAAATATCAGCCCAGACCTGTTCCTGATTATCAGGAGCTTTTTGAACAACAAATATTTCAGGAAGTTTTATAAGCTTTGATAAAACTAAATCATCTTTCAGACCGAGTTCATCAGAAACACTTCTGAGTGCATTTATATAACCTTCGGCAACTGCTTTATTTATAGAAATTTCAGAATCTTTAGCTTCAATGTTATTTATGTTAACAGAGATTTCAACTTTTCCTCTTGAAACCAAGGTTTTAAGCAAAGCTTTAAGCTTTTCATCTATATAACCGTAAGTTCTTGGAATTCTTGATGAATATTCATAATATCTGTGATTGACAGAGCGTATTTCAACGAGTATATCACGTCCTGCAAGGATTTTTTGTGCTCTGCCGTAGCCTGTCATGCTCTTTGTCAACGGATTCGCCTGCCTTTATAATAATATGTATTATTATACCACTAATCACTCTAAAATGCAAGCACTTTAAGAAAAAAATAAAGGGACACCGAAGCGTCCCTTAATTTATAGAATTAATTATGAAATATTGCTAAGGTCATCAGAAGTAAGTGGGAACTGGTCAGCAGTAATAAGGTCTGCGATATATGCTTGAATACCAAGAGCATCAACACCTGTGATACCACCGCCATTGTCAACAACGTCACCGTTAAGCTGACCCTGTGCAGTGATTGAATATTCATCAGCATTTGCAAGAGACTGCATGATAAGAACTGCGTCAGCAATAGTTACCTGACCGTCAACGTTTGTGTCGCCCCAAAGAGTTACCTTACCATCACCAGATGTAGGCTGGTCATCATCTGAAAGCGGTTTAACATCTGGATAAAGAAGTGCCATAGAACCATATGACATAAGAGCGTCACCATGGTGCCAGAATCTGTGTAACTTGTAGTAGTAACCGTCTGTGCTACCTGTAGCATCGTATTCAGCCTTAGCAGCCTGATACATTTCATCATTAGCATAGCTCTGACGAATTGATGAGAATGTAGCACCGTTTTCGAGCTTAGAACCGTCAGGCATTGTTCCGTGATAGTTAGAAGGAATGTAAACTTCTTCTTCAAAGATTCTCTTGAGGTTGCCGTTGTGGTCTTCAAATGCAATACCTATTTCATCACGACCAAGATTCCACTGAGCAGAGAGGAGTCTGTTAGCAAGATAGAGACCCTTTTCAGCAGTTGTTCCGTCTGCCTTTTCAGCAGTAGCACAAGATGCATCAACACCTTCAGCCTTAGCATAGTAGATAAGAGTATTACAGAGAGAAGAAATACAACCAATGTCGCCCATACCGTAACCAGTAATTTCACAGTGGAGATTCTGGTTGCCGTCTGGATTGTAAGTACCAGTCCATGTATCAGGAGCAACACTGTAGTCTGTATCAGATGAACCCCAGTCGAGGTTAGAAGGCATAGCATAAGCCATTGTTGTGCCATCTTCTGTTGTATAATCAAAGTGAGTATTTTCTTCAAACCAAGCAACCCATCTTTCGATAAGAGCCTTGAGAGCGTCTTCGAGTGAAAGACCGCCGAATGTCATACCCTTGATAGCTTCGCTTTCGCCATTAGTCTTTACATAGTAGTAAAGTTCTGTAAGACGCTGCATAGGCCATACCTGGTTACCAATCCAGTGGTTTGAACCTGGGTCAGCATAAACAGGGTGAGGAGTATAAACCATGTTATAGAATGTTGGATATCCATCTGGATACTTTTCATAACGTCCTCTGTAGGAGTTTGTACAACCACCAGCGAATGGACCTTCAACAGACTGAAGCCAGAGATACATTTCAATCTGTCTCTTGAGAGATTCTTTATAGTCTTCTGTAGCACCAGTAGCTTTCATACCGCTGTTGATGTTCTTGTCATCGATAAGAGCATAAGCAGCAAGTGGGTTCTGATAGAACTGGTGTGAATGTGAACAACCAATCTGCCAAGCCCAGTCATAATTATTGAGAGCTCCGCCCCATGATGTATACCAAGCCATAAGGAAGTGCTGACCGCCTTCATCACCAAGCTTACCGCTCTGACCGTTTGACATAATGTCCTGACAGCCAATTGCGTGATAATACTTATCAAACATATCGTTACGGCACTGGTCACCCATTTTACCAGCAAGAGCGGAAATTTCACCGCAATCAACGCCGAACTGGTTAGCAAAGTAGATAGCCTGAATAGCACGGTCTTCTGCGTCAGGAGCATTTGTAAATGCATACTGAGGAGAAACGTTACCTACGCCATTGAAGATACCCTTGATACCGTCCTGATTGTTACCATATTTAAGTTCTTCAATACATGGGTGAGGAACTGTTTCAAAACAAGATTCCTGTTCACCACGCTGGAAAGTATTGATAAATGTGAATTTACCAGTACCTGCACCTGCTGTGCCACCGCCGAAACCATACCAGTCATCAACGTCTGCGAGCCAGTGCATGAGATAGTAACCATTATCACTACCATATGAAGACTTATAAACATTGAAAAGTGGGTTAACAGCATCAACACCAGCATTCTGTGTAGGATATTCCTGAGGTGTATCCTTTTCATAAGCTGTATCAGCCTTGAGTCTTGACTGATTCCAGATTGACTTATAGTTTATAGAGTTCTTTATACCAGAAGCTTCAGACCAACCAGGAATAATAGCTTCCATAGTTTTCCAAGCCTTCTGAACGTCACCTGATGAACCTTCAATAGTGCCGTTATTTGCGAGGATATCATGCATAGCAGCTACCCATACAATGTATGACATAGCTTCTGAAGTTGTTTCATGACCATAGTCAGGAGCTTCAACACAAAGAGTTTCTACTGAATGGTAAGGAATACCGAAAGAATCTCCACCATTGTTCTGTTTACTGAGATAGCCATTTTTCTGACCATTTGTTATAACGTCGTCATAAAGAGATGCAAACATCTTAGCATATGACTCATTAGCGCCGTTTTCTGTAGCATATTCATTAGCAGCAGATGTAAATGCTGGCATAACTGCTGTAGCTGACATTACGGCAGAAAGGATACCGGCTGTTAAAGCCTTAGTCTTTTTGCTTATCATAATTTTTTACCCCTCTCATAAGATTTGATAAATAATAAATTATTCTTTCCAATAGTGCAGGAAAGAAACGTATACAAAAATACTTCGTACACTGTGTACTAATTTTCACATTATCAGCACACAACCCTCAAACTATTTTCAAGTCTAATTATATTCCACAATTTAGTTTATGTCAACAGTTTAGGGGATTTTAGTTTTTGTAAAATCAATTTTTGTTGTAATGCACACAATACAGAACATTTTTTTGTACATTTTGTCCATTGACGGTGAGCTTTAAAAAATCAAAATATTAATTTATTATTAATATAAACTATTTTTTAATATAATATATTCAAATTCATCTGCTTTACAATAAATCTTCACATATTTCACACAGCAATGTTATAATATTTATTGGGATTTTTACTATACATAAAATTCCACTTAGATGGCGTTTTAGGCGAATTAATATTTTGTTAATTATTTATTAATATTAAAGACACAAATTTCTGCCATAATAAAATGATGTGTTTTTATCTTTACTGTATATTGCTTCGTGCATTAAATTATTACAAACAGAAAGGAGAATTTCATGATTACTATTGAAAATCTTACAAAATTTTACGGTCATAACCGTGCCGTAAACAATATTAGTTTTACAATAAATGATAATGAGATTCTTGGTTTTCTTGGTCCTAACGGTGCAGGAAAATCAACCACCATGAACATGATATCCGGTTATTTGCCGATGTCACGTGGTACAGTCACTATCTGCGGAACTGATATTTCCAAATACCCCGTAAAAGCAAAATCCAAAATAGGATATCTTCCTCAAGACCCTCCCGTTTATCCGGATATGAGGGTAAAGGAATATATGTCATTCTGTGCAGGTCTAAAACGTATTCCACGTTCCAAGAGAAAAGACGAAATCAAGCGTGTAATGGAACTTCTCAGTATAACTGATGTCAAGGACAAGCTTATTAAAAACCTTTCCGGCGGTTATAAAAGACGTGTAGGTTTTGCACAGGCTATACTCGGCAATCCTGAATTCATTATCCTTGATGAACCCACAGTAGGTCTTGACCCTAACCAAGTAATTGAAGTTCGTAACATTATAAAAGACCTAAAAAAATCTCATTCGGTAATATTCAGTTCTCATATTCTTAGCGAAGTAAGCGAAGTATGCGACAGAGTTGTTATTATTAATAAAGGTGACATAAGAGCAATTGATACTATCGAAAACCTTGAAAAATCATTCGGTAATAATCTTGTACTTCACATTAAGGTAAAAGGAGCAAAAACAAAATCCGCTTCAATTATCGAAATGACAAGAGGAGTAAAAGAAATTACTGACATAAGCGAAGAAGATAATAATATTTTCAGCTTTACAACACAACTTGACGGTGATGCAGAAGAAGTCCGCAAATCTCTCATGTCAGAACTCATAAAGAACAATGTTGATATTGTGGAAATCTACACAGACAAACCAAATCTTGAAAGTGTATTCATTGAACTGATAAACCGTCCGGCTAACAGTGGCAGTCTTAAAGATTTAATTGACGAAATAACACCGGAAGAAAATTCTGAATCAGTTAAAAAGGAGGAAAATAAATAATGTTTCCTATTTACAAAAAGGAACTGCAATCGTTCTTTTATACGCCGTTTGCATATACATTAACAGCCTTGTTTATGTTGCTGTTCACATATATGTTTAATATTCCGATAAGTAATGTAGACAGCAGTACTTTTCAGTTTTCGTTTACAGAAATATTCTATAATGTAATATTCTACTTTATATTTCTTATTCCTATCATGACAATGCGTACATATGCAGATGAAAGAAAATTCGGAACAGAAGTCTTACTTATGACTGCTCCGGTAAGTGTATTTAAAATGGTTCTCGCAAAATTCTTTGCAAATATTACTGTATTTATATTTATGATACTTGGTTCAACAATTTTCCCGATAGTTACAGCACTTAACGGTGAAGTTGTAATAAGTCAGCTTATATGTGCATATATAGGATTTTTCTGCTGGGGTGCAATGTATATCGCACTTGGAATGCTGATGTCATCTTTCACAGAAAGTTCAATACTTGCCGGAATAATCGGTGAAATTTCAATGTTCATATTCCTTTTCATAGATGACTTTTCACAGACTGCATTTATATCACAGTTTCCGAAATTACAGTCAGTATTGTATGCATTTGCAGCACAGCCAAGATTTGCATACTTCTCACAGGGATTTATACGCCTTTCGGATATAGTATTCTTTATCTCCGCAATCGTTGTACTTATCGCTTGGAACTTCATTTCCATCGAAAAAAGACGCTGGAACAGGGGGTAATCAGTTATGCAGAAAAAGAAATTCAATCTTTCGGGAATATTCGCAATTATCCTTGCAATACTGATATTGCTCATTGCAATTCCGATAAACCTTATATTTACATATTCCGACAAAGTTTTTGATATGACTCCTGCCGGAAAATACACTCTTAATCAGAAAACTGTTCAATTACTTAATGAAACTTCTGATAAACAAATAGAAATCTATTATCTTTATGAATACAGTTTAGCTACATTCCAGAGTTCTCCGGAATTTCTTCCGCTGTATCATACACTTGATGAACTTAGTCAAAGAGACAACATAAGCCTTATAACATTCAATCCTAATGAAGAGGCTGACAGAGCATCTGCACTTGACCCCTCCGGAATACTTGGCATAAGTGAAGGTGATATTTTTGTAAAATGCGATGACATTATAAAGAAAATTGACCATAACAGAATTTTCCAGACCACTTCTGACGGTATATTCCAGTATGCAGGCGAAGAACTTATTGCAAGTGCTATAAAAACCTGTACAAGCGGTTCACTTCCGACTGTATACTTCCTTACAGGTCACGGCGAAAAATCCATAAATGACAGTTATGAAGCATATGCAACTCAGCTTAAAGCAAACAACTATGATGTTCAGGAAATGAACCTTGATGAAGCAAAAGAAATTCCGTCAAATGCATCTATAATATACATTGTAGGCATTACAGAAGATTTGACCGACACTGAATACAATCTCCTTAGCGATTATGCCGATAATGGCGGAAGTCTTGCTGTTTTTGCATCACCATGCGATACAAAGGGACGCTTTAAGAATCTCGATAAACTCCTTGAAAAATTCCAGCTTGGTATTGACTATAACTATGTTACTGAAACAAGCAGTGTAAATCAGTTGCAGGACAGAGACGCTAAACAAAGTGATAATTACTTCCGTGTACAGTACACTCCGGCAACTGACGACTTCACAGAAGACCTTACCACAGATATAAATTATCTTATTGACCAAGGCGACTATATCGCTGGTATTTCAAATACAAGAAGTGTTTACGAATATGCTACCGAAAACGCTTATATTGAAAAATCACCGATAATCCAAAACGTTATGGACTCTACAACACAAAAATATACTACAAAAAGCGTTGCTATGGGCGGTGACACCGAATCACAAACAGAAGCCGAAACTTTAAGCGGTGAAGCTCTTTATTTCGGTTATTACTCCTATAACAAACAGACTCTTGGAAAACTTATTCTTTTCGGCACAACTGATGTAATGGATATTGATAAACTTTATCCTACAATTTCAGGTTCTCAGTATCTTGCTATATTCTCAAATACATGGCTCTATGATACTGATATTGAAATGGGTATCGGCAACAAGTCAAACTCTTATGACACAATGAGTTTTGCAGACGCTCAGGAAGCAGAATCTGTTCTTAGAATTTTCGTAATTATTCCGGTAGTTGTGGCAATTATCGGCGTTGGAGTATGGCTCAAGAGGAGATATGCATAATATGAAAAAAGTTATTATAGCTATGGTAGCTTTGCTTGTGGTGGCGGGAGGAGCTTTCGGAGCTTTTCTCGCTGTAAAGAACAAAAGTGACAAGGAAACTCAAAAACAGGTTTCTGAACTTGCTGACAACGTTCTTTTCAATTTTGACAGCGACAGCATAACTGAAATCAATTTCGACTGTCCGGACGGTCAATACAAAGCTATCCACGAAGACGACGGCTGGAAACTCGAGGGCGGAGAATTTGTTATAGACCAGACTTATATGAGTGCATTGCTTACATTGGTTTCGGATTTCACCGCCGAAACTAATTACGGAGAAGCCGACAGTTCAAAAAAAGCAATGTATGGTCTTGAAAATCCTGCCGAAACTATAACTCTTACTGACGGTACAAACAACTATAAAATCTATGTCGGAAATATCACTCCCACAAACGATTATTATTACATAATGGTTGAGGGTAAAAACAAGGTATATACAGTCGATTCGATACAGGGAAGTGTCTTAAAAGCAAGTCGTATGATGCTTAAAGCAAAAGACCTTATACCATATGATGACGGCGAAATTAAACAGATTACTGTTAAAAAAGATGGTAAAATCACTTATCAGCTTACTTATGATGAAGAAGCTTCAACATGGTCACTTCCGGAAGAATATTCAAATCTGCCATTTGACCAAACTGCTGTATCATCAATGACAACTTCACTTACACGTCTTGAAGCTCAACAGATGCTTGAAGAAAATCTTGAAGATTTAAGCAAGTACGGATTTGACAAACCGTTAGCAGAAGTTACAATAAAAGGCATTGACGGTACTGAAAAAAGCTTCTTGATAAGCGGAAAACAGGACGAAAACAAAACTTATACATACCTTTTACAGACAGATACAAATCAAGTACAGACATATTATATTTCAGACCTTAATTTTGTAAACTATACTCCAGTAAAGTTCCTGCCGGATTCGGTTACAACAGCAAGTATGTACAGTGTAACCGGTGTTGACTTTACGTATGGCGATATTCAGGATTCTTTCACTATGAACATGACTGACAGAATCCTTGAAATGAACGGTCAGGAAATCGACATAAAGAAAACTGATACTTCAACAGCTTTTCAGAATTTCTACAATTCATTTTCTGTACTTATATTTACTGATACTGATGTTGAAGCAACTCCGGATAATTCCGAACCGTTACTTACAGCCGTATATCATGTCACCGACGGAACAGACATTAAAATTGATTTCGTTGATGCCGGAAATGACAAGTGCTACATTTTCAAAGATGATGTATACACAGGCGGTATCGTTGATATGACACGTCTTACCGGTAAAAATTCAGTTCAGTCATTCTATAATTCTTTCTGCGAATATGCCGGAATTGTTCAGACAGTACGCAGTCAACCCACAATTGAATAAATTCATTTTCCCCTGTCTTATGGCGGGGGAATTTTTTATTATACTTGATTTATTGACAAAAATATGATATAATATAAAAACTATTTCATGAACAGAAAGGAAATTTTTTTAATATGGATATAAACAAAACCCTTGCAAAAGAGTTCAGTTTAAAACTTGAACACGTAAATAATACTGTTCAGCTTATTGACGATGATAAAACTATTCCATTCATTGCACGTTATCGTAAGGAACTCACCGGTTCACTTGATGACCAGGTACTTCGTGAACTTTATGACCGTCTGATGTACCTCCGCAATCTTGAAAAACGTAAATCAGAAATTTCTGAAACAATCACAGAACAGGAAAAAATGACTCCTGAAATTCAACAAGCTATTGACAATGCAACAACCCTTGTTGAAATTGAGGACATTTACAGACCTTTCAGACCTAAAAGACGTACTCGTGCAGGAATTGCAAGGGAAAACGGTCTTGAACCTTTAGCTGTCATTATCATGGAACAGAATCCACAGACAAATCCGGAAGAAGTTGCCATTGATTTTATTAATGAAGAAAAGAAAATCCCTGACGCAAAAACAGCTTTGCAAGGTGCTATGGATATTATTGCTGAAGACATATCTGATGATGCAGACATAAGAAAAAAACTCCGTAAACTCGCAAACGATAAGGGCGAAATTGTTTCAAAGGCTGTTGACCCCGAAAAAGAAAGCGTTTATTTAAAATATTATGACCATAAAGAACCTGTTGAAAAAATTCCAAATCATAGAGTACTTGCTCTTGACAGAGGTGAAAAGGAAGATTTCCTGAAAGTTTCCATAATAATGGACGAAATAAATGCAACAGGTTTCATTATAAATAAATATGTAAAAAATAACTCTCCTTGCGGAGAACTTGTTAAATCCGCAGGAGAGGACAGCTATAAAAGACTTATATTTCCGTCAGTAGAACGTGAAATTCGTTCAGAACTGACTGCCAAAGCAACAGAAGATTCAATAAAAGTATTTGCCTCAAATCTTAGACAACTTCTTTTACAAGCCCCTCTCAAAAACAGCGTTATACTTGGACTTGACCCAGGATTCAGAACAGGTTGTAAAGTAGCTGTTATTGACCATACAGGAAAAGTACTCGATACAGGGGTAATTTATCCTACAGCAGGTTCAAAACAGAATGTAGCAAAATCCGCTGAAACTCTCAAACAGCTTATTGCTAAACACAATGTTACAACTATTTCAATAGGAAACGGAACTGCATCTCGTGAAACAGAAAACTTTGTTGTTGACCTGCTCAAAGAGATTCCGCAGAAAATAAGCTATATGGTTGTAAGTGAAGCCGGTGCATCTGTATATTCTGCCTCAAAACTCGCAGCGGAAGAATTTCCTGAATATGACGTTTCTTTAAGAAGTGCAGTATCTATTGCAAGACGTTTGCAAGACCCTCTTGCTGAACTTGTTAAAATTGACCCACAGGCAATAGGAGTAGGACAGTATCAGCATGATATGCCAAAAGCTCGAATGAATGACGCTCTTTCCGGAGTTGTAGAAGATTGCGTAAACTCTGTAGGTGTAGATTTAAACACAGCATCATATTCATTGCTGTCATATGTGGCAGGAATAAATTCAGCCGTTGCAAAAAATATAGTTTCCTATCGTGAAGAAAACGGAAGTTTCACCGACCGAAAAGAACTCATGAAAGTGCCAAAGCTTGGCAAAAAGGCTTTTGAACAATGTGCAGGATTTTTAAGAGTGCGTGACGGAAAAAATCCCCTTGACAATACATCTGTACACCCTGAAAGCTATCCGGCAACCGAACTTCTCCTGAAAGAATGCGGATTCACTCTTGCTGATGTACAAGGAGGAAAAACTTCCGGAATCACCGAAAAAGCCGAAAATATAGGTATTACAAATATTAGCCAGAATCTTAATATAGGCGTTCCTACTCTTACCGATATCATCGCAGAACTTAAAAAACCTGGTCGTGACCTTCGTGACGAACTTCCTCCCCCACTCCTCAGAAGCGGTGACATTATGGAAGTTAAAGACCTTAAACCCGGAATGGAACTTGTGGGAACTATCCGAAATATCATTGACTTTGGCGTATTTGTTGATATCGGAGTACATACTGACGGTCTCGTGCATATTTCGCAGATTTGCCAGAAACATATAAATCACCCTCTTGACGCCGTAAAAGTCGGTGAAGTTGTTAAAGTACGTGTACTTGAAGTTGATGTCAAGCGAAACAGAATTTCACTCACTATGCGACTTAATGACGAACCAAAGCAATCAAAGCCATTCAAGAAACACAAAAATAAAGGTTTTGATGCAAATGCTATTAAAAATAGTAGTTTCAGAATAAAACAAAAATAATTCAAAAAACGGACGGTAAATTTATACCGTCCGTTTTGTTTAAATCAATTCGTATTTGACACCCGG
This sequence comes from uncultured Ruminococcus sp., assembly GCA_934474025.1. GTDB lineage: Bacteria > Bacillota > Clostridia > Oscillospirales > Ruminococcaceae > Ruminococcus. The sequence goes on along the minus strand of CAKSMF010000001.1, from coordinate 123,167 downwards.
AATTTCTGACATTTTGTGTGCTAAAATATCTTTGTTCTTTGCAAGTTTAACCTGATACTGTGAAGCAAGCAACATAAGCGGTACATTAAAAAATTTTTCGCCATAATCACTCACAACTTTGTCGAATTGTCCGGTACGTCTCAATAAATCTGCTCTAAGCAATAAAAAGTTATCATCATCAAGAATAGTACTGTTTTCCATGATATTTAAGGCTTTCTTGCGACACTCTAAACCGGTTTCAATATTACGGTTATCATCGCAAACCCATGCCCCATAAAGATATGATTGTACCGCTTCTTTATAGTCTTTGTTCTTCATACAAACAATAGCTTTACGGACAAACTTTGAAACAAGTGGGTTTTCTGTTTTCAAACCATCAAGCATTTTGTATTCATCACTATCAAGATAACTTTTATCTGCTTTTAATGGAATATCAATACTGCCATTACAGTAATGGCATTCCGGACACTCCATAACCCAATACTCCATTGTTGAACGATGTGGAGCAGGTGGTCTGAAATCCATGTCAGGAGCTCCGTTTACCTGAATTTTTGTTATTACAGTGTGTTTTGACTTTGCACCGCATACACTGCATTTAAATTCTTTTATTTCAGTTTCCATGAAAAAAATTCCCCTTTCGTTTTATATTGTTTCAATTCACAGAGATTAACGAGTCAGTGTATTTCTGACTGTAACTGTTTTATGTCAGTGGAGACACCAATTTATCTGCGTCACCACTGTTATTAAGTTTTTAATTTACAATTCATCTCAAAACCCATAGAGGTGAAAAAATTCTTATTGATGCTTATTAAATTGATTATATCATAATTACTATTTAATGTCAACTGACTTTTTTTCGGAAAACTGTTTACAAAAGCTTATAAATATGGTATTATTATAAAAGTAATGTTTTTTATAAAGGAGGATAAAATGGCTGGAAAAGTTAAAAACAAAAAGTTTAAGATTATAGCAGTTATTGAAGCAATCTTAATTCTTGTACTGGCTGTTCCGCTGGTACGGCTCTCCAAATTAAGTGTCAAATCCGAAAACACTGTCCCGACAATAAAAAATGAACAACCCGACATAAGCAATGAAATTGAAGAAATAGTTTACCAAAATGAATATTCCATTGATGAAACTGATATTAATTCTGATGATATATCATCTGATTCAAATATCACTCTCCCAGAAAGTAAGAAAAACGGGTATTCCTTTTATAAGGACAAGGATATGACTACTTCAATAGCTGGTATAGACGTTTCAGAATTTCAAGGATACATAGACTGGCAACAAGTAAAAAATTCCGGTATTGAATTTGCTTTTATAAGAATAGGTTGCCGTACCTATGATGACGGAGGAATTATTTTTGATGAACGTTTCAAAGAAAACCTCTATTCAGCAGACAGAGCAGGCATTAAAACCGGTGTATATTTCTTTTCACAAGCCCTGACAGTTGAAGAAGCTACCGAAGAAGCTGATGCTGTTATTAAAGCTATTGAACCTTTTAATATAACTTATCCTGTTGTTTTCGACTGGGAAGTTATTGTGGAAGATTATGCACGTACAGATGATATTTCAATCGAATCCCTTGCAGATTGCTGTGTTGCTTTCTGTGAACGTATAAAAGAAGCCGGCTACACTCCGATGATTTATCAGAATAAAAGCACTCTTCTTTTCAAAGTTGACCTGCCACGTGTTAAAGAATATGACATATGGCTTGCTGAATACAATGACGAACCCACTTATTACTATGACTTTAAAATCTGGCAATACACAAGTGAAGGTCGTGTCCCCGGAATATCAACAGAAGTCGATATGAACATAAGTTTCAAAGACTACAGCAAAAAATAATAATTAATACAAAAAAGCCTGCCATGATATTTATGAAATACCACAGCAGGCGATTTTTTTATGATTTATTTCAATGTAACATTCAATAAATATCAAATGTTACATTGAATTAATGGCAAAGGTAAATTTAATTATCTCTTTACATTGAATGCGTTCATCTGCGGATATACTGCACTTGAACCTAATTCTTCTTCAATTCTGAGTAACTGATTATACTTAGCAACACGTTCACTTCTGCTTGGAGCACCAGTCTTAATCTGACAAGTATTAAGTGCTACTGCAAGGTCAGCAATAGTTGTATCTTCTGTTTCACCGGAACGATGAGAAGAAATTGCTGTATAGCCTGCTTTGTGAGCCATTTTGATAGCTTCGAGTGTTTCAGAAACAGAACCAATCTGATTAAGTTTAATAAGAATTGAGTTACCGCAACCGTTTGCAATACCCTTGGAAAGACGTTCAGTATTAGTTACAAAAAGGTCGTCACCAACAAGCTGAATCTTGTTGCCGAGTCTTTCAGTAAGCTTTTTCCAGCCTTCCCAGTCTTCTTCATCAAGAGCATCTTCAATTGAGATAATCGGATACTTTTCACACAAAGCTTCCCAGTGCTGAATAAGTTCTTCAGAAGTGAAAGTCTTACCAGACTTAGGCTGTTTGTAGAAACCAATTCCCTTTTCCTTGTCTTTCCATTCGGAAGAAGCTGCGTCCATTGCAATCATGAAATCCTTACCTGGTTCATAACCAGCAGTTTTAACTGCTTCAAGGATAGTTTCAATAGTTTCATCATCACTTGAAAGGTTAGGTGCAAAACCGCCTTCATCACCTACAGAAGTTGCTAATCCCTTGTCTTTAAGAATTTTTGCAAGACTATGGAATACTTCTGAACACCAACGGAGAGCTTCCTTGAATGTAGGAGCTCCGACAGGCATAATCATGAATTCCTGTGTATCAACAGTATTAGTAGCGTGTGCACCGCCATTAAGAATATTCATCATAGGAACAGGAAGACGATTACCTGAAATTCCGCCGAGGAATTTATAAAGAGGCATATCCATTGCTGTTGCTGCTGCTCTTGCACAGGCAATAGATACTGCAAGAATAGCATTTGCTCCCAGATTAGACTTATCCTTTGTGCCGTCAGCATCAATCATTGCTTTATCAACAGCATAAATATCAGAAGCATCCATACCGCAAAGAGCATCATTAATTACTGTATTTACATTGTTTACAGCCTTTAAAACGCCCTTTCCAAGATAACGTGCTTTGTCTCCGTCACGTAATTCAAGTGCTTCAAACTCACCTGTAGATGCACCACTTGGAGCAGTTCCTCTGCCGACTGTTCCGTCTACGAGGGTTACCTCTGCTTCAACAGTAGGATTTCCTCTTGAATCCATAATTTCTCTGGCAATTACTTTTTCAATTTCTAAATAAGCCATAATTGTAATTCCTTTCTTTACAGACCGTTTTCCCGAAGTGAAGTAAATCTTCGGGAAAGTGAAAGGGGGGTCTGTACAATTTATTCTCTGGATTAGCATTTGCTAACTGTTTATAGTTTAACACATATCATTCTTAATTGTCAATACAAAATTTATGCAATCCCAAAATTTCAGTCATCTTATACAATAGTAAACAGAATGAAAATATAAATTTTGGCATTTTTTGAATTATATGTCAAATATTAGTAAACCATGGCAAACTAATTATAATAAAATAATACAATATAAGTATGACACAAAAATCTTTTTCTTATACTTCAAATATAAAAAACCGTACATAACTTTAATAATTATGCACGGTTTTTTAATTTATTCGACAGGATTTTCTGAAAGTACTTTCATGGAATTTATTTTATATCCTCCGCTGTTATTCTTTGAAAGAGAGAATTCAGCAGATTTTGAAACAGATTTTTCCATCCACTCGGGGTGTTCTTCAACATATTCAACATCAACAATATAATTTCCGTTTTCTCTTGAAACAGAAGTCACTTCCGGTGAATAAGTAAATGTATCAGGCTTTACCTGAATATTATACGATTCTGCCTCAACATTGTAATAGAACTTTGATTCAACAGGGCCTACTGTTGTATGAGTAAGTTCCGGAATATCTTCCCCGAAAAGTTCAACAGCATATTTTTCAACATCTGTTGCCGGAATATTTACAACACCCATTCTTTCAGTATATTTTGAAAGCTTTTTATCATCTATCACAATAGACCATATAGTAGCACTTAAAATCTGGTCGTTTGGAAGTTCTGACGGATTATTAAATGAATTTATATCCATAATTACAGCAGGATATACAGCTTTTGCAAACTTTTCCTTTGAAGATTTTCCGCCACCAACATTTGAAACACAATAATTTATTATTGCCATAACTCCGATTATAGCAAGTATTATACATATCAATGCTAAAATATTGTTTTTCTTTACAGAAACAGCAGATTTATTGCTTTTTGATTTTTTAGTGCTTTCAGCAACTTTAGTTTTAGGAGGATTTTTCTGTTTTTCAGAAACATTTTCATTATTTTTCTTAATGGGTTTAGTTTCTTTGGTATTCTTTGAATTATCAGATTTCTTTTCTTCGGATTTAACTTCTTCTTGTTTAATTTCTGATTTGGATTCAGTTTTATTTTGTTTTACTTCGTTTTTAGTTTCTGATTTTACTTCTTCTTTATTTTCGGACTTAGTTTCTGATTTTACTTCTTCTTTATTTTCGGATTTAGTTTCTGATTTTACTTCCTTTTTATTTTCAGATTTACTTTCTGTTTTATTTTCCTGTTTAACATTAGGTTTATTTCCGGAATTATTTTTCTTTTTCTTCTTTTTGGAAGATGATGAATTATTTCCCTGCTTTTTTTCAGGAACTTTCTCCTGCTCTAGAGTTTTCTCAGGTTCGGAAATTTTTTCTGGTTCAGGATTTTCAACTTTAGTTTCTGATTGCTTTTCCTTTACAGTCTTATCTTCTGAAACTTTATCATTAATTTCTGCAATAGGTTCGCTTGTGTTTTCTAAAGTGCTTTCGTCCAATGATTCGATTGTGAAGTTACCGTCATTTTCAGAAGATTCTGTTTCAGGCGGAATTTCTTGGTCGTCTTCTTCTGTAACATACATCAAATCCTTGACTCTTGAAAAAAATCCTTTTCTGTTTTTTTCTGGTTTAACTTTTTCTTTCGGAACGCTTACCGGTTCGGATTTTTTTTCAGGAACTTTCTTTACAGGTTCAGTATTATTCTTAGGAGTTTCCTCTTCCTGTTTCATAATGGCATCATAATCCGGAAGTTCACCGATTACTATACGTTTCTTTTTATCTGGATTTTTTTCTGTCTCCGGAACTTTTTTCTGAGTATTCTGTGGTATACGTTTCAGTTTTTTTACGGTAGGAGCTGAATTGGATTCTTTACTACTGTTTATAGCATTAAGGAGTTCATCGGGGGACATATTATCAAATTTACTTTTTATATGTTTTTCTTCCGGTGGATTCGGGGAACTTTTTTTAAGGTTATTAAGTGCGTCATTAACGTCTTTCCTTATCATTTGTTTTTCCCCCTTATCTTATTTGACCATTGCCGTTTACAAGATATTTAAAAGTTGTAAGTTCAGTAAGTCCCATAGGACCTCTTGCATGAAGTTTCTGAGTAGAAATTCCGATTTCTGCACCAAAGCCAAATTCTCCGCCGTCAGTAAATCTTGTTGATGCATTCACATAAACTGCTGCTGCATCTACTTCTTTCTGGAATTTTTCAGCATTTTCAAGAGACTTTGTAACAATGCATTCAGAATGCTTTGTTCCGAATTTTCTTATATGTGCAATAGCTTCATCAATACTATCAACAACCTTGACTGAAATAACATAGTCAAGAAATTCTGTTGCATATTCGTTGTCAGTAGCTTTTTCAACACTGTTGCCAAGAATTTCAATAGTTCTGTCACAACCGTAAATTTTCACATTATGAGACTTGAATCTTTCTGCAATCATTGGCAGGAATTTTTCAGCACAATCTTTATGAACTAAAAGACTTTCAACAGCATTGCAGACGGACGGACGCTGAGTTTTGCCATTGTCAGTAATATTTACAGCCATATCCAAATCAGCAGAGGAATCAACATACACATGACAATTGCCTGTACCTGTTTCAATAACCGGAACTGTTGCATTATTTACAACTGCCTGAATAAGTCCGGCACTTCCTCTTGGAATAAGTACATCAAGATATTTATTTAATTTCATAAGTTCGTTTGTAGTTTCACGGGAAGTATTTTCAACTACCTGAATTATATCAGCCGGCAATCCGGTTTCTTCGATAGCCTTACGCATAATATTTCCGAGGCATTTATTTGAATTGATTGCTTCCTTACCCCCCTTTAAAATAACTGCATTTCCTGCTTTCAAACAGAGTGCAGCAGCATCTACTGTAACATTCGGGCGTGACTCGAATATAATTCCGATTACACCAAGTGGAACACGTACTTTTGAAATTCTGAGACCATTAGGGCGTGTAAAACCATCAATAATCTGTCCGATAGGGTCATTAAGTGCAATAAGTTCATCAACACCCTTTGCCATACCTTCAATGCGTTTTTCATCAAGTTTAAGTCTGTCCTGCATAGCTTCGGACATACCGTTTTCCTTAGCTTTCTGTAAATCCTTTGCATTTTCAGCCATAATCAGATTTTTATTTTCAATAAGAGCCTTTGAAATTGCTGATAATGCGTTATTTTTCTGTAAAGTTGATGCAGATACAATAGCTGGTTCTGCATTTTTAGCTTTTAATCCAAGTTCTTCTGTGTAATTCATAATATTTTCACCTCATCAAAAAATTTATGCCTTGAAAAATGTTCCAAGTTCTTTATCTTCAAATAAGTCATAAAGCATATCAGGATTTTTACCATTCATAATGACCATATCAATTCCTGCTGCTGCTGCGATTTTCCCTGCATTAATTTTAGTTGACATTCCGCCCGTACCGAGAGTTGAACCAGCTCCGCCGGCTACCTTTTCAATTTCAGGAGTTATTTTTTCAACATAAGTAATCGGTTTAGCATCAGGATTAATACGAGGATTATCATCATAAAGAGCATCGATATCCGAAAGAATAAGTAATAAATCCGCTTCTACGAGTTCGGCAACCAAAGCTGACAACGAATCGTTTTCACCGATTTCAAGTTCCAGTTCATCAATTGCTATTGTATCATTTTCGTTTATTATCGGAATAACTCCCATACTTATAAGACTTTCTACAGTATTTTTGAAGTTATCACAATGACCGGGATTATTTATAATTGTTTTGGTTAAAAGAATTTGTGCAACTGTAACACTATATTTTTCAAACATATCATCATAAATATGCATGAGTTCACATTGTCCTACAGCCGCAACAGCCTGTTTCATTCGAGTGTCTTTGGGTTTTCTTGAAAGTCCAAGCTTACCAGCACCCAGTCCGACAGCTCCGGAAGATACCATTATAATTTCACGTCCTGAATTATGCAAATCCGATATTACACGCACAAGATTTGTCATACGACGTATATTAAGTTTGCCGGTACTGTGTGCAAGAGTAGATGTACCAAGTTTTATAACTATTCTCTTTTTTTCAGAAATATTTCTCATAAATAAAATTCTTCCTTTAGTTTACTTTATTAACAGGTGAACCGTTCTGCCAAGCCTTTATATTATCGCATACTATTTTTACAAGACGGCTTCTTGTTTCAAACGATGCCCACGATGTGTGAGGAGTAATAATACAATTACGAGCATTTTTAAGCGGAGTATCTGGTGACATTGGTTCTTTTTCCAGAACGTCCAAATAAGCACCTGCTATTCTTTTTTGATTAAGAGCGTCAGCAAGGTCTTTTTCATTAACGACTGCTCCTCTTGATGTATTTATAAGAATAGCTGTCTGTTTCATTTCAGAAAGCAATTCAGCATTCACGATACCTTTTGTTTTTTCGGTAAGAGGACAATGAAATGTCAATATATCAGCCTTTCTGACAGCCGTCATAATATCTGTAACCTCATACGGACAATCAATAGGCTTTGTGCGTGTGCTTACTATAACATTCATATCAAAGGCGTTAGCAAGTTTGGCAACTTTTCTGCCGATTGAACCATATCCGACAATTGATATAGTTTTTCCGACAAGTTCCGCTGTAGGTATCGGGAAATATGAAAATGAGGGAAATTTTTCCCATTCACCATTTTTAACAGCGATATCATAATCACGGATTTTATTACAATAGTCAAGTATATACGCAAAAGTCTGTTGAGCGACAGCGTTTGTTGAATAAGAACCGGCATTACATACAACAATATTCTTTTTTCTTGCATATTCTATATCAACATTATTGAAACCTGTAGCGAAAAGTCCTATATATTTAAGATTCGGACAACTGTCGATTACTTCACGTGTAATCATAACCTTATTACAAAGAACTATTTCAGCGTCGCCGATATTGTGTGCAGTTCTTTCCGGAGATGTCATCTGAATTATATTGACATCTCCCAGTTCTTCGAGAGATGATGTTGAAATATCACCGTTTATATTAACAGTATACCAGTCAAGAACAGCTATTTTCATAATTATTCCCCCTCTGACTGATTTTGTTGCTGAATGTTTTCTGCATTTTCAGATGCTTTTTTATTATTTTTTTTCTTTTCGCCTATTATATATGTAACAAGTGCTACTACAAGCAATATTGCTTCAATGATTCCCACTGTATAGAAAAGCGATTTGCTATTTGCAAGCCATATTACCAATGAAAAAGGTATTGCAACAGCCATTATAATCTGATAGGGAGACTTTTCCTTGATAAATCTGTAGACAAAAAATAAAAGTGACACACAGCAAAATATCAGATGCAGACTTAATGGAAAAGGAAACATTGAAGTCTGTTCAATTTCAGTAGTTTGAGCCATAGTTAAAAATAAATCAGAAAAATTCATAAATTTTCCTCCGACCGCAAAATATACAGTAACTGTTCTTTAACGGCGTACAGTCATGCCGAAATATTTAACAACGATTTAAAAAAACCTGCTCTTTAAAGTATAACATATATCGCAAAAAAATTCAACTGCTTTTTAAAAAAATGTTCACCAACTGCATATTATTAAGAAAAACTACAAAAAATTCTGAAAAAATGAATAATCACGAGATATATAACAAAAAATACCAGATTATGAAATTTTTCATCATAAGATGATACTTGCGGTTCATAAGAACTTATGATATAATCTAGTTATCACATTACAGGAGTTGAAGATTATGAACCGTTACATTCCCGGAACTACACTTAAATTCAGCGAACAAGCAAGAGATGAAGCTTTTTCAATCATTTCACCGGTACTCGAAGCTACAGGAGGACTTACTCTTTCACAACTTTCAAAGCTTACCGGACTTACCGGAAGTACCATACAAAACTGGATAAAACGTGGTTGGGTTGCAAGCACTCACGGAAAAAAATATTCAAGACAACAGGTTTTAAGAATACTGCTTATAAATATACTTAGAAATTCCATGAAACTGGAAGATATAGCACATCTTATGGAGTACGTAAACGGAGATGTTGAAGATACATCAGATGATATCATAGATGATGATGTATGGTACAATATACTTTGCAAAATTATATTTACTGCCGAAGATGAGGGTGCATTTGATGCAGGTACTGTTAAAAAACTTATCGCCCGTGAATTAAATCAATACAGTCACGAAATACATATACATTCAGATGAATATAAATTACATAATGCAATGTTCGTTATGATTATGGGGTACAGAAGTTCATGTTTAAAAAACGAAATGGATAAAGTACTTACTGTAATACTTGACGAAATGCAAAATTCTTAAGGAGAAATTTTTTATGGCAAAAATACATGAATTAAATTCTGATGGTTCTATCAAACGAAATTTCAAAGCTGTAAAATGGATAGCAATTGGTATTGTTGCTGTTGTTTTGATAGCATCATCATTAACAATAGTTCCGGCTGGTAATACAGGTGTTGTTACCACTCTCGGAAAAGTTTCTACAGTTTCGTTTCAGGAGGGAGCTCATTTAAAAATACCTTTCATACAGTCTGTAGAAAATATGTCAAATAAGATTCAGGTTTATGAAACTCCTGCTTCAGCCGTTTCAAAAGACTTGCAGACAGTAAGCAGTACGCTTGCCGTAAACTACAGGCTTATTTCTGACAAATCGCCGGATATGTACAAAAATGTTGGTATTGAATATCAAACAGTCTTAATGACTCCGGTAGTACAGGAATGTTTCAAATCAGTTACGGCAAACTACACCGCCGAACAGCTTATAACAGAACGTCAAAAAGTCGGTGATGAAGTAAAAGAAGCTCTCGAAGAGAAACTCAATGATTACGGAATTTACATAGAAAAGTTTAATATAGTAAACTTTGACTTCTCTGAAGAATTTAACAACGCTATCGAAGCTAAACAGGTTGCAGAACAAAACCTCCTCAAAACCAAAACAGAACAGGAACAGGCTATTGTTGTGGCAAATGCTCAGGCTGAACAGAAAGTTATTTCCGCAAAGGCTGAAGCAGAAGCAATTTTAGCAGAGGCACAGGCTCAGGCAGATGCTAACAAACTTCTTGAACAATCCCTTACAAACAAAGTAATCGCTTATGAACAGATTCAGAAGTGGAATGGTGTAATGCCTAAAGTTACAGGCAGTGACGGAGGTATGCTTATAAACGTTGACCTTGATGACATCAACTCATCATCAACCTATAACGTTCCGGAACAACAATCTGCTGAACCCACTGAACAAAACTCTGACGATTCGGCACAATAACAGAAATAAATAATAAGCAACAAAAGGAGAACTTTTAAAAATGAATAAGTCAACATCATTGATTCTTGATGCACAATTATTTGCTTATATTGTATGCATGAAAGAATTTGAGAGTAAGACTGATTCTGACAACAAAACAAAAAAATCAGAAAATAAAGATAATTCCAAAAAAACAAAGAAAAATAATATCTGAAAAACGTAATGTATAAAATTACGGACGTATCTTTTTAACAGATACGTCCGTTTGTGTGTGCGTTATACTGTGAAACCTTGATTTCTGAAATTGTCAATAACTTCGCCTAAAATTTCAGCATTAGTTGAGGAAACAGAGTGTAAAAGAAGAATTTCCCCTCCGTGAACACTTTCTGTAAGTTTTTTTATTCCCATCGCCGGAGCTGGCTGACTGTCTGTTTTCCAGTCCACATAAGCAAAACTCCAGAATAGTGTTTTATATCCGCATTTCTGAATAGTTTCAAGAGCCTGTTCAGAATATTCACCGCAAGGGCATCGGAAATACTGCATCTGATAACCATAATTATTCATTACATAATTATGCAGAGACATAATTTCCTCTTCTGCTTCTTTTTTGGACAAAGTAGGCAGACTTGCATGACGCATACCATGATTTCCGAGTACATGACCTTCATCAATCATACGTTGTACAAGAGCTTTTTCTTTTTTAGCATAGTCACCTGTAAGAAAAAATATCGCTTTTACGTTTTTTTCTTTGAGTGTATCAAGAATTTTTTCAGTGTAGCCGTTTTCATATCCTTGGTCAAAAGTTATTATTATACGTTTTTCGTCATTTGAAATTGCATAAGCGTCATAATCACAATAACGGTCATTGAATGACAGTGCATCTGTAGGACGGTTTTTTTCGTCAACAGCTGTTCCCTGTCCGTAACCGATTTTCGTATTATCGACAGCATAAACAGCAGTTACAGGAACTGTTCCCGCCATTAAAACCGCTAATGCAGGAAATACTTTTTTTATCATAGGCTTGTGATTTCCTTATTGAAGATTGCGGATTACCTCCGCATAAATATTATATCCGTATCTGAAAGTAATATTAAAGGTAAAAATATGTTGTTAAGAGTGAATTATATGAAACTAAAAACCAAGAAAAAACAAAAAAAGTCTCATTCAAATGAATGGATTGGAGAGATTATTGAATTTATAGTTGATATTATAATTGATATAATTTTTGATTGATGATTTTTAAAACTAAGCTAAAAACGACAGCCTGCTATGCTGTCGTTTGTTTTTTAAGATGAATTTTTTTAGAAATCCTTCTGCACTTGTCCGTGCAGTATCCTATAGAAATCATGAGTTGAGATAAGAACTTACAAGCACCTGTAAAAGTTCATCACGGTCAATACGACGGATAATACTTCTTGCATTGTTGAAAGTTGTTATGTAGGTAGGGTCTTCGGACAGAATGTATCCGACAATCTGGCTTATTGGATTGTAGCCTTTCTGTACAAGAGCATCATATACAGCTGTCAGATTTTTCTTGAGTTCTTTTTCCTTTTCATCATTTACGGAAAAAGTCATTGTTTTATCATTCATAAAAAAAGCCTCCTTGCGGTTATTTCAATTCACAGTCGATAATGTTTGAGTCTGACACTCATTTATAAATCGGGCTGTTAAATTGACTTCATGACATGGGAATATTAATTTTTTCTATCCTTATGCCATTAAGTTTTTTTAGCAAATCAATCATCACTCACAGAAGTAAAGAAATCTTTGCTAATCTTGTTTAAATCACCTCCGGAAAAATAATCCGGAAAGTTATAAGGTAGTATTATTTTTAAGAATCTTTTATATATGCAAATAAAGCTCCTTTGAATTTCATAAAAATAAATGCACTGGATTTTCTGAAATTCAAACGATGATTTTCAGCAATATAAAAAAGACTTTCAAAAAATTTTCCCCATTATATTATACACGATTTGAATCAATATTGCAAGTCTGAAAAAATATTTTTATGTAATGTCCGGAAAAATGACCGGACATCAGAAAAATCAGTCGCAGTTACAGCAACCTGTTCTCTTAACGAAAGAGTTACAGTCTGTACATTCTGGAACAGTAGGGTTAGCCTCATGAGTTCCCACGCTGATACAACCAAGTGAACAGTAATCTTCTGTTACCATGTTGTGCTGACATTGTGAAACAGTACATTTGATATTATCATTTTTCTTTTTGTTTTCCATTGTAAAACATCTCCTTGAAAAATATTCGTCCGGCTTGTTCAGCCATTAATATTATATCACCAATCAGGGAGAAATATTCAAAAAACTTTTTTTATTTATAAGGTTTTATAATTCCCTCAGAACACTTTTCTATTATACGTAAAACAGGTTCTATTCCATAATCACAATACTTGAAATATGTATAATAACCTCCATATATAAGATAAGTCATAATCATTTTTCTTTCAATGCTTGGCTGATATTCCGGATAGGACTGACGTATAAGTTCAATAATTCCCTTTTCAAAAAGTTCAACGAACCGGCTGTTTCTATTGCCCTCAAAAAGAATTTTTATCAGTTGTTCGTTTGCAATAAGAGAAATTGTAAGTTCTCTCATAAAAAGCTTATTATTATCGAATACTGCGTCAGGGTGTTCAATATTCCTGAGTGATGATTCTATAACATCACATTCAAGAGATTCAGAAAGGTCATATATATCATGATAATGCAGATAAAATGTAGCTTTATTTATCTGGGCAATCTCTGAAAGTTCTTTAACAGTAATCTTTTCAAGTGGCTTGCGTGAACGTAAATTAAGAAATGCATTTATAATACTGCGTTTAGTTTTTTCTACTCTTAAATCCATAAACTCACCTTCCGTAATAGACAATAATAGTCATCAGTCGTATAATAGACCAATGTTTAAAAAATGATTATTGAATTTTTTCAGACTTCATAATATAATTATATTATACTAATATATTGCAGAAATGTCAATCAGAAACGGAGAGAATTTTAATGGATATTTACGGTTTCTACAAAGGCGAAGTTTTTAACGCTTACGAATATCTCGGAGTACATTTTTCAAAAAACGGCCCTGTTTTCAGAACATACGCACCAAATGCCTCTAAAGTTTCCGTAATAGGAGATTTTAGCCAATGGAAAGACGTTCCGATGAACAGAGTTGAAGACGGACGTTTTTTTGAATTGGAATATCCGAAAGCTAAAGAGGGAATGCGTTATAAATATCGTATCTATGACAGAGAAGGTAATTTTATTGACCATTGCGACCCTTATGGTTATTCTATGGAAGTTCGCCCTGGTACGTGTTCTGTCATAAAAAAAATAGATGATTATAAATTTAACGATACCAAGTGGATGAATCAACGTACTGATTGTCGTGACAAAGCTATGAATATATATGAAGTTCATTTAGGTTCATGGAAAAGAAAACCCGAAAGTCAACGCACTAAAGAAGATATTGAGGGCTGGTATAATTATTCTGAAATTGCCGATATGCTTGTAGATTATGTTATTGAACACGGATATAATTTCATTGAACTTATGCCAATCAGCGAACACCCGAGCGACGAATCATGGGGCTATCAGATAACAGGATTTTTTGCACCGTCATCACGTTATGGTACTCCCAAACAACTTATGGAATTTGTAGACAAGTGTCATCAAAAAGGAATAGGCGTAATAATGGATTTTGTACCAGTACATTTTGCTGTTGACCATTATGCACTTACTGAATACGACGGAACTCATTTATATGAATTTCCCGATTATGACATGGGTTACAATGAATGGGGCAGTAAAAATTTCATGCATTCAAAAGGTGAAGTACGTACATTTATACAGTCTTCTGCTAACTATTGGCTTGATATGTATCATTTTGACGGTCTGAGAATGGACGCTATCAGAAATATGATTTACTGGCAGGGCAATGAACACCGTGGTGAAAACAGATGTGCCATTGATTTTCTGAAAAATATGAATTCAGGTCTTAAAGCCCGCCACCCGTCAGCAATACTTTCTGCTGAAGACTCGTCATCATATCCGAAAGTCACATCACCAGTCAATGAAGGCGGTTTAGGATTTGATTATAAATGGTGTTTAGGCTGGATGCATGATTCACTTGAATATATGCAATCCGCCCCGATATACAGAAGTAGCGAATATCATAAAATGACTTTTGCTATGCTTTACTTTTATAATGAAAGATTTATACTTCCTCTGTCACATGATGAAGTAGTTCACGGAAAAGCAACCATTACTCAAAAAATGAATGGTGACTATGAAAATAAATTCCCACAGGCAAGAACATTTTATATGTTTATGATTATGCACCCTGGAAAAAAACTCAATTTCATGGGCAATGAAATAGGTCAGCTTCGTGAATGGGACGAAAAACGTGAACAAGACTGGGATATATTAAAGTATCCTATACATGATTCTTTTAGTGAGTATATGAAAAAACTCAATAAAATATACTTAAAATACAATGCTTTGCACTATGACTATGACCCTAATAATTTCCTGTGGGAAGACTGCAACTCTCCGGACAGATGCATTTATTCAATAAGAAGAAAAAGTTCTGACGGTGATATACTTGCTGTTATGAATTTTTCAGATTGGTATCAGACAAACTATTCAGTACACGTAGGCGAAAACTATAAAGTTGAATTATTACTTGATTCTGATAATCAGATTTACAGCGGAAAAACTCCTGACGGCAAAACAGATTTTACATATATAAATGACCACCTTGAAATGAATATACCTCCATTTAGCGGAAGAATTTTTCTTCTTAAAAACAAACAATCAAAAACTACTCGCAAAAAACGTTAAAAATATACACCTCCAAAAGTAATTTGCTTTCGGAGGTGATTTTTTATTTATCCTGTTTTTTCCGGCGGTATTCAGACGGAGTACAATTTTTACACTGTCGGAATTGTTTCATAAAATATGAATCACTGTCATATCCAGATTTTTCTGCAATTTCATTTACCGATAAATCAGTATCTTTAAGCAGATTGCAGGCGTAATTTATACGATTCCGGATAACGTCCTGAATACACGTTATTCCGAAAGCTTCACGATACAGACGATGAAAATAAGTTCGGCTTATATTGAGATTGTAACATATATCATCAACTGACCATTGTTTCATAGGTTCAGCAATTATGGCTTTTCGTATCGCTTTCAAACGGTTATAATGCGGTATATCAGATAATTTTTTTTCATAAACAGACATTTCGCATACTGATATAAAAATAATTCGCATAGAGAGTTCCATAAATTCTATGTAATATTTGCTTTTCTGTGAAAATTCAGATTTCATTGAATTTAAAGTATTTGATATTATAAGGTCATCAAAAATCGGTACAGGAATATTTATGGGCAAATTCATTGAATCCATATACTGTTTGTCTATGGTGGTAGTCTGAAAACTTACATAATCAAATTTTATTGGTGTTTTATTGGCTGAAAAAAATTCTGGTATGTTGTTTACGCTGAATATTCCGGCAGAAGTTCCTTTAAAAGTTATTTTTTCGCCGTCTATCCGGAATGTAACAGGAGTTCTGAACAGAAAAAATGCATAGTTATAATTAAAATCAAGGTCAGATATATGATTTTTATTTATGCATATTTTATTTATTTTCATAATATTACCACCTCCAGTGAAATTTTATTTATTATACCATACATAAAGATTTTTTTCAATCAATTTTATTCATTTAGGAAAAAATTACATATTATATACAAATTGATTAAATTATAGTGTTTTTTATTGACATTTCCTTATTTTTATGGTATATTTATGTTAAGAAGATAAAGTCATTTTACTTTATTAATGCTTTTCCATTTAAAAAGGAGGGTTTTTATGGAAAATATGAATAACAATCAGAACTTTGATAATACAGTATCGGGTGTTGAACGTGTTTCAAAGAAAAAAGGTAAAAAAATTGCTTTAATAAGCGGTATAGCAGTTGTAGCAATTGCCGGCGGTGGCGTAGCTGCATATAATCTTTCTGACTATGTAAAGAATCAAGTTAATCTCCGTGTTATGAAACCGGAAAATTATTATTCATGGGTTATTGAAGAAAATTCAAAGGAATTTGCAAGTAAAGCTAAAGATTCCTATTCAAAAGTGTATGATAAAGCAACCAATTCTTATGGTAGTTCATTCAATCTCAAGTATAATATAAGTGATGATGCAAAAGACATTGCACTTACTGGCATGATTGGTGAAGATTACAGAAATTCCGCTGACGATGAAGAAAAAGTTTTAATTGATATTTTTGATAACCTCAGCGAAATTGCAATAGGTGGAAATATCTCTTCAAAAACTAATATGCTTTCCGGAAATATCTCTGCATTACTCAATGGAGAATCCATTATAGACAGCGATATAGCTATGGATTTGGAAAACTTCGATTATTTTCTTCGTGTTCCGGAACTCAATGAACAGTGGCTTTGTCTTTCTTTGGGCAATGTTATTGACGAAATTTCAATAAATCCAACTCAGAATATTTATGAATACCTTACACCTGAACAGCTTGAAGACATTATTGTAAGATATTCTGACATATGGAATGAATCTGTTTCCGATATCGAACTTGAAAAACAGGAAACTGTTGATATATGTGATATTTCTGTTGAATATACTGTGATTTCCGCAGAATTTGACAAAGAAAAGTATTCTGAACTTGCTACAAAATTCATTAATGAACTTAAAAACGACGATGTTATAAAAAATATTGTTGTAAATCAAATCGGTGAGTATACAGAAGAAGAATATAATTCTTCACTTGACGATTTACTTAAACAAATTGAAGAAAGTGATACTTCTGAAAATGATGTCAACTTTACTTTGAATACTTATGTTGACCCTAACGGAGATATCCGTGGAGTTAAAATAATTCAAGATACTAATGAAATATCTTTCGTTACCGGCAAAGACGGTGATAACGTTCGTGCTGAATTTTCTGTTAATGAAGATGGTGAAAACAATGTCAGCATGGAATTATATGCTGATAAGGACGGAAACAAATACAACGGAAACATTGACTTTAATTTTATTGACTATGATACACCTGAAACAATTTCAGTTGAATTCAAAGATTATGAAGTTGTAAATGAAGACAATGGATATGTTAATGCTGATGTTACATTTATAATTCCGGACGTTGACCCTATTGCAATTAAATTCAGTTCTGATGGAAATTCTCAGGATATTTCCTACAATATCAATATAGATGACACAGACTATGGAACAATTACATTAAGCATCTCCGAAATCAAGGACGCAGAAGTTTCAATACCAAACAAGGACGAATCATTTGTATATGACTTTAATTCAGACTTCTCCATTAAGGACTATATCCCACAGGAAAATATGCAGACATTTATTGAAAATCTTCTTAAAAAAATCGGTTTCGGTGATGAACTCTCCGCAGAAGGTGCTAAAGAAATTACCGATGATATATACTATGAATATGAAGACTGGGATACCTATTATTATGATACAGATATTGATAATATCGATGACCCATTAACATATTATGATGATAATTTAGATTCTGAATTTAACCAACAAGAAGTAAATATCTCTGCATACAGCGATTTTGCAGTATCAGGAGAAATCAGTCTTTCAAATGATACACCATACAGCGATTTTGCAGTATCAACCGAAGACGCTGAAAACTCTTCCGAAAATAATAATGTTAATTTAGCTTCTGAAGAAAATTCCGAAGAATCATAAAATCCTTAAATTCAACAATAAGAAAGCTGTCGTATCTAAATACGGCAGTTTTTTTGTATTGCATTTTTTTATAAAAAAAAGTATACTATATATAGAAACTTTTTTTCAGGAGGACTTTTATAATGATTTATCTGCTTGAAGATGATGAGGGAATAAGGAATTTCGTAACATATGCCCTTAATAATTCTGCCCTTGAAACTGAAGCTTTTGAATTGCCGTCTGCCTTTTGGAAAGCAATAGATGAAAAATTACCAGAACTCATTCTGCTTGATATAATGTTGCCGGAAGAAGACGGATTATCCATACTAAAAAAATTACGTTCTATTTCTGCAACTGAAAAACTTCCGGTTATAATGCTTACAGCTAAAGGAACAGAATACGATAAAGTTCAAGGACTTGACAGCGGTGCAGATGATTATGTTACAAAACCTTTCGGAATTATGGAACTTCTTTCACGAATAAGAGCTTTATTAAGAAGAACATTAGACAACAATTCAGAAAAAAATTCACTATCAGTCGGAAATATATCTATTTATCCGTCAAAACACGAAATTTTAGCAGACGGAATAAAAATAAATCTTACATTAAAAGAATATGAATTACTTTTATGGCTTGTCAAAAATAAAGGTAAAGTCTATTCCCGTGAAGTTCTCCTGCAAAAAATATGGGGATATGATTTTTCCGGAGAAAGCAGAACTGTTGATGTTCATATAAGGACTCTGCGTTCAAAACTCGGAAACAGTGGCGATATTATAAAAACTATTCGTGGAGTCGGCTATAAAGTGGAGGATAATATTAGTGACAAAAAAAATATTCAATAGTATAATACTTACTTCTGCAATATCAATTATAATTACACTTATTTTTTCAGAAGTTTTTACCAATGATGATATAATCTCAAAAGCAGAAATATTTATAATAGCTATAATAGTAAGTATTCTTTTAGGTATGATGCTGTCCAGAAAGATTACACGTCCTTTTATAGAAGTAAATCCTGATGACCCTAAAATAAATTATTCGGAAGTAAATCCTCTTATCAATAAAATTCACATTCAGAAAAGTAAAATCAGTCGTCAGAAAAATCAGGTACACAACGGCAAACAACAATTGAATCTGATAACAGAAAATATGAGTGAAGGTATAGTTGTTGTTGATTTTAAAAATAATATACTTTCATGCAATTCTGGTGCAATGAAACTTTTAGGAGCAGAAAACATAAAAGAAGGTCAGAGTATTTATCTGCTGAATAATTCTGAAACATTCCGTCATTGCATTCAAAATGCTATGGGTGGCAGAAATTCAACCTGTATTCTTAAAACTCCCGACGGTGACAGAGAAGTTATTGCAAGCCCTTCAAATACAACTGATACTGTAAACGGCATTGTAGTATTTATATTTGATGTTACCGAAAAACAACAGCTTGAAACCTTGCGTCGTGAATTTACATCGAATGTTTCCCACGAACTTAAAACACCACTTACTACAATTTATGGTATCGCCGATATGCTCGCAAATGGTATTGTAAAGCCGGACGATATAGGAACTTTCAGCCGTAGCATATGCAATGAGGCAGAACGACTGATTATTCTTATAAATGATATTGTTTCCCTTTCAAAGCTTGACGAAAATTCCATATCAAATGAGGATACTGAAACAGATTTATATAAACTCACTGAAGAAGTATTTACAAGATTAAAACATAGTTCTTCCGAAAAAAATATTGAAATGACCCTTAGCGGAGAACATATTAAAATAATTGGCAACAGAACTATTCTTGATGAAATAATATATAACCTTTGTGACAATGCTATAAAATATAATAAAATTTCCGGAAGTGTTCAGGTGAAACTTTCGCACGACTCAAATAAAATAATAATTACTGTAGCTGATACCGGAATAGGTATACCTCCGGAACATATCAACCGTGTATTCGAGCGTTTTTATCGTGTGGATAAAAGCCATTCAAAACAGATTAACGGAACTGGTTTAGGATTATCAATTGTCAAACATGGCGTTATTTATCATAATGGTACTATATGCGTAGAAAGCAATGTCGGAAAAGGTACTGTTTTTACAGTTGAATTTCCAATAGATAACAAGAAATAATATTTAAAAAACAAAAAAGAAAAACTGCCGGATTTCTCTGACAGTTTTCTTTTTTTATTAGGTGTGTGTAAGTACCTGCATTATATAAAATGCAGAAGAAATTTTCTTATTTATAACATTCAATGTTGTTATGATTATATTATAATACCTGTAAAACCAAATTGCAATAACAAAAAAGCACCGATTTGCTTACGGAAATATTCCATTCAGTTACAGAATAATGACAAAAATGACAATTTCATGAGAATGGCAGAAATTTCTTTGTTGCATTCTTTGTAATTCTGCATAAAATAAAGTAAGCGGAAAATATGGTATATGTAGTTCGGAAGTGGCAGGTTTATGCCCATGAATAGCTTTCGGACATAGGCATAAACTTTGAAAAACTGCTTTTCATATAGATTAAAAGGACTGCCATAAAAATTTAATGGCAGTTCTTTTTCAGATAAATATTCAATCATCATCGAATGAATCAAGTAAAGAATTTAAAGAATTCAAAACATTTAAAGCATCTAATAAATAATCTAAACCATCTTTTTTTGTCAACGAATCAAAATATTGAATAGCATGTTCACCAATATCATCAGGCATCATAGATGCACTTGCATGATTAACAACTTTCCCTACACCAGGAATCCAGCCAGTTAATAGTTTATTAATTGCTGAACCAGCTGTATAAGCATAAATCTCACTTTTTAAATCTGATGGAATATTATCACTTACATCGCATCCAAATACTTCACCTATTTCGATAACCATATCTGTGAGTATATTTTTCAAATTCATATTAGAACCATTTATTCCTGCTTTTAATTTAGCTCTCGAAATAATTTCTTCACATTGTTTTTCCTGCCAAAAATTCATTTTAATACCTCCAAATATAATTAAAAATTCCTGTTTTCACAATCATAAAAAATATATTTTTACCATCACCTTTCACATTATAAATTTTATATTTGTGCAATATTTTTTATACACTTATTGTACACTACCCCCCCGAATTTTGTTAAGTGATTTTTGACAATTTTGTGAAATATGCATAAAAAGAACTGTCTATATATACAGACAGTCCTTTTTTATTAATATTTATGTTTCATTTTGTTTTCTGCAATCTTTTCATATTTTAGTTTAGTAGCCATACCGCCACGTATATGACGTTCTTGTTTATTTATTTCAAGTATATCCTTAACCTGTGCATAAAGTATTGGATTTTCCCTTTTTAAACGTTCGCTCACGTCCTTATGCACCGTGCTTTTTGAAATTCCGAACTTCTTGGCAGTAGCACGCACTGTTGCTTTATTTTCAATTATGTACTGTCCAAGAATTACCGCCCGTTGGTCAGGTAGTTGCTTCAACATTATGGTTATCCCTCCTTTTCTGTTAAGCGGTTATGTAAATGTATATGCGAAAAAAACTTTAAAAAGAATAGTTATTTTAATATTTTTCGTTATAATTGACATTGCCGGAATATCATGATATAATTATTATATCTTATAAAAAAGGGGATTTTTTATGACACAAATTCCAGACACACCATATATTGAAAGCGAAAATATTCACATTTTTATCAGCATACTTAACGAAATCGAAACACTCAACAAAGAAAAAAATTATATATCTCCGTCATTTTCAGTGGATACAAATATGATGGAATTTCAATCACTCTTATATGATGCAATAGAAATTATTTCAAATAATACTAATTTAAGTTTGCACCAAATAGAAAGAATTCTTAATGATATAATTATAGAGGGTGATATGCGATTTAATATAATTAATTTTTGTCGTTATAGTATTGAATGGCTTATAACTTCTGATAAAACTGCTATTAAAAAGATTCTTATAAAAAATGCATCATCTGAAAATTATGAAAATGATTTGAAAGTAATAGAAAAATGGTAAAATAAAAGTCCCCTGCCTAATAAAGCATGGGACTTTATGCCTCTCAAAATAAACGTTTTTTGAGGTGCATTATTTTTAATTGTAATTTTTAGCAATCCTGAAATCAATTGCTTCTGTGAACGGGTCATAAATAATGTCTTCATTGTCATCATTCATAACAAGGTAGGAATTTTTATAAAAAAGCGGTACAAATTCATAAGTGTCAAGTATTTTGCTTTCCTGATTGCAGTAGTGGTTGACTAATTCTGAAACATCAGCACATTTATATATTTCTTCAATTAATTCATCTGTTTTTATATTTTCAAAACAATCATTTTTAGCAAACTGTTCAAGAACTGAAAGTCCACTATTATAATTTGCTTTTACAGGATAAAGAGCTATACTATAATCTTTTTCGACAATACGTTTTTTAAACTCTGCTGATGTAACTTCTTCTATACCTATATAAAATCCGAAAAGTTCCTGCCAGTCCTGTGAAATTTTATGAAGATAATCTGAATTAATATTTTCAGAACAAACCAGTATTTTAATATTATCAAATGATTCTGTTTGAAGTTCAGCTTTTGCTACATTATAACAGCGTTTTGCCTCCGAAATATTATAAACATCATACTGCCTGTCAGAAACAAGTTCACGATAACTTCTTCCCAAAAGCTTGACTGCCGGAGGAATAATTCCATAAGCTGAACTAATATCAGTATTATTACTGTCAATTAAATTTTCCCTGTTAATAGAAAAAACCAAGGCTTTACGCAAACTAATTGAAGAAAAATAATCATCTTCCGGATTGAAAATAAGTCCTAAAGTAGTTGCACTAAATGATTGCGTATTGTATTTTCTTGTATTTATTCCGTCAATACTGTCAGTTGTAAAACATTCTATAGTTCCGTCACGAAACATAGTTCTTATATCGTTTGCATCTGATTCAATGGTAAAATTAAGAAATGACGGTAAAATTTCATTTGTTTCAGTATTGTTGACAGAATTTTTTTTCATATAAAGAATATTATTGACTCCATAAGGGTCATAAAACCATTGCCTTACAAAAAAAGCTCCATTTGACATTACAGAACGGTCATCAAGTCCATAACGTCCTTTTGTTGAATAAAAAAATTCCCTGTTACATGGATAGGAAGCACTTGTGGCAAGAAGTCCAAGAAATTCAGCACAAGGATAGTCCAACGAAATATTAAGCGTATAATCATCAACAGCAATAACACCTGCTGTTTCCGGAAGAGCTTTTCCGGCAATAATATTACTTCCGTTTCTTATGCACGAAAAATCTTTCGCATATGGTGACTGCATAGAAGGGTCTAAGATTCTACGAAAAGCAAATACATAATCGTTTGCAGTAACCGGAAAGTATTCGTCATCATCAATGAAATCATCATTGTTTTTATCAAAGAACCAATAATTATCTTTTTTTAAAGTAAAAGTGTATTCCAGACCGTCGGACGATATTGAATAATTTTCTGCATTACAACAAAGAATATTGCCATTCGCATCGGAAGTCATAAGACCACTGTATAAATTTTTTATAATTGTATTTGATGCGGTATCAACAGCGTATTGTGGGTCAAGGCTTTGAGGGTTTCCTAATATTGAAACATCATACATATGTCCTGTACCGTCACCCCTGTCATTATTTCCGCATGAAAAAAGCGTAGCTGTAAACATCATACAGACAAGGATTGTCAATTTTTTCACATTTTACTCCATTCGTCGAATTATCTTAGAAAAGAGCCTGAGGAAAATATTTCACCTCTGGCTCTTTAGTATATTAGTTGACTTTGACGGTAATTATAAATCCGTCCTCATTGTTGCCCGAAATTTCATAATCTTCTTCTGTAGGAACTCCTAATTGAGTGGTATAACCGGAATCAGCACCAATATAATAAACTTTATACAGGTCTTTTCCTGACGAAATTTCAAGCGGTTTATTGATAGTATATGATTTGATTTTTTCAATATACTCTTCAAGACAAAGATTATTGCGTTTCATGTAAGTGGAATGCGGAACTCCTACATAACGGTAAGTCTGAGTTCTTGATATTTCGTTTGTAAAGCTTTCTTTTCCCTCCGGAAAACGTACTACAAAGCCATAATCAGCAGCGTGTTCATCAATCCATGCATAAACGCCAGTCGGTGAATAATAACCTGAACTTGCTCCGTCTTGCGGAAAGACTCCCATATCAAAACTTCTTCCGGTATGGTAATCTGAAAAACCTGCGATAACTCCGGATATCCCGTTATTGTAACGCTGGTTCTGGTCTTCTGCCGAACGGTATCCGCCTATTATGACTATATCAGTATTATTTTGAGTTTCTGCAAAATCTTGCATAAGGTCATTAAGATGTTCAATAACTTCTTCATCAAGCTTTACTTCAAAATCACTTACACCATAATATTCTGTTTTTATGTGGTCATAAAGAGTTACAATATTTGTATCGCCTGTCGGGAACTGATAAATATGATTGCCGTTTACTTCAAGCAGATTACCACTATATATGTTGTTTGTTTCTACAGAAACATTTGTATAACCTTTTGGAAGTGTCTGTTTCTGAGTAGTTTTAGTAGTAGTAGTTGTTGTTGTAGATGTAGTAGTTTGAGTAGTAGTCTGAGTAGTAGTTGTTGTAGTTTCAATGCTGGAAACAGTCGTTGTTGTAGAAATTATTTCAGCTGTAGTTGTTTCTGTCGGAACTTCTGCAACAGTAGTTGTTGTTGTTTCACTTTCGGAAACGCTTGTATCATCTGGAACAGGATTATCTTTTTTCAGAATACTCTTTACACACGATGTTGCCACCAAAATCACGACTATCAATGCAATTAATACCGCTCCAATTCGGTCATAACGAACTTTATATTTTCTTTTTCTTCTGCGTTTATCTCCTTTGTTCATTTGGTATACTCCTTTTTCTGTAATACACAAATTATATCACAGTTTTTTCGTAATGTAAAGCGTTTTCCGGTATTTTTCATTATTTAATCAAAATATGAAAATTATTCCCGACATTTTATTATGAAAAACAGCACCGCACAAATCAATGCACGATGCTGAAATATTATTTGAGATTAATAGCTTTTTTCACAGTATTTACGATATTTTCAGATGATAATCCAAATTCTTTAAGCAAATCAACAGCCGGTCCGGAATGTCCATAAACGTCATTGACACCGATTTTTATAACCGGAACAGGACAGCATTCAGTTACAGCTTCCGCAACTGCTGAACCAAGTCCGCCTATAACGCTGTGTTCTTCAGCAGTAACGATAACACCAGTTTCCTTTGCACACTTGTAAATAAGTTCCTTGTCAAGAGGTTTAATAGTATGGATATTTACAACTCTTGCTGAAATACCTTCGTTTTCGAGAACCTTTGATGCTTCGAGAGCTTCATTAACCATAAGACCAGTAGCAACTATTGTTATGTCATTGCCGTCTTTCATTGTAACGCCCTTACCGAGTTCAAATTTATAAGTTTCCCTGTCATTTATAACCGGAACAGCAAGTCTGCCGAATCGCATATATACAGGACCTTCAAATTCAACAGCAGTTCTTACAGCTGCTCTTGCTTCAACGTCGTCACAAGGATTAATAATAGTCATTCCCGGAATAATACGCATAAGTGCTATATCTTCATTACACTGATGAGTTGCACCGTCTTCACCTACTGAAATTCCTGCATGAGTTGCACCTATTTTCACGTTAAGATGAGGATAACCTATTGAATTTCTTACTATTTCAAAAGCACGTCCGGCTGCAAACATTGCAAAAGTACTTGCAAAAGGTATTTTTCCGCAAGAAGCAAGTCCGGCAGCAACGCCCATCATATTAGCTTCTGCTATTCCGCAATCGAAAAATCTTTCAGGATAAGCCTTTTTGAAAATTCCTGTTTTAGTAGCGGCTGCAAGGTCAGCATCAAGAACAACTAAATTTTTATATTCTTCTGCCAATTCTTTAAGAGTTTCTCCATAGCTTTCTCTGGTAGCCTTTTTAATTACATCTGCCATATATCAGCCCTCCAATTCCTTTAACTGTGCGTTGAGTTCGGACATAGCCTGTTCATACTGTTCTTTATTAGGAGCAGTTCCATGCCAGCCTACTTGATTTTCCATGAAAGAAACGCCCTTACCCTTGACGGACTTCTGAATTATTGCGACAGGCTGTCCTGTAACTGTTTCAGCTTCTGCAAAAGCTCTGTCTATGTCATCAAAGTCATGACCGTCCATTGTAATAACGTGCCAGCCGAAAGCTTTAAACTTATCTGTAATAGGTTCAGGGGAGCATACTTCAGTTATAGGGCCGTCAATCTGAAGTCCGTTATTATCAACGATAGCAACGAGGTTATCAAGTTTATAATGTGATGCAAACATTCCTGCTTCCCAAACCTGACCTTCTTCAATTTCGCCGTCACCAAGAATTGCATATACTTTATATGATTTATTATCAAGTTTGCCGGCAAGAGCCATTCCGCAAGCTACTGAAATTCCCTGTCCGAGTGAACCGCTTGACATATCAACACCATTAATGCTTATGCAAGGGTGTCCTTGAAGCATTGCACCAATATGACGGAGTTTTTTAAGTTCATCTTCTGGGAAATATCCTTTTTGTGCAAGAACAGCATACAATGCAGGAGCAGTATGACCTTTTGAAAGCACAAGTCTGTCACGGTCGGGATTTTCAGGGTTTTTGGGGTCAACGTTCATTTTGTTATAGTAAAGATATGTGAGTGTGTCACTTATTGAAAGCGAACCTCCCGGGTGTCCGGATTTTGCGTTATAAGTACCTTCAATAACGCCCATTCTTACTTTGCAGGCTTTTTTCTGCAAATCTTTTTTAATAGATGCGTCCATAGTAACCTCCATGCGATTTTTTATTTTAACGGTTATACCGTTATTATGCGTTACATTTTTTAATTATATAGTCAATAAGTTCTGAAACTGCTCCATTTTCACAGGAATTTTTCAATACTAAATCGGAAATTTCTTTTACTGAATTTTCAGCATTTGCGGGACAAACTCCTAAATCTGCATTTTGTAGCATTTCAATATCATTATCAAAATCACCTATTGCAACGAATGTATATCCGTTCATTTCATCAAAATGCCTGTATTCTTCAAGAGCTGAACCTTTAGTTATATCATGCGGTAACATTTCAAGAAAAATTTCAGAAGATTTTACAAATTCAACATCAGGATAATTTTTTTCAGAAATAACATTTTCCATAATGTTAATTTCTTCGGGTGACATTGCAAAAAGCACTTTAAGCCATTCATTACATTCAATGTCAGATAGGTCAACATATTCAGGAATTATTCCACATAATTTTGTATGCAATTTCTGATAATAGCTGTTTTCAAAAACATAGGTTTTATTGAATTTAAGAATTTCACCGCCTATTCCCTGCATAGCACTAAGGAGTTCTTCTGTTATCTGCTTTGCACTGTCGGGAAGATATTTAGCATACATAACTTTTTTAGCGGAATAATCATAAATAATGCCACCATTATATAAAATAACAGGCATTTTCAAATTAAGTATTTTTCTATACTGTTCAAAAGCTTCAAGTGAACGTCCTGTTGCAACTGTAAATTTTCCTCCGAGTGACATAAATTTCTCAATAGCAAGACGGTCTTTTTCAGAAATTTTTTTGTCCGAATTAAGCAAAGTTCCGTCCATATCACTCATAATGATAACTTTTGAAATATCCTTAAACAAAATGTTCACCTCATTTTTTCGAGTTTATCGAGAACTTTCTGAAAATATTCAGGCAGTTCGCTTGTAAATTCCATATATTCGTTGGTAGCAGGGTGAATAAACCCGATTTTTCGTGCGTGAAGACATTGACCCTCAAAAGCTTTATAAGGCTTGCCATAAACATCATCACCAAGTATCGAATGCCCGATATATGACATATGCACTCTTATCTGATGTGTACGCCCTGTTTCAAGCTTCAACCTTATATATGCTAAATTATTATACTGCTTTATAACAGAATAATGCGTTATAGCGTTTCGGGAATTTTCGGTAGTGACACACATTTTTTTTCGGTCAATTTTGTGCCGACCTATTGGAGCGTCAACAGTTCCGGAAAGCTCTTTAAAATATCCCGTTGCTATTGCCTCATACTCACGAGTGAAACTGTGTTCTTTAATCTGTTCAGCAAGGTGAATGTGTGATTTATCGTTTTTAGCAACAATAAGCAATCCACTTGTATTTTTATCAATTCTGTGAACAATACCCGGACGTATTACGCCATTGATTCCTGAAAGGCTTTCACCGCAATGATACAACAATGCATTTACAAGAGTTCCGTTATAATTTCCTTGTGCAGGGTGGACAACCATTCCTTTAGGTTTATTTACAACTAATAAATCATTGTCTTCATAAACTATATCAAGCGGAATGTTTTCGGGGAGAGCGTCCATACATTGCGGTTCTGGAATTTCAACGGATATACAGTCAGCAGATTTAATTTTATAATTCTTATTTACTGAAATATTATTAACAAGTATTTTTCCTTTTTCAAGAAGTCCCTGCACCGCTGAACGTGTAAGTTCTGTATTTTCAGAAATATATTTATCAATTCTTATTCCATAATTTTTGCTTTCGGGGATAAGTTCAATAAGTTCAGACATTTGAATTTTCCTCCTGCCTGGACTTTTCAATTTTAGGGTCGATAAATATTCCATAAATCAGAAACAACACAAATGCCACTGTTACACATATATCGGCAACATTAAATATAGCGAATTTAAAAAGCTTTATTTCAAACATATCGACAACATATCCTAAACGAATGCGGTCAATAAGATTTCCTATACCTCCGGCTATAAAAAGTCCCAGTGCTACATTAAGAAGTTTAGAACGCTTTATATTCAAAAACATGAAAACTATTCCAGCAATGATAACAATTGAAGTAAATCCGATTAAAAACCATTTTTTACCTGACATACTGCCAAAAATTGCACCGCTGTTTTCAAGGTAGGTAAGGTCAATAATTTTAAAGTTGCCGAAATGTATAAAATCCATACTTCCAATCGGCTGAAGTGTTCCCACAGCCCAGTTTTTAACAAGCTGGTCTGCAACAACAAGTATAGCAATCATTATAACAAGAAAAACTGCCATTATTTTTCCTTTCAATAAATACTGCCTGCCGGATTAAGACAGCAGGCAATATAATTAATAATTATACTTCAACAGCAATTGCACATCTTTCACAAAGTGTGGGGTGTTTATGATTTGTTCCAACATACTTTGAATAACACCAACAGCGTTCACATTTTGAACCTTCTGCCTTTACAACTTCAAAACTTGTTTCGCTGTCTGATTTTTCAACAGTAACATCTGATACAATAAGAATTTCTGCAAGCTGTTTAGAAAGTGCATTGTACTTTTCGTAATCACTCTCGGAAGCATGAATAATAATTCCAGCTTCAAGTGATTT
This sequence comes from uncultured Ruminococcus sp., assembly GCA_934474025.1. Classification (GTDB taxonomy): domain Bacteria; phylum Bacillota; class Clostridia; order Oscillospirales; family Ruminococcaceae; genus Ruminococcus. Next base: position 93,323 of record CAKSMF010000001.1, on the reverse strand, counting down.
TCCGATAGTCTTAGAATTTCTTGCATCTTCAAGAACTTTATTTACTGTTTCACGAGTAGAATAAATAAATTCCCACTTGCTGATAAATTCATCACTGAATTCAATGCCGGATTTTTCAGGCATCTGATTAAGGAAAACACTCTGAGTATCGTCTTCGGAAGAATGTGGCATAAAGCCCCAGATTTCCTCTGCTGTGAATGAGATAATAGGTGCGGAAAGTCTTGCAACTGCACTGAGAATCTTATACATAGTTGTCTGTGCAGAACGACGTAATTCAGAATCTTCCTTTTCACAATAAAGTCTGTCTTTGATAATGTCAAGATAGAAATTGGACATATCAATTACACAGAAATTATGGATTGCGTGGAATGCAATATGGAAATCAAAATCATTGTAACCCTCATTAACTTTATCAATAAGGGAATCAAGACGCATCATAGCCCATTTGTCAAGTTCTGTAAGCTTATCATATGAAACACAATCTGTATCAGGATTGAATCCATTACCATTGCCGAGATTTCCGAGAATGAATCTTGCTGTATTTCTGATTTTCTTATATGCATCAGAAAGCTGACTAAGAATAGGTTTAGAAATTCTTATATCAGAATGGTAATCGGAAGATGCCACCCACAATCTAAGAATATCAGCACCATACTGGTCTGTAATTTCGCTTGGGTCAATGCCGTTTCCGAGGGATTTGTGCATAGTTTTGCCTTGTCCGTCAACTACCCAACCATGTGTGCATACTGCTTTGTAAGGTGCAGAACCTTTATATACAACAGATGTCAGAAGTGATGACTGGAACCAACCTCTATACTGGTCAGCACCTTCAAGATATAAGTCAGCCGGCCATGTAAGACCTTTATGCTGTTCCATTACAGCGGTATGTGAAACACCACTATCAAACCATACGTCCATAATGTCGTATTCTTTAGTAAATTCTCCGCAACCGCATTCACATTTAACACTTTCGGGAATAAATTCCTTAACGTCCTTAGTCCACCAAGCGTCAGAACCCTCTGCTCTGAAAAGGTCTGCAATAGCTTTAATTGTAGTATCGTTTACAATGGGCTTTCCGCAGTCTTTACAATAGATAATCGGAATAGGTACGCCCCATGTTCTCTGACGTGAAATGCACCAGTCACTTCTGTCACGAACCATGCCTTTAATTCTGTCCTCGCCCCATTCAGGAATCCACTTTACATTTTCGATAGCTTTTATAGCCTCGTCCTTGAAACCGTTCACAGAACAGAACCACTGTTCAGTTGCACGATAGATAATAGGGCTGTTACATCTCCAACAGTGCGGATACTGGTGGACAATCTTCTGAATAGCAAGAAGTGCATTAAGTTCTTCAAGCTTTTTAGCAATAGCCTTGTTAGCTGTATCGGTGTCCATTCCCTCGAATTCGCCTGCTTCGGCAGTCTGTCTGCCCTTTGAGTCAACACAAACAATAATTCCGATATCATCGTATTTCTTGCAAACTTCAAAGTCCTCAACACCATATCCGGGAGCAGTATGAACACAGCCTGTACCGCTTTCAAGAGTTACATGGTCACCAACGATAACTGGTGAAAGTCTGTCATAAAGAGGGTGTTTTGTTTTCATTCCCTCAAGTTCTGCACCTGTGAAAATACCTGTTGTAGTATAATCAGTAATACCAGCTGTTTCCATAGTTGTTTTAACAAGTTCTTCAGCCATTACATAATACTCATCACCGGATTTTACAAGAGTATAATTATAGTCAGGTCCTAAACAGATAGCAAGGTTTCCGGGAATAGTCCAAGTAGTAGTTGTCCAGATTACAAAGTAAATCTTAGAAAGGTCAAGTCCCATTCCTGTGAAGATTCCCTTATCATCAGTAACATTGAACTTTACATAAATTGAATGACATGGGTCATTTGAATATTCAATTTCAGCTTCTGCAAGGGCTGTATTACAATCAGGACACCAATAAACCGGTTTAAGTCCCTTGTACATATAACCTCTCTTAGCCATTTCGCCGAAAACTTCAATCTGACGTGCTTCAAACTCTGGTTTAAGAGTAAGATATGGGTCATCATAATCGCCGAGAGTACCAAGACGCTTAAACTGTTTCATCTGATTGTTAACGTGTTTCATAGCGAAATCATGACAGTGCTTTCTGAGTTCAACCGGAGGAATAGCACCATTTTCAACGCCTATTGACTTCATAGCTTTAAGTTCAATCGGTAAACCGTGAGTATCCCAGCCCGGAACGTACGGAGCACAGAAACCACTCATATTCTTATATTTTACGATAAAATCTTTAAGAGTCTTATTAAGAGCAGTACCAAGATGAATTTCACCGTTAGCATACGGAGGGCCATCATGCAAAATATATGAAGGCTTACCCTGATTTTTTTCAATCATCTTATAATAAAGTCTTTCATTTTCCCACTTTTCAATAGTAGCAGGTTCTCTTTTAGGCAGATTGCCACGCATAGGGAAATCTGTTTTTGGTAAATTAAGGGTAGTGTTATAATCCAAAGCCATTTTTTTAATAATTTTTCAGCGGTGTGAAAAATTCTCCTTTCGTTATATTTTAGGAAATCATTCAGTCTGTTCAGCAACTATAGCAGTTGCAATCTGTTCAGCTGTCTGAGCCTGTCCGGTAGCCTCTTCAAATGTTTCAGGCATTGTTGAGATAAGTTCAAGATGTTCCTTGTAAATATCAAACAAGCTTTTTTTGAAATCAGAAACCTGTTGCTGAGCTTCAATAAGAGCTTCTTTTTCCTTAGCAATTTCTTCACGATTTTTTTCCATAGCGATAGCATGCTGACGAACAGCTTCATCTTCAAGAGCTTCAGCCTTTGCTTTAGCTTCTGCGATAATCTGTTCAGCTTTTTCGTGAGCCTCGTTAATGACCTGATGACCCTGTTTTTGAGCACCAAGGAGAGCATCTTTCAAAGCGTCCTCATCTCTCATATATTCACGGACTTTGTCGGCAAGAACCTGAATTTTATTGTTAGCGTCATTGCGTTCACGTTCCATTTCATCGAGTTCCGCTTCAAGCTGAGCAAAGAATTCATCAATTTCTTCCTGTTTGTAGCCAAAAGCTGCTTTTTCAAATCTTTTGTTTCTTACATCTTTTGAAGTAATCATATATTTCACCTCTAAACAAATTTTTTCAAAGTAATATGTATACGGTTTTTGCGTGTCAGATTTCCCGATTCAGATAGTATAAATTTTCCGTATCCCCTCACAGAAAGCACATCGGAATTACTGACTTCTGTTGAAACTGACTTTGCCTGAAGATGATTTATTTCCACCCTGTCAGAACGTATCAACATAGCGGATTTTTCACGGCTGAGACCAGTGGCAAAACTCACCAGACAGTCAAGACGAAGTGAGGCAACAGTTCCGCTGAGAGTTCTAAACTCCTGCCTCACTTTCATTTCAAAAGGTCTGTCCGTAATACATTTAACGCCGGTGTGACCAATTTTTGAAACAGTTGTTGAAATAAGTTTTGAGGCAACATTTGTTACAAACGCTTGTGTCATACCTTCACCAACAATAATATCACCTGTCACACTGCGTTTCAATTTTAATCCCATAAAAGTCCCAAGAAAATCCCTGTGAGTGAGCCTGTCCTCTTTTCTGTAAGTAAAAGTAAGGCATTGAATGGGAAAATCCTGCATAATATAATCCTGATAATAATCCGGATAAACAGCAAGCATTTTACGCATGGAATCCGGATATCCTCCCCAGAATGAATACATAAGACCACTCACATTATTCAGACACCATTTTTCTGCCTCTGCACATTGCCTTTCGTCAAGAAAATCAGAAAAGCTTACTCCATTTTTTTCAGCCTGATTTACCATATCGCCAAGACGTGCATAAAAAAACTTATCAGAAGACGTATTTGTCATATAAATACACCATTGTTTTCAAGTTCTCCTACAAGGTCTTCACCTATGAAACCAACGTTATAAGGAGTTATAAGATAAGTAAGATTTGCAACGGGTTTAAGGCTTCCGCCATTTGCATAAGCAACACCGGCAAGAAAATCTATAATTCTTCTTTTGTTTTCCGGAGACGCTGTTTCAAGATTAAGAACAACAGTTTTCTTTGCTATAAGGTGGTCGGCAACCTGTTTTGCGTCTGTAAAAGCTGAGGGCTTTACGAGTACAACCTGTAGTTGTGCAGTTGTCTGAATGTTTACTACTTTGTTTCTGCGATTGTTACTGTTATTAGATGAAGAATTATTGTTTCTTTCAGATTTGGATTCGTTTTCTGAAAAACTTTTGCTTTCATAAGCTGGAGCAGGAGGAGGAGTTATTGGATTTTCTTCTTCCTCCTCTTCAGGATGTGGAGTTTCAGTGACCGGCTTGTGTACAGGAGCAACAGTCTCTGGCATTACTTCATCATCATCTATCTCATCATCATCTGCTGAAAAGAAAAAATTCTTTATATTGTCAATAAAATTCATGTTAATACTCCTTCTCCGCATTTCGTTTTATCTTTATTTTCAACACGGAATAAATGCGGAGTATTCCGTGAACGGATACTATCCATAATATCAGCAGGGAACAAAAATTTTATATATTATAATTTCTTGCTCCAAAAAGTCCTGTACCTATTCTTACGATATTAGAGCCATATTTTATAGCTTCTGCATAATCGTGAGTCATTCCCATTGAAAGAGTATCCATTGAAACTACAGACTTTTTTTCTTCTGATATTTTATCAAAAAGTTCTTTCATTCTACCAAGAAAAATATCACTGTCAGACGGTGGAGGAATTGTCATAAGTCCTCTTATGTTTATACCCTCAAGTAAAGAAAGCTGTTCAATAAGATTTCCGATTTCAGATGGTGAAACACCGCCTTTTGATTCTTCACCGCCGATATTGACTTCACACAATATATCAATAACTTTTCCGTGACTGACTGCTTGTTTGCTTATAACTTCGCCAAGCTTAAAGCTGTCAACAGAATGAATCATGCTTACTGAATCAACAATATACTTTACTTTGTTAGTTTGAAGACTTCCTATAAAATGCACTTCTGCCGACTTGTCATAAACGTCTTTTTTTGAAAGATATTCCTGTACACGATTTTCACCGAGTAAATCAATTCCCAATGAAATCGCATGATTTACAGCTTCCGGAGCGACAGTTTTTGTAACAGCCATAATGCGTAATTTTTCCTCCGGAGAACGATATTTTGCGAAAGCCTCTCCTGCACATTCACGTATAATGCGGAGGTTTTTGTCAATGTAACTGAAATTATTATCCACTTTATTCAACACCTTCAATCATAATATCATCATACAACGAGAGATAACTGCTGTCATCGTCATGAACCGCCGACAAAACATAATCAGTGCCTTCATATATAACATCAATTTTCTTAAATTCGACCTGTTCACCCTTTAAAATGTAAACTCCCTTGCTGTTTACAAGCTGTTCAGTAGTTTCTTCCGTTTCACCAGATGTATCTTGAATTTTTTCCGGAATATCCTTAAATCTTATTGCATCACGGGGAACTTTAAGACCTTCATAATCTCCCCTGATAATTTCAACATTTTCGCATCTGTGCTGAACGAGTTCCTGATTAAACTGACTGCACGATAAAATTATTATACTTTGTTCAGGAGAACCCTCATCATGTACATCAACAATTTCGGCATCATAAGTATCAGCAGACATTTCAAAGCGTAATTTAACTTGATTTCCCACTTCATAATCATGGTGGGAATTGTCAATAACTCCGGCAAGATACCAACTGTAATCATCTATAAGTTTTCCCACAACAGTATTATCATCAACCTTTGTATCGGTAACACTGTTAAGAAAATCAACAGTAAGCTGATTTATATTGTCTTTTCTTAAAATATCTTCATATCCGTCACAATAGCTTGCAAAGTATGCTGAACTATCAGCGGTTATAACTTCTGTCGGCTGTATTGATTGTTGCCTGAGCTGTTCAAGTTGATTGTTTATATCCTCGATTTGCTGATTGAAATCTGTAACTTCATTAGTGATAATCTGATATGTACTCATTTCAACAATAAGGTTGTCAAGGTCGGATTTTATAGTATTATAATCTTTAATATCACGGCAGTATATGTAATTGCGAAAATTTTCCTTAATGCTTTCCGAAAGATTCAATGGCTGTGCGGATTCAAGAGTACCGGGATTCTGAATTTTTTTAAGTATGTCAAGCTGATTGTTAAGATTATCAATCTGCCTGTTAATACTTATCTGTTCATCAGTGGGATAAGCTTCTGCAATAATTGTACCCGTGCCAAGCTTACCCCCATCGGATATATTATAACTTAAAACGCCATTACCATTGTATTTTATAACCTGCTCGTCCCTTATAAATACTCCTTTAATAGTTTCTGATGAAATAGATTCTGCCATAAGTGCGGATTCGGTAGGGCTTTCCCTGTTACGAAAGTTATAGAATATGCTTATAAAAACAACCAGAAACAAAATCAGAACTGTGTTCCTCAGGAACTTTACAATAAAGTTGTTTTCTGATTTAGTGGAACGCATTCACATCACCAGCTCAATAATTCTTGTCAGCAGCGTCAAGAATAGAAACAGCTTTTGCGGGAATAATTGTTGATATAGCGTGCTTGTACACAAGCTGTTGTTTTCCGTCAACATCAAATATTGCCACATAGCTGTCAAAACCTCTTACCATTCCCTTAAACTGAAAGCCATTTGTAAGAATGATAGTAACCATAATCTTATCTTTTCTGCACTGATTAAGGAATACGTCCTGCAAATTGATAGTTTTGTTCATACACAAATCTCCATTTCTTAGATTTTTTAAGTAAATATGTATTTATATACACTTAATATATTATATCATACATTCCAGTAATTTTCTATAGTTTTTTGAGACTTTTCTAAAATTTCACTTTTTTTATTAATTTCGTCCAAAAATATCCACTGAATACGTGTATTTTTTCTAAACCATGTAAGCTGTCTTTTGGCGTAACGGCGTGTTTCCTGTTTTATCCTGTCGACACATTCGGAAATAGTCATAGTATTTTCAAAGTAAGGTATAAGCTCTTTGTACCCTATTGCATTTGAAGCTGTTTTCTGATTGCCTGCTTTCCAGACATTTTTAGCCTCATCAACAAGACCCATTTTAAGCATTTCGTCAACACGTTTGTTAATGCGGTCATAAAGAATTTGCCTGTCATGAAAATTAAGTCCGATTATAAGTGAGTCATACGGACTTTCTATCAGACGACTTTCGGCTTTAAGTTCGCTGAAACGCCTGCCGGTAACATGAAACACTTCCAAAGCCCTTATAACTCGTACAATGTTGTTCATATGAATAGTTTCAGCAGATAAAGGGTCAGTTTCAAGAAGAATATTATATAAATATTCATTGCCTTTTTCCCTTGCAATAGTATAAAGCTTTTCACGATAAACTTCATCGCTTCCGCCCTCTGAAAATTTAACATTATTCAGCAATGAATCAATATATAAACCTGTTCCGCCAACTATTATCGGAAGTTTTTCCCTACTGATAATATCTTTAATTTTTTCATTGGCAAGCTTTACATAATCAGACACACTGAAAGACACATCTCTGTCAAGAAAATCAATCAAATGATGCGGTATACCCTGCATTTCTTCCGTGGTAGGTTTTGCAGAAGCTATATCAAGTCCTTTATAAATCTGCATTGAATCAGCAGAAATAACTTCACCATTATATTTTTTTGCAAGTTCAACGCCAAGGGAAGTTTTACCGGAAGCCGTAGCACCTACTACTGCAAGTATTTTAGGCTTTATTGTATCATTCACTAAAAAAACCTCCCTTTTATGTACGCCTGAACTGATGAGCAATATTATTTTCAGTCATTACAAACATAACCGGTCTGCCATGCGGACAATGACGGATTTTATCATCATAATAAACCTGCTCCGCAAGTGCTTGCAATTCCTCTAAACTGTTTTTATCATTTGCCTTTATGGCGGATTTGCAGGCAACTGTATGCAACATATCGTCAAGTGCGTGTGACTGCGGATTATGAATATGCATACAAAGGTTTTCAGCTACTTCTGAAATAATTGCTTCAATATCCATATTATTTACGAAAGTAGGTACTGCTTTAGCTATAATACATGGACTTTCTGAAAAATCAAACATAAATCCCATATCGGCAAGTAATTCTGTATTTTCCTGCATTGCACTGAATTCTTCTGCCGTAAGAAGCACTTTTATATCAGTCATAAGCATCTGCATATACTGACGGCAATTGCGACTTTTAAGACGTTCAAATATTATTCTTTCATGTGAAGCGTGTTTATCAATAATTATCATTTTTCTGTCCTGAGTTTCTCCAATGACATATAATCCCATGACTTCACCTATCACACGAATTGACGGTTTTTCTTCTTTTTTGATTTCTATAGGTTCGGGATTTGGAATTTCTTTTTCAGTCTGTTCCAAATCATCAAACATACTTTTTTCAATGTAGTTAAAACCTTCAAGCATTTCCTGTTTAGGTTCTTCCGGTAAAACTTCCTGTTGTATGTCATGATTGAAATTATCTGTAACTTCTGGTATATCAGGTTGAATTTTATGTATTTCCTGTCTGAATTCCATAATATTTTCTTCAATTTCAGGAATTTTTTCAACTGGTGTAAATATTGACTGAATATTACTGTCATCTTTATTTTCAGTGCCAGACAATTGAGGAATTGTTTTTTCTTTATTTAACTCAAATTCATAAATCAAACCGTCTTTAACCATAGCGTTTTTTACAGCAAAAAACAAAGCTTCTGAAACTTCCTTTTCGTTTGCAAAACGTACCTCTGCTTTTGACGGGTGAATATTTACATCAGTTACAGCCGGATTAATATCAATCATAAGAACACACGCAGGAAATTTTCCAGTCATAATCATGTTATCATATGCATTCTCAACAGCAGACGAACATATTTTTGAATTGATGTGTCTTCCGTTTACAAAGAAATTCTGATAAGCACGGTTATTTTTAGAATAAAGCGGTTTTATAACGTATCCTGTTATGCGTATGCCATTGTTTTCATAATCAACTGGTATCATATCATGAACAAAATCACGTCCATATACTGAGTAAATAGCTGAATATAATTCACCGTCACCGCTTGAATTAAGTTCAAGACGGTTGTCACGTATGAATTTAAAAGCGATTTCAGGGTGAGAAAGAGCAATTTTATGTATAACCTGACTTATAGCATTTGCTTCTGTAACGTCTTTTTTCATAAACTTGAGTCTTGCGGGAACATTGAAAAACAAATTACGTATAACAATAGTTGTTCCGTCAGGGCAACTGCTTTTTTCATAAGATATCTCGTTGCCACCGTCTATTCTGTAAACTGTTCCGTATTGTTGATTTTTAGGTTTAGTCATAAGTTCAACTTTTGAAACCGCTGTAACAGATGCGAGAGCCTCTCCTCTGAAACCTAAAGTACATATACTTTCAAGGTCTTTTTTATTGAAAATCTTACTTGTTGCATGACGTTTAAAAGCATTCGGAACATCTTCAAAAGTCATTCCACAGCCATCATCAGTTACACGCATATAAATTTTACCGCCATTTTTTATTTCAACCGTTATGTGACTTGCTCCGGCATCTATGGAATTTTCTACAAGTTCTTTTATTACAGATGCAGGCTTTTCAATAACTTCACCGGCTGAAATAAGTTCAGCAACTTCCTTGTTTAAAATTCTGATAGACGGCATTAAATCCCACCTCCAATCAGATTATATACCAAGTATAGTAAATACTCCGCATTCTGAAAAAACTCCCTGAACCCAGTCATTAAGGTCTTTAACAGCTTCTTTTGTACGACCAAAAGCAGTTTCGCATATTGACTGCCATATTTCAGGTGTAACTTCAGTTGATTCATATGGTGAGTATTCCGGCATAACGTCCATAAAAAGTTTTTTCATGCCTGTGTCGGTAAAGTCCTCATCATAAATGTAAATTGAGTCGTCGTTCCAGAAAAGATTATTCCACTTGCCTTTAAAAAATTCGTGGCAATCTGTTCCTCTTAGTTCATCTTTTTTAAAAAAGTATTTCAAGGTATCACTCCCTGTCAAATAATAAATTCCTTATTATCAATAGCCATAGCCATAATCATAAGTGTCGTCATAATATCCATAGTCATATCCATAATCATAATAACCTGAATTATAGTCATAACTAAAGTCATATGCAGTAGTAGTTGTAGTAGTAGTTACATTAGGGTCAACAAAAGTTCCGGCTACATATCCTGCAAATGTAGTAGTAATTTTTACTGATTCTGTTGCTACTGGTTCTGTAACGCTTTCAGCAGTAGTTGTTTCTGTATCTTCTGTTGTCGTTTCTGTAGTAGTTTCAGTAGTAGTTGTTTCTTCTTCTGTAACTGTTTCAGTAGTAGGTTCTTCTCTTTTGAAGTTTTCGTCTATAAGACCCATTTCATATTTTTTATTGAGTATTCTCAAAACGCTTTCGTCTATACGTGCAGAATCAATTTCGCCACTTTCAACAGCCTGACATACAGCGTCAATAGCTTCAACAAGATTTGCCGGCATGAGAATTATATCAACTCCTGCATTTATTGCTTTAACAGATGCTTCAGCAGGGGTATATACTTCTGTAATAGTATTCATCATGTGTGAATCAGTAATAACAATACCCTCAAAGCCGAGTTCTTTTCTTAAAAGGTCAGTAACAACCGTATATGACAAATCAGACGGCAACCAATCTCCCACACCTGATATAATCTGATGACCTACCATTACAAAATCAGCACCGGCTTTAATGCCCTCCTTGAAAGGAACAAAATCAGATGCCCGCAAATCATCAACAGAACGGTTTATAGTAACATTGTTATCGGTGTGAGTATCTCCTTCGGCTGCACCGAGTCCCGGAAAATGTTTCAGAGTAGCACAAACTCCAGCATCTTTAAGACCGATAGCAACATTTGAAGCCATATTTGCAACAACATCGGGGTCTGCACTGAATATACGTCCGCCAAGTTCACTGGCATCGCTTATATTAACATCTGCAACCGGTGCGAAATCAAGGTTAAATCCAAGGGCTTTAAGGTCAGTACCTATTGTATACCCTATTTCGTATGAAACATGAGTGTCATTCTGTTCACCATAAGTGGACATATCGTCAAATGCAGTAGTTCCAAGAGCGTCCGCAACTCTTGCAACAGTGCCACCCTCTTCATCAACAGACATAAACATTCCTATTCCGCTGCTAGCAAGTGAAAAATTCTGAATATCACTTATTAAACCTGTTGTCTGTTCAGTTGTTTCGAGGTTCTGGGAAAACATTATAACTCCGCCGATAGGATAATTTTGAATTGATTCCTGAACAACTTCATCATAAAGTGTTACAACGTCCCAACCGGAAAGCTGTTCCGGAGTTGTAATAAACATCTGACAAACTTTTTGTTTCAAATCCATACTTTCGAGTATCTCCTCCGGAACTGTCTTTTCCGGAGCAGGTGGTTCAGTAGGTTCAGTAGCTTCTGTAACAGGTTCTGTTGATGTTTCTTCGGAAGTATCATCTGTTGATTGTTTTTTTTCTGCACAGGCACAAAGCACTAAACTCATACTTAGTGCCATAGCCATTAACTTTTTCACCTTCATTTAAAATCCTCCTATTTATTTATAACTTCCATCATATCATTGAGTAATATTCTGCACTCACTGTCTGTCAGTTCATTGATATTAGTTTTTTCAAGCATACTTAAAGCTATATCACGATTAACGGTATCAAATGTTATCTGTTTGCTGTCATCTGCCGATTTAGTTTTAATAATATTATTACTGTTTTCCATTTCAATAAGTAATTCTTTTGCACGGTTCACAACCTTTGAAGGCAATCCGGCAAGTTTTGCAACATCTACACCGTAACTTTCATCAACACCGCCACGCACTATTTTACGCAAAAAACGTATATTTCCGCCGTGTCTGTTAACTGCAATGCTGTAATTTTTAACGCCTTCAAGCTCATCTTCAAGACTGATAAGTTCATGATAGTGAGTTGCAAAAAGAGTTTTACAGCCCAATTTTTTAGAAGTGCATATATGTTCTGCAACTGCACGGGCAATACTTACACCGTCATGTGTTGAAGTACCTCTGCCTACTTCATCTAAAATAACAAGACTATCAGGAGTAGCATTCCGGAGAATATCGGCAACTTCACTCATTTCAACCATAAATGTACTTCGTCCGGCTGTAAGGTCATCAGAAGCTCCAATTCTCGTGAAAATCTTGTCCACTATTGAAATTTTTGCCGATTTAGCAGGAACAAATGAACCTATTTGTGTCATTAAAACTATCAAAGCAATTTGTCTCATGTAAGTTGACTTACCTGACATATTAGGACCTGTAATTATTGACATTCTGTTGCTTTTTTTGTCAATGTAAATATCATTTGGTATAAATATTTCGTCCCGTAACATAAGTTCAACAACGGGGTGACGACCGTCTTTTATATCAATAGAACCATCAAGCGATATTTCAGGCTTAACATAGAAATTTTTAATAGCAACGTCCGCAAACGAACACAACACATCTACTGAAGCAACGGCTGTAGCGGTTTTCTGTACTTTTTCGAGCATTGTTGAAAGATAATCACGTACTTCTCCGAAAATATCGGCTTCCAGAGCAAGAGCTTTATCCTTTGCACCAAGTATGGAATTTTCAGCATTTTTAAGTTCTTCTGTTATGAACCTCTCAGAATTTGTGAGAGTCTGTTTTCTTGTCCATTTATCTGGTATAAGGTCATAATATGAACGTGTGACTTCCAGATAATATCCAAATACTTTATTATAGCCTATTTTCAGATTCTTTATGCCAGTAATTTCACGTTCACGCTGTTCAATTTCGGCGATTATCTCCTGACCGTGATTCATTATATGACGCAAATTATCAAGTTCCTGATTAAAACCGTCCTTAATAACTCCACCGTCCTTTACAATAACGGGAGGTTCGTCCATTATAGCCCTTTCAACAAGTTTAACTATTTCTTCAAGTCCGGAAATATCATTATTGTATTTCTGCAATAACTTTGAACTATCGAGTTTTTCAAGCTGTTGTTTTATAAAAGGCAACTGCATAGCGGTAGCCGATAAAGCTTTAAGGTCACGTGGATTTGCTCTTTTGTACATAACTTTTGTCATAAGTCTTTCAAGGTCGTAAACCTGTTCAAGCAATGCCTGTATTTCATAGAGCACAACACTTTTCCGCCGGAGTGCGTCAACAGCGTCAAGACGTTCAATGATTCTCGCAGGACTTTTTAAAGGCTGTTCAATCCAGTTTTTAAGAAGTCGGCGACCCATTGAAGTTTTAGCAGAATCAAGCACCCATAATAATGAACCTTTTCGTTCTTTATTGCGTAAAGTTTCAGTGAGTTCAAGATTTCTACGAGCATTGAGGTCAAGTCCCATGAAAGAATCACATTTAAGCACCTCTATTGAAGTGAAACGTGATACAGAAGTTTTTTGAGTATCATTTATATAGTCAAAAAGACCGCATATTGCTGAACAGCCTGCTCCATGAGCATCAATTCCTAAATCTCCAGCTGTTTTTCCTAAAACTTTTTCTACTTCATTCAGTTTGATTTCCGGAGAAAAGCAATTACTGTCCCTTAGGGTGACAACACATTTAAGACGTAACTTTATAAAATCGGAAACATTTTTCAATGATAAAAAGCTTTCTGTAAATATGATTTCTGACGGCTGACATCTTGAAAGTTCATTTATAACATCTGTTTCAAGGTCTTTTCCCTGAAATGTACTTAAATAAGCTTCTCCTGTTGAAATATCAGCCGATGCAATACCACATGATTTATTGTAGTCATCATAAAATATACTGCATATATAGTTATTTCTGCTGTCATCAAGCATACTGCTTTCAGTAAGTGTACCAGGGGTTACAACTCGAACGACATCACGCACAACAATATCCTTGCTTGCGGAAGGGTCTGTAAGCTGTTCACATACAGCGACCTTGAATCCCAAATCAATAAGCCTTTTTATATAGGTATCAACTGCATGATAAGGAACTCCACACATTGGAGCACGTTCTTCAAGTCCGCAGTCCTTGCCGGTAAGAGTCAATTCTATAGCTTTTGAAGCCTTTATAGCGTCATCAAAGAACATTTCATAGAAATCACCTACACGAAAAAACAATATACAATCCTGATATTTATCTTTGATATCAAGATATTGTTTCATCATAGCAGAAACTTTATTTCTGTCAATATTCATCAGCCACAGCCTCCGCAAGCAGAACAGTTGCCTGAACAACTACTTTTATTAGAGGGTTCACAAGTGTCAGGGTCTTCACCATTTGCACAAAGTGAAATTATCTGATTAATATTTGAAATCAATTCTTCAAGAGCGGTTTGTGCTTTATTGAAAGATATCATATTCGGATTACTCATTATCTTCTGATAAAGAGCTTTTGTTTGCTTATCGATAGCATTTATTCTATCAAAATCGGGATTTTCAACACTCATTGTTTCACGCATATCATTGCGTAAATTTTCAAATTTTGCAATTTCTTCCTGTAACTCCTTGTCATCATCATTAACTTGTTTTGCAAGATTGTAAATAATATATCTTTCATCTTGCTGAATAGCTTTTCCCAGCTCTCTCGTCATCTGAATAACGTCCATAAAATAATTCTCCTTTTATTTTTTCAATCTAAAATCGGTAATTTCACGGAAACTGACAAATCAGTGTGCATCTGACTGTGATTTGTCTCATGTCAGTGAGGGATACCGATTTATCTCCGCCCATCACTGCTGTTAAGTTTTTTATTTACAATTCATTTCACTACCTATAGAGGCGGAAGAATTTCTGTTGATATTTGTTAAACACTGTTGTGTTCATAAATCTTTTCAATAACATTTCCATCAATGTCTATTTCTGCAATATAAGTATAATATGGTCCGGAATTGACCTGCACAAAAATATTTTCTTCATTTGCCTGTACGGAAATATCATAATAATAATTATTTTTCAGAATTTCACTGGCATCAAAAATCTTTTTGTTTTCGCCTTTTCCTAACCTGTATAACTGTCCGTCACTGCTGACATCTTCTGTGTACGGCTGATATATTATGTAATCATCATAAAATGCCATACGCCTTATATTTTCGCTGATTTTCTCACAGGTAAAATCATTTATATTCATTCGGTAAAGAATATGTTCATTTGAAATGAAATACATATAATCACCGCAGAAAATTCCTGCACCGCCGTTATCAAGCGGAGTATCAACAGATGTTTCAATATTGTAAACTCCATATTTAAGGTAATCAGCTTCATAGAAAATCAGATTGTCATGCACTGAATATTTGCTTACCTGAAGATTTATATAAGCTATAGATTCAACGTCAGAGCCGTCATATCTCATACGAAGAAATTCTGTTCCGTTGTCGTTTTTGTTTATAAAGTAGATAAATTCATCTGTAAAATAAACATTGGATATATTTTTTTCTTCATATTTTAATGTTGTATAGTCTCCGTCTTTAAATGAACAGAATTTATCTTGTCTGTAGTTTCCATAAAAAATGCCGTTTTTATAGAGATAAGCTGTAAAATCATCTGCATTTTCTAAAAAATAATACTTTTTATCTTTTGTTTCACGTCCAAGAACATAATAATCACTATCTCTGCCATTCTTATAAACATAATAATAACGTTCTTTTTCATCAGAAAACATTATTTTACTGTTGTTAAGATAATATGTTTTGTCTGGTTCACCCGTTTCAATATCTGTAACAGCATTGAAACTTTCTTTTGTAGTTTCAGGTAACTTTTCAATAACAAGATTTTTTTCTGTAACTGAACTATCCATATTTACGGACGGAACAGTTTTCCCGCACCCTACAAGAAGTATTGTAGATAAAATTAAAATAAACTTTTTCATATCATTTTACCAGTAACAGCCCAGTTCATAGCGTCTGTAATTTCAGTTTCAACAAACTGCCCGATAAGTGACTTATCCCCTTTAAATTCAACAATTATAAATTCGTCACTTTTTCCGGTAACATACCCCTCACGCTTTTTTGAAACGCTGTCAACAAGTACTCTCATTTTTCTGCCAATAAAACGTTTGTAATTTTCCGTTGAGATTTCACGCTGTACTTCAAGTAATTCCCTCATACGCTTGCCTTTTACGGTTTCGGAAATAGTATCAACAATTTCTGATGCTTTAGTTCCGGTACGTCTTGAATATATAAAGGAATATATATTATCATACTTAACTTTTTTGATAAGGTCAAGCGTGGAATTAAATTCATCATCTGTTTCATTCGGAAAACCCACAATCAAATCAGTTGTAAGCGAAAAATCAGGAGACTTTTTTCTGATGTATTCCACGGTTTCAAGATATTTTTCAACTGTATATCTTCTGTTCATTCGGTCAAGAACAGTATTACTTCCACTCTGCACCGGTAAATGAAGATGATTTGCTACCTTATTACATTCAAAAATAGCGTCAATAAGTTCATGAGATGCATCTTTAGGGTGAGATGACATAAAACGTATTATAAAATCACCATTAATTTTGTTCAGTTCACGCAGAAGTTCAGGAAAGCTTATTCCGTTTTTAAGGTCTTTTCCGTAAGAATTAACATTCTGTCCCAATAACATTATTTCTTTATATCCGCTGTCCACGAGATTTTTCACTTCGTTAATGATATCTTCCGGAAGGCGACTTCTTTCACGACCTCTTACATATGGTACTATACAGTATGTACAGAAATTATTACAGCCAAACATTATTGGTACAGAAGCTTTAAAAATACTTTCCCTTACCTGCTCCGTCTGTTCTGAAAAGTCGTCATATTCGCTTATATCTGCGGAGAATTTTTTTCCTTTAAGACATTCAAGTAAAAGTGATGGCAATGAATTTATAGCAGAAGTTCCCATTACAAAATCAACCTGCGGATAAGATTTTTTAATTTTTTCTGCAACATGTTCCTGAGCTGTCATACAACCTGATATACCTATTATAAGTGAGGGATTTTCTTCTTTTAACTTTTTCATACTGCCTATTATTCCAAAAACTCTGTCTTCAGCACTTTCACGTACTGCACAGGTATTCAATATAATAATATCTGCTTCATGTTCATCATCTGTAAAATCATATCCGGCTTTTTTTAGCAGACCTTTTATTTTTTCGCCGTCTGAAACATTAAGCTGACAACCGAAGCTTCTTACATAAGCAAGACGTTTTCTGTCACCTAAAATTTCCAAAATGTTGTCTATAACAATTCTTTTTTCCATTCAGAATTAACTTCCTCTCATTCAATCGTTATCAAGTAATAAATAATTATACCACACAGTAAAGATTTTTTCAAGTGCAAACAGCATTTTAATTAGAAATTTCCATAAATTTTTCACATTCAAATGGTAATAATATATAAAAATTTTATGATTTTTTTGTACATTAATACAAATTTTACTTTTTGGTGAGAAAATTTTACCTTTCAAGTGTCTAATAAGTGAATGAGAACGTTCCACATTTTAAAAAATTTTTAAAGGAGGAATCATTATGTTGAAAAAATCAACTATCGCTATTTTTACAGCAATGACAACAATGCTCTCAGTATTCAGTCCTATTTCAACACACGCTGAAATTCCTGAACCTGAAAACATTATTCCTGAAAATACCTTTTCACAAAAGGTAACTACTACTGCACCCGCAATAAATACTAATGTGCAGACATCTTCCGCATATGCTCCTGTACAGACTACTGTTCCATACAGTACAATTCCAGAGCGTATATATACCATTACAACCGCAACAGCACCGCCTGATGCTCCGAATATTCTTCCGGTAAACGACAGCAAAGAAATTACTGTATCAGTAGTTGACGGAGATACCGATGAAGTCCTTAAAGGTGTAAAAGTTCATCTTGTTGAAACTGAGGACTACCAAAGCCAAATAATTAAACGTGATTTCGGCACATTGGACACAGACAAAGAGGACTCATACACAATAAACTTTGACTATACCTTTGAAAAAGATACAGATATTGCACTTCTTACCGCTGTATTTGAAGAAATACCGGACGGTTATTCACCAAATCCTTACCTTGCAAATTCTTTGGATTTCATTGTTGATGCTTATTTCAGACATTTCTATAATCAAGCCTATCCTACTCAAATTTGTATACCTTTATATAAAAATTTAAATGGTTCTTTTAATGCTGTATGTAGCGTTATCGATAGTTCAACCGGCGAATACGTTGATGATGTAGGTGTAAGATTTGCTCATTATAATTCTGCTTCCTATAATGTAATTGATTCATGGACTACTGAGGGAAAATCTTCTCACACAATAAACAATATTGAATATAGCATTCCAAAGTATTCTGACGGAGAAACTTTCAGCCTTTCTGCTTATGAAGTTCCCGAGGGTTATGTAAATGACTACTATTCAAATGAAAAAGCAAATTATACTTTTAGATATGATGATAATGGTTATCCTGACACAATTGAATTTATAGCATATATTACTCCGGAAACAGCAACCACTACAGCACCTCAGGATTCAACTACTATTACAGATATTACACATACAACTACTACAATTCATTCAACAACCACTATAGTTACAACTACTCCACAAAAACGCAACTGCGATATATGTGGTAAAGAAATAAACTATTCTGACGGAATAATCACACCTTTAGGACTCTTTTTATGCAAAGAATGCAGAAGCATGGGATATGGCGGTACAACTGCACCTATTAATCCGGATACATCTGATACACAAAGTACAACTACTATAATTACAACTACTCCACAAAAACGCAACTGCGATATATGCGGTAAGGAAATAAATTATTCTGACGGAGTAATCACACCTTTAGGACTCTTTTTATGTAAAGAATGCAGAAGCATGGGATATGGTGGTACAACTGCACCTCATCAGGAAACTTCAACATTATATGGTGATGTCAACAATGATAATAAAGTTACAATTTCTGACGCTGTACTTATAATGCAGTCCCTTACAAATGCTGATGAATATGAACTTTCTGATACAGGCAAAATTAATGCCGATGTATACAATAATGGTGACGGAATAACAAATATGGACGCACTTACTATACAGGAAGTTGTAGCAGATAAGATTTCTGTAAACGATTTACCAGTAAACGAATAAATCCAATAAAACAGAACGGTTGAAATATACCGTTCTTTTTTTATAAACGTGAAAAAAGGAACTCTAAGAGTTCCTTCTTTCATTATATCATTATATTTGAGGGAGTCGGGATAAGCTTATTTTATTAGTCGATAATATTTCAAAGTTTTATAATATCAACTGTCAAATCATACTTCAGGAAGTTCAGTGATTACATCAGCAACAAATTTCTGAATTGAGAGAGCGTCCATAGAGGATACGCCGTCTCCTCTGTTATAAACATCTGCACAATCAGCTTGTTTTTCACTGAGTTTGTATTCGTCGGCATTGGATATTGCCTGCATTACAAGTACGGCATCTGCAATAGTAACAATATTATCTGAGTTTACATCACCATAAACAATATCAGACGGCTTTGAATCAGAAGCTGTAGCTGTAGTAGTTGTTGTTGTAGTTGTCTGTGAAACGGAAGCGGTTGTCTGTGTTGTAACAGGTGTCTGATTTGTTCCATTTGACATCTTATAACCAATTTCCTTATATGCACTGTCAGAAACTGTTTCTGCAAAGCCTGCCGGATTCGGTGAACCGTCTGAATTTCTCCATGCTGTGTGGAAATCTGTACCCATTGCCGGAGCGGTAAGTGCTACGAAATCGCTTTCAGCCGGAGTGATTATTTCACCAAGTTTAGAACCGTTTTTAAGTGATTCAGATTCAGCAAAATAATACTTGCTGTTATAGTAAATTGTATTAACTGCATTACCTACAAACTTATCATTTGCAATCTTACTGAAACCAGTTGCACCTGTTTCTGAAACCTTATCTTTATTAGTGTAAGACATCATATTTTCATAAGTAGCATCAGTAGCACATCTATAAACCATGTAGTTTGCTTTACCCTTGCCACCTAAGTTATTATTATAAGCTGTACAATTCTTCATGTCACCAAACAGAGGATTATTGTTATCGGTGAAACCACAGTTAAGGTTTTCAAATGAAAGACAATTTTCAACTTTGTGTCTTGTACCAACTCCGCCACCGCCGAGTTTGAAACCATTACCGTCACAATCGCCATAGCCCTCGCCGAATTCTGTGAAACCATTTCTAAATGCTACACAGTTCTTGATTGTAACTACTCCGATAGGACCTGTTTCAGATTTAGCATATAAGTCCCAACCGTCATCGGAGTTATTGTATGAGAAACAACCATCAAATACATTTCCCTCACCGCAAGTGAGTTTAGCTGCAAAACCGTCAGCGTTTTCCATGGTAGCATCATCACAGTTATTCTTTGAAGTACAATTCTTTATAAGGTTATTTGACGGCCACTGGTCAATTGATGTATAGGAAGTCTGATAACGTGAAATCTGAAGTCCTGTATCCTGATTGTCATTGAATACCATCATTTCAATAATGTTGTCGTCACCCGAAAGAAGCATACCATTATCGCCCGCTTTGGTAATTTCAAATCCATAGAAATGCCAGTAAGAACCGTCAAGAACAAATCCTCTTGCAGAAGCACTTACTTCCTGACCTGTAAAATCAAATACTACTTTTGCACCAGGATAAGCAGAAATTGTTTTATAAGCACCTGCTGTACCTGCGTTGCTTTCGTCAATGAGAATGGTTTCTGTATACTTGTAAGTACCTTCAAGGAGGTATATTGTACCGCCTGCCTGTACATTGTTTATAGCTGTGATAACATCTGTCGGATTATCTATTGATTTTCCGTCACCAGTGCCGGACGGTGAAACATAAATTACATTATTTCCTACAACCGGACTCGGAGGAGTTACAGGTTGAGTAATTGTTACAGTAGTCTGTGAAGGCTGTGTAACTGTTGTTACAGTAGTAACAGTTGTAGGTTTGGTAGTTTCTGTAGTAGTTGTTGTAGTTGTTGTTACATCGCCACTATCTTTGAAACCACTGCCAATTGCAATTATTGAATCATCATAAGCAACAAGTGCATCTTTAAGAGCCTGATTTACTTCATAGCTTTCATCATCAACAGAATTATCAAATGTCCACTTAAAGTCGCCACCGTCAACACGTCCTGCCTTGGCTGTTACGTTGTTTTTAGCATCTTCCGGTGAATCAGGTGTATAGCTGTACATATCGGAAGAAGTATCAAAGTTATTATAAGATGTTTCACCGCTCTTTGATTTTACATCTGTAGAAACTGTTTCATTTCTGTCATTTACAACATATGCATCAAAATCAGTGGAATTTTCAGAGTAAGAAACAAATGACTTTGCACCCTCGATATAGTTATTGAAAGCTTTGATAACACCGCCGGTTTCTCCGGAGAATGTACCGCCTGTTAAATCGTCCGAACCCTGTCCAGAAATAAGCATAGGATACTTACAATTTCTGAAATAGTTATTTTCAACGAATACAGATGCTCCCATAGTAACACCTACACCGTATTTTGCGTTGCCATCAAAATAGTTATTATAAACGTGAACTGTACAAGTTCTTATTCTAGGGTGACGTGAATCTGAATGGTCATACCAGTTATGATGATATGTAATATAGCTTTCAGTGCTTTCGGATTTCATGCCCTGAAGATTACATTTACCATTATCCCAGAAGTGGTTATATGAATGTGTAACATACGTTGAAGTTTTTGTATCTAAAGCACCGTCACCTTTTACTTGGTCAGCGTCTGAACCTGCATCACCATAGAAAAAGTCACAGTTATGAACCCATACATGGTCGTTTTTCTGCTGAAGTCCACAATCATCACCCTCTGAACTATTGCAGTTCATGAAACCGATATTTCTTACTTCAACATTTGAGGAATTTTTCATTACAAGACCAAAACCATTAAATGTTGTATCGTTGCCTATACCTTCAATTGTAAGACCACAAACAGCAGTATCAATTAATAAATCACCTTTAGGCATATCAGCAGGGTCTGTAATATTTCCGATAAATCTTATAGCAACTGCCGGAGCTTTTTTACTGCTTTTAAGTCCTGTGATGATGTTCTGAACACCTGTGAGTTCTACAGGATTTCCTTTTTTATCTGGAATTGTAGCTTTTACAGAATCTTTATTTTCATCTGTTACATAAACTACTATTGCACCGTCTCTGAGAGTACCGTCTTCATTGTACGCACCGGAAGATGTTCCCTCTACCCAGCCAAATCCTGAACGGTCATGTGCATAAGAATCTGCTTTTGTTTCAGACGCTTTAGAGGAATCTTCTTTACCATTGATAACCGGTACAACTTTCATTGTATGACTTCCTGCTTTAAGACCTACTGCATCGGCTCTCATATAACCAGAATACTGTCTGATAAGCATTGAATCAATCTGAACACCGTCAACATAAACATTATAACCCTCTGCACCGGATACTGCTGACCATGTAGCATACATACCTTCTGCAAATCCTACAGACTGTAAAATTGATACACTATCGGCTGCTGATGCTGTAACAGTATTCACAGGCATATATACAGGACTATTTATTACTGTTGCTATACATGACATTGACATTACTGCGGCTGCTGCAATAGCTGCTGTACGTCTTCTGAAAACCTTGTTTTTCATTTTGCATTCCTCCGTAAATATAATGACATTAAAATAAAGTTCTTTATAATCTGTGCAACTTTCGCACTTTGTTTTTCGTTGTTTATATTATACTGTAAAAAATTGACAAAAACAATGATAAATAATACTCGTTAACTGATATTTTGTGCTTTTGCAAGATTCGTTTCTGCACAAATAATCAACTGATACAGTTTTCAGAAAAATTATATATAATGTATATCCCAATATTATTTTGTTTATATAATTTCTTTAAAAAATTTCCGAAAAACTCTTGACAACGGCAAATTTACATGTTATAATTAATTTACCTCGTTTGGGGTTTTATTTTTTACCCTTTTATGAGGGAGGCAAACAAGACCTATTCCGTTTATCCGGAAGAAGACTAATTCAGGAGGTGCCGATATGAGAGTAAAGGTTACTTTAGCTTGTACAGAATGCAAGCAGCGCAACTATGTTTCTAAGAAAAACAAGAAGAATGACCCCGACAGACTTGAAATGAACAAGCATTGCAAGTTCTGCCGTAAACATACTCTTCACAAAGAAACAAAGTAATCGGGAGGCACATTTCTAATGGCTAAGGAAAATGAAAAAACAACTCCCGAAAAAAAGAAACCTGCTAAAGAAACTGCTGTAAGCAATGATAAAAAATCTAATAAAACAGCTGATTCCAAAGCAAACAAAAAAGCCGACAACAAAAATTCCGAAAAAAAGGAAAAAGGTAAAGTCGGAAAATGGTTTCATGACTTAAAAGTCGAATTTAAAAAAGTAGTATGGCCTACAAAGAAAACAGTGGTAACAAATACTTCTGTTGTTGTTGGAGTTATAGCAATGTCAGCTGTCCTTGTCGGACTTCTTGACGAAGGCTTCCTTGCTTTGCTTAGGTTCATCTACCAGTAATCAGAACGGAAATTCTAAGGAGGATTTGTAATGTCAGAAGCAGCAAGATGGTACGTTGTACACACTTACTCAGGCTATGAAAATAAAGTAGCCCAGAACATTGAAAAGATTGTTGAAAACCGCAAGCTTCATGAGCTTATCCAAGAAGTTAGAGTTCCTACTGAAAAGGTGACTGAAATCACCGACGGCAAAACCAAAGAGGTAGAACGCAAAACCTATCCGGGTTATGTCCTTATTAAAATGGTTGTTACTGATGATACATGGTATATCGTAAGAAATACCAGAGGTTGCACCGGTTTTGTAGGTCCTGCATCTGACCCTACTCCCCTCAGTGAAGAGGAAGTTAAAAAGCTCTTCGGCATTGATGTTTCTTCTGTTGAAGTAAACTTCAAAGTCGGCGATACTGTTCAGATTTCAGGTACTGCTATGGACGGATTTACAGGTATCGTTCAAAGTATCAACATTGAAGACCGTACCGTTGATTTACTTGTTTCAATGTTCGGTCGTGAAACCCCCACAACTCTGCCTATTAATCAGGTAGTTACAGTGGAGGATTAGTTCAGGTCAAAAAAGAAGTCTAAAAAGACTTCAGTGGGAGAGGTAAAATAATTCTTGCCTCGCCATTTACCACATTTATGGAGGTGCGAATACATGGCACAGAAAGTAGTTGGCTACATTAAGCTTCAAATCGCAGCAGGAAAGGCTACTCCTGCACCGCCTGTTGGTCCGGCACTTGGTCAGCACGGCGTTAATATCATGGCATTCACAAAGGAATTCAATGAGAGAACTAAAAACGACATCGGTATGATTATCCCTGTTGTTATCACTGTTTATGCAGACCGTTCATTCTCATTTATAACAAAGACTCCTCCGGCTGCTGTCCTCATCAAGAAGGCTTGCAATATCAACAGCGGTTCAGGAGTTCCTAATAAGACAAAGGTTGCTAACATCACTAAAGAACAGGTTCAGAAAATCGCTGAACAGAAGATGCCTGACCTTAATGCAGGTTCTCTTGAAGCAGCTATGAGCATGATTGCTGGTACTGCACGTTCTATGGGCGTTGTAGTTGTTGATTAATTAATTTTTTGAATGACGAAAGGGAAAAGTTTTTCCCATTCCGACTTCTAAACGGTGGGAGGAAAATTCCGCTAACCGTTCTGCTATAGGCAGTGCGGTATTACCACTTAAACAGGAGGAAATATAATGAAACACGGCAAAAGATATGTTGACAGTGCAAAGACTGTCGATTTTGCAAAGCTTTATGAGTCCGCAGAGGCTCTCGACTTAGTTTGCCAGAACGCAAAGGCTAAGTTTGATGAAACTATTGAAGCACATATTCGTCTTGGTGTTGACTCAAGACACGCTGACCAGCAGGTAAGAGGTGCTGTTGTTCTTCCAAATGGTACTGGTAAGAATGTAAGAGTACTCGTATTCTGCAAGGAAGATAAATACGAAGCTGCTCAGGCTGCTGGTGCTGATTATGTTGGTGGCATGGACATGGTTGAAAAGATTCAGAAAGAAAACTGGATGGATTTCGATGTTGTTGTTGCTTCACCTGATATGATGGGTCTTGTTGGTCGTCTCGGTAAGATTCTCGGACCTCGTGGTCTCATGCCAAACCCAAAGGCTGGTACTGTAACTCCTGATGTTGCAAAGGCTGTTACAGAAGCTAAGGCTGGTAAGATTGAATACCGTCTTGACAAGACAAACATTATTCACTGCCCTATCGGAAAAGCTTCTTTCGGTGCTGCTAAACTCGAAGAAAACTTCTCTGTTCTTATGGACGCTATTGTAAAGGCTAAGCCTGCTGCTGCTAAGGGTACTTACCTTAAATCATGCACAGTTACTTCAACAATGGGTCCTGGCGTTCCAGTTGCAACAGCTAAATATGGTGTTTGATTGACTTTATAAAAATTAACTTCCCTTTCATTAAAAGGGAAGTTTTTTTATTATTGCCTTAAAAAATCAATTTTTGATTTAAGAATAAAAAAAGAGGACACCGAAATGTCCTCTATTTTTTTATAAATTAGCCAAGTTCACTTGATGAAATCGGGAACTGGTCAGCAGTAATAATATCTGCAATATAAGACTGAATACCAAGAGCATCAACAGTTGTGATACCACCGCCATTGTCAACTACGTCGCCATTGAGCTGACCCTGTGCAGTAATTGTATATTCATCAGCATTTGCAAGTGACTGCATGATAAGAACTGCGTCAGCGATAGTTACTTCGCCGTCAACGTTTGTGTCACCCCAAAGAGTAACTTTACCGTCACCTGTTGTAGGCTGTGTTGGCTTTGTTGGGTCAACAGTACCATCAGCCTTAGCAGCTTCATCAAGCATGAATGCAGACATCCATACGAGAGGTGAGTTCCAGTTGATAGTAACTTCGTTTACAGACCAAGCTTCAGCGTTGTCAACATAGCACTTCTGGTTAGCAAGAGTACCTCTCTGGTAGCCAAGACCGCCAATGTATGGGTCTTGCATACCTGCACCAGGACCACCTGAAAGTACACCAGCAGGTGCAAGTGGGAAGTTAGCATCTACGCCATGAGCCCAGAATCTGTGGTGAGGATATGTGAGACTTGTTGTACCATAGCCGGATACATAAGAGAAGTCAAGACCATTACGTCCGAAGATGTAGTCAAGAGCTTCAGCAGCACCGTTCATGTACTTAATGTCCTTAGTTGAATCGTAAGCATAAGCCATAACGATTGCATTGTTGATAACAAATGAGTTTGAACCCCATTCATAACCAGTAATTTTAATGAGATTACCATCTTCATCTTTACCAATGTTAACGCCATCAGTAAATGTAGCTCCCTTATAAGGAATACCCATACCCTGAGAATTCATTTGCTTAATGTATTCATCAGCAACCTTTGTAATAGATTCATCAATCTTAGCCTTATCTTCTGCACTTGTATTGTCACTGAGGTAAAGTGAAAGTGTACCAAGACCAGCTGTACAACCCCAGTTGAATGAACTGAATGAACCATTGTTTTCACCACCACCAAGGGTATATGTCAAGCTGAATGCCTTATCATTGCCAGACTTATCATCAGTATTTGAATAAGATTTAAGGTCATTATAATATGTGTTATCACCTGTTGTTGAGTAAAGTTCACAAGCTGCCCAGTACTTATCATCTTCAACATAAGTATCACCGTAAGCACCGCCACCGATAGCCTGATCCATAGGAGCATAAAGTGATGTTGGATTAGTAGCTTCTGCATCGCTATAAGCATAGAAGTTCTTGTTAGCAGCATCATAAGCCTTCTTAGCAGCAGCAAGACACTCATCAGCGAATGCATCATCAATGCCCTTCCAGAGACGTGCAGCCTGTGCAGCTGTAGCAGCAAGGTTATAAGTAGCAGCAAGCGTTGGTGGCTTTACAATACGAATACAATTGTCAAAGCCTTCATACTTCCAAGCGTGGATAGCAAGACCAGTCCACTTGTGGTCGTGCATCTTGTGGTAAACCATGCCTTCATACTTGCCCCAGTACGGGTCACCGCTCTTAACCATCATCTCGAGCATGAATTCAAGTTCAACTCTTGCTTCATCAAGAATATCAGGAGCACTGTCTTTATTTTCAGGAATAGCAATTGTTCCGTCTGTCCACTTAGCATCATTGCCGTTCTTCTTTGAGATTTCGTAAGCATTCTGGAGAGTCCATACAGAAACACCACCATTAACTACGTATTTACCGTGGTCACCAGCATCATACCAACCGCCTGTTACATCGATTGAGTATGTCTTGTCACCGTCTGAGAAGTCACCAGCATAGGACTTAACCCACTTAGACTGAACATATGCTGTATCAGGATTATGACCATATTCACTATGTGAAAGTGTGGAAGCATCACCTGATGTAATATACTGTGATTCAATTGGAACACCTGAACGGTTCTGATAGAAATAGTTAAGAGAATTCTTTACAAGACCGTCATCATAGATATTTTCATCAATACGGAATTCATGGCTGGCATTCATTACATAGTCAATATCTGTTACCCAGTTATGCCACATAACTTTGTCGCCGTCCATTGTTGTATCGTAAGCACCTTCCTTAAGACCAGACTGTGTGCCTGAAATACCTGTTGTATCCTTAACAAAGATTGTGTATACGCCAGGAGTTGTGAAATCTGAGAAGTCAATTATATGTACATTAGCACCAGTATCCTTGTACTTTGTTAATTCTTCATCACCAACTGTAACCTGCTGTGTTTTGGAAGTACCAGAATCTGGGTCTTCACCAAATACTGTAGTTTTACCAGTGTAAACAGCGTTACCAGAAGCATCACGGATTTCAAAATCAAGAGGTTGAGAAGCATCTGTTACATAAGAAGCTTTCTTAGCAAGGTTTGGATAGTAACCAATCTGATTAAGACGAACGTTTGACTTAGGTCTAATTACACCGAATTCATTTGTCTTATCAAAGTCGTTAGCATCACTTGTTGTATCTTCAAGAGTAAGGTTATCAAACTTGAGTACTGTATCATTAGGGAAACAGTCAACAGGCTGGTGCTCACCCTTACCACCATAATGAAATGCCCATTCAGCAACTTCAACAGTCTTATCAGCAGTAAATGTAGCATCAAAAGAGTTTTTACCTGCCTGAATCTGAACACAATCCCAAGTTTCGTTAAAGCCCTTACCGCCGTCACTCATGTTATTGTGCCATACTTCATTTTTTCCGCCGTAGTCACCGAGCTTTGTATACATCTGACCAGCTGTAGAAGCTTCTACTTCCCAGTGAATCTTATATGTATGACCTGACTCAATCTTGAGTCCTCTGTGACGAAGCTGAAGATCCCATCTTGATTCTGGACCGTCATTATTTACGATAGTAACGTTATAAGTGCCATCTTTAATGTTAAATGACTGCTTAGCGGGGTTAGTTTCGCAAGTATGCCACGGAAGACCGATACCTTCATCGAAAGTAGACTGTCCGAGCTGGTCACCTGCAAATGCTCCCATAGGAGCGATAACAGCTGTAGCTGCTGATACTGCCATAGCTGCTGCCATAAGTCCGCCGGCAATTTTTTTACCAAATGTCTTATGCATTGTTAGTGCCCTCCCTTAGAAATATAAAAATTTAATTATAACATAGTGCCAGTGCAAACACTATGATTATACTACAAAACATTGATAAGCGGTTGTCCCTATAAGGACTTGCACCAAACCCTTCACTTATCAATCTTATTATATTATATCCTGCAAAAAAAGTAAATAGGTTTTCAGAATTTCGTTGTATTTCCTAATATGTGGATATATTTTTTGTGCATTTCATACAACACAAGAAAAATACAAAAAGGAAGCGAGCTTCCTTTTTGTGTCAATATTGTTAATAAGTTATATATTATTCTAAAATATTAAAAAATCAGACAAGAGAAACATCATCAACAGGGAAACTCTTAACTATATCTGCTATATAACATTGAATAGCAAGAGCATCTTTATTTGTAACGCCGTCACCGTTTCCGGTAACATCAGCATTTTTCGCTGCCTGCTCAGAAAGCTTAAATTCATCACTATTTGCAAGCGTCTGCATGATAACAACAGCATCAGCAATAGTTATTTCTCCATCTTCATTAGCATCACCGAGCTTTGTTTTGTCAGTGCCGGAAGCAGTTGTTGTTTCACTTGGCTTAGTGCCGTCAGGTTCTTCACCCCATATAAGAGTATCGCCGTCATACATTGTGATATAAGGAGTTTCAATCATGCTGTCTTCCCCGCCCTGTACAAGACCTTTAGCGGAATAATCATTATCAGCATTCCAAACAGGTTTACTGCCGTCAGCAGTTTTAAGATTATCCGGAATACCTATTCTAAATTGTAATTCTGAACGGTGTTCAGATTGACCAGTTGGCATAACAACTCTGCCGTCACCGAAAGTAACCTTTACATAATATATATTTCCGTCATAATGTATAGGATCGGAAACTGTAGCTACACCTTCATCACCGCTGTGCTGGTCAGTACCTTTAGTAACCTGTACATCATCAATTGAGAAGCCTTGTTCAACAAGTTCTGAGATATCAAAATAGTAATTATATGATAAATCCTTTATAACTCTTGCCGGCCATGCAGAATGGTTCATAGCATAAGCTTTTATTTCTGTATAGCTGTCTGTTTTCTGATTGAAAGAAGCTTTTACAAGAAATTCAGGCCATTTAACTTCTTCTTCCGGAGGGAAATCTGCAAGAGGTTCACCGCCATAAGCATTAATCATAGCACAAAGACAAGCTGTAAATCCTGCATTATAGTCAATAGCAACTTCAGTATTTTCATATGAAGCATTGTTATCCTTGAAACTTCCGTCCTGTGATGGACCGCCCTCAAGAGCACCATAAAGAATATGTGCATATTCAGTCTGCCACTTAGGGTCTTTAACCGGATTGCCGTCTTCGTCAACTGTTCCGAGTTCATTCCAGTGGTCATCATGAACGCCACTTGCTGTTCTGTGGTGAACGTTTATAGGATTCTTTTCACCCATTCCAAGAACATAACTCATACCTAAATCGTTATCACCAAGAGCATAATCCATTTGTGATTTAGCCCATTCGGAATACTTTTTGCTAAGAGTAGGATTATCCTTGAAAATAGTATCAGATGCAAGCATTGCAAGGAATGCTGTATTTTCAGCGTGACGGAGTGAACCCCAGTTTGTAAGCCATGCAAGACCGTCAGGAGTATAACTTACTTTCTTTTCTCCTCCCCATTCCTGCGAAATACCATCAGTCCAGTATTTAAGATGTTTTTCAACATGGTCAATCCATTCCTGTTTGCCGGTATTCTGTGCATAGAGGAGAATAGCTCCCTGCATAGTATCGTCCCAGCAATAGCCCCATGTATACTTGTATTCTGTTGACTGACTTTCTCTGCCTAAATTAGGAAGATATTCTTTTTCAGCCTTATCAAGATATGATTGTTCACCAGTTGCCTTATAGAGCCAGTTTGCAGCAAGGAAAAGTTCGTCCATAAAGTCAGCGTCACTGCCACTTTGTTTAGTATTGTAATACTCTTTCTGAACTCCTTGGTCATCATTGCTTCTTGTTTTGTCTGCCAGTTCAAACAAGCTTTTTGCGTGTTCAAGATACTGTTCAGCGAGTTCCGGATTATCTTCTTTGAATACAATATATCCGGAAGCAAGAGCAGATGCCATATCAGCAATAGTTGTTGTACAGGTTATTTCATCATAAGGTCTTTCGTCAGTATCGTATTGGAGTTTCATTTTGCGTTCGTAAAGTTCAGCACTGCCCCACCATACATGGTCCATCTTAGGATGACCGATAGTTCCTATAACTTTGTCACCCTCATCACAAGCCATTACATAATCAAGACCCCATTGAAGATTCTTTGTATAAAGGTCATACAAACCAGCTTTTTTTACAGCGTCTTTGTACTCAATAAGACCCCATGCAAGCATATTTGCAGTATAGGCATTGGTAAGTGCAAATTTAAAGTGGTCACCTGCATCAAACCAACCGCCCTGAACAACATCGGTAAGCATTGAATCAGCACGCCATGAAACCATGTTCCATTCCGGAAGTTTTCCTGCCTGCTGAACTTCATAGAAAAACATTGATTTCTGAAGTGCTTCAGCATAATTATAGTCACCAGATGCATTAGCGTTCTTTTCGACTGGTAAACAGTTTGCCATTCCGGCAGAAAGAACAAGTGCTGATGCAACAGTGGCAATTTTTTTAAAAATCATAGATATTAGCCCCTCTCTGTTATAATAGTATAAATTTAATATACAATATTTATTTTAATTTGTCAATATTAATCTGCCAAATTTATGGTTTAAAGTTTAACAAATATTTATAACTGCTTAATATTTTTTTAATTTATAAAAAAGGAACTGCACAAAAAAGTACAGTTCCAAATTTAACAAAAGACTGATTATTCAGCGTCGTCAGCTTTTTCTTCAACAGCTTCACGCATAGAAAGGCTGATTCTCTTATCCTTTTCGTCAATGTTAGTAATCTTAACATTAACTTCATCGCCAACTGAAAGAACGTCCTTAACGTTTTCAACTTTCTTGTCAGCAATCTGAGAGATATGGATAAGACCATCAATACCATCAATAATCTGAGCAAATGCACCAAATGAAGTGATAGATACAATAGTAGCCTTTACAATATCGCCTACTTTATAGTTATTCATGAAAATTTCCCAAGGGTTATCTTCGGACTTCTTGTAACCGAGTGAAATTCTTCCAGTTTCTTTATCAAGGTCTTTGATGTAAACTTCAAGAGTATCACCAACACTTACAACTTCGCTTGGGTGCTTGAGTCTCTTCCATGAAAGTTCGGAAATATGAACCATTCCGTCAATACCGCCTAAATCAACAAATGCACCAAAGCTTGTAAGAGATTTAACCTTACCTGTGAATGTATCACCAATACTTGCTGTTTCCCAGAACTTAGCCTTAGCAGCTTCCTTGCGAGCATTCTGTACAGCCTTGATAGAACCAACGGCTCTCTTTCTGCCCTCAGTAACATCAATAATCATAAATTCAACTTTCTTCTTGAGGAGCTGGTCAAGTTCTGCACCTCTTGGAAGACCTGTCTGTGATGCAGGGATAAATACTCTTACGCCATAGATATTAAGTGTAACACCCTTGTTTACAACGTACTGAACAGTACCTTCAAGAATAGTGCCTTCTTCCTTAGCTTTTACAATCTTTTCGTATCCAGCCTGTTCATCAACCTTTTTCTTAGAAAGGGTAACAGTACCTTCAGCGTCATTCACTTTAATAACAATAAGTTCGATTTCGTCACCAACACTTACAATATCTTCCGGCTTTTTAGAAGTATCGTCTGTAAGTTCATCAAGAGCAACATAACCAGTGTGTTTAGTGCCAAGGTCAACTACTACTTCTGTATTATTTACAGACATTACTGTAGCTTTAACTTTTTCTCCTGTATGTATTTTTTTGAATGACTGATCAAGCAATTCCTGAAAATTCTCCTCTTCCTGAATTGTATCCTTTTCAATTTCTGCCATTTTGGTTTTTACCTCCTTAATTATATAAGCCGGAGTAGATGCTCCAGCAGTAATGCCGATATTTTCAGCATCGGGGAGCTTTAAAGTTTCAAGCTCGTCCGAATTTTCTATATGATACGTTTTACAATAACGGCTACACACTTCATATAATTTAACAGTATTTGAACTGTGACGACCACCAACAACAATCATTATGTCAGATTTCTGAGCCAGTTCACGTGCATCAGTCTGTCTGGCATCAGTAGCATTGCAAATGGTATCAAATATAACAACATTGTGGACGTTCTCTGGAATTTCCTTTAAACACTTTTCCCATACTAATATATTATACGTCGTTTGAGCGACAAAAGCAAGGGTTTTTTGAAAATTTTTATCCAGATTTTCAAAAAAGTGATTTAACTCAAAATTATCTTTAAAAACAAGGTAGTTTTCGTCACAATGACCAACGATTCCTTGCACTTCAGGGTGATTTGCGTCACCTGCAATCAAAATAAAACAGCCTTCCTGAGTTTTTTTAGCAACAATCCTGTGAATTTTTGAAACAAAAGGACAAGTAGCGTCAAGCATTCTGTTGCCTTTAAGCTTAATTTGTTCATAAATTTCTCTTCCGACACCGTGGGAACGTATAACAACAGTTTCATCGGGGAGCAGTTCATCAACAGAATTAATAATTCTTGCTCCTTTTTTTTCCATATCATTAACTACATCTTGATTATGGATAATAGGACCGAGAGTTGCTACTTTTGTTCCCTTATCGAGTTCATTATACACCATTTGCACGGCTCTGTCAACCCCGAAGCAAAAGCCGGCGGATTCTGCAACAGTAATCTTACTCATCAATTTCCTCCTGCTCACCTTCAACAAGATTCTTTATATCAGACATATAACGATTTTTAAGGCGTACTATCTGACGTGGATTAGGTTCGTCACATATTTCACAATAATCTGCCGGATTTATAGGTTTTCCGTACTTAACAGTAACTTTTGTACGGAATTTAAGTTTTTCACCGAAAACAATTCCAACTGGTATTATAGGTTTTCCGGAACGTACTGCTATGAGAGCTGCTCCCGAATGACCTTTATGAACTTTTCCGTCTTTTGAACGTGTACCCTCCGGAAAAATCATGAGACTTTTTCCACTATTGAGAGCTTCAACAGCCGTATCTATAACACCTGTGTCGCCTTTTCCTCTTGATACCGGAAAAGCCCCCAATAATTTTATGAGACCGCCAAAAAGTTTGTTTTTAAAAAGTTCTTCTTTAGCCATAAAAGCGTGTTTTCGGGGAGTGACACAGCCAACAAGAGGAGGGTCTGCATTTGTTCGATGATTTGAAGCATATATTACTGCTGTATCCTTAGGAATATTTTCCCTTCCCTCATAATGCAGATTGAAAGCTATAGTCATAGCAATTCTTACAAGAGCCTTTGCAATAGCATAAAACATTATATCACCTGCCTGTCTTTTCGTTAATAATTTTTATAATTTCTTCAGCAGACTGTTCCAGAGTAAGATTAGTTGTATCCACTAAAACAGCATCATCAGCCTGTTTAAGAGGGGCAACAGGTCTGTTCATGTCATTGTGGTCACGTTCAATAATGTCCTTGAGAATATCTTCATAAGACGGACAGTCAGGTTTTTCAGAAAGTTCTCTGTAACGACGGTTAGCACGTTCTTCCGGAGTAGCAGTAAGAAAAATTTTAACCTGTGCATCAGGAAGTACAACTGTTCCAATGTCTCTGCCGTCCATAATGACATTATTTTCTTTTGCTATTTTTTGTTGTGTATCAAAAAGATATTCACGTACTGCCGGAATAGCAGAAGTTCTTGAAGCCTCCATAGAAATCTGAGGAGTTCTTATAAGTCCGGAAACATCTCTGTCACCTAAGAAAACTTTTTGTGTACCGTCAATGAATTTAAGTGAAACATCAGCTTTATTTATTTTTTCCGGAATGTCGTTATCTGAAATATTGTTTTCCATGATATAGAGAGCAATAGTTCTGTATAACGCTCCTGTATCAACATATATATAACCAAGTTCAGCAGAAACCATTTTAGCAATAGTGCTTTTACCTGCTCCTGCCGGTCCGTCAATGGCAATGTTTATACTCATTAAAAAAACTCCTTTACATATATAATACAGCAGTATATGCCGTTGAAAAAGCTATCTGTAAATTAAATCCTCCCGTATAAGCGTCAACGTCAATTACTTCACCAGCAAAGAAAAGTCCGCTGATAAGTTTTGATTCCATGGTTTTAGGATTTATTTCTTTAACAGAAACTCCCCCGCTTGTTATAATGGCTTCATTAACCGGTCGAAATCCTGAAATTCTTACGGGAAAAGCTTTTATAAGCTGTCCGAATTTATGACGCTGTTCTTTAGTAATGCTGTTTACTTTTTGTTCGGGAGAAATTCCCGAAAGTCTCACCGCAACCGGAATAAGCTTTGCCGGAAGTAATTTTCTTATTCCGTTAACAAAATCACGATTAAGATTTTCTGCAAAGTCCCTTTGAATACGGGCATCAAGCTGTTCCGGAGAAAGTGCTGGTTTAAGGTCAATAAGCACCTTGTATCTTTCTGGAGACATTTCACGAATATGAGAACTTGCACTAAGTACAAGAGGTCCTGACATTCCGAAATGTGTAAAAAGCATTTCGCCCAGTTCGGAAAATATAAGTTTATCACGGTCATAAAGATTAAGAGTAACATTCCTTAAAGAAAGCCCCATCATTTCAGAACAGTATTTATCAGGCGAAACCAACGGAACGAGACTGGGTTTTATTTCTGTTATTGTATGACCGGCACTTTCCGCCAATGTGTAACCGTCACCTGTTGAACCTGTATTCTGATATGATTTTCCGCCACAAGCTATAAGTATGGATTTTGCATAATATTCATCATTTCCGGCTTTTACTCCGATACAGGTATTATTTTCTATGATAAGCTTTGTAACACGCTTATTTATAATTTTGACTCCTGATTTCTTCATTTCCTTAACCATAGAATCCGCTATATCGTTTGCATTATCGCTGACCGGAAAAACTCTGTTACCTCTTTCGGTTTTAAGAGGAACGCCTATTTCTTCAAAGAAATCCATAGTATTATAAGCATCGAATACAGAAAAAGCACTATACATAAATCTCGGATTTGTAGGAATATTTTTCATATGTTCCTGTATATCCGAATTGTTCGTCACATTACAGCGACCTTTTCCGGTAATACGGAGTTTTCTGCCAAGTTTTTCATTTTTTTCAAAAAGCAATACACTTTTTCCGAAACGTGAAGCCTGTACTCCTGCAAAACAGCCTGATGCTCCACCACCTATTATAATTATATCTGTCATTTTTTCATCAGCCTTTTCATTAATTCACGGATATCTGCACGTCTTTTTTCAGTTGCGGAAACATCAATAATCCATTCATCATTGATTTTTATTAAAACATCACCTTCACGAGAGTTTTCCGGAAGCAAAAAACGTTCCGTCTGAATAATTTCCCCGTCAACCTCCAAAACAGCCTTATCATTTTCAAAACGGTCTATAACTGTCATATTAGTTCCTTTCTGTTTTAACATCAAGACTTTTTCCGTCAGAAGTAAACACAATTGTTCCCATAAGGTCAGTACGATAAATTTTATCCGTAAACTTGCTTAAATTTTCTATTGTAATATCGTTAGGGTGTCCGTAAGAATTACCCTCACCGCATGAAATAACTGCATAATCAGGTTTTATAACATTGAGAAAATCCATAGAAGATGATGTATCACTTCCATGATGTCCCACTTTGTAAACATCTATATCTTCCAATAAATTTTTTTCAATCATTTCTTCTTCTGCCAGTTTTTCGGCGTCACCGGTAAATATAAAACTGTTTTCACCATGATGCATTATCAAACCAATTGAATAGTTATTTATATTACTATAATCCAGACTGTTAGGAGCAATAATTTTCAGTTCAGCATCGCCGAGTGTAATTTTTCTTCCTAATTCCGCCTCTGTTAAAGAAAGGTTCTTTTCTGCACAGGCATTAAGAAATCTTTCAAAATACTTTGTTGTCGGAGTATCACTATCATCAATATGCGGAATTATCATTTCACCTATTTCAAAGTGTTCAACAATTTTACTCATACCGCCCATGTGGTCTGAATGCGGGTGAGTTCCTACAACGTAATTTATTTTAGAAACTCCCATATTATCAAGATAGGATATAACTCTGTCAGTATCACCAGATTCACCGCAATCAATTAACATTCCCTCATCACCTGAAGCTATGTAAATGCTGTCACCCTGTCCTACATCTATGTAATGTACAGACAGTTCATCAACAGACGGTGTAAAACCTCCGCTTAAAATGTTCCATACCAGAAATCCGACAGCCAAAAGCAATATTGGAATAATTGCTTTTAAACCTTTCCTTTTTTGTTTCGGGTTTTGACTGTTGTATTTCTTCTTTGCCTGTTGTGCGTATTTTCCGAGTGTTTTTTTCTGTTCGTCTGTGAGTTTGATTTCTGCCAATTTTTATCACCTGCTTTTTTGTTGTTTCTTGATGTATCCTCAACAAGACATTTCGGAGATGTTCCTATTAAATCGTATCTTCCTGCTTTTTTGAGAGCCTTTAAAACTATTTCTCTGTTCTGTGGTTTGAAATACTGCAACAACGCTCTTTGTGATGCTTTTTCCTCCGGAGTTTTCGGAACATATACTTTTTCCATAGTATAAGGGTCAAGTTCTGTATAGAACATACAAGTTGAAATAGTTCCGGGAGTTGGATAGAAATCCTGTACCTGTTCAGGACGGATTTTATTCTCCTTTAGGAAAACCGCTAAATCAATAGCTTCATTTAAAGTGCTTCCGGGGTGTGATGACATAAGATATGGCACTAAATATTGTTCTTTACCTATTCCCTTTGTTATTTCATAGAAACGCTTCTGAAAAGCCTTATATGCTTCAATATGAGGTTTTCCCATTTTGTCAAGGACGACTGCTGAACAGTGTTCTGGAGCAACTTTAAGCTGTCCGCTTACATGATACTTAATCAGTTCACGCATAAACTCATCGTTTTTGTCTTCCATAAGGTAATCGTAACGTATTCCCGAACGGATAAACACTCTCTTTATACCTTTAATTTTACGTATTTTTCGCAGAATAGAAAGATATTCCGTATGGTCTACTTTTAAAGCAGGACAAGGTTCAGGAGCTAAACACTTTTTACCCATACAAAGACCTTTACTCAATTGCTTGTTACATGATGTTCCTCTGAAATTTGCTGTAGGTCCTCCAACGTCGTGTATATATCCCTTGAAACCCGACATATGAGTTATTTTTTCAGCTTCTTCAAGAATAGATTTTTCACTTCTGCAAGTAACACGTCTTCCTTGATGCAATGCTATTGAACAGAAATTACAATATCCGAAACACCCTCTATTATGAGTGATAGAAAATCGTACTTCTTCAATACCAGGTACACCGCCTAATTCTTCATAAGACGGGTGATATGCTTTCATGTATGGCAACGAATATATATAATCAAGTTCTTCTGTTGTAAGGCTGTATGCAGGAGGATTCTGTACAAGCATCATTTTTCCGTGACGCTGAATTACAGTCTTTCCGTAAACTTCGTCCTGCCAGTCATATTGAATTTTAGTTGCCTTTGCATATTCGGTTTTATTGTCTCTCACCTGCTCAAATGACGGACATTGTGCAGACCCTAACGGAGTGTTAACAGGTTCAGTAAGATAGCAAGTACCTCTTATATCATGAATATCCTTTATATTTTCACCATTTGCAAGACGTGTACAAAGTTCTTTAATCTGATGTTCACCCATGCCATACATTAACAAATCCGCACCGCTATCCACAAGAATAGAAGGTCTTACAGCGTCGTCCCAATAGTCATAGTGTGCAAAACGTCTCAGAGAGGCTTCCAGACCGCCTATTGCCAATGGTATGTCTCCAAAGTATTCACGGATTTTCTGACAGTAAACTATAACCGCTCTGTCCGGACGCTTTCCGGCAACTCCGCCTGCTGTGTATGCATCATCTGAACGTTTTCTTTTAGCTGATGTATAATGTGCAACCATTGAATCTATATTTCCGGACGTTACAAGAAACGCATATTTAGGTGAACCAAATTTTTTAAAATCCTTATCTGAATGCCAATCAGGTTGTGAAATTATTCCCACTGTAAATCCCATTGCTTCAATAAGCCTTGTAATTATAGAT
This sequence comes from uncultured Ruminococcus sp., assembly GCA_934474025.1. Taxonomy (GTDB): domain Bacteria; phylum Bacillota; class Clostridia; order Oscillospirales; family Ruminococcaceae; genus Ruminococcus. The sequence goes on along the minus strand of CAKSMF010000001.1, from coordinate 54,484 downwards.
GCCCCAAAACTTGGGTGGTCAACATAGGCATCACCAGTAATATATATAAAATCAAACTGCTTAATACCAAGTTCGTCCATTTCCTTTTTTGAAATCGGTAAAAATCCTTTATACAAAATATATCACCTCCTAATCGGTATCAAAATCTATAGAAACCTTTGAAAAATCAAGTTTTTTCAAATCCTCTTTTTTCATAATCCAGTACACACTCCAAAGACAACCCATACTATAATCAAACTGAAAAAGATTAACTGTGTTTTCATCAATATATGGAACATTTGCACCTTTAGGAAATCCCAACATCTTATCGCCGTCATTTGCAAAATCAAAAGCATCTGTTTCCGTTGCTTCTTCCAGACCGTCTATTTCGTAAACTGCATTTTTATTGTACTCTGAATCTGAATCAAATTCAACAGCATATTCTTCTAAACATTCGTCAAAATACTTGCTGTAATAAGGACATGGCGGTTCGATACGTTTTAATACTGACATATCGCCGTTCCAGTAGATAACTTTGTGACACGCTGTTTTGTCGGGTTCAGCAATTTTAATGTCGGAATATTCGCTACTTTTAAGGCAGTCACCCTCACCGCTCCAAAATATGTAAAGCATACCGGTTTTAGGCAGAAGATTTTCGACGTCCGCACCAGATTCAGCAAGTTCACGCAGATTAATCTGCACAACCAATTGCATAGCTGATTTGTTATAATATTCAGATTTTCCTTTATTGTCGCCCAATAACCATGTTTCTGTATATTCCGACATTGTGGGATATTCTATTTCGGGCGGTAAATCAGGGAATCCCCCCATTTTACTTGCTCCAATAGGAATATCTTGCATTTTTTCAGCACAGATAATAATGGCATTTCTGTAATATTTTTTAAGTTCTTCTGCCATTTTTCTGCCTTCAATTCCCTTACATTCAAGCATACTCATTAATTCCGGCATTTAATTACCCTCCTGTTTTCTTAATTTTCTTTCATCGTACTGCATTTTTGACATAAGAACCTTACGGGGTTTAGCTCCCTCGCTTGCACCTATAACGCCGAGTTCTTCCAGCTCGTCCATAATTCTTGCTGCCCTTGCATAACCTAATTTCAATTTACGCTGTAACATCGACGTGGAAACTTGTCCGTTATTTACAGCTACTTCAATAGCCTTTTCTACAAAGTCGCTATCTGTAACCGCAACGCTTCCGACATCACCACTGCCTGAACCTTTTGACTGTAGAACAAAATTTTCAACTGCCTGCATCATTTCTTTATCATATTCAGCTTCACCTTGTGATTTTATGTACTCAAGAGTAGAATTTATATCCTTTGATGATGCAAAACACCCCTGTACACGTATTGGTTTGCTTGTACCGATTGGCATATAGAGCATATCACCATTACCAAGAAGTTTATCCGCACCAGCCATATCAATAATTGTACGTGAATCAACCTGAGACATTACTGAAAGTGCTATACGGCTCGGAATATTAGCCTTGATAAGTCCTGTAATAACATCTGTTGTCGGTCTTTGAGTAGCAATTACAAGATGTATTCCGGAAGCACGTCCCATTTGTGCAAGACGACATATATACTCTTCTACTTCTTTTCCTGCAACAAGCATCATATCAGCTAATTCATCAATAAATACTACAATCTGTGACATTTTCTGAATATCTTCATTCTGTTCAGCATATGAATTATATGATTTCAAATCGTTTGTACCAGCTTCTGCAAACATCTGATATCTACGCATCATCTCATTAACAGCATAATTTAAAGCACCTGCTGCTTTTTTACAATCGGTAACTATCGGAATAAGCAAATGCGGTATACCCTCAAATACTTTAAACTCAACTATTTTAGGGTCAATAAGGATAAGCTTTACGTCTTCAGGAGTAGCATTATAAAGAATACTCATTATTATAGAACGTGTACAAACAGATTTACCAGAACCCGTAGTACCTGCTATAATAACGTGTGGCATTTTAGCAATATCACCAAGAATTATATTACCTGCAATATCTTTTCCTACTGCAAAAGTAAGCTTGCTTTTGTTATTCTTAAAAGACGGTGAATAAAGCATTTCATACATAGTTACAGTATCCTTGATTTCGTTAGGGACTTCAATTCCTACTACTGATTTTCCTGGGACGGGTGCTTCAATTCTTACACCCTGAGCTGCAAGATTAAGTGCTATATCATCTTCAAGACTTTTGATTTTCCTTACTTGTACGCCAAATCCTGGCTGTACTTCATATCTTGTAATTGAAGGTCCACGCAAAACCTTACGTATTTTAACTTCCACTTTAAAACTATGTAAAGTATTTACGATTATATCCGCTTTTGAACGCATTTCTAAAGCTGTTTCTTCACTATTGAGTCTGTTTTTAGGACGTTCAAGGAGTTCAAGGGACGGAAGATTATACTTAATATCCGTATTAATTTCAGGTTTCAATAACTCCTGTTGTGAAGTCTTTTTCTTTCTTGATTTATTGGCAGCACGTTTTATAAGTTCGTCAAGATTGTCGTCATTGTCTTCTGACTGTTCAATTTCTTCTGTTTTTTCAACTTCCTGTTTAGGAGGTTTCAGAACTTCATTTTCCGGTTGTTTTTCAATCATACTATCAGATTCAAGAGGAACATCAAACCAAAATTCATCTCTTTTTTCTGGCTTGCTGTTTATTGGAACTGATATTTCAACAAAATCTGAATTTTTAGGTATTTCAGTTCTGTTATTTATTATATCTATCGCCTCAAGGTCAGCATCAAAGGATTTTTTTTCAATATCGTCATTGAAATCATCATCGTCAAACATTTCACCAAATCTTCCCCCCATAAGCATAGAAAAAAGACCTTGCATGACGTTGCCGAAATTTCTGAAAGGTTTAGATATAAAATTAAGAAATTCTATTAAACTTTTTTTAGTATAGAACATTCCCGCAACAAAAAGAAGCATTATTGTAATTATTTTTGCACCTATGCTTCCGAAAATTCCCAGTAAAGGTCCTGCTATAAGATAGCTTGCAACGCCTCCGCCTCTTAGTTTAATTCCGTCATTGTATAAATGCTTGATTTGTTCATCAAAATTGTTTCCTTTAAGTTCTTTTGAGAAAAAAATCTGTAATGCTCCACTCACAAGAAACGCAAGAACAATTCCCCATATTGCACGGTCTGCAACGCATTTATGACTTCGTTCTTTTCCAATCTGAATAGAAGTATATATGAGTATTGTAGGAACAAAAAAAACTGCAAGTCCAAACATTCCCAGTAAAAAATTATGTGCTTTAAGCCAACCTTCAGAACCTTTTATGAGCATCATAAAAAGTGTAAGCATTCCAATTGCAAAAAGCACTACCGACCAAAACTGATTTTTATCATTTACAGGGGGAAGAAATCTACTGAATAATGAATCAGACTGATTTTTTTTATTATTTTTTTTAGTTTCTGCCATTATTGTTCTCCTGATAAGGATTTACAGGGGGACAATGTCCGCCCTGTTGATTTTAAATATAACGTTTTTCTGAATTTTCAATCATGCTATAAAGACATTCCATAGCATTACTTAATCCGCCGAGCTCATCAATGATTCCGATTTCGACGGCTTTTTCTCCCTCAACAACACTGCCTACATCAAGTACAAGTTCCTGAGTATTAAGCATAAGCCGGCGGAAATCGTTTTCACTTATATGGCTGTTTGAAGTGACAAAATTAATAATTCTGTCCTGCATCTTATCAAAATAAGCAAGGGTCTGAGGAACTCCTAAAACAGTACCATTCATTCTGACGGGGTGAATAGTCATGCTTGCCGAGGGTACTATAAATGAATGTTTTGCACTTACGGCAAGAGGTACACCTATTGAATGTCCTCCGCCAACCACAAGCGATACAGTAGGAGTTTTCATACTTGAAATAAGTTCAGCAATTGCCAGACCTGCTTCAACATCTCCGCCAACTGTATTCAGAATTATCAAAAGCCCCTCAACGCTTCTGTCCTGTTCAATTGCAACAAGTGCCGGAATTATATGTTCATACTTTGTTGTTTTGTTTTGTTCAGAAAGTACATAATGTCCCTCTATCTGTCCTATAACTGTAAGACAGTGTATAAGATGCTTTGAATTTTGAGAAATACTCTGACCGTTTTCAGCAATGAGATTTGCTTCATCTGTTTTTTCTTCTGTAACGGTTTTGGCATTTTTATTATTTTCTTCCAAAAATATATACCCCTCTTTCAATATGTTCTCAAATTTTATTATGCGGAATTTTTCAAGGGATATACATTAATAATTATATATTATTTCATAAAGGAAGTCAAGTACAACATATACAAAAAATTTTTTTCGTCAAATCTCCTAAATGGATAAAAAAATATATACTTTAGGTTATTTTAAACATATAGTATACACAACCTTTGTATAAACTATTAATTTTCATTAAACAATCACTGAATATTAATAGTTTAGTAACAATTTTCACATTTGAAAGTGCTATAATAATTTCATACAAAAACCGTTAACAATTATTGAATATTTTTGAAGAGAGGATTGATTATAATGAAAAGAAAAAATATGTCTGCACGTCTTAAAGCTTCTATCATGAGTTTTATAATGACTGCATCATGTGTACCTGCTATGGCATCTGTTTCTGCCGGAGCTGTAACCGCTTCTCCATCAATTAACATAACAGCTAACAAAAAAGCCGGTTCTTCAATTGCTGTCGGTGCAAAGTACGAGGGCATTACAGCTGATGTTGCAACAAGTGGTCTTAAAACTATAAATATTACATTCACTCCTGATTTTACTGGTAATTTCTCTTGTGGTTTCGGTATCGGAATTAAAGACAGTCCGTATTGGCTTGAATACGATGCTGAAAAAGGTTTCGTTGATTCAAAGGGCGGTACTGTTGATATAAAGGCTACTGAAATTGCCTGCAAAGAGGGTGAACCTGTAACAGTTGGCTTTGATGTTTCAGGTCTTGACCTTAAATATGACCCCGCAAGCAGTCAATATCCTGGTAAATTTGAATTCAGAAACTACTATGCCGGTGAATCAAAAGGTTCTATCACAATTGATAAAATTGAGGCTAACGGAAAAGTTGTAACACCTCCTTCTCCGGATAATCCTGATAATCCGGATAATCCGGATAAACCAAGCAAGCCTACTACAAATGTTCCAAATAACAACAGCACTACTAACAAAGATAACTGGTCATTTAAGGATAATGGCGACGGTACTGCTACTATCCGTTCAACAGTTGCAAAACAGATTGAATTTACAGATGACCCGATTATTCTTACTCAGGGATATGATGAAGATTCTTATGCTGCCGAGGGAAAAACTCCTGAAGAGGGCGACCCGATAAACAGTCATAAATTCAAGTATTCTGATTTCGGAATAACAAGCATGGAAGGCGTTACAGTTGAATCCCTTACAGCTATAATTGAAACTGATTCCCCTGCTGATACATTCATGTATGGTGGCGGTCTCAACGTAAAACAGGGTTCTCCTGCTGATACTGAATCTGCTAAAAAGGAAGCCGGTATCCCAGGAAAAGAAACTGCTGGTTATTGGTACAATGACTGCGGTGAAGACCAACTCAAAGAATTTGAAGACGCTGGCGTTAATTTTGAAATCAAACCGTCCGGCGGTGCTACAATGACAGAAGCAGGTTCTTACATAAAAGCTTATTGGGAAGTTCCGGCAGAAGTACAGCCTTACGTTGGCACAAAACTTGATGACCAGATTTCTTTCCAGTACTGGTACGGAACTAATGCTGAACAAGAAGAGGGTGCTACAGAACCATCACTTCTCGAATCAGTAAAGCTTACCGGAGCAGTTCTCACATACACAAAGGAAGTAACTGTACCTTATACAGGCTCAATTTCTAAGAAAGTCGGCGAAATGCTCGAACACGGCGACGAAACTAAAAACGCTCTTCATGTAACTTACGCTGACCTCGGAATTGATGAAGATATGGACGTTTATGCTATTCGTTTCGATATTTCAGCAAAATCAAAGGTTGATAAACTCGTTTACAACACCGGAACAAGTGTTACAAAAGATGCTGTAACCGATTCTGAATACTGGTATCAGGAAAAAGGTGATTATTGCGTTCTTGATGCTGGTGAATCAGCTCAGATAATGTGGATTGTACCCGAAACTGTAGCAGGTTCAAACAGCGAAACAAACTTCGTTGACCCGAATGGCGAACTTTATTTCGGATATTACTACGGTGAAGCAGATGCCATTTCAATCGATAATATAGAAGTTTATTATGATGTAGCTACTACAACTACTACAACTACTACAACCACAACAACAACAACTACTACTACCACAACAACAACCACTACTACAACTACTACTTCTGAACCAACAACAACCACTACTACAACTACTAAGCCTACACAACCAACAGTTACTGTTTGGGGAGACGCTAATGTTGACGGTGAAGTTTCCATTGCTGACGCTGTTCTTATAATGCAGTCAATGTCAAATGCAGATGAATATAAATTATCTGAACAGGGCGAAATTAATGCCGATGTCGTTGATAATGGTGGCGGTGTAAGTACTCAAGATGCTCTCGGTATCCAAATGGTTGTTGCTGATATTCTTGATAAGGCTGACTTCCCTATAACATCTGACAAACTCTAATAATTAACAATTAAATATTCATTGGGCGAACTGATAATAAAGTTCGCCCTTTTTATATTTATTCATAACTCAACAAAATGTGTCTGTTTCTCACATTTTACGAAAAAATATCATATAATAAAGTGTATCACAAATTCCACTGTATCGTGCAGACTGATTCAGGGGGAATATTTTTTGAAAAAATGTATTATGGCAATGCCCTCTTACACCTATGTTATTAAAGGTGAAAAACTCCTGAAAGCAAGAGGGTATTCATGCGAAATCAGACGAAACGAAATAACTTCAAAGGAAGGCTGTGGTTATTCACTGTATGTTTTCAGTAATTGCCTTAACGCCTCCGAAATCCTCGATAAATATTCAGTTCCGTATACTATAAAAGAATACGGAGGTGTATAATGATTATAAATTTTGACAACGCTGCCACAACTTTTCCAAAACCAGAAAACGTCCGGAAAGTTGCAGTAAATGCTATGGAAAATTTCGGTGGAAATGCCGGAAGAGGCGGTCACACTTTAGCTATGAAAACTTCTGAAGCAGTATATTCCGCAAGAGAAACAATAGCAGATTTTTTTGACGCACAACCGGAAAACGTTGTCTTTACAATGAACTGCACACAAGCTCTCAATATGGCAATACAGGGCATTATGTCTGACGGCGGACATCTGATTATAAGTGGTATGGAACACAATTCTTCAGCAAGACCCTCTGCCGAACTCGCAAGAAATAAAAAAATAACACTTTCCGTTGCTACAGTATACCCAGACGACAGACGAACAATTGAAAGTTTTCGTTCACTCATTCACAATGACACTAAAGCAATTGTATGTACTATTGCAAGCAATGTCACCGGACAGATTCTTCCCTATCGTGAAATTGCAGATTTATGCCGTGAAAAAAATATCTGTTTTATAGCAGACGGTGCTCAGGCTTGCGGAATAATTGATGTAAAATTAAGTGATGGTATAAATATTCTATGTACTGCCGGTCATAAAGGTTTATACGGAATCACCGGAACAGGACTCCTTATCACTGACGGAAAATATAAAATAAAACCAATTATTCAAGGTGGTACGGGCAGTTTGTCTTCCAGTCTCTATCAGCCGGAATTTCTGCCGGATAGTCTTGAAAGCGGTACACTTAATGTCACTGGTGCTATGACGATAAAAGCAGGTATTGAATTTATAAATAAAATCGGTATGGAACGAATTTTTGCCCATGAAGACAAAATTTGCAGAAGTTTTATAAATTCACTCAAGAAAAACAAGGATATAATAATTTACAGAAATCCAGAATCTCTATACGTTCCAATAGTTTCATTCAACATTAAGGGAATTATGCCGGAAAAAGTTGCATCAATCCTTTCAAAACAGGGATACTGTCTAAGAGCCGGTTATCATTGTTCCGCACTCGCACACACTCAACTTGGCACTGAAAACGGAACAATTCGCTTTGCACCGTCAATATTCAGCAAAGAAAATGATGCTTTAAAACTTGCCGAGCTTGTGAAAAATGTGACAGTTTTAGAAAAATCACAAAAAACTATTGAAATTATCTGAATTTGTGGTACAATAATAATATAGGTATGCACATACAGAAAATTTAACAGGAGGGCTTAGTCCCTCTTTACATAATACAGGAGGTGAGCAGATGAGTTTTCATGATATAAAAGATGCATTTTTCAGTATTTTGAGTACACTGGAATTTATTGATATAATTGACGTTGCCATTCTTGCTTACATAATTTACGTTGCACTGAAACTTATCCGTGAAACCCGTGCCGGTCAGCTCTTAAAAGGTATTTTATTACTTGTGGCGGGATATTTTTTAAGTAAATTTTTTCAGCTTAAAATTATAGAATATCTTCTCAAATCTACTCTTGATATAGGTCTTATCGCAATGATTATACTGTTTCAGCCGGAATTGCGACGAGCATTAGAAAAATTCGGACGCACAAAATTTGATATACTTAGTTTCGGATTCGGACAAGGTTCAGATACCCTTGTTAAAAAATGGGAAAACGCTATTGATGCAATATGTGATTCATGCGTTGAACTTTCTGCAACGTGTACAGGTGCTTTAATTGTCGTTGAACGTCAGGTGCGTCTGGGTGAACAGATTGAAACTGGTACTATTTTAAATGCTACTCCAAGCAAGGAAATTTTTGGAAATATATTCTATCCTAAAACTCCACTACATGATGGTGCTGTTATTATGCGTGACGGAATTATATTAGCTGCTGCGTGTTTTCTTCCAAAGCCACAGAATGATGCTATAATCAACAAAAAATTAGGTTCAAGACACAGAGCTGCAATCGGAATGAGTGAAAATTCAGATGCAGTTATAGTAGTTGTTTCAGAAGAAACAGGACAAATTTCAGTTGCTATGAATGGCGTTCTTACACGTGACTACACTCACGAAAAATTAAAAAGATTACTTTATAAAGAAGTAACTTCTGAAAAACAAGATTCAAAAAACTCCGATAATACTAAAGGAGGAAAGCACAAACATGAAAATTCCTGAAACTATACGTGATATATTCCGCAAAAAAAGTCAGACAAACTTTTCACTTGCGATGTATTCTATAATTATTGCAATACTTGTATGGTTTGCGGTATCATTGACGCTTTACCCCTCCGTACCAAAAACTATTCAGAAAGTATCACTTGATTTACCTATAGGAACAACTGCCACTTATGACAGTACTCTGAATGTCATTTCATGTGATGTTGAAGATGTTAAAGTAAAAGTAATAGGCAGTCGTACTCAAATCGCAAACATTGACAGTGATACTCTTACAGCATACGTTGATATAGACAATGTTTATTCAGCCGGTAAAAAAAATCTCCCTATCAAAGTAAAAAGCACTAACGGAATAGAATTTGAAGTTGAAAGCATTGAACCTTCAACTGCTGAAGTTGTCTTTGATAAATACGAATCAGCACAATTTCCGGTACTTCCGAAAATACCTAATGTTAAATTCAATGATAATAAAACTATAAATTCAACTGAATTTTCTTGCGAACCGAATATGGTTACAATTACAGGACCGTCTTCACAAATTAAAAAAATAAGTACTGTTTATGCTTCCTCAAATCGTGAAATGGTACTTGATTCATCTTATGCTCTTAGCAGTGATGAAATTCAACTTTATGCAGAAGACGGAACTGTTATTGATAGTTCAGCAATGACATTTGATAACACCAGCTTTCTTATAAATATTCCTGTTCTTACTGTAAAAGAAGTAGGTGTAACTGTTCAGATTGTAAACGCTCCGTCTAACTTTGACCAAAGCTGTCTTAATCTGAAACTTTCCGCAGATACCATAAAAATAGCTTCAAAAAACAGTCAGACAGAAATTCCGGATAAACTTGAAATCGGTAAAATAATACTCAGTGATATCACTCCTGACTATTCAAGAACTTTTGATTTAAGTACAGTACTTGAAGCACAAGGTTGTATAAATATGTCAGATATAACAAGTATTACTGTAACCGTTGATTCTGAAAACCTTTCAACAAAACAAATAACTCTTGACCAAAGCCGTGTAAATATAATCAATGCTCCAAACAATGGATATGATTATAAAGTGATAACTCCAAATCTTAATATTGAAATTGTCGGCGAATCGGACGTTATAGATAAAATAACTTCAAACGACATAATAGGTGATGTAAATTTGCTTAATGCTAATATTACAGAAGACCAGTTCATTTATGATGTTATATTCTCATGTCCTAAATATGACAACGTATGGGCTATCACTAACTATAAAGTTTCAATACAGCGTACACCAAAAGAAACCTCCAGTTCAGAAGATTGACAAATAATACAATATATGATATCATAAACAATATACTAATTTAAAGAGAGGTTAACAAAATTGAAATTCAAGAGTTTATATGCATTTTTAGGAGCGTTTCTTTGTGTAGTTGCTGTATCGTGCGGAAATTCAGAAAAAAATACAGATACATCATCTGAAACAGAATCTTCAACAGTAACTGATATTCAAACAGAAACAGAAGTTACTACAGCAGAAGAAACAACTGTTTCTGAAACACAAACAGAAAATCAGTCCGAAACAACAAGTGAAACTTCTGAAGAAAATGTTTCTGCATATGGCACAACGGCTGATTTTAATGACTATATCACCGCTACTAAAGTTACTCCTCCTGTATGGAAAGTCACTGACCCAGAAACCAACAATGAACTTTATTTAATGGGTACTATTCATGCATTGCCTGAAAACTTTACTGAATTTCCAGATTATGTAATGGATATCTATGAAAACAGTGACGGTGTAGCCGTTGAATATGATATTTCAAAAATTCAGAGTGATATACGTGAATTGATTAAATATCAACAAATGTATATTTATGAAGACGGTTCTACAATTCAAGAGCACATTTCAGATGAAACTTATCAGAAAGCAAAATCTTACTTTGAATCAATCGGTGCTTACAGTGATATGTTAGATAATTTTTCAGCTGGCTATTGGTATAGTCAGATTTCAAGTGCAATGTTGCTCCGTTTAGAACATTTAAGTCTTACCGGCGTTGATTCTATGTTCGTTAAAAATGCCACTAACGACGGAAAAGAAGTAGTCAACATTGAAACTCTTGATATTCAGGTAGGTGCAGTTGACGCATACAGCGATGAACTTGTTGATTTCCTTATGTCAGAAGCAATTGATGATATTGATAACATTGACGAATACGCTGAGGGTCTTGGAGAACTTTACAATGATTGGGCAAGCGGTGACATTGATGAAGTGCTTAACGAAGACCTTGACAAAATCGACGAATTACCAGAAGAACTTAAAGACGATTATGAAGACTATATGAATGTAATGCTTTATAATCGCAACAAAGGTATGGCAGATAAAGCTTCTGAATTTTTAAAAGAAGGAAAAAATTATTTCTTTATGGTAGGTTCTGCACATTATGCCGGCGATAAAGGCGTTGATGACCTGCTTGCCGATATGGGATACACTGTTGTTTCAATCCACAGGGCATTCTGACCATGACCTCCCTGACTTATAATGTCATATTCAGTATATTGAAAAAATCTCATAATCTGATTTAAACTGAATATAAAAATTTAAAACTCATACACACGACACGAAAAAATTTATTCGTGGTTTGTGTGTATGAGTTTTTTTTAATTTATTCTGCTGATTTTATACTATTAAGAATTGTTTCATTCCATGAAAGATTATTACGATTAAATAATCCGAAACTTGATTCTCCGGCAGATTTGGCATTATCCCATATAAAGCATTTTATGCCATTATTTTTTGCGGATGATAAATAATAATTATAATATTCAGCTCTTGTATCATTGTCGGAAGCATTTACACAGCCAAACTCTCCTATAATAACAGGAGTTCCTTTATCAATAAACTTTTCTTTAAGTTCAGCAAATTTCTTGTCAAGTTCAGCTTTGCCGTTATCAGTGAAAGAAGTTTCAATGCCTTCTGAAAATTTCCATGGTGCATAATAGTGTACTGAAACTATAATATTTTTGTCGTCCGGAATAGTTATATCATCAATAGCAACAGTTTCAGCAGATGCAGCATAAGAAGTTATAACAAGAGTTCTTTCTGCATTATTGCCACCGGAAGACCTTACTGTATTAATGAAATCCTGCTCATATTTGTTTATAACTGCTCTTTCTTCAGGAGTACCGCCAGTCCATTCATTTTCACTGTCAATTGTTCGAGGTTCGTTCATTCCCTCAAATAAAAGCCTGTCGCCATAGTCCTTGAAACGCTCTGAAATCTGTTCCCATATAGCACAAAGTTTCTGACTATCCTGAGAATATTCACTTTCAGTAGGATTGAACCATATATAATCATCATGATGCATATTCAAAATTACAAACATATCATTATCATAAGCATAGTCAACGACTTCTTGAACACGGTCAAGCCATTCTTTCTGAATAACATCGCCGTCCATGTGTTCGCCCCATGTTACAGGAATTCTTATTGCATTAAAACCAGCGTCCTTGACACCTTTTATCATTTCTTCTGTAACTTTAGCATTTCCCCATGAAGTTTCGGTTGAAACTTTTTCATGATTGCTGTCATAACAATCAAATGAGTTTCCGAGACACCAGCCAACATTTATAGCATCTACAATTTCTTTTGAACTTCTGAAACTGCTTTCATTTTCAGTAGCTACAGGGTCATCATCATCAAGACTTGAATTTCCTTTTGAAACAGCCTGAGTATTATTTCCGAGACTATATTTTACTTCTATCGAATCAATAGTAATTTCAGATTGTTCTCCCCACCAGTAACCTAATGTAATCTCACCATTATCTGTGAAAATACTTTTAACTTTCTGAGGCACAAACCATGTCAATGAAAGCTGAGAATTATCCGTGAATACAGAAGTATCTGCTGATTGATATTTTCCTTCAGAAGATTTATAGCCGAATGCTCCGGTAAATTTTCCAAGACCTCCGGCAGAACTTATATTTAAAGTAACCGTTTGAGGAGTAACATTTTCAGGCATAAAGTCATCTGTTTTTATCTTAACAATGTTATCTGTGTCATTGAAATTAACACTCTGCTTGACTTCTTTTGAAACAGTTCCGTCAACCGGCAGGTCTTTTTTACGAGTATAGGTACAGACAACGTTTTCAACCTTGATACTTGAAGCATTTCCCCACCAATAACCGAAAAGAACTTCACCGTTTGCGGATACTGCCTGACTTACATCTGCCGGAACGTCCCATTTAATTTCGCCGTAAGTACCCTGAGTTGATGCAGTAAAATCCGGTGCCTGATACCAGCATTCATCTTCTGACGGATAATCCTCATTTACTGAAATACCGCAACCGCCCTTGAATTGCCCTATATCAAGACCGTCACCGGAATATACAATAAAAATAAATGATAATATAATATCTCCGTCTTCTATAAATTCAGAAAGCGGAATCTTTATAGTATTTTCACCGTCTGTTTTTGTAATAACTTCATCTACTGTATATTGAGTGCCGATTTCAGCAGAAACAGTTTCAATCGGGCTGACGTGTAATGTAGTTGGTTCTTCTGTAATTTCAGCTGTGGTTTCTGTTGAATTTTCCTGTTCTGTAGTTGTGGAAGCTTTAGTCACATGAGCCTTTGTATTGAAAGTTGATTGAATATAATTACTTGAATTGCTTTTTTTCTTGTCACAAGCTGTAAACGTTACTGACGACATTACCAATGCTGTAGTAAGCGTTATTAATTTGTTTTTCATGACCATTTGAAATCCTTTCATATTTTGTAAAGATATACAAGTATTATACCATTGTTTTGAAAAAAATTCAATATTATAGCAAATATTTTTAGTGAATAAATTATAAAATTTTCCAGAACTTATTTTATTACTCTGTGTAATATTTTATTTGGTCATATCAAACATTACTGTATGTTCTTTTTTGTAGAAAATCACAAAAATTCAAACCGTATTAAATAAAAACTTCACTTTTTTTAAAAAATATGATATAATTATATTATTGCTATCTGGAGGTGATTTTTTTATAAAAATACTTTATATAACAGACCTTGACGGAACTTTATTGAATAATAATGGTAAGCTTTCAGAAAATACCATAAATACAATAAATTCCCTGATTGATAACGGAATGTATTTTACATTTGCAACAGCAAGGTCAATATATTCTGCAAAACCAATTACTTCCCTGCTTAATTTAAACATACCATATGTACTTATGAATGGCGTAAGTATATACAATCCTGAAAACAATTCTTACATAAACAACGAATATATATCACTGAAAATTTCTGCTGAAATAATAAAGATTTTCAAAGAAAATAACCTCAAATGCTTTATGTACAGGATAGATAAAAATATTCTTACAGCATATTTTACTGAAATAACCTCTCAAGTTATGCAAAATTTTGCAGAATCACGAAAAAACAATTACAACAAACCGTTCGTACAATGCAAAGATTTAACAGATGTTGCAGATGAAAAAACTATTTACTACACGATTACGGGAGAATATGAAAAGCTTTCACCTGTAAAAGACGCTATCTCACAATTAAAAGGCGTTAATTACGCTTTCTATCAGGATACCTATACGCAGAAATATTTTCTTGAAATCTTTTCCGCTACTGCCTCCAAAGCTGACGGAATAAAATTTTTGCGGAATAGTTATGGTTTTGACAAAGTCGTGTGTTTTGGTGATAACTTCAATGATATGGCAATGTTCGGAGAATCTGACGTTAAAATTGCCGTAGGAAATGCCGTTCCGGAACTCAAAAAACTTGCTGATTATATCGCATTATCAAACGAAAATGACGGTGTAGCAAAGTGGCTTTCTGAAAACTGGAGATTGTCATGAACAGATTTTCATATAAGAATGTTTATAACAGTGAAAAACATAAAAAAATTATGAATAATCAGCGTTATGTGATAGATGATAAATTTCTTTCTGAAACAGAAAATTATGAATTGTCAGACGGTTTTTCACTTAAATGCATTATTTACAGAGACGGAGTACAAAAAGAACATTATTTTTATACAACAGCCTTTGTAAAGAAAATGACTTTAAAAAATACAGACAGAACAATATATGAATACTATTGTTTTTATGACCATGCCAGACCATTTACTGAAATTATCCACCATAAAAACGGTCATAGATATTATCCGTTTCATATTGACTTATATGGAATAAGTTTTCTTGATGTTGACACTTTGGAAGTATACAATTATATTCCCGAAGGTTACGAACACGATAAAAAATATATATGCGGAGAGTCCTTTATAATAACCGATATTCACTATAATATTGAATCAAATCTAATTGCCTACGGCGGTTGTTACTGGGCTTATCCTTGTGGCGTTATGGTCGGGAATTTTTCAGACCCGCTTAATTTTAATCCGAACTTAATAAATTTACATGATATTTTTGACCCTGAATATGATAATGATATTGATTTCAGGGAATGGAAATACAACAGACTGTATGTTTCTTGTGGCAAAGAAGAAAAATCTTTGAGTGTCAAAGAACTCAGAAATATGATAAACGAATTAACAACGAAAGGAAAATAAAAATGAAAAAGTTAATGCTTGGTAATGAAGCTTTTGCAAGAGGACTTTATGAGGCAGGTTGTAAGGTAGTATCAAGTTACCCAGGTACGCCATCAACCGAAATCACAGAAGAAGTCGCTAAATATGATGAAGTTTATGCTGAATGGTCTCCAAATGAAAAAGTAGCTCTCGAAGTAGCTTTAGGAGCTTCAATAGCTGGTGCAAGAAGTTTCTGCGGTATGAAACACGTTGGTCTTAACGTTGCAGCAGACCCTTTATATACAGCATCTTACAGCGGAGTAAATGCTGGTCTTGTAATCGCCGTTGCTGATGACCAAGGTATGCATTCTTCACAGAACGAACAGGACAGCAGACATCATGCTATAGCTTCAAAAGTTCCTATGCTTGAACCGTCTGATTCCTCTGAATGCAAGGAATTTGTAAAACTTGCTTTTGAGATTTCTGAAAGTTTTGATACACCTGTTATTGTCAGAATGTCAACCCGTGTAGCACATTCTCAAAGTATCGTCTGTACACAGGAGCGTCAGGAACTTGAACTTAAAGAATATGTTAAAACTCCTCAAAAATACGTTATGATGCCAGCTTATGCAAAAGGCAGACACGTATTCGTTGAAGAACGTACAAAAAAGCTTACTGAATATGCAGAAACTTCACCTCTTAACCGTGTGGAAATTTCTGAAAATGCTGAATTTGGCGTAATAACTAATGGTTCAGCATATCAGTATACTAAAGAAGCACTCGGCGATAAAGCATCTGTTTTGAAATTAGGTATAGTAAATCCTCTTCCTGTAAAGCTTATTCAGGATTTTGCATCAAAATATGAAAAAATTTATGTAATTGAAGAACTCGATGGCATCATTGAACAGCATTGCAGAAATATAGGTGTAAATAACGTTGAAGGTAAAAATATTTTCGGATATATCGGAGAAATTCCACAATCCATAATTGCTGAAAAACTTTTAGGAGAAAAGAAAGAATTTGTTTCATTAGATGAAAATATTCCTGTAAGACCTCCTGTTATGTGTGCCGGCTGTCCGCACAGAGGACTTTTCTATTGTCTTAAAAAACTCAATGTAACAGTTTCGGGAGACATAGGCTGTTATACACTGGGAGCTGTCGCACCTCTTAATGCTATGGATACTACTATTTGTATGGGTGCATCAATTTCCGCATTACATGGTTTCAATAAGGCAAGAGGAGCAGAATCCGAACACAAGAGCGTTGCTGTAATAGGCGATTCGACTTTCATGCACTCCGGAATGACTGGTCTTGTAAATATAGCCTATAACAATTCAAATTCAACTGTCATTATCCTTGATAACTCCATAACAGGTATGACAGGACATCAACAGAATCCAACCACCGGCAAAAATCTCAAGGGTGACCCTGCTGCTGCTGTTAATCTTGAGGAACTTTGCAAGGCTATTGGCATAAAGCGTGTAAGAGTTGTAGACCCTTATAACCTTGCCGAAACTGAAAGTGCTATCAAAGAAGAACTTCAGGCAGATGAAGCTTCTGTAGTAATTTCACGCAGACCATGTGCATTGCTTAAATACGTTAAGCATAACCCACCATTTAAAGTTGATAACGACAAATGCGTTGGCTGTAAATCCTGTATGAAACTTGGCTGTCCCGCTATTTCTATAAAAAACAAAAAGGCAGTTATTGACCATACTCAGTGCGTGGGTTGCGGAATCTGTAAGGAAATGTGCAGATTTAATGCTATAATATAATTTGTTTGAAAAAATTCTAATCTCCCTAAGATTTTTTACGGTGTAATTATATGCACTATGAATACATAAGTATCTTAAAATTCGATTTCGGCAACTGCATAAAATTTCTTATATGGCACAATGACAATATGGGAAATGATGTTGTCGAAATCAAGGATAGCAAAATACTAACCTTTGATAGCTTTGAAACTGCTAAAAAATTCACAGATTTAGAAAACTGTGATTTATATGGATACAATATTCCAAATGAACGCATACGAAAATCAGACAGAATATATAATAAACTGTTCTTTGGAAATAATTTTCCTGCAATTACTCCGGAGGGAGAATGTTTTAAACCAATATTCACAAAAACTGACCGCAAAATTACAAAAAAAATTTTATCATATGGTCTTTATTTCCTTGAAAAACATATTGAAAGGTGATTTTTATGGAAAATGAAATTTACAATGCTTTCGCAGATTGGCTGAACAGTCTGCTTGAAAAAGATATGCCTGAAAATACTAAGGCTTATAATTTTAATCTTTACGAAGAAGAAGACGAAACTTACGGAATACAGCTTATTGCTTCCGATAGATTCTACGAAAATGACGGCGGTGAATGGGCTTGTTCTGAAATATATTCATCTGAAGAAGATATTTTCTATATCGACCATTCAGACGAAAAAAATGCCGACCGTCAAAGAGGTATGGAATTTATTTGCAGTTTAATAAATGAATATCTCAAAAACGGAAAATATTCTGACAAGCTTAAAAATTCAAAAGCTGTAGGTGCAGGATTCGTTGATGGTGATATTGAAATCTTATTTAAAAAATAATCGGGAGGATTTTATGAATACTAAATCAATTATGATAGTAGGTGTAGGTGGACAGGGTTCACTTCTTGCCTCACGAATTATAGGTAATGTGCTTTTATCTCAGAACTATGATGTTAAAGTAAGTGAAGTACACGGAATGTCTCAAAGAGGCGGTTCTGTTGTAACATATGTAAAATACGGCGATAAAGTTTATTCACCTGTTGTTGAAAAGGGTGAAGCAGATATTGTTATATCTTTTGAACTTCTTGAAACCGCAAGATGTTTGCCGTATCTCAAAAAAGGCGGTAAAATGATTACTTCCTTGCAAACAATAGACCCTATGCCTGTTATAACCGGAATGGCAGAATATCCCGAAAATATCGTTGAAAAGCTTGTTTCTGCCGGCGCTGATGTGACAGCAGTTGACGCTTTAGGCCTTGCTGAACAGGCTGGAACTTCCAAAGCATCAAATGTTGTACTTATGGGAGTGCTTGCTTCTAAAATGGATTTTCCGGAAGAAATCTGGCAGAATGCTCTTGAAAAATGTGTACCGGCAAAATTCCTTGAACTTAATAAAAAAGCTTTTGCTCTCGGTTTGCAGAATGCATAATTGTATCTAAATAAAAGGAGGTCTTTTCCAATGGAAAGATATTGGAATCAGGAAATTGAATGTATGTCCCGTGAAGACATGAAAAAATTGCAAGACGAAAGACTTGTAGCACAAGTAAAACACGTTTATGACAATGTAGAATATTACCGCAACCTTATGGACGAAAAAGGAGTTAAACCTGAAGATATCAAATCAACAGATGACCTTCATAAACTTCCTTTCATTACAAAGGCTGATTTACGTGATGCTTATCCGTATGGACTTCTTGCAAAACCTCTTTCAGAATGCGTAAGAATACATTCCACAAGCGGTACAACAGGCAAACGTGTTGTAGCATTTTATACACAGAATGATATTGACCTTTGGGAAGATTGTTGTGCAAGAGCTATTACAGCAGTTGGCGGTACTAATGAAGATGTATGTCAGGTTTGCTATGGATATGGACTTTTCACGGGTGGTTCTGGACTTCATGGTGGTTCACATAAAGTCGGCTGTCTTACACTTCCTATGTCATCTGGAAATACTGAAAGACAGATTCAGTTTATGCGTGACCTTGGTTCAACAATTATCTGCTGTACACCTTCATATGCTGCATATATCGGGGAGACAATTCACGAAATGGGAATTTCTCCGGACGACATAAAGCTTAAAGCCGGCATTTTCGGAGCAGAACCATGGACAGAAGAAATGCGTCGTTCAATTGAAAAGTCTCTCGGAATAAAAGCTTATGACATTTATGGTCTTACCGAAATCAGCGGACCTGGTGTAGCTTTTGAATGTTCTGAACAGTCCGGTATGCATATAAATGAAGATAATTTTATTCCGGAAATCATTAATCCGGAAACAGGAGAGGTTTTACCAGACGGAGAAGTCGGCGAACTCGTATTTACAAGCATTACAAAAGAAGCTTTCCCTCTTCTCAGATATAGAACACGTGATTTGTGTGTGCTTTCAAGAAAGAAGTGCTCTTGCGGACGCACTCTCATTAAAATGACAAAGCCTATGGGACGCAGTGATGATATGCTGATTATCAGAGGTGTTAATGTATTCCCGAGTCAGATTGAAACAGTTCTCATTGAACAGGGTTATGCTCCTAACTACCTTATAGAAGTTGACCGTGTTAATAATTCTGATACACTTGATATCAGTGTTGAAATGAATCCTGAACAGCTTTCCGACAAAATAAAGGATATGCAGGACAAGGAAAGAACATTAGCAGGTGCAATGAAAACTATGCTTGGCATTAATCCAAAAGTTCACCTTGTTTCACCTAAATCCATTGCAAGAAGTGAAGGAAAGGCTGTACGTGTTATCGACAAACGAAAATTACATGACTAAGGAGTTTTTGACATGAAAATAAAACTTTTTTCTTCAAGCTTTCAACCGGTTCAGGAAAAATACGAACGCTTTGTAAATTTTGAAGATGATGTCAATGATTTTATTAAAACTGTTGACGTCATTGACATAAAATACAGTACCTCAATCGGTATGTGCCATGATACTCAAACTCATGTTAACGAGTATATGGAGGATTTTTCAGTACTTATCATGTACAACGAAAAAAAGTAAACTATTATATTATGTAACTAATTCACATCAAAAGGAGGATTTTTTATGGCAAATGTAAGACAGATTTCTATTTTTGTAAATAATAAGCCCAATCAGCTTAATGAAGCTGTTAAACACCTCAAAGAAGGCGGAATAAATATCCGTGCTATGAGTATTGCTGATACCAAGGATTTCGGCATACTCCGTATAGTTGTTAACGATACTCAAAAAGCTTGCGATTTGCTTTCTGACTCCGGTTACGCTGTTATCATAACCGAAGTTGTAACTGTTTCTATTCCTGATACAGCCGGACAATTAAGCCGTGTGCTTGATATTCTTGGCAACGAGGGTGTAAATGTTGAATACCTCTATGCATTTTTAGGAACATCTGAAAAATCTGTTTCTTTTGTAATCAGAGTTGATGATAATGCAAAAGCTTCATCTGTTCTTACCAATGCGGGTATTATTCAGCTTACCGAAAATGATATCGCCGAAATGTGACAATTGCACAAATCACTTCATCTTTTTTAAAAAAAATTTGAAATCGCTTGACAAAACATTACTAAATGTTGTATAATATATCTGTAATATTTTGTAATAAATTTTTCCAGTAGGAGTGATTAACAATGGGTATTATTGATAAATTCAACGACGCTCAAAGGATTGTTGCTGAAAAATCAAAAACTGCTTCAGAAGCAAGCAACCTTAAAAGAAAGATTCTGTATGAAGAAGAAAGAATTGTAGAAATTTTTGCAGATATCGGCAAAAAATACTACAAAAATCCTAATGATGACCCAGCAGGTTTTAAGGCTCTTTGTGATGACATCGATTCAAGAAAAAGAAGAATCAAGAGAATGAAATATGAACTTAATGGTATCAGAGGTTACAGAATCTGCCCTAAGTGTGAAGCAGAAGTTAATGAACGTTTCCAGTTCTGTGGACGTTGCGGTGCAAAAATTCCTGATGTTGATGAAGTAGATGTAGGTTCTGAATTTGACGATTCTCAGAACTCCAACAAATAAATTAACCTGTCAAGGCTGTCCTGATATAATTCGGAACAGCCTGTTTTTAGGATATTATGAAGTTAGTTCACTGCTTGCAAACCTTTTATGCATAAACCTGCACAGGTAGTATGCGGGAATACACAATAAAAACCAATAACACGAAAATAACAGGCATATCTGTCCAAGAATATTGAAAGGCATAGCAGAATAATCCCATACATTCCAATGCATAATTATGTTGTCAAATATTCCGACTGCAAATTCAACTGCCGTTATTATTACAGAACCTATAAAACAACTTTTGATAAGTGTTATAGTTTTACGATTATTGAGAGCATAAAGAATCATCAGTATAAAACCGCCGGTCAGTGACATAGTCCAGTGAGTATAACCACGGTTTATTATTTCAATAAGACTATAAATAAAGTATCCCATTAAAAATGCAAAAAAATGCTGGGCAAATTTCATAATAATTAACCTCATTTCGTTTTTATGGTATTATATACAATTATACCGGAATTATACAGTTCCGGAAATATGGAAAGGTGAATTTTATATGCGTAAAAGCTGTATATTGATGCATATATCAAGTTTGCCGTCAGAGTACGGCATAGGAAAAATGGGCAAACACGCTTTTGAGTTTGTTGACTTCCTTAAAAAGAGTAAAACAAAATGCTGGCAGATACTTCCACTTTCTCCCACAAGCTATGGCGATTCTCCGTATCAGTCTTTTTCAGTGAATGCCGGTAATCCTTATTTTATAGATTTTGAAATTCTTGAATCAGACGGTCTTCTTGAAAAAAATGAATATACTTCAATCAACTGGGAAGAATCTCCTGATAAAGTAGATTATAGTATGATTTATGATAACTGCTTTGATGTATT
Organism: uncultured Ruminococcus sp.; assembly: GCA_934474025.1. Classification (GTDB taxonomy): domain Bacteria; phylum Bacillota; class Clostridia; order Oscillospirales; family Ruminococcaceae; genus Ruminococcus. The sequence goes on along the minus strand of CAKSMF010000001.1, from coordinate 32,194 downwards.
GAGAATAGCATATTCACGTTTTAAACCGTCAAACTTTCCGGAGTATAACAAGTTCTGTCAAAAAAATAAATTCTGGCTTAATGAATACGCTTTATTCATGGCTCTGAAATTCAAAAACAACGGCAAAGCGTGGTATGAATGGGAAGAGAATATTTCACTTCACAAAACCAATGCTATCACAGACGCTAAAAAAGAACTTAAACAGGATATAAATTTCTTTAAATTTATTCAGTTTGAATTTGACAAACAATGGTCTGAACTAAAAAAATATGCCAATGATAATGGTATTGAAATTATTGGTGATATTCCGATTTATTGTGCATTGGACAGCGTTGAGGCATGGTCAAATCCTAAACTTTTCTGGTTTGACAAGAAACACTCTCCTGTAGCAGTGGCAGGTTGTCCGCCCGATGATTTTTCTCCAACAGGTCAGCTTTGGGGAAATCCTCTTTATGATTGGGAATACCACAAAAAAACTGGTTACAAATGGTGGATTAACCGTATTAAAAACGCTTCCAAACTGTATGATATAGTCAGAATTGACCATTTCAGAGGTTTTGAAAGTTATTATACAATTCCTTATGGTAATGATGATGCTACAATAGGCGAATGGAAAAAAGGTCCTGATTATGAACTTTTCCAGATGGCAGAACAAAAACTCGGTAAACTTAATATCATTGCGGAAGATTTAGGGTTTATCACACCGGAAGTACGTAAACTTCTTGATAACTGCGGTTATCCGGGAATGAAAGTCCTACAGTTTGGATTTGACAACGGCACAAATGAACATCTGCCACATAATTTTTCAAGTACAAACTATTTCGCCTATACCGGAACTCATGACAATGAAACTCTTATAGGCTGGGTTGAATCAATGTCTCCTAAATCTCTGAAATTCGCAAAAAAATACCTCAATGTGAATAAAAAGAAAGATATTCCCGATGCTGTAATACGTGCTACTTGGTCAAGCGTGGCAGAAGTCGCAGTAGCACAGATTCAGGATTTTCTTGAAAGCGGTAAAGACGGCAGAATGAATACTCCGTCTATACTGGGCGGTAACTGGCAATTCAGAACACATGAAAGTGATTTCACCCCTGAACTTGCAAAGAAAATTAAAAAATTAAATAAATTATACAACAGATAATCAGGAGGAAAATTTACATGGATAAAAAAGTTTTTATTGAAAAGTTTACCGGCAGACTTCCTAAAGATATAAAGTCAGCCACACCACAGGAACTCCATAATGCTCTCGGCGATACAGTTATGGAACTCTATTCTGACCGCTGGAACAAGAGTCGTGAAGAACATCTCTCAAAAAGACGTTCTGCATATCTTTCTATGGAATTCCTTGTCGGACGTGCTGTATATAATAACCTCCTTTGCCTTGGTATTTATAACGAAGTACAAGAAATCTTCAATGAACTTGGTCTTTCACTCGCTGACCTTGAAGTAATTGAAGATGCAGCTTTAGGCAATGGTGGTCTTGGCAGACTTGCAGCTTGTTTCCTTGATAGTGCTGCATCACTTTCATTGCCACTTGATGGTTATGGAATCCGTTATAAATACGGACTCTTCAAACAATCAATAGTTGACGGTTTTCAGTGTGAAGATATTGACGACTGGACTAAATACGGCGATTGCTGGTCAAAAAGATGTGATGAAGATACAGTTTTAATCAAGTATAACGGACAAACTGTTAAAGCAGTTCCGTATGATATGCCGATTTTTGGCTGTAAAACTGAAAATGTAGGTACTCTCAGACTTTGGCAGGCTGAACCTGTTAAGGAATTCGATTTTGATACATTCAACAAACAAAATTATCTTGAAGCTTCTAAAGAAAAAATATATGCAGAAGATATTTCAAGAGTTCTTTATCCAAACGATGACACAAACGAGGGTAAAAAACTTCGTTTGAAACAGCAGTATTTCTTTAGTTGTGCGTCATTAACTGATATCATCAAAAAACACAAAGCACGTTATGGTACTCTTGATAATCTCGCTGATTATATTTCCATACAGCTTAATGATACACACCCAGTTATTTCAATTCCGGAACTCATCAGACAGTTAGTTGACAATGAAGGTTACAAATTCGATAAGGCTCTTGAAATTGCTAAAAAAGTTTTCAATTACACAAACCATACTGTTATGCAGGAAGCCCTTGAAAAATGGTGGATTGGTCTTGTTGAAGAAGTACTTCCAAGAATCTATGAGATAATAATTCAAATTAATGAAGAACTTATTGCTGAACTTTACAATAAAAACATTGATAAAAAGACTATATCTGAAATGAAGATTATCAAAGGTGAACTTATTCATATGGCTGATATGGCTTGTTATGTATCCAGTCATATTAATGGTGTTGCCGAAATTCATACTCAGATTCTTAAAGATACTGTACTTTCAAACTGGTATAACTTATATCCGGAACGTTTCCGCAACGAAACAAACGGTATTACTCAAAGACGATGGCTTGCTCTTTGCAATATGGAACTCTCCTCACTTATTACTGAACTTCTCGGCACTGATGAATGGATTGTTAATCTTGATATGCTCAAGAATCTTGAAAAGTATTCCGATAATGAAGAGATTTTAAATAAATTCATTTCAATCAAGCAGACAAAGAAAAATCAGCTTGCAGATTTCATAAAGGCTCATGACGGTGTGGAAATTAATCCTGAATCAATTTTTGATATCCAGATTAAGAGACTTCACGAATACAAAAGACAACTTCTTAATGCTTTTTCAATTCTCTGGATTTACTACGGAATTAAAGACGGTTCTATTAAGAATTTCACTCCTACAACGTTTATTTTCGGTGCAAAATCCGCTCCAGGTTATAAGAGAGCAAAAGCTATCATAAAGTATATCAATGAAATAGCAAAAATAGTTTCTTCTGACCCTGAAACCAAAGATTTACTCAAAGTCGTTTTTGTACAGAACTACAATGTTTCATATGCTGAAAAACTCGTTGCTGGTGCAGACGTTTCCGAACAGATTTCAACAGCCGGTACAGAAGCTTCCGGTACTGGCAACATGAAACTTATGCTTAATGGTGCTGTTACCCTCGGAACTTATGACGGTGCAAACATTGAAATAGTTCAGGAGGCAGGAGAAGAAAATAACTATATCTTTGGTGCTAAGGTTGAAGAACTTGAAAAAATAGTTCCCGATTACGACAGCAGAAAAATTTTCTCCTCTAACGAAAAAATAAAGAAAGTTATTTCCACTCTAATAGACGGTACAGTTTCGGACGGTGGTAGCGGTGATTTCCTTGAGCTCTATACTTCACTTCTTGACGGTGCAAGCTGGCACGCTCCCGACCATTACTATCTGCTTGGAGACCTTGAAAGCTATGTTGAAACAAAGCTTAAATCCAATAGTGATTACGGAACAGACAGAATGAATTTTGCTAAAAAACAATGGCTTAATATGTGCAATGCCGGAAAATTCAGTTCAGACCGTACAATTGCTGATTATGCAGAAAATATCTGGAACATAAAATAATATATAATGCCTACAGAAAAAAATCTGTGGGCATTTTTTTATATTAGATATAATTTTTCGTTGCATATTATATAATATTCATAATTTATCATAAAGTAATCTCTATATTTTAGACAATATATAAAAATAATTCAAAAAGTCTTTTATTAAAAAACTTTTTATGATATAATAATATATCCAAGTTGAACATAAACATATTTACAGAAATAAATACAGAAGGGGTTAACATGAAAAAGAAAAAAATAATTAATATGATTTTTACTATCGGTTTAAGTGCTGTATCTGTTTTCAGTATCCAGACAGTAAATAAAATATCCGCCACAACTGACATATCTGTCAATAACAGAATGGGTGATATCGACAACAATGGACTTGTTGATGCTGTTGATTCAACAAATATACTTATTGAATATGCCAGCCTTTCAACTGTCGGAGAAACTACTTTTACTGATGAACAAAAAAAATCCGCTGATATAAATATGGACAGTATCATAGATGCTTCAGATGCATCATATGTACTTTCGTATTATGCATATACTTCTACCGGCGGTGAACTTGCAATGAACATATGGTACAACGAAAATAAAAATTCTGAAACTTCAACCACAACTGTAACTGAAATTTCACAAACTACTACCACCACTACTACAGCTAAATCATCTCCGATAGTTTCAGATATAAGACTTACAAAATATGATATAAGCATACCAATAGGCGGAAAAGATATTTCATATGTTGTTATGTCACCGGAAAACGCTCCAAATAAAGACGAAATATGGACTACTTCTGATGAAAAAATAGCTACAGTTGATAATCTCGGCTATATTACAGGAGTTTCAGAGGGCGAATGCATAGTTACAGTTAAGAGCGTTGATAATCCGGAAGTAAAGGCTGATATCAATGTAAAAGTATACAAATCAACCGAAAGAATAACAGATATTAAACTTTCAAAATACAGCATGAATTTACAGATTGGTGATAAGGATATATCAGAAGTAACATTACTTCCGGAAACTGTCGAAAACAAAAACTTAGTCTGGACAAGTTCGGATATGGGAATAGCTCATGTCGCTATTGACGGAACTGTTACCGGTATTTCAGAGGGTACTTGTATAATAACTGTTTCAAGCGTTGACAATCCCGAAATAACAGCCGATATAAAGGTTAATGTCACTAAAGAACCTTATAAAAAAATTCAGCAGATTGACGGAGTTACATATGTTGATGGAATTTTAATAGCAAATAAAAGTTATTCTCTTCCGTCAACCTACGCACCGGGTATGGACGAAACTACTTTGAAGCAATTTAAATTACTTTCAGAGGCAGCCTCAAAAGATGGTCTTAATATATACCTTTCATCTGGATATCGTTCTTATTCGTATCAGTCGCAATTATATAACAATTATGTTTCATGGTACGGAAAACAAAAAGCAGATACTTTTTCAGCACGTCCCGGACATTCTGAACACCAAACAGGTCTTGCAATAGATGTCAATACTATTGATGATTCTTTTGCAGGAACTCCAGAAGCTATATGGCTTGAAAATCATGCTCATGAATTTGGATTCATAATACGCTATCAAAAAGAAAAAGAAAGTATTACCGGCTATAAATATGAACCATGGCATATACGTTATTTAGGTGTTGAAAAAGCTACAGATGTCTATAACAGTGGACTTTCACTTGAAGAATATCTCGGTATAGATTCATATTATCATTAAAATAAAAATTCCTCCTGTGGTGTAAAAAACACGGGAGGAATTTTATTATATCTTTATAAATTCATTACTTTATAACTCTTACTTTGATAATACCGTCAATAGATTTAATTTCATCAACAATAGAATCTGTTACATCTCCGATAATATCCATCATAGTGTATGCAAAATCCTTTTTGCTTGCATTAACCATGTTTTCAATATTAAGTCCCTTATCACCGATTTTCTTTGTGATAGAAGAAATAATTGAAGGGACATTCTTATGAATTACGCAAACCTTAGTACCAGTTGCATTCATAGAAGCATTAGGAAGATTTACACTATTTTTGATGTTACCGTTTTCAATGTAATCTATGAGTTCATTAGCAGCCATAATTGCACAGTTGTCTTCACTTTCCGGAGTAGATGCTCCAAGGTGTGGAAGTACTATTACATTTTCAGCACCTAAAACAACATCATCAGCAAAATCTGTAACATATTTTGCTACTTTACCAGCGGATATAGCATTTATAACTGCTTCACTGTTGATGAGTTCACCACGAGCAAGGTTAATAAGACGAACACCGTCTTTCATCATTGCAATCTGTTCAGAATCAATAGTGTTCTTAGTCTGTGGAGTGTATGGCATATGAATTGAAATATAATCGCTGTTTTTATAAATATCATTGATATCTGTAACAACTTTTACAGAAGAATCAAGTAATACAGCATTATTTACAGAAAGGTACGGGTCATATCCGATAACTTTCATACCAAGTGCAACCGCAGTATTAGCAATCTTTCCGCCAATAGCACCGAGTCCGATAATACCGAGAGTTTTTCCCATGATTTCAGGACCAGCAAATTTAGATTTACCGCCTTCAACTGTCTTAGGAGCGTCCGGAGTGCCTTTAAGTGATGCTGCCCATGCTGCTGCCTCTGTAATTTTTCTTGATGCAAGAAGTAATGCACAGATAGCAAGTTCTTTAACAGCATTTGAATTAGCACCAGGAGTATTGAATACACAAATACCCTCTTCTGCACAGCGTTCAACAGGAATATTATTTACACCTGCACCTGCTCTTGCGATTGCGAGAAGATTTTCATTAAACTGCATATCATGCATTTTAGCACTTCTTACCATAATAGCATCGGGATTTTCGGGAGCATCTGAAACATTGTACTTGCTCTTATCGAAAATATCTGTACCAACCGCAGAAATTTTATTAAGTGTTTGAATATTGTACATTGTGATAAACCTCTTTTCAGATATTCGGAAACAGATTAAGCGTTTTCTGCTTCAAATTTTTTCATGAACTCAACGAGTTTTTCAACGCCCTCAATAGGCATAGCGTTATAGATAGATGCTCTCATACCGCCAACAGTTCTGTGACCTTTAAGGTTTACAAAACCAGCAGAAGTAGCTTCTGCTACAAACTTCTTGTCAAGTTCTTCATTGCCTGTAACAAAAGGTACATTCATAATTGAACGGTCTTTCTTTTCAACAGTGCCTTTAAAGAGTTTGCTTTCGTCAAGGAAATCATAAAGAATGTTAGCTTTCTTTTCATTGTGAGCCTTCATAGCTTCAAGACCGCCCATTTTCTTAATCCACTTGAAAACCTTTCCGCAAATGTAAATTCCATAACAAGGAGGTGTATTATAAAGAGAATTATTATCAGCCTGAATTTTCCAGTTCATCATAGTTGGAGTGCATTCAAGTGCCGGACCATCAGCAATTAAATCTTCACGTACAATTACAATCTGAACACCAGAAGGACCAACGTTTTTCTGAACACCGCCATAAATAACGCCATATTTTGAAACGTCAACAGGTTCTGAAAGGAAGCATGATGAAACATCAGCTACAAGTTCCTTACCCTTAGTATTCGGAAGAGTCCAGAACTTTGTACCATAGATTGTGTTATTTTCGCAGATATAAACATAGTCTGCATCTTCAGGAATATCAAGGTCAGAACAATCTGGAATATAAGAGAATGTCTTATCAGCAGAAGAAGCTACTGCAACAGCTTCACCATATTTCTGAGCTTCCTGATAAGCTTTCTTAGCCCACTGACCTGTGATTATGTAAGCACCTTTGCCATTTTTCATAAGATTCATAGGAACACCGGCAAAAATAAGTGATGCACCACCCTGTAAAAAGATAACCTTATAGTTATCAGGAATATTCATAAGGTCACGTAAATCCTGTTCAGCTTCCTTTATGATATTGTCATAAGCTTTTGAACGGTGAGACATCTCCATAACGGACATACCTGTACCCTTATAATCAAGCATTTCTTCTGCTGCTTCTTTGAGGACTTCTTCCGGAAGTACAGCAGGACCAGCACTGAAGTTATAAACTCTGCTCATTTTTTAAAAAACCTCCATAAAATTATTATATGAAATGAATTTATATTGTCATACACATTAATTATACCTTTTTTTTGAATACAAGTCAATATATATGGAGATTTTTTTAATAAAATGTTTCCTATGGTTATCAAAAAAAGAATAAGGACGTACCCGAAAGCACGTCCTTTAAATAAAACTTTATTTAACTTCAACAGTCCAGTTGAAAGTATCCTCAATCTTGCCCCACTGAATACCAGTCATTGTATCATAAAGCATCTGAGAAATTTTACCTATCTTGTTATTATTGATTTCCATAACCTTGTCATTCCATTTAAGATGACCAACAGGAGAAATAACTGCTGCTGTACCTGTACCGAATACTTCTTCAAGCTTACCGGAATCATAAGCATCTGCAATTTCCTGAATAGAAATTCTTCTTTCCTCAACGTCAATGCCTTTTGATTTACATACTTCAATAGCAGATTTTCTTGTTATACCTGGTAAAATACTTCCCTGTAACATAGGTGTAATAACTTTTCCGTCAATTACAAAGAAGATATTCATAGCACCAACTTCTTCAATGTATTTCTGTTCAACACCGTCAAGCCAAAGAACCTGTGAATAATTTTGTTTATGAGCTTCGTCCTGACCAATAAGGGAAGCTGCATAGTTACCACCGGTTTTAGCATAACCCATACCGCCACGTACTGCACGTACATATTTGCTTTCAACGTAGATATTAACCGGATTAAGACCGCTTTCATAGTAAGCTCCGGAAGGTGAAAGAATAATCATAAAGTAATACTGAGCACCTGGTTTAACGCCTAAGAATGGGTCAATAGCAATAATAAATGGTCTTATGTAAAGTGATTCACCGTCTTTACAAGGAACCCAGTCTTTTTCAACCTTGAGGAGTTCCATAAGACATTGCATACCTAATTCTTCAGGAAGTTCAGGAATAACAAGTCTCTTGTTAGACTGGTTAAGACGTTTGAAGTTTTCTTCTGGTCTGAAAAGCTGAATTTTATTATCAGCAGTTCTGTAAGCCTTAAGACCTTCAAAAACTGTTTGTCCATAGTGGAAGCACATTGCAGACGGATAAAGTTCAATAGGGCCATAAGGTTTGATTTCAGGGTCATGCCAGCCCTGTCCCTCATCATAAGGCATAATAAGCATATAGTCTGTAAAGATGTGACCAAAACCAAGCTTTGCATCAGGAGCAGGCTTAGCCTTTAAAGTTTCTGCTTTTGTAAATTTGATTTCCATTTCATAAACCAGCTTTCTTTTTTTTAGAATATCAGTCACTTACTGTGAAATAGTGTTTTTCGTAAATACGTCTGCACAATTCAACAGTCAGTAAAGATGTACCAACAGCAAGAAGTGTTGCAGTAAGACTTACAGCGAAAATTATTTTTCCTTTTTTCTCCATAATAACAGCTCCTTGTTTCAATCCATAGTTAATAATTATCCGAAGTATAATACACCAACTATTAAATTGACTTTATGGCAGAAAGGGATAGCGTTTTTTCTTTGTCCCCACTGCTGTTCAGTTTTTTAGCAACTCACCCCATTACTTTAATCAGGGAAATCACTACCAATTATTATTAAAATTACTGTTGGCGAACAGAAAAAAGTTCTTCCAACAACATATTATAACATATTTCAGATAAATTTTCCATAGTATACAGAAAAAAATATACACAAATAGTATATGCAAAAATAGTATATTTTGCACAATTATGAATCAAATGCTCTTACACGGAGTTTAGCACCGAGTTTTTCAGCAATTTCTCTTGATGCGTCAATTTGTTCCTGCGAGATAACATCAACAACAGACATCATAACTTTTGAAGTTCCATTTTTTACGCAGTCTGCTGTGAATTTCTGCATAGCTTCAAATGCATCTGGAAATTTAGGGCGTGTAACTTTCATATATTCATCTTTAGTGCCGGCGTTAAGGCTTACAGAAATAATATCAAGAACTTCACAAAGACAATCGGCTGTAGATTTACCGTTTACAAGGTCTGAAAGTCCATTAGTATTTATTCTGAGCGGAGGACATTCCGGACGGGATTTCAATTCTTTTGCGACCTTGATTAACATATCAAGACGACAAGTAGGTTCACCATAACCACAGAAAACTATTTCCTTGTATTTTGAAAGGTCACGTTTATCAATGTCTGACATGATTTCATCAAAATCCGGTTCATGTTCGAGCCACAGAGGGTCAGAACCATATGCACCGTCTGCCGAATTTCTTATACAGAAAGTGCATGCACATGGACATTTATTTGTAAGGTTAAGATAAAGATTATCTCCTACTTCATAGGAAATTGTCATTGCTTTTTTCAATGTTTTTTCCTCCTTTTATTTTATGTATATTCTTGGAACTCTCTTAGAAATTCCGCATACTACCTCATAACCGATAGTACCATAAAGGTTTGCGAGTTCATCGGCTGTTATGCAGTCATCACCATCTTTGCCGATAAGAGTGACTATATCTCCGGCATCTGCTTTAACATCAGAAACATCAATCATTAACTGATCCATGCAAACTCTTCCCACAATTTTACAGCGTTTTCCGTGTACAAGGATTTCACCCTTTGATGAAAGAAGTCTTGAATATCCGTCAGCGTATCCCACAGTAACAGTAGCAATTTTCATTTCATGGTCTGCTGTAAAAGTGCGTCCGTAACTTATGCAATCGCCTTTGTTAACTGTTTTAACGTGCGAAATAACAGCTTTTACAGACATAACCGGTTCAAGACCTTCCGGAATATCAAGGCTTATATCAGGGTGAAGTCCATACAGAATAATTCCGGCACGTGACAAAGTGCTTTTTGGATTATTACGATAACAAGTTGCTGCACTGTTCATGAAATGAATATGCGGAAGTTTTATTCCACGGCTAACAAGAATGTCATATGTATCACAGATAAACTTTTCCTGCCTGTCGGTGTAAGCTATGTTATCCGGAGAATCACTGTCTGCTACTGAAAAATGTGTATATATGCCTTCAACTGAAAGCTTATCAATTTTAAGCATACTTTGAATTTCGTCTGCACACTCTTCCGGAGTATCATGCTTTAAACCTATTCTTCCCATTCCGGTATCAATCTTTATGTGACATCTTATGGAATCAGGTGTATTTTTCACTAATTTGCAGGCATATTCTGTTGATACAACGCCCTGAATAATATTATATTGTGAAATTTCATGAGCATATTCAGGCGGAGTGTATCCTAAAATAAGTATTTCAGCATCAGGACAGAATCCTCTTACAGCTATTGCCTCATCAAGATTTGAAACTGCAAAATATTTGATTCCGCATTCTTCAGCAAGGCACTTGCATATATGTTCATCACCATGACCGTAAGCATCAGCTTTTACAACAGCCATAATCTCCGTATCGGGAGAATTAAGACCTTTAATTATTCTTACATTGTTACGGAGCTGATTTAAAGAAATTTCAGCCCATGCTCTTTTTAAATATGGTTTCATTTTCATTATATCCTTTCTTTCTTTTTTGTACAAAGTTCACTAAAATTTTATAGCATACTTGAAAATGTCTTGAAATATATGATAATATATGTTATAATCTGAAATACTGGTATAAATAGATGTTGGAGGGTGCTTTATTGAAATCGATTGTTTCCGGCGTAACAGTTTTTCCTGCGTCAATGGTTTCAACTGACAAAGAAAAAACAGTCTGTATAACAGGTCATCGCAGAAGTAAAATAATTCCATATAAAAACAATTCTGAACTGACATATTCGGCAATAAGACTTATGCTTTACAGATATATTGACATGGCTATAGAAGCAGGATACGAAAGCTTTATAAGTGGTCTTGCAAGTGGTACTGATTTATGGTCAGCAGAATATGTAATAATGAAAAAACATCGTAACCAAAATATAAAACTTCTTGCAGTAATGCCTTTTCTGAAACACGCAGAATTTATGAACAATTCTGACCGGTCTGCACTTGCGGAAGTTGAAAAAAACGCTGATTATCTTGTTACAGTCAACGAAAATCCGGATATCTGTTATGGAAAACATATTTCTGCAAACAGTTCACCTACTCTTTACCGAGACCGCAACTATTATATGGTTGACCATTCGTCCGCAGTAATAGCATTTGTCAATAATAATGATTCGCAATATTCCGGAACTGCTCAGACTCTTAATTATGCCTATCGTAACGGCAGAAAAATCCGTAGTTTCAGCATGGATACAATTTCAGAAATTATTGAAAAGTCTGATTCCGATATACGTGTTATTGGTCATGAGATTGCACTTCTGGAAAACGTTTTCAGCAACAATTAATCGAATTTTTCCCACTTCTATAAATGCAAATCAAAATAAATATTATTTTTACAATAAAAAACAACACCCGATAAATATTATATCACACTTATAAAATTTTTCAAGTGCCAATTTAACCAAAATTATCAAGTATTATTCCACTTTCATAAACAGTGGATTAAATCAATGTGTTTGACAGGCAAAATTTGTCTGTTTTATTAAAACTTTATCTATTCACATGAAAGGAGCTGTTTTTATGGCTAAAAAGAAAAGTGGCAGAATTGCTGTTCCATTTCTTGTCACTATTTTTCTGGGACTGATTATCATAGGAGGAGGAGCATTTTGGATATATAATTATTTAGGTTTGAACAAATCAGCACCATTGGACGAGCCTACTCCACGTGCTGCTTCTACTGTTTCAGCAGAAGACAATCATACAATATTGCTTATTCTTGACGAACCTGAACAGAAATGTTCTTCAACATTTGTTCTTATGCGTTCGAGACCGCTTGAGAAAAAAGTTACTTTTATAGGCATTCCTACAAACACAATTTCAATAATTGACGGTCAGCAGGAACATATTCAGAATTCTTATGAAAGAGGCGGTGCACAGTCTGCTGTAAACTTTGTAAATCAGACTTTCGGAATAACTATTGACAGATATATAAAATTTGATTCAGAGTCATTCAAAAAAATATGTGACGTTCTCGGCGGTGTTACCTACTATGTAGAACCTGATATTGCAGGATTCAAAAAAGAGGGCGGAGAAGAATACCTTAACAGCCGTCAGATTGAAACACTTATAACTTATCCTATGTTCAATGGCAGAGAGGTACAAAGAGCTTATACAGCAAGTTCATTACTGTCATCAATGATTAATCAGACTGACGGAAAACGTGTAGCCGATAATTTTAAAACAAGCTTTGATTCAATTATAAACATGGTTAATACAGATATTACAGCAGTTGACTATAAAAACCGTCAGTATGCTATAAGAAATATGCTTGAATTCGGTACATCAATAGCAGACTTTGTTATAATGGACGGTGATACCTCAAATGATGATTTCATACCGTCCGAAAACTTCCTTAACAGCGTAAAAACAACATATTTTAAGGACTGATAAAAATGTATAATATTTTTGATACCCATTCGCATTATACTGATACTTCGTTTGACTGCGACCGTGAGAAACTTTTAAAAAAACTTCCCGATATGGGAGTAAAATATATTATGCTTGCCTCAACTTGCAGTGAAGATATTAAAGGAAATGCTATCCTTGCTGAAAAATATGATTATATATACACATCAGCAGGATTTCACCCCGAAAATATAGAAAACATTCCGGAAAATTATATAGATATAGTAAAAAATGCCGTTTCAGAAAATCCTAAAACAATGGCAATCGGTGAAATAGGTCTTGACTATCATTATGAGGGATTTGACCGTGAAAAACAAATAGAAGTTTTTGAAAGACAGGTTTCATTATCCAAAGAACTTGATATACCTATAATAGTTCACAGCCGAGATGCAACGGAAGATACTTTGAATATCCTAAAAAAATATCGTCCGTCAGGAGTTGTGCATTGTTTCAGCGGTTCAGCAGAGACAGCAAAAGAAATTATCAAACTTGGAATGTATATAGGATTCACAGGTGTTATAACTTTCAAAAACGCTAAAAAAGCACTCCGTTCACTTGAAGCCGTACCGCTTGAAAGACTTGTTTTAGAAACTGATTGTCCGTATATGTCACCTGTTCCCTATCGTGGAAAACGCTGTGACAGTTCAATGATAGCTTATACAGCTGAAAAAGCTTCTGAAATTAAGGGGATTCCGGTACAGGAACTCCTTGACATAACTTGCCGGAACGGTCTTGACCTCTACAGAATACAAGGTAACTGAACGATGTATTATTGTTGTGGAATTACCGATAAAGGTATCATGTCTCATAATGAGGACGCTTTTCTGATTGGAACAAAAGTCACTAATAAGGGCGTTTCTGAACAAAAAATAGAACCACCTTTCATAACTGCCGTATCAGACGGAGTTTCCGGCGAAAAATCCGGAGAATTTGCTTCTCTTATGTGTCTTGAATATGTTCGTGATATGAAAACTACAGATGATATAAACAGTTCACTTATGGAAGTACACAATACTATCGCCGAATACAGCACAAATAATCCGGCAGTCCATAATATGCAAGCTACTCTTTGCGGACTTTTCTTTGAAAAAAACGGTTGTATAACAGCTTTTAATTCTGGCGACTCCAGATTGTACCGTTTCAGAGGAGGTCGCATAAATCAGATTTCACGTGACCAGTCGCTTGTACAACTTATGTACGAAGAAGGTTCTATAACTCCCGAACAGCGTAAGACTCATGCAAGACGCAATATAATTTTTCCGGTTTTCGGAAATGTGGATACAGTTCCGCAAATAGACCTCATCAACATTGAAGACGGTATGCAGTATGGTGATATACTTTTATTGTGTACTGACGGACTTTCAGATTATGTTTCTCCGCTAGAAATGGAAGAAATACTTGAAATGCCAATAAGTTTGAATAAACGCCTTAGTCTCATGGTACGCAAAGCACTTGAAAACAAAAGCTCTGATAATATTACAATTATAGCTATATTATATTTCGATTAAAGATTAAAAATTCCTCCCGTGGTATACCAAAACCATAGGAGGAACTTTTTTATTTAATTAAGACTTACCGGCAAACCATTTATTTCAATAGTAGGGTCATCAATATCTATAAGTAAACATCTTCTTCCGTTAACAACACTTGTACGGATTTTGTCAGTTGCATCTGGTTTAATATTGACAGTAATTCCTGTAGTAGTCATAACCGTTTTATTTTCGACAAGGTTGGAAGCCGTAAGAGTTGCGTCACCACAAACTTTTTCATAAACCGGCTCAACCATTTTTAAACGTTCTTCCGGCATACCAATATCATTCAGGATATTCATAAGCTTTGTTTCATCAATGACTGTCTGTTCAGTGTTGTTCTTGTTTTCTTCAATAACTTCCTGAATCTTTTCATTTACGGATTTTATAACCATATAGTCAAGGTCATCACCTGCTACACTTTTCAGAATTGTCTGAAAATTAGCCTTTTCATTTTCTGCTGACATTACAAAAGTACACCCTAAAACATTTTCGACTATAGAAATATTAGGACTGCCGGATTTTTTACAATAATACATAACATGATTGACATCTGAACTTCTGTTGCTGAAAACAGGATACAAAAAACCATCTGTAGGGGCTTTGCTTATAATAAGTTCTGTGTTGAGTTTCTTTATGATTTCATTATTGAAAGAATCAAATACAAAACCGTCACTTCCGGTATTTACGGGGCAGATAGCTGTAAGCAAGTATCTGTAAATTTCGTCCTCACCGTCTGAAAAATCATCATTTTTATCCTTACGGCGTACAGTATAACAACAATAAGCAGTTATAAGAGCGTAATTGCCACCATATACAAGGTTATTTGCAACATGATTAACAAAATCTTCACACGCCTGCTCGTCCTTGAGTTCAGATTTAAGTAACTTGTAAAGAATATCCTGTGATTGACCCTCATCATATGCGGTATTTGGAAATTCATATTCAACAAAACTCTTTCCTACGTTGGTATTGAGAACCTTTTTAAGAGTTTCGCTGTAAACTTCGTGTTCTTCTTCCGGCATGGTGAGACATGAATTAACATTACTGTAACGAACATTTTTTTCTGAATCAACAAAAGCTGTAAGAACTTTTTCCATTATGAAAAATCCGCTCTTGTCAGAAAAATTCTTTTTGATTTCAGCAGTTTCTTTTTTATTCATTGTAATTTCCTTTCTTAAAAGAGAGTATATATATTATAGCGTATCCGCAAAAAAAATGCAAGCGGAATACTTGTACTTACATCTGAATATAATTTCATAAAGCTATTTTCAAGGAGGCTGTATATGGATTTTAAAATAAACAGGGAAACAGTTCCCATAAGCGAAAACATTTTTGATGGGGTTCAAGAACAAGGCGTAGAACTTGATTACATACTCCCCGACTATTACCCAGATATTTTCCGACTTGTACGCTGTGAAGTCGTTCCGGTAATCACAAGTTACTCAATTAACGGCGATAAGCTTTCCTATGAATTAAGGTGCGATATGAAAATCCTTTATTGCAGTGAGGGAGGTTCAGCACTTCAATGCGTAACTCAAAGACAGAATTTTTCAAAAACTGTTGAATTAGGCAGAACAGGTGAAAATTTCACTGCAAGACTCACTCCTAAAACTGACCATATAAATTTTCGTGCAGTAAACAAACGTCGTCTTGATTTAAGAGGAGCTGTTTCCGTTAAGATATCTGTTACCGGAGAAACTGCTCAGGAAGTTATATCTGATGCTTTTGGAATGAATCTACAGATAAAGAAAACTTCTGTCCGCTTTGCATCTAAGAAAGTCACCGCTGAAAAAACTATACAATTAAATGAAGAAATAGAAATTTCACCCACTCAACCGCCAGTAACAAGCATTATAAATACTCGCTGTATTATTCCTGAATGCGAAAAGAAAATGATTTCAGGAAAACTTCTCGCTAAAGGTTCAGCAGAATTGAAATTATTGTATTCCTGCGAAAAGGACGGCGGAACAGTCGAACCTATTTCATTTTCAATACCTTTCAGTCAGATTATAGATATAGATGGAATAGATGATACTTTTGACTGTACTGTAATTCCGGAAATAGTAAGTTGTGACATTATGCCGGTTGCAGACAAAAACGCTGAAAACAGAATTATCCGCTGTGAAATTGAAATCCGGTTAATATGCTGTGCTGTTAAAACGGCTTCAATTATGCTCGGTACGGACGCTTTTTCAACTGTTTATCCATGCAATGTGCTTGTTTCTGAAATAAAGGCAGAACAAATCCCCGTTATTTATGATGAAACTTTTCGACATTCCGCAAAAATAAGTGAGGGTGACAGCGTACCGCAAACTATATATTCAATGTGGTGTACTCCGAAAAACATAAATACAAGAATTTCTGATGACGGAAATTCTGTAATTATAAGCGGTATGCTTACTTATTCCATGGCATCAAAGGACAACGCCGGAATGATTGTAATGCCTGACAAAGATGAAGCTTTTGAGGAAACTATAAGTATTCCTGATAATATCACTGGCTGTACAGTTTCTGCTGAAATAAACATAAAAGATGTTTCCTATAATATATCTTCAGAGGGAATTTTATCCGCAAAAGCAGACATTTCAGCTAAAATTTCCGTTTATAGCTGTTCTTCAATAAATGCATTAACCGATATTTCGGTTGATGAAAGCACTAAAAAACAACGTGACGGTGATTATGCTATAAAGCTTTATTTTGGTATCGAAAATGAAGAAGTATGGGACATTGCAAAACGATACAGCACAAGCGTTAATGCTATAATTGAAGAAAATGACCTTTCGGGCGACCGTCTTGAAAACGGCGGAATGTTACTCATACCGATTGTTATATAAGGAAAAAAGGTGAAAAATATGGTTAAAGATATTTACGCAAATATCGCTGAACGTACTAACGGAGATATTTATATAGGTGTTGTAGGTCCTGTGCGTACCGGAAAATCTACTTTTATAAAGCGTTTTATGGAATCGCTTGTTATTCCTAATATCACGAGCGAATTTAAAAAAGAACGTGCTCTTGACGAATTGCCACAGTCCTCTGCCGGAAAAACAATCATGACTACCGAACCTAAATTTATTCCGGAAGACGCTGTTGAAATAAATATCGGCAACGGGGCAACAATGAATGTACGTTTAATTGATTGTGTCGGATATATAGTTCCAAGTTCTTTGGGATACATCGAAAACGAAATGCCCCGAATGGTTATGACATCATGGTTTGATGAGGAAATACCTTTTAACATGGCTGCCGAAATAGGTACACAAAAAGTTATCACAGACCATTCAACAATAGGACTCGTTGTGACAACTGACGGAACTATTTCGGATATACCACGTGCAGAATATGAAGAATGTGAAGAACGTGTTATCCGTGAACTCAAAGAACTTGGCAAGCCTTTTGTAGTAATTATGAATACTGTTAATCCGTCCTCTCAGGAGGCTAAAAACCTTTCTGCAAAGCTTACTGACAGATATGACGCTAAAGTTATTCCGGTAAACTGCCTTGACCTTGATGAAAACGATATACGTGAAATTATGCAGGAAATATTATTTTCTTTTCCGATAAAAGAAATAAATATCCGCACGGCACGCTGGATAAATTCCCTCGAAAAAGGACACTGGCTTAAAAGTGAAATTCTTGACTGTATAAGAAATTCCGCTAAAGATATAAGGCTTGTCCGTGAAACTGAAACGGCAGTACAGGCAATGGCACAGTGTCCGCACATCATAAACGCAGAAATTTCAAATATGGATTTGGGAAACGGTTCTGTTACTATAACCGCCGAACTTGACAGCAGTCTGTTTTATAAAATTCTCGGAGAAGCTACAGGAATTGAAATTGAAAGCGAAAGCGACCTTATGCCACTTTTAATGGAATTAAACGATATCCGCAGAAAGTATCAACGCATTGAACCCGCACTTGCAGAAGTAGAAGCCACAGGCTATGGAATAGTTATGCCTGAAATGGAAGAACTTACTCTTGAAGAACCTAAAATTATAAAACAAGGCGGAAAATACGGCGTTAAACTCAAAGCAACTGCACCATCACTTCATATAATGAAAGCAAATATAAATACCACTGTAAGTCCTATTGTTGGAACTGAAAAACAATCTGAAGAACTTATAATGTATCTGCTTGACGGATTTGATGATAATCCCGCTAAAATATGGGAGAGTAATATTTTTGGAAAATCGCTCCACGAACTCGTTAATGAAGGCTTACACAACAAGCTTTTCAAAATGCCTGTTGACGCAAGACTTAAATTACAAGAAACCCTTGAACGTGTAATTAATGAGGGCTGTTCGGGACTGATTTGTTTCATACTTTAAAAAAAGCCGGCTGAGAAAAATATATTTCAGCCGGTTTTTCTCATTTTATTTCTTTTACTGTTTTTAATGCGGAATTTATTGTTTTTTCGCTTATTCCTGTCTTTTTGGAAACTACTTCAACAACTTTCTTTTCTTGTCCGCTTTTTTCAAGTTCGTCAAGTGCTTTTTTACCTGCCTTTACTACCTTGTCAAGCGGAATATCTGGTAATTTTGACATATACTTTTCCTCCTGATGTTTTTAAGTATATTATAATTCAGATTAGAATATATGTCAATATTTATCGAATAAAAATCACAACATAATCAAACTGTTTTTCTGTATCTTTTATATGTACGTTTAACTTCATTTAAAGGAGTATGTGTTTTTTCAGAAACTATTTTAATTGCCTCGTCTTCTGTCAAACCTTTTATAATTAATGTAATTATAAGTAAAATTATTTCTTTTAAAAATTTTTTTAAAATTTCTTTCCGTGGATCAGACATATTAGGCATATTTTTCCCCCCTTATCATATAAGAATAGCACCACTGAAATACAATTTTTACATTGTATAAAAGTTATTTACCTATTAAATGGCAAACTCATAAATTTTTTTGTATGTAATTTTTTTATATCATCATCTGAAAGTTTTTCTATAATCTCTTTAATACTGATGAGTCCACCTTTTATTTTTTCAACTGTTTCGTATGGTATATCTATTATCGAGTTTGAATTTCCACTTTTAATAATAAGTTTAAAAACTTTTTTTCCAAATATAGTTGTTGTTCTTATTATTCTTATTTTTACCATAAATTTCTATCACCTCACTTCAAAACTTTTTGCGAAAATTGAAATAATTTAATCTTTTTTATTGAAAAAGATATCAAGAATTACACCAGCAACTGTACCTGTCGCTACTAAAACTTTTAAAAATTTATCCATATAAATGCACCCCCCTTTGTATCTATTTTTCATTAACACTATACTTGCTTATTTAATTTTATCTATCCCAATTTCCTCCTCTCGTCTTATAATAACCACGAGCATAAAGTATCTCCTCGATTTTTTTCTTTATTTCCTGTGAGGTAAAAAAAGAATTATACTTTTGTAACAAGCTAGAGTCACTTTCTTTGTAAAGACTGTTTAATTCATGTTGTTTAATTTCTGCCTCACGTTGCTTCTGTTCTTTATCTCTTCTAAGACGATTTGTTGATTCAGAACTTTCCTCATACTTTTTTTTACTTGCATTCTGAAAAGAATCAAAGAACCCCATAAATACACTCCCCCTTATATTAATTATTTGAACGTTGTCTTAAAATTTGTCTTACGGCTTTAAGACGATACATATCTTCTTGTGAACATAGATAACTTTTATTTCTTTCTTCAAGCCGAGTACATATTTTTTCAATTCATATGAACTGAGATGTTCATAATCACCAACATAAATATTTATTTTATCTTGTTCTGCTTGTAACTGACCCGCCATAGTTCCAAGGGCATTTCCTAAAGCATCAAAAAAACTCATACTGCACCTCCTTCATACATATTCTTCATAAACACTATATCTGCTTATTTTCATTATACAATCGAATTTGCAAAAAAGATTGCAAATTATTCGTAAATCGGACATTAATACCATAATCATACAGTCATCTTTGCACCTATATAGGTGCAATTTTATTATAAAACAAATTTATAATAATGTCAATACTTTTGTGAATTCTAAAGTATAGAAATTATTTGAAAGGATTTGTGCATAATGAACAAAGATATTGAAACGAAGGTGGGAAACAATATCCGATGTATCCGTGAAAAAAGCGGAAAAACTCAGGAATATTTAGCAGAACAATTACAGCTTAATGGCTGTGACATTACAAGAAGTGCCGTTGCCAAAATTGAAGTAGGTCAGCGACATCTTTATCCCGACGAAATAATTCTTATAAGAAAAATTTTTAATACCTCTTACGAAGAAATTTTTAACATTTCAGAATAAGCTTGATTTTATGCGGTTAATTTTCTATTGACAAAATGTAGCAGTAGGTTTATAATTAGATTGGAATATTGTATATTCCTAAAATTCTATGTTTTATGGAGGAATTATGGACATTATCATTGTAGGCTGCGGAAAAGTTGGCAGCACTCTGGCAGATGTTCTCAGCAGCGAACATAATGTTACAGTAATCGACACTGACGAGGAAAAAATCGAAAGCGTTGTAAATGATTATGATGTTATGGGAATTACCGGAAACTGCTTGCAAACAAGCATTCTTGCAGAGGCAAATGTTGAAAAAACTGATATTTTCATTGCTCTTACAAATTCTGATGAAGTAAACATTTTATCATGCCTTATTGCTAAAGAATTGAAAGCACGTCATTGCATAGCACGTGTACGCAATCCTGAATTTGACCAGCAACTTGTTTTCATGCGTGAAAATCTCAAAATAAGTATGATGGTGAATCCTGACTACAACGCAGCTAATGAAATTGCAAAAGTTCTGCGTTATCCGGAAGCAATAAACATTGAATCTTTCGCAAAAGGCCGTGTTGACCTTGCTGAAATCCGCATAACAAAAGGCAGTATTCTTGACGGTGTTGTTCTCAATCACCTTTCAAAAAGACTCCGCCTTGATGTACTTATATGTGCGGTTCAGAGAGACAAGGAAATATTTATTCCGGACGGTAATTTCATGTTGCGTGCCGGTGACAAAATTCATATGACAGCTTCCCATAGTGCAATGGTTAAATTCTTTAAGAGTATAAGTGCTACTTACCGTGAAAAACGTGTAAAATCAGCCGTTTTAATTGGCGGAGGACGTGTAGCATATCATCTTGCACAACAGTTGATTGAAATGGGAATAAAAGTTAAAATTATTGAAGTCAACTACAACAGATGTCTTGAACTCAGTCAGCATTTGAATAAGGTAAATATATCCTGTGCTGACGGTACAGACCATGACGTTCTGGAAAGCGAACACGTTTATGATGCAGATGCCGTTGTGACTCTTACAGGAATTGATGAAGAAAATATTCTTCTTTCACTTCTCGCAAAAAATAACGGCGTTGACAAAGTTGTCACCAAAGTAAACCGCATGAACCTTATACAATTATCGGATACGCTTTCACTTGATAGTATCATTTCACCAAAATCAATTACAGTAAACCAGATTTTACAATACGTCCGTGCAAAACAAAACGCCAAAGGAAACAATATTACTACACTTTATCGCCTTGTAAACAACACTCTTGAAGCTATAGAATTTGTTATCCGTGACGACAAACCATATCTTAACACTCCTCTTAAAAAATTAAAACTCAAAAAAGGCATACTTATTGCAAGTATTGTCAGAGGAAATGACCTCATTATTCCAAAAGGTGACGACTGTCTTAAACTCAATGACAGTGTTGTTATAATAACCACAAATAAAGGTTTCAGCGACCTTAAAAATATTTTTGAATAAGGAAGTTTATTGGTACTGAAACATGAATTACAAAATGATTTTATATATTATGGGACAAATTCTCAAAGGTGTGGCACTTTTTATGCTTTTGCCCATAATAGTAGGTTTCATTTATGGTGAAAAACACGTTGTATCCTCATTTGGAATACCTTTTGTAGCTCTTATGATTATTTCATTTGCCCTCACCGTTAAAAAACCTAAAAACAACTCAATATTTTCTATGGAGGGATTTGTAAGCGTTGCAGCATCATGGATTATGATGTCAATCTTTGGTGCTGTACCGTTTATTCTTTCCGGAGAAATACCAAAATTTTCAGACGCTATTTTTGAAACAGTTTCCGGATTCACAACAACAGGTGCAACTATTTTAACTGATGTTGAATCAATGTCAAAATCCTGTCTTTTCTGGAGGGCTTTCACACACTGGATTGGCGGTATGGGAATTCTTATGTTTGTGCTTGCAATCATGTCAAGCAATGATTCACGTACTATGCATATGATGCGTGCTGAATGTGCCGGTCCAAAAGCCGGAAAACTTGTTTCAAAATCAAAGTTTTCAGCACGTATACTGTATATGATATATATATCACTTACAGTTGCCGAAATAATAATGTTATTTTGTGGCGGTATGCCGTTATATGATGCAATAATTCATGCTTGTTCTTCTGCCGGTACCGGCGGATTTTCAATATGGAGTGACAGTATAGCCCATTATAACAGTGTATACATTGAAATGGTTATTGCAGTATTCATAATACTTTTTGGTGTGAATTTCAATCTTTATTATTACTTGCTTATAAGAAAGTTTTCACTTGTATTCAAAAATGAAGAAGTAAGAACATATTTCGGAATCATAATAACTGCAACTCTCATAATATCTATGAATACTATCAAATTATTTGGTTCATTCGGTGAAGCATTAAGATATTCATTTTTTATGGTAGCATCTACAATAACTTCGGCGGGATTCGGAACAACTGATACTTCACAATTCCCTGTATTTTCACAAACGCTTCTTATATTGCTTATGTTTGTGGGGTCTTGTGCAGGTTCAACTGGCGGTGGTATGAAAGTTTCAAGAATACTGATACTCTTTAAAACAGGCGTTAAGGAACTCAAATACATTGTAAATCCACGTGCTGTCGCAACTGTAAAAATTGACGGCAAGCCTGTTGAAAATGACGTTGTAAGAGGTGTATCATCTTATTTTATCTTATTTATGCTGATATTCTGTATATCACTTCTGCTTATAACTCTTGATAATTATTCAATGGAAGAATCTGCTTCTGCTGTTGTAACCTGCATGAATAATATTGGTTTTGGCGTGGGACGTTTTGGTACTGCCGGAAGTTTTGGCGGACTTAATGCTTTTTCAAAAATAGTGTTAAGTTTTGATATGCTTATAGGCAGACTTGAAATTTATCCGCTTATAATGCTTTTTTCCATTAAAAAACACTAAAATCCCAATGACAGTGGACGGAGATAAATCGGTATTCCCTCTGCCATGAACTCAATGTAACAATGCAATAATAACCAGTCTCCGAAAAATTATCGACTGTGAACTAAGATAAACAATATGGAAAAGATTATACAACAAAATAATTATTTTGGTACTGAAAAAATAAGTAAAATTTTATTTAAGATGGCTCCTCCCGTTATGCTTGCCCAACTTATACAAGCACTCTATAATATTATTGACAGTGTATTTGTCGGAAAATATTCGGGAGACGGTCTTACAGCACTTTCAATCATCTATCCTTTGCAACTTCTTATGATTGCTCTGGCTGTCGGAACAGGAGTCGGAATCAATACTGTAATGGCTTCAAAGCTTGGTCTCGGAAAGAGCAAAGAGGCTGACGAATATGCAGGAACAGGCACTCCGTTAGCTGTGGTTTTGTGGGCAATTTTTGCTTTAATATGCTATATAGTAATGCCCGCTTACGCAAAAATGCAAACTTCATCTCCGGAAGTAATTGCAGATGTTATTTCATACGGAAGAATTGTATGTATTTTTAGTTTCGGACTATTTCTAGAAAGCATATGGACAAAAATTCTACAGGCAAGAGGTAACATGAAAACCCCTATGTTTGCACAAATTGCTGGTGCAGTAACAAATATTATTCTTGACCCTCTGCTTATATTCGGAATGTTCGGTCTTCCTGAAATGGGTATAGCAGGGGCAGGAATCGCAACTGTTGCAGGACAGATAGTTGCTGCACTCATTGTAATGAAAAAAGGTTTTTATAAGTCACCATCAATAAAAAAATATCCCAATAATATAAAAATAATATTTCATCTCGGAATCCCTAATATTCTTATGCAGTCGGCGTATACACTCTATATATTCGGACTTAATATGATACTGGCTACTTTTTCTGATGAAGCTGTAACAGTACTTGGACTTTATTATAAATGGCAGACTTTTTTCTTTATTCCCCTCGGAGCAATGCAAACTTGCATAGTACCAGTAATAAGTTTCAATTACGCTTCAAGAAATACCGAACGCTGTAAAAAAACTCTTAATGTAGCAATTATTTTTGGTGCTGTTCTTATGTTTTTCGGAACGCTCTGTTTTATGATACTTCCCGAACCTATGTTGAGATTTTTTTCAAAAGACAGTGAAGTTATACGTATAGGAATTACTGCTTTCAGGATTATCGGACTTAGTTTTATACCGCTTGTCACTTCACTTACATATCCTGTGCTTTTTCAGGCAGTAGGCGAAAGCTTTAAAAGTTCGCTTTTAACAATTATCAGAACTGTATTTCTATTTGTTCCGCTTGCATATCTTTTTTCACGGTTCGGACTTCAGTATTTCTGGATTACGTTTCCTGCAACAGATACAATTGTAACAATAATCGGCTTTACTATGAGCAAACACTTCTTTAACAAATCAAGGAGGAATTATGAAAATTTATAAAAAAATAACAGCAGTCTTTTTAAGTGCTATGATAACCTTCATGTATATGACCTGCTGTGTAATGTCTGCTGATGCTACTTCAAGAATGATGCTATATTTCAAGCTTATGGAAGCTTCTGCCGGTCAGGATATTCAACTTAATATGTATGCTGATAATATGCTTGCTATACAAGAAATTGAAAATCTTAGACTTAACATTCCGGACGGATTTGAAGTCACCGGAATGGAAGAAACATCACCAGCTTTTAACGGTAATGTAACTTATTCTGTTACAGATAATTACCTTAACTTTAATATTTCAAGCAACGGTACTTTAAATTCAGATTCAAATATTGCAGCTACAATATATATGCATATTTCTGAAAACTGTACAGCAGGAAAATATGATTTTACATGGTCAACTTCATATTTGTCATGCACAACAGCTCAAGGAAGTAATTATACTCCTACACTTACATTTGGACGTATTGTTGTTGGAGATTCTTCCGGAACAGTTACAGATACTACTACAACATCAACTACAACTACTACTTCAACCACTACAACAACTCTTACAGAAACAACTCCTACAACTACAACAACTGCTGTTCAAAAACACAAATACAGTGTTAAATTTGTTGACGGAGAATCAGGAGAATATGTTTCAGGTGTAAAATATAATGTAGTATCTTACGACATGGCAAATGATGTTGCCTATCCTATCAGAACATCTTCTTACTCTCCGGACTACTTTGAATTTATATCCGATACTGCTTATGTAGAACTCTCAAAAGTTATACAGGCTATACCAGATGGATATTACATTAGCAATGGTGCTACACGCTGGGAACTTTCTGCCGATAATCCGGATTTAACAGTATATCTTGACAAAATTAACACAACAACTACTACAACTACTACAGTTACCACCACAGGCACTACTACAACAGTTTCCACATATTATGAAATCATCATTGACAGTCTGCCTACAAAAACAGTTTACGAAATCGGCGAAGAACTGGATTTTACTGGCGGTAAGTATCATGAAAAAGGACAAGACATACATGGCAGTTTTGAATCTTTGTCAGCTAATATGACAAATAATTTATCAATTATAGATACCTCTGAATTTGATAACACTAAAGCAGGCACTTATAGAATTTACATAAGAAATTACTATGATAATATGTTTGCAGAAACTTATTTTGAAGTAACTGTTGAGGATATTCAAACAACAACAACAACAACAACTACTACTACTACTACAACCACTACAGACACTACTACGATTACAACAACAGCATCTACATACATGAATATAAATATTTATTCATATCCTACTAAAATGACTTACAAAATCGGTGAAGAAATTGACCTTTCCGGCGGAAGTTGGTACATTTCCGGAGTGAAATCAGATGGTATAGAATTTGTTACTACAACATACGATATGGTTTCAAATAATAATTTTATTGATACTTCTGAATTTGACAGTTCAAAAACCGGAACTTACAAAATCTTTATCAGAATGCAATATGAAGAATTATCAGCCGAAACTTATTTTGAAGTAACTGTTTCTTCCGATTTGAAATTAGGTGACCTCAACAATGATAATATCATAGATTCAATTGATGCAAGTTTGATACTGACTGAATATTCTATTATTTCAACATCTGGTACAGGTACTTTTACATCAGAACAAAAACAATGTGCTAACATAAACAATGATAATATTATTGATGCTGTTGACGCTTCCTTAGTACTTTCCTACTATGCTTATATATCAACAGGCGGTTCGGACAGCATTTCAGAATGGCTTATTTACCAATAATATCTAACTTCATGCCACTTATTTTATGTTTTAATAGGAAAAATAACAAAATATAATTAATTTTACGGCTTTTTTGAGTGAAACACTTGACAAGCCGTTTTTTTTGGGTTATAATATATAAGTGTACTTTCATAAGTGCATAGTTTTCAAGAAAAGGAGGAAGAATATGCCTACATTTAACCAGCTCGTTCGTAAGGGCAGAAAAGATTTGGAGGTTAAATCCACAGCTCCAGCTCTTCAGAAGGGTTACAATGCTAAGAAAAAGACTCAGATTGACTTAAGCTCACCTCAGAAAAGAGGCGTTTGCACTGCTGTAAGAACTGCTACACCTAAAAAGCCTAACTCAGCTATGAGAAAAATCGCAAGAGTTAAGCTTACTAATGGTTATGAAGTTACTTCTTACATTCCTGGTATCGGTCACAACCTTCAGGAACACAGCGTAGTTCTCATCAGAGGCGGACGTGTTAAGGACCTTCCTGGTGTACGTTATCATATCATCAGAGGTACTCTTGATGCTCAGGGTGTTGCTAACCGTGGTCAGGCTCGTTCCAAATACGGTGCTAAGAAGCCTAAGCAGAAGTAATTTTTTCTGTTAACAGACTGACAGGTCTATAAACTGTACAAGTTTTTAAATAGGATAACTACTACCGCTGGATAATGCGGAGATTTTATATATAAAATCCTCTGCATTGGCTCTGGCATACCGAACCGGTGAAGTTTTATTCTCTCGTGTCGGGAGCAGTAATCGGTCGGTTTGAGTACCTATGAATTCATCAATCTATGTGAAGGAGGGAAGCGAAAATGCCAAGAAGAGGTAATATCGCAAAGCGTGACGTATTACAGGACCCTGTATACAATTCAAAGCTCGTTACACGTCTCATTAATAACATAATGCTCGACGGTAAAAAGGGTGTTGCGCAGAAAATTGTTTACGGTGCATTCGACATCGTAGCTGAAAAGACAGGCAAGGACGCTCTTGAAGTTTTTGAGCAGGCTATGGAAAATATCATGCCACAGCTCGAAGTAAAAGCTCGTCGTCTCGGTGGTGCAACCTATCAGGTTCCTATGGAGGTTAGACCAGAAAGAAGACAAACTTTAGGTCTCAGATGGATTACTAAGTATTCCAGAGAGAGAAACGAAAAAACTATGAAGGAAAGACTTGCCGGTGAAATCCTCGACGCTCTTAACGGCACAGGCGGTGCTTGCAAAAAGCGTGACGATACTCACAAAATGGCTGAAGCAAACAAGGCATTTGCTCACTACCGTTGGTAAGAGTAAAGGAGGATTATTATGTCAAGAGATTGTTCACTTGAAAATACAAGAAATATCGGCATAATGGCCCACATTGACGCAGGTAAAACCACCACCACAGAACGTATCCTCTATTACACCGGTGTTAACCATAAAATCGGTGAAACTCATGAGGGTAGTGCTACTATGGACTGGATGGCTCAGGAACAGGAAAGAGGTATCACTATTACTTCTGCTGCTACTACTTGCTATTGGGCTGGTCACAGACTTAACATCATTGATACACCTGGTCACGTTGACTTTACTGTTGAAGTTGAACGTTCACTCCGTGTACTCGACGGCTCTGTAACAGTTCTCTGTGCTAAGGGCGGTGTTGAGCCTCAGTCTGAAACCGTTTGGAGACAGGCTGATAACTATAAAGTACCCCGTATGGCTTATGTAAATAAGATGGATATTATGGGTGCTAATTTCTATCATGTTATTGACATGATGAAAGACAGACTTAAATGTAATGCTGTTCCGATTCAGCTTCCTATCGGTGCTGAAGACGATTTCAAGGGTATTATCGACCTCGTTGAAATGAAAGCTTACGTTTATTATGATGACCTCGGAAAAGATATCCGTGTTGAAGAAATCCCTGAGGACATGAAAGAAAAGGCTCAGGAATATCATGAAGCAATGGTTGAACACGTTGCTGAACAAGATGAAGCTCTTATGGAAAAATACTTTGAAGAAGGCGAACTCTCTATCGCTGAAATCAAAGATTGCATAAGAAAAGCTACAATTGCTAACACAATGGTTCCTGTTGTTTGTGGTACTTCATATAAAAACAAGGGCGTTCAGAAGCTTCTCGATGCTATCATCGACTATATGCCTTCTCCGCTTGATGTTCCTGCTATCAAGGGTGTAAATCCTGATACAGAAGAAGAAGAAGAAAGACCTTCTTCTGATGAAGAGCCATTCTCTGCTCTCGCTTTCAAAATTGCTACTGACCCATTTGTTGGTAAACTTGCATTCTTCCGTGTTTATTCCGGTGTAGTAAATCAGGGCGATACTGTTCTTAATGCTACTAAGGATACTCGTGAAAGATTCGGTCGTATTGTACAGATGCACGCTAACCACAGAAAAGACCTCACAACAGTTTATTCCGGTGATATTGCCGCTGCTGTTGGTCTTAAAAACACCACAACAGGTGATACTCTCTGTGATGAAAAGCACCCAATTATTCTTGAATCAATGGAATTCCCAGAGCCTGTTATTCAGCTCGCTATCGAGCCAAAAACTAAGGCTGGTCAGGAAAAAATGGGTATTGCTCTTGCTAAGCTTGCTGAAGAAGACCCGACTTTCAAAACATGGACTGACGAAGAAACAGGTCAGACTATTATTGCTGGTATGGGCGAACTTCACCTCGATATCATTGTTGACAGACTTCTCCGTGAATTCAAGGTAGAAGCTAATGTTGGTGCTCCTCAGGTTGCTTACAAAGAAACAATCAAGGGCAGTGCTGATATCGATTACAAATATAAGAAACAGTCCGGTGGTTCTGGTCAGTACGGTCACGTTAAAATCCGTGTTGAGCCTAACGAATCAGGTAAGGGCTATGAATTTAAGAATGCTGTTGTCGGCGGTTCTATTCCTAAGGAATATATCCCTGCTGTTGACGCTGGTATTCAGGGTGCTATGAAGGCTGGTATTCTTGCTGGCTATGAAGTTGTTGACGTTAAGGTTGAACTCTATGACGGTTCTTACCATGAAGTTGACTCCTCTGAAATGGCATTTAAGATTGCCGGTTCTATCGCATTCAAGGAAGCTCTCAAGCAGGCTAATGCTATCCTTATGGAACCTGTTATGAAAGTTGCTGTTATTGTTCCTGATGAATACACTGGTACTGTTATTGGTGACCTCAGCTCACGCCGTGGTCAGATTCAGGGTCAGGAAACAAGAACTGGTACTGTTCAGGTTGATGCTCTTGTTCCGCTTTCAGAAATGTTTGGTTATACTTCAGACCTCCGTTCTAATACTCAGGGTCGTGGTCAGTATACTATGGAACCTCACAGCTATCAGGAAGTTCCTAAGAGCATTGCTGAAAAAATTATGGCTTCCAGAAGCAAAAACTAATATAATCTCGTGTTTTGGAGAACTTTTTTCTCCAAAACACTTGCATTTATCTTAATAATCTGTTATAATATATTATACAGATTACTGTATTTTTCTATTTAAGGAGGAAATTTCCAATGGCAAAGGCTAAATTTGAAAGAACAAAACCACATGTAAACATTGGTACTATCGGTCACGTTGACCACGGTAAGACCACTCTTACAGCTGCTATCACAAAAACTCTCGCTCTTAAGGGTCAGGCTCAGTACGAAGCTTATGACATGATTGATAAGGCTCCAGAAGAAAGAGAACGTGGTATCACAATTAATACTGCTCACGTTGAATATGAAACAGACAAGCGTCACTATGCACACGTTGACTGCCCAGGTCACGCTGACTATGTTAAGAACATGATTACTGGTGCTGCTCAGATGGACGGTGCTATCCTCGTTGTTGCTGCTTCTGATGGTCCTATGGCTCAGACAAGAGAACACATTCTTCTTGCTCGTCAGGTTGGCGTTCCAGCTATCGTTGTTTTCATGAACAAGGCTGACCAGGTTGACGATGAAGAACTTCTCGAACTCGTTGAAATGGATATCCGTGACCTTCTCTCCAGCTATGACTTCCCTGGCGACGATACTCCTATCATCAAGGGTTCTGCTCTTGCAGCTCTTAATGCTCCTGATGACCTCAGCGACCCTGCTTACGCTCCTATCCTTGAACTCATGGATGCTGTTGATGAATACATTCCAAGCCCTGAAAGAGATGAAGCTAAGCCATTCCTTATGCCTATCGAAGACACTATGACTATTTCTGGTCGTGGTACTGTTGTTACAGGTAGAGTTGAAAGAGGACGTCTTGACGTTAACAAGCCTGTTGAAATCGTTGGTCTTTCTACTGAAAAGCTTTCTACAGTTGTTACAGGTCTCGAAATGTTCCGTAAGACTCTTGACTTCTGTGAAGCTGGTGATAACGTTGGTGCTCTTCTCCGTGGTATCACAAGAGACCAGGTTGAAAGAGGACAGGTTCTTTGTGCTCCTGGTTCAATTCACCCACACACAAAGTTCTCTGGTCAGGTTTACGTTCTTAAGAAGGAAGAAGGCGGTCGTCATACTCCATTCTTCAACAACTACAGACCTCAGTTCTATTTCAGAACTACTGACGTTACTGGTGTAGTTACTCTTCCTGCTGATAAGGAAATGTGTATGCCTGGTGATAACGTTTCTATGGACGTTGAACTCATCACTCCTATCGCTATTGAAGAAGGTCTCCGTTTCGCTATCCGTGAAGGCGGCAGAACTGTTGGTTCAGGCGTTGTAACAGCTATTAATGAATAATTAATTCTTTCTAAATAAAAAGACCATTGGAATTTATTTCAATGGTCTTTTTTATTATCATTTTTTTAGTGGATTTGTTGCTGATATATAGACTCTTATGCCGTATTAAATTATGGTATAGAGTCTCTGTTTAAATACCTTTATAGTACTCGCTAGCTGAACACGTCACCGTGTTTACACTTTGAGCCTATCAACCTCCTTAGTCTTTGAGGGGGCCTTACTCTTACGAAGGGATATCTTATCTTAGGGTCGGCTTCACGCTTAGATGCCTTCAGCGTTTATCCGTTCCGCACATATAGCTGCCCAGCGCCGTGCCATTGGCATGACAACTGGTGCACCAGCGGTGTGTCCATCCCGGTTCTCTGGCGTTTATTATGTTTAATTCTTTTCCGATTATTTCATTATATAATAATAAAAAAATCGGAAGCTGAAAGAAACAACTTCCGATTGAATTATGTGCCGGCATCGTTTTACTTTCCCAGGTC